>CAVRPV010000011.1:0-257460 GCA_963723235.1 uncultured delta proteobacterium
AGATACTATGGCGCTTGATGGTTGCACTCTGCGGCAGAGAAGGTCAGCGGAGAGCCAGGCCGTGACGCATGGGATGTCCAAACTTTTTTGATACGGTATTGCTGCACAGATTATTTTTTCATTGACAAGCGGGCTTCACTTGGTTATTAATGTATACTGACCAGTCGGTAATGTTCTTTGTGTCTAGTACCGCTCGTCTGAACATGGCTATGCAAACCATCGTCATACAATAAAGGAGGTGCGTATATGATAATCAACGAGCTTTTTTACCAGGAAATCTCGCAGCTGTTGAGCGATGTTGATCAGAATATTGCCGGGATTAAAGACATCCGGGAGAGGATGCGGGCCTTTATTGTGCAGATATCAAAGTCCATTGTGGAGAATAATGACTTTTTCAAGGTGTACGTCGCCCGGCTTACGGACGAGGCGGAAAAGCACGGCACAACCAAAATGACTACGACTTTCTTTGACGGCTATGTAAGCCGGCTTGCAGGCAATCATAGGGCAGGGCATCACTTCAGGGCTTTTCAGGCAGGTCGATGCCGAAAGTATTGCCCGGGCCAGCTTCAGCCTGATGCTGGGCTCGATTTTCATAAAACATGTGATGAAGGTCGACCTTGATCTTGATTACCAGAACACAACACAGATCGACCTGCTGCTGGAAGCCATCAAAAAATGACGCACTCGTACAAAGTCCGGATGCTGCGTTGCGTTTCGTCCAAGCGGATCACTGCGGCGTAAAGTGCGCACGGCATGCCGTGCCTCCTACAATTTACGGAGCGTATGTTTTGAAAATATTTTTTGATTTTTAGGGAACCATCAAGAAATAAGAATTTTTAATTTTCTTACGGGGAGCGCGTGTCATGAGTCTTCCGAACGGCGCATACGCGGCACTTGCAAACGCACTGGGCGCGGAAAATGTCTGTGATGATCCGGCGGTTACTTCCGGATACAGCTATATGTGGCTGGCCTACGCCACCCATGCGCAGTCGGGCCGCTACCGGCCGGCAGCGGTTGCGCTGCCGCGGCAGCACACAGGATGTGCAGACCATCATACTGCTCGCCAACCGGTACAAGTTTAATTATATTCCGGTCGGCACCAATCTGTTTCCGCCCAACATGCCGCACGCGGCCGATACCATCATCATCGACCCCAAGCGCATGAACAGCATTCTGGAGATCGACACGGACAACATGTATGCCGTGGTTGAGCCCTATGTTACCTATGCCCAGCTGCAGGCCGAGACCATGCAGAAGGGCCTGACCCTGACCGTGTGCGAAGGCGGTGCGCAGTGCTCGGTGGTTGCCAACAATATGTTTCAGGGCATGGGCGGCACAGGGCACAAGTTCGGCTATAACCGGGGCGTTCTGGGATGTGACTGGGTGCTTCCCAACGGCGAGTTGTTGAAGATCGGCTCGCGCGGCAATGCCCGGGGCGACTGGTTCTGGGGCGACTGCGCCGGGATTAACCTGAAAGGGCTTTTGCGGGGAGACTGCGGCCATTGCGGCGGCATGGGCATGGTGACGACCATGGCGGTCAAACTGTTTCCCTATCCGGGCCCGCAGACGTTTCCGGTCAAGGGGGCCAACCCGAATTTTCAGGTCGATTTCCCCAAGACCGGTTCAAGGTCAACCTGATCAAGTTTCCCGACCCGCAAGAAACTCATTGATGCAATGTATGAGATCGGTCATGCCGAGATCGGCGTTGCCGTGCATGAGGAGCCGGCTGCGATGGTTTTGGCAGGTGAATCGCCCTCGGTTGAGTACTTCTGGGAGAAATGGCCCGAGTTTAAAAAGAAATGGCGCAATGTGCTCTCGGTCACGCTTCTCGGGTTTTCCTCTCCCCGCCAGGTTGCCTATGAACAGATGGTGCTGGATCAAATCGTCAAGGAAACCGGCGGTGAGTACATTCCCGAGGAGGGTGAGCTGTGGTCGTGCGCGGCCTGCAATCTCGGCGAGCAGATCCGCACCGGCGTTTCAAACCGCCTGTTCCGCATAGCGGGTGACTTCTTCGTCATGGGCGGTTTCGGGTTTGACTCCCTCGACCAGAGCCTGAAAATGAGCAAGGAGTACATGTGGCCGCTGATACTGGACGGCATCGAAAAAGGCCACCTTGCCCCCGATGATGTGCGCAATGACTGGCTGAATTCTTATCAGCTGGGCCATTACTCCGAAACCGAGCCGCTGATTTATTTTGAGCACGATCTGGCTGCGGGAGGCGCCTTCATGAACAGCTATGTCGGAACCATCGTCGAGGCCGTAAAGCGCAAGATGACCACCTCGTGGCCGCTCGGTCCCATGAATTATATCACCGGCCCGGCAATGTGCAACTATCATGAACTGGTAAAAAAAATCAAGACGGCGCTTGATCCGCGGCTGACATCGAATCCGGGCTTTCCGGTGCCGCCGGAGCCCCCGCAGGCGATAAGGGCGCAGCAAACTCGAGGAGAAGAGCATTTATGAGCACACAGACTCCTGCAATGGTTGATTATTAAAAACCGCTGGACGACTCGTTCCCTACGCCGAGCAGTGCGCCGCGCGCGTTTCGTTTCACGCGGAGGTAAAGCACGGATGGAGGAAATCGTCGGACCCGAACAGGTATCCGACAGTCCGGAGGTGCTCGCGCGCTATGCCGTGACAAAAGCCTTGAGCAGGCCGGACGGCCCGCCTTTATGGTGAGGCCCGGGGACACGGCGCAGATCTGCGAACTCGTCAAGTGCGCAAACAGCTTGAAAATGCCGCTGATTCCGCTCAGTTCGGGCACGCACCTCTACGGGGCCGGACTTGTGCGCCTGGGCGGCATGGTGGTTGATCTGTCGGACTGGAAAGACATTCACGCAATCGATCACAGCAACCGGGCGTGCGCATAGCGCCCGGCGTGCACCTATGATCAGCTGCAGGATGCGCTTGAACACAATGGCCTGCGCGCGCTTATTCCGCTGCTGCCGCGGCGCGACCAGTCCGTATTGACCGCGCATCTTGAAGCCCAGCCCATGCTGATCCCGGAGTTCAATTACAGCGAGCCCATGTATACGGCCGAGATCGTGCTGGCCTCGGGCGAGATTTTCCGCACTGGCGCCGCAGCAGTCGGCTCCTCCTGATCAGACGCCAATGACATGGTCGGGCCCTGGGGCCCGGGCTTTGACTGGAACCGGCTGTTTACCCGCGCCAGGGAACCCTGGGCATCGTCACCTGGATGAATATCATGGCCGAGCCCCTGCCCTGAAGCAGAAGATATTTTTTACCGCTGCTGCCGTCAATTGAGCCGCTGACGGCCTTTACCTCCCGCGTGCAGCGAAAATGGCTGGGCTATGAGTGCTTTATTCTCAACCGGGCGAACCTGGCCTGCATACTGGCGCAGGGCCCCGATGACATACGAGCCCTTGCAGAAGCGCCTGCCGGCCTTTGTGCAGATTTTCTGCATCGGCGGGTTGAAGCGCTTTCCCGAGGAGCGTATCGCCTGGCAGGAGGCTGATTTTCTTGAAACCTCGCAGGAATGCGGCTTGCGCCGCAGCCGACCATGCCTGAAGCTCCCCGCGCCGCGCGGTTTTTTGAGAAGAATCTGCACAGATGCTGGCCTGGTGACGTGTACTGGAAGGACGCGCGCCGGGCGCCAGCGCTGATATTTTTTTCATCACCACCATGAACCGGGTGCCGGTATTTATTAACGCCATGCAGCAGCAGGCCGCGCAGGCGGGCTACAATTTCCAGGACATCGGCATCTATGTCCAGCCGATTGAAAACGGCCGGGTCGCGCATCTTGAGTTCATGTTGCCCTATAACCCGGCATGACGCAGCGCGCTGCGTGAGCGCATGCGGGATCTGCATGCGAAAGCCGCCGTGTCATGTACACCCACGGCGCGCTTTTTACCCGGGCCTACGGCTCCTGGGCGCAGCTTGCACACGGCAAGCAATGCCGCCCAGCAGCAGACGGCGACGAATGATAAAGGACGTGCTTGACCCCAAAAACATCATGAACCCGGGCAGACTGGGGCTGTAGCCTCCTTCGTCCGAGGAGAAAACGATGAGTCTTGAGAAATACCGCTGGGACCTGGTGAACTGCGAGCGCTGCTCCATGTGCAAATGGCTGCACCCGTGGAGCATCAAGAGCCGAGAGCGCGCCATGGTGTGCCCGTCGCTCAGGAAATACAACTTTGATTCCTATTCCGCGCAGGGCCGCTTTGATCTGGCCCGCGCCCTGCTGGAAGGCGAGTTTGAAATCACGGACAAAGCCCTTGAGGTAATTTACGCCTGTACCCTGTGCGGGGGCTGCGATGTGACCTGCAAGTTTACCCGCGACATGGAGCCGCTTGAAATACTGCAGGAGCTGCGCAAATTCTGTGTCGAGCAGGGCAAAGGGCCTCTGCCCGGACATATGCCCGCGGTTGACAGTATTCGCAAGAACCACAACCCCTGGCTGCAGCCCGCGGCTCGCGGCGCGGCCACTGGGCCCGCAAAATGAAGGTCAAAGACCTCAGCAAGGAAAAGGCCGAGGTGCTGTATTTTGCCGGATGCACCTATTCCTATAATGCCAATATGCAGCAGGTCGCCCGCTCAACCCTGCGCATTCTGCAGAAGGCGGGCATTGATGTCGGGATTCTGGGCAGCAATGAAGCATGCTGTGCGAGCCCGATTGTCAAGGTCGGCATGCAGGACATGTTTCATGAGCATGCAGCAAAAAATATCGAGATGTTTAACGGCCTGGGTATTAAAACGATTGTTACGTCATGCGCCGGATGTTACGGGGTGCTGCAGAGCCAGTATCCGGCGGTGGGGAAAATGAATTTTGAAGTCAGGCACAGCATGGAATATTTCGACGAGCTGGTGCAGGACGGAAGGCTGAAGTTTACCAAAGAAGTGCCCCTGAAGGTTACCTGGCATGACCCCTGTCACTCGGGCCGCGGCGGCGAGCCGCAGGACCTGTGGGAGGGAACGCGCGTGAAGTGGGGCCTTTCCGATCCGCCGCGGGAGCGCAATTACGGCGCGAAGGGCGTATTTGATGCGCCCCGGAATGTGTTGAAAGCCATCCCCGGCATGGAACTGGTTGAAATGGAGCGCATTCGGGAGTTTTCATGGTGCTGCGGCGCAGGGGGCGGCGTTAAGTCGGCCTATCCTGAATTCGCGGTTGAAACCGCGCGCGAACGTGTACGCGAAGCCCTGGAGACCGGGGCCGAGGCCCTGGTGACCAGCTGCCCATGGTGTGAGACCAATCTGCAGGATGGCATTCACGCCGAGGATGCTGCGCTTGAAATGCTGAGTCTGGTCGAGCTGATTGAGCGCGCCACAGGGGATTAGAATTTTTTTGAGCGCCATGTGTTTACTGACCGGTCGGCTTAGATAGCTGAGAGGAAAGATCGTAGAGAGGATTTTGGCATGCAAACTTACGGACAGGCGTTTCATGTGCGCTGCTATGAACTGGCGCAGGCGGTGAATCTTGACGCAATCAGCGCCGAGGACGACCGTCAGTTTTTTTTCGACATGTTCACACGCTATCTCGGCATGATTGAAGAGTATTACAACATAAAAATGCATGCTGAGCGGGCCGCGCAGCGTGAAAAATTGACACTGGTTCACAGTTCAGCCGGTTAATTCTGCGTATGTATCAGGAAAGGAGCAAAAAATGACCAACAAAATAAAATCGATTCTGCTTGGCTCGTTGTGCGTAGTGGTTGTGCTGCTGGTGGCTTCGAGGGGGGTGGTGTACTCACAGGTCGCTGCTTCGAAGGAAATCAGCGCATCATCGGCCGGTATCAGCCCGAATCATCCGGAGGTTGAATCCGGCATGAGCTGTGTTGACTGCCATTCCGTTACACTCGACGCACAGACGACTGCCACGAAAGCCTGGCTCTCAGGGGCCTATCTCAAGTACGCGGCCGGTGAGGGCATCATGGGGCAGGAGGATGTGAAGAAGGCGATTGTCGATATAATCGGCGGCCGCAAGCACAACCGAACATTCGTGCTGGGGACCTGCATCAATAATACGCCGCTTACAACGACGGCTGATTTTATGCTTGATCCGCAGACTATGACGATCTACGGGCTGCATGAAAAAGGAACAACTAAATTGTTTCACATTCAGCAAAATCCGCGTGTGAGCCTGAACTGGCATGAAGAGTTTGAAACATGGGGCAAGGTGCTCTGCATGCAGTTTATCGGGCATGCCGTATTGCTGGAGGGAAGTGATCCTGAGTTTGAACAGGTACTCAATGACTGTATACCTTATGAACAGCTGGCATCTGCAATGAAAATCGAACCGGAGCAGGCGCGCGGCCATGATCAAAGCGGGTATGCTGATGAGTAAAATCAGGGTTGACATGATCACGGTCAACAATTCGGCGTTTGAGCAGAAAGGTTTTCGTAAATATCAGCGCTGGGAGCGTTCAACCGCGCCAACGAAGTCCACTATACAGGAGTAGCGTATGTTTGATGTTGCAATTGTAGGAGCGGGCCCTGCCGGGGTGCACGCGGCCATCGGGTGCGCACGTGCGGGTCTGCGTGTGGCACTGATTGAAAAGCGGACTGATATCTCCAAAATCACGCGCTATTGCAGCGAGCATTTGATTCTGGATGAAAATTATAACGGCGACACGCTGATCGTGGAGCCCGGCCTGCCGCCGAGGGGTCCGCACCGCATTGTACCGCCCAACAAAAAGAATAAAATCAAATCCTCCCGGTTCGGCTGGGAAATCGAATATCACGGTCCCCTGTGCCCCTGCCTTGATAAATATTATTTTTCGGCAGATCTTACGCACAATGCGCATTTTGCCTGGTCTGACGGGCGCCCGCTTGCCTGGAAATACGACAAGGGCGGTCTTGTGCAGCAGCTGCTTGATCAGGCCCTGGCGCTGGGGATTGAATACATGAGCGGCACAACCTGCTATGAGGCCCGCGACAGCCGGAACGGGGAAGGGGTCCATCTAAAATGCGTCAGCCGGGGCAAGCGTTTTATCGTGCGCGCAAAGAAACTGCTTGCGGCTGACGGCGCCAGCGCGCAAGTTGCCCAGAGCATGGGCATCAATGCCGATCGCATGTATTTCACGCAGGCGCCGGTGGTGGCACTGTATATGTCGGGCGTTAAAAATTACAATCGCAATCACTGGGTCGGCTACTGGGGCCTGTGTTACGGATCGCACTATGCGCCCCTGATCGGCACGGGCCCGCATGGGCATTTCGACTGGGCGGACCTGATTCGTGATCGGCACTGAAAAACAGAAGCCGCTTGGAGCTGTTTGAGTATTTCACAAAGAAAAGCCCGGTTGCCTGGATGTTTGCCGACGCAAAGGTTGAGCGGATGCACAGCTGTACCACCAAGGCCTTTGCGCCCATGAAAAAGCCCTACCAGGGCAATTGCCTGGTGATCGGTGATGCGGCGGCCTTTGTCGAGGTGCAGGCCCAGGGTGCGCTTAACTGTGGATGGTGTGCCGCCGATGCGGTTGTAAAGGAGCTTGCAGGGCAAGCCCGGATTTGAGGAATACACGCGCACGTGGCTTGAGACCTTTGAGTTCAATGACGACGGCATGATGCAGGTCACGACCGGATACGCGCTTATTCCCTATTATACCGACGAGCAGGTCAGCTATCTTTTTTCGCTGCTGGACAATGTTACGCTTGAACGGCAGCTGGAGCCAGTACCAGTCGCCGCGCATGATCTGGGGCGAGATTCACAAACATGATGAGCGCATTCAGAAGGAGCGGCCCGATATCTGGGAAAAGCTGCAAAAGCAGCAGTCGCGCACGCTGGGCAGCTGAGGCGATCGAGTGATAAGCGCCGGGCAATTTTTCAGGACGGCGGCATTGAATACAAAACAGGAAAAGGACGAGACGTACTTTTATCAGAAAGGACAGCACAATGGCAGATAAGCAGAAAACAAAAAAGACAAGCGAAGCGCAACCGGTAAACACCGATGGCACCATTGAAAAAATGATGCAGTTCAAACCGTTCAGGCATTTTGACAGCCACGGGCATCCGGGCCTCGAGAAAAAGGGCATTGAGGGCAGGCAGGGCTGTACTGACTTCTGGTGCGGCAATTCGGTCGTGGCGCGCAGCATGATGGGCGCCCGCGCCCTGCTGGGAGACACGAATCCGTTTTCGGCGATTACCACGGCGGATCAGTGCCCCAATTTGACGCCGGATGTATTTGTGCAGTACATGGATCAGGCCAACATCGAGGGCATGTGCCTGCAGGCCATCCACGGGGTTACTGTTCCGTTCGGACCGAAAAACGAGGTGTGGAAGTGGTACGTACCCAATGAATACGTGAAAAAGGAGTTCATCGACGCGTTCCCCGGGCGATTCACAGCCGTGGGCGGCGTGCACACGCGCTACGGTGTCGAGGCGGCCCTGGATATGGTGCAGTCGGCCTATGAGTGCGGATTCCCGGGCCTGAAATTTCACACCGCCACATCAGGCTGCCCGAATATGCCGGAGATGTACCCGGTGTACGCGAAATGCGTGGAGCTGGGCCTGCACGTGCAGTTTCATACCGGCTGCGAGGAGCTTCCCGGCACCCGCACGAAGTTTCAGAACCCCGAGTTTCTCGACGACGTTGCCATGGATTTTCCGGACCTGAAGATCATTCAGCTGCATTGCGGCATGTTCAACAATATCGAAATGGGCCTGTGGAACGTGATGAAGCACGACAATCTGTATACCGACGTGGTCATGCCGGTGCCGCTGCTGATGCATTTCCGGCAGTTCTTTGACATGGACCACATGCGCTTCCTGGAATATTTCATGCCGGACAAGGTGTTCTACGGAACGGACTTTCCGCTGACCATGCCGTTTTACAAGCCCATGCTGGACAACATCATGCTGATGCCGATTTCGCAGGAATTCAAGTACAAACTGACCGGTGATAATTTCAGGAAATTCATCAACTGGGAAAGCAAATAATTTATACGTCCGCAAGCGTTCGGGAAAGGTGACGGTTTTATGAACAATGAGGTAGTCATAGTCGGGGCGTGCCGCACCCCGATCGGATCGTTTCTGGGTTCTCTGCAGGACGTGCATGTGAAAGAGCTGGGCCGCATCGTCGGTACGGAAGCCCTCGGCGTGCAGGGATCGGCCCCGAAGACGTTGATGAAATCGTCTGCGGCAACGTGATACAGGCCGGTTGCGGCGGAAACGTTGCGCGCCAGATCCAGGCGGAAATCGGCATCCCCTGGCATGCGGGTGCGCTCACGGTCAACCAGCTGTGCTCATCAGGCATGCGCGCCCTTGAGATTGCTGCGAACAATATCATGCTGGGGAAAACCGCTGTCAGCCTTGCCGTGGGCGTCGAGAACATGAGCATGGCGCCCTACCTGATGCCAAAGGTGCGCACAGGCTATCGCATGGGCTCCGGCTACGATGGAGGATGCCATGCTGCTGGACGCACTGGTATGCTCCATTGAAGGCTGTCATATGGGCATGACCGCTGAGAACGTCGCTGAGCGTTACGGGATCAGCCGTGAGGAGCAGGATGAGCTGGCCTGCGAAAGCCAGAACCGGGCCGCCCGGGCGATTGATGCGGGCCGATTCCGTGATGAAATTGTACCGGTCGAGGTGCAGCGCAAAAAAGAAACTGTCATGTTCGACACAGATGAACATGTGCGGCCGAAAACCACCATGAAGGCGCTTGGAGCCCTCAAGCCTGTGTTCAAAAAAGACGGTACCGTGACTGCAGGCAATGCCTCAGGCGTCAATGACGGTGCGGCCGCTGTTGTACTGATGTCGGCCCGGCGGGCAGAGCAGCTGGATGTCAAGCCTCTGGCGGTCCTTCGTGCAACCTGCACGGTGGGTGTTGAGCCTGCGGTCATGGGCCTGGGGCCGGCGCGCGCAATCCCTGACGCACTCCGGCAGGCAGGCTTGCAATTCGAGGATATCAACTATTTTGAGTTGAACGAGGCTTTTGCAGCCCAGTATCTGGGCGTGGAACGTATGCTGCTGCAGGAATCCGGGTTTAAACTTAACCGCAAGGCTGTCAATCGTAATGGTTCCGGCATAGCGCTGGGGCATCCGGTAGGCTGCTCGGGATTGCGCGTGGTTGTTTCGCTTCTGTATGAAATGCTAAAAACAGGCGAGGCCCTGGGCTGTGCTTCCCTGTGTGCCGGAGGCGGACCGGCAATGGCTGTAATTATCGAGTGCGTTTGATAACGAGGCCGGCGGTGCTGGCCCGCGGCGACTGGTTTTTACTTCAATGAATTGTTGCTTGACAGCTTCATATTTGTGAGATATTTATCAATATATGGTATACTGTTTGGTATACCATGCTGCCGTTGAGTGTCTGTTCATAACAGGGGTGAAATAATAAACCACACAGGAGGAGTAGGCATGAATACCGGATCATTGTCACATGTTTTTGGCAAATGGGCAGGCAGTGCCTGCATTGCGGCCGCATGCTTTGTGACGGTGTGTCTACAGCCCTGTGGCGGCTCAGAGCGTGAGTCGTAACCGAAGATCAGTCAATCGCGGATAAATTTGTCCGGCATACGGTAACCGGCATTACAACCCCGCTGCCCGTATTCGCCGGATGTGACCGGGTTTATCGGTGCTTCCTACCTGACGATTGCCGATCTTGATGCTGACGGCATCAAGGAAATTATCTGCACTTCGGGCGTCGGGCCTGACGGAAATATGTCGACGAACAGATGGAGAAGTTGCACTCTTCACGTGGGACGGAATCGATAAGGACGCCTGGACTAAAACAATTTTGGACAACACGTTTGTTTTTCCCAATGAAACCATCGTTCGTGATATGAACAATGACGGTGAACTGGATATCGTGGTGTTTGACAAGTTTATCGGCAAGTCGTGCTGCAAGCGGCGTCTACTATCTGGAAAATCAGGGCGGAGACATTGCCAGCGCGGCCAACTGGGTCAAGCGGACCGTCTATTTAGACAGCGTAGGGAAAAAAAGCTATCACCGCTGATATTTTATTGATCTTGATGGTGACGGTGATGATGATATTATTACCATGAACTGGTGTAACTCTCACCAGCAACGGTAACCCGATGGCTGGAAAATACGGGAATGTTGTCCTATACCTCCCATACCATCGGTACAGGCGGGGGATCATTGTTTGTCATGTTCGATATGGATGCAGATGGTGATTTGGATGTTGTGGCGCCCGCAGTTTGCAATCACAGCAGATTTTGTACTTACTAATGAGGTGCTTGGCTACCATCAGGCTCGGATCCGCTGGGTGATTCGCTGGTATGGTTTAAAAATCCGGGTACGGAGTAATGGCGGCGAATAACAAATCCTGCTTCTGCGTGGAGCCGCTATACCATAGATAACTGGTATACCTCGCAAATCCCATCGGTAAGGGATTTGAGGTGGTAATTGCTGATATTAACGATGACGGTACTAAGCGAGCTTGTGGTCGAGCAATCATAACCATCAGAATGAAGATACGTCATCAATGCGGATATGGCCGTCAGGAATATATTATTTCAAAATTCCCGGGCTTGGCGGCAATCCGGGTAACCCCGGATGATACTTCTGACTGGGTGCCGATAACCATTGAGACCGGAAATCCGCTTTTTCTTATGAGCCGGGTTTGTTGCGCTAAAAAGGCCTTATGCTGTCTCTAACGTATTGGCTGATGTATATGCTGTTGACCGGCGTGGAGCTAATCTGCCGGCTCTGATCAGGGCTCACCGGGCATGGTGCGCGCAGGAGATGTAAACGGTGACGGCCGGGTTGATCTGGTGGTGCCGGGAGACGGCAAGGGCAGGGTCTATTATTATGAAGCCGGCGAGACGTCCGGCGGTAGCTTGACATTTAACAGGGCTTCGCTCTATACGGAAGTGCAGTGCATGCCGGCTGATGCCAGGATAGTCGATCTGGATGGTGACGGTGACCATGATATCGTAGCGGGAATTTTTGATACGAGCGCCCTCAAGGGGTATCCGTACACCTCAAGTTCGATTTTTTTCTTTGAAAAGATATGCCAGGGCGACAGCGACTGTCCCGAGGGCTATGAGTGCGTAAACGGTTCGTGTAAAATATAGACAATCCCCCCGCAATCCCCTCCGGTCCTTTTTTGGCAGCAGGTTCATGGCCGCGCTGCCGACGTCACCTGAGAGCCCGATGGTTCTTAAGAAGAACTATAACGTACTGTGGACCTTCAGCGACGATTTTGTATCATGTTCTGGACGTGTACGCACGGTGCCGAGTACCAGGTAGTTGGCGCCAGCAGTTGGACAGCGCTGAGTGTTACAAGCGATGCCGTTGAGGGCACAGCCCGGGTAGCTCTGCCGGTATTGCAGCTGCAAAACGGCACGTATGCATTCCGGTTTACGGTAACCGATTGCGCTGGTCAGCGGACGTACAGTCCGGCACATATTATTTCAAGGTTGCGCGCACAGATGCCCCGCCTGTAATCACCTCGGTCCGTTTGTGGCAGCCGGCTCATGGCCGATGCTGCCGACGTCACCTGCGAGCCCCATGGTTCTTAAGAAGAATTATGACGTGCTGTGGACCTTCAGCGACGATTTTGTATCATGTTCTGGATCCGTGTACGCACGGTGCCGAGTACCAGGTAGTTGGCGACAGCAGTTGGACAGCGCTGAGTGTTACAAGCGATGCTGCTGAAGGGCATGCCCAGGTTGCTCTGCCGGTATTGCAGCTGCAAAACGCCGCGACGTATGCCTTCCGGTTTGCAGTAACCGATTGTGCTGGTCAGCGGACGTACTCGCCGGCAATATACTATTTCAAGGTTGCACTTCCGTAATGGCGGGCACTATGAACGGGTAACACAGAAGGCAGGGCCACACGGCCCTGCCTTTTTTTAAACGGTACAGCCATACTGAAAACGTGTTGCGCGCAGCCATCACCGGCAACCAGCAACAGTTCATCAGAGTTTTTATAAGATTTTTTCTCCTTGAAAAAGACTGCAAGACACGCTAATTTTGAGGCTGTTGCAGTTTATTGTCAGGATACGGGTATGAAAAACGAGGAGATCAGAGGCCTGAGGCGCGAGGAAATATTCAAGGCTGCCATTGCGTGCTTCATTGAAAACGGCTACTATAAAACGTCGGTTGACATGATATGCAGCAGGGCTGCAATCACGAAACGCGGTCTGTATTATCACTTCAAATCAAAGGATGAGCTTTTTATTGAGCTTTTTCATCATCGGGGCAGGCAGTATTTTGATTATATAGCTTCGTTTACAAACCAGATCGAGGATCCGCTCGAGAAAATTAGGATGTTTGTCAGCCGGGGCAGCCAGTTCATCCGGCGCAATGAGGATTTTCTGCGCTTTTTTGTCGAATTCATGATCGTGGGCGCGCGCAATCCCGTGATCGGTGACGTGCTCAGGGCGCATTATGAGAATTCAATTGAGAATTTTAAAAAATTGCTGCGCTGCGCTATTGAATCCCGCAAAATGGTTGATCATGACATTCAGCAGACTGCCCAAGCTGTGTTCATCAGCTCAATGGGGATTTTTTTTATCTATTACACCCTGATGCCGGGTTTTAATATGTTAAAGCAGCATAATTATGACATTGACGTAATTTTGAAATCAGTATGCATTGGTTGAGGGATGTAATGCGGCTAGCCCCTTGTATCTTCAGATAATAATTGGTTGCCATCTTTTTGCCAATATGTTAAACTGCACTGACTAGTCGGTTTATCTTTTTTTAATGGTGCAGTCCTGTTCGGCGACTATGCGGTAATGGAATATAAAAGAACACACGCGTGATAAGGAGTAATTTCTAATGGCAGACTATGATGTGATCGTTATCGGCTGCGGCCCTGCAGGCATGATGGCCTGCGGTGAGCTGGCAAAACGGGGTGTAAAGGTTCTGGGTATCGACAAGAAGCCCAAGCTGGACATCAACATACGCACGGCTTCGGGCTATTGTTTTCTGGATCAGAGCTTCAACCATGAATACATCGCCTGCACCCCGCAGGGCAAAAAAACAAAGCTTGAGTATACTGATACGGGCTTTACCGTTACCTACGGCGGCAGCATGGAGGGTATTTATCATTCGCATATGTTCTCCGATACGGGCAAGCACTGGCAGGCGTCAGTGACCAAAAAGCCTTTCTACCATATCTTCAATCCGCATCAATGCCATGCCGACCGTTTTGCCTGGGCTTCGAAGACATCGGCTGAATTCATGACCGAGACGCATTTCCGGCATGCCGAGCAGGATAAAAACGGCGTGCGCGTCAAGGTGCGGCGCATGGGTAAAGACCTGTACCTGACAGCAAAGAAGCTCATTGCCGCTGACGGGCTGTGCTCACGCGTGGCCAAAGTGACCGGGGCCAATGCCTCGCGCACGAATTTCGGCATGAAGGGCCCGACGATTGAATATGAGTTGAGCAATGTTGAGTGCCCGTATGTGCGCGGGGACATGTTCTTCTTCGGAGCCAAGAATTTCGGCGGCCGCGCAGGCGGCATCATCATGGTGCCGAGTTGCCACGGTGAGGGTATCTTCCGCATGGAAACCATGTCCATGCTGCCGGCCTCGACCGCGACCGATCTGATCGAGTATTTCACGAAGAAGGGCCCCTATGCCGATTGGTTCAAAAAATCCGAAGTCATCGAGACAAGCGGCGTGGTGATTGAGTTCCTCTCGCCCATGATCATCCCTCACCTGGGCAACATTTTGTTTGTCGGCGATTCGGCCGCTTACGGCGAATGCCTGTACCAGAGCGCAGTGATGGCCGGCTACAAGGGAGCCGAATGCGTAATCCGCGAGCTCGAAGGCGCTCAGGGTTTTGACGAGTATGCCACCTGGTGGGCCGATCATTTCAACTGGGTGCGCGAGCCCAAGGCCATGGCCGACTATACCAAGCGGGTGTTGTTCCCGCGTTTCTTCACGGTTGAGGAGCTTGACTTTCTGTTTGACCTGTCGGAAAAGTATCCTATTGTCATGGAGGAGGCTGAGGCTTCGCCCTACACCTTTTCCACCATGATGATGCAGTCGTTCATGGCGCTGCCCGGTGTTTCGGACGAGCTGAAGGAGCGCATGCAGTTTATCATTGACGCTGACATGGGCCAGGTGGCACAGGTGGTCGGCAAGGTGCAGAAGGCCAAATAAGGTTTTCGCAGGCTGTTGAAAAACGCTCATTTGCTTCGTTGCGCTCGTTATTCGTCTTTGCGGCGTACGGTAGGGGCGCGGCATGCTGTGCCCCTACAACTCATGACTCGCGCGCCTTGTATCTAATCATTTTTGAACAGTCTGGATATAAGCACCTTTACAAAAATTTGATAGAGTGGGTATAGCGTATGCCGCGCGGACGGGAAAATCGAAAAGAGCAGATCCTGGAGACAGCCCTGCGCTGTTTTAACGAAACCGGATACTACCTCACGTCGCTGGATGCGATTGCGCTGGCAGCCGGAATCAGCAAGGGCGGGCTGTACTACCATTTTGAGTCAAAAAACGCCCTGTTCATCGAGCTGTTTCACTACCGGGGCCAGAAGTATTTTGAACAGGTGCACGCCTATGTGCGCGATATCACGGACCCGGTCGAGCGCGTGGAGGTGTTTGTCAGCAGGGCCAGCAATATTCTGAAGGACAACGAAGATTTCATGCGCTTTTTCCTCGAGTTTATGTCAATGGGCGCGCGCGATCCTGAAATCCGCCAGGTCATGACCGATTACTACACTATGTCAATTGACAATTTCAGCCGCATTATTGAAGAGGGCATTGCAAGCGGGGCGTTCCGCGCCGAAAGTCCGGGTGATGTGGCCCGGGCAGTCTACTTCCTTTCCATGGGAGTATTCTTCACCTATTTTACCATCAATCCCGATTTTGACCTGGGAGACCAGCACGTCATGCATATCAACAATATCCTGCTTGCGTTGAAAAAGAACACCGCTTCCTCAAAAAGTTAAATCGATACAACTGAACGGCACATGTCGGATTGCAGGGCAGGAAACGGGGCCACGTTGGGGCCCTGTTTTTTTTCGGGCGGATGTGCTATTGCATGCTGGGGTGATCAATTTCAAACACGGGAGATTCTTTATGGACTATACAAGCCTGCAGGAAGCAGAAAAGGAATATAATCGCAAGCTTGAAATTGATTTTGTGAATATGCTCAAACGCACAGTGCGTCATCCGGGCCCGGATGAACTGCGCGCGCGCCTGGTAACGTTCCTGCGCAACAACCCTATCGGAACCCTTGCGACCTGCTGGGAGAACCTGCCGCGCGCTACCCCGGTGCGCTACAAAAGCCATGATGTGGATATTTATATTCTGACCGAGGGCGGGGGCAAGATTTTCAACATTCGCCGCAACCCGTCAGTGTCCTTCAGCGTGCATGGCCGCTACGGCGGATTTACCACCTGCCGTTGCGTTCAGCTGTGGGGCCGGGCCTCTATCATCGAGCAGCATGATGCTGAGTATGCCCGGGCGCATGCTATCATGGGGCTCGGCACACGCCCGGATTTGAGCGCGCTTGATCTTGAGACTGTACAGGCCAGCATGTGCATCATTAAAATCGAGCCGCAGCGCGCCCGGATTTTAAATCTCCCGGTCGGTATTTTAAACGCGGACATATCGTTTACATAACATTTACTTGAAAATCTTTGACCCGCATATTATTTTTTGCTCAGTCGTGTTTTATATAATTCAACAGGTTTGTGGAGGAATGTATGCAGTCCGACATTCAGGAGATCACAAGGGAAGTCGAACACTACAGCAGTGTCACCAGGGCCATTGCCGCTGAGGTGAAAAAAGTAATCGTCGGGCAGGACTATCTCGTGGAGCGCCTTTTGATCGGCCTGCTGGCCGACGGGCACATCCTGCTGGAGGGCGTTCCCGGACTTGCGAAAACCACCGCGGTTAAAGCCCTTGCAGCCGCGCTCAAGACCGGGTTTCAGCGCATTCAGTTTACACCGGACCTTTTGCCGGCAGACCTGATCGGCACGCAGATATATGAGCCCAGAAGCGCTCAGTTCACCATTAAGAAAGGGCCGCTGTTTTCAAACATCATCCTGGCTGATGAAATAAACCGCGCGCCGGCCAAGGTGCAGAGCGCGCTGCTCGAAGCCATGCAGGAACGCCAGGTTACGATCGGTGAGACGACCTTTCGCCTGGGCGAGCCGTTTCTGGTAATGGCTACCCAGAACCCGATCGAACAGGAAGGCACCTATCCCCTGCCTGAAGCGCAGGTGGACCGCTTCATGCTGAAGCTGCGCATCAATTATCCCAATAAGGCTGAAGAAAAGGAGATCATAAAGCGCATGAGCAGCGCTCCGGTTACAGTGCAGCCCGTGGCGACCCCGGAGGATATTATGGCGGCCCGTGCCGTGGTCGATAAAATCTACCTTGATGAGAAACTGCTGGATTACATTGTCGAACTCGTCTTTGCCACCCGTGAGCCGGGGGTGGCGGGCATTGCTGTTGATGATGTAATTCATTTCGGCGCTTCCCCGCGTGCCTCCATTTACCTGACCCGCGCGGCGCGGGCCTATGCCTTTTTGCAGGGTCGCGGCTATGTTATACCGCAGGATATAAAGTCAATCGGTCTTGATGTGCTGCGTCATCGGATTCTGCTCAGTTATGAGGCTGAGGCAGAGGACCTGACCGCTGACGATATTATCCTGAAAATTTTTGAGAACGTGGAAGTGCCGTAAGCGCACAATCGCGCGAACGGCATAACCCGGCCCGGACGGAGACCTCCCCGACGGGGCTGCCCCTGAAAACCCGGTGTGCTGCAATGGTTTCAAAAGAGATTCTTAAGAAAATCAGAAAAATCCATATCCGCACCAACCATGTCGTCAATGACATGTTTGCCGGTGAGTATGAGAGCGCTTTTCGCGGCCGCGGCATGCAGTTCGAGGAGGTGCGCGAGTACTCGCCGGGCGATGATGTGCGCGACATTGACTGGAACGTGACTGCCCGTTTCGGCCATCCCTTTGTCAAGGTGTATCGCGAGGAGCGTGAGTTGACGATCATGCTGCTGGTCGACGTCAGCTCTTCCTGTTTTTTCGGTACGCAGCGTCAGTACAAACAGGAACTGGCCGCCGAGATAGCTTCCGTGCTGGCATTTGCCGCCACCAAGAACAATGACAGGGTCGGCCTTGTTATTTTCAGCGACCGTATAGAAAAATGCATCCCTCCCAAAAAGGGCAAAAATCATGTGTGGCACGTTATCAGGGAGGTGCTTGATCACAGGGCACTTTCTATTCGCACGGACATACCGGCAGCCCTTAATTACCTGAACAAAATCATGCGGCGCAAGACAGCCGTGTTTCTAATCTCCGATTTCATCGCATCTGATTATGAAAAGGCCCTGCGCATTACCGCAAAAAAACATGACCTGATCGCGGTAAGCATCACTGATCCGCGTGAACTGGAACTGCCGGACACGGGCATGGTTGAACTCCGGGATGCTGAAACCGGCCAGAACATGCTGATCGATACCTCAAGCACTGCTGTGCGCGCCGGTTATCGCGCTCTGGCTGAAAAGATCCGTTGCGAACGGCAGTCCCTGTTTCGCTCATCCGGCATTGACTGTATAGAGGTGTATACCGACAGGCCCTTTATTGACCCGATCATGAAATTTTTTCGCATGCGGGAGAAACGCCAGTGAGGCAGGGATTAACGTGTATGGCTTTGCCCTGCTGTCGGGCCCCGGGGAAATATCAGCGCAAAGATGGTGGCCTGTATCCACATCAACCGGGGGACATTGCATGAACAGACTGTTTGTGCTGCTGCTGGTGCTGCTGGCGGGCTGCACTGCCAATGCACCCCCGGACAGTGACAACCGGACCGCGGACTCCTCCGGCATTGTGGTCAGAGCGCAGACTGACCGCACCACCGCCGCTTTGGATGAGACAATTCGTCTTACCTTGAGCGTTACCTGCCCGCAGCATGTACAGGTGCATATGCCGGAAATCGGGGCCCTGATCGCTGGTTTGCGCATTGTTGATTTCGGCGAAAGTTCCAGCCCGATAGACAACCGCCTTGTTCTGGAAAAATGGTTTGATTTGCGGGCGGATATGAGCGGCACCTATATCATTCCTGCAATGACGGTGCGCGCGGTTGACCATGATCAAACCCGGGAGATCTCCACGCCGCAGATTTTTATAAAGGTCGGCGCATCCAGTGCCCGTGCCGACAATGAAACCATGCAGGATATTATCGATATCAAGCCGCCGGCTGCCCTGCCGCGCGACCTGCGGCGCTTTATCCTGGGCAGTGGCATTGCTGCCCTGCTGCTTTTGGCCGGTCTGGGCATGTGGCTGTACATTCGCAAACGCAAGGATGCACCCCCGGCAGCGCAGAAGCCGGCGCATGTTTTGGCCTGCGAGCAGTTGGAGCAGCTTGAGCGCGAGGGCCTGGTGGAGCGAGGCGTTGTGCACGAGTATTATGTCCGGCTCTCGGATATTTTTCGCCATTACCTGCAAAACCGTTTCGCTATTTCGGCAGTTGAGCAGACAACGCAGGAATTGCTGCGCTCGGTTAAAAGACTGCCTGATATGCCGGACCGCGCTAAAAACGCTACCCGTGATTTTTTGCTGCATGCTGATCTGGTCAAGTTTGCCAAATATCGCCCGGACAACCAGGCTATTCAACAAAACCAGCAGCAGGTTCACGATATCATTGATCAAACCAGAGAGGACATCCAGGCTGTTGCGGAGCAGCCGCACGCAGGCAGCATACACGGGGGTGTCCGTCAATGATGCGTTTTGAAGACCCCTGGGTGCTGGTGCTGCTGGCAGTAATTCCGTTGATGCTGCTGTATGGCTGGCGACGCTGCGGCAGCGCCTATATTCGTTTTTCCTCTTTGAGCGTGTTTGCCCGGCTGCCGCAGCCGGCTTCAGTCCCGTTGCGCCGCCTTGTTCCTTTGCTGCGCTGTCTGGCCGCAGCCCTGATAATTCTGGCCCTGGCGCGGCCGCAGTCCGGCGTGAAGTCCATTGAGGTAAACAGCGCCGGTGTGGATATCATGCTGTGCCTTGACAGCTCCGGCAGCATGCGGGCGCTGGATTTTACCACGGACGGTAAACGTGATACGCGCATGGCCGCGGTTAAAAGCGTGGTGAGCGAATTTGTGCGCGGGCGCGAGCATGACCGTATCGGCATGGTTGTCTTCGGTGAGGAAGCATTTACCCAGTGCCCTTTGACGCTTGACTACGGGGTGCTGCTGAGCCTGCTGGACACGCTGGAAGTCGGCATGGCCGGCGATGCCACCGCAATCGGCACGGCCCTGGGCGTGTGCGTCAAGCGTTTTAAGGATATTAAGTCAGCTTCCCGGGTGGTCATTCTGCTCACCGACGGCGTCAGTAATACCGGAACCGTCACGCCGCTTACCGCGGCCCGCCTGGCCCAGAGCTTCGGTATCAAGGTCTACACCATCGGGGTCGGCTCCGAGGGCAAAGCGCCTTTTGAGGTCGATTCCCTTTTCGGGAAACAGTATGTGTACCTTGAGGCTGATCTTGACGAGGATACCCTGCGACAGATCGCTCAATTGACCGGCGGACAGTATTTCCGCGCTACCGATACCGAGGCCCTGCGCGAGATTTACCAACAGATTGATGCCATGGAAAAAACCGAGGTACAGGTCAAAGAATATACGGAATATAATGAACTCTTTGTGTGGTTTTTGCTGCCGGGGCTGTGTCTGCTGCTGCTGGAGATTGTGCTGGCGAATACGCGCTTTATGAAAATACCCTGAGGGATGTGCCTCCGGGCATCCCGCTGCGCGATTTTTGAGAATACTACGTATGCAATTCGGAAACCTTCATTACCTGTTGTTATTGTGGCTGGTTCCAGCCCTGGTATTTTTTTATCTGTACGCCGGTATCCGCCGCCGGCGCTGCATCCGGATTTTTTGCGGTCCGGAGCTGCATGAACGCCTGAGTTCCTCGCTGCTGAGCGGGCGTCGTCGTTTGAAAGCTGTTTTGATGGTGGCGGCGGTCGTTGTGCTGGTTGCGGCCCTGGCGCGCCCGCGGTGGGGTTATCACTTTGAGGATGTTAAGCGGGTTGGTGTTGATATCATTGTTGCTGTAGATGTTTCCCGCAGCATGCTGGCAGAGGATATCTCACCCAGCCGCCTGGAGCGTGCCCGGCGCAAGCTGCAGGATTTTACCGGCATGCTTGACGGCGACCGCATCGGGCTGGTGGCTTTTGCGGGAAGCAGTTTTTTGCAGTGTCCGCTGACCCTTGATTACGGCGCGTTCAGCATGTTTCTCGAATACCTCTCGCCTGATATGATTCCAGTGCCCGGAACGGATATGGCTGCAGCTATTCGCACGGCAATCCGGGCATTCAACCGCCAGGAGCGCACGTCAAAGGCGCTGATCTTGATAACGGACGGTGAGGACCATGAGGGAGATGTCATGCAGGCCGTGCAGGAGGCCCGTCGCGAAGGCATCAGAATTTTTGCGATCGGCATCGGCACGCCCGACGGCACGCCCGTGCCGGCAGCCGGCGGCAAAGGCGGTTTTATGCAGGACCGAAGCGGCAGCCTTGTCTTGAGCAGGATGGATGAGAAGACCCTGCAAAAAATTGCCCTTGAAACAGATGGCGCCTATGTGCGTTCAGTCACGGGCGATCTTGATCTTGAGACCATCTATCAGGGTGCCATTAAAAAAGATGTCGAGCAAAAAGAGCTGAGCGCCGCCCGCAGGAAGCGCTGGGAGGAGCGTTTTCAATGGTTTGCAGCCCTGGGGCTTCTCTGCCTTGTGCTGGAGTTTTTTATCCGGGAAAACCGCCGGGATCGCACATCGTTGCCGGATTAAACCCCAGGCGCATCCCGTTTGTTTTGCTGGCGTGTATCTGCTATAACTTTTTATAGCCGCAGCTTCCGCAGGAGGTCACCCCGAACAAAGAACATGGATGTGGCGTCTTACGCGGGCAATTGTTTCATCAGCCGTTTTCAATGCGTTGTGCGCAGGAGCATGTGTGCCGCACGGCACGCATACCGACCGAATATGAATACACCCGTCGTCCCTGAATTAACCGATTTGTTCATCCGTTTCGGGCTCGCGCTTGCGCTGGGCCTGTTTATCGGTTTCGAGCGCGAGAAGGAAAAGCACGAAACCTTTGCCGGCATTCGCACCTTTCCGCTCATATCTCTTCTGGGTGTACTGCCGCGCTCATTAATGACAACTACGCGCCCTGGATTTTTGCAGTCTGCTTTGTCACGCTTTCGGCAATGATCATCACCGCCTATTTCTTTTCAGGGCGCCAGGACAGGTCGGCCGGTATTACAACCGCGGTGGCCGCCTACCTGTGTTTCCTGTTCGGCGCGCTGGTATGGTGGCAGCTGACAGCCCTTGCGGCCGCGCTTGCCGTTGTAACCGTTTTGCTGCTTGCAACCAAAAAGCCGCTGGAGGGACTGTCGCAAAAAATTGAGGGCCCTGAGATTGCGGCGGCTCTGCAGTTCGGCGTTATCACGCTGATTATCCTGCCGGTCCTGCCGAATCAGACCTTTGGTCCGCTGGATGTCATCAACCCCTACACTATCTGGCTGATGGTCGTGCTGGTTGCCGGCATTAATTTTGTCGGCTATATTCTCATGAAAACCTTAGGCGCCCGGCAGGGTATCGGCCTGGCGGGTCTGCTGGGCGGCATGGCGTCCAGCACAGCCCTGACCCTGGGCTTCAGCCGCCGCAGCCGGATTGAGCCCGGGTTGACCCCGGAATTTTCGTTTGCGATTGTTGCGGCGTCGGCCGTGATGTTCGCCCGTGTTTTGATCGAGGTCTTTGCCGTACAGCCCGCTGTAGGCCGGTTACTTTTGCTGCCGCTATGCTGTGCCGGGGGAGCCGGGCTGCTGTGTTGCGTGGGGCTGTGGTTCCTGCGCCGCAAGCCTGGCCGTCCGGAGGCAACCGGGCAGCAACTCACCGTGCGCAATCCGTTTGAATTGTGGCCGGCGGTCTGGTTCGGGCTGCTTTTCGGTGCTATTTTGTTTATCGCCCGTGTCGGCCAGGTATACTTCGGCACTGCCGGTATTTATATTTCAAGCATCGTGACCGGTCTTGCCGATGTTGATCCGATTGCGCTGTCGCTTTCAAACCTTGCCCGCGCAGACCTTGATGCAGCCATCGCCGCGCGCGGCATTACGCTTGCGGCCCTTGCCAACACCTGTGTCAAGATGCTGATTACCCTGATCGGCGGGACTGCGCTGTTTAGGTATTGCTTTCCGATCTTTGCGGTCATGATCTCTGTCGGCCTTCTTGTTTCGTTTGTGCTTATGTAGCAGGCTGTTGAAAAATGCCCGTCTGCTGCGTTATGCTCAGCATTCGTCACTGCGGTGTACGGAAAAGTACGCCTCATTTCTCATGATTGCCTGCAAGCAGGTGTCACAGACCGCGCATGCCTTGCATCCAAGCATTTTTGAAAAGCCTGCTGGGATATAGGGCAGGTTCTTCGGGGGCTGGGCGTGGCTATACCGTGCGGTTACGGGGCAGGGTTCGCGGTTCCCACGGCAGTTTGTGCAGGAGTATCTGCCCCCGGAGTCTCAATCCTCACGAGTTCTGCGGTAAAACTGCCCACTGCAATTTTGCTTTGAAGTTTTACGGGGATACGGCGCTCATCAGCTGTCACCCAAATCAGAAGCCGCGCGTCAGGATTTTTTTCAAAGACATGTTGGACCTTACTCAGGTCAGGCTCAACCAGCCAGGTGTCCCACTGCTGTCCGCCGCTGTGCACGGTTTGTCTGCCGCGCACGTGCGCAACACCCTGCACACAGCGTTTGCGGTCTGCCACGGGTCGAGACAGCTCCAGACCTTCACGCAGTTCCTGCATGCGGAAAAAATAAAATATCGACAAAGGGTCAAAGGCGCCGGGTTTAAGTTTCACGGTTTGTTTTTTTTTATCTTTGGCAGTGTGTGCTGTGTTCGTTTTCCAGTCAAAAACAATGGAGACATTTTTTGTTGTGAAGCGTTTTTTCGCGTACTCGATGTAGCGCAGCGCGCTGTTCATATCCGCCTTAGCCCAGGAATCTATGCGGTCATGAACGGGGTAAATAGCAGCAACCAGCGATGTGGTCTGCGCGGTCATGACAAAATGCCAGACCGGGTTGCCGTCCAGATCAGTCATGGGCAGGATTTCCAGGGTCGCTTCAGCGGCTTTTATCCCGGCCCAGTACACTTCATAGTGCAGTTTTTCTCCGGGGGCAAACGGGAATATCAGGGGGTCTGCTGCGGCTGTATGCGCAAGCCCGGGGGCTGTAATGCAGCCGAGAATGAGCAGGAAAATGGTTGCTGCCCGTGGGAGGCTTTGTGTGAGTACCATGCGCTGTGCCTCCCGAAGATATGTATCATGCTGCATGACGCTGTCGTCCTGGTGACAGCTTTACTCGCAGGCTGTTGAAGATGACTTTTTCAACAGCCTGCGAGATCATGACATTTAAATTTATATGTTGATGATATGTAGGCGCGGCTTTAGCCGCGAAATTCGCGACCAAAGGTCGCTCCTACCGGTAAAAATATTGCTGCCAATTTGCCTTGTCATTGCCCACGAGAGCCGGGGTCTTAGATGTATACCCATTGAATGATGGCTGTGATCACTTATTTCCGGACCTGCGTCGGGCACGGCAGGATCACTGGTTCGCTATCAGCAGTCCTACAGTTCATACAGGGTTTCATCGCGCCCGGGCTTTGTCCGTCGGTTTTTAGCGCTGCTGCTGCCCAATGCGAACGGGTCTTCATGTTCAAGGACATCACCCATGTCAGCCTCGATGCTGTCAGGGTCTTCGCCTGCCTCCATGCGCCGCATCGCTTCCTGCATACCGTCACCGAGTTTGATACCGGTCATTTCCGTGAAACTGCGCATGAGGTTGGCTGCCTGGCGCGGGTCTTCCTCATTCATGCCTTCCGCTTCAGCAGCCAGCCTGCCCATGGCTGCTGAGAGCCTGGCCTCATCAAAGGGCATATCCGCAGCCTCATCGCTTTCGCCGGCCCTGCCGATGCAGGCAAACAAAGACATGCGGCGTTCAAGCTGTGCGCTGCAGCGCGGGCAGACGGGGGCGGCAGTGGTGTTGACGCTGCGCGCGAAGAAACTGAAGATGGTGTCGCAGGCTTTACAGTAGAATTCATATATGGGCATAGACCAACCTTTGGCTTACTCTGTCAGAAACTTGCCGGCCTCTTCGGCAGGCAAGGCCGGAGGCGGATCAGTAAAAAATTTTTCACAGGTTTTCTGATATTTGGATGTGTCGATCCATGAAAGATTGTTTCGGGATATGATGTAAAAAATGCGCAGCGCGCGACGGGCGCATGTATTGTTCAATTCATAGCATGTAACGGGGAAAAAATAAAGCCGGTTCAGTCTGTGTCAAGGCCCGGCAATTGATTTATTATAAGCATTTTACACAGACCCCGCTGGGCCTGCCTGTGGGCTGGTCGCAGTATGCCGTTGCTCGAAATTTATTGTGGTTTGAAAAAATAATGGATATGATTAATGATGTGGAGGCAGCGGCACATGAACTTGCATATATTCAAAGAGTATGACATCAGGGGCGTAGTGCCCCGTGATTTGACGCCTGCGCTGGTCACCTGTTTGGGACGGGCCCTGGGGACGTTTTTTATACGCAACGGCGCCAGCACCATGGTGCTGGGCCGCGACTGCCGCCTGTCTTCGCCCGATGTGCATGCTCAGCTTGTCCGCGGCCTGATTGCGACCGGCATGCAGGTCATTGATATCGGCGTGTGCCATACGCCGCTGGTATATTTTTCCCTTTTTCACCTTGAAAAAAACGCCGGGGTCATGATCACCGGCAGCCACAACCCGCCTGAGTATAACGGCTTCAAGGTATGCCTCGGGAAAACCACCATCTACGGGGAGCAGATTCAGCAGATCCGGGAAATTATGGAGCGTGCTGATTATGAGATCGGTTCCGGAGCCTGTGAGAAGCGCGACATGCTGCCGGACTATTGTGACTGTATCGCCGGATCTATCAGCCTGAAGCGGCCGTTAAAGGTTGTTGTCGATGCGGGCAGCGGTACCGGCGGGCAGGCTGCCGTGCCGCTGCTGCAGCGCCTTGGGTGCGACGTTGTCGGCTTGTACTGTGATATGGATGGACATTTTCCCCATCATCATCCGGACCCGACCGTGCCCGGCAATGTGCAGGATCTGATCGAGACGGTTGCAAGAACCGGCGCGGATGTGGGCATCAGCTATGATGGCGACGCAGATCGTATCGGTGTTGTCGATGACAGGGGGCGCATCATTGCCGGCGATCAGCTGCTGCTGATTTTTGCCCGCTCAATTTTAGACGATGTTCCCGGCGCGACCGTTATTTGTGAAGTCAAGAGCTCGCAAGTCGTGATTCAGGAGATTGAACGTTTGGGCGGGCGCGCAATTATGTGGAAAACCGGGCACTCGCTTATCAAGGCTAAAATGCAGGAAGAACAGGCACTGGTGGCCGGGGAAATGAGCGGGCACATGTTTTTCGCGCATCGCTATTTCGGCTTTGACGATGCGGTGTATGCCACCTGCCGCCTGCTGGAAATCATCTCCCGGTCTTCGGCGCCCGCAAGCGCTTTGCTGGACAGCATGCCGCGCACATATGCCACGCCGGAAATCAGGGTTGCGTGTCCTGATGACTGCAAGTTCGCGGTCGTTGAGCAGGTTAAGGACATCCTGCGCGGGCGCTACCTGTTAAACGATATCGACGGGGCCCGCATTGATATGCCCGGCGGCTGGGGCCTGGTGCGCGCTTCAAACACCCAGCCCGTCCTGGTGTTGCGCTTTGAAGCCCTGAGTGCCGAGCGCCTCGATGTAATAAGGCTGGAAATTGAAACGCTTGTTTACGGATTGCTTGCTCCAACACCGCAGACTGCCGGGTCTGCATAGTATGGCTGATATGATCATGAACCTTGCCGACATTAAACAGTCAGATATGCCCAGGCGCCGCCTCTACCAGATCGAGCGCCTGATTGTGCGCGAGGCAACTGATCTGTGGTGCAAGGAACAGTCTTTCTATTGTGATAATTTTGCGGCGGACGCGGAGGTGGTCATCAGCAAGAAGCGGATCACGGTCAGTTTCGGCAATACTGCCCGCATGCAGCACGGCCTTCCCGAGGCAACCGTGAATGAATTGATGCGCGGACTGATTCTCACCATGGCCGCCGATGCGCGCGGGCGGCTGCTCCCTGATTATGCGGTTATTATCAAGAATATTCTGGATGTTTTTTTTCACCGGCTGCTGGAAATAGCGGACAAAAAATTTATTTACCAGCGTCTGCAGTCCCTTGAACTCGGGTTTGGAGTTCTCTTCGGGCTGGGTGCCGACTTCTATGCCCTGCGTGCCGAGCGTTGCCTGCTGGAAGAAATCCTGATCAGCGTGAGCCTTTCCAGTCCCCGGGAAACGGCCGAGGAATTGATCAATACTATTATAGAGGCCGGCAGGCTGGCGCAGCGCGAACGCGGTGTCACCTTTCACATCTTTATGGGTTCCGAGGATGCCGCAAGTTTTCTGAGTCTGCCGCTGGGCATGGAGCAGGCTAATTACATTGCGCTGCTGGGAACCCATACGCTGCGCTGTAATCTCCTGGGTGAAGTCGGCAACGACATGAACATCAGGGCAGGCATTTTTAAAATCGATGCTCCCCAGAAGCCGCTCAATTTTATTCACCACAAAGGCCTCGAGCTTGACCTTGATGAACAGGCGCTCATGGACAAGCTGTGCTCTGTACAGGCGCTGGGCAGCGCTGATTTTTCGCAGCAGGAGCTGCTTTTTATCAAAGTGCTGTTCAACGAATACGCCGAGCTTGCCGGCTTCCTGCTGTCAAGCGGCCGGATTTCTCCGGATCTGCGGCTTTTGATTCTTTTCCCCCGTATTAATATCTTCGCTTTGATGCATGCGGAAAATGACGCCATTCCGGAGCATGAGCCCGAGACCCTTGGCGAGCTTGCCGCTCTTGCCGGAAGCCGTTTCAAGATCCGGCAGCCGGCGGTTGCTCACAAGCCGCAACGTCGCCGTCATGTTCCGGAGAAGCTCATTCAGAAACAGGTGCTGCTGACCACGCAGGCCTTCGCACGTTCAATTATTCGCCATGTATACAGGCCCGTTGCCGATATCCGGCGGGGCTGCATCTCGATGGCGCAGAAGGACTTTAAGGATGCACAGGTTCCCGGCAGCCTGCGCCGCCGGCTTGAAAGTATTTCAGCATATTTGAAGCGCCTGCAAAACATTGAGCAGGTGGCCGTTGACCCGACGGGCAGGGTACTTGACCTGGAGGCCTCCAGCCGTCCGCGCGAGAAACAGGCTGGCAGGGGTGAGGCGCTGGCTGAGATTATCAGCGACATTCAGCTGGCAGAACTGGAGCAGGTGAAAGACATTGTTGTTGCCAAGATGATCGAGTACCTTTCGTTTGTATCGGTGCGCCTTGAACAGATCGAGCGCATTTCATCATCGGGCGTCAAGCACGAAATCGCCCGGGAGATTGAAAGCGCGTCGCTGGCTATTTTGAACCAGGCGCGTTCATTTTATAAACTTATGATGGGCAGGTCTCAGCGCTGAGATCCTGCCCCGCTGCTGCGGCCCTGCATGGCCTCAGCACCAGATGATGCCGACAGTATGAGTATCTATAACCTGATCAGCTTCTGCGGAATTTTTATTATCATGGGCATTGCCTGGCTGTTTTCAGCGCAGAAAAGCAATGTCAACTGGCGCCTGATCAGGGGAGCCCTTGGCCTGCAGGCGGCCTTTGCGCTGTTTATATTCATTGTCCCGGCCGGCTCCCGGCTGTTTCTGGCAATTAATTCAGTTGTCATTACCATACTGGGGGCCGCATCAAGCGGCTCGCGTTTCATGTTCGGCAGGCTGGCACTGCCGCCGGGCACAGTCAGCGATGCGGGCGAGCCTTCGCTGGGGTTTTTCCTGGCCTTTCAGGCCTTCCCCACGATTATTTTTTTCTCCGCCCTGGTTTCGGTGCTGTATTACATCGGCGTGCTGCCCTGGCTGATCAGGCGCTTTGCCGCCCTGTTTACGAGGCTTTTCAATATTTCAGGGGCCGAAGCCCTGTGCGCCGCGAGCAACATCTTCGCCGGGGTTGAATCGGCGCTGACCGTTCGGCCGTATCTGGCGGACATGACCCGCTCGGAACTCTGCACGGTGCTGACCTGCGGCATGGCCACGGTGTCTTCAAACGTGCTGGCCCTGTATGTGTTCACCCTGCAGGAGCAGTTCCCCACCATCGCCGGGCATCTCATGTCGGCATCGATTCTGGCCGCGCCTTCGGCCCTGATCATGTCCAAGCTGGTCATGCCCGAATCGGGCGCGCCCGTAACGCTCGGACGCTGTGTTGAACCGTATTACGAGCGCGACAAGAGCTTTTTTGAGGCCATTATCAACGGGGCCAATACCGGTGTGCGCATGGTCGTGGGCATCGTGGCGCTGCTGCTGGCCGTGCTGGGACTGGTGGCGCTCGTCGATCTGGGCACAACCGCGCTGGGCGCACTCATCAACAGCGCCGCCGGCCTGCAGATTGACTGGTCGCTGCGGGGACTCGCGGGATCGGCGTTTTATCCGCTGACCGTTATCATCGGGGTGCCGCTTGAGGACGCTGCCCTTATCTCGCGCATTATCGGTGAGCGCCTGATCGTGACCGAGGTCGCCTCCTATCAGCACCTGGCCGCAGCCATTGCCTCCGGCTCGATAGCCAACCCGCGTTCAACGGTCATCGCGACGTATGCCCTGTGCGGGTTCGCGCATCTGGCTTCCCTGGCGATTTTTATCGGCGGCATTGCGGCCCTGGTGCCGCAAAAAACCGCGGAGCTGAGCAGGGTTGGTTTTCAGGCCCTGCTGGCCGCAACACTGGCCTGCCTGCTGACGGCCTGCATTGCAGGCACATTTTATACCAGCGGATCGATCTTGAGCGCGCTCTGAATGGAAACGGGGATGCATGCATGAAACTTCGCAAGGCAGACATACTGTTTATCATAATGATCCCTGCGGTTGTGCTGTGTCTGTGGCTGCTCACCACCGAGCAGACAACGCTGCGCATACCCCTGGATGATGATCACCGCGAATCGCTGCAGACCTACAGAACAGAGGGTAAAAAGGCAGCCGAGCAGGTGTGCAGCACCTGCCACGCTGACGGGGGCCTGCCTCTTTCCGAAGGGCATCCGCCCAAGTACCGCTGCATGTTCTGTCATAAGCCCGCGTCCCCCGATCTCTCTTCCAAAGAAACAGGTGGTCCATGAAGCGCACAGGCCGCACACATGCTCTGGGTGAAATAATGGAAGCGGTGCTGCCGCAACTGGACAGCGGTCGCCGGGGACAGGTGCTGCTGCCGCGCCTGTGGAGCCAGGCTGTCGGGGAGGTGTTCGCGCGCCAGTCCTGTCCGAGTTCAATCGTCAAGGGCGTGCTGCAGGTATCGGTGAGCAATGCGAACTGGCTGCACGAGCTGCGCTTCATGAAAGCGGCGATTCTTGAGAGGCTTCATGCCATGCTGCCTGAAACGCCGATCAGCGATATCCGCTTCAAGGTCGCGCATGTTCCCTGCGCGCCCGACCCGGCGGATTCTGAGCCCCTGCCGGAATTGAGCACAGAGGAGCAGCAGCTCATCAGCGCACAGGCCGACTGCATACAGGATGAGGACCTGCGCCGTGCGCTTGAGGCAGCCATGATCGCCCATGCAAGAAACAAAAAAGCGGGTGTCTGACAGGCTGTTGAAAAACACTGCCTGCTGCGGTGCGTTACGTCGGCGCACAGAAAAGTACGCCTCATTCCTCATGCTTCGCGCGCCTTGCATCCAGGCATTTTTGAACAGCCTGCGAAAATTCCTTTATAAGGAAAGTGCTTACGCTGCGGGCTACAGTGCTGTCAAAGCGGCGGCAGCCTACTTCTTCAGGCTCTTCTGCAGCTCGGCATCTTTAGCGATTACCTGCTGTTCCATGTCGAGGCGATAGTCGGCAAGTTTTTTGACGAGCGCGCTGTCAGCGGTTGCAAGGATCTGCACTGCAAACAGGGCGGCGTTGCGGGCTCCGCCTTTGCCGATTGCCATGGTGGCCACGGGGATTCCGGCCGGCATCTGCACCATGGACAGCAGCGCATCAAGGCCGTTCAGGGGCGATGAGTCAATCGGCACGGCAACAACCGGCAGCAGGGTTCCGGCGGCAATAACGCCGGCAAGGTGGGCGGCCCAGCCCGCTCCCGCAATAATGACCTTCAGGCCGCGTTCAGCCGCGCTTTCAGCCCAGCGGGCGGCGCGCGCGGGGGTGCGATGGGCCGAGGCGATAATGACCTCATAGCCAATGCCGAAAGCATCAAGGGTCGCGCAGGCTTCGCGCATGATCGTCATGTCCGAATCACTGCCCATAATTATTCCAACAACAGGGGTGCTCATAGCGGTAACTCCTTTTTTACGTTCGTGGTGGCTACGATCAACACGTGTCCGTTGCCGGTGACTGTCCCGCATCACGGTTACGCGGAGAGGTCTCCGGATTTTTTTTCAGCCGCATTGACTGCGGCGAGCACATCAAGCGCGCAGGGGTCATCCTTCTTGAATTTCCAAAGCGCGTTCAATAAGCGGTCGGGCCTCGTTGTGCCAGCCGCCCTCAAGGTAATGCCTGCCGGCTGCAAGCCAGGCCGTATGCGGGCCTTCCGGGAACATGCGGTTGAGCAGCTCACGGTAGTGCTCGCGGCCGAATACCGCGGTGGCGTTTTTTTCCTCTTCCAGCAGCAGCAGGAGAATGAGCATGTTGCCGCGGCCGGCAAAGATTATTTCATGCAGATGATAGAGGGCCTTGTTGAACAGTGCGCCAATGTTTTGCATCTCGACGGGCACGGTTTCTTTGGCCCGCTCGATCAGGACAAAATATTCCTGGATGATGGCGCCGAGCGTTTCGTCGCAGGTTTTATTTTTAACCTGCATTTCCAGCAGCGGTTTGTAGGACTCGATCTGGTAGGCTTCTTCCTTGAGCTTGATGGTCTCATGGAAAATGGATCCGACGGTCCAGTCAAACAGGTTTTCGTACAGGCTGCCGGCATTGGAACTGCTGCGGTACAGGCGCTGGCTGTGATCCTTGAGCAGCCACAGGGGGCCCTTCCTTTGATCCGAGCCGACCCAGGCATCAAGCTGTCCAAAGGATACGGTATCGCTGCGCTCGGTATTCACGGGCGATTGTATCGAACAGCAGTTTTGCCTTGAAAAAATCCTGAATCAGATCACGTTCAAAGACTTCCCGGCGTTCCTGTATCCACTGATTGCTCATCGTTGCAGGGCTTTCCGGCCTATATCGTTTCGATACTGTGCTCCGGGCCAGGAAATACAGCGCACGGCCCGGTAGACATTGTCAATGGCAGCTGCAATGGATGGCCCGCGCGCGGTTACGCCCAGAACACGTCCGCCGTTCGTGAGCACCTCAGGCCCCTGCTGCCGGGTGCCGGCATGAAAGACCATGGTATCATCCAGTGCGGCAGCTTGATCAAGTCCGGCAATGGGCAGGCCTTTTTCATAGGCTCCGGGGTATCCGCCGGCAGCCATGACAACGCACACTGTCGGTTGTGGATCAACAACAACGCTGACCTCATGGAGGCGCTCATCAATGACCGCCTCGATCAAATCAAGCAGATCGCTTTGCAGGCGGAACAGTATGGGCTGGGTCTCCGGGTCTCCCATGCGCACGTTGAACTCAAGCACATTGGGAACGCCATTATCGATCATGAGCCCGGCATACAGGATTCCCTTGAAGTGGATGCCGTTTTTGCGCAGGGTATCAACCACCGGCTGCATCACGGTTGTCATGACCAAGGTCATGCAGCTGCGGGGTTACTACAGGCGCAGGGCTGTAGGCGCCCATGCCGCCGGTGTTGGGGCCTTCATCATTGTCGAATATGGGCTTATGGTCCTGTGAAGAGGGCAGGGCCAGAACGGTTGTGCCGTCGGTCAGGCATATAAAAGAGGCTTCCTCGCCGATTAAAAAGTCCTCAATCACCACGTGGTCTCCGGCCTCCCCGAACTCACGCTGCAGCATGATACGCTCCAGGGCTTCCAGAGCCTGATCTGTGGTGCGGCAGGGAAATACGCCTTTGCCGGCTGCCAGCCCATCGGCTTTGATAACCATTGGCCTGTTCGTGCCGGTGATATAGGCGCATGCCTCTGCATGGTCGGTGAATTCACGGAACGCGGCGGTGGGGATGCCGGCCTGCAGCATAATGTTCTTGGCGAATGTTTTGCTGCCCTCCATTTGGGCTGCATCTTTGCCGGGACCGAAAATACGCAGTCCGGCAGCTTCAAATTCATCCACGATACCGAGCGTGAGCGGCTCTTCCGGGCCGACCACGGTCAGGTCAATGCGGTTTTCAAGGGCGAATGCTTTGAGTTTCTGAATGTCATTGGCGGGAATTGACACACACTCAGCGCTTTGCGCGATACCTGCGTTTCCCGGCGCGCAGTATATCGTTGTAACCCGCGGGCTTTGGGCAAGTTTCCAGATCAGGGCATGTTCGCGCCCGCCGCCGCCGACGACCAGAATGCGCATGGGATGTACCTCCACGGGGGGTTCGGGATTATCAGATACTGGGTTGCGCGTGGCGCGCTGCTGCAGGCGCTCAACGCCTGTAATACGTGGTTTTTTTATCACTAAAAGTGTGATAAGTAAAGGCTTTAAAAGCACGTACGCGTCTGTGCTGCGTGCGTATGTCTCACGGGATCGGTAGTCCGTTTATGCGACGTTTCTATCTTGACAGTGCACCTGAAAACAACACCGCATGCATTCGCGGTGATGAGGCCCGCCATATTGAAAAGGTGCTGCGGCTCGGGCCCGGTGACAGCGTTGAGCTTTTTTGTGCTGACGGCAGCGTGTACCGGGCCGTGATTGAAAGCCTGAACCGCGGAGAGGTTATCGCGCGTATCTGCGAGCGGACATCAGTGGAGCCGGATACGGGCCCGCTGATTACCCTGTGTCAGGCAATCGTTAAGCCGCAGAACATGGATTTAATTGTTGAAAAATGCACTGAGCTTGGCGTGACAACCATACAGCCATTTATTGCGTCCCGTTCTGTACCGCGCTGGGATGAGAACAAGGCTGCTCAGCGTGTCCAGCACTGGAGCAGGATTGCCCTTGCTGCGGTTAAACAGTCCGGTGCACGCAAACCCCCGGCCGTTGAGCCCGTGCTCAGCTTCAAAGACGTGCTTGCGAAATCCTATACCGACTCCATGCGGGTGATGCTGTGGGAGTGCGAGCGCGAGATATCCCTGCGCAGCCTGCTTGCAGGTTGCCCGCGCCGGATCGTGCTGATTGTTGGTCCCGAGGGCGGTTTTACGAATGAAGAGGCGAGCCTGGCTTCCAGCCACGGGTTTCAGTTTGCCGGGCTGGGCAACAGGATTCTGCGGGTAGAAACCGCTGCGATTGTCGGGGTTGCGCTTGCGGCTTACGAGTTTGGCGCGCTTGGCGGCTGAACATGCAGGCAGTAGTATATAACGTTACGAGACAGGGTATTGCCATGATATGTCCCCAATGCGGTAAGCACTATGCTGAAAATGAGAGCGTCTGCCGGTTGTGCGCCGTGCCCCTGCACGCCCCGCGACCTGCTGACCCGGATTCCGGGCCCGGCCCTTTCAGGCCTCCCGGCATTGATCAAACCCTTGCGAGCATCCGGCAGGATATCAGCGACATTGATCAGTTCCCCGTCAGGCCGGCCGGTTTTTTTATCCGCGTGCTGGCTTACAGTATCGATAATCTCCTCGTGGCGCTGCTGACCCTGGTGGTGGCGCTCGCCGCTTTTGTAATACTTGAGCGCAGCGGAACGCATATCAGCTTTGAATCGGATGAATTCATGCGCTGGGTGTGGCTGCTGTTCATCCTTCCCGACACAATGCTCTCCTGTATGTATTTTATCTACTTTCATGCGGTTACGGGCCAGACCGTCGGCAAGCTGGTGTGCGGGCTGCACGTGGTCACGGCTGCGGGGGCCCGGCCCCTGGGCTGGGGGCGCTCCATTGTGCGCTGCGTTGGATATTTTGTGAGTTCATTCCTGTATATGGGTTTTTTGTGGGTAGTGTTTAACCGCAACAAGCGCGGCTGGCATGATTATTTGGCCGGCAGCATGGTTGTATGCGGCCCGGTGGGTAAGGATGCTTGAGTCCGGGCATAGCGTGAAACAGGCTGCAGGGACGGGCCGTCTGCCTGTGAGTAATTGGGGAGTGTGGAGTTCGGAGTTGGGAGCGCAGGGAAAGGGCAGAATTTTTTTTGAACCTTGAACCTTGATGAAGTCGCAAAAAGTCCGGATTGTCTGTTTTTCGTCATTCCGGCGCAGGCCGGAATCCATGAATTTCAAATACTTACAAAGACACTGGACACCGGTTTTCACCGGTGTGACGACTTTTACGGGACCATCAACCTGGAACCTTGAACTTGGAAGCATATCCCGCTTGCTTATTTCTCATGCTTATTTCTCATTGACACATACGTAAACCCCGACTATATTTTCGGCATACAGAAGCTTTTTTGTTTGTCAGGGAGCAGGTTCACATGTTCAGCGCCTGGCACTAAAACCCTGAAACATTTTTTTGGGGAGGTATTGTGGAAATTATCGGCATTGATATCGGTTTCGGTTTCACAAAGGTGACCAACGGCAGGCAGGCGCTTGTCTTCAAGTCGGTGCTGGGAGAAGCGACCGAGATTCAGTTCCAGGAGCAGGTTATGGCAGGTGTTGATGATGAGGAACACCTGCAGGCGGAAATCGACGGCAAGTCCTGGTTTGTGGGTGAGCTGGCTGAACGTCAGAGCAACGTGCGTTTTTTTACGCTTGACCAGGCCCAGTTCCTCGCCCAGTTCGCAAAAACCCTGGCCCTGACGGCAACGGCCCGCATGGCGGCCGGCTTTGTGCCCATCAGCCTGGTGACCGGCCTGCCCATCGGCTATTACCGGCAGCATAAGGACGAGCTTGCCCGGATTCTGAAAGGAGAGCATAAAGTCACAATCGTTGATGCTGCCGGCAAGCGTCAGGAGAAGGTGCTCAATATCAACAGGGTTCGGGTCATACCGCAGCCTTTTGGTTCAATGTTCAATATGGTGCTGAATGACCTCGGGGAATCCGGCGAAAAACGAATGGGCAAGGAGAAAATAGGCATCATCGATATCGGTTTCCGGACATCCGATTACACCATTTCTGATAAAATGCGCTATTCGGAACGCGGCAGCCGCACCACCGATTCCGGTATCGCCCGTGCCTTCACCTCCATCGCCAACAAGCTGCGGGAAAAAAGCGGGGTCGGGGTGGAGCTCTACCGGCTCTATGATGCCGTTGATCGGGGTTCGATTAAAATTCGCGGTAAAGAATATGATTTGAAGGTGTTGACGGATCAGGTCTTCGGGCAGCTCGCCTCAGCAATAGCCAATGAAGCCGACCGGCTCTGGGCAGATGACTGGGACATAGATGCGATGGTCATTACCGGCGGCGGTGGCGCTGTTATCGCCCGCCATCTTACGCCGCTGCTCCACGGTAACGTGCTGCCGATGGATCCGAACAGGGATGCGCGACTGTTCAATGTGCAGGGGTACTGGAAGTTCGGCAAGCATCTCTGGGCCCGCGGAGCCATTTCCACACCGTTGAAAACTCCCGCAGTTTAAGGGGTTTTTGCAGGGCCGACAGAAACCATCTTCCTCATAACGGCTGAGCTGCCGGCCGCGTTTGCGCGGCCCGGTTATATGCATCGCTACACAAATTTGCCTCGAAACATGAAGAATACTGCCCCGACCAGGCAAAGCCCCGCCCATAGATAATCAAGCTTTAGCGGCTCTTTCAAATAGAATAATGAGAAGGGGACAAAGACACTCAACGTGATCACTTCCTGAATTATCTTCAGTTGTCCGACTGAAAGAACAGTATACCCAATACGATTAGCCGGAACCTGTAATAGATATTCAAACAGGGCAATCCCCCAGCTGACAAGTGCAGCGATAATCCAAAGCCTGCCATTAAGCTCCTTGAGATGCGCGTACCATGCAAATGTCATAAAGATATTGCTGAGGATCAGAAGAATAACTGTTGAGAGTATCGGGTTCATGGAGGTTTCTCTTTCTCTGCATAATGACGTGGCATGCGGCGCGGCTGTTTTTTTGCCGCCGGCCTTCATGGTGTGGGCATGTTACAGCCCAGCACCATGGTTTTGTTGTTGTATCAGAGCAATAATGTCTTCATTCGAAGGGATATCCGCCATGGAATGTCCGTAATGCACATACCGAAGCATCCCGGACGTATCAATGAGCATCTGGGCCGGCATTCTGCCCAGCTTGAGCAGCGTGACCTCCTGACCGTACAATGTTAAAATTTTGTGATCAGGATCGGGCAGCCCTACAAATGGCAGGCTTTCCTTTTTCCAGTACTTCCGAAAAGATTCGGCATCATCAGGGCCAATAGCCACTATTTCCGTATCCAGTGTTACAAAACGCTGATAATCATGGCGCAACTGCGTCATATGCCTGCGGCAGAATGGTCAGGCAAATCCGCGATTAAAAACCGCAAGCACATTTTTCCGGCCGGAAAAATCCGAAAGCGAAACGCTGCGTTCATTGAAGTCGGGTAGGGTAAACTCAGGGGCATGGGTATTGAGCTCAACTCTGGGCATGATTGGCTCCTCACTCGGAATGTTTTAACAGGCGAATTTATTTGACAAGTTCTATCCCTGTATCGGTAATCTTTATTTTGTGTTGTTTATAGAGCCTGCCGATTGCCTGCTTAAAAACTTTTTTACTTACGTGGAACTCATTCCGTATATCTTCAGGGGAACTGCCGTCGTTAAGCCCGGATTTGCCGCCAACTGCCTTAAGATGTTCAAGGATTTTGTCAGTCGTTGAAAATACATGTTGGCCCTGCTGCGGCTGCAGGGAAACATCTATCCTTCCGTCTGTCCTAACAAGCTTTATATATGCTTTGAGTTTTTGGCCTTCATGGTAATCGCCATACATCTCATTTCCATATATTAATCCGGTGTATTCATCCTCTATGGCTACTTTTACCCCCAAATCAGTAAAGGCATAAATCTCCACAGCTACTTCCTGCCATTGAGTAAACACTCCCGGCAGAACTGTTTCTTTTAAATGCGCATACTTATTTTCCATGGTTCAGCCTTACACTCATTACCAACATCAGATACCATTCTCAGTGGATGTATCATGAGCACCCGCTATTGCAGGCTGTTCGGCCTGGGTTTCTTCAGTATTGCGTCCTAATTTTTTTTTGCGCTTTTCTTCCTTTTTTTTCTTTTTTTCAAGCTCTTTCTTCCGCTTTTCAAATTGATAATTAGGTTTTGGCATTTATAGTCTCTTCCTCCAATTAAAATGTGGGTGATGTTGGCATCTATGCATAACGGTTAACAGCATCGGTGATGTGCTCAAGCGCACATCGTCCATGTGCCGGTAATGGTTATACCGCTAAATCTGCAGAGTTATCTACTGAAAAATATTCACAGGCAGGCGGAGGTTCATCATCGTAATAGTGAAGGTAGTTCTCCCAGTCCCGCAGTTTACCCGCATCTCTGGAATCTGCACGTTTGATCATACGCTCCTTTCTGATGTGAGGGGGGCAGAAAACATAGTGAACGTTGACAGGAGCACCAAGGCGGGAAGCCAGTTTCTCCGGCCATTCAGGATCTTTCATCTCTTGAGTAAAAGGCCCCACAATGACCACGTTTCTTAAGGGGATGTTATCGCGGGCAATATCAAACAGCTGTTCATACACGGGATCTCTGAAATGCTTCTTGAAGTATGGGCTGTCGCGATCTTCAGGATCCTGTCCAGCCAGGGTAAGCGCCAATCTGACTAAGCGCTCGGTTGCAACGTCAATATCAAGGAAAACCGCCTGATTTTTTTCTGCCAAGTTCTTGCCATAGGTGGTTTTCCCGGCACCGGGACTGCCGCAAACAATATATGCCTGGTTCATGACTAAAGCTCACACGAGAGGTGTAATGTTGAGGATGATGGGCGTATGTGGAAGTTGCAGGGTATATACACATCCCCCGCATCACCTGTATATACAAAAAACACCGGGCTAGAGCATTTTTTTAAATACCATAGCCAGATCGTCATTTCGAAAGGAGCAGAGCGACTGAGAAATCTGTGTTTTTTGAACAAACAAAACAGCAAGATCTCTCCCTTCGGTCGAGATGACACTGCATGTAAGGCTATAATAAAAAGGAAAATGCTCTAATCGTCAATTCTTTTTGAGCGCCAATATTTTGTTCCCCAATAATAATCATTTAATTCTGAAATTGTTACACCCACTTTTGTTGAAGCATGCAGGAATGTATCATTTTCTATATACATACCGACATGTCTGACTTTAGGGCCTGTTTTGAAGAACACCAAATCACCTGCACGAAGTTCACTGCGTTTTATTTCTTTTCCAGTTTGAGACTGAAGCTCAGTTGTGCGGGGAAGCTCTCTACCCAGTTTTTCAAGATACGTAACATACACAAAGCCTGAGCAGTCGATGCCTTTTTTGCTCAGGCCTCCTATTACATATTTTGTATCTTTCCATTGCTGATACTGCAGATACAATGTTTCCTTGACAGCCTTGGAATCAGATAAATCAATTTTTCCAGCACTTGGGACACTGCTCTCTTCGGGTTTATGCTTAAACGGCAAGAGGCTGCAACCAGTTGCAGCGAAAGCCAGAAAGAGAATTGAGGCGAACGAAACTATTTTTTTCATAATTCTTTTTCTTTAACAGGCCAGGCCCATCAGTAAAATCCGCGGCAACCGCACGACATTCGCTGGATCACGGAAATTGAGAAACAGCAATCAGAACAGGAAGCTATCCCTGTGTGGTGATGGGTAATTTCTCCGGTTTGAACTGAAGATTATCCAGAACTGATGTAGCCGCAGGCATGAAGGTTTCATACAAGCTCAGCTGGATAAAGCAGCACAGCTCGAACGCCCTGACTGTATATTTCGCCAATGATAATATATCCAGTCATACCTTGCCCGGCCCTGAAAGGAATGATTTTCTTAACCCAGGGATATTTGAATTCCGATGCGGGGGGTGCGGTTTCAGCGGTTTTCCAGCCGTTGCCCTGCATCAAGCTATCCAGGCCGATTTCCGCATCTTTAGCCGTTTTGGCTCCGGCCGGCAGAAAGAGGTGAACTTCCGATTGATCCAGGGCACTGTTTTGAGGCTTGAATTTGAAAAAGTACCCACAACCTTCGCCGGAACACGTGGCATCAACGGTCATGGTGTCCGGATACTTTGTGGCAATCGCCATTGCCGGCTCATCATAGGATTTCAGATCTCCCTGGGATGCGGGTGTGGGCAGGCGTTCGGGGTTAGTACCTTCAGGAAACAGCACTGAACCTTTGGTCGCTGCCCCGGCAGGCAGAGCAGTCTGAACAGAGGGGTTACGAGGATATTTTTTGCCGTCAAACTTGAGGGCAACCGTTTTTGCAGGCATCCCACCGCCGCTGACCGTGAGAACCAGGTCGCGCCAACCCCTGGTCTTGGTTTCGCTCACGGTCACAGGGGGGCGAACGAGTGTTGAGCTCGAAACAAATGTTAAAGTTTTTATCTTCGCCCTGGAACACCAGCATTGTACAGCCGCCCGTGCCGCACCAGTACGGACCTGTTAATACCACGAGCGCATCCGGAGTACTATCCCCGTTCAGGTCAACAAAATCAGAGAGAAAGGTTTGTTCCTCGTCAATCGGAACCTTTTCTGCCTGCATGAATTGGATGATCGCTTTTTGTAAAGCAGGTTTCAGGTCGGGACCGGCTTGCGGCGTTGCCGGCATTGTTTCAGCCTGTGGTGCGTGAGTGTCCGTCGCTTCCCTGCCATCAATGATCATCTCCAGCCGGTAATGGGCTACTTCATTGCGGCGTGCTGCAGAGCGCATCATGTAAACGCGAATCGTGTAGTCACCGCTCGCGGGCAGGGTGCCCTCGTACTGGTTTTGACTGACAGAGCCGTTGAACATGGCCACTTCGTTTTGGCCGGGAGCCAGAATATTGAAGTAGGTAGCGCCATGTTTCGTCGCCAGGCTGACATTCATGTACTGGCCCGCGCGGGCGCCCAACACGTAATCTACCGTCTCGTAGCCCTTGATGCTGGCCTCGACCACGGCGCTGTTGGCACCCTTCTTGAAATGTACCCGCTCTGTTCGGATGCCGTCTGCGGCAAAGCTCACGGTGGCGGTCAGCAGCACGAAACAGGCAACGAGCCAAAGGTGGAAATTACTCAAAAGAATTTGATTTCATTTGATTTCTCCTTGGACTGCAAGATTTTGATGGCGCCTAATCGTAGAAATGAGCCGTTGGCTTTACCGGTTGGCCCCATTGCCTGGTCAGCCGTCCTTACCGCTCCAATTTTATGAAATCAACTCGTCACCAGTGTGCTGAGAATGCCGAAGTCGATCATCAAACCCAGAAGCGATGCGATGGCCAACCCGGTCACAAAAAGCATCACAATGCCACCAACCCCCTGTATAATGAACCTGAAACCGTTCAGGCCCCAGGACAGCGAGAGCATGCCTGTTTTACTCCTTGAACGAAAAACGTGTAACAAGACAACCGCCGTCATCAGCAGGAGCCAGCTGCCGGTAAACAGCGTTCTGACCGTGGAACCGTTCAGGCCGCAGGACAGAACTGCCATTGAGGGTTTGTCGGGATCATATCGCACCAGCACTGTTGTGGCAGATGACAGCCTGTCCGCTATTTTCTGATTGGGACTTCGCCACCAACTGCCTGAGTAACCGAAGGCGATACGATCCCCCTGGTAGCTCTTTCCTGCCACGGTGTAACTGTACGTGACATGCGTGAAGTATGACGAGCTTTCACTCATGACATAATAATAAGCGCATGTGCTGGATTTGATCGTTCCCTCTGTAGTCGGCCATGTCTTGGCCTGGTTGGCCATCATCAGATTGTTAATTCCGGAGCAGAGTATTCCAACCCCTACTGCACAGAAACAAAGGCTGATAATAATGGCTTTCATCATACTCCGGCTAACGTCACGGTTGAGGCTGAGGAAACCCGCCGTTGGTTCGAAGGTCTTTCATTTCCTTGTCGAGTTCCACCCCGCAAAAGGGGCAGAACTTCAACTTGTCTGAGATTCCCCAGAATGAGGCCGGCCATTGTATCGTGTATCCGAGATTGTTCTTGCAGTTCGGACATCTGAGGCCAAAGAGCATGAATAACACGCAGCCCATGAATCCCACAAAGGCAATGAGCACGAGTGGAGGCAACCCGGTTTGCTTGGATTGTGAGGTCATGAATCCGTCAATGCCAAACACGAGCCAGCAGATGAACGCTGTCAGGAAGACAATGCGTCTCTTCTTTGCAAGATGATCGCGTATTCTCATTTTATTCCTTCGAACACCCCGGTTCAGCGGAGACGCGTCAGCGCCGTCCGCTGGAACCGGATGTTGGGCCGCACACTCGACGGTGCGACCAAACGAGCAGTACCGACAAATCACGGCTGGAGTTCGATTTCTCCGGGCCGCCAGGTCTTGTTGAACCAGGGCTCCAACGGGCCGTAAAGGCGCAGGATCATGAACCAGCCCTTGCCGGGAATTGTCTGCACCCAGTTCTTCTCCATGCCCGGTGGGGACTTGGGGCCGAACCAAACGTCTACCGAGCCGTCGGTATTGGTTTTAAAGCCCTTGTCCTGGCTGCTCACGCTGGGCGCTTTCTGGTCGGTCTGCAGCATCGAACGCGTCTGGTTGTCGTAGACGATCACCGACCAGAAGTTTTTCACGGGGACGTTGGGCGGCAGGTGCAGCTTGTACGTTTTTCCGCCGTCGAAGGGGTTGCCGTTCGAGTCCTGCACGGACCAGGGATACTGCGAGCCCTGGCCGACCATCTTCATCTCCATGGCGGGAGTGATGCCGGTGGCGAAGTAATAGTAGAAGATGTAGCCGTCCATGTTGGTCACGCCGGGCGCGCTCTCGAACTTGTAGCCGCCGAAGAACGGCAGGCGCCACGGGCTATTCGGATAGAAGTAGGCTTCCGGTGAGCGGATTTTGAAGGCGATGGTGCGGGCGGTGACGGCGCCGATATTCGCGGCATCGGTGAGTATCTTTTTCATCCGCTCGTCGGGGGCGAAGGGCTGGCCTTTGACGATGCCGATTGAAGCAAACAGTCCAAGGGTGGTGGGGTCGGAGCCCACCGGCGGTTCTTCCTGAATCACCTGGTTCAGCAGGGTCCAGAACGAGTAGTCACCCGGGGCGACGAAGTTAGCTGGCAAACCCGAGGCATTGGCGAACTTGATCGCGGGCGGATTGGCGGCGTCGGAGAGCTGATAAATCTTGAGGTTTTTCTTCACTGACTCGACGCCGGGCTTAGTGGAGCCATCGACGAGAAAGGCGCGGAAGAAGAACCAGTTGCCATAGGTGCTCGGGCGCAGGACCATGTAACCGGGCGGCACCTCGCCCTTGTAATCGGGAGGCAGGACGAGATACTTGCCGCCTTTGCCGCGGTCCTCGCCGGTGATGCCCACATCGCCGACCCAGCGATACCAGAAGTCATTGACTCCGCCTAGCACTGCGGGCGGAACTTCGAGGACGAGCGGGCCTTTCTTGGTGTCGATCCAGATGAAGTTGTAGATCGTGTTGTCGTTGGCGGTGAGCTCGACGGTGCGGGGATCGACGAGGTTTTCCCAGATGACATCGATCTGGTTGTCCGGCCCGAACTTGCGGAGCGAGTCGCGCATGCCGGCCTGGTTCACGATTGGGATGGCCATAAGATAGGCCTGCAGGGCGCGCGATCGATCAAGGTTGTCGTAGATTTTCTCAACGGTGTCGGCCGAAGGGTAGCCGTAGCTCAGGTTAAGCGTGCCAATGGAACTTTCGATTGTGTCGGGCACGGCGATGCCGGGGGCGATAGGCGTCGTCATCTTAAAGGTCTGGGCCGAAGCTGTCGTGACAACTCCCATGACAAGGGCTGTCACAGCCATCCACATGCTTATTTTGCTAAATGTCTTCATTTCCGCTTCTCCTTGTTTTCGGTTAATGATCATCCGAAATTTCTGTACCTCGTCCCCTTCCGACGACTACGGCCCAACGCTCGATCTCACGTGCGAGGGTGAAGCGCGTCTGTGCGCCTCACCCTCGTCGCTGTGCAGGCCGTTGTTAGCTACCGTCTCTTTCCCTGTCCTTTAAGGAGCCTTTATTTACGATCAGTCGAAAGGTCGAAGCGGTCAAGGTTCATTACCTTGTTCCAAGCCGCTATAAAGTCGTGCACGAACTTCTCCTTGCCGTCATCACTTCCATAGACCTCCGTCAGGGCCCGGAGTTCGGAGTTCGAGCCAAAGATGAGGTCGACACGGGTTCCGGTCCACTTGAGTTTGCCCGTTGCGCGATCACGCCCCTCGAACACGTCTTTGTCATTTGAGCTTGCTTTCCACAGTGTACCCATGTTGAGCAGGTTAACGAAGAAGTCGTTGTTCAGCGTCCCGGGCCGCTTGGTGAACACACCTTTTGAACCAGCGGTGTTCGCGCCAAGCACGCGCAGGCCTCCGACGAGAACTGTCATCTCCGGTGCGGTCAGCGTCAGCAATTGCGCCCTGTTGACCAGCAATTCCTCTGACGGTACTGCGTAGCCGGTTTTGAGGTAGTTGCGGAACCCGTCTGCAGTCGGTTCGAGCACGGCGAAAGAGGCCACATCAGTTTGCTCCTGCGACGCATCCGTGCGCCCCGGCATGAAGGGAACGGTCACATTGTAACCGGCCTGCTTCGCAGCTTTCTCGACGCCGGCGCAACCGCCCAGAACGATTATGTCGGCGAGTGAAACCTTCTTCCCGCCGGACTGCGCGCTGTTAAATTTTTCCTGGATTTTTCCAAGGGTCTGCAATACCTTCGACAGCCGGGCCGGCTGGTTCACTTCCCAATCCTTCTGCGGGGCGAGACGAATGCGTGCCCCGTTTGCCCCGCCGCGGTTGTCGGAGCCGCGGAATGTAGACGCTGACGCCCAGGCGGTCGAGACCAGTTCCGGGACCGACAGGCCCGAGGCAAGGATTTTGCTCTTGAGGGCTGCGATGTCCTGCGCGTTGATCAACTCGTGATCAACTGTGGGCACCGGGTCCTGCCAGATCAGTTCCTCGGCCGGTACTTCCGGGCCAAGATAGCGCGAGCGGGGGCCCATGTCACGGTGCGTCAGCTTGAACCAGGCCCGGGCGAAAGCGTCTGCGAACTGATCAGGGTTCTCCAGGTAACGCCGCGCAATCGGCTCATACTTCGGATCGAACCTCAGGGCCAGATCCGCCGTGGTCATCATCGGCCGGTGCTTCTTCGACGGGTCGTGCGCGTCAACCACCATGTCCTCTTCGGCCACGTCCTTGGCCAGCCATTGATGCGCGCCGGCCGGGCTCTTGACCAACTCCCACTCGTATTTGAACAGCACGCGCAGATAGCCCAGGTCCCATTTGGTCGGCTGGGGCTTCCATGCGCCTTCGATGCCGCTGCTGATCGTATCGTCGCCTTTACCACTGCCGAAGCTGCTTATCCAGCCCAGGCCCTGTTGTTCGATGGGGGCGGCTTCGGGCTCCGGACCGACAAGCGACGGATCGCCCGCGCCATGGCTTTTGCCGAAGGTGTGGCCGCCGGCAACGAGTGCGACGGTTTCCTCGTCGTTCATCGCCATGCGCGCGAAGGTTTCGCGGACATCGCGGGCTGAGGCGACCGGGTCAGGATTGCCGTTCGGGCCTTCGGGGTTGACGTAAATCAGGCCCATCTGCACGGCGGCGAGGGGATTCTCGAGGTTGCGGTCACCGGTATAGCGCTTGTCGCCAAGCCACTTGGTTTCGGTTCCCCAGTAAATGTCTTTTTCAGGCTCCCAAATGTCCTCACGCCCGCCGCCGAAGCCGAAGGTTTTGAAACCCATCGACTCAAGGGCGCAGTTGCCTGTAAGGATCATCAGGTCGGCCCAGGAGATTTGCTTGCCGTATTTCTGCTTGATCGGCCAAAGCAGGCGACGCGCCTTGTCGAGGTTCACGTTGTCGGGCCAGCTGTTAAGGGGCGCAAAGCGTTGGGAGCCGGAACCCGCGCCGCCGCGGCCGTCGCCCATGCGGTATGTGCCTGCGCTGTGCCACGCCATCCGGATGAAGAACGGCCCATAGTGGCCGTAATCAGCCGGCCACCACTCCTGCGAGTTGGTCATCAGCGCATAGAGGTCTTTTTTGACGGCTTTCAGGTCGAGCTTCTTGAATTCCTCGGCATAGTTGAACTCCGCGCCCATCGGATTGCTCAGTGAAGAGTTCTGACGAAGTATATCGAGGTTTAACTGATTCGGCCACCAGTCCTGGTTCGACGTGCCTTTACCGGCGGCGGGCATGAGAGCCTTGCCTATTACGGGGCACTTGCTCGCAGCATTTACCACGTTTTCTCCTTGCTGTTTGTCGGCAGGTAGATTCTTGGAAAAGGTACAACTCGTCTGTAAGCACAGTAACAGCAAGATGATGAGGAGAGGAAGAATCTTGAAGTCCAACCGCTTCGGCCGCCAGTCCCGGTTCGATCGGCCCGTGTCAACTGCGTGTCGACGGGTCTCGTCTGTTATGAGGGGTTTGCGTATTTCATTCATCTCTGTGCTCCTTTCGTTTGGGTTTCGGGTATGTTCAGCTAACAGTGTAATAGCTGGAAAAAATTCCATCATATCAGACCATATAGATGGAAGAATTTTCCGCTTATTGTGATAGCAAACTATGAAAGATGGAATAAAGGCACAATCATTTTCCGCTTATTAAAAAATCGTGTACCGAATTCCACGTATTACGATAGTAAGGCATGTACCATGGAAAATAAGCCGAAGTTTCGCCCCACTCCGAATCTTAAATTAAATAGCCCAGGTACGAGAGGTCCTTCGATATCACCATTATGCTTATCCCACAGCGCAGAACGTATTGTCAATGGATTCTTCGTTATATGAATTCTTCGTTAAGCCCACTACTTCGGCGGTAAAACGCAACCGCGTTTGCCCGGGGCGAAATGCATATTTAGCCTGTCCGTGTATCTTTTTTCTGGATGACGGATCGCAGTGAGACATGACAGCAGGTGGACGAAAAAATGAGCCGGAGCGTAGCGATCGGCTGTATTGCTCTTGTTGGGGACTATATTCTTTCAAGTATAGGTTTTGCGTACTCAATAAATTCCTTCTTTTGACTGCCTACTCGCCCTTTATTACCCAGATGCAGATCATTATAGAAATAGCCACTGCCAATTAACCAGAATACTTTGTCGGCGTTGTACGGAGAGACACCGGCATGATTTGCCACGCGAATTACGGCTTTGAATAATTGGTAATCGTCAGCTTTATTGGGACAGAGACTTAAAGCCGTGAAAATATCACGAAGGTGGACATCGGGTTTGGGGAAATTGATGTAGCCCATTTCTTTGAGAAAGCCACACGACAATGCAAGACAAAGCCTGCAATTACTCGAATTAAAAGCATGGGGATACTTGCACGTTGCACCTGTTTGTATTTATCTAAGAAATCTACCAGCCAAAGAAGTCCGAAGCCGACGTGAACTGTTCGATGAAATTGGCAGCCGAGAGGATTGTTTGACAGTAGTGGGGCCAAATACTCCGTGACGTTCGACGGACCTCCCCGTTTGGGTTAAGATTCTTACAATGTCGTCAAGAACGGCCTCAGAGTTTACCTCGTATTTTTCAAGGATGGCTTTTGCATTGAAACCTTTTAATACCGAGGCAAGTTTTTCGACAACACCTATCGCACGACTGATAACCCTCGCTTTCATATTAGCATTTTGGGCGGATTTCAATACCCTTTGATAGATAGCTTCTTTGGTCGTTGGTTTCGGATTCAATGACCAGAGAGTTGAGGGTGTTTCTTCGACAAGAACTTCCGTGACTCCTGTAATCTTACGACTTGGCAAGTAGTCCTTTGCCAGATGATAGATTTTCTTGTCGATGAGTACAAAATCTGTCATTTAGTTCTGGCCGAACAGTGTAATAGATGGAAAAAATTCCATCATATCAGACCCATATAGATGGAAGAATTTTCCGCTTATTGCGATATCAAACTATGAAACATGGAATAAAGGCACAATCATTTTCCGCTTATTACAAAATCGTGTACCGAATTCCACGTATTACGATAGTAAGGCATGTAACATGGAAAATAAGCCGAAGTTTCGCCCCACTCCGAATCTTAAATTAAATAGCTCAGGTACGAGAGTCCTTCGATATCACCATTACGCACATCTCACAGAGCAGACTTATTGTCAATGGATTCTTCGTTATGCCCACTACTGCGGCGGTAAAACACATCCGCGCCTGCTTGGGGCGAAATGCATATTTCGCCTGTCCGTCTATCTTTTTTCTGGATGCCGGATCGCAGTCCGGCATGACAGCGGGTGGACGCATGTAGGGCGGGTGTCAACCCGCCATTTTTTTCATCCCCCGAAAGGCTTCCGGCGGGTTGGCACCCGCCCTATGTTCTTGTTATACTTCAGCATGTCAAATCCCCCCTACCCCCCTTTTACAAGGAGCACGGGGGAGAGCAGAAAGAACCTGTGCTCCTCACTCCCAACTCCTGTCTCCGAACGCCCTCCTGTGGTTCTTAGCGGTTGACAGGTGCAGCCTCTTAACCTATAATTCATCCCTTATTTTCAGTCGGTTTGCGGGCGTTTCAGGAAAGCGCCGCAATGCCGGTTTTTGTTTGAAAGCGAGGACAAGCGTGAAAATCAGCAATGATGAAAAAAAAGCACTGCTGCGCAAGATGGTCGAGATCAGGCTTTTTGAGGAAAAAATCGAGATCCTGTTCCAGCAGCAGCTTATCCCCGGTTTTGTGCATCTGTCAATCGGGCAGGAAGCCTCGACCGTGGGCAGCTGTTCGGTGTTGCGCGCCGATGATTACATCATCTCCACGCATCGGGGGCATGCGCATATACTGGCCAAGGGGGCCGAGCCGAAATACATGTTCGCCGAATGCTTCGGCAAGGTGACCGGCTACTGCAAGGGCAAAGGCGGCTCCATGCATATCGCCGATTTTTCAAAGGGCATTCTGGGCGCAAACGGCGTTGTGGGCGGCGGGTTCCCGATTATGACCGGTGCGGGCCTTTCCATAAAGCTGCGCGGGACCGACCAGGTCGGCATGGTGTTTTTCGGAGACGGCGCGTCAAACCGCGGCACCTTTCATGAAGCGGTCAACATGGCCGCTGTTTTTAAGCTCCCCATAATTTTTGTCTGTGAAAACAATCGCTATGCATCCACCTCGCCGGCCGAGAAAATGGTCGCGGGCGGCTCAATTGCCAATCGCGCGCACGCCTACGGCATTCCCGGTGCTATTAACGACGGCAGCAATGTGCTGGCCGTGCGCGAATCCGTGGCCGAAGCGGTTAAACGAGCCCGCAAAGGCTTCGGGCCCTCCATCATTGAGAATGAAACCTATCGGTACAAGGGGCACTTTGAAGGTGACCGCCAGCGATATCGCACTCCCAGTGAGATTCAGGAGTATCGCATGACCCGCGATCCGATCGACCGTTTCGAGGCCCAGCTGCTGGAAGACCGGGTTGCGACCCAGAAGGAGATTGATGCGATGAAGGCAGCGGTTGCGGCTGAAATTGAAGACGCGGTCCGGTTTGCCATGGAGTCCCCGCTGCCTGATCCGCACGAGGCAATGCAGCATCTGTTTGTGAATCCATAGGGAGAATACCACATGGCAGTACGAGAGCTTTCCTGTTCCCTGGCAATGGCCGAGGCCCTCAAGGAGGAGATGGAGCGGGATAAAACAATATTTATTCTCGGAGAAGACCTGGTTTCAAACGGCGGTATCTTCGGGCAGTTTCGCGGCCTTGCCGAGCTTTTTCCTGAGCGGATTATTGATACGCCTATTTCTGAAACCGCAATCGTCGGCGGTGGTGTCGGTGCGGCCCTGACGGGTATGCGCCCGATTATCGACATGCATTTCGCCGATTTCGTGACAACCGCCATGGATGAAATCGTCAACCAGATGGCCAAGATCCGTTATATGTCCGGCGGCCAGGTGAAGCTGCCGCTGGTGCTCTGGGCCCCGGACGGAAGCGGGTTGAACGCCGCGGCCCAGCACTCGCAGTGCCTGGAGAACTGGTTCGTGCATGTGCCGGGCTTAAAGGTGGTTGTGCCCTCTGAGCCTGCGGACGTGAAGGGCCTGCTCAAGGCGGCCATTCGCGATGATGACCCCGTTATATTTTTCCAGCACAAAAAGCTGTTTAACCAGACCGGGCCGGTTACCGAGGATAAATATATCGTGCCGCTGGGCAAGGCCGTGGTGCGGCGCCCGGGCTCTGATATTACCGTGTTGACCTATTCGCGCATGACCTATTTCTGCAAGGAAGCCGCGCGCGAGCTCGCGCAAAAAGGCATACAGGCCGAAATAATCGATTTGCGCACGCTGATGCCGCTTGATTTTCCGCTGATTGCCGAATCAGTCAAAAAAACCAGGCATGCCGTTGTAGCGCATGAGGCCTGCGTGACCGGCGGGTTCGGGGGTGAGCTCGCAGCCCGGATAAACGAAGAACTCTTTGAGTATCTTGACGGTCCGGTCGTGCGGGTTGGCGCCCGGCATGTGCCCATGCCGTTCAGCCCGGTCATGGAAAGGTATGTGCTGCCGCAGGTTGAGGATATTGTGGCAGGGGTAATGAAGGCCCTGCGGCGCTAGCAGCGGGCAGGCTGTTGAAAAATGGCTATCTGCTGCGTTGTACTCGTCATTCGTCATTGCGGCGTACGAAAAAGTACGCCTCATTCCTCATGAATTCGTACGCCTTGCATCTAGCCATTTTTGAACAGCCTGTCTCATACTCACGATTTCAAAACGGCTATTCTGCTGCGTTGTACTCTCATTCGTCTTTGCGGCGTACGAAAAAGTACGCCTCATTCCTCATGACTTCGTACGCCTTGCATCCAGACATTTTTGAACAGCCCGCCTTCCAGAAAAGCATGACATATTCACTCATCTTTTGGTCGAGATGACAGCTCGTAGGGTGCGCCGTGCGCACCATAAAAGCTTTTTAAAAAATGTCACTCCGGTGAAAACCGGAGTCCAGCCTGTTTTTAGCCCTCTAAAAAATTATTAAAAATCTGGATTCCGGCTTTCGCCGGAATGACTCACGATGGCAGTATGGACTGGTGCGATCTTTTTCAAAAGATGTGCGCTTCAACGGCTTTTGGCTGCGGCGGGGATTCGACGGGTGCGGCGGGGGTTTCTTCTTTTGCTGCGTCAGGTTCAGGCGCTTCAGCTCTTCTATCGTTGGGCAGAGCATGCCCAGAATATGCTTTTCTACAATGTAGATCGTTGCATCGTCAGCTTTTTTTGCATATTGTTGAAATGCGTTCACATCTTTTCCAAGCAGCAGGGCAGCTTCTGTTCCGTCGTCAAATGTAGCAGTAACGGTTTGCGCTGGAGCGGCAAGTCCGAATTTCTCAAGCGATCCTTCGGCAAAGTCGGCTGCGCTGAGAGTCGCCAGTGTACGCACGGCCTGCTCAACGGCAGCTGTGTTTGCAGGTGCTTGTTCTGATCCGATCAACCATGCACCATTGATTTTGTTCAGGGCGAGGGAGGATGTGCCAATAACCGTATACGCGGTTACCTGTTCGGGTTTAAAGGAAAAAATTGTTTTGTCCCGCCATTCATTCAGGCTTTTGGCAGCCGCGTTCTGCAGGATGCCGTCAACCAGATAGACGTGATCACTGTCATCATTGCGTACATAGGTGCTGAAAATATTCGGACCGCTTTTACCGATCAGCAATGTTGCCAGGGCGCGGTTGTCGCGGTCGAGCGCCTCAACGCGCACGCCTGTTTCAAGGCTCACTTCGTAGAGCGCATGGCGCTCGGGATTACGGGAGACCATGCTGTCCGCCTTAAGCACTGCCAGAGATTCAAGCAGTTTCTGTACTGCGGAGCTGTCCGCAGCATAGGATACGCCATCACGTGATACCAGCCATGCTCCGTCGTTGCGCTGCAGCACAATCGCGCCTGTGCCCGGGCTGTTGATATTGATACGCTCAACATGCGCAGGTTCAAAACTGGTCAACAGATGAACCGTTTTGGGTGAGCGTTTCCCCTGGCCTTCCAGCAGCCAATACAGGCCGGCCAGCACAATAAAGATAAGCGCAAACAGGCTCAGGCGCCGCATCAGGCTTCTCCGCCGAAGGACCGTGCGTTACGGCGCTTGCGGCGCCGGCGCAGGCCGGTATAGAGGAAACCGAAGGCTATCACCAGCAGCGGTACTGCCAGCATATTGATAATGCGCACCATCAGTTTAGTCTGTTCGGATACACGTTGCAGGGGTCGTTCTCCGGCCGCGCGCGAGCGAATATCGATCAGCTCATCTCCGATGGTCAGCCAGTCAATGGCATTCAGAAAGAACGTGCGGTTGCCCTCAAACTCTTCGGGAAAATTCTCGGTAATAAAGCGGGAGCTGCCCGCTACGATTATCCTGGTATCGGGGCTGCGGGAAATAATTTCTTTGGGGATAACCTTTCCGGGTTCGTCAGGCAGAGGGCGGCAGCAGTCGTGCGATCTGCAAAGAAGCTGGTAAACCTGCCGCTGAGCGCAACAGCAAGAATCCGGCTGCCGGGCTGATTTTTTCGGGCGTTAAAGTCTTGCTTCGGATTTAAATCAAAGAAGTCCTGCTGTACCCAGGATTCATCCGAGCTTTGCGCCAGAACGGCAACCTCTGCATCAAGGGTGGCATTATCTGCCACAACCAGCGGGCTGACCCAGGGCATGACCATGCTTTCAATGCTGCTGCTCACCGGATGGCGCGACGCGCTTATCTGCCGGACAACCTGCACCCAGAAGGGGTAGGGCAGCATAACATTGTACATGCCGTTTTGAAACGATGCCGTGACATTGACCGGGTCAAGCACCAGCTGCGGAAGCACATGGATGCCGTAATGTGCAAGCAGTCCGTTCAGGGGCGAGTCAAGGGCTGCGGCCTGCATTTCATCATTGATGTCAACGCCGTCAACAAGGAACAAAACCCGCCCGCCCTGCATGATATATTGATCGATAATAAAGAGATCGCGCCCGGAAAGCTCCCGGGGGGCCGCGACCACCAGTGCCGCGATCTGGGCGGGATCGATCGGCTCTTCGCTTGCGGTCGGCACGGTGCGTGTAAAATACTGATCCTTCAGGAGTTGATTGGCGGCGCGCAGGCCGCGCTGCAGGTCCGGCTCCCCATGCCCGCTCAAAAAACCGATGGTTTGATCGGTTTGCCGGGTAGCGCGCAAAATTTTGCCGGTCAGGTCATACTCAAAGCCGTCCAGATCGGTCAGGGTCGGGATGATTTCCTTTTTATCGCCGTAGAGCACGGCCAGCCCCATGTACACGTTGGTAATCGCGAGCTGGTCGCGTTCTTCAATATTGAGCTGCAGCTGCGGAATGCCCATGAACTGCAGCGAGCGCTCCAGGGCCGGATCGTCGGCAGGGTCAATGTACTCAATGGAGAGCATGCCGTCTGAGTAGATGCGGTATTCCTCCAGCATGTCTTTGATCTGATCGGTGATGGTTGCCGCGTATGGCGGCAGTTTGCGGGAGAGATACACCTTGATCGTGACGATGTCATCAAGCCCGGCCAGGATTTTTCGCGTGGAGCCGGCAATGGTGTATTTTTGGTTCTGGGTCAGGTCCAGTCTGAAGAAATTCCGGCTGGCATACAGGTTCACGACCGTAAGAATACCGGCCAGCAACAGCGCCACCAGGACTGCATACGTTCCGGATGTGATTTTTTCAGGTTTCATGGTCTGTGCTCAATTGTTTGTCGTGTTGCTTCGGCTGTTGAACGATAACGCATTTCATAAACTACTTGACCGGGCTTGTCATTTCGAATCCCGCCTTTGGCGGGGTGAGAAATCTTATCTATGTACGTCGTAATTCCTCAAAGATCTCTGCCGCGCCTGCATCTGAACGTATTCGAAGGGGTCTGAGATGACAAGATAACGTCAAACATGTTGTGCTTTTAGTGGATTACGAACGCCATTTCCTGCTTTCCAGTGCCAGTTGATTCAGAAAAAGGAAAAAGCCGATGATTGACAGGTAATAGATAATGTCGCGTGAATCAATCACGCCGCGACCGATGCTTTCAAAATGCGTGCCCAGTCCCAGGTAGGCGCATGCCGGCACCAGAGCGGCGGGCAGGCTGAACAGGACAACGTCTTCTCCGATAACCAGCAGGGCAAAACACAGCACGATTGCAAGGATAAAGGCCACGATCTGATTCTCGGTCAGGCTTGAGGCAAACAGGCCGATGGCCAGATAGGTTCCGCCCAGCAGGCATGCGCCGAGGTAGCCCCCAAGAATCGGGCCCGGATCAGGATAGCCGATGAACATCACGGTCAGCGGCAGGGAAATCGTCAGGCCCAGTGTAATGACCAGGAACAGAAACGCCGCCAGGAATTTTCCCAGCACCGCTTCGCGCTCCCGTACCGGAAACGTCATCAGCACTTCAATGGTGCCCAGTTTTTTTTCTTCAGCCCAGGCGCGCATGGTAATCGCCGGACCCAGAAAAAGAAATATCCACGGCAGCAGCGAAAAAAACGGTCGCAGGGTTGACTGGTTGTCCAGGAAAAACGTGCGGAAAAAAAGCCAGTGCGTAACGCCCAGAAACGCAAGAATCACGATGTAGGCAACGGGAGAGTTGAAATAGCTTTTCAATTCCCTGCGGAAAATAATGCCGGTGCTGTTCATGAGGCCTCGCGGGTGGTGAGGTCCAAAAACACCTCTTCAAGGTTTATGGTTTTGCGCTGCAGTTCGGTAAGGCTCCAGCCGTTCTGCACGACCGCGTGAAAGATGCGCTCGCTCACATCCCCATCGCCGCCTGCCCTCAAGCTGTAGCAATGCAGTCCGTCCTGCTCGCTTACATGCGTGAAGGCGCTTATGAACGGCAGTTCTGCCAGCACGGCGTCAATACGGTCCTTCTCAGCGCGGATGCTCACCAAAATTTCCTGGCCCCCGCTTGCCATGGCTGAAAGCTCTGCGGGCGTTCCGCTGCCCACAATACGGCCCCTGTTCATGATAAGCACACGGTCGCAGGTTGCCGCAACCTCGGGCAGGATATGCGAGCTGAGCACGTACGGTTTTTTCGCGTCCGATTTCCCTGATCAAATTGCGCATCCCGATAATCTGATGCGGGTCAAGCCCGATGGTCGGCTCATCAAGGATCAGTATGTCCGGATCGTGGATCAGGGCCTGCGCCAGTCCCAGGCGCTGCCGGAATCCCTTTGAAAGCTCGCCGATATCCTTGGCGGTCATGGGCCCCAGTCCGCAGCGCTCAACCACGCGGCGCACTGCGCTGCTGCGCTGTCGTGGGGCAATCGCACGCATGCCGGCAACAAAGTGCAGATAGTCGAGCACGCCCATGTCCATGTACAGCGGGTTGTTTTCCGGCAGGTAGCCGATCCTGCGCCGGACCTCAATGCTGTCAGCCACTACGTCATAGCCGGCGATGCGGGCGGATCCGGCAGAAGCCGGAATAAAGCAGGTTAACATGCGGATGGTGGTTGATTTGCCGGCACCGTTCGGGCCCAGAAACCCCAGTACTTCGCCTTTTGCAACCTGGAAGGAAATATCCTGGACCGCGCGGGTGGTTCCGTAGTTTTTGCTGATATGGGTTACGTCAATCATGAGCCGTTTCTGAATAGATCACTGTGATCGCTATGATAGTGCCGCTCGCATAGCGCGAACAAATCAAAAGTATTAGTGGAGCACGGCGGGCTTGTCAAGCGGAATATCATCGGCCGTGCGGGTCTGCATGGCACGCAGGACCGTAAACTGAATAGCGCCGTCTGTCTGTCCGGCGCGCACGCCTTGCATACGGGAATGCACGTCGGTAGCATGCAGGGGTTTACATGCGGCCGATGAGATGGGGGGTGAGGAACGGGCGGTGATGCTGAGTATATTTGCAAAAAGCGCATGGTGCACATGCGCTTCCCAACAGGAACAAAGGCCGGGCTTTGCCCGGCCCGCGAGCAGCTACTCCGGTTGCTTCTCTTTTTTTTCTTTTTTCTTCTTTTTGTCACCTGCAGCAGCAACCTCTTCGGCCTTATTTTTCTTTTTCTTGGGCCGTGCGGCTGCACGTTTTTCCTCGTTGACGATTTTTTGCTGGCCGGCGGCCGCAACCGTTTTGGCGCGTTTTTCAATCGAGGCGATTGCCGCTTTTGTTCGCTTCAGGTCTCCCCGCAGTTTTTTCAGCGATGGATCTCTGGTGATTGCAATCGCGGTTTTGCCCTGTGATGTAAGCAGTGCCTTGCGTTTTTCAATCATTGCCGCAAGCTGCTCTTTTTGCAGTTGCCGGGTTTCTTTTTGTTGTGATCCCATGTGCGCTCCTTTATTTGAATCATTTACGTAGTGGTCGCGTGCAGTCAAAGCCTTTTTAAAAAAGCATATTTTATCAAGATTTTTTTTAAAGGCAAGTTAAATATGGTAATGCCGGGTTTCTGCGCCGTTTACATACGACTGCACATCCTCCCCGAAAAACCGTTCGGGTGCGACAATTGCATGCCCAAAGTGCTCAAAACAGTCCATGCTGAGCCTCTCCAGGCTCTGATAATAAAGGGTACATGCCCGCAGCCTCCTGTTTTTAGGAAAATCAGGGTCAGACAACGATTGCGGGCAAAAAAAGGGGGGGTGAATTCCAGCATGGATTTGCATTTCTTTATTGGACATAGGGGGTATTTTTGTTGTATATAGAAAACGTTCCTTAAAATTTCATGAGAATTCTACCTGATCACGGTGTAAGAGTTCACTGCTTCAAAGGGCAATAGCATACCATGGCACGGCATCTCTACCATCTTGAGGATATAAGTGCTGAAGACGCTGCGCAGGTAGTCCGGCAGGAGCTTATGAGTTTCAGGTTGACGCTGCGCAGCATCGAATGGCTTCTGCCGTTTATTGTTATGCTGTATTTTCTTGCCACCGGTATCGTCATGGCGGATCTACCCGCGCTTCAGATTGCTATCGGCGCCTATGTGATTTTTCTCGGGTTCATGCAGCTGGTCCGGTGGTCGGATAAATACACATGGGTAATCATTTCGGCTCAAATTTGGGGGATGATACTTTTTATCACCCTGATACTGTGGCAGACCGGCGGTATATGGAGCCCGCTTTTGTGCCTGTATCTGTTTCCGATCATCACGTCGGCGGTTGCCCTTCCCGAGACCAGCACACCGAAGTTTCTGGTTGTTATGGTCTTTTGTTTTTCACTTGCGCTTCCCGGTGAAGGGCAGAACACCTATACGCCCCGCGAACAGATTTCCACGCTTTTGCTGATTATCGCGTTCTGGGTGGTTCCGTACATAGCCGCGCTGTTATCTACGTCAATGCTCAAGGCGCGGCGACAGATTCAGGAACTTTCAGGCACGGATTACCTCTCAGGCCTGCATAACATGCGCACATTTCTACCCCTGGCGCGCAAAGAATTTGAGCGCTCCGTCCGCTACGGACATCCCTTTTCCATACTCATGATTGATGCGGACAATTTGAAGCCGGTCAATGAGCGCTATGGTCATATGTACGGAAGCACCATCATCAGGCATATCGGGGAAGCAATTGCGAGAAACATTCGTTCTTCGGATATTGCCGCCCGGTACGGGGGCGATGAGTTTATCGTGCTGCTGCATGAGACCGATCCGCCCAGCGCTTTGCATGCTGCCGAGCGTATTCGTATGGATATCGAAACAATAGCCTGTGCCGTTCCCGGCGGTACTCAGTCGATAACAATCAGTATCGGTATAGCCGGTTTCCCGGAGCATGGCGCGCAGGTAGAGGATATTATCAGTCAGGCAGACAAGGCACTCTTCATCGGCAAAAGCCATGGCAAGAACCGCTGCGCCGTCGCAGGCCCGACGAGTGAAACCGATTCCGAACACACCATGTCCATTCCAACTGTTTGAGTGCAGCTGCGCCGGCGTGCATGCCGGCGCGTTTATTTTTCAATGCCCGTGCGCGCTTGAACGCCCTGTTGATAGTAGTGCCTGCGTTCAAGCATTTCCGTTATCAGGTCGGCGCGTTCCAGTATCCGTTCATCAGCATAGCGGCCGGTCAGTATCAGCTCAACGCCCGGTGCCCGGCGCTCAATTATTTCGAGCACCTCCGGCACCGACAGCAGTTTATAGTGGGTTGCAATGTTGATTTCATCAAGAATCACGACGTCGTAACTCCCGCTGGTAACAATTGATGTGATGTCAACCAGGCCGCGTCGGGCCGCCTCGCAATCCTCGGGCGTTGGACTCCCAAAAATAAAGCATCCGATGCCGTACTGCCGCAGGGTAATCAGGTCTGCGAAGCGTTCAAAGGCCTTGAGTTCACTGTAGGGCATTCCCTTGATAAACTGCGCGATAAAGACCCGCAGTCCGGCTCCGGCCGCGCGCAGCGCGAGGCCAAAGGCCGCTGTTGTTTTGCCCTTTCCGTTTCCGGTATAGACCTGTACGTAGCCTGTATGCATCCTGCAACTCCTGTTTTTGCTGTTCATCAGTCCTGTTTCATATTATTATAACGGTAAAAGAAATTTGGGCAAGGCAATTAAGCCGGCGATGGAGCCAGTCATGATTATTACGGTTGCGAAGTCGGCCGGGTTTTGTTTCGGCGTTAAACGCGCCATAAAAATCGCGCTTGAGACCGTTCAAAAGGCCGGCAGGGTTGAGATGCTTGGCGATATCGTGCATAACGAGCAGGTTGTGCAGCAGATAGAGGCTGCCGGCATACGCAAGGTTGACTCGCTTGAGGCCGGCAAGGCCAAGACACTGCTGATACGCTCTCACGGCGCCCCGGAGTCTGTCTATCATGAGGCCCGGCAGCTGGGGTATTGTATCGTTGACGCGACCTGCCCGATGGTCAAGGAGATTCACACGATAGTGCGCGATCGCTACGCTCAAGGGTTCAGCATTATCATTATCGGCGATAAGCATCACGATGAGGTGCAGGGAATTCTGGGCCAGGTTGCACACGATGCCCTGGTTATAGAACATGCGGATACTGTTGTGCTGGAAGCCATTCAGGGTCTTGAGCGCGCGGCGGTCGTTGTGCAGTCAACCCAGACCCTGGCCAACGTGCGCGCGATACTGGCCGTTCTTGAACAGCATATTCCCGAGATCATTTTTTCAAACACCATCTGCAGGGCAACCAGGGAGCGTCAGGCTGAAATGGAGAGCCTGCCGCTGGAAAACGACGTGGTGCTCGTCATCGGCTCAAAGACAAGTGCCAATACCAAACGTCTCTATGAACTGGCGCTTGCGGCAAATGAGCGCAGCTACCTGATTCAGACCAGGGATGATATCATGCCGGAGTGGTTCAGCGGCGTTTCACGGGTTGCGGTAACTGCCGGCGCCTCAACGCCCGACCAGACCATTCGGGAGGTTATCGAAGAACTGCGATCATTGTCAGGCTGTTAAAAAAAGCCTGTCTGTCCCGCTCTAGCGGGATTGCGTTTGTAATGCGTTACTGCGGCGTACGGTAGGGGCACGGCATGCCGTGCCCCCGGCTATTTTTGAACAGCCTGTAATCAACACCTCTCTACAAGCATTCTATGGCTGGGGCTGTTGAGGATGCGCGTAGCGCGTGGGATCAGGTACGCCCGCAGCAACGAATCCTTTGCGGCGGAGCAGGCAGCTGTCGCATGCTCCGCAGGCGGCTCCGTCCGGATCCGGGTCATAACAGCTGTGCGTCATGCTGTAGTCCACGCCCAGTTTAATTCCCGTTGTAATGATTTCAGCTTTGGTCAGGGAGATGAGCGGCGTTTTTATTGTGATGGAACGGCCCTCAATGCCTGCGCGCGTGGCCAGATCAGCCATGCGTTGGAAGGCTTCAATGTATTCCGGACGGCAATCCGGGTATCCGGAATAATCAACCGCTGTGACCCCGATGAAGATTGCACTGCAGTCGCGCGCCTCGGCCAAAGCAAGAGCGTATGACAGGAAAATGGTGTTGCGCGCCGGCACATAGGTTGCGGGTATTTCGCCGGGAATGCCGGTAGCGTTTGCGTGGCGGGGAACGGGTGTGTGGGTTGTCAGGGCGGAAGCACCGATGCGGTCCAGGGCGATATCCAGGCGCAGGTGCTCGCGCACCTTGAATGCTGCGGCTACCCGTTCAGCGGCCTGCAACTCAACGGCATGGCGCTGCCCGTAGAAAAAGCTGATGCAGTAGAGTTCAAATTGTTCGCGGTGGGCGATGGCCAGCGCGGTTGTTGAGTCAATTCCGCCGCTGCACAGCACCACCGCTTTTTTGCGGGCGCTCATGCGGCTCAGCGCACCAGCGCGCTGTGAATAACGCGCAGGGCCCGGTCGGCATGTTCATCCTTGATAACGCAGGAGATATTTATTTCTGATGCGCCCTGAGAAATCATTTCAATATTAATCTGCTCACTGCCGAGCTCGGAGAACATGCGGCCGGCCAGCCCCACGCAGTGTTTCTGCCCGCGCCCGACAAGGCTCAAAATTGCAAGATTGCGCCGCACTGTAACGTCGCCCAGCTCCTTGAGGTCGGCAACCGCGCGATCAAGGTTTTTTTCATTGTCGACCGTAATTGAAACGCTGACCTCTGAGGTTGCGATCAGGTCAATAATAATGCCGTATTTTTCGAAGACGTTGAAGATCCGCTCCATAAATCCATAGGCCATCAGCATGCGGTTTGAGTTAATGTTGATGACCGTTATGTTGCGCTTGGCCGTAACGGCTGTTGCCGGCCGTGCAGGGCCGCTGTCGTCCAGGTCTGGGTCAACAATGGTGCCGGGGGCGCCGGGGTTGAGCGTGTTTTTAATGCGGATCGGAATATCGGCCTTGATCACCTGCTCCATGGTGAAGGGATGTATGACTTCGGAGCCGAAGTAGGTCAGCTCGGCAGCTTCGTCCGGGGTAATGCTTTCCAAAACATGCGCGTCTTCGACCTTGCGCGGGTCAGCCGAAAAAACCCCGTCTACTTCCTTCCATATCTGCAGCTCCCGGGCGCCGACTGCGGCGGCGGCAAGTGCTGCGGTCAAGTCGGTATAGCCCCTGCCGATGCTTTGAATAATGCCGCCGGGAACGAATCCGAAATAGCCGGTCAGGACCGGCAACCTTGTGGCCGCACAGCTCGATGCGTTTTTTAAGCCCGGCGCGCGTGTAGGCGTAAAATTCCTGGTTTGCGGCTGCAAAGGGCTTGTCAATCAGCGTGTCGAGGTTTACATATTCGGCAGTCAATGCCCATGCTGTTCAGCAGACCGGTAAAAATAAGCGCCGAGAGCTTCTCGCCGGTGCTGATAATCACGTCATGGGAGCGCGGCGATATTTCACCGATAACACTGATCGCCTCAAGAAACGATTTGAGCGCTTTGAGCTCAGCATCGACCTGTCCAAGAACCTGCTCCTGAAACGCGCCTGTCAATAAGCTGGCGGGCGTTTCAAGATGATATTCCTCGAGCTGGTCAATGATGCGGTAGAAATCTTTTTTGTGCAGGGCCGCGTCGGCTGCCTCGATCAGCCTGCTGGTGGTGCCTTCAGCCTTTACATAGCTGCTCATGGCGGAAAGCGCCACGATAACGCGGTCATGCTCGAGACTGCTGCGGACAATGTCGGCCACCGCTTGCATGCGTTCAGCCTTGCCCAGGCTTGTTCCTCCGAATTTTTGCACAATGTACTGCATGGCGTGTTGCCTTTCCTAATGGATATTTGTTTGTATGCGCGCTGAAAGAGTCGGATGCCCTTTGGGGGCGGCTTCAGCGCAGGCGTCTACTGTTGATCAGGCCCGGGGCCTGCAGGGTCAGCTCCGGTGTTCCAAACAGTATGTTTTCAACCGCTTCAACTCCCTGCATCACGGCATGATCCATGTTGCCGATTTCGTATTTCCAGGCGCCGAACCGTCCGCGTGAGTATACATCTCGGCTTTTGAGGTGCCCCAGCCATTTGTTTAACAGTTTATCCCGGCCAAGAAACGGCGTGGGATAGGCAACGGGGGCTCGATGGGTCCAGGTTGTAACAATCGCGCTGCTGTTTTCAATCAGGCCGGTATTGATAAAACCCTGCAGCGCGTCTTCAAGCAGCCTGTCCGCGTCAACCGGTTTCAGGGGTGATTCCGACACCTCACCCATGAGCGACCAGTAATCCGTGCCGGGCACATTATTGTAGGAATAGTTTGAAAACATGGTTACGCGGTAAAAAGGATTATCGTCTTCGGGAAAATACATCCAGCATTTTGTGGTAAGTTTTTCAGGCGGTGTGCCCCGCAGGCCGACACCGATGGTGTTGGTTGCCGAGGATATAAACGGCGGCCGTTCAGCCGGAGTTTCATGCCGGTCAGCCATCAGCAGCTCATCAATGGGCATGGTTGAAATCAGGTAATCATAGCTCTGTTCATCGCCGTTGCTGAAGTAAAGAATTTTTTTGCGGCTGTCCCAGCTTTGCAGCGCAACACCGGTGTGCAGCTTTTCGGCAGGCAGGCGGCCGGCAAGCTCGCGCCAGATCGCCCCTGTTCCGCCATGCAGAGGAAAGCTGAATGTATTGTTGGGCCCCCAGGAGCAGTCATCGCGGCCGGCAATAATAGTGTCCATAATGCGCTTGACATCCGGAACGGCCACGCGCTCGCCGATCCAGTGCGCATCCAGCATTTCCGGAGGGTAGGCCCATACTTTTTTGTTGTAGGGAATCATGAAATGGCGCGCCAGGCCGTCTCCGAAGCTGTGCATGATCCAGTCAAGGAATGTTGAGCGCTCAAAGTCAAATGCCGTGTTGGAATTGCAGTGCATCAGTCCGGCAAGGCATTCCAGCATATCGCGCTGCGGTAGCCTCCCGATATTGTATTGCAGCGGATAGGGGATAAATCGGTTGCGCATCCAGATCCAGCTCTCGCGCTCATGCGCGAGCCACCCCTGGGCCGGAATGAGTTCCTGCATCAGGCGGTCATAATAATCGTAGTGTGAAAACAGCACATGCCCGCCTATGTCCCAGGTAAAGCCCTGCTCATCGGTAAAACTTGCAGAAAGGCCGCCTGCGAAGTCGTTTTTTTCATACAACGCGTAGTTGTCAACTCCCAGTTCCTGCAGGCGCCAGGCTGCTCCCAGTCCACAGGGCCCGGCCCCGATAATGACAATTTTTTTGTTTTCCGGCGGCATGTCCGTTTCCGAAGGAGATTATTGCGTCTGCGCGCTATCCGCTGTGCCTGCAACAATGCGTCAGCGGTGTATTATAAACAAATGCCCATACCTGTCAACAGCGCTTTTAAAACAAGCAGTTGCCGGTTTGCATGACGGTATTTATCATGTTGTGCTTATGCATAAAATTTTGCTATGCATGTAAAGGATATCCGCTATATTGGTTTTGAGTATTTCTCCGGTGACGAGTCATTCGCGTTTATTGCAAACCGGCCGGAAAGGGAGTACGCGTAAACAGTTGAGATGCGAGCTTTGTAATGATTGACGTCACCCGATCGAAACACGAATCGATTATTCCCCGGGAAATAACCATTGACCAGGCCCGGGATACCGGTCAGGCAATGGCGCTGCTGTGCCTTATCATATTGATTTTTTTCAGGCAGGCGTCTTTCGCCGGTATTGCCCTGATAGTGCTGCTGATCAATATGGTCAGGCCGCAGGTTTATAAACCCCTGGCAAAATGGTGGTTTGCGCTGTCGAATCTGCTCAGCCGGATTGTTCCGCGCATTCTGCTCGGGGTTTTGTTTTATGTGATGGTCACGCCGGTTGGACTCATTCGTCGGGTGCTGGGCAAGGATCCGCTTGCAGCTGAGAAAATGGAAAAAGGGCCGCGAATCGGTTCTGCGCGAGCGCAATCATACCTTAAGCGCCAAAGATATTATTAATCCATTTTAACGGAGTTGGTATGGATTTTCTGAAAGACCTCTGGGGTTTCTTAAAAGAGCGTAAAAAGTTCTGGCTGCTTCCCATTATCATCACCATGCTGCTGTTCGGTGCGTTGATAATTTTGTCAAGCGGGTCTGCGGTTGCGCCTTTTATTTATACACTTTTTTAAAAACGGGATACTCGTGACCACAAAAGCGATTTTGGGCCTATCAGCCTACTATCATGACAGTGCTGCCGCAATTTTGGTGGACGGCACAATCGTCGCGGCTGCGCACGAGGAGCGCTTTACCCGTAAAAAGCATGACAGTGATTTTCCGCGCAATGCCGCGCGCTATGTGCTGCAGCAGGCCGGTCTTGAGCTTAATGATCTTGAAGCGGTCGCGTTTTACGACAAGCCCTATCTGAAATTCGAGCGCCTGCTTGAAACCTACCATGCGCTTGCGCCCGGCGGACTGGCGAGCTTTACGACGGCCATCCCGGTCTGGATTAAAGAAAAACTTTTTATGCGCAGCATGCTCAAGGATGAGCTGGCCGAGCTGGGGCCGGGCAAGCCGCGTATGATGTTTCCCGAGCATCATCTCTCGCATGCTGCCAGCGCTTTTTATCCGTCGCCTTTTCAGGAGGCCGCCATCTTAACCCTTGACGGCGTGGGCGAATGGGCTACATCCGTAATCGGCATGGGCCGCGGCCGGGATATCACCATCCTGCGCGAGCTTGACTTTCCGCATTCGGTCGGGCTGCTGTATTCGGCATTTACCTATTACTGCGGTTTCAGGGTCAACAGCGGCGAATACAAGCTCATGGGACTTGCGCCCTACGGACATCTTGATTCTGAGCAGGTCAGGCGCTTTCGGCAGCTGATTCTGGATGAACTGGTTGACGTGCGCGACGACGGCTCTCTGCTCCTCAATATGAGCTATTTCAATTTTGCGGCCGGGTTGACCATGTGCCATGACCACAAATGGGAAAAGCTTTTCGGCCTGCCCAGGCGGCAGCCTGAAAGTCATCTGACGCAGGCCTACATGGATCTTGCTCTTGCTGCCCAGCAGGTCACCGAAGAGGTTGTGTTTTTGATGGCTGAAGCGGCCCGCAGGCTGACCGGGGCGGAAAACCTGGTGATGGCCGGCGGTGTGGCCCTGAATTGCGTTGCTAACGGCAAGCTGCTGCGCAGGGGCACGTTTAAGGATATCTGGATTCAGCCGGCTGCCGGGGATGCGGGCGGTGCGCTTGGTGCAGCCTACGCGGCCTGGCATATCGGGCTGGAGCAGGAGCGAACGAACAGTCAGCGTGCCGGATGCCATGCAGGGCTCATATCTTGGTCCGGCGTTTGATGATGTCGACATCATGCTGACGGCCCGCGACTATAAGGCACCCTACCGCCACATTACCGATTTTGATGAGCTTTGCCGGGAGGTTGCCGAACGGATAGAGCAGGGCAGTGCGGTCGGCTGGTTTCAGGGCCGCATGGAATACGGCCCCCGGGCTCTGGGTAACCGCAGTATTCTGGGCAATCCCTGCATGCCGGAAACGCAGAAAAAATTAAATCTCAAGATTAAATATCGCGAAGGGTTCAGGCCCTTTGCCCCTTCGGTACTCGAAGAGGATGTCGCTGCATATTTCGATCTTGACAGGCCCTCGCCCTACATGCTGCTGGTAGCTCCTGTGCTGGAATTGCATCGCAAGGCTCTGCCGGAGAATTACGACAGCATGGCAATGTATGACCGGCTCTATATTCAGCGCTCCGATGTTCCGGCCATAACCCATATTGACTATTCCGCCCGTATACAGAGTGTTTCCAAATCAACCAACCCGCGTTTTTGGGGCATCATTAATGCGTTTAAGCAGAAAACCGGGTATGGCCTGATCGTCAACACCAGCTTTAACGTGCGCGGTGAGCCGATAGTGTGTACACCTGATGACGCCTACCGCTGCTTTATGCGCACGGAGATGGACTACCTGGTGATGGGCGATTTCCTGTTCTCAAAGCAGGACCAGCCCTCATGGGCCGAGCAGAAGGACTGGCGCGACGAGTTCCAGCTCGACTGAAGCCGGCCTGCTGTATTCCGCAAAAAATACTGCCAGAACATATGTGATCAATGATGAGGGGTCAGCCTTCAGGCCTTAGAGGGGCAGGAGAATTTCATGGAATGTGAAATCAGCCGGAGCGCAGCGATCGGCTGGATTGACCATGTCGGGCTATGGTTTATGGGTTGCAGCATGTCCACTGCTACTGTCAAGGGTTAACCTGGTTATCCCGATGCATCGAATTGCCGTGAGATAATACTGCTCTTACTGCGCCGTGATGACGACTGAAGCCTCTTTGTTGAAGGGGTTAGTGCGCACAGCCAGTGAGAAGAGAAAAGGGTAGTTGTTTTTCAGATACTTCATATAGATAATCCATGCCGCCACCATTAAATGGTAGCTCCGTTTGATGTCTCCTGCAAGATGATCTGCGTCCGGTTTCGGCACATCTTCGAAAGAACTGCGGTACGCTAACTCTTCGGTGAGATGAAAGACGGCGCGCAGCAGATCAGTAAATGGCTGATGCTCCATGAGCACAGGGTTTTCCAAGCAGCCTCAGGAGAAAGTCTCGTTTTGCTGTGAGAAAGCCCTTGAGCGCAGGGAAATCTACCTGCGTGATATCAACGCCGAAGTCATGCTTCACAGACTCCCTGCTGGCGGCAATAAATTCCTTGTCTTTCCAGTTGTCGGTTATGATTAGGCTGGGCCTGATGGTGTCGAAATTGGGCTCGTAACGGGCGAACCGGGAGAGAAGTTCCAGACCGACCTCGCTGTAAAAGGCGCCGATGATCATGTTGAGCTTTTCCATGCGGATTTCCATTTCCCGTTTTTCCAGCATGAACTCTGTAAAATTGGCTATGACGCTGATAAACGTGCCCACTCCGGTGACGATGATAAACAGGGTAAAGATTTTTCCGAGATGGTTACCGGATGGACATCGCCGTATCCTACCGTTGCCATGGTAACGACAACGAAATAAAAGGAATCGATAAGAGACCTTTTCTCAATGGCCATCATGCCGAGCGTACCCAGGGCGATGACCACAAAGAATATCATGAGGAATATTTTCAGCCGCAATTTGATGGTTCCCATTCGAAGGTTCTCCTGTATTTTTTCCTGCTCTGCGCCGCTGACGTGTTAAGGTTTTTCCTTTGTATTTTTCAGAAGGGCTTTAATTTCTTCAAGTTCGCGATGAATATCCTGTGATGCCACGCTTGTCTTATATCCCATCAGGATAAGCTTTACGGAGACCAGAAATACACCGGCCTCGAGCAAGAGATCATGGGTGAGGCCGGTAAAAAACAAAGCGAGGGCAAAAAGAGCAAATGTTGCAGCTATGACAGTAATTGTTCCTGCGTCAAAGTACTTCATAGTATAACCTTATTTGTTTGGCACATAGAACGATGGAACTGTGGGGCAGCCTTTAAGCGCAACGGAAAGGCAGCCCCATACAAGTGACTAATTATAAGCCTATTCTAGCTCTTCGGTTTTCTTTTTTGGCCATTTTCTGCCGGGCATTATCCCTCCGAAAAGCAGGAACTCTAGAATTAATCTAATCTTGTCAACGAAAGAATATTTTGAAGAAGAACTAGAGGGTTCGGGTTCAGTGTTATAAAGAAACTCTGAAAGCAATTCTTTGGCGTTTCCGGATTTTCTTCGTGAACCATTATCACTTTTTCATTGACCATCGGAATATTGGGTCCAATTTTTAAGGACCCGAAATGATCATTAAAAATAAAACATTGAATGCCTTCACCGTCCAAAATGCTTTTGATAAATGAAAGTTCAAGTTCATCTTTAGGTGAGTATATTTTTATCATTTTAATCGTATAACGTCGCGGCTAATTGCCGTGGCCTGTATTCGTCTTGTTGGGTGCCTCTTGCTTCATCATGTTCTGCCGCTCTTGAACCATCTCGGGCATCAAAGGGGGCAGCTGCCTCCTTGGGGCAGATTTTCTGCCTTGGCTCAGGGCTGCTGCGTGCGCCCGGACTCTGCGGGTGAAGACGTGATACCATCGCGGGCGCGCTTTGCGCGCCCGCAGTTCTTCATATATGCCGATAATGTTTGCGGCCTGCATACGGATATCAAAACAGGTTTGCGCTTTCAGGCGGGCATTGCGGCCCATCTCCTCACGCTTTTCAGGGTGCTCCACCAGGTAGAGAATCGCCCCGGCTATGTTTTCAGCCGTATCATCAATAACGAGTCCATGCTTTTCATGTTCCACAAGCTCAGGCAGTATGCCGCGGCGGGATACAATGACGGGCTTGCCCATTGCCATGGCCTCGCGTACTGCGCGGCAGGAGCCGTCTGATCCCGGAACCAGGAAAATTTTGAAATTAAGGCAGGCCAGCGTTTCGACAAAATCCTCTTTCATGTAGCCGGTAAAAATAAGATTTGTGCGAATGCCCATGTTCTGTGAGGGTTTTATGGCGATCTGTTCAATATGGGTGCCGCGCCCGATTATCATAAACTTAAATCCGGGGAATTCTCGCAGCACAATGCCGAGTGCTTCCAGCAGCACCTCAAAGCGGCGGTGCGTCTGCACGCGTGCGACAATGCCGCCCACAATGACATCTGGCGCAAGGGCGAATTTTCCGCGGCAATCTGCGACCCGGTCAGGGTTAAAGCGGTTCAGGTCAACCGGGACGTCCGTTTTCCATACCTTGTCCGCAGAGAGATAGCGGCGGCCGGATAATTTGATTTCTGGTTGCTTCGGAAATCGCGATGAAGCCGTCGGTCAGGAAGCGCAGGCAAAGGCGCGTTCGCGCTCCGCCGCTGATCCCGCTGCCGTCATACAGGTGCGGACCAGCACGGCTTTTTTCAGACCGAGCTTGACGGCAAGGCCTGCCATCAGATGATCATTGGGCATGTGCGTGTGAACGACATCAAAGCCTTCCTGCTGTATGATAGCGCATCAGGCACAGCGTGTCTTTCAGGCTGTCGACCGGGTTGAAGTGCTTGTTCAGGCGGCAGTCCGTATGGGGCTCAATGCCGCGTTCCCGTGCAATGCTGAGAATTGAAGTCGGCGCTCCTTCGGGCGGCGCGGCGCAGGCAAATGTCACCCGGTGTCCGAGGCGCTGATGCTCAAGCGCCAGATTCAGGGCATGCTCGGCCGGGCCGGTCCATTTCCAGTTGCTGAAGACGTGCAGTATGTTCAAAGTTTCAGTCCGGTCGCTGCGTATTATTTAACGTGCAGTTTAGAGGGTTTCGTGATTGTGGCGTGACTGATTGCCAGTGTGCTGTTGTTATGATTGAGTGCAGTATAGCAGGCTGCGGACCGGGAGTAAATCCTAAAAACGCAGGCTCTGCGCGTGCCTAAGTGTGCGTAATTGAAAAATGTTCTTAGCCCGGCTGCTGCCGTTTTTGTCTGCGGTTTTAAAGGCCGGTTGGAATGCTTATCAGTGCTTGAGGAGATGAGTGTAAAAAAGTTCCGGATAAAAATGCTTCTCCGATGCCTTAAAATATGATAAGGAAAAACATGTTGTTAATGCATGATTCGGTTTGACTGCCGCAGGCCGCATACGTGTCCGTGAGTATTTTTAATCTGACAACAACTCGGCATGCATATGGAGCACACACTATGAAGGGTATTGTATTGGCCGGCGGCTCTGGAACGCGCCTGTATCCGGTCACCCGCGCGGTCAGCAAACAGTTGCTGCCGGTGTATGACAAGCCGCTTATCTATTATCCGCTTTCGGCCCTGCTGCTGGCCGGCATTCGTGACATCCTTATTATTTCGACCCCGCACGATGTTCCGAAATTTGAAGACCTGCTGGGTGACGGTTCACAGATGGGACTTTCAATATGCTATGCGGCCCAGCCCCGGCCCGAAGGTATTGCGCAGGCGTTCATCATCGGAAAAGAGTTTATCGGATCGGATCCGGTATGCCTTATTCTGGGCGATAATATTTTTTACGGGCACGGGTTTGCGGCTATACTGCAGCGGGCAGCCGTCCTCATCCGTGGTGGTCTGGTATTTGGCTATCCGGTCAAGGATCCCGAGCGCTACGGCGTGGTGTATTTTGATAAGGATGGAACGGTAACGGGCATTGAAGAGAAGCCGCTTAACCCCACTTCGCGTTTCGCAGTTCCGGGCCTGTATTTTTACGACGATCAAGTTGTATCAATCGCTGAAAACATGCAGCCATCCGCGCGCGGTGAGCTTGAAATAACGGATGTCAATCTTGAATATCTGCGTCGCGGCCAGCTCAAGGTTGAGCTGATCGGGCGCGGTATTGCCTGGCTTGATACCGGCACGCATGAGGCCCTGCAGCAGGCTGCAAGCTATGTTGAGGCGATTGAGGCCCGCCAGAGCCTCAAGATTTCATGTCTGGAGGAGATTGCCTTTCGCATGGGATATATCGGTCTTGCTCAGCTTGAAAAACTCGGCCGTGAAATGGAAACCAGCACCTATGGCCGTTATCTGCTCGATATCGTGAAAGACGCACACCAGCAATGACTCTGAAGGTTATTCCCACCCGTTTGCCGGGGGTTCTGGTTATTGAGCCGGATGTGCTCGGCGATGAGCGCGGTTTCTTCATGGAGGCTTATCATGAGGAAAAATACCGTGCGGCGGGTATTGACTGCATGTTTGTGCAGGATAATCATTCCTTTTCAATGACTGGCACTCTGCGCGGCCTGCACTATCAGCTTCCCTTTCCGCAGGCCAAGCTGGTGTGGGTGGTTACGGGTGCTGTTCTGGACGTTGCTGTTGATATCCGCCGGGGATCACCCACGTTCGGCCACTGGGCTGCCGAAATCCTTTCTGATGAGAACAGGCGCCGGTTGTTTATTCCCCGCGGTTTCGCACATGGTTTTTGCGTGCTGAGCCCGACAGCGCATTTCATGTATAAATGCGATGAGTTCTATCATCCCGAGGCTGACCGGGGAGTTAACTGGAACGACCCCGACATTGCAATCGACTGGCAGATCAGCGAACCCGATTCTTTCACCAAAGGATGCGCGCCTGCCGTTTCTGGCTGATATCCCTGCAGACATGCTCCCGCGTTATGAAGGACCCGGCTGCTGACAGGTGCCGGACGGCAGTGTGCCTTCGTTTTGTTAGGAGTTGCTTTTTTTGGAGGATTCGGTATAATTAGTATCTTTAAAATTTAAATATTTAGTTGTTTTTAACTGTTTTTAAGGCCCTATTATCCAGTGGAGGAATGACATGGAGGAAAAACTTAAACCCGGACCGCTTGACGGTGTAACGGTTCTTGATTTTACCTGGGTTTTGGCAGGTCCGTTCGCAACGCGCACCATGGCCGACATGGGAGCATACGTTATCAAGGTTGAGCGTTACAAGGATGGAACCAATGAGCGCCATTTGCCCCTTATCCGCGAGCATAACGGTGTAACGCAGAGCTCCTATAATATTAACTGCAACCGCGGCAAAAAAAGTATCTGTGTTAATTTGAAAGACCCAAAGGGCACGGAACTCATTCACGAATTGATTAAGAAAAGCGATGTTCTCATTGAGAATTTTGCTCCCGGCGTTATGGAGCGTCTTAATCTCGACTATGAGAGCGTGAAAAAGATCAATCCCAGTATTATATACTGCTCAGTATCCTGTTTTGGTCATTGGGGCCCGTATTACGAAAAACCGGGCTATGATATGATTGCCCAGGGTGCCAGCGGTTGGACCGATCAGTCTTTAAGCCCGCAAATCGCGCCTGTTTCTATCGGTGATATGAACGCTGCTATCCATGCCTGTGTCGCGATTAATGCCGCGCTGTATAATCGTACCAAAACCGGTAAAGGCCAGAACATTGATATCTCCATGATGGATTGCCTGTTTTCCTTCCATGAAAACACACTGCCGTGGTATCTCATGACCAGCGCAATGGGAGATCCGGTTGATCCGCCTAAGATCGGCCGTCTGCATCCCGGCTATGCGCCGTATGGTATTTATAAAGGCAAGAACGGTTACATTACGATCGCCTCGCTTACGCAGCCGCGCTGGGAGTCACTTGTGAAGACCATGGGCGATGAATACACCTGGTTGCTGAGCGATCCACGTGCTGCGACTGTGTCAACGCGCTGCACCGAAGCGAACGCGCCTTTTATTCATAAGGTTGTGGAAGAGTGGGTTATGGCACAGGACTCGGTACAGGAAGCCGAGCGGCAGATGGAGGTCTATGGGGTTCCATGCATGCGCACCCGCTCAATCAAGGAACTGGCCGATAATGATGAGCACGTCAAGGCACGTGAGATGATGGTTGAAGTCGAGCAGCCCTATATCGGCAAGATGAAGATGTACGGCAGTCCGCTGAAGATGTCTGAAACCCCCTGCGGGCCGCGCGGACACGGGCCGTTCCTGGGTGAGCATACCGAAGAGGTTCTGGCGCACACGCTGGGATACTCGAAGGAGCAGGTCGAGAAATTATACGCCGATAATATCCTGCATATTGAGGAAGCTGCCAAGCCCCTGGTTAACCGGCAGTAAGCCTTTTGCGGTACGGAATATAAGTAACGCTGTTTATTGAGCGGGGATCTCATATGGGGTCCCCGCTTTTTTTATGAGTTGCAGCGAAGTCATGCGGCAGGGCAGGGACCGTTAGCCGTTCGGCCGCTGTTTGACAGTTCAGCGCAGGCCGTATTTTTTTGCTACGCGCCCGAATCCATCCGCCGCGCCGGTAATAACGGCATCCTCAACACAGTAGGATATTCGAAAGTGTCCGGAGCGCCCAAACCCGCTGCCGGGAACAACAAGAATTTGTTCCTGCAGCAGGTCCTGCACAAATTGCACGTCATCATCTATGGGCGCGCTGGGGAACAGATAAAAGGCGCCTTCAGGAAGCACGAAACTGTAGCCCAGGTCTTTGAGCAGTCCGCACAGAAGATCACGCTTGCGCTGGTACAGTGATGTGTCAACGGTTACGCCCTGCAGGCGGGCGATGACACGCTGCATGATCGCCGGTGCATTGACAAAGCCAAGCGTGCGCTGCGCGAAGGCAAGGCCGCTTAACAAATCACCAAGCGGTTTAAGGGCCGGGTTTACGGCAATGAAGCCGATACGCTCACCCGGAATGGAAAGATCTTTTGAGTATGACGTAATCAGGATGCTGTTTGGGCAGACCTGCAGCATACTCGGAACCACGGCATCATCAAAAACAATTTTTGCATAGGGCTCATCGGAAATCAGGTAAATGTCTCGCTGCAGCCGCCGGGAAGCATCCGTAATTACAGTGCCGAGCTCTCGGAGCGATTCGGCGCTGTAAATCCGGCCGGTGGGATTATTCGGCGAATTGATTAAAACAGCCTTGGTCCTGTCGGTGATTGCCGCTGCGATGGCGGCCGTGTCCAGTAAAAATCCTTCATCGGTCGGCACTGTTATGCAGACACCGCCGTGATTGCCGATATAGAAGTTGTATTCGACGAAATAAGGGCTGGGAACGATCACCTCATCACCGGGATCAAGCAGTGTTTTGAAGAGTACGTTCAAAGCACCGCCGGCTCCGCAGGTCAGCACAACATGTTCGGCAAAAAGATCAAGGCCGTGCTGCTCGGAAACATATTCGGCAACTTTTTCACGGGCCTCCGCATAGCCGACATTGGACATGTAGCCGTGCCGACCGGGCATGTGCGTTTTAGCCTCATCCAGGAGAGCGTCAAAAAATTCTTTCGGGGGCTCAAGATTCGGATTGCCGAGGCTGAAGTCAAAGACTCGATCAGCGCCGAATTGTTTTTTAAGCTGGGCGCCCTGCTCAAACATTTTTCGTATCCAGGATGATTTCTGCAGGTTTGCTTTTATGGTTGACGATATTGCCATGTGCTTCTCCTTGTTGTTGATTGCTGCCGGTGGGGCATACGCCACTCTACTCTAAAGGATGCCATAAATCAATGCCTACAGGGTGTCTGGCCGGTTTGGAGGTGTCGGCAGGGGGGCTACTGCAGTGGACGATTTCGGTCCATGTCTGCGAGGGGCATGCTCAGAATAATCGTGCATCCGGGCCCGTCATTATTAACGGCCCGCACGCGTCCGCCCATGGCCGTGACAAGGCTTTTTACCAGGGCAAGACCGATGCCGGTTCCGCCGGTAGTGCGCGTTAAATCGTTGTCGACACGGTAGAAATTCTCAAATATTTTTTTAAGCGCGCGGCGGGGAATCCCCGGGCCTGTGTCGCTGAGGCTGATGCGTACACTACGACCCTCACGAGCGCAGCGCAGCAGCAGTTCCTTTCTGGGGGCCTGCGCACCGAACTTGAGGCTGTTTTCAATCAGGTTGATCAGAATCTGAATCATGGCCTCACGGTCATAGGCACACTCGGGCAGGTTATCTTCACGTTCAATGCACAGCTGAAAACCGGCCTTCTGTATGGGGGTCTGCATGATTGCGCTTACCTCCTGGAGAACGTCATCAAAGGTGCCCCGCGTGAGACTCATGCGGCGCTGGCGTTTTTCCAGTTTGGCGAACTCGAGCACATTGCTGATCAGTCGCGCCAGGCGCGAGGTTTCAGAGCCCAGGATGCGGTAGTATTCCTGCTCGCGGTCCTGATCCCGGGCGATCCCCTGTTCAAGCATTTCAATATACATGCGGATTGTGCTCAGCGGGGTTTTGAGCTCATGCGTTACCGCCGAGACAAGACCGGATCGGCGCTCGGAGAGTTCTACAACGGCCCTGACGCTTTTATAAATAACAAACAGGCCGATCAGAATCGTGGCCGCCAGCAGCAGCATGATGCGATTGAGTGAGGCGCGTGCAGGAGAACCAGGCACCGTATCGCAGGTCAGGGAGGCCTGCAAAAAACTAAACGGCCGCGAAAATGAATGTTGCAGCGAAAAGGTCGGGTTAAAAGAGAACGTCCCGGCGCGCAGCATTTTTAAAATTCGGTCGCCGCTGGAAAGGCTCAGGCATAAATGGGTGAAGCGGCTCATGGGCTGATCCGAAAAATATTTCTGCATTAAATACGCGAGCAGATCATATACCCGGATAACCGCCCCCTGAGAGTAGAGTTGATTGTTAAGCAGTATTCGGCGGAAAAGATAGAGATGGTTATCGTCGAGAAATACGGCCTGCATGGGATCAATCTCCACCAGCAGTTCACCGGGCTCTTCCATCAGTTCCCGCCAGATGTTCTGAAAAGGCTCAAGATCAGATACCTCTGAAAATCCGAATGGCGTTTGCTTTTCGGCGTCTTCGATGGTGCGAGCGACTATGGTACGCACGATGTCACTGTCCTTGATAGCGCGCCGTGCTTCAAGCAGACGCGCAAGTGCCAGGCGCTGGTCCGTCTGCGCGAATTGCAAAACCTGCTGGGCGGTCAGGTTTTCTACCCGGCGGTTTGTGTGGCGTGCGTACAGTGTGTCTGGGCGCTGACCGCCGCGGCTCAGGTATTTTTCAGCGAATCTGAGATCATCATAGTTTTCCTCTCGGGCATGCTGCTTGTGAGGGCTGCTTGCACCATCACCGGGCAGTTTGAACCGGATCCGGTTGAAGGCATCATTGATTTTTTTCAGCCGTTCAATCCGGGCGCGCTGGTTATTCGACAACATAGCGAATGTATCCGCCATGGGCGTTTGAAACGACCCGTCCGGATTATTCTGTATATACGCTACAATATAGGCAGGCTTGGAACTGTTGATGACAGCCCCGGGTCCTTCATAGTCCGCATGGTAGGCTTCTATCGGGCGGGACTCTTCGACCGATACCAATTCACTCAGCTCAGTTTCCATCAGGAAAAAGACCGTTTCTGCAAAGTAGTGCAGTTCCGAGAGTTCTTCCTGTTCAATGCTCCGGTAGGTGCGCAGCATCAGGTATGCAAGGGGAATGGAAATCGCCAGCGTAAACAGCACCAGCAGGGCCGTTAGCTTTTTCATTCATCAAGCTCCAGGCGGTAGCCTTCGCCGCGCACAGTGCCGATCAGGTGGTTGTCGCCGATCAATGCGGTAATTTTTTTGCGGAGTTTCAGGATATGGATGTCGACGGTTCGGGTCTCAATATTAGCATCCGCGTAATCCCAGACATCCCGCAGCATATCCTTTTTGGAAACAATGCGGTCGCGGTGGTGATGCAGATACACCATGATGTCCATCTCGCGGCGCGTGATCTCAAGCGTGTTTTGTGCGGTTGATGCCGTGAGGTTCGTGCCGTCAAAATTGATCCCCTGCAGGTTCAGATGCTCATCACCCGTGAGCTTGCCGCTGCGCCGCAACACAGCCTCAACGCGCACCATCAGTTCGCGCAGTGAAAACGGCTTGCAGATGTAGTCGTCGGCACCGGATTTAAAGCCGTTCACAATGTCGTCCTCTGAGCCTTTGGCGGTCATGATGATAATGCCCTGCGATGGCTTTGCCCGGCGGACCTGGCTGCAGATGGTAAATCCATCGACATGCGGCAGCATAATATCCAGCACAATCAGGTCGAACTTTTCCTTAAGTGCAGTTTCCAGGCCGGCGGCACCGTCTTCAATGCCAATCGGGTCATAGCCGTTAAACACGAGCACATCGAGCAGGCCGTTTAAAATCGCCCTGTCATCTTCCACAACCAGTATGCGCGCTTTTGTTTTTTGCATTGTCTCTCCTTGTGTGCCTCCGCGCCGCAGGATGCAGCGTTTCAGGCCCGGCAGACTGTTTTTGTTTTTTGCTGTAACAATTATAGATGACAGGCGCAAATTGCAAGGTAAAAGTTAAGCAAAACAGACAGGGCAGTGTTTTACGATAGTTTGCATTGCAGCGCGCGCTCAGGCAGTTACAATTATAAGTAGAACGGTGCATGCAGTCTGCTTCGCAGCAGTACTGCAACGAACTTCACAGGAGATGCTCATGAACATACTGCGGTTTATACGAGAGAGAATACAGGCGCGCGAGGGCAAGGGTGCTTCTGGCCTACAGGACCTGGTTTTATACCGTCAGCTCAGGCGTACTGAAAGCAAACTCTTTGAAGCCCGCGAAAGCCTGGACAGAACGCTGGCGTTGCAGAAACAAGCCGTGGCTGAGCACGCACGGATTGCGCAGGCCTGTGATGAAGCCGGGCAGCCGCTCTCTGCAGGTAATCAAGGCCCGACGCTCGACAGCGGCCCTGAACAACAGTCAGTTGTTTCCCTGCAGCAGGATATGAGCTCTCCGCTGGAGGAACTTCAAAAAAAGATTGCCTTCCTGAAGAGTGACATAAACCGTCTGGAGACCGAATATCAGCAGGTGCAAATGAATGTACGCACATACTTTTATCTTGAAACATCTTCCGGGCGTATGCCGGAAGGTGGTGTGACGGCCGGACAGCCCGCACAGTAGCCTTTTCCGCAGGCCGGTACGCAGCAGATTTTCCTCCTCCCTTTAACTGCGTGCCGGCTTGCACCCCCCCTTTTTTTCAGAGTAGCCTATTACCTCGTATTTCGAATGTGGATACATTAAAGCAGCGATGCGCTTTTGCGACTTTGAGCACATTGACACCCGGTGCGGAATGGGGCACAATCAGGAACTGCTGATTGTATTGTATAGTGTATGCGTTGTATGGAGACGTGAAACGGCATGCAGGATAAGCGGATAGTATTTTTCGGGACCCCGCGTTTCGCGCTGCCCTCTCTGCAGGTGCTGATCCAGCGCTGCCAGAATCCCGTAGCAGTCATAACGCAACCGGATCGCAGGGTCGGGCGCGGTCAGCACGTGCAGGTTTCTCCGGTCAAGGACGTTGCTCTGCGGGCGGGATTGCAGATTCTGCAGCCTGAAAAGGTGCGCGCTCCTGATTTCCTTGAACAGTTTCGCGCGCTTGAGCCTGATCTGGCTATTGTGGCTGCCTACGGTCAGATATTTTCCCGGAGTCTTCTGGATATTCCGCGTCTTGGGTTCATCAATGTGCATTCTTCGCTGCTGCCGGCCTATCGCGGGGCTGCCCCGATCAACTGGGCGATCATTAACGGTGAGCAGATAAGCGGTGTTACCATTATGCAGGTTGACCTTGAAATGGACAGCGGGCCGATTGTATTGCAGCAGCGGGAATTGATCGCGCCGGATGACACGGCGGCTGCGCTGCATGACCGCCTGGCAGTGCTGGGAGGCAGATTGCTGGGGCAGGCGCTTGATCAGCTTGCCGGATCGGGATGGCAGCCGGTTGCACAGCAGCACGAGCTCGCAACATATGCGCCGATGCTCAGTAAAAGCGACGGCCTGATTGACTGGTCGCAGCCGGCTGTAGCCATCTATAACCGCCTGCGCGGTATGACACCCTGGCCGGGGTGTCATACCCTGCTTGAGGGACGGATTTTAAAAATACATGCTGCCGTTGTGCGGGACGCATTTCCTGGTTCGGCTGCGCCGGGAACGGTACTGCAGGCAGAAGAAGAGGGCATAACGGTTGCAACCGGGGGCGGCGCTTTGGTGATCGTTGAGCTTCAGCTTGAGGGTAAAAAGCAGATGTGTACCGGTGATTTTTTAAAAGGCACGGGCATGCCGCCCGGAACCGTGCTGGGCAAAGCCCCGGGTGGCGTTTGAGCCTGCGCCATCACAAGCACTATCCGAATTGCATTGAGTACATCCGCAGGTCGGGGCATTCTCCGGTATGGGGTGTTATGCCCGGCAGTCTTTGAACGATATTATTTTTTGCAGCCTGTATGTATTGCAGCTATGCCGCCGGTCAGCAGCCGATAGGATGCGTTGCTGAACCCGGACTGTTCGAACAGTTGCCGCAGGCGCTCAGGCGGCGGGAACTGGCGGATGGAATCCGGCAGATAGGTGTAGGCTTCGTGGGAGCCCGTAATCAAACGGCCCAGCTCGGGAATAATTCGATAGGAATACACATCGTAGATGCGGCGAAGCAGGGGCGCAGCCGGCTGCGAAAACTCCAGGCACACCAGGCGCCCGCCGGGTTTGAGCACGCGCTGAAATTCGCGCAGGCCCGCGTTCATGTCTTCCAGGTTGCGCAGCCCGAAGCCGATTAAAACCACGTCAAAGCATTGATCCTTCAGGGCCAGAAAGCGGGCGTCACCGCATATGTACTGTACGGGGTGCTGACGCGCATCGGTGCGACTGCGCCCGGCACGCATCATCGCAAGGCTGAAATCATAGAGCGTAACGGCTCCCCTGTGGTTCAGCCGGCGCGCGGCAAGCCGTGCCAGATCGCCGGTACCCCCGCATACATCCAGCACGTGCATGTTGCCATTGATGGCAGCTTCCCTGAGCGTCCTGCTTTTCCACACATGATGCAGCCCGAAGGACAACAGCGTGTTCATGAGGTCATAGCGGCCGGCAATGGCATCGAAGTATGAGCGCACAAGGGTTGTTTTATCAGGCATTGCAGTCATGCTCAGTGTATACACGGCGAAATGTTGCCGTATGAGTGTATATCTAGGTCGCGTTCAAGGTTCCGTGTGTCGTAGCCCTGTATAGGGGCAGCATCATTATCGCAGTCAAGGCTTGATGTGCGCATGCTAGATGTACATAACAAAAAAACGCTGCACTGTCATGCGTTTCTTCCCCTTCCGTTTTCACGGCATGTTTTTTTTCTTGCCCGGAATACGGCAGGACGTGTACCATAGCACGCAGGTGGTGCAGTGTGTGCGAATCTATAACCCGGTGTGGTGCCATGCATAAAAAAAACGCACGCGATCCTTCCGGTGTCGCAGCAATCCTGGAAAAATGCCTTGCGGGTGAGCGCCTTTCAAGGGCTGACGGTCTGCACCTGCTTGCCTCCAATGATATTATCGCTCTGGGCGCTGCCGCACATGCCGTTAAAAGACGCCGCAGCGGCGAGCGGGTCTTTTTTAATGTGAACTGCCACCTCAATCTTACCAACATCTGTGCGGCCCGCTGCCCTCTGTGTGCGTTCAGCTGTGATGCGCATGATCCGCGCGCGTATTGCATGGATCAGCAGACGGCGGTTGAACGCGTACGTGCCGCCGGAGCGGGCGTAACTGAAATTCATATGGTCAGCGGCCTGCATCCGGAAAAGCCGTTTGCCTATTACCTCGACATGGTGCGGTGTCTGCATCGTGAGTTTCCGCATCTGCATATTAAGGCTTTTACCGCAGCCGAGATCCATTATTTTGCACAGATTGCCGGCAGCAGCGTAAAAAGCGTGCTCAGCAGCCTGAAAGACGCCGGGCTGGGCTCTTTGCCGGGCGGCGGGGCCGAGGTTCTAAGCGACCGTGTGCGTGCCGCCATATGCCCGCACAAGGCATCTGCGGCCGAATGGCTTGCGGTTATGCGCGCGGCGCATGAAATGGGGCTCAAATCAAATGCAACGCTTCTATTCGGCCATATTGAAACCGCCGGGGATGTTATTGATCACCTGTTGAGCCTGCGCTCCCTGCAGGATGAAACCGCAGGGTTCCAGGTATTTATCCCGCTGCCGTTTCACCCGGACAACACCGTGTTTGCCGACCGGGCCATCCGGCCCGGAGCGGTTGAAATTCTGCGCATGATCAGCGTCGGCCGTCTCATGCTTGATAATTTCGAACACATAAAGGCCTACTGGATTATGACCGGGGTGCCTGTGGCCCAGCTCTGCCTTGTTTTCGGGGCTGATGATATTGACGGCACCGTGCTTGAAGAAAAGATTACCCACGCTGCCGGAGCCACGACCGCTACCGGCCTTGGGCGGGACACGCTCATTGAGGTTATTCGCCAGAGCGGCAGTCGCCCGGTTGAACGCGACAGTCTCTATCAGGTGCTTCGCCAGTACTGACAGATTCTCTAACAGGCTGTTGAAAAACACCCATCTGCTGCGGTGCGCTACGCTGGCGTACGGAAAAGTATGCCTCATTCCTCATAATTGCCTGCAAGCAGGTGTCACAGACAACGCGCGCCTTGCATCGGAACTTTTTCGAACAGCCTGCATAAAAAGACTTTTTCAACACCCTAAACAGCAGTGCTGATGCACGGGGAGGTGTGCGCAGCGGCTGCCCTGCAGTCCCCGGCGTACAGGCATGCAGGACGGGTGTTGCCGCAGCTATACCGGCATCTTTGCATGAAAGAAGTTGATTTTTGCGGTTGCTTTCAGTATCGTATCTAAAACATTCGTGCCCGGAAGTGCGGGTACGCAACCGGGAGTTAAGACGCCCCAGCGCGCTTCATGCTTCACAGAACCGATAACCACACGCGTTTATGTAGATGAATACAATCCTTGAGTCAGTAGCACTGCATGTTCCGACGATCCTGATTCCCCGTCCGGGTATTGATCTTTCAAAGTGGGCCGTTATTGCCTGCGATCAGTATACCTCGCAGCCCGAATACTGGCAGCAGGCTGCTGATTTTGTCGGTGACAGCCCGTCCACTCTGCACATGATCCTGCCTGAGGTCTATCTTGACCGGAATACGGATGAGCAGGTGGCCAATATCAACCGCAGCATGCAGGCCTGCCTTGATCAGGGTCTGCTTGTCGCACAGCCTCCGGGCTTTATCCTGATTGACCGGCAGACACCGCATGCTGCTTCGCGCAAGGGCCTGGTGGTGGGTCTTGATCTTGAGTGCTATGACTATCGCGCAGGTTCAAACAGCCTGATACGCGCCTCGGAAGGCACGATTGTAGAGCGCCTGCCGCCGCGCATCAGCGTGCGCCGGGACGCGCCCCTTGAGCTGCCGCATATCATGGTGTTGATTGATGATCCCGAATGCAGCGTGATCGAGCCGCTTTTTGAACATGCTGCGCATCCGCTCTATGATGTTGAGCTGATGCTGCAGGCAGGCCGCATCCGGGGCTGGGCGGTCAGTGATTCCGCCCGCATAGCATCTGTGGCACAGGCGCTGCAGCGTCTGGCAGCACCGCAGACAATGCAGCAGCGTTATGGCGACGTGCGCGGCGGCACATTGTTGTACGCAGTCGGCGACGGCAACCATTCGCTTGCAACGGCAAAAAGTATCTGGGAGACAATAAAAAAATCTCGCAGTGATCATTCTGAGTGCATGTGTCATCCGGCCCGCTACGCGCTGGTAGAGCTGATAAACCTGCATGATCCTGGGCTGTTGTTCGAGCCTATTCACCGGGTGCTGTTTAACATACCGGCTGAGAGCCTGTCGGATCAGCTGCAGGAGTATTTCCGGCAGGGCTTTCGGGCGCGCATGCAGACGGCGTCTCCCCGGGAGGCCGCTGCAATTGCCGCTGAAACCGGATCGTCCGCGCTGCATCGCTTCGGATGGGTAAGCGCCAGCGGCTGCGGTATTGTTGAAGTTGACACACCCGCCCACGTGTGTGCCACCGGCACCCTGCAGGACTTTCTGGATGCGTATCTGCAAAAAAATCCGCAGGCCACTATTGATTATGTTCACGGGGATGCCGTCGTTACAGGGTTGGGCAGCCAGCCGGGTAATGCCGGTTTTTATCTGCCGTCCATATCCAAGGATGACCTTTTTCGCACCATCCTGCTGGAGGGGGCCCTTCCGCGGAAAACATTTTCCATGGGCGCGGCCGAGGAGAAGCGATTTTATCTGGAGTGCCGTTTGATCAAGGAAGGCAGTATGCGGCAGGTTGCAAGGGCCGTTGAATAACTCGTCCGCAACGTCGGAGCCGGGGCACATAATAAAAACAGGAGCGGCATTGCGAGCCGGTCCTGTCTGGAAAAAAAACTTACGATTGAACGCCGCTAACCTCCGCTACTTCAGCGGCACTCTTATTTGGTAAGACCTCCCAATTCTTTTTCAAGGCGCGCTTTCATATTGTTCTGTGCATCAATAAGGCGGGCATTATTGCGTATCTGGTCGTCCACACGCGTTATTTTTGCCTCGGCATCCTGAATCTTGGCGTTTTCGAGCTGCATGCGGTCGGTGCGCTCATCAGCGCTCAGCAACGTCTCTTTGTCCGTTGCCGCAATCCGCTCCGTGGCCTTTGCCCGGTCCTGCTCGTAGCCCTCACGCTGACGCATGAACATTTCTTTGTTGCGTTCCAGGTTCTCAAGGTTCGACCCGATAATGTTCAGCCTGTCGCGCAGGTCCGCTTTAAATTCCTCGGTCTGTTCGGCGCCGAAACCGGGTTTATCTTCCAGCAGGGGCGTTTCATAGTCGGGTTCTTCAGTCGCATCGGTCAAGGGATCTGCAGAGAGATATACGGGTTCGCTTTCAAGTGCGCCGTCGACTTTCATAATATTTTTGATCATTGCCTTGGGCAGCGAGACAGTTCCGCTGCGTGCGTAAAAGCTTATTTTATCGCCGTCTTCCCAGTACTGCGCCGTTTTCATTTCATTGCCATTATGCAACTGTATGGTAAAGTAAAATGCCTGGGCGTTTATGGCTATGAGCAGCAGGGTGATGCTGCCTATAATCCAGAGATAATTTTTACTCATGATGTCTCCTGAACAATAAAACGTCCATACGCTGTTTTTTGGCGTGCGCAACTATAGAAATAGTATCGTACTGTTTCATGGCAACTTGAATAAAAAGTTATTTTAGATTGCGGGGTTACGGCCTTTATGATAAAAATTTATATAAATTGTTACAAAAATAGCTATTGCCCGCTTTATGTCTGCCAGTATCAGGAGCCATAACTACATTCGCATGATTTTCTGGTCTTTAAGAAGAATAAGCGGGCATAGCGTCCGGTCAAATTCTTTTTTTTAGCAGAGGCTGTTTAATGAAAGAAGATCTTTTGCGCGCGCTGCCGTCCGTGGATGAAATCCTGCGGCAATCCTGGATGCAGGATGTGATCAGTGAGGCGGGGCGCAGCCTTGCCGTGCGTGCTGTTCAGGAATTGATCTCCGAGCGCCGCGCCGCGATCCTGACTGCGGGTTCAGCTCAGCCGGAAGCGGCTGTGTCTGCCGGCGAATTCGACTCGGCCGCTGTCAGGCGTAAAATTGAGCAGCTTGCGTCACTTTCCCTGAGGCCGCTCATCAATGCCACCGGAATTATTGTACATACCAATCTGGGCCGGGCGCCTCTGTGCGAGGCCGCGCTTGAGGCTGTGATGCGTACAGCGCGCGGCTACAGCAATCTTGAGTTTGATATTGAGCAGGGTACGCGCGGCCATCGCGGCGAGCATATTGCAGATCTTGTGCAACGGATATGCGGGGCCGAGGCTGCCTGTGTGGTCAATAATAATGCAGCCGCTGTTTTACTGTGTTTAACTGCAATCGCGCGTGGCCGGGATGTTATCGTGTCGCGGGGTGAGTTGATCGAAATCGGCGGCAGTTTTCGCATTCCTGATATTATGCAGCAGAGCGGGGCGCGCCTGATTGAGGTCGGCACAACCAATCGCACGCATGTGCGCGACTACAGGGACGCCATAACCGATCGCAGTGCATTGATTTTTAAAGCCCACACCAGCAATTACCGTATTGTCGGCTTTACCTCAGGGGTTGATCTGGAAGAGCTTGTTGCTCTGGGCCGCGAGCATGCCGTGCCTGTTGTCTATGACATGGGCAGCGGGTGCATGGCCGATGCGGGCATTGACGCGCTGCGCGATGAGCCAACGGTGCAGGCAGCGCTCAGCGCAGGCGTTGATTGTGTGACATTCAGCGGCGATAAGCTGCTGGGCGGCCCGCAGGCCGGTTTAATTGCTGGTAAACAGCACTTTATTGACCTGCTTGAAAAACATCCGCTCGCCCGCGCTCTGCGTCTTGACAAAATGACCCTGGCCGCGCTTGAACACACGCTGCGTATGTATGCGTTTGCCCCTGATCGCCTTGATATGCTTCCGGTTGTGCGCATGTTGAAAGCCTCTCCTGAAGAGCTGTGCACCCGGGCGCAGAGCTTTGTGCGCCGTTTGCAGGACGCGCTGCCCGGATGCCGCGTGCGGGAGGTGCAGGATGTCTCACAGGTCGGCGGCGGGGCCTGCCCTTTGAGAGAGTTGCCGACCTGGGCGGTTGAGCTTGATCCGGGGCCTGGCAGCGCATCGGAGCTTGAACAGCGCCTGCGCCTGGGGCAGCCCTGTGTTGTAGCACGCATCAAATCCGATCGAGTACTGCTTGATATGCGCACGGTGGCACCCGGAGAAGACGAGCTTCTTTTTCAGGCGCTGCAAACGGTTTTGTCCTCATGAATACTACTTCTTTTACCGTTGACGAGGCGCTTAGCGCTCAGCGCCTTGATGTCGCCATTGCGTCGGCGGTCTCTTCTATCAGCCGTTCGCGCGCGCAGCAATCCATTCGCGACGGCTGCGTTCAGGTCAATGGCCATGCTGCCAAGCCTTCCTGCCGGGTGCAGACCGGAGACCAGGTAACCCTGAGTCTGCCCGATCCCGTGCCGGTTGAGGCTGAACCTGAAGACATTGCGCTGGATATTGTGTATGAAGACGCCTGGGTTATTGTCATCAACAAGCCGGCTCATTTTGTGGTGCATCCGGCCTGCGGCAATCATACAGGCACGCTGGTCAACGCGCTTCTGTTTCACTGCCGGGATCTTGCCGGTATCGGTGGCGTGCAGCGCCCGGGTATCGTGCATCGGCTCGACAAGGACACATCGGGCGTCATGGTGGTTGCCAAAAATGATCAGGCGCATGTGTGCCTGAGCGAACAGTTCAGGATTCATAGTGTTGTGCGCCGCTATCAGGCCCTGGTGTATGGCAGCATGGAGGAGGAATGCGGTCAGATAGAAACTTTGATCGGCCGCGACCGCGCGGATCGCAAGAAAATGTCGGCTCATCCGCGCAGGGGCCGCCAGGCTGTGACGGACTGGCGCTGCCTTGAGCGCTTTGACGACTACAGCCTGCTGGAGGTGGAATTGCAGACCGGTAGAACGCATCAGGTTCGCGTGCATCTGGCCTCCATCGGCCATAGTGTGCTGGGTGACCCAACCTATGGTGACTCCCGCAGGCTGCGCTCAATCAGGAACAAGGCCCTGCAGGACGCTGTTAAGGGTCTGAAGCGACAATTACTGCATGCCGGTTTTTTGCAGTTCACGCATCCGGGCACGCAGCAGGTGCTGGAATTTACAGCGCCGCTGCCGGATGAATTTGCAGCTGTGCTGCAGCTGCTGCGGGGGCTGTGATGCTAACGGCAGGATTGACCGGCGGTATTGCCAGCGGCAAAACCATGGTGACGCATCTGTTCCGGGAACTGGGCGCGGAGATTATTGACGCTGATGAGATTGCCCGTCAGGTGGTTGAGCCGGGACGTGTTGGGTTTGAGCGCATCAAGGCATATTTCGGGGCCGGGATGCTTACTTCTGAAGGCAGGCTTGACCGCGTCCGCCTGGCCGCAGAGGTTTTCAGCGATCGCACCCGTCTGGAGACGCTCAACAGTCTTTTGCATCCGCTTATTGCCGCTCAGATACACGCGCGCCTTGAAAGCCTGCACCTGGAAGGCTTTGACGGGGTTGTTATTGTTGATGTGCCGCTTTTGTTTGAATGCGGCTGGCAGGATATGTTTGATCGCAGTATTGTCGTGTACTGCGAGCCCGGCCTGCAGCGCCAGCGCCTGATGCAACGCAACGGACTGGATGCTGCACAGGCCGATGCCCGCATTGCAGCCCAGATGCCGCTATGTGAAAAAAAAATTGCGGCTGACTTTGTTGTTGATAATCAGGATACATTGCAGAGCCTGCGCCAGAAGGTTGCAGATCTGTATGTGCAGCTTTTGCGACCTGTGCCAGCCCGTGCGTCGGGAGCGGTAGGCGGGCATACGCAAAAAACAAAAAATATACAAAAAAACTTGACAATACCATAGCGCGGACTATATACTGTACTCATTGTTATTACAGCACATACCCTTCCCCGTAATTCTAAGCTGTTAGAAATCAGTGTGTGCATGTTCTTTCCTGTGTAGCATCTCTCACATGTGAAAAAACGCCCGTATGAGTAGAATAAAAGGGTAGACTGTCTGGGGGAGTTTCGCGCGGCGCCGCTGGGCCCTGCGCTGTTCGGACGGAACTCACAACGCCTGACGAACCGGTAAATGTTCAATCAATCATGTAACGCTCAATATCGGAATTCATTTCTGAAGATCTCACACACGACGATACGCGAAACCTGACGAATAGCATTATTCCATCACAGCCACGCATGTTTGCGCTGAAGAGTTCTCTTCGGTAGTCTGCGCGCCTGTGTGCCACGTGATTTGATTACAAGGCTTTCAATACAAAAACCCGGGAGACACTGTCTAATGAATCTGAAAGAACTCAAGTGCAAAAAAATCAATGATCTGATGGAAACAGCCAAGCAGATGGGCATTGAGGACTACAGCAGCATGCGCAAGCAGGATTTGATTTTTGCCCTGCTGCAGTCGGAAATTGAACAAAACGGCTTGATTTACGGCGAGGGTGTTATTGAAATCCTGCCGGATGGATTTGGTTTCCTGCGTGCTCCGGACTACAATTATCTGCCGGGGCCGGATGACATTTACGTATCTCCCTCGCAGATCCGGCGCTTTAACCTCAGGGTCGGCGACACGGTTTCCGGCCAAATCAGGCCCCCCAAGGATTCCGAGCGCTATTTTGCCCTGTTGAAGGTTGAGACCATCAATCTCGAGAGCCCTGAGAAAGCGCGCGACAAGGTTTTGTTCGACAATCTGACACCGCTCTATCCCATGCAGAAACTTGAGCTGGAGACCTCAAGCGACAACTTGTCGGCCCGCGTGATGGACCTGCTGACCCCCATCGGCATGGGCCAGCGCGGCATTATTGTTTCGCCGCCGCGTACCGGTAAAACAATGCTGATGCAGAGCATCGCCAATTCGATTACCCAAAATCACCCGGACGTTGTTTTGATGGTGCTGCTGATTGATGAGCGTCCCGAGGAAGTGACTGACATGCAGCGCTCGGTCAAGGGCGAAGTCATCAGCTCAACCTTTGATGAGCCGGCAACACGCCATGTTCAGGTGGCCGAAATGGTGATTGAAAAGGCCAAGCGGATGGTTGAGCATCAAAAGGATGTCGTTATTCTGCTGGACAGTATTACGCGTCTGGCCCGGGCCTACAACACGGTCGTGCCGCCCAGCGGCAAGGTGCTTTCCGGCGGTGTTGACTCCAACGCGCTGCATAAGCCGAAACGGTTTTTCGGTGCGGCCCGCAACATTGAGGAGGGCGGCAGCCTGACTATTATCGCGACCGCCCTGATTGATACGGGCAGCCGCATGGATGAGGTGATTTTTGAGGAATTCAAAGGCACCGGCAATATGGAAATCTATCTTGACCGCAAGCTTGCCGACCGGCGCGTTTTCCCGGCGATCGACATCAACCGCTCGGGTACCCGCAAGGAGGAACTGCTCATGCGCGACGATGTGCTCAAGCGCATCTGGCTGCTGAGAAAGGTGCTGCAGCCGCTTAATACGGTTGACGCCATGGAATTTTTGGTGGAAAAAATGAACGATACAAAGGATAATAATGATTTTTTGAGTTCAATGAACAAGTAATCTTTAAGGAGTACACGCAATGAAAGAAGGCATTCATCCCAAGTACGAAGTTGCAACGGTACACTGCGCCTGCGGGAGCACTTTTGAGACCCGCTCGACACGCCCGGAAATAAAGGTTGAAATCTGTTCGAGCTGCCACGGCTTTTTTACCGGTAAGCAGAAGCTGGTCGATTCTGCCGGCCGCGTCGAGAAGTTTCAGAAAAAATACGCTGCCAAAAAATAATTTTTTATCAGTCCGTCTGCAGACTGTCAGCGTGCGGCCGCATGGCCGTTGAGCGCGCGTGGCCGGGTGTTCCCAATTTTTAATGGCTCTATGCATGTTTGAGAAGCTGGAAGAAGTTGTTAAGCGCTATGAGGAACTGGATCGCCTGTTGAGCGATCCGCTTGTTTTCAACGACCGGCAGACCTATCAAAGCCTGACGTCGGAACGCGCGAAAATAGAGCCGATTGTCGAATCCTACCAGAGCTATTGCAAGGCCCGCCAGGACATAGAGGACAACCGCGCCCTGACGCATGACAGCGACGCGGATATCCGTGAAATGGCCCAGGCCGAAATTCCCGAGCTGGAAGAAACCCTGGGGCGGCTTGAGCAGGAACTGCGCATTATGCTCCTGCCCCGTGATCCGCGTGATGAAAAAAACGTGATCCTTGAGATACGCGGCGGCACAGGCGGTGAAGAAGCTGCTCTTTTTGCCTACGACCTGTTTCGCATGTACTGTAAGTACGCTGAGACCCGGAACTGGAAGGTCGAAATTCTGAGCCAGAGCCAGACCGGCCTCAAGGGCCTCAAGGAGGTCATCGCGCTTATCATCGGCCGGGGCGCCTACAGTCAGCTCAGGTACGAAAGCGGCGTACACCGCGTGCAGCGCGTGCCCGAAACTGAAACCCAGGGCCGCATCCATACCTCGGCTGTTACGGTTGCCGTGCTGCCCGAGGCAGATGATGTTGATATTGACATCAATCCCGCTGACCTCAAGTTCGATGTGTTTCGCTCATCCGGGCCGGGTGGGCAGAGCGTCAACACCACCGATTCCGCTGTGCGTGTTACCTATATCCCCACCGGTATGGTGGTGATTAACCAGGATGAAAAGTCGCAGCATAAGAACAAGGCCAAGGCGCTTAAAATTTTAAAGGCTCGCCTGCTGGATATCGCCATGCAAAAACAGCAGGATGAAGTATCGCGCCAGCGCAAGAGCATGGTCGGCAGCGGCGACCGCAGCGAGCGCATCCGCACCTACAATTTCCCCCAGGGGCGTGTCAGCGATCATCGGATTAACCTGACGCTTTATAGAATCGAAAGCATTATGCTTGGCGATTTGCAGGATATTATCGATCAGCTCACCACTTATTATCAGTCCGAGGCACTTCAGGCCGCGAGCATGCAGGTCGCAGCTCCTGCCGCGCAACGGGCGTCTTCTGACGGTCACAGCCATTGACTTTGCTGCAACTGCTCACTGTTACCAGAGACTATTTCCGCGAAAGGGGTATTGAATCAGCGCGGCTTGATGCCGAGCTGCTGATTGGCCACTGTCTGGGGCTTGACCGCGTCGGGCTGTACCTGGACTACGACCGCCCCCTGATTGAGCAGGAGTTGCTGGCCTGTGGCGAGCTGGTCCGGAGGCGTGCTGCGCATGAACCGGTTGCCTATATTACGGGCCAGCGCGATTTCTGGACGCTTACACTGGAAATTGGCACGGGTGTGCTGATTCCCCGGCCAGAAACCGAAGTGCTGGTCGAGCACGCGCTCAGATTTTTGGCTGCATTGGACGTTGCTCGACCTCGTGTGCTTGATATCGGTACCGGCAGCGGCGCGATTGCGCTGGCCCTGGCAGCGGAAATGCCGCAGGCTGATATTGTTGCGCTGGATGCATCCGCTCAGGCGGTGACCTGCGCCCGTGCTAATGCCGAACGCCTGGGTTTCTCCGAACGGGTGCGCGTGGTGCAGGCGCAGTTTCCGGAAATCTGCGCGCAGGATGCGGAACGCTATGATCTGATCGTTTCAAACCCGCCCTATATCGCAACCGGTGATATTGAGCAGCTGGCGCCTGATATCAGGGATTATGAGCCGCGCGCAGCCCTTGACGGCGGCGCGGACGGTCTTGAGGTGTATCGCCGCTGGATTCCTCAATGTGCCCCTCTGCTGGTTGAAGGCGGTGCGCTGATGCTTGAAATCGGGCATGATCAGGGGTCGGCCGTTAGCGGACTGCTTGCAGCCGCCGGGCACTTTTGCGCTCTTGACGTCGTGCGCGATTATGCTCGCCTTGATCGCGTTGTCCTGTGCCGCAGGGTTTAATAGCAGGCTGTTGAAAAACGTACATCTGCTGCGGTGTGCGCATCATCCACTGCGGCGCATGAAAAAGTACGCCTCATTCCTCATGATAGTGCGCGCCTTGCACCTGCGCATTTTTGAACAGCCTGTATAAAAAGATTTTTTCAACACCCTGTCAGAGCATTTTTCTTTTTTCTGTAGTCTCTTTTTTACACCCATTTCGAAGGAGTAGAGCGACTGAGAAATCTTTATTTTTGTATAAATAAAACGTCAAGATCTCTCCCTTCGGTCGAGATGACAGACAGATAAAAATGGCTATATCTTTTTGTGAAATGCTCTAATATAAAAAAAGCCCCTGAACACAGGGGCTTTTTTGCTGCACGTTGCCGGGGCTACGGCTTAATAATAGCCGTCATCCAGCCAGTATTCCGGGCCTGTCTTGATTTTAATGGCCGGATCAACATCGACTTCAAGAATCTCACCGGTACTTTTCTGTACATACACTTTGCCGCCGGCCTGCCGCCCACTGTGAATGCTTAAGCTGGAGGCAAGACCATCACCCAGGCTGATAACATCCATTACCGGCGCCTTCGCCCGTGTCTTCCTGAAAGACCTTCCTGAAGAACGCGGTGCCGGTTTCATAATAGACGGCAAACAGACGGCTTGTGCCGCCGAATCCGCAAGGGTCGACGCTGGGGGTGAAGGTCGGCATCAGCAGGAGCCGCCCAGAACGGCCCCCTTGTTGACTACCCGCTCAGACGGGGCCCCCGCTCGTTTCCAGCAGACGCCGGTACCAGCCCTGGTAGACATTGCGCCGAGCCTCGGTCACCAGGTCGTCGAAGGTTATCGTGCCGCCGGGCCTTCAACATCGGAGCGGCCGTACACCGTGTATTCATCAGCGTCAAAAAGATCGTTGAACGGATCAGCAGCCGTGCCCAGCGTGTTGATTTCGCACGCCACAGCCGGGTAATCGTAGTTGCAGGCCGGCAGGTCGGGGTTAAAGAAGGGATCCTTGATGCCGACGATGTAGTTTTGGTCTGAGCAGTGGATTTGTCGGCCAGAGACAGGTAGCGCCCGGTGCCGAAATACAGCCAGGCATTGTCTTTCCGGTCAACGCTCAGTGTGCCTGAGGCCGTGATCGGCAGCGGTGATTTAAACAGTTTGGTGATCGTCCATTTCAGATCAGCCGGATCGGAGATGTAGACCGGGGCTGTGCCGTCTGCTTCCCAGGCCTTGAACGACGAGTTGTTTTTCTGCGGCACCGTGAGGCGGAACAACTCGGCGGTTCCGTCATTGTAATTGGCCGCGACATACACGGAATCAACGTTATAGTTCATGTTCTTGTCAAGCGAGACCGGCTCGTTCGCAAAGGCGTTGCCGCCCGGCAGCGTGAAAATGCTTTTCAGGCCGCCCTGTGCCGTATTGCCGCCGGTTTTCAAGTCAACCACAATCAGGCTGGCGGAGTTCACGCTGTCGCCCGCCATGCTGGTCGGGCCCGAGCCGATCGCAAGCAGCCATTGTTCGCCCACCTTCATCAGGTTCGGGTAATTGGAGGACATGCCCAGATTGGGGAACGTGCGCTCCCACATAAAGACCGGAGCCCGGGGGTCGGTTACGTCAATGGCGAAATACGCCGGATACATGGTTGCCTTTTTTGCCGCGACAGAGCTGCTCGCGTTGCAGTTTATTTGCATGCCGCCCGCAAAGCCGAAGCCGCATACTAGGACCGTGCCCCAGCCGTTGGGGTGCGTCACTGAGGGAGTAAAAATTTTGGCGTCGAAAACGCGCGGCCGCAGGTCGATGGTGTTGACGTGGGTATAGTCTTTTCGCGCCAGCCATTTCAGGTGCGGCAAGATGTTTTGCGGGATATAGGCCCACAGCTCACTGCCGATATCGACATTGCCTGCAGTCGTGTCGCTGTGTGTGGCGAAATATCCCGACACATCATAGGGATTTTTAAATTGGTCGCCGGAATACAGCCAGCCGGTAAATGCGTGCAGCATGCCGTCGTTGGAGCCGACAAACACCACGGTTTCACGGTCCCTGTTATTCATATAGTAGTCATAGTAGGACGCGTCGTTGTACAGCAGGTCATAGTCTCCCAGGGGCTGGGCCATGGAGGTAGGCGTAGAGTGAATGATGTCGCCCAGCTTCCACAGCGTGCCGTCGTTCAGGGTGCGGTTGCGAAGCGAAACGGTGCCATAATAGGAAGAGTCAGTGTCGGGGTAGCCGGCCGTCCACTTCATCAGATTTACGGCCCGTGCTGTTTCATCAGCTCCCAGGTAGCTCCAGACAGTATCGTTGCTGACGCCCAGGAAGTTCATGTACTCCATCATGTTCCAAAAATTCATGGCATTGACAAAATTCAGCGTTCGGATTTGCCTCGGTGCCATTCCGATATAGGTGTAGATTTTTCTGAACGCCGGGTCGGTTTCAGCCAGCTTTTGGCCGGAAGACCAGATTGCCTTGAGATTCTCCAGCGGTGCGGTCTCATAGGGTGTCTCCGCTTCCCCGCTGTAGCGTTCGATAACCGTGTCGCCGCTTACCTCGTCAACGTTAAAAACAATCCGATCATCATGATCCGTGTCGAGCTTCTGGTCGGCAACCGTGTCTTCGCGGATCTGGCCGTGGTCGTCAACCCAGAGCGAGTGCAGGTAGCCGGTCCATTTGACATCACCCGTTTTCGTGGCGGTCGAGGGGTTGAAAATGGCCTGAACAAGAGTGCCCTCGCCCTCGCCCTTGGTCGCGAGAACGGACACTGCCGTGCCGGATCCGGACCGCTGAAGGATCGCCAGAATCGCGTTCATCAGCTGCTCCTCGAGCTGTGCCCCGTTTTTGGCCTCAAAATACGTGTCCGGTATGTCGTTGCTGTCCTTGTCCCACTCAGCCGTCAGATCAGGCCGATTGTTGCCGTTGTTGTCTACGAAGCCGCCGTTGATCGCGGTTTGCTTCAGCAGCGTCCGGGCGGTCTCGTTGTTGCCCAGAGCGTAGACCACGTACAGAATAATGTTTTGCGTGCCTTTGAGCTCATCCTTTCCCACGGTTTTGCTGCGCAAATCGGTCGTGCGCATGTACAGGGCCACGTCGCGGGCATAGCTAATGCCGTCGCTGGGAAAGTACTCAACACCCGCCCCGGAGTAATTCTGAAGGTAGGCCGGGATTCGCCTGTCCTTGGTTGACATGCCGTCCGTCAGCAGAAGGCAGAAGGCCTGGGCGCATTGCTCCTTAACATCAGTGTTCGTTTTGGAATAATAGGGGTCACGGGTGTTGTTGAACGGCCCTATGGCACTGCTTGGATATCCGCTGACTTCGGCGTCCTGCTGCTTGAAGTACTGGGTGACGGCATAGAGCACTTCGGAAAGCGGGGTATTGGTATCAAACGGCTGGTTTTTCATGGTGGTGGTCATGCTGGTCATGTTTGAGCCGATCGGGTAGTTGATTGTACCCTTGCCAGCGGTAAGAGAGTCTCCCGAGAGAAACCACGCGTTGCCCCACATGGCGCGGTCGCCCACTTTCTGAAAAACGCCGGCCAGCTCTCCGTCGGGCCCGAATTCATCATATTCCGCGACCGGGTCCTTCTCAACCTCGATTTTAAAGGTGCCAAGCGTTGCGCCCGACCAGCTGTCTGTCGCCCGAACAACAAGTGAGCCGTTGCTGATGAAGTACCAGGCGTCTGACCAGGGAGACATGCCCGAACCGGAATGGTATCGCCGAAAATCACCGCCGGGGCTTGTGTTGCCAGTTATGCCGATCTGGGTCGCGTTGCCGCCGCCGGTGCGGCTGGTTGAAAGCCCGCCCACTACCGCTTTGCGCAAAATATCGCCGCGGCGCATGCACAGGAAATTGAGAAAGTTGCCGTCCCACGCACCGGCCGTATCGCGCACGAATTTATTGCTGCCGTAGCTGTAGCGCGCGTCTGCTGTCGAAATAGCCGTAATAGGTGGTCACCGTGCAGGGTTCGTACTCAATGACCAGGCGCGGCGCCAGGGTGGCATTGCTGTCAAAGGACTCGGCCACGCGGCCGCCGGCCTCGGTTCCCGCGTTTATCTTGAAAAACATCGCGTTGCCCGCCGCCCACCCGGGCCGGTTGATCAGCTCCTGCACAACCGTCTTGAGATCGGGCGTCTGGTATTTTGATCCGGTCGTCCACGCGGTTCCCGGTACGCTCCAGGTAACGGATGCGGCCGTGTTGGTCCGGCTGGAGATATTGTAATTAGCGTTGCCGATCGTTGCCGGGTTGTCGGCGGCCTGGGCCGTGATCGTGAGCGTCAGCGCGGCTTTCTGGAACGTGTTCGAGCCGCCATTGGCGCGCGCGGTGAATTCGATATAGGCATTGCTGACCACCACCGGCACGCCGTCAACCTGTTTCGGTACGGTTACATCGGTGAAGCGCATGCCTGCTATGACGGCTTGATTGCAGGCACAGGCCTTGTTGCAGCTGGTGCCGCCGTAATAGTCATCATCCCTGCCAAGGTCAAGGTCGAGCAGGGTGCGCGCGTTGACGCCGTTGCACAGGACGATCTGGCCGGTGTTTTTCTGCTCGTTGCCGTCATCAAAGCTGGCTGTTAACCCGGCCGGAAAATCCGCCGCATACTTTCCCGTCATACGACCTTGGCGATTGTTTTTTGGTTGGGCCAGTCTTCGACGTCATCGCCGTAGGCCGGAAAGTTCATGCTGCCGGAATTGTCCAGTACGATCATGATGCGGGGAGCGACCGAGCCGGTTTGAAAAAGGGGATAACTCGTGTATTCGGCCATGCTGGGCTCCTGGGCCCGGGTCGCGGCGGCGGTGAAGACCAGCAGCGCTGTCAGCGTGCAGGCGCCCGCCATGCGGGCGAATCTGAGTATAGGTGCCATAACAGTAACCCTCTCTAAAAAAAAATTAAAGGCTCCGGCCCGAAGCTTACTGCGGCGGTTCCGGTTTCTTGGTCGCCAGGTTCATTTGCGTGTCTGTTGGCCTGTCATCAAAGTAATGCTCAACGGTCACGCTGATCGCCTCGGGGGGGCCGCCTTTTGCCTGCCTCCGGTACTGTATCCGTGGCCTCGCACGGAATTTTGAGGGCCGCCAATGTCGTTGTCTCGCCGTTTTCATCATAGAAGCGCGTCAGCTTCGTGACCAGCATGTAGCGGTCTACAAAGTTCGCAAAGCCGTGGCCTTCAAACATCAGCGCGTTGGGGCCCTTGCGGTCAATAATCGCGGGGCCCTCTTCGCGGGACTCTGCCTGCGCGCGCGGCGCCGCAATCGCCAGGATGCAGCCGCAGAGCGCGACAATCAGCAGTGAGCATACGTTTTTTTTCATGGTCATCCTCCTGTTGCGCGCGCGGCGTTCGCCAAGTCGCGCGCTGGTTGTAAAACACGCCGGATATCGTGCTTCTTTCGTGTGAGTGCCGCCCTGCTTGCAGCATGGTGCAGCGCAGCGTTTCCTGTCCGTTGGCGCGCTCAGGGGATTGCCGCTATTTCATGAGCCGGAATCCGAGGGCCTGGCGTGACGGGCTCCTGTCGAAAATCGCCGCTTGAAAGCCGGGCGCGCGCATCAATGTTATAGGTGATAATGGCTATCTGGGACCCGATGCCCAGGTCCTTGGATCCGAACTCGGCTCCGCCGCCGGCCATGGTTTCCGAGCGTATCTTGTCAATATCAATATCGGCAAGCACGACCTGCTCTCCGTCCTGCATGCGTACAAGCCGGAGGTCGGTCCACAGGTCTAAATCCTTGGTGCCGATATCTGCGTCAAGCGCTTTGCATTGAGAAGCGGTCATGTCTTGCGGGCAGGGCAGTTCGTCAACATCCTGCTCATCAACCTGCCAGACCTTGAACGCCTTGCCTGCAACGGTTTTTGAAACGCTGTCTTCGTCTTCCTTAAGGAATTCCGTGTCAATCAGGCGAAACGCGAAGGTGTAGTCATCTATATCTTTAAAAATTGCCGGGTTGCCGTCGGGATCAACGGTATCATAGGGAGTAGAGACGCTGGTTCCGCCGGAACCAATGGTTGTTTCAGCGCCAAGGCCACGGTCCCATATCGCCTGAATCAGCAGTTCGCCGGCAATGGTATGCGAGGCCTGCGAGCGGTAAAACGTCTCAACATACTGCTGCTCGCCGGATGCGATTTCAATGTCGGTCGTGGTGGTCATCATGGAGGCAATGCCGATCATGGAAAGCAGGGCCATCATGAACATGGCCAGTACCAGGATCATGCCGTTTTGATTGTTGTGCATAATTATTCGCATAGGGTATTTTCCTGTTTGGGTCAGTTCCAGCGCAAAGAACGGACATAGGCGATACGTACCGTGCGCTTCTGGGCTTTGCTCGCTTTAACGTGTTGCGGTGCCACCTCCAGTTCAATCATGGCAAGGTTCGGCAGGGGATAGCCCTGCGTCACGCGCTGGCGCACCGTATGGGGCTTATTGTCTTCATTGTCAACATACGACCATTCACAGGTTTCTCCGCCATATTCGCACATGTTGGCTTCTGCAAATATCGGGTCGACCGTTACATTGTTCGTGGTGTCTGCCTGAACCGGCAAGCGTATAAGAGTTTCGGCCTGATGAGTAATGGCATTAACCCGCATGGTCCTCTGTTCGCTGAAGGTTGACTGTGAAATTGATTGGGTCTGCATGCCGCCGATAGCAAGCAGGCCCACAGCAAAGACCACGACCGCCACTAAGACTTCCACGATCGTAAAACCGGCCTGATGAACGTGCGCTGAGAGTATGTGTGTGGGCTGGAGCATGGCGCATGCCGGGCAGGCATGTGTGCTGTTGACATCCCCGGTTCGCGCATACTTTGTTGTTTCGCGCCTGTTCATGGTGTACCCCTGTGTATGTCCGTTTGTCATGGCGCACTATCGGGCCATGTCGTGGTGCATGAGTTTAAAAGCCAGGGTATGGATTCATACCGATATTTCTTGATTTAACTTCGAAAACAACCAGCTTGCGCCGATAGATGTCATTAAACGGCCCCCATCCATCAGCTCGATCGCCGACGATATTCGGAGTCAGTTCGGCATTGCCGGATGCGGGCATATATACGTCCGTGTTGCGGTATTTGTTTGAACGGTACGACTGTCTCATCAACAGCGATACAATCACCGAGGTGATCCGTGCACGATCAAGGGTGGTTGGCGCTGTGGTGGCGCGCATATTATCAATAATGTAGCACAGCTCAAGCGCTTCAACATTTTCAGCAATCGGCTGCAGGCCGCCGCATGTGCCACTATCAGAGCACCATTCGCGGCTCAGGCGGCAGGTTGTGCCTTCCGGGCACAGGCCGTCATCAACTGTTTCCCCGTCGTCCGTTGTCAGTGCGAAACGGGTGATTTCCACTTTGGCGGGGTTGCCGTTGCAGGCTATGTCCATTGAAAAACTCGCTTCGGCAACATCGGCCTGATTGAAGCCGGTAAGGGCATAGGTTGACGGGTCATAACCGGCCATTTTAAGGTCGCGCGCCAGGAAAAACTGCGCGGCCCGGGCCTCCTGCACCATGTTTACTTTAGATTCGGTTTGCAGGTAGGCTTCCTGCTGGAATGTAAACGTATTATAAATGCCCGCAATGACAATAATGAACATTCCGAGTGCTACCATTAACTCAACGAGGGTCATGCCCTTTTCGTTGCCGACCATGTTTTTATCGCAGGGTTGTCTGTTGTTCTTCATCGTGTCCAACCGTTGCCCCTCCATCGTAGCAGTGCTACAGCACCAGCGACATTCACCGTAACTGCGTAGGCATCTCCGCGATTATTGGTAAAATAGACCGCACCGTTCACAGTGCCCGCCCCGAACTCAGCCATCCCCCTGGAGGTGAACGTAAAATTGTTCTGATTGAAACTGATACCATCAGTGGGCATGCTTGCGCCGTTAACACCTGTTGTTGCAGTGCCCCTGCCGAACCCCACGCCGCTGCCGTATCTGTCCGGGAAAGATCCTCCGAGCGGAAACCTGCGACCGTCTATTACACAGAAGCCTTTATCCGGATCGAAAGAGACTGTCACATCGCGTTTGTCCTTGATTGCAAGGCTGCGGGCATAGCGCAGTTGCGAGGTGCAGTCGCGCACGGCTGCCTTTATACGGTATGTCGGCAGCCCGTTCACAAGGTTGGGCGCGGTAACCATGGCCATAATACTAATGACCGCGATTACAATCATTAATTCAAGGAGTGTAAATCCCTTTGGGTTTTTTAGCATACGCAAATCTCCATAATTGTAGAAAATAAGCACAAAGCATGCCGACGGACTTTGTTGTGCTATTGATTTGAAATAGCTATATTTTTTTGTTTTTACAGGCAGGCTCACCATCTTTTTTATGTTAAATAATTTAATAGAAGTGTAAAAATACTTTATATTTTTTACATGTCGACAAGCACGGTTTTTTTTGATTCCGGCGTGCGCGCAAACCCGCAGGGTGGAATTGTTGGAGTGGAATTGTTTGACAACGAATGCACATGTGGATATAATTTAGTATCATTTTATTATCAGTTTCTTAACCTGTACTGGAGTTGAGGTCATGTCGGTTATTAAGGTCAGCTGCAAGTATTTTACCACTGTTCTGAGTGCGACAAAAAAGGATGGCGAGATTGTTGAATTTCAGGCAGGCAAAACCGTTCAGGAATTTCTTGATTTTATGAGCGCAAAATATGGAGACGGCTTTTCACGGAATATTTATGCGGAAGGAACGATGCGGGGCGAGAAATTTCGCACGCCAAATATTTATTTGAATAAACGCCGTATTCAGTGGGTGCAGGATTTCCCCAAGGGGGTGCAGACCATCGTGGGTGACGGCGATGAGTTCTGGTTCGGGTTGATTGTGGGCGGCGGCTGTCTTTTAACCGGCTGTTGAAAAACGCCCATCTGTCCCGCCATGGCGGGATTGCGCTCATCATTTCGTCTTTGCGGCGCACCGTAGGGGTACGCCTCATTCCTCATGACTTCGCGCGTTGTGCATCCGGCCATTTTTGAACAGCCTGCCAAGCATATGCTATTTTTCCATTGCCAGGCGCTGCTCAGTGGCCGCATCATTGACCAGCACAGTACTTTTGCGGCGCAGTTCCCTGACAAAAGCATTGATCATTTCGACTGACTGCATCTCGTAGATACTCTTTTTAAGATTTTCAACAATATCCTCAAGCGGCCAGATCCGGCCTTCTTCAAGCACGTTTTTTACGTATATGACATTGAGACCTTCCTCGGTTCTGACAACCCGTGAAACCTGACCTGCCTGCATGCGGAATGCTACCGAATCAAGCAGGGGGTGGTGCTGACCCCGGGTAATGAAGCCCAAATCGATGCATGCGATGCCCGCGGGCAACTTTTTTGATTCGAACATCTGCATAAACTGTTTCGCTCCGCCGGTGCAGGGCGTGATGAGCTTTTGGGCTGCCTGTTCTTCCGCGGGTTCGGCATACCGATCAAGCGCCATCTCAATGAGCAGAATATGGCGCGTTTCAGGTCCCTGCATCTGGTTGCGGTGCTGATCATAATAGGCCCGGGCATCTTCATCGGTGATGTCCCGTCGTCGCCCCTCAACAACAGAGGCCGCCACCGTGTTGGTTATAAGATCATGGCGCAGCTGTGTTTTGAAATCATCGGGGGTCTGTCCCTGCAGGGCCAGCACAGCGGCAAAGTGTTCCGGGGATTCATACCCCTGCATGGAAATCTGCAGGGCGGTTTCGAATTCTTCCTCGCTGACCGCAATGCCCCGGCGTATGCCTTCCTGATAGAGCAGCTCTCGGGTGATCATCCGGTCGATGACCACATGGCGCAGTTCAGCCTGCTCGTTTGGCAGAAGGCGGACCTTGCCCTTGGTATCCCGGTGGGGATCATAGGCCCGCTCAAGTCCACAGGAAACAGCATACTCGGTAATCACGGCATCGTTGATGCGCGCGATTACAACGTTTTTTAACTTGGGATCGACTGCGGGCATGATCTGTCCTGCCTGTGGTATGTGTGAAGGGTTGAAAGGGGGCAGGGCGCCGAGGCCAAACAGGCATCGGCGCCCTGCGAAGACGTTCAATTTTTTTTACGCTGCGGCCACAGCGCCCTGGCTTACCACCGGCAGCACTTTTGCATGCGGCCGCCGGACAAACTCCTCCCACGGGGTTTTGCCGACAATCGCGCCGCGTATAATGCCGGCACCGTCCACATTGCCGATTGACATGAAGGCAAAGGGCACACCATTGCGCAGTTTTACTTTTTGATAGATGGCCGGGGTTGTGAACGTGATTTCCTCGACATCCGGACCCTCTTCCTGCACATTGCCGATAGCGGTAATCCAGAGTTCATAGAAGTCAACGCTGTTCATGGGAATGTTGCCTTCATAGGTCAGCTTCTCGCCGGACATGTTGGCTGCGGCAATACGGGCGCCCGCTGCGGCAACCGGCCAGATGGCATTGTAAATCCACTCGCCCGATACGATGTGGCGCGAACGGCAGACATCGCCTGCGGCATAAATGCCGTCAACCGAGGTCTGCTGATGGTCGTCGACCAGTACAATGCGGTCGATGTCAACGCCGGAGCCTTTGAGGAAATCGGTACAGGCGCGCACGCCGACCGATGCCACGATAAAGTCGCAGGCCTCTTCAGTGCCGTCCTGATAGGTAACCACGTAGCCGTCGCCGTGCTTGCGCGTGGCAATGACGGAATTGTTCAGCTCGATATCAAGCAGTTCATGGCGGGTCAGGCGCGCACGCACCCGCGCGCTGGCCTCAAGGTCGGTCATGCGGCCGAGCACCGTAGGCAGCAGTTCCACCACCTTGACCTGTACGCCCTGTTTAACCAGGCCGTAGGCGCTTTTCAGCCCGACAAAACCGGCCCCGATAATAATGGCCTTTTTGCCTTTTTTGGCCCAGCTTTTCAGCTGTACGGAATCGGCAAAATTGCGCATGCCGATAATGCCGTTGGGGTCATAGGGGAAGGCGGGCAGGTAAATAGGCGTTGAGCCTGTGGCGACCAGCAGCGTATCGTAGGATATTTTCTTGTTTTTGCCGTTTTGTTTAACGAAAACCTGGCGGTTTTTCACATCAAGCCCTTCGGCCCGGGTGGAAAGCATGAGGTCGACATTGCGCTCAGCATACCACTGTGTGTCATGGGACATCAGGTGTTTGCGGGTAATCATGTCACCCAGAAAGTAGGTTATCAGGCATCGGGAATAGGAGGGGACATCTTCCTCGCCGATGATGACGATTGAATCCTGCGGGTTCAGCTTACGCAGGGTTTCAGCGGCTGATACGGCTGCAATGCAGTTTCCGACAATGACATGCTGCCGGGAATGTGTGGAAGCGGGTGTGCTCTTTTTCATTTCTTCGGATACCCCCTCAGTTTGGCGCGACGTTTCTGGTTGTTCTGTGCCCTGAGATCATCGAAAAACAGGGCATCGCGGTCACAGGCGAACACGCAGGTGGGCATTTCTTCCTTGCCGCACATCAGCGTGCATTTGAAGGCTTTTTCCTGGCTCATAATGGTTTTCATGGCGCCGTGCGGGCATACCATGTTGCACATAAAGCAGCCGATGCAGCGGTCTTCGTCCTGGATAACCAGGCCGTTCGGGCCGCGCTGGAGCGACTCCCCGATGCAGGCGTCAACACAGGGCGCGTCTTCACAGTGCTTGCACAGGCGCAGATAGGGGCCTTCGGGGCTCTGCATGACCCGTATATGGGGCACGTAGGTGCCGGACTTCTTCTTGGAAGTTCCGCACACCAGAGCACAGGCCTCTTCGCACTTGCGGCACAGGTCGCAGTTCTCAGAGATAAACCGAAACGCTTTCATGAGATCATCCTTTTTCCGATAGAGGCATTAATGGTTTTGAGGTTGCATTGAAAAGCAACCCATAGTACGCTGGGTACACAAGGCAAACACCATAGCATCGTAGGCCGAATATGTCAATTTTGTTTTGCATAATCGACACGTCTGCGCCATGAAAACAGCAACAATACCTGCATATGTGCGTGATGCCATGCTCAGCCACAGCCTGGCCGAGCTGCCCAATGAATGCTGCGGTTTGCTGCTGGGAAAGCAGGCCATAGAGCGGGCTGTGCCCATGCGCTCAATTCCGCCCGCTCCGGACGCCTATTATATGGATCCTGAGCAGCAAATTGCTGTTTTTAACGGGATGCAGGCTACCGGGGAGCAGTTGCTGGGCATCTATCATTCCCACCCCAAAGGCCCGGTGGAGCCCTCCGGTATGGATTTGCAACTGGCCTTTCATCCTGATGCGCTCTATGTCATCATTTCGCTGGCAGATGCAGGCAATCCCGTGCTGGCGGCGTATCGCTTGGGATCCGGACGGTTTGAGGAAATTGCAATTTGTTACAGATGAAGTCATAGTGTATATGAATGCTGAACATAAGGTTTTTTTGAGTTATTGCGATTAATTTTCAGGCACAGGAGCGACTATGAAAAAGAATATCATCACACCCGGCCGTACAAGAGGCGCATGCCATGCTCTGGCTGGTGCTTGCAATGGGCATGACAGCCCTTGCACCCATGCTCCTGCATGCGGCGGACGCAAACCCTGCAGTGAAAGGAGCAGCTATGGATGCCGCCGGCAATCCCAATCTGGGGAAAAAATTTCCAGCCGTGAACGCGGCAACGCTTGAGGGCAAAAAAACAACCGTGCCTGATGATGCTGCCGGGAAGGTTACGCTGGTGTGTGTTGCGTTTTTGCGCGAGACACAGTCGCAACTGGACTCCTGGCTGAACCCCTTTTATGAAAAATTCGGCAGTCGCGCCGATATCATGTTTTACGAAGTCCCCATGATTGCAGGGGGGTACAAATTTATGAAGCCGATTATCGACGGGGGCATGCGCGGCGGATTGCCGGAGTTCAAGCATAAGCACGTGGTTACCATGTATGGCGATGTGCAGTCCTATATTCAGGCCCTGAACCTTGACCCAACCAACGGCTATGCTTTTCTGCTTGATCGTGAAGGTAGTATACGCTGGCAGAACGAGGGTTTTTCAAACGCTGAAACGCTCGCCAGCCTGTTTGCTGCCACTGAGGGCCTTTTGCAGCAGTAATAGCATGGTGAGAGCTCCGGCTGCAGTTGAGCCGTCATGCGCCTGTCAGTGGATCCCTGCAATCAGGTGCCGGATGTGTTCGATGTCCAGCGGCAGGCGGGATGCAATCAGCACGCGTAGGACCAGGTCTTTTTCAGCAGAACGAAGCATGATCTCCGTAACCTGATCGGGCATCTGCTCCAGACTGTCTTCTCCCGGTCGGGCCTGTTCTCCGCGCAGCATGACCCCGGTAAGCGCTCCGGCACTCACGCGGTAGATCTGCACGGTATCCGCATCGTAGTTTTTCAGCAGCGCTGATTTTATAAGCGCCGGCATCAGCCCGAAACGGCTGCGCACGGCAAGCATCGCGGCTTCATAATCGTTGCCAAACCCCAGCAGGCCGGCAACAGCCTGCAAAAACGGTTTGTCTGGCACTGTTGCGCGCGGTGGACCGGAGTCGAGAGTAAGCCTCACATCTCCCTGCGGGTTGTAGAAAACGCTCATCTGTCCCGGCTGCCTGAGCAGGCGGTATTCAGGCGGCAGGTACAGAGAAACCGGCCCCAGGTGATGCAATTCGTTTCCTGGTTGGGTTGCTGAGGATTCCACCCTGAACTGCTGCGGCGGCAGAGCCAGACAGGGAACATGCCTGAGCATATCAATATTCACATAGAGTATCGCAGCCGCAAGCAGGGGCATAATCATCAGCGGGAGTATTTCAGCCGTTCTTTTTTTGAACGGGTTTTTTGAAACCTTTACCACGAATGAGCGGTCACGAAGCGCCTGCAGGATATCCTGCACAGAATCGTTCCGGGGCACGCATGCAAGGCTTCTTCTGCGGCGCAGTATACCGGTCATGACATGCACGCAGGCGCAATCACGATACAGAACCAGGCGAAACGCGGCGATTGAACCAAACGCTATCGGGCGGGCATTGTGTGGATTCAGGGACCGGGTTTCGTCATTCAGGGTGAAACCGACCCCTGTGTTGACACTGCGCTGAAGGCGCAGGATGAAAGCCAGCACCAGCGAGCACCCGGCAGAAATGCCAAGGTAGAGCATGGGCAGCCGTTCGCCGAACAGGGCCACGCATACGCAGACAAGGCTCACAAAAAAAATCAGCAGGGCTGAGCGCTCTGTTGAATCAGGCGGAAGACTTGGCCATGAGGGTGATTGTTCCATGACACGCGCTTATTCATCAGTAAGGGCCGCAGTGCATTGCTGCCGTGCGGCTCAGGGGGCTTCGGAAACAGGCCGGAAAAGAACGGCTACTGTGCCTCGACAAAAAGTTTTCCCGGTTTGCGGGACTGATGAACTTTGCATTTCGGGCATTGCTCAGGCGGGGTGTCGCCCGTGTGGATATAGCCGCATGCTGTACAGCGCCATTTTTTCATCGTATTCCTCCAGTTCGCTACGGGTGTTTACGGTGGGCAGAATCTCTATGGCGACACTATTGTGGGGCATGCTTTTTGTCAAGCATATTTATCGCGCTTTGGCTGTGGGCGTGGGGGCTGTTATTGTATGCCAGGCCTCGAGCAGCGCGGGCTTGATGATATCAGACAAAGCCTGATAGGCTGCCGGGCGTAAATGCAGGCCGTCTTCCTGATAGAGTTCGAAGCGCGGCTGCGCATGTGCGTCCAGCAGGGCCGCATTGACGTCAATGTAGCCGAGTGCGGGGCTATCCTCACACAGGCGTGCAACCAGCCGGTTTACCGTTTTAATGGCATCCCAGCGCGCGCGTTTTTGCGGGGCCAGGTTGATGGAGACAAAGAAAATACGGCTGTCCGGCAGCTCGCACAGAACCTGCTTGCCGAATTCCTGAAAGCGCGCGGCAATGGGTTCGGGTTTTTCGCCGCATTCAATATCGTTGCTGCCGCAGTAATAGGCGATGATGGCGGGCCGGCAGGGCAGAATAATCCGGTCAAAAAAATGCAGCACTTCCCATGTGCGTGCTCCGCCGAAGGAGCGGTTGATCACGGGCAGTGGCGCCATGTCGTGCGATAGCGTTGACCAGAAACGGAAAATGCTGCTGCCGGTGAATACAATCGCGTTATGGGGCAGGGGCTCTGAGTCGTTAAGGCTCTGCAGCAGCCGGACTTCATTTTCATAACGGATGTCCTGGCCCGGGGGCGGCGGATATGGACGCTCTGTCTGTTCGTGCGGTATGGCTGAATTGCTCACGGGTGTATCCTTGTTTGGCATCGGTTTGAAAAACCCTTATCTGGAGCTTGTGCGCGGTCGGAACGTGATGCGTCCGCAGGGCAATCCGGTCTGGCTTTCAGTCCGGATGACATTATCCTGTCTTCGTGTACATTGAATTTCCCACATACGTGAATCCCAGGGGCAGGTCGACCGGCATCGGCTCACACAGCCCCATTATCAGCAGGCCTCCGGGCCTGAGGGCCTGGTGCATGCTGGTAAAGATTTCATTGCGCAGGGCCTGGCTGAAATACAGGAAGACATTGCGGCAGAATATGACATCAAGCTCACGGCTGAACGGCAGGGGCTGGGTCAGGTTGAAGCGTTTAAAGCGCACCATTGCTTTGATATGCGGCTTTACCTTGAAATAATCGTCGCTGTGCTTTTCCAGATAGCGCAGCAGGAATGCCTCGTAATTCTTTGGGGTGCGTTCAACCTGGCAGCGATGATAGATTCCATCGCTTGCGCGCTTGAGTACGCATCGGTCAATGTCAGAGCCGGTTATCCTGATATTGTGAGAGGCTATGCGCCGGGCCGCGGCCCAGGCGTGCACGGTCATGGCAATACTGTAGACTTCTTCGCCGCTTGAGCTGGCCGCGCTCCAGATCCTGAAAACACGAGTCGCATTCAGATATGTATCCAGATATTTTTCAAGGGCGATCAGGTGAATGAAATCGCGAAAGAAGAAAGTTTCATTGGTGGTAACAGCTTCGATGGCATGCAGGATTTCATCGGATTTTTTTTTGATGAGTTCAATATACCGGGCATAGCTGTTGAGATTGAGCGCGCGCAGGCGTGAGCCGAGCTTTCTGCATAGATGCGCTTGATCCCTGAAGCGTATGCCGGTCCTGTCCGTCAGCAGTTGTTGCAGGAACAAAAACTGCTGTTCATCCATTGTCATGCGTGTCGGCACTCATGCTTTATGAAACTCACGCTCTATCCCGTGCGGAGATGCGGGTTCGGGGCAAACAGTTTTCCACAAACGCCGATGATCCGTTCCTGTGAGCGAGCGGCACATGCCCGTCGTTCAGTGTCTGATTGTCTGCAGAATCAGTTTAAAGTATAACGGATAATTATCCGCGGCGCCACAGGCCCTTCCGTAATTATTTCCGGCCTTGAAAGCTGCGGGTTGCCTCGGCTCCGCGCTAAATGGTTTTCTTTGATACAATCCCGACCAAGCGATGATGGAGGTCATGCACAAGCGAGCGCGCATGTTGATAAAGACGCCTACTATAGAGAGTGTATTATATCTTGACATGCACTGTTTTTTGCCATATAGTTTGGGCTATTTAAGAGGTGTACTCTCAATACCTCTCTGAGCACCCTTGAACGGCATGATGTGTCGGGCGAAGCGGGTGTGGCTATATAACACGCATGCATACCCCGGAAGCGGTATGGTGCAAAAAATATAACAGTTTAACTCTAAAGAAGGACAGGAGGACGTTATGAGCAGTATGGAAACGATGTTGAGAAAGGTGAAGGCCGCTGCCGCTGTGCTTATGCTGACGCTGGCTGCGCCCTGCATGGCGCTTGCGAGCGAAGCCGATCTGGCTATTCCCAATCTTGATCCCGGCCAGAACAGTCTTTTGATTTTCGGCCTTGTTCATCTGCATCCTGGGAATGATATTCGGCTATTTCATGTACCTGCAAGGTCAAGAATATGCCCGCGCACAAATCAATGCTTGATGTCGCGGACATTATTTTTCAGACCTGCAAGACCTATCTGGTGCAGCAGGGCAAGCTTCTCGCCATTCTTGAAATTTTTATCGGCGCCTGCATTGTGTACTACTTCGGCGTGCTGCAGAAGATGCATGTAAGCGGCGTTCTGCTTATTCTTATCTGGTCGGTCATCGGCATTCTGGGCTCCTACGGCGTTGCCTGGTTCGGCATCCGGATGAACACCCTTGCAAACAGCCGCATGGCCTTTGCTTCTCTTGAGGGCAAGCCCATCAAGCTGCTTGATATCCCCCTGACTGCCGGCATGAGCATCGGCGTTCTGCTGGTGTGCGTTGAGCTTATCATGATGCTCATCATTCTGCTGTGGATGCCCCGCGAGTATGCGGGCGCGTCCTTTGTCGGCTTTGCAATCGGCGAATCTCTCGGCGCAAGCGCCCTGCGTATCTGCGGCGGTATCTTCACCAAGATCGCGGACATCGGCTCCGACCTCATGAAAGTCTTCTTCACCATCAAGGAAGACGATCCCCGCAACCCCGGCGTTATTGCCGACTGCACCGGCGACAATGCGGGCGACAGCGTGGGCCCCACGGCGGACGGTTTCGAGACCTACGGCGTTACCGGCGTTGCGCTCATCAGCTTTATCGTTCTTGCTGTCGGGGATATCGGGAATCAGAAGCTGCTGCTTACCTGGATATTTGTCATGCGCATCCTGATGATCCTTACCTCAATCGGCTCATATTATATCAACAAAATGTTTACCGGTTCGGCAGAGGCCAACAAGAAGTATGATTTTGAAAAGCCCCTGACCTCACTTGTCTGGATTACCTCGATTATTTCAATCATTGTTACCTTTATCGTCAGCAAATGGTGCTCGGCACTCTTCCGAACAACACTGTGGCTCTGGCTTTCAATTATCATCAGCTGCGGAACCCTTGCTGCTGCGGTTATTCCTGAACTGGTTAAGGCATTTACCAGCTCAAGCTCACGGCATTGCCAGGAGTGCGTTACCGCTGCCCGCGAAGGCGGCGCTTCCCTTGATATCCTCTCCGGTCTTGTTGCCGGTAATTTCAGCGCTTTCTGGCTCGGCATGGCAATTACCGGCCTGATGGGCATAGCCTACTGGGCAAGCACGCATGGCCTTGAGCATATATGGCGTATTCTTCAATTTTTGCTTTCGGCCTTGTGGCCTTCGGCATGCTCGGCATGGGGCCGGTTACCATCGCTGTTGACAGCTACGGCCCTGTTACGGACAATGCCCAGTCAATCTATGAACTGTCCCTTATTGAGTCCATTCCCAATGTTGAAAAGGAGATTGAGAAGGATTTCGGCTTCAAGCCCAACATTGAACGTGCCAAGCAGTTTCTTGAAGAAAATGACAGCGCCGGCAATACCTTTAAAGCAACCGCAAAGCCGGTGCTTATCGGCACGGCTGTCGTCGGCGCAACGACCATGATTTTCTCGCTGATTCTGCTGCTGAAGAAGTCCCTCGGCTTTGAGCCCGAACTGATTCTGAACCTGCTGAACCCCTACTCGCTGCTCTGGTTTCCTGTGCGGCGGCGCAGTTATTTACTGGTTTACCGGCGCTTCCATGCAGGCGGTTACCACCGGCGCATACCGCGCTGTTATGTATATCAAGAACAATATCAAGCTTGATGACAGGCGCAAACCTGTCGGCATCAACTGAAAGCTCAAAGGAAGTCGTTAAGATCTGCACGCAGTATGCGCAGAAGGGCATGTTCAATATCTTTATTGCAATTTTCTGCTTTGCCCTTGCATTTGCACTTCTATTCATCGCCCTCTGCGGTGGCTGCAGATGCTACGATTGCACAGAAGATCCAGGCATCGCTGCCCTGCTGCTTTTTCATCAGCTACCTGATTGCCATTGCCGTGTTCGGCCTGTTTCAGGCAATTTTCATGGCAAATGCCGGCGGCTGCTGGGATAATGCAAAGAAGGTTGTTGAAGTCGACCTGAAGGAGAAGGGCACGGCTCTGCACGCTGCGGCCGTTATCGGCGACACCGTCGGCGACCCCTACAAAGACACCTCCTCCGTTGCGCTGAATCCGATCATCAAGTTCACCACGCTGTTCGGGCTTCTGGCAATGGAAATGTCTCTTGAAATGAAGAGCGGTACCGGCATTCTCGGTTCGATCTTCTTCGTCATTGCCTTGATTTTTGTATACCGGTCATTCTACAATATGCGGATTCCTGTTGAAAAGTAAAAAGGGCGGCATATCAGGATGTCAAAAGGGAGCGCTTCATGGCGCTCCCTTTTTCTATTGCACAGGCATATAGGCGGCAGGGTTGCCGTGGTGTGTTTGCGCCTGTGGCCTGCTGTTCTCTCGCCGTGACAGGCCTTATGATTACCGTTTTCCGGGAGTGTTGATGAGCGTTTTCATGATGTGGCTGGGGATGACGGCTTTTTTTTTCGCCTTCATCTTTGCCAATATTGCAAAAGTCCGGCTGCGGCAGCTCCAAAAGCTTGCAAAGGAACCGGATAAGCAGTATAATGGTATCCGACGCGCCGCGCAGGTACTTTTTGCCCTCGGAGTGACGCTGTGGATTGTCGGTGCGTTTATGACTATGGCCGGGGGCAGATGACATGAGGTATGTATCTTCATCCATGATAACCGGGGCTTAACACGTACAAACGATCCTTTTGGGCAGCCACAGCCCGGCAGTCGCTCGCCAACGATTCATACCGCTGAAACCGCTTTTTGATACAATGCAACCATCAGGCCGTTGGCGGAATAATTCCGGACGGCAGGCATCCTTGCACTACAGTTACGCTGTAAAAGCGTATCACCTATTAACGCAATAACCGGGAGATGACATGAGTGACACAGTGAAAAACGATGACCTTTACAGCCTGAATGATTCGCCGGTTGTAAAGAAGCGCTACCTTACGGTGGTGAAGTCTGACGCCAGAAAATTAAAATACTGCGTCAACAATCAGTGGAAAGAGTCCACGACAACCAAGTATATGCCGATTACGGATTCCAGCACCGGTGAGGTTATCGGCGAAGCTCCCTGCTGCACCCGGGAAGAGGTCATGGAAGCGGTCGCCGCAGCTAAAGCCGCCTTCCCGAAATGGAGCACCACGCCGATACAGCGCCGCATTGCCGTCATGTTCCGCCTGAAGACCCTGATGGATGCCCATCTTGAAGCATTGACGCTTAGCTGCTCAAAGGAGCTCGGCAAGAACCTTGACGAGGCCCGCGGCGACGTGCTCAAGGCGATTGAAGTTGTGGAATGCGCCTGCGCAACCCCCTACCTGATGCAGGGCGATTCTCTGCTGAACGTTGCCGGCGGCCACGACACGGTCATGTACCGCGAGCCAATCGGCGTATTTGCCGGCATCGTGCCCTTCAATTTTCCGGCCATGATTCCCTGGGGCTGGATGATACCCTTCTGCATCAGCTGCGGCAATACCTTTGTGCTCAAGTCGGCGAGCCTGACCCCCATCACCTCCATGCGCATTCTTGAACTTGCCATCGAGGCCGGGCTGCCTCCGGGAGTCGTCAACCTTGTGACCTGCAGCCGGAATGAGGCTGATCTTCTGCTTGAGCATCCCGATGTCAGGGGCGTTTCTTTTGTCGGCTCAACGTCTGTCGGCAAGCATATCTATTCCACCGCCGCGCTCAACGGCAAACGGGTTCAGTGCCTGACCGAAGCCAAGAACCATGCCCTGATCCTTGCTGACGCCGAGCTTGAAGTTTCGGCATCGCGTATCGTCAACTCGACCTTTGGCTGCGCCGGCATGCGCTGCATGGCTCTGCCCGTTCTGGTCATCGAGGAGGCTGCCAAGGAAGAGTTTATGCATCATTTCCTCAAGCTGGCGAAAGATCGCATCGTGGGCTGCGCCTATGATCCTAAAACAGAAGTCGGCCCTGTGGTGTCGGCCGAGCACAGGCAGTTTGTACTCAACTGGATCAATACGGCTGAGAAGGAAGGCGGAAAAATCATACTTGACGGCCGTGGTATTAAGGTGCCCGGCTTCGAAAACGGCTTTTTTGTCGGCCCAACGATTGTCGATAATGTGACCGAGTCCATGACCTGCGGCCAGCAGGAAGTATTCGGCCCGGTAACATTTATTAAGACCTGCAAGGATTTTGAAGACGGCCTGGCTCAGATGAACAGAAGTCCGTTTGCCAACGGGTCAGCCATTTTCACCGAGAGCGGCTACTATGCCCGCGAATTCGTCTTACCGTACCCACGGCGGCATGGTCGGCGTGAATGTCGGCATCCCGGTGCCCGTTTCCTACTTCCCGTTCTCCGGCCACAAGGATTCCTTCTTCGGCGACCTGCACTGCATGGGCCGCGACGGCGTGCAGTTCTATACCGAGTCCAAGTCCGTTACCTATAAATTTTTCAAGGGTACGACAAGCGAAAAAGGTCAGCACCTGGGAAGGAACCATGGCGCGCGAAAAGTAACCAACACACTACATTCTGTAATGTAACGAAGCAAAGCCCGGCTGATACCAGCCGGGCTTTGTGTTTTTTTGCAAAAAAGCAGCTCAAGCAGGATGCGCCCGTATGGGCATGCGCATTGCCTATTCCGCATCTTTCGAGAAATCGCCGCTGCCGCAATGCATGACCTGCTTTTGCAGGCCGATAATGCGCACCTGCTTCATGTCGTCCCGCTGGGAAATTCCCAGTATTTCATCATCGTTGATTGCGATGAAGTTCTCCCCGTGTGCAGCAAAATACTGCAGGTGCGTATCGCCTTCCTTGGTAAAGTACGTGCCGATGGTAACATCATAATCATCAGGTAATGTTTGCAGATGCTCCTTGAGCGCTTTCAGCTTCATGGGTCGACTCCTCAGTAGAAATGTTCAGCGTTTACTGGTCGGTCTGGCGCGTCGTACCGGCAGAGAATTTCTGACAACAACACTCTTTACTCTTCTCCAACTATAGGTAAAGCTGAGGTGCATGTCAATAGCAATGTCCCTTTCCGTATGCGGGCAGCCACCAGCAATGAAGGCGATTTAAAGGGCGCGCTGAGTGCTGCACGCTCCGATATACGGTGGCATCTTGCCGCATATCGGTTATGCGTTTATGTTTTTGCATCCTGACTGGTGCTGACGGGATACGGCGTCCGGCGGGTTTGTTGCCTGTCCGTTTCCCTGTATTCTTCTTGCTTTTAGAAGCTTTTTTTAGTACTTACACAAGAGATGGTTGCCCGGGTTTCGGAGCCTGCAGTCGCAGTAAACAGCAAAGAGGATGCCCCCCATGATTGAGTCCCTTACAAGCATTAAGCAGGCCGAGGCAAAAGCTGAGGAGCGCATCCGGGCGGCTGAAGACGAGGCGCTCGCGCTTGTGGATCAGGCCGAAACAGATGCCCGGGCCCTGATCGTGCGGGCCGGGCAGGATGCGGCCGCACAGGCCGGCTGCATGATGGAAAAAGCCTGCGCGGATGCCCGGGCTGAAGCTGAAAAAATTATTCAGGCCGGTCGTGCGGATGCACAGCGCATTGCCGGGCAGGCTCAGGGCAGGCTTGGCGTTGCCGCCGCCGTGATCGTTGCGCATATCACAGGAGAAGCCTGAGATGTTGTTTCCCGAGCGCATGAAGCGCGTCCGCCTGCTGGCGCATGAATCCTGCAAGCAGGCTGCGGTCAAGAAACTGCACGAACTCGGCGCTGTCCAGATAAGCGATTTTCGCGAGACGCTGAACCGGTCCGAGTGGCGCGAGCTGCTGCAGTCCCATCCCGTTTCAGTGGATATCCGCCGGCTTACGACCCAGCTCATGGGGCTCAACCGTCTTCTGGATATTTTCGCCATGGTCGCGCCCGAGGCCGAGGAAGGTTTTTTTAAAAAACTGTTCGCCCCGAATCCGCCCGAAAAAATCAGGGTGGAGAGCCTGCACGGCGATGCGCTTTTTGAAGAAGTGCACAGCGTGCTCGGCGCGGCTGAAGCTGAGATTGCCGGCCCGCTTGAGGTGCTTGAAAAGGCCGGCGCTGAAAAGACCGAGCTTGAGGCTCTGCGCGCCGCGTTTGCCCGGATCGAATCGCTTGAGGTGCGCCTCGGGGATATCGGCGCGGGATCGTTCGCGCACAGCTTCCTGGGCCTGGGCCCTAAAAAGGACTATGCGCAGCTTGCGGCCGAGATAGATACGCTTGCGGGCGGGCTGAGTGTCTTTGAAACCAGGGATATTTCGGAAGAAGCAGCCTGCGTTTTGGTGATCTGTCCGGCCGCATCCGGTGATGAGGCGGCACACCTGCTCAGAAAAAATGATATCGAGCGGATTGCAACCGGCCGTTTCACGGGCACGCCCGCCGAGGCTGTCCGCGAAATTGATGACCGGCTGCGCGAGCTCGATGCCCGGCAGACAGCCGGGCGCAGCACGATTGCCGGGGCTGCTGAAATCCGCCGCCAGCGGCTCAAGGCCCTGCGGGAGCTTCTGCTGATTGAGCGCGAGCGCTGTGATGCCTATGCCGGTTTTGCCCGCACCGGCCAGGTGGTTGCGATTGAGGGCTGGGTAATCGCCAAGTGTGCCGATGCTGTCGCGCGCGAGATTGAGTCGGGACTCGGCGGGCTTGCAGCCGTCTTTATAACCGAACCGGACATGCCGGAGGACACGCTGCCGGTAGCCCTGGACAACCCCGGAATCCTGAAGCACTTCGAGCTGCTGGTCAAGCTGTACGCTACGCCGAAGTATAATGAAATCGACCCGACCGTGCTGATTGTGCCCACCTTTCTGTTTTTCTTCGGCCTGATGATCACCGATGCCATATTCGGCCTGATGACGATGCTGCTGGGCTTTTTTATTGTGCGCGGCGGCGGCAGGTATTATCCGCTCTATAAGAGCTGCGGCATCATGCTGGTTCTTGGCGGCGCGTCAACGGTCGTGCTGGGCGTCGTGACCGGCGGCTGGCTCGGTAACCTCGCGGTCGACTATCTCGGCATGACGTTTTTAAACAGCCTGGTCATCATAAATCCCATGATCGATGTTTCCAGTTTTCTCCTGTTCTCCATCGGGGTGGGCCTGCTGCACCTGAATGCCGGCACCGTTGTGGGCATTATCAAGGAATACCGGTGCGCAAACATTCCGGCAGCCCTGAAGAACGTATGGATCTTTTTCCTGGAAATCTGCCTTGTCTTTTATTATTTCAAGGCGCAGACTCCTGCGATTGTTTTCGGCCTGATTTCGCTGGGCTTTCTGCTCTATAGCGCCAAGGGCATGGCCCTTTTCGGCTTCACCGGTTTTGTTGGCGATGCGCTTTCGTATGCGCGTCTGATGGCCCTGGGCCTGGTGAGCTTCGGCCTGGCAGTGGCGATCAACGCTTTGGCAAAAATGGTGTGGAATATTGATTATGTCGGCTGGATTTTGGCCATCGCGATCCTGGTCGGCGGGCACCTGTTCAGTTTTGTACTCAACCTGATGGGAGCGTTTGCCCACGGTATCCGGCTGCACTATGTCGAGTTTTTCGGGAAATTCTATGACGGCGGCGGAGAGGACTTCACTCCCTTCAGCGTCAAGCGCCGGATAACGGAGCAGCAATCATCGTGAGAACGGATGTCCGCACGGGGTATCTGCCGGGATAAAATTTAAATGCAGCGTATTTTTTGTTTATTTATCAGATGGAGGTAGAGGCATGATAGTAGAACTGCAAAATTATGGCTTGGGACTGGCGGCAGTCGGTGCGGGGCTTGCCATGGGAGTTGCGGCGATCGGCGCCGGTATCGGCGTTGGTATTGCCGGCGCGGCCGGTGCGGGGGTTATTGCCGAGGATAGCAAAAAGTTCGGCTCTGTCCTTATACTGCAGGCCTTTCCGCAGACCCAGGGCATTTACGGTTTTGTTACGGCGATTTTGATTTTGATGGGTGTCGGCCTGCTGGGCGGTAAACCTCAGGACATTTCAATGCAACAGGGGTTGCTCTGCCTGGGCGCGGGTATCTCCTCGGCGCTGGGCGGCATTACCGCCATCGGCCAGGGCATCACCGCGGGTGCCGGCATGGGATCGGTTGCGAAAAATCCGGCAACGCTCGGCCAGAACATGGTACTGGCGGTCATGTCCGAAACCTTTGCCGTATTTTCGCTGCTGATTGCCATTTTGATCATGGTCGGCGCCGGGATTATGTAAGAAGCAGTGACGCATGGCGGGGCGCACCTGGCCAATAGTCTATGAAAGGATCTGTTGATGGCAGCAGATGGAGTACGGAAAATAATCGCGCAGATCGAAAAAACCGCTGAAGAAAAGGCGGCGGACATAATAGCCGCAGCCCGTAAGAAGGCAGAGGCCCTTCTGGCCGAAGCCCGCGTACAGGCGGCCGGGCAGGAGAGTGCTGTTCTGGCGCGCGGCGAACAGGAAGCCCTGCGTGAATCACAGCGCATCCTGGCTGAGGCGCGCATACAGGCCCGGCGCGCATGCATGCGGGCACAGGAGGACAGTGTCAGTCAGTCCTTCGCGCAGGCGCAGCAGGCTTTGCAGAATCTGGCCGACAGCGGAGCTGCTGTTGGTCTTTCATATGCCGCCATTTTGAAACGTCTCATCGTTGAATCAGTCGTGGCAATTGATGCCGGCGAGCTGGAGGTGCAGGTGCGGCGGGCCGACCGGGCATTGTTCACCGCTGATCTGCTCAGTGCCGTGGCTGCAGAATGCGGCCGGGTGACCCGGACCGTCACGCTGACGCTGTGCGCTGAGCCAATTGCGGCCTCGGGCGGCGCGGTGGTGCGCAGCCTTGACGCACGGGTCAGGGTTGACAATACGTTCGAGGCCCGCGGTGCCCGGTTTATGGATGCTATCCGGACACGGGTCGCCAAAGAACTTTTCGCCGGGGAGTAACGCATGGGGAGTAATTTCTTGCTGGTTCTTGTGCTGCTCGTGCTGGGCCTGGCGCTGCCCCTGCTTGTTTTTATACTGTATAATCTCCGCACTATCGTGCCCTATATGTACGCAACCGCGCGCATCAGGGCCAAGGAGGCGCGGCTGCTGAAGCCCGAAACCCTGGAAGAGCTTGTCAATACCGGCTCGGTGGCTGAAATCGCCTCGCTGCTTGAAAACACGGAATATGCCCTGGCCATGCAGGGGCTGATGCTTGAAAACGCCGAATCGATTGAGCGGCTCCTGGAGCGTCAGACTGCGGACATGTACAGCGAAGTCGCCAGGATGATGCCGGAAAAGGTGCGGGGTGTTTTTGCATTTCTGCGGCAGCAGTGGGACGTGCGCAATCTGAAAACAATGCTGCGCGGCCTGCGCGCCGGTCTGCCGGCGGAAAAAATCATGGCAGCGGTTCTGCCGTTTGGCACACTGGATGTTGATCTGTTGAGAAAGATGTCTGAAGTCGCCGGGATTGAGGATGTCCTGCCCATGCTTGAGGTAACGCCTTACGGTGCGCTGGCGCAGCAGCTGCAGGCTTATGAGCAGACAGAGAGCCTGCTGCCGCTTGAGGCCATGCTTGACAGGCTGCTGCTGGAAAACATGTGGCGCCAGGTTGAGGCCGGAGGAGCGCTGCAGGTGCTGCAGCCCTTCTTTGCCGCACGCATTGACGTCCTTAATATAAAAATACTGATGCGCGCCAAGCGTGATCATCTGCTGCTGTCCGATGTCCAGCCCTATGTCATCGGCGGCGGTCATTCTTCGCAGCGGCTCATCAGGGCCTTTGATGAGGTCGATGACGTCGGTGCTCTTGCATCCGAGCTGGAGGGTACCCGGTACTATAAACCGGTTATTGATGCGCTGGCGGATTATGACCGGCACGGCTCCCTGCTTGCGGTTGAAAAAGTGCTGGATGAAACCGCGCTGGCGATCGGGCGTGATACGGCTGTTACACAGCCCTATGGTCTTGCCCCGGTGCTGGGATTCCTGGCGCGCAAGGATGTTGAGGTTCGCAATATCAGGGCGATTTCACGCGCCAAGGAAGCCGGCCTTGCGCCTGAGCATATCCGCGAGCTGGTGTTGAACGTATAGGACGCGGCAGGACCGAGCGGGCGTTGAAGCCCCGTTCTTTGCTTGTATAATGTGGAGCACACGCAATGGAAATAGCCGTTATCGCCGATGAACATTCAGCTACCGCTTTCCGGCTGGCCGGGGTTCGGCGGGTATATGACGACCGGTCCGGCGGGGACCGCCTGCAGAGCCTGCTTGCCGAAGACGCGCTCGGCATGCTGATTGTTACGGAGCGCGTTGCTGATCAGCACCGTAAGGCCATTGATGACCACAAGGCCTCAAAGCGCATTGCGCCGATCGTGGTTGAGGTTCCGGATGTGAACGGACCCATTAAGCGCGACGTTGACCCGATCCGCGAGCTTATTCGCCGCGCGATCGGAGCGGATGTGACCGCCAGGCAGGAATAACAGCGGCTGTCGCGAACGGGGCGGTTTGTGCTGCTGAGCGGCACGTCCGCATTTTAGAGAGGTTTGCGGGCGGCACATGCGCCCGGGACATAAATTTTTAACAGGGGGAGGTTGTCCATTGCCCGAATTTAACGAAGGAAGCATTAAAAGCATAGCCGGCCCGCTTGTGATCGCCAAAGGGTTGCAGGGCTGTCAGATGTATGAGGTTGTCCGGGTCGGTGAAGCGAGCCTTATGGGTGAAACCATTCGCCTGGACGGCGATGAGGCCTCTATTCAGGTCTATGAAGACACCTCGGGCCTGAAGCCGGGCGAGCGGGTCATGCGTACCGGGGGGCCGCTTTCGGTTGAACTGGGGCCCGGTATCATGAAGAATTTTTACGACGGCATTCAGAGGCCCCTGCTCGATATTAAAAAGCAGGCCGGTGACTTTATTACGCGCGGTATCAAGGCGCCGGGCCTTGACCCGGAGCGCAGATGGGACTTTACCCCGGTGGCCGCCATCGGTGCGCAATTGGAAGAAGGCGATGTGCTCGGCACGGTCCCTGAAACACAGGTCATTACCCATAAGATCATGGTGCCGCCCGGCGTGCGCGGCACACTGCTGGAAATCAGGCCGGGATCTTTTACCGTTGATGAAAACGTGGCAGTGCTTGAGCATGACGGAGAGCGGATCAGCCTGACCATGAAGCAGAAGTGGCCGGTGCGCAAAAGCCGCCCGAATAAGCGCAAGCTTGACCCCAGCGTGCCGCTTTTGACTGGCCAGCGTATTTATGACACCTTTTTCCCCTTGGCCAAGGGAGGCACGGCTGCCATTCCCGGCGGGTTCGGTACCGGTAAAACAGTCAGCCAGCATCAGGTTGCCCACTGGGCGGATGCACAGGTGGTTGTCTATGTGGGCTGCGGCGAGCGCGGCAATGAGATGACCGAAGTGCTTGAAGGATTTCCGGAAATTGATGATCCCAAGACCGGATTCAAACTGATGGAGCGCACAGTGCTGATCGCCAACACGTCCAACATGCCGGTTGCAGCCCGCGAGGCTTCGATTTACACGGGCATGACCATTGCCGAGTATTATCGCGATATGGGCTATGACGTTGCTATTATGGCGGATTCGACCTCGCGCTGGGCCGAGGCGCTGCGCGAAATTTCGGGCCGCCTTGAGGAAATGCCCGGAGAGGAGGGCTACCCGGCCTACCTGGCGTCCCGTATCGCGGGTTTCTACGAGCGCGCCGGCAGCGTGCTAACGCTGGGCTCTGATGAGCGCTTTGGCTCGGTTTCCGTTATCGGCGCGGTTTCGCCGCCCGGCGGTGATTTGTCCGAGCCTGTTGCGCAGAACACCCTGCGCGTGGTGAGTGCCTTCTGGGCGCTTGACTCAACCCTGGCCGACCGCCGTCACTTCCCGGCCATTAACTGGCTCAGGAGCTATTCGCTGTACCTTGACTTCACCAAGGCCTGGTATGACGAGCACGCAACCAAGGCGTTTCGGGAATGCCGCACCAGGGTCATGATCATCCTGCAGGATGAATCCGAGCTGTCTGAAATCGTGCAGCTGATCGGACCGGATGCCCTGCCCGAGCGCGAGCGCCTCACCCTTGAGGTCGCCCGCATGATCCGCGAGGATTATCTGCAGCAGCACGCGTTTCACAAGGAGGACACGTATTGCCCTCTTGAAAAGCAGCTCAAAATGCTCAAAACCATTATAGCCTTTGAAGAGTTTGCGGTGCGGGCCCTGGAAAAAGGCGCGGGCATTGATGTCATCACCGGGCTGGCGATCCGGGATGAAATTTCACGCATGAAGTATATACCGAATGCATCATTTGCCCGGGAGCACGCAGCGCTTGAGAGCCGGATGCATGAACAATTCACAGCACTGGGGTGCGCACAATGACTGTTGATATCAAGACCAGGGAGTACAGGACTGTTAAGAAGGTTGCCGGCCCTCTGATGGTTGTTGAAGGGGTTGAGGGCGTAGCTTATGGCGAGGTCGTTTTGATTCGTACCGGTTCCGGTGAGGAGCGCACCGGCCAGGTGCTTGAATCCCGTGAAGGGCTTGCGATCGTGCAGGTCTTTGAGGGCACGGCCGGCATCGACACCCGGGACACCACCGTGCGTTTTGTGGGCGACACCATGAAGCTGGCGGTTTCAAAGGACATGGTCGGCCGTTTTTTCGACGGCCTCGGGCGCCCGATTGATGACGGACCGGCAATCATTTCCGACCTGCGCCTTGACATCAACGGCGCTCCCATTAACCCGGCGGCCCGCGCGTTTCCGGATGAGTTCATTCAAACCGGCATCTCCACTATCGACGGCATGAACACGCTGGTGCGCGGCCAGAAGCTGCCCATTTTTTCGGGCTCCGGCATGACGCACAGTGAACTGGCCGCGCAGATCGCGCGCCAGGCCAAGGTGCTCGGCACAACCGAGCCGTTCTCGGTTGTGTTCGCGGCCATGGGTATCACCAGCGAGGAGGCGAACTTTTTCATGCGCGATTTTGAGCGCACCGGCGCCATGGAGCAGATCGTCGCTTTTATCAATCTGGCTGACGATCCGGCCATTGAGCGCATCATCACCCCGCGCATGGCCCTGACCACCGCTGAATATCTCGCTTTCGAGTGCGATATGCACGTGCTGGTTATTCTGACCGACATGACCAATTACTGCGAAGCCCTGCGCGAAATCGCGGCTGCGCGCGAAGAGGTCCCGGGACGGCGCGGCTATCCGGGTTACATGTATACCGACCTGGCCATGAGCTATGAACGCGCCGGACGTATCCGCGGGCGTAAGGGTTCCATTACGCAGGTGCCGATACTGTCCATGCCCGATGATGATATTACGCACCCGATTCCCGACCTGACCGGCTATATTACGGAGGGACAGTTTGTGCTCTCGCGCGACCTGCACCGTCGCGGCATTTATCCGCCGGTTGACGTGCTGCCCAGCCTCTCGCGTCTGATGAACCAGGGTATCGGCAAGGGGCGCACCCGCGAGGACCACTCCGGGGTTTCGGATCAGTGCTATGCGGCCTACGCAGAGGGGCGCGACGTGCGCAACCTGGTGGCGGTTGTCGGTGAAGAGGCCCTCACCGAGCGCGACCGGCGGTTTCTTAAATTCGCCGATGCCTTTGAAAAGGAATTCGTTGTTCAGGGCCGCGATGAAAATCGCTCGATTGAGGAAACGCTCGATATCGGCTGGCGCCTGCTTACGATTCTGTCGGAAGGCGAGCTCAAGCGCATTGACGCCGAGCATATTAAAAAATATCATCCCAATTACAAACAATAGCCTTTGGGGAGCATGAAGCATGGCCGATATTCTTGAGGGAACCAAGCCGACCCGCATGGCGCTGCTGCAGCTGCGCAAACGCGCGGTTCTTGCCGAGCGCGGTCACCGGCTCCTCAAGGAAAAGCGCGATGCGCTGATTTCCGAGTTTTTAAGCATTGCCGGCAATGTGCGCTCCATTCGCGAATCAGCCCAGCAGCAGCTTGCAGCGGCGTATGCGGATATGCTGCAGGCCCAGGCCGTTATGGGGGTCGGGGCCGTGCGGGAGGTCTCCTGGAACACCGGTCAGGACTTGCAGGTGCGGATGAAATCCCGCAATATCATGGGAGTGATCGTGCCGATCATTGAATCGGACAAGGCCGAGCGCAGTCTCATCCGCCGCGGTTATGGTTTTGCCGACACCAGCGCCAAGCTGGATGAGGCCGCGAAAAAAATGGAACAGGCCATCGAGGGGGTTGTCAGGCTGGCCGAGGTTGAGGAAACCGTGCGCCGACTGGCGCTGGAAGTTCAAAAAACCAAGCGGCGCGTGAACGCGCTTGAATACATTGTTATTCCGCGGCTGCGGGTTACGGTAAAATACATCCGCATGCGGCTGGATGAGATTGAGCGTGAAAGCTTTACGCGCCTGAAGAAAATCAAGGCAGTTCTGGATGCCCGTGCGCCGGAGGTTCAGGCATGACGGGCGGGCTTCTGTATGAACACCATCAGGAACGCAACCGGCGCGCTGAACAGCGCCGTTTGCTTCTGTTTCTGGCGGCACAGGTCATGCACTACGGCGCTGTGCTCCTGCTTCTGCTGGGAGGTTTGTTTTTTGCAGTGCTTGGCCTGAGGGCTCTGCTGTAAGAACCGGCTGCCAACACCATGTAACGAGGGAGTTCGTAGTATGTCAATGCCGATATCCCATATCATGCAGACAAAAGTGGTTGTGTGCGGTGAGGTTGCGTCGCTGAGGAAGATAGCGGAGCTGCAGCGCGCTGAAAATGTCGGCTCCCTGTTGGTCACGCATGGCGAGAAGATCGCCGGTATCATTACAATCGATGATGTTCTGGGCGCGGTGCTTGCCGGTCGCGACCTTGAAACAACCCGCGCCCGCGACATTATGTCGCATCCGGTTGAGTGCGTTCAGCAGGATATGAGTATTGAGGACGCGCTGCGTGAATTTGAGCGCACCGGCCGCAGCAGGCTTCTGGTCATGAGCGGCGGCAGGGTCGCGGGCATACTGAAAAAAACGGTTGCCGAGCGTTTTAAGGGCCTGACCGGTCTGTACACGTTTACGCCCGCGTCACGGTCTCTGCCATTCCGGCGCGGCAGCGGCAGCAGCACAAGCTGATTGTTTCAGCCCGTGCTGCGTGCGAATGTGAGCCTGTTGGCTTGCAAGAATGCCTTGCAGAGTGTAAAATACTCAGGCATTCTTTTTTTTGATGTGATGCGGCTGCGTGTCCGGAACCGGCCTTCTTTCTGAATATCTACAAAAGGGTTGCTCTTGTGATTCTTCTTAAAAGTGATGCTGAGCTCAAGCAGCTGTATGCCGCCAACCAGATTGTTGCTAAGACGCTTCTGCTGCTGAGGGAAAAACTTGCGCCCGGGATGACCACCGCCGAAATTGATGCCCTGGCCGAGCAGGCCATACGCGCATCAGGTGCGGAGCCGGCTTTTAAGGGTTATCACGGCTTTCCGGCAACCGTGTGTATATCAATTAATGAGGAAGTTGTGCACGGCATACCGGGCAAGCGTCGTATAAAAACCGGTGACGTGGTCAGTCTTGATGTCGGCGTGGTGCTGGACGGATTTTACGGCGATGCGGCCCTGACGGTTCCGGTTGGGGAAATTTCGCCTGTGGCTCGCAAGCTGCTGCGCGTAACCGAGGAATCGCTGTATAAAGGTATTGCAAAAGCGCGTGCCCGGCGGACGTCTTGCGGATATCTCCGCGGCCGTGCAAAATCATGTTGAGGGCCACGGCTTCAGTGTGGTGCGCGATTTTGTGGGTCACGGCATCGGCCGTGAGCTGCATGAGGATCCGCAGATTCCGAATTTTTATTCTTCAGCCGCGTTCAATCCGCGCCTGAAGGCGGGCATGGTGCTGGCGCTGGAACCGATGGTGAATCAGGGCACGTTCAAGGTGCGGGTGCTGAGTGACGGCTGGACCGCGGTTACGCAGGATGGTAAGCTCTCGGCCCACTATGAGCACAGTGTTGCCATTACCGCTGCGGGCCCCTGGATTCTCAGTAGTCTTGACGGCAGATAAAAAAATCGATTATGACTCCGGCCTTACCGGCATTGTGATCGGGGACTTTGATAGGAGCGGCTATGGCAAAGCTTGAGGTGTTACGCTATCCCAATTCAATCCTTCGTAAAAAATGCGCTCTGATTGAAACCATAGATAATGAGGTTGTGCAGCTTGCGCGTGATATGCTGGAAACCATGTATGAAGACAAGGGTATCGGGCTGGCCGCGCCGCAGGTCGGCATTACCCGGCAGCTTATCGTGCTTGATATCGGCGACGGACCCCTGGCGCTGATCAATCCTGAAATCGTTCACGCCGAAGGCATTGACATCATGGAAGAGGGCTGCCTGTGTCTGCCCGGAATCAATGTTGACGTTGAGCGCAGCGCACTCGTGCGGGTCATTGGTCTTGACACTGCGGGTGCTACGGTTGAAATCGATGCTGAAGAGCTGCTGGCGCGGGCCCTGCAGCATGAGATCGATCATCTGTCCGGAACGCTGATTATCGATAAGGTTTCAAAGCTTAAACGTGATCTTTTGCTGAAGAAATACAGGAAGAATCAGCAGCCGTAAAGTTCCCGCCCTGTCCGCTTTATTTTCTCTTTATCTCCTGCAGGATAAGCCCAGCGTGTCCGGCAGGCTACGCACTATCGCAGGTCAGTGAAGGCTTCTCCCGGATGCGGAATCATAAACCGGGTTGTGCCCATATCAGTAGTCCGCAGTGCTTCCAGCAGGGCCTCTTCGGGTTCATGCTGAGCGTCATCGCCCAAGGGGAACGTGCCGAAATGCGCGGCAATGCTGGTGCGGGCATTTAAAATACCATGCGCTCTCAGAGCATCGCGCGGTGAGAGATGATGGGGTCCCATGAACCATTCCGGCAGAAATGCGCCGATGGGCAGCAGGGCAACCCTGATATCGGTGAAGCGCTGTGCGATTTGATCAAAATGCGGTCCGAATCCGGTATCGCCGGCAACATATACTGCTCCAGCCCCGTGTTCAATGACAAATCCGCTCCACAGGCTCTTGCGCTGATCCCACATGCCGCGGCTTGAGAAATGGCGCGCCGGCACACAGGCCAGGGTCAGGCATTCACCCAGGGGCAGTTCCTGCCACCAGTCCATTTCAACAACATCGCTCATGCCGTGGCGCGCAAGCGTGCGGCCATTGCCCAGGGGCACGTAGATGCGCGGCGCGAATGCTTTGTGCAGGCGCTTCAGGGTCGCTATGTCCATGTGATCGTAATGATTGTGGGTAATCAGGACCACATCAATGCGCGGCAGGTCTTCGAAGCGGATGCCGGGAGCATGTATGCGCTTTGGGCCGGCGAATGATACCGGGCTGCAGCGTTGTGACCAGATCGGGTCAACGAGTATATTGAGGCCTGCCAGCTGGATCAGAAACGTGCTGTGATTGATATAGGTTATGTGCAGTTCATCCCCGTTCACGCAGGCTGCCGGGGGCGGACCCGGTGTGATATCAATCCATTTTTCCCACGGGCCGCGCTCACGGTTGCGCACCCAGGTTAAGAATTCGCGGAACCCTTGCGGATTTTTTTCGCCGGGATTAAAAAACTTTTTGCCGTCAAAGTGATCTCCGGCTTGATTGGGAAGCTGTTCTCCGGCAAACACCATGCATCCGAGGCAGCCCAGCGCCAGGGCAGCTCCCGCACCTGCTGCGGCACAGCGCTGCACAAGGTTGCGGGCAGGGGCGATCCTGTGGTTTTTCGGTTTCAGCATGGGCAATTTTTTCATACAGGTTTTGACCTGCCCCGCGATGTCATCGACGGAGCCTCACCGGTGCGGTCTTCTTCAGACAAGAAAGGCCTTGAACAGTCAAGGCCTTCTATACTATGATGCGCTTTTTTGTGCAGTGTTGGCGGAGGGAGTAGGATTCGAACCCACGGACCCGTTTCCACGGACCAACGGTTTTCAAGACCGCCGCCTTCGACCACTCGGCCATCCCTCCCAGTGTGTCTTCAGGCGGGAACTGTAGCATTTTTCAAAGGCTTTCGTCAAGTTTTTAGCATCGCGCGCATGGAGTCAGACTCAGTGGACCCTAACAGGTTGTTGAAAAAGTCATTCCCATCAGGCTGTTCAAAAATGACCGGATGCAAGGCGCTCGCTGTCTGTGACACCTGCTTGCAGGCAATCATGAGGAATGAGGCGTACGTGTTCGTACGTCGCAGTAATGAAGAATGAGCGTAATCCCGCCATGGCGGGACAGACGGGGGTTTTTCAACAGACTGCTAAACGCAAAAGCCTGATCGGCTTACACCTTGCCAATATCCTGCTGGCCGGGACCGGCCTGTTTGCCAAGCTTATCGATCTGCCCGCAGTCGACATAATCGCGCGGCGCTGTTTGCTGGCCGCGGTTTTCCTGCTGATAATCACCCTCGCGCTCAAGCGCACGCTTGTGCTTGAGCGCCTGCGGGATTGGCTGCTGATGCTGTTGTGCGGTGTGTTGATGTGTGTGCACTGGGTAACGTTTTTTCATGCCATGCAGGTGTCAACCGTGGCAATCGGCATGATTGCCCTGTATACGTATCCGGTTATGTCCGTGTTGGCGGAACCGCTGTGGCAGGGGCAGCGACCGCAGCGCATTGATGTGTGCTGCGCTCTGCTGGTGCTGGCAGGCGTGTATTTGCTGGTGCCTGATTCTTCGCTGCAAACCGGTGCGGCTCTCGGGGTGATGTGGGGCCTTGTCTCTGCAGCCATGTTTACTATGCGTAATATTGTGCAGCGTCATTATCTCAGCGCTTACCGGGGTGACACTGCAATGTTTTACCAGAGTTTGATCGCCGGACTGGCGGCCTGGCCGTTTGTGCGGCATCCTTCAGCAGGGCTTGGCATGAATGTCTGGCTGCAGCTGGCCCTGCTGGCCCTGGTGTTTACGGCTGTGCCGCACAGCATGTTCGCCGGGTCCCTGCGTGCGCTCAAGGCTAAAACCGCCGGTCTGATAAGCTGCATGATGCCGGTATACGGGGTTACTCTGGCCTGGATGGTGCTGGGCGAAGTTCCATCGCCTGCAACCATATGCGGCGGTATGATTATCGTGGCAGCAGCGGCTTTTGAATCAGTGCGGGCATGAACCTGCCTTTTGGCTTATATTCGGCCGGGTACTGCGCCGGGCCGGAACATTCAGTTATCTGTAAACGCAGGTTGCGGGGTAATGCTTTTTTAAAGGTGTTTTGAATGGACTGGGAGGAACTACGGCGGAAAAAGTGATGCTGTGGGGCGTGAACTAGTCCGGGAGTCGGTTGAGGCGCTGCTCTGATTCTCTTCTCAGGGCACGCACTTCGCTTTTGAGCTGTAAAATTTTTACCGCGTCCAGCAGACAACCCAGCACAATACCGCAACCAAACGGCGCCAGCACCAGGACGCACAGCGGCAGCGGCCATGCCATATACTCAATCTGCAAGCCGTTGAGCACAACCAGGGTCAGATCAACTCGCCCGATGTTTAAAACGCAGAAGGTGACCAGCGCGGCCACCACCAGAACCAATCCGGCGGCATTAAGAAGTGTTCTCATCGAGTCTCTTGTGGCAACGCACACCTTCTAAGCGCCCGCCTTCCGGCTATGTACCGTCAGCGCTGCGCAAGGTGTAGCGCATTTATCCCAGTTCAATATCCTGGCGTGAAATTATTTCGTAAATCTTATCTTTTCTGAAACGCCAGGAGTTTCCTACTCTGAAGCCCGGCAGATTGCCTTTCTTCACCAGCTTGTAGATTGTGATTTTTGATAGTTTCAAGAAATCAGCAACCTCTTCAACTGTCATTATCTGTGCATCATCTTTTGTGTTTTTCATGGTTGACCTCAATGGGTTAATTTATTTTTATATTTGTTATATCGGAATCTTTGAAAATAAATCAAATATAAAATACACAGGATGTTGTGCGTTGTAATCAAATCAATATATTTTATTATTCTCTGTTTTTCTATTTAACATAAACAAGAAAAAAATCAATAGGGAATATAGCAAAAAAAGCTTTAAAAGTGAAAACAATTAACTGTTTTTTCAATAATCAATTAAAAATAAAGAAATGTCAATGGGTTATTGAATGTCAGGTTTTTTGACAGCCGTTCGTTATGCGGCTGCTTTTCTTGAAAATAGTGTAAGCCAATGCTATGATGTGCGCACATGTTGAGGGCAGGCATCGTTAGACACCGGGGGTTGAATATGAGCATAGAGCGCAAAAAAATATTTGTTCTTGATACAAATGTTATCCTGCATGACAGTTCCTGCATCTACCAGTTTGATGAGCATGACGTTGTCATCCCCATCAGCGTGCTTGAAGAACTTGATCAGTTTAAAAAAGGCAATTCCGAGCTGAATTTCAACGCCCGCGAGTTTGTGCGGTCTCTTGACGCCCTGAGCGGGGATAAGCTGTTCGGGCAGGGCCTGAAAATAGGGCCGCATAAGGGCAAAATTATTCTCAGGCTCGAGGAGGATTTCCATGTTGATCTGCTCGCCAATTTTCCGCCCTCCAAGCCTGACCACCGTATTTTGAATACAGCCTACCATCTCGTAAAAAAACATCCCAACCGGCAGGTGATACTCGTAACAAAAGACGTCAATCTGCGCATGAAGGCCAAGTCAATCGGGCTCACAGCGCAGGATTATACAACTGACCATGTTAAAAACCCGACTGCCCTGTATGCGGGCCATCGTTTCGAGAACGATATTCCCGAGGATGTTATTGACCGCCTGTACAGGGAACCCTATGAGGTTGATGTGTCGGATTTTCATTTCAAGAATCCGCCGGAGGCCAATGAGTTTATTGTACTGCGCAATGGAAAGAAGTCCGCGCTGGCAACTATCGACGCGACCGGAACAATCGTGAAAAAGGTTGATAAAACAACGGCCTACGGAATAACTCCCCGTAATGCCGAGCAGGCATTTGCCATTCATGCGCTGATGAACACCAACATTCAACTGGTGACCATCACGGGCAAGGCCGGCACGGGCAAGACCCTGCTGGCCCTTGCTGCCGCGCTTGAGCGCCGCAAAAATTACCGGCAGATTTACCTTGCCAGGCCGGTTGTGCCGCTGAGCAACAAGGATATCGGCTATCTGCCGGGCGATATTCAGTCCAAGCTCGACCCCTATATGCAGCCGCTCTATGACAATCTGGGGGTGATTCAAAGCAATTTCGAGGAAACCAAAGAGCAGGCAGAGCCGCATCAAGGACTTTCTGCAGGAGGAAAAACTGGTCATCTCGCCGCTTTCCTATATTCGCGGCCGCAGCCTGGTGCGGATATTCTTCATCGTGGATGAAGCCCAGAACCTCACTCCGCATGAGGTCAAAACCATCATCACCCGCGCAGGGGAGGGCACAAAGCTTGTCTTTACGGGCGATATCTTCCAAATCGACCATCCTTACCTTAACACGTATTCAAACGGGCTCAGCTGCCTGATTGACAAAATGAAGGGGCAGAAGCTCTACGCCCACATCAACCTTGAAAAAGGCGAGAGGTCCGAGTTGGCCGATCTTGCCAGCAATCTGCTCTAACAGGCTCTTGAAAAACGCCCGTGTGCTTCGAAAACGGTGGAAGTCTTCGTCAAGACTCCATAAGATTTCTCAGTCGCTGCGCTTCTTCGAAATGGCAGTTGTTTTGCGGTTCTGGGTTTTAAACCCCTTTGCAGCGCAGCCGAGCGAAGCGCATGGGCGCGGAAACAGGGCGCCGGACTCCGAACCCCCCTTAATCCTTGACTTTAGTGCCCCTATTGCCTACACTGCTGAGTCAACATAGACTGAGCACAAATCACTCTCATCGCGCTATTGTAAACCCATGGCAGCAGGTTCTCGACAGGCAATCGGCATTTTTGACTCCGGCATCGGCGGGCTTACGGTTTTGAGGGAAATTCGGCAGCGGCTCCCTTTTGAGACGATAAAGTACCTCGGCGATACCGCGCGGGTTCCCTACGGCACGCGCTCCGCGCAGACTGTATTGAAATACGCCCGGGCCAATACCGAATTTTTAAACAAACAGGATATCAAACTGCTGGTAATCGCCTGCAATACCGCCTCGGCGGTCGCAACCGAAGATTTGCGCAGGGCCTACAGCCTGCCGATTATTGACGTGGTCGGGCCCGGCGCGCGTGCGGCAGTCAGCGCCACCCGCAGCGGTCGCGTCGGCATTATCGGAACTGAAGGAACCATAAACAGCGGCGCCTACCAGCGCGAGATCAGCAGCCTGCGCGAAGGTGCCGTTATTTTCGCTCAAGCCTGTCCGCTGTTTGTGCCGCTTGTCGAACAGAGCTGGGTTGATGAGAGCGATCCGGTCGTGCAGATGATCGTGCGGCGCTATCTGGAGCCGTTTCTGGATTTTCAGATAGACACACTGGTGCTGGGCTGCACGCATTATCCTCTTTTGAAAAAGGCCATCGCCCAGTTTCTGGGAAAAACGATCATGCTGATAGATTCGGCTGAGCAGATTGCCCGCGAGGTGGAGAAGTCCCTGCGCGAAGGCAGCCTCCTGCGCACTGAGCCCGGAGGGCCGCCGCAGTATTTTGTGACCGATATTCCCCAGCGTTTCGCTTCGACCGGCGCCCTGTTTCTGGGAGAATCCCTTGGGGATGTCCAGCTTATTGATATCATGTAGCAGGCTGTTGAAAAACACCCATCTGCTGCGTTGTGCTTATCATTCGTCTTTGCGGCGTACGGCACAGTACGCCTCATTCCTCATGATTGCGCACGCCTTGCATGTGTGCGTTTTTGAACAGCCTGTATAATAAGATTTTTTCAACACCCTGGTAGAGAGCAGACCCGGTATGGCACGTAAAAAAAGAGCAGGTTTTTTCGGTTTTAAAACGTTCATTGTGCTGCTCGTGCTGCTGGCTGCGGGCGCGCTTTTTCTGTACGTGCGCTCGGGCGGCACACTCAAAGAACTGGGCCGCTTTTTGCCGTCGGAATTGCGGCTTGACCCCCCGGCGTCTGCGCCGCAGGGATCCTGGGAGGCGAGCATTTTTTTCGGCGATCCGGACACGGATCTTCTGATCGCTGAAAAACGAACGCTGCCCTGGGATAAAGATCCCGAGAAGCGGGCGCATCTGCTGATGACAGAGCTGTTGCGGGGTCCTACAGGTGCTGCCATGCGCACAACCCCGGACTCAACCGTGCTGCGCTCGGTTTCAATCACGTCTGATGGTTTGGCTAATGCTGATTTCAGCGCACAACTCTCCAGCGAGCATCCCGGCGGCAGCTCCTCGGAATTGCTGACCGTTTATTCAATCGTCAATACGCTTGTATTCAATATTGACGATATCAAGAAGGTGCAGATTTTAATTGAAGGACAAGCCATTGATACCATTGCCGGGCATATGGATTGCCGCCAGCCCTTCGCACCGGATATAAAAATCATAAAATAGATGTTCCTCACAACGCTCCATATCTGGTATAATTCATAAGATTATCCAGATAGAGTGCCTGGCTGCGCCGCAGTATTCCCGATGTCTTGTGGCGGGACGTGCCGGTAAACGTTTTTGTTTTGATTAAGGCTGCATAGAACCTATGGCTCCTCAAATAAAGTTGGATAAAATTCGCAACATGGGCATTATGGCCCATATTGACGCGGGTAAGACCACGGTTACCGAGCGGATTCTGTTTTATTCCGGGAAGTCCCACAGAATTGGTGAGGTGCACAACGGTCAGGCGGTCATGGACTGGATGGAGCAGGAGCAGGAACGCGGCATTACCATCACCTCGGCGGTAACTGATTTTGTCTGGAAGGGTCATGGTATTCACCTGATCGATACGCCCGGCCATGTTGATTTCACGATTGAGGTTGAGCGCAGCCTGCGGGTTTTGGATGGCTGTGTAGCTGTTTTCTGTGCGGTCGGCGGCGTTGAGCCGCAATCCGAAACCGTCTGGCATCAGGCCGACAAGTATCATGTGCCGCGCGTTGCATTTGTGAATAAAATGGATCGCGTCGGCGCGGACTTTTTTGCCGTTGTGGAGCAGCTGCACGCAAAATTGGGCGCCAACGCGCTGCCGATTCAGCTGCCAATCGGCGCTGAGGACACCTTCCGCGGTGTGATCGATCTTATCGAGATGAAAATGATGCTCTGGCATGAGGAAGCCTTTGGCGATGCCTGGGATGAGCAGGACGTTCCGGACACCATGCTCGAGGCTGCTTCCGAATGGCGTGAGCGATTGGTGGAAGCGCTGGCTGAGCAGGACGACGCCCTGATGGAGAAATACCTGGCCGGCGAGGAGATCAGCGTCCGCGAGATCAAAACAGCGCTGCGTGCCGCAGTGCTTACGCGCACAATCATACCGGTTATGTGCGGCAGCGCCCTGAAGAACAAGGGGATACAGCCCATTCTTGACGCTGTTATTGATTACTTCCCCTCTCCGCTGGATGCTCCGCCGGTGCATGGCATTGTTCCTGAAACCGGAGTTGTGGCCGAGCGCAGCTGCAGCGATAAAGAGCCCCTGGCCGCCCTGGCATTCAAGGTGGTCATGGATGACGGCCGCAAGCTTACCTATCTGCGCATCTATTCCGGAACGATCAGTGTCGGTGAAGAACTCTATAATCCGGGCAAGAAAATTCGTGAAAAAATAGCGCGTATTTTCAGGATGCATGCCAATCGCAAGGAACGGGTTGAGCTGGCGCATGCCGGCGAGCTGATTTCGGTTATGGGCCTGAAGCAGACCACAACCGGCGACACGCTCTGCTCGGTCAAGGCCCCGATTCTGCTGGAATCAATGGAATTTTACAAACCGGTTATTTCGGTGGCGATTGAGCCCAAGGGCATTGGCGATGAGGACCGGATGAACGCGGCCCTGGAAAAGCTGTCCGAGGAGGATCCGACCTTTCACGCACGGGTTGACGAGGATTCCGGGCAGACGGTTATTTCCGGCATGGGTGAGCTGCATCTTGAAATAATCACCGACCGCATTCAGCGCGAGTTTCGCGTGCCGATCAGAACCGGCAAGCCGCAGGTGGTGTATCGTGAAACAATTCTGAAAGCGGTTGAGAGCGAAGGTGTTTTTGACCGTGAAATCAATGATGCCAAACAGCACGGCCATGTTGTTGTGCGCCTGGAGCCGCTGCCGCGCGGCAGCGGGGTTGACTTTGTCTGTACGGCTCCGCCTGAAGCGGTTCCGCCGCAGTTTATTCCGGTAATCGAGCAGGCCTTCCATGACGCAACCCTGGCGGGCATGATGTCCGGCTATCCGATCGTCGATATAAAGGCCACACTCATCGGAGGGTCCTGCCGCGAAGGTTCATCAACCGAAATGGGCTACATCATGGCTACGGCTGCTGCTGTGAAGGAAGGCATTACAAAGGCCGAACCGCTGCTGCTGGAACCGATCATGGATGTTGAAGTCGTCACGCCGAATGAATGCATCGGTGACGTGATAGCCGATATCAATACCCGCAAGGGCAAAATTGAAAATATTGCCGACAAGGGGCCGGCGCGGATCCTATCGGCCAGTGTGCCGCTGAAAAATATGTTCGGCTATTCTACGGCGCTGAGATCATCAAGCCAGGGCCGTGCCACGTTTACGATGAAGTTTTCTAAATTTGAATACCTGGGCTGAGACATATCCGGACTGGTTGCGACTGTGCCACGGTTGATGGTAGTGCAACGCTTGAAAAAATGAAATTGTTCACATTATAACAAGGAGAAGAAGCCATGAGAGAACGCGTAGAAGAAGCCCTGAAAAAAATCAGACCGGCCCTTGAGGCTGACGGTGGCGGTATTGAACTGGTTGATATCGTTGACGGTGTCGTGAGTGTGCGCCTGAAGGGTGCCTGCAAGGGCTGTCCCGGCGCCCAGATGACCATGAAAATGGGCGTTGAGAAAGTGATAAAGGACCAGGTGCCGGAAGTTAAATCAGTTCAGGCGGTGTAAGCCTGCAGCAGAGCGCGTCATGGATTTTCTTCTCTGTGCAATCGGCCTGGTGCTCATTATGAGGGGATACCGTATTTCGCCTTCCCTGAAAAGATGAAGCAGATGCTGGCAAAAATACCGTGTATGCCCACATCGATCATGCGCGCGTTCGGCATGGTCGCGGTCGTGATTTTATTTATATTTCGGCCGGCTGTGAGGGCGCGCCCTGCCTGCTGTCCTGATACGTTCAATCAGAGCTGAGCGCTGATACCTCGGGTGACATGGGCCGGCATGGTCGCGGTCGGTGCCGGACTTATTCTGATTTATATTTCGCGCCGGTTGCTGTAGCCGGCCGCGCCCTGCCTGCTGTCCTGAATACGTTCAATCAGAGCCTGAAGCGCTGCATAAAACCCTCGGGCTTTTTCATGAACCCTGTTGCGAAGGGTTGCTGCGGATGTCTTTTCCCTGCGCCCGGGCAGGGGGTTGTATACTATTTAGAATAATGTTCGCATAGCTATTGAAGTATGGACGAATGCAGAAGAGCATGCTATAGTCCGCCCCGCAGGCTGGCCCTGTTTTGCGTATGCTGCAATCCGGGCGCGAGATTTTACTTGTAACAACACACGCAACGCGAAATATTTTCCAGGGAAATAAGCACAGATAACGGATCTACGTAAGCCGACCGCGTGCAGCGGCGCCTGCCCTTTGCCTGGGGCGGAGAAAAGAGGAAAAATGATGGATAATTACCGGATCGCAGAGAATCGACTTACCCTGATCACTCAGGGCGCAGGTCAGGTTTTAGTTGCAATTTCGCCTGATGATAACGAGAGAGCATTTCTTCAGGAGAAGTTTCTCATTGATGACTACGATCTGAGTTCCACCTTTGATCCGGATGAGGTTCCCCGGCTCGATCTGGACGATGGCCGGCTGCTTTTGATTTGCAAGCTGCCCCATAGCGCAACCATTTCCGAAGCTATTGAACTGGATGTCGGCGTGGTCGGATTGGCGCTTTTCCAGGATTGCCTTGCATTCGTGCGGGCAAGCGGCGGCTTGTCTTTCACGGACAGGGAATTTCGTAAAATCAACGATATCAAAGATGTGATGCTGGCGTTTTTGCTTCGCACAGTTAGACATTTTGTCAGCCACCTGAAGGTAATCAAGCAGATCAGCTCCGAGTTGGAGAAAAAAATCACCGTATCAATGGAGAACAAGCATCTTCTTCAAATGTTCAACCTCAGCGAAAGCCTTGTGTACTATGTTGACGCTATTGAGGCCAATGGGGCCGTGCTGGCAAAGCTGCGGAGCATATCCGCTCAGCTCGGGTTCCAGGAGCGCCATATTGAAATGCTTGAGGACATCATTCTGGAAAATACCCAGGCCGCGCGACAGGCCGCTATCTACAGCTCGGTCCTCAGCGGCCTGATGGATGCGCGCGGCTCGATAGTAAACAACAACATGAACGTTTTGCTGAAGAACCTTACACTGATCAACACCGTGTTTCTGCCCCTGAACATCATCGCCAGCATCGGCGGCATGTCGGAGTGGACCATGATGACGAAAGGACTTCACTGGTGGCTTTCGTACAGCCTGTTCTCACTGGGTTTGGTGGTCTTCGGCTTGGGCACATGGGTGTTCATGAAGAAGGTAATTGACCGAAAGCCCCAGGAGCCCTGAAGCGAATCCGCCGAAAGCATCCGCTGACCTCCGGGTGAGCCGCTTTATAAAGGGCTGCATCTGATAATCAAGTGCAGCCTTTTGCTGGAAAATCATCAACATGCCGGGCTTGCATCAGACAGGAGAAAAGCAGTGACACCATCTTCAATGATAATAATCACGTCAGCGCTGGTGTTCTATTCCATCGGGGTGTGGTGTGAACGTTTCGCAGGCAGACTGAAAGCCTGGCATCTTGTTGCCTTCTGGCTGGGGCTCGTGTGCGATACATGGGGCACCGGAATGATGTTTGACATGGCCGGCGGGATGACGTTTGATGTCCACGGGCTGACAGGCGTGCTCGCCATCATCTTGATGTTGATACACGCAGTCTGGGCAAGCGTAGTCCTATTGAGAAAAGATGAGTACTGGATTAGGAGCTTCCATAAGTTCAGCGTGGTCGTGTGGGTGATCTGGCTTGTTCCTTATTTCAGCCCGGTTTTCTTGGCAATTGGAAGGCAGGGGGCAGGGTAGCCTGGCGACCCGGTTCGCACTGTCATGCGCCTTCAACGATTTTGATTTCCTCCTCCGTCAGGCCATAAAGTTCCTACATCATGTTGTCATAGTCCGGCCTTTGCTTATATCTCTTCGTTTCATTCCCCTCAATTCAATAAAATTAAGCAAGGGCGATCTTCACTTGCTTATGTTGCCGGACAGCTGCGGCCTACGACTGCGCTCAGGACAGGCTTAATCCGGCCTGACAACTTAAGCGGCTACAACATTAATTTTTTTCATTTATAAGGTTGACCACCATGTTACAGATCACGTCCTTTTTCTTGCGGTCTGCTTTCGGCAATGAGCAATGTTATCGCCACCAGGGCATTGTCAGCAAGGCGTTTTGTGCCATCATCACGGAGCAACAGGCTGTTCTTCTCCATAAACCAGAGGAACAATGCAGCAGCAATGCGCTTGTTCCCGTCGACAAAGCTGTGGTTTTTTACAAGAAAGTACAGCAGGTGCGCGGCCTTTTCCTCAAGGCCCGGATATGCCTCTGTACGCCGCGCATGTCTGCATGACAGCACTCAGGGAGCCGGACAGACTATCGTCCTTTCCTTGCCGAACAACAAGGAAGCGCCGAATTTACCCCGCAAACGCTCTATCATGTCCACGGCTTCTTCATAGGTAATTGCCCTGACTTTGCCCTTGCGGGTCTTGCCTTGTTTTCAGCCGCTGATGATCATAATCGTCGAGCAGATCAAGCGCGTAGGAATAATCAGCCACAACATGTAAAAGAGCCCGGGCCTGGTCGGTGGTGACATCATAGCGGTCAAGCACCTGCTCGACGAGCTTCAAGGATTGCCGAAGCTCTTTCAGGCGGCGCTCGTTGACGGAATATCCCTTAACCAGATGATCTTTCATAATCTGCGTAGCCCAGATACGAAACTGAGTGCCCCGCTGGGATTTGACCCGGTAACCGACCGAAATGATAACGTCGAGATTGTAATAATCCACATCACGTTCAACCTGCCGCTTTCCCTCCAGTTTGAACTATCCGGAATTTCCGGATAGTTCGATCACTTTGTAATTCCTTTTTCTTTATATATATTTTTGACATGCTCCGATATAGTCCGGCGGTCTTTATCAAAAAGCTCACTCATTTGAACCTGTGATAACCACACGGTTTCCTGCTCCAGCTTTACATCCAGAGCAGCCTTGCCGCCTTTTGCCTGATAAATAACTATTTCGCCTTTGTTTGCTTCTTTCATACAGCAACCCCATCCCAAAGCAGGTCCGTCAACTGCAGCCTGTGCAATTTTTGCACAGGCTGCCCGGGCTCCTATTCACCGCGTGAACATAAATCGCATAATACTTACATAATTTGTAAGCATTATACACGCTAATTCATAATGCTAAACGCTATCAGAGGATATCACAATTTGTGATATGTTCCTGATCTCACCGCAGTTCAGAGTTCGTAGGCCGGACTGAAATCCGCCGTAGCGGATATGTCCGGCACATTTTTTATTTAACACATTTGCCGGACACGCTCACGCTTTGTCCGGCCTACAATGCCATGGTTTAAAACCTGTCAAATTCGGCCAGTGAGCTTTTTAATGTAGGCCGGACTCACTTTGCTTTGTCCGGCCTGCAGCTGTTGACGACAAGACAGGCATCCGCAATGTTTTTTATGAACTTACTATTTTTCTGCGGCCGGGATCAAGCCGTCTTTTGTCATGCGCTTGACCATAACAGCGATAAAGTCCGAGATAAGGCGATCCTGCTTCGCCTGGTCTATCCAGGTGTCCGACAGCGCTGTCCAGGCCAGTTTCTCGGTCTTGATATCGTAGACATTGGTCTCGAGCCTCGCGACCTGCTCACTCACAATATAACCGGGATCTATCATGGACGAATACCCCATACCGTAATATCCGCCCCACCTGCCGTAGGACGGCGGATAGTAGGTATCGACCTTTTCTTTATTGATCAGGCGCGTAGCCAGCACGGCGTCCGCCCCCAGTGTGCGGATCTTTTCGGCAGCGCCCTTCTTGTCGTTCAGCTCTTCGAGCGTTATGACTTCGTAGCTTTTGATAACGCTCACACCATGAGCCGCAAGGCTCTGAGCGAAGGTATCCTCAAATGACCTGCGCATGGCGGGCTCTTTGGCGATACCGACCACCATCATTTTCTTGATCGTTCCCATCTCTACATTCGGGTCTTTCCAAACCTTCGTCAGCGTCGTGGTCGCGCAGGAAGCTGCGGCGAACATTAAAACCAGCGAAATTAAAAGCCAAAATCTGTTCTTCATAGTGGTCTCCTTTGTATTGTTGGTTTTTATTAAAACACGTCTGCCGGACAGCTCGCGCCTTGTCCAGCCTGCACCTGTTATCACTGCATCAACGTCTTCAAGCCGCTTCTGAGTATTTCAACGCCAATACAGATAACAAAAAATGCTGCCATTTTAGATATTGCCAGTGCCGCAGCCGGCGAAAATTTATTGCGAATGTACTTCACGTTAACGTAGCAGAGATACACGAGCACGCACATGGCAATAATCGCGATCAGCCCGGCTATATGCGCGGAAAACGCGAACAGCGAATCATGCCCTGCATGCGCGCCGAAGGTAATGGCAACAGCCAGGCCACCGGGGCCGATAGTGATTGGAAACGTAAATGGGTAAAAACTTTTTTTCATCCGCGGAGGCATCGGTATCGTGCTCAGGATGGCCCTCGGTTTTTTTTGTGCTGTCGTCAGCGTTGAGCATCTGCCACCCCATGAGGGCAAGCACAAGGCCGCCCGATACCTGCACCACGGGGATTGTAATGCCAAAAAGTTTTAGAAACAAAACGCCGAACAGATAAAAAATCAATAAAAGAATAAAAGAGTTTGAAGGCTATCTTCAGCGAAATTTTTTTCCAGACATCCGGATGCACGTCCTTCGTCATTCCCGATAGAATCAGTGCGGTCCCGATCGGATTAACAACCGGGAACAACGCCATAAAAATAGTTGGAATGACTTTTAATGCGATCAGCAGCGTGGTCATACATGCACCTCTTTGACTATGAGTTTATTATCGGGCGTCGTGTCTAGTATATCAAAACATGCGGGCCGCCGTAACAAATTAAAATTCGTGGAATCGCGGTTCTTGTCGCCGGCACATGCTGACCAGCTCTGAACAAAATCTCAGGGTATCCATTTTTTTGAAATATACCCCACACGCTGCCGCAGGACCGCCCGTGGGGCGGCGAAAACGATTGCAAGGGCAAGCATACGCGTAGCTTTGATCCCGGGGCTCATCCATCGTGGTAGCAGTCGCAAGAATTTGATTCGATCAATTGAGAGTATAAAATGATGGAGGTTGTGTGTCAATAAGCTCTGTTGTACAATGTCGCAATGGTGATAGCAATTGCGGCCTCGTAAAACGAATGTTGCCATGGGGCCTCAAGGGTAGATTGCTGAGAAACGTTGATTAATAATGCGCTGCACAGGATGTAAAGCCTTGTTTCTTAATATCTCACCGGAAAGAAAAGGGAGGAAAGAGAGAATGACAGTTACAACTCGTTTTTCGCTATGTCTGGTAATACTGCTTTGCTCGCTCCTATGCGGCTGCGGCCCGTTTGTCGTAACAGAAACAGGATATGATGCTGACGGTGAAGTCGGTTCCGAGACGGTGAGTATAACGACGGCCCGGCTCCCCGGGTTTTGTCGGAAAGCGGAGATGTGCCCGACAGCGCAATCAACAATTCGGGAATTGCTGAACAGGATGACACTGTCGGGATGCCCGATGAATAACGCTACGGTGCTTCTTTATTCAGGGAAAACGATATCCAGATAGTTGAGCATCTCGTCTTTGTGCTGCTCCAGGCAGGCAGCAAAAACGCAGCCCTGCTCATAGGGGCACGGGGCAAGAGTGTGATGTCCCGCATATACGGTTCCCTGTCCGCCGCCTTCACGGTCGCGAATCAGCAGAAGCATCCTGCCCGCGCAGCTTTTGGGGCCCGCAGGTGCTTCGCCGGAGTGTATGGTAAATACATACGTTTTCTCATCAGCGGCGTATGGAGCCCACGCGAAACCACCCGGAAGCGCCATGCCGTCTTCAGGGATCAGGCTTGTTTCAGATCCGCCGGCAGGATCGTAGCATGTCAGGTGGAATTCGACAGTGTAACGTGATTGCTCAGGGTCAGGCATGTAGGTATATCCGTACTGCTGCATCTGAGCTATGCCCGCTCTCTCAAGTTCGACTATACCTATATCGCTACCCTTCACCCATTCCCCGCCGGCAATCTTGAAATTTGTTATGCGCAGGTTAAATGTGGCTTTCTGCGCATTAAAATTATCAATATCTTGGGTTACAACAGCAGGATTATTGGCGGGGTCACTGCTCGCAAGCCTGGCTTTTGATCCTGTGCAGGCACCACATACCAGAGCAGACAACGCAACTGCAATCAGTAGATTCTTCATGGTGGCGGTTTCTCCAATCTTAATTAATTGTATTCGGGGTTTAGCATGGTTGCCCTGTCAGAGCGGCTATGCACGCCGGTATTCCTGTATCTTTGTATCTTCGGCATTGTGCCCGACACGTTGCGCCCATGACTTCGCTCAGGGCATGTTTTGTCCGGCCTGAGATGCCCTGATTTTAGAGCATTTAACTCAATCATGTAGCCGATTTGTCATTTCGAATCCGCCAGAGCCGAGATGAGTCCGAAGGTTGCGCCGGGCGCATCAATCTTTTAAGATTTCTCCCTTTGGTCGAGATGACAGTAAAAGAAACAGGTCACAGAAAAAAGTTACATGCGCTAGTCCCTGCTAACGCAATCAGTTTATAATGAAATAACATGCTGCGTCAAACAACGATTTTAAACTGTTGCTACATTGAGCCCGAAAATAAATGTTTTTTAATCGTTCTGCAAAAATACGGGCCGCCTCTTGCGAAGCGGCCCGCGTGGGTTCATGAATGAAACAACTTATTTCGCGTCGCCGGCTTTCTGCATGCCTTCTTCGAGCTTCTTGATGTCCTCGGGCGACAGCTTCGGCCGGTCAACCTTGATCGTCAGCTTGTTGAGCTTGCGCGGTCAGGGTGAACGGCGGCTGGTAGTCCGCGTCGTTCACGCCGGTCAGGGTGTCGGAGCCGATGTCGAAGCTCTCGTCCCATTGCAGGATCATCGGCAGCGTGTGCGGCATCTTATGGTTTGGACTGCCTTGCCGTCCACCTTGAGCGTGCCGGTGCCGGGCCGGCCGAGGCCGCTCATGTTGTTGAAGGCGAGCGTGCCCAGCGCCAAGGCCGTCATACTTGAAGTCGAACTCGATCGTGTGCTTGCCGGGCGTGAGCGCTTCGGGGCCTTCCCACTTGATGCGCTTCAGGTCGATCAGGTTCCAGAGAAACACCGGCTTGCCCTTGAGCAGGTAGAAGCCGTAGCCGGCAAACCGGCCGCCCGAGGTCAGGATCATGCCTTCGGCGCCGCCTTCCGGGACGTCGATGTCCGCCGTGATGGTGTACGAAGCTGTTGAGCAGCAACGGCGAATCGCCCTGCGGCAGGCCGACCATGGGCCTGGTGTACACGAACTCGGTGCGGCCGGCGGTGATGTTCGGGCGCGGGGCCACGATGCGGGCCGCCACCGAGGCGTCCAGCGGGAAGACCTGATACTTCTTCGCTTCCTCGATGAACATCTTCTTCATCTCCTTCACTTTGTCCGGATACTTGTCGGCGAGGTTCTGGGACTGGCTGAAGTCCTTGTTCAGGTCGTAGAGTTCGAGCACCTGGTTGTTGAGCGGGTCGGGATTGGCTGCGCCGAAGGCCTCCCACGGCGCGCGGTTGACCTTGGTGCTCAGCAGCCAGCCTTCGTGATACAGGGCCCACTGGCCCATCATCTCGAAATACTGGGTCTTGTGCCGGGACGGCTCCTTGGCGTTCTTTTTGTCAAACGTGTAGGCGAAGCTCGTGCCCTCGATCGGCGCCTGCTTGATGCCGTCCACGTATTCGGGTGCGGGGATGCCGCAGACCTCGAGGATGGTCGGCACGATATCAATGACGTGGCATGAACTGCTCGCGCAGGCCGCCCTTGTCCTTGATGTGGCCCGGCCAGGAGACGCCATGCCTTGGCGGATGCCGCCGAGCTTCGAGGCGTTTTGCTTGAACCAGGTGAAGGGCGTATCAAAGGCCCAGGACCAGCCCGCCGACATGTGGTTGTAGGTCTGCTCCGTGCCCCAGACGTCATACCATTTCATCTGCTCGGCGACGGGCACATGTCGACGCCGTTGAAGAACGCGACTTCGTTGGGCGTGCCCAGCGGGCCGCCCTCGGCGCTGGTGCCGTTGTCGCCGTTGATGTAGATGATGAGCGTGTTGTCGAGCTTGCCCATGTCCTCAATGGCCTGGATCACGCGGCCGATTTCGTGGTCGTTGTAGGCCGCATAGGCGGCGAAGATTTCCACCTGCCTGATGAAGAGCTTCTTCTCCTCGGGCGTGCAGTCATCCCAGTTCTTGATGACATTCGTCGGCCAGGGCTCCAGCTTGGTGTCCGGCGGGATCACGCCGAGGCGCTTCTGATTCTCAAAAATCTGCTCGCGCAGCTTGTTCCAGCCGTCGTCGAAGAGGTGCATGGCGTGAATCTTGTCCACCCATTCCTTGGTCGGATGATGCGGCGCGTGCGTGGCGCCGGGAACGTAGTAGATGAAAAATGGCTTGTCCGGGTGCGATCTGGTGGACTGCGGTTCAGGTAGTCGATGGCGTCGTCGGCCATGCCGGTAACCAGGTTCCAGCCCGGCTTGCCCTCGAAGGGATAGATCTGCGTGGTGTTGCGGAACAGGTTCGGCTGCCACTGGTTGGCGTCGCCGCCGACGAACCCGTAGAAATACTCAAAGCCCATGCCGATGGGCCATTGATCGAACGGCCCGACCTGGCTGGCCGCAAAAGCCGGCGTGTTGTGGTCCTTGCCGAACCACGAGGTGGCGTAGCCGTTGTCCAGCAGGATGCGGCCGATGGTGGCCTTGTCCTTGGCGATGATGCTGTTGTAGCCCGGAAAGCCGGTGGACTGCTCGGAGATCACGCCGAAGCCGGCCGAGTGATGGTTGCGGCCGGTGATCAGCGCGGCGCGCGTCGGCGAGCAGAGCGCGGTGGAGTGGATGTTGTTGTAGCGCAGGCCGGTCTTGGCGATGCGGTCCATCGCCGGCGTCGGGATGACGCCGCCAAAGGTGCTCGGGCACGCCGAAGCCGGCGTCATCGGTCATGATGAGCAGGACGTTGGGCGCGCCCTTGGGCGGCACGATGCGCGGCGCCCACCAGGCTTTCGACTGCAGGGCGCCGTCCTTGATCACGCCGCCGAATTTCGGATCGGGCGCGGGGAGCTGTTTGCCGTCGATGGTGGTGGTCGCGGCGGGCGAACCGGGCGTGCCGGTGATCTGCTGGGCCATGCGCGATACCCGGCGCTGTCAGAACGGCCGTGCCCAGGACACCGTACAGGAGATTATTCTTTGCTGCGTTTTCATGTTTTCCCCTTTCTGATCGGGTTGGTATTAAATCACCTGCTTATAGTTGTAGGCCGGACTAAATCCGCAGCTGACGATCCGGCGATCTGTTGTCAATCTTTTGCCGGACACGCTCCGCTTTGTCCGGCCTACAAGTGTCACAGGTCGCTTCGGTTTATGCCCACTGTTTACGTGGTGCTCTGTATTTATCGCCCTTCTAGCGCCTCTTATGTCTTCCCCCTGTCCGCTGATTGTTGAACCATGCACGAGCCAGAAGGATCGTCAATATGGCGTGGAGCACCACCGCCGGCCACAACAGGCTCCCGACCCACTCGCCGCTCATGCCCAGCCAGGCGAGGTACAGTGTGGCGAGCAGGCTGTAAGTCAACATTGCCGGCAGCCCGGAGGTGGCATCGCCGGCCGGCCAGCAGGCCAGGCCCAGGGCAATCAAAGCGATGCCGGCCACCCGGGCTACCGGGATGGAAACACCGGTAAGTTCTGCGCCGAACAACAGCCGCCCGACGAGCGACGGCACAATCAGCAGCGCCACGCCAGTCGCGGCTTCGCCAACAGCGGCAAAAACAAGCACCTTTTTCATCACATCCTTTCTACGCCTTTCGCGCCAGAGGTCCCGTGTTGCGCATCCGCCGCTAGTCACGGGCCCCGGCAACGGTCTTGTGCATCTGCTCGCGTTCCTCTGCAGTCACCTGTTCCGTCTCGAGATTGAAGGTGAGCTTGTTGATCGTGCCGGTGAACTTGAACGGAGAGTCGTAGCGATACTCCAGCATCGCGACGCCGGTACGCGTGTCGCTGCCGATATCGAAGGTTTCGTCCTCCGGGAACGTGATCGGGGTCGAGTGTGCTCCATGGAATTTCTGGCCACTTCCTTGCCGTCCACGGAGAGCACGCCTGTGCCTCCCTTGCCCAGGCCCGGGCCATCGGACTTGAAGTCGAAGACGATGGTGTGCTTGCCCGGCACTCAGCTCGGGACCCGTCCCAGATCGTGCGCTTGAGGTCGAGCAGGTTGTAGAGGAACACCGGCTTGCCCCGGCGAATACCCCCCACACCCTTGCTCAGGAAGAGCCCGTAGCCGCCGAAGCGGCCGCCGTCGGTGACGATCATGCCTTCCGCGCCCCCTTTGGGGATCGTGACCTCGGCGGTGATGGTGTACGACTTGTTCAGGATGCTCGGAGCGCCGCTGTTGGGCACGCCGGACAGCGCGCCCGAGTAGGTGAAGACCATTCGTCCCGCCGTGAGGTTCGGCCGCGGCGCGTTCCAGCGTGCAGTGACGAGTTGTCGAGCGGCAGCACGTCATGCTTCTGGTCGCCTCTGCGTAGAAGAGCTCCTGCATCTGCTTGAGCTTCTCCGGCATCTTGGCCGCCAGGTCGTTGAATTCGGTGGGGTCCTCCGGCGACGTTGTAGAGCTCCCACTTGTACCCGGTGATCACGTCGGGCGCGGGCTTGGTGCTCAGTTCCCACGGCAGCGTCGCCGGGGTCGTGCATGCCACCCACCCGTCATGGTAAATGGCGCGGTTGCCGAGCATCTCGAAATATTGCGTCGTGCGCCTGGACGCGGCGTTGGCGTTCGCCTTGTCCCAGGTGTAGGCCATGCTCACGCCGTCCATGGGGCGCTGCTTGATGCCGTTGAGCGTTTCCGGCGCCGGGATGCCGGTCGCCTCGAGGATGGTCGGAACGATGTCGATGACATGGTGAAACTGGCGGCGAATGCCGCCTGCGTCGTTGATGTGGCCGGGCCACGACATGGCCATGCCCTGGGCCGTGCCGCCGAAATGCGACGCCACCTGCTTCATCCACTTGAACGGCGTGTCCATCGCCCATGCCCAGGGCGCCGCAAAGTGCGGGAAGGTCTTGTCCGATCCCCAGAACTCGTACCAGAGCAACTGGTCCTTGACCGGCACGGGAACGCCATTGAAGGTGGTGAACTCGTTCGGCGTGCCGTTGAGCATGCCCTCCGGCGCTCGCGCCGTTGTCGCCGCTGATGTAGATGATCAGGGTGTTGTCGAGCTGGCCCAGGTCTTCGACAGCCTGGATGACGCGGCCGATCTCGTGGTCGGTGTAGGCGAGGTAAGCCCCGTAGACGTCGGCCTGCTTGATGAAGAGCTTCTTCTCCTCCAAACCCGAGGGAATCCCACTCCGGCAGTTCCTTCGGCCACGGCGTCAGCTGAGCGTTCTCGGGCATGATGCCCAGCCGCTTCTGGTTGGCGAAGATGGTCTCGCGAATCTTGTTCCAGCCCTCGTCGAACAGGTGCATGTCGCTGATCTTCTTGATCCACTCCGGCGTCGGATGATGCGGCGCGTGCGTGCCGCCCGGCACGTAATAGACAAAGAACGGCTTGTCGGGCGCGATCGGCCTTGATCTGCTTCATGTACTGGATCGCTTCGTCGGCCATGGCCGTGGTCAGGTTCCAGCCCGGTTTGCCCTCGAAGGGATAGATGGCCGTCGTATTGCGGTACAGGTTCGGCTGCCACTGGCTGGCGTCGCCGCCGACGAAGCCGTAGAAGTACTCGAAGCCCATGCCGTTCGGCCACTGGTCGAAGGGCCCGGCCTGGGTCGCCTGATAAAAGGGCGTGTTGTGGTTCTTGCCGAACCACGAGGTCGCATACCCGTTCTCCTTCAGGATCTCACCGATGGTGCCGTTTTCCTTCCGGATGATCGAGTCGTAGCCCGGGAACCCTGTCGCAATTTCGCCCACGACCCCAAAGCCGGCCACGTGATGGTTGCGGCCGGTGATGAGAGCCGCGCGTGTGGGCGAGGAGAGCGACGTGGAGTGAAAATTCGTATAGCGCAGCCCGCTTTTCGCGATGCGATCCAGTGCCGGTGTCGGGACGACGCCGCCGAAGGTGCCCGGCGCGCCAAACCCGCAATCGTCGGTCATGATGAGCAGCACATTGGGCGCGCCCTTGGGCGGCACCACGCGCGGCGCCCACCACGCTGTCGACTCCGAGGCCTTCTCCTTGATCACGCCGCCGAATTTCGGATCAGGCGGCGGGAGTTGCTTCCCGTCGATGGTGACGGTGGCGGTGGGCGAACCGGGTGTGCCGGTGATCTGCTGGGCCATAGCCTGCGCCCGGGGTGGTCAAAACGGCCGTGCTCAGCACTCCGTATAAGAAAATTCCTCTGTTGGGTTTTCATATGCTTCCCCTTTCTGCAATTTGATTTTTAAAACCCAAAGAACATGCAAGCGTGCATCCGCACACATCAATTGATCCAGCCTTCCGCCTGAAATCGTATTTTGAGTTGATCGGCTATTTCCTTGGCGGTCTGTTTGGCCCGGCCCTCAACTTTGTCGCTGCCGCTTTCTTCCCCATAAATACTCATCCCGCTGCTGACAATGAGCCCAGCGGGATTATGTGTGGCAAGCAACACGGCAACTCCCAGCGCTCCTCCGGGTTTTTTTGAGCCTTCCGCATCTGTTTCACCTGATCCGAGCTTGCGCAAGCCCTGGTTCGTCACTTGAAAGCCTTCGACCATGGCTTTCAAATCAGTGTTGCCTGCCCCAAAGCCCAGGCCGATGCGCGCGGTCTCATCTCCCTTGGAGTAGGAAATAAGATAGCCCTTGATAACCAGATCGTTAATCTGCGGCATTGTGCCCTGCACAGCATGTACCGCCTGCATTCCCATAGCATTGATCTCGTTAACCAGTTCCTGCTCGATCTCAGCACCAAGCGTGCGGCCCTCTGCAATTTGCTGAGGTGTTTGGGTTGTGCCGCCTTGAGGGAACTCGCCGGCAAGTGCGGATTCGGGCGGAATATCAGCCGGCGTGGCTGCAAAATCATGTACCCAGATAGTGACAGGCCGCGGGAGTTGTTTGGATACGAGCACCTGACGGTTGGAAATTTTGGTTTCGGCGCACCCGATAGTCAGGCACAGAGCGACAAATAGAATACCTGTAACAGTGCATAGTTTGTTCATGGCTTCTCCTTTAAAAATGGTTTATGTGCTATGATAACGTGATTTATTGGTTTTTTTTAAATTTGTAGGCCGGACTAAATCCCGCAGGGCGGGATGAGTCCGGCAGTTTTGCATTGTCTTTTTGTGCCGGACACGCTGCGCTTTGTCAGGCCTACAATGCCACGGTTTCCAACCTGTCAAATTCGACCAGTAAGCATTGTAATGTAGGTCGGACTAAACGAATGATCCGGCGGTTATCAACCTTATTGCCGGACACGCTGCGCTTTGTCCGGCCTACAAATGTTTCATAACGTTTAGTTCATTTCTGGCGTTTACCTTAGCTGTCCGGCATATGAGAATCCGCCATCTATTCAAAATCCATATCCTGTGTGGATTGGGGCACAGCCGAGCCCCAATTGTTTTCATACAAACCCTGCTTAACAGCTTGCTTAAAAGAACTGTGCTCCCACTCTATCGGCCTTTGCACATATCCATGCTTTACCGGATTATAATGAATATAATCCATATGCCTGCGCCAATCCACATCATCCCGGATCAGATGTTCCCAAAAACGCGGTTGCCAAACAGCCTTTTCCCGGCGCGCATTGCATTCCGCAGCAATGCCGACAGAAAAGAACCTCTTTATCATCATCCAGCGTGTGGAAAAATCATGGTCTTTGCCGGGCAGCGTCCATATGCAATGAAGATGATCCGGCATTACCGCGATAGCATCAATTTCAAAAGGCCTTTTTGCCATGACATGTTTCAATGCGAGCCGGAGCCGTTCAACCGCATCTTTATTGGTCAATAAATGTCTGCGGCCATGTGTTACAACGGTAAAAAAGTAACAGCCTCCGTCCGCATATGCCCTTTTATAGATACGCATGATATTATTTTCTTATGTGTCCGTTATTTGTCACCCATTATTGCCGGACATGCTGCGCTTTGTCCGGCCTACAATGCAACGATTTTTAACTCGTCAAATTTGAGCAGTAAGAATTTTAATGTAGGCCGGACTAAATCCCGCAGAGCGGGATGAGTCCGGCGGTTTTTTTATGTGTCAACCATTATTGCCGGACATGCTGCGCTTTGTCCGGCCTACAATAATCAATGCCTTCAGGTTCGTTTCCGGCTTTTACCTTAATTCTCATCAAGCTTTATCACCAGGGGCGCATCGATTGCCTTCATCACATATGACGCAGGAAATCCGTTTTCCAGCAGCTGCGTCATCGCGTGCAAATATTTGCGGATATGATGAAAGAAATTGTTATATCCCGTGCACAGATACTGCAGGCCCGGTTCATTCGCACTTGTTGTTGCAAAGCGATGCTTGGGGCAGCCGCCCTGACAGGCCGCCAAAACGCCGCACTCGCGGCACTCCTGCGGCAGGGCTGTTTCCTTTGACGTGCCGAACCCCGATTGCAGCGACTTATCCACCATCGCGGGAAGATCGCCGGTAAGAATGTTCCCGAGCTTATACTGCGGATACACACAGTGGTCGCAGGCATAGACATCGCCGTTGTGTTCAATCACCAGTGAGCGGCCGCACTGTTTTGCATGGATGCAGACCGGCGAGGGGTTGCCGATCCAGGCATTGAGCGCCCACTCGAAGTTCATGACAAAAACTGTGCCCACATCATGGCGCACCCACTCGTCATACACGGCGATAAGAAATTCGCCATAGTCCTCAGGTGTGACCGACCAGGGGGTGACCTGCGTATTGTTTTCCTGTTGGTCAAGCGCAGCAGGGCAGGCAAGGCGCAGGCCGCCTGCGCCGGCTCGGCAAGCCGCTCGACAACGGGCGCAAACTGTATGAACTCGATCCCCTCATCCCGAAAAAACCGGTATACGTCCAGGGGCCGCTGTTGCTGTTTCACGGGCAACGCAGGCCAGCACGTTATAGTCAACCTTGTGTTTCTGCAGCAGCCGCAATCCCCGCATGACGTTATCAAAGCTGCCCTTGCCGGCACGGTCGCGGCGATAGCGGTCGTGGATATCCTTCGGGCCGTCAATGCTGATGCCGACCATGAAGTTGTTTTGTTTGAGAAAGCGGCACCATGTGTCGTTAAGCAGCGTGCCATTGGTCTGCAGGGAATTGCTGATCGTCTTTTGTTTGGCAAAAGGCCGCTGCAGCTCGATGACTTTTTTAAAGAAATCTATTCCGAGCAGGGTAGGTTCCCCGCCCTGCCAGACGAACTCCACAACCGGCGTGGGCTGGGAGGTGATGTATTGCTTTATAAAGGCGGAAAGCACGTCATCGGGCATGCGGTACTGCTCACCTGCGCCGAACAGCGCCTGCTTCTCAAGATAAAAGCAGTACTCGCAGTTGAGATTGCAGGCCGGGCCCGTGGGCTTGGCAAGCAGATGGATGCCCTGCGCGGCTTGCGGCCCGCCCATCGGACATATTGGGCATATACCTCATCAAAATTATAGTGTTGTTGGCTTACAATGTTATTTTGCTGCTGTTATTTTCTACAGATATCTCCGTTTGCTATTGTTGAAAAGCGAAAATGCGTTTCCAGTCGTTCTTCATGCTGATGACGGTCCAGCCCTCCTTCTGTGCGCCTCGCCATGAGCGCATCGCTGAAGGTGCCGATCTTCGACGCCGGGCCGTAGGCAAACTCGCGTGCCGCGTCGTCGTGATGCACCAGCATCATCAGCGCGCACCGCCGCCGCCTGCGTCCACTCCAGCATCTGCTGGTCGCCGTCGGAGTTGCCGAAGGCGGCGATGGGCCGGCGGCCGATGTGCTGATTGATGCCGACCGGCTTGCCGGCCTTGTCGTCGATGAAGTTGAACTCCGGCAGCCGCACGAGCACCGGGCTTGCCGTCGCGCATCTCGAATTTCGTCTTGATGCTGCTGCCGATGACCTGCTCGGGCGGGATGCCGTAGACTTTTTCCGTCCAGGGGCGCATGAACTCGATGCCGCCGCCGGAGACGATGAAGGTCTTGAAGCCGTTGGCCCGCAGGTAGGCGAGCAGTTCGAGCATCGGCTGATAGACCATCTCGGTATAAGGCCGCTTGGTCTTGGGATGCTTCGCGGTGGCGAGCCAGTCCTTGACGATCTTGCTCGAACTCCGTCGGTGGTCATGCCGGCATGCGTGGCCATGACGATCTCGACGATGCGCCTGTCTCGCCGCCCGGCAAGCGCGCCTTTCACGTCGCCCTTGAGCAGCGAGGCGAAGGGCTCCTTGGTCCTTCCACTCCGGATGCTGCGGCGCCAGCGCCTTGACGCGGTCGAGGGCGAAGAGGAACTGGAAATACATCGGCTGCTCGGCCCACAGCGTGCCGTCATTGTCGAACGTGGCGATGCGCTCGGCCGGCGGCACGAAATCCGGCTGCGCCTTCCTTGGTTACCTTTGTCGACGAAATCGATGATCGACTTGCTTGGCCGCGCCGTCGTTCCAGGAGGGCAGCGGATCGGCTGGCGCGTGCGACTGCGTCGCCGCGGAACGAGCAGCGATGACGGCAGCGCAATAGAGGCAAGCGGCGATCGTCTCAGATCAATTGCGACGTGCTCGTTTCGATGCGGCATGGAATCGCTCCTTTCTGAGCTTAGATAGAAGCGGGCGGCTCTTGCGAGCCGCCCGCTCAGTATTTGCCTATCGTCTTACTGCCCTTGTTTGGCTGCATGGCTGCCTCGATCTTCTGCTTTCACCGCATCGAGGTTGAAGCTCGCGCCCTTCTGCATGGGCGGATACTCGATGGCCGTCATGGCCAGCTTCGCCACTTCCTGCTGGACGAACACGAAGCGCCAGAACTCATACTGGAACCAATCTGAAGTATTCCTGCGCTCCGTCCTTGGTCCCGTTTGACGGCCAACCCGTGCGCTCGAACGGATCGAGGCGCAGGTTGGTCAGGATACGGCACGTCGACGTGTGACTTTGGCGCCCAGCCAGCCGTCGGGCTGGTCGATGAAGCGATACTTGAAGTCGTCGATACGCACCGCGCCGAGCGTGCTTTCGCCGAAGTAGAAGATTTCGTGGCGTTCGACGGGCCTTTGCCGGTGATCAGCGTCCATCTGGTTGTAGCCATCAAGATGGTCCTTGTAGGTGCGTGTCGCCGAGTTTCTTACCCTTCAGCAGTTCGTCGGCGATGTTCGGATTGCCGGCCGCGGCGACGAAGGTCGGGAACCAGTCGAGGCCGGAGAAGATGCCGTTCTGAACCTTGTCCGCCGGCACTTTGCCGGGCCAGCGGATGATCGCACGGCACGCGGAAGCCGCCTTCCATGACGGTGCCCTTTGGTCTGCGCGAACGGCGTCTGTCCGCCATCGGGCCAGGTGAAGACCTCGGTGCCGTTGTCGGTGGTAAACACGACGATGGTGTTGTCGTCCACGCCCATGTCCTTGAGCTTCTTCATGACGACGCCGACGATGTCGTCGAGTCTGGGCCATGCCGGCTTCCTGGATGGACCAGCCATTCTTCGAGTTGCGCATCGTTCTCGTACTTGTCGGCGAGAGATGCGTGACGATGTGCATGCGCGTCGGATTGAGCCAGAGGAAGAACGGCTTGTTGTCGGCCTTGGCCTTGTCCATGAACTTGATGGCGAGGTCGAGAATTTCGTCGTCCACGGTTTCCATCCGCTTGGGATAGAGCGTGCCGGCATCCTCGATCTTCTGCTTGCCGACCTTGCCCCAGCGCGGCATCACCGTCGGGTCGTCCGTGTCGGTCGCCCAGCTGTGGACCATGTTGCGCGGCCCGACTTTGTCCATGCAATTCCTGCGGGTAGTGCGGGATGCGCGGGGTCTTCCATCGCGTCGAGGTGATAGAGGTACCGAAGAATTCATCGAACCCGTGGACGGTGGGCAGGAATTCGTTGAGATCGCCAAGGTGGTTCTTGCCGAACTGGCCCGTGGCATAGCCCATGGCCTTAAGCGCGGTGGCAATCGTCAGCGCCTCGGCGGGCAGCCCGATTTTGGCGCCGGCCTGGCCGACCGTGGTCATGCCGGTGCGGATCGGCAATTCGCCGGTGATGAAGTTGGCGCGGCCCGCCGTGCAACTCGCCTCGGCATAATAGTCGGTGAACAGCATGCCTTCCTTGGCCATCTTGTCGAGATTCGGCGTCTTGCCCGGCCATCATGCCGCGATGATAGGCGCCGATGTTCCAGCATGCCGATGTCGTCACCCATGATGACGACGATGTTGGGTTTGCTCCTCTGCTTGGGAGTATCAGCAGCTTGCGCCGTTGCTGTCAGCGGCACTCACCGTGAACCCTGCCAGCACGCATCCGACTGCCGCCCACTTGCGGGCCTTTCTCTTGAGATCTTCTTTTCTCATCACACTGTCCTCCTTGTTTGTGTTGACAATTCCCGGCAAGAACTATGGAAAACGGCTTTTCCGCATCTCATGTCTTCCCGGGTCTTTCTGTTGTGGACATCTTTGCTACATACGGTTGCCCATAATAAAGGGTGTTAAAAAGCCGGACACGAGCTTGATGGTATATGGCAATTGCAGGCCGGACAAAGCGAAGCATGTCCGGCACTGGCGCAAGTTTGTAATGGAACAATGTTCTTTATCCGGCCTGCCTTGCGCTACGGCGCAACCGCGGGCTTTTTTTCGACAATGCTCCAGCCGCGCTGCTCAAGCGCGGTGCGGGCCTGCGGGTCAACCTTGCCGTACACAATGAGATGCTTGCCCGTAACGCCTTTCATCTTGCCTATGGCTGCGGAAAAGAGCTGCTCCTTCTGGTCAAGATTCTGCGTCCAGGCGATATAGTCAAGGGGGAAAACACCAACAATGGTATTGTCTTTGGTTTTGAGAAATGTCTTGCCGTTGACATCAACCATACTTTTTATACTCTTTGCTTCTGAAGCGTACGCGGCCATACACTCGGCCTGAAACCGCACAAAAAGTGCCACCGAAGGGTCCTTGACACCAAAGCAGTTCAAGATAAAATTAGAGCGGCCGCTGACCCCCTGCATGCTTTCAAGGGCGCCCACAATGAGCGTCTTGTCATACGGGTTGAAAAGATAGTTGTTTAAAAATTCATCAGCCAGCTGGGGCGTTACGCCCATGGCCAGAAGCGCCTTTTTGTTGATGTCGTTAAGCTCGGCCGGTGATTTATCGCGCACCTTTTTTTTCATCGAGTCCGAGGTGCTCGACAGGCTGATCACCGTGCCGGGAATATCGGGAATGGCTAAAAAAGCGGCTTTCACAGTCAGTCCGCCGGCAAATGATACCCAGGCAAGCTCATCGAGCTTATCCTGCAGCTGCTTGTTGGCTGTATAGGGATTCACATCGAGGCGGTAGGCGAACATGCGTTTTGCCGCAGCCTGCCCCAGGGCGGTCTTGGCGACATTGGGCTGGTTGGGGTCCTTGCTGACGATGGAGGTACCGACATCGCTGAACCACCGGCCGATGCCGGTACCGATTTTTTTCACCGTATCAACAGGCTCGGTCACCAGCCCCTTGGCCGTGTTGTAGGGCCCGAGGCCCGCTTTTTTAAACGCGTCTTTGAACTCATCCGATTTCGAAATTTTTTGTATTTTTTCCAGCGCGGCACGCTCTTTTATATATATCATAAGCGCCTGCGTGCTTTCGATGGCAGCGCTGCCGCCCGGGTCGGTGACGCTGTATTCATTTACAAGGCCGTCATTTTTGACCTCTTCGGCAACCCGGTAATCAGACCCGTTTAACAGGGCCGCAGGCACGAAATCGGCGCTCTTGAGCATCAGGGGCGGGCTCTGATACCCGGGCTGCTGCGCCTCCGCGCTGGAGGAGGAAATATGCAGCACTGCACATAGTAAAACTGTGACACAAAGGTGTCTCTGCATGAGCTAGTCCTTTCCAATAGATTAAAGGTAGATTAAATAGGTCAACGTCCTTTACTGGCTGATCTTCTCCATCAAGTACTCAAGCGTGCTCTCGGCAAGCAGCATGTCCCGCAGACGCTGCAGCCCACCTCCTTTCTCAAGTTCTGCCTGCAATGATTTCTTTGTCGTTTTAAATTCTTCGGCCTTCTCGGCAATGCGTTTGTCAACATCGGTATCGTCAACCTCGATGCCTTCCTGCCGCGCTATCTGCTTCAGGATCAGCATCAGTTTTATCTGGTTTTGCGCGGCCTGCCACTCCGGGCTGCCTGGTGCGCTGCCGTCGATACCATCAAAGGCGAGTTCATCCTTCACCAGACCTGTCAGGGATATCGAAGCTCACCAGCTCCAGAAGCTTCAGCGATATCTGGTCGCGGGGGTCGACGCTTCCGTCATCGATTTTCAGGCTGCTCAAATCCGGCAGCTCGATCTTCGGCATGGGATAAAAGCGCAGCTGAGCGCGAAAGATCTCGCCTCGCGCGCACTCAATATCCTCTGCCTCCGCAAGACCCAAAACCTCAATCCCGGCTTCCCGGACAGCCTCGCGGCCCAGGCGCTGCGCAGCTCGATACGGAAAGATCTTCGATGATTTCTTTCTGAAAGCGCTTCTCGATCACGCTGCGCGGGACCTTGCCCGGCCGGAAGCCCGGAACGGAGGCCTTGGCATACCCGGCCACGACGTCGTCGTAATCGGCGGCAAGCTCGGACCACTCGGCCTCGACCTTCAGGCGGTGATAGCCGTCATTGCTAGTTGTTATCTAATGGGGTGGTTTTCATAGGTTATCGAAATGGATAAATGAGAGTTGTTGGGTTTCGCCCTTTACATTCTGTACGTTTTCATAAGTCAATTTAATTTCTGTGCAGGTTGGGTTGAGATACGAAACCCAACGCAATGTTTTCCGGGCTTAACCCTAACCCTACTAAAAAAAATCTTCATTCCCAGACCCGACACCCGACACTTTCCCCTCCTCACCCTCTTCTCCGGCTGCCAGTGCTCTGCGGCATGCGTACGGACCTCTTTGACCACTGTTTGCCCCAGATCCCGCACGATCTTCTGCACGGGCTCATCGATATGGGAGAAAAACTTTTTCCAGCCGCTGCACAGGTAATTCAGCCCTGCCTCGCCCTCGGAGGTCTTGATGAAGCGGTTCTTCGGGCACTCCCCGAAGCAGGTGAACTGGTAGTCGCACCTGCGGCATTGCTCCGGGAGCAAACCCTCCTTCATCATGCCGAATTTTTCCTGCTGCTTCGAGTAGGCCATGTCCGCGAGCGGCCGCTCCTGCAGGTTGCCGGCGCAATACTCCGGATAAACATAATGGTCGCAGGCATAGACTGATCCGTCGCGCTCAAGCGCCATACCCTTGCCGCACAGGGGGCCCTGCGTGCAAAGCGGCGACACATGGCCCATCCAGGTCTCAACCGCCGCCTCGAAATAGTTCACATAGATTTTGCCAAGGTCTTTGCGATGCCACTCATCAAAGACGCGGCAGAGAAAATCGCCCCAGTCATCGGGGTCAACGCTCCACTCCTCCACAGCCGATCCCTCGGTGCCGGGCCGCGCCTGGGGCGAGCCCTGCACCGGCATCAGGTTGCACGTCCCATCGCTGGGGCGCAATACTCTGGAAGCCCACGGGCTCGACAATCGGAATGAACTGCATTCTTTTTGATCCCACCTGATCGCGCAGGAACCGGTATACCTCAAGCGGTCGTTGTGCCGTTAGCCGGTTGACGCAGGAGAGTGTTGCGAAGTTCACCTTGTGCTTTCTCAGCAGCTTTGAAGCGCGAAAGGCGCGGTCGAAGCTCCCCTTGCCCGCTGTATCTTTTCGATAAGTGTCGTGCAGACTGCTTCGGCCCGTCGATAGAGAGACCGACAAGGAAGTTTTCATCATGGAGAAACCTGCACCAGTCGTCGTCCAGCAGCGTGCCGTTGGTCTGCAGATCGTTTTCGCAGCGCACATGGGCCGGGCAGTATTTCTTCTCAAGCTCAACAACTCTCCGGAAGAAGTCAAGGCCCAGCAGGGTCGGCTCGCCGCCCTGCCAGGAGAAGACCACCTCTTTGTAGTTCTGGCTTTCAAAGTATTGGCGGATAAATGCCTCAAGCACTTCATCGGCTATGCGCCATTGTTCAGGCCTGCCCAGCAGTTCCTGCTTGGAGAGATAGTAGCAGTAGGCGCAGTCAAGATTGCACAGCGAGCCCGTGGGCTTCACCATCACATGCATGCGCCGATGGGCTTGCCGCGAAAAATCTGCATTTTATGCTGCCAAATGTCCGTCATGCTGTCTTCGCAAGTCTGCATATTTGCAGTAAGGTTTCTATTTTTTTCTTACGAACTCCACCTCAAATTGTTGCTGCTGCACGGCTTGAAAATAAATGCCTGTCAGCCGGTCCGTGGCCGGGTCATAGCTCAGCGTGTAGGTCGAGCCGGGATAATTCACATCGCGCAGTTCGACAAAAACCTGCAGGCGGCCGTCCTGAAGTTTCCATTCGCGCGACGCGACATTGATCGGCCGCGGGTTAAAATAGGCGGCCTTTAAGATGCCGTCCGGGCTGACGCTGCTCAATTCCAAGCACATATCCGCCGTCGGGCCGCAGCCATTGGCCAAGCAGTTTTGACGTGTCCGGCCCTGACGAAGCTGCGTATTTTCCCCACATCCAGTAGCCCGCCATCGCCACCACGACCGCAACAACGATGATGCCGGCTACCCACCAGCCGGTGCGGCGGCGGGGAGCAGCGGACTGCTGAGGCTTAGCTTTGTGTTTGGTTTTTTTGCTCATTTCAGTTCCTCAAAAGGTTTTGCCGGACACGCTGCGCTCTTCGCACTTCGCTCAGGGTCATGCTTTGTCCGGCTTTGCGCCAATTCGTTTTTGTAGGCCGGACTAAACCGCAGGGCGGGATGAGTCCGGCAGTTTTTATTAATCTGTTTGTTGAACACGTCCGCTGCAGCGGATCCAGCCGGCTTACTGCCCAAGCTGGGAGAGCGCATACTGCAGCGGTGCGCTTGATACCTTGATCAGCCCACTCAAGTGGAGTCGCTCATCTCCAAGACCAGAAAGATTGAGCCGGAAACCGCCAGTGCGCAGAGCACAATAGAAACGATAACTGTTGCATTGCGTGGTGCAAGCAGGCCAAAGCCGCCGAATAAAATGCAGAGCCAGAATGCCAGCACCACCAGAAAAGGCATCGGAAGCGGGTTTTTTCCTGCGCGAACACCAGCCAGCGCATAGCCATCAGGTCACGGCCGATTTGCTGTGCCTGCGCCTTGCACTCGCGCTGGGCATCAGTCTGCGGGGAGAGTTTGCCGATACCGCCCCACAGAGCTTCGACCGCCTGCAGCTTCTCGCGAGTATCCATGTTCACCGGCGGGGCATCTTTTTCAGGCCATGTCGCATGCAGCCTGTCGGTTATGATCTGTTTGAACTGCTCACGGATCAGTTTCGTCTCCGGCCCGTAATGGGCAAGGGCCCGGTCAAGCTGAATGCTATTGGCGGCGCTCTGCTGAATCTCACTGTTGCTCAGGTCAAAGGTGCTCTTTGCCGAGGAGGTCAGCAGGCCCAGCACAAGGGCGGCCAATGTGGCAATCAGGCCCATGGAAAGCTTTATGACCTCCTTTGAGTCTTTGCTGAGATGATGCTCAGGCAGCATCGAGTTGATAATGATGCCGGCAATGGCGCTCATGAAGACGCACGCGAACACGATCAAGGAGATTGCTAATGGACTCATGTTTTTAAACCGCTCTATTGTTTATACAACAAACGTTTTTTTAAGCCAGCCGAACCTATGACTGAAACGGCTGAATTTTCATCTCAACACGGCGGTTGAGCATGCGTCCTTCCGGAGTGCTGTTGTCGGCAACGGGGCTGGCTTTTCCCATGCCGATGGTCGTCAGCCGGGAAGCGCTGACGCCCTGCATGACCAGAGCATTTTTTACTGCATCGGCCCGCTTCTGCGACAGCTGCAGATTATAGGCTTCAGAGCCTGTGCTGTCGGTATAGCCCGCTATCTGTATGGTGGTATCGGGATACTGGTTGAGAATTCCCGCCACACGGGCGATTTCCCCGGAGCTGTAAGCGCCGGGCTGAATGGCGGATGAATTATGGGCAAACAGCACATCTGATTTGAACGTGACAATAAGGGCGTTCTGTTCCTTCTTCACACCCTGCAGAATTGCCGCCTGAGTCTGCGCCTGCGACTCGGCAAGCGCCTGCTTGAATTCGCGCTCCTGCTTGTCCATCATATACCCGATACCGCCGCCGACAAGGCCGCCCAGCACCGCGCCTGCCGCCGCACCTTTGCCCCCGCCGATTGCATAGCCAAGACCGGCTCCAAGTATTGTTCCTGCGGCGACGCCGATTGAGGTTTTCTTGTTTTCCTGTATGGTTGCGCAGCCCGGAAGCATGAGCGCTATACAAAGCAGCACGGTTAGTAATTTTTTCATGAAAATTCTCCCTTTATGCGTTTTGTAAAATCAGCAATTCTGCGCTGCTGCACGAATGGTTGCCGTCAGTATTACTGCAGCGGATGGCCGGCAATGCCGGTTTTAAGCTTGGGCTTGATGAGCGCATCCCATATGACCCGGATGACCGGAACATCAAGCTTTGCCGGGTTTGCCGCGTAATAGCCATCCGCGGCAAGCACGATATCGTTTAGTTTCGCGCCGGCCAGCCCTTCCGCAGCCTTGGCGGAAAAGTTTTGCACTTTCAGTGAAGGGAATTTTTCCATCAGCATTTGCTCGATGGTTATCACGTGGCAGATGCCCCACACAAAACTCACTTTCTCTGCCTGAGTCGCCTTTTGCCATTCAATGCCGGTAAGCAGGGGCATGCCCATTTCTGCAAGCTGCTTATCAACATCATCCCTGAATTGAGTCTTTTCTTTTTTTTGCTCCTCTGTTTCTGCCCGTGCGGAGCTTAGCGCGCAACAGGCAACAGCCGCACATACCGCAATAACCAGAAAGCTAACAATCGTTTTCTTTCTTTTCATGCTCACGTCTCCTTGTTGTGATTGTATCGGTGAAGGGCTGCTTTAAAAGTTATACGGTACCATCAAACTAATTGTGCCGTTTTATAGACATTCTGTGAAATATACAGCTGTGGTTTTTTTTGGGTCCGGGCCGCTTAAAATTTATAGACAATATTCATATTGAAGACAGTAATGTAGTTCGTATTGTATTTTCCCTTGAGTTCGCCCCGCAGCGGCCCGCCTTCCTGATCGACACGGGAACTGCCGGCATCAATCAGTTCAAAAGCCCCGCCGATGGTAATATCATTGTTTATTTCATACTGCAGGCCCGTGGCATAGCGGATCTGACGATCAAGAGGGAGCACGGGTGAGCGGTCCTGCGCTTTGTCAATCGGCGATGTGTCATAGGCAACCCCCGCGCTCATCAGCCACTTGGGCGCGATACGGTACTGGGCCCCGAGCGCGACATGGTAGGTGTCCTGGTAGTCAAGGTCGTCGGTAAGCGAATTCGTTGCTCTGCCGGTTTCGACGCTGATCTCCGGCTCGCCGAATCGGCTCCAGTCCTGCCAGCCGAGATTTGCGCACAGGGCGAGCTCCGGGGTAAGCTGATGCCAGATGCTGAACATGATGTCCTGCGGAATGGTCGTGTCAATCGAGAGGTTTTTTAACACATCCGGCAGGGCACTAATGATCCAGCCTTCTTTGTTGACGTCAGGCTTATCGCTGAAGTTCAGATCCACTGCCGAGCGGTAGGTAAGGCCAAGACGCGTCTGTTTGCTGAGTTCAAGCAAAATGCCGAGATTATAGCCATAGCCGATATCCGTATCTTTGTATTTCAGGCTGCCATCGTCCTGACCGGGCCTCGGCGAATTAACAGCCACCTTGGTATACATCTTCCCCCCGACAACGCTGACACCGCCGCCAATGGAGATATAATCGTTCAGCCGGTAGCCGATTGAAGGATTGATACAGGCTGTCAGAAATTCTGCGTCCTGGACATAATATCTGCCCGACCAGCCATCGCCATAATCAAGTCCCAGGCCAAAATAGGAGCCCGAGTAAATTCCGAGCCGGAGGTCGTCGTTAACCTTGTGCACATAGGCAAATGTTCCGCTCGGCATAAACCCGCCGGCATCGCCGCCGCCACCGCCGCTGTTGGTTGCGCTGTCGACATGGAATTTTGATGTTACGTTTATGCCCAGGAAGCCGCCGACAAGCTGGCTGCGGTCGAGTACGGTCATTGCAGCCGGGTTGCCGAAGGCGGTTGAGGCATCAAGGGCTGATGCCGCCCGGCCCGCATTGGCCATGCCCATGTCGGGGATGGCGCCTTCATACATCCAGAGCCCGCCTGCAAAAGCATGCCCCCTTGCCATGATCATAAAAAACAGCAGCAATAGTATTCTTAAAACTTTTTTATTCATTTTCCCCCCTTAAATATTGAACAATCTGGTAGTACACTCCGTGTATAGCACACTGTTACATTGTAAGAAAATATTATTTTTCAATAAACAATTGGGGATATAGCCTGTTCTCAATTGCGCATTTTGCAGACTGGCAAAAACCGCCGCAGGGGATGTCCGGCATTAAAATATTACAGAACCGGCTGCTTTAGAGATCAAACAGCGCGCCCTTGATGAGCTTCGGGATCACCGGCGTTACCACCAAGTTGTATGTTCCACATCTGGCCGAAGTCGTCCGGCCGTATGGGCATGTACTGCGCTGCAAGGCCGAGCTTAACCGGCAGCCTGCCGAACTTGACGACCTTATTGACCGCAACTCCAACGGGCACGGTCCAGCGGTTGTCCTTCTCCTCCTCCCAGTTTGCAAGTATGTTGCCAGAATACCCCACGCTCCAACCGTCTTTTAAAAACCACGCGGCAATGGGCTGCAAGTTCATCTGGTTCGTGTGATCGCGGTCTTTGTCGCCGGCAAATGACGACCAGTTTTGGACGAAAGCTCCGAGTATCCATTTTTCTGAAAGATAGCCTGCCACTGCCGCCGGACCCGCTTGCCACTTTTCCTGACCCGTGTATTTCGATGTGGCCGTGGGAAGAATAAACGTGGGCCCGACGCCGAGCAGCCAATGGCCGACAAGGCTGGGGCCGGGAGAAAACATTTCAGCTACAATGGTATCGCCAAAGGCCGTTGTGCGCCGATAGTCCACATTGGGCTTCGAGCCCCCGTTTTTTTCGGACACGTGCGGATAGGGCGTGGAGTTGAAAAGCTGAAATACGGGCCGTGTTATGAGATTCCAGTCTTTGGTGAGCGCTACGGGCATCACGGGCTGAAACTGCAAATTTGACTGCCAGCGGCCGGGATGGCTAAGGTGATAATTGTTCTGCTGAATCACCAGGGACCAGATAGTGCTCACCGGGTTGGCGAGCTCCTTGTTGAGTTCAGTTGCTGACTTGCCCTGGTTTTCATCCTCTGCCGCCGGGACGACTGCCTCAGGCTTGACCTCGGCATCCCCTGCGATGCCTGCAGTTGGAGCAAGAACAAGAAACAGTACGGTCGTGATCAACAATAATTTGATCAAAATTTTCATTATGCAGTACCTTTTTCCCGGCTAAGAGTTGTATTTGATAGCATATTGACAACGTCAGCCGCAGCGAATTCAACAGACTAGGGTTTTAAATCAAACACCTTGAGTTTCCTGGCCGCCGTACCGAACTGCCCGAGCTGATAAACGGCAGCGCCAGCCGGCGAGAAGGTGAAGTTCTCGAACGGTTCGGCAAGCTGCATGTCACTCAGATGCTGCATTTCACAATTGACGGGAGCGGCCCCGGAGAATTTCCCGGAGCCGCCCGCCGAATGTTTATTGTCCCGGAAGGCCCAGGTTGAAGCCGTCTTTCCCAAGCTGTTCGCGGAGCCACTGAAACTTCTGGTATTTGGAGATTTCGACCGGACCGTCGTAGCCCATGCTCTGGAGCTTGCGCGGAGGGTACTGCGCATAAGTCTTCATCAGCCCCATGATTGCCTCGGTAATGGGGATCATGGTCCAGGTCCGCTCCGTCCAGTTGGTCATAAAAAGGTCATACCGTTCCTGAGGGTCCTGCAAAAGGTCGAATATCTGGGGAATGGTGGCAACATATTTTTCCGCGCCCTTCCAGCCGAGATTGGTGTCCACGGCAAGACCTCCGGTCGGTTGCCCATTATCGCCGCGCAGGTTGAACACGGCTTTGTAGTTGCCGACACGGGCTGCGCCGGGGGAAAGCTCGTTCTCAGTGAAGTAGAACCATGAACTGCGTGCCGACTTGCCGGTGCCAAAGAGAACCGGTGACATGTCATAGCTGTCAAAAATAATGGGCTGCCCCTCGCGGTCCTTCTCCGGAAGCTTGATTCCTGCGAGCGAAGCAAAGGTAGCCATGTAATCCAGTCCGCCCAAGATGTCGTGATTCTTTGAACCGGCCTTGATCTTCGGCCCCCAGGCAATAGCGGGAACGCGGTTGCCGCCTTCACGCACCGTGCCTTTGGTACCCCGGAACGGCGTGTAGCCGGCATCCGGGTAAACGTCCTGCCAGGCACCGTTGTCCGTGGTCCAGAAAATATACGTGTTCTTGTCGAGGCCCAGCTGACGAACCTTATCGACCACTCTGCCGATCCGCGTGTCGTTCTCTACGAGGGAATCAGCGTACTTGCTCTTGGAGATCGATTTATGCTTGAACTCAGGAGCGGGCATGTTCGGCTGATGCACCTTCATAAAGTTGATGCTCATGAAGAACGGCTTGTCGGATTTTGCCGCCTTGTCGAGATAGTCAAGAGCCGCCTTCTCGATGTACTGGTCGATGAACGGAATCCCGACCACACCCTTCTCGGGAGTGTTGACATACTGGCCGTTGATTTTGAATTCTGTAATCGCCTTCTCGCCTGCTTTTCCGGAGAGGGCACCCTTGGTCACTTTGTCAAACATCTCTCGCAGCTTTGGATCCATTTCGGGGAACCAGGTCGGGTCGCCATAGGTATAGGCATTAAGGTGATAGAGCCCGCAATATTTCATCTCGTCATAGCCCTGATTTATGGGCAGAGCATAATCGGCCTCGCCCAGGTGCCATTTGCCGGTGAAGAAAGTCTGGTAGCCGCCGGTCTTTAGCACCGATGCCAGGGTCCACTCCGCGGCCGGCAGCCCGCCGCCCTGGCCCTGAAAGGCCACGGTGGTCATGCCGCTGCGGTTGGGGATGCGGCCGGTCTGCACCGCTGCGCGGCCCGGCGTGCAGCTCGGCTGCGCATAGAACGAGAAGAAGGTCATGCCCTTCGCTGCCAATTTGTCGAGGCTGGGCGTGGGCATGCCGCGGCCCTCGCCGCCGCCATAGGGCCCCGCAGTCTCCGTAACCGAAGTCATCGGACAAGATCAGGATGATATTGGGTTTGCTCCCCTGCTTGGGAGCATCAGCGGCCTGCGCCGGCGCTGCCGCAGCGCTCACAGTGAACCCTGCCAGCACGCACCCGACTGCCGCCCACTTGCGGGCCTTTCTCTTTAGATCTTCTTTTCTCATCACATTGACCTCCCTGTCTGTGTTGCACGGTTCCCGGCAAGAACATGGATAAGCAGCCTTTCCGCCTCTCATGTCTTCCCGGTGTTTCTGTTGCGCCACCATCGTTACCACATAATTTTGTTTGATCAATTCTTGGAATGCATCACTGCGGGCACTGGGCCTTGATCTCGGCGATCTTTTTGTCAATCGCCCTGTTATATTCGCCGGTAGCCACTTTAAATTTATCTACCTCTGTGCAGCGTGACGATGCCGATAACCGCACCGGCAGGCACCACTGCGGTTACCCCTTCTGCTATCATTTTTCCGACACTGGCTTTTTCAGACTGCAGCACCCGCAAATCACCTTCCGCGGTTGCGCAGTTGACGGGCTTTGCCAGGTCCTGCTTGTCCTGTTTGGTTATGGGCGCGCAGGCAGACATAAGGGTTAACACCATGATTGTCAGTAGAATTTTTTTCATTGCTTGTCCTCCCTTTTTTTAATTGTTGGTATGCGCAGACGTTGTTGCCTGCCAGCTCCGGCTGTTTCCACTAGTAATCGGCATCATCCTGATCAACAACAAAGCCACTACCATCACCTCTACCACTACCGTCATCACCATCATTATTATCATTATCATCATCATTCAAGTCATCATCATTGTCGTCATCGCCATCGCCATCAACATACACGACAGTTCCGTCATCCCCTCTGCGATACATCCGCCGGGCTTCACCGTCATATGAGTGCGGCGTCATCGGCCTGCCGATGCTGTCTATAAACAGGGTACAGGGGCCGCCGCTTGCTATCATTTTTCCATGCAGCACCTTGATGTCATAGGTCAGCACGTCGCCCTTGAGCACCGGGTTGCGCAATTCCACGACCATATCGTGAGTTTTATTTTGACTGAAAACCGACAGGACGGCATTGGGCGGGTCGGCGGCAAAGCTGTCTTCACCCTGCGACCACTTCGGTATGGCATGGGCGGTTAGAATATGGCCGACGATACGATCCGGGCGATCGGAAAAGAAAATCGTGTTCGGGCCCACTCCTTTCAGGATCATTTGATTGTCTTTGAGCTCTACGCTTTGGGCAGTCTGCACAAAAAGCAGATTAACTTTTTTGGGAGCAGCGCTTGCAGCATCTGCCGCAGGTACGGCAGCAGCGCTATCGACGGGTTTGGTTTCTCTGGTTATGCACGTGCAGCCAGCCATGAAAGCCACTGCCGTCACAAATAGGACTATTCCTTTCATGCGCATCTCAAGCCTCCTGTATTATTTTTGTAGCGTTAAATATTGTGGTAAGCAGCCACGGCCCGCATTGGCCATGCCCATGTCAAGGATGGCGCCCTTATGCAGCCAGAACCCGCCTGCAAAAGCTTGCCCACCTCCTAAAATGATAAAGCCGGGCAGTATATGAGTATTTGATAATAGTTCGTTTTGTTTCTGGTGCGACTATAGGACTACCGCTGATACGTGTCAATAATAAATAATGATTGCTGAAAAGACAGTACATTCGTCCGGCAAAACGGGTGATAAAGCAACAGCCGGACTTATCCCTCCAGGCGGGATTTAGTCCGGCCTTTCAAGCGGTACAGCGCTCATGCCCGGACAAGGGTGAAGGAGGCTTTTTGCGTTTGGGCACCGTGCGGTATTTTTTATGCGGTATTTTTTATTGACATGCGCGTGCCTACTGCCTATAGTTGTCACATATTCAAGCAATGATATTTTGAAAAGAAGCACATAACCAATAATACTGATGGAGGTACATGCTATGAAAAAACGCAGTTCTATCATCACAGCCGTACTGGTTTCCCTGCTTTTCATTGCAGCATCCGTGTCAGCGCAGGATGCCATAGATCTGCAGAAAGAGGGCAAACAGCTTATGGAAGCCAGTCAGTACCTGATTGACCAGGGCCAGATAATGGAGAAGTGCGCCTGTACGGATAAGGCAGCGATGATCGCTCAGGGTAATGCGATGGTTCTAAAAGGCAATGATGTTGTCGCCAGCGCCTCGATGATGATGACAGCTAATGGCCGTAGCGGAAATGGGGAAGTCGGCGAAAAGATCAGGTCAGCCGGCAACCTGCTGATTGCCAAAGGTAAAAAGGCCGGGCCCCTGACGGCAAAAGACAAAGAAGAAGTCAACAAGCTCGGCAAAGAAATGGCCGAACTTGGCAACCTGAAGTTGCATCAGGCCGAAATTATGCAGTAATAAGAGGCATTCAAAAACAGCGGTAATGAGCAGGCGAGGTTGCAAAACCCCGCCTGCTTTTTTTATGTGGAGGCCTGCTTGTTTACAAGTCTTCATTATACCCCGAGGAATTCTTCAACCCTTTATTATACTTAATGGCGGAATCATCGCCAAAATCTTCGCCTTCCCCGAAAAGATGAAGCAGGTGCTGGCAAAAATACCGGGTATGCCCACATCGATCATGCGCGCTTTCGGCATGGTCGCGGCCGGACTTATTCTGGTGTATATTTCGCGCCGGCTGCTGTAGGCATGCCCTCCTGAGCGCCGGACGTGCATGGTCCATTCGTTTTATAAAAAAGCCTGAAGCGCTGAATGAGCAGCTTTCAGGCTTTTTTATGGTTTTTTTTCTGAAACCGTTGTAAGCAGGAGACGGACAGTTCGTTTGCCTGTGCCATGTTCGCGAAGATGCGCGCTATGGCGGATATGAATTCTGATGCTCGAACCGCGCGCGCTGCATGTGCCTGGCAGCGTTGCTTTTTGCACGCTTGCAGCAATGAGGAAAATGTTCTCAAACTGGAGAAGATTCGACATGATCCGTTTTATTGTATGTGTTGTTGTCTGCCTGGCGGCTTGTGCAGCTCAGGCGCAAGAGCCGATTGCAGCAGTTACTGTGAGTCCGGAACAAAGTATTGTAAAAGATGCTGTCTGGAACAGACCGCTTGCTATCTCCTCCAGGCAGGACGCTGCTGCCTGTTTCAGTGCTGAGGCGATGAATGCGCTTGTCAGTCAGGTTGATTTTGAAAAGCAGTTCCTGCTGGTATTTGCATGGCAAGGCTCAGGCGGCGACAGGCTGAGCTACACCGTGGCCGAGTCGTTCCCGGAGCAGATTTTCTTTTCCATGAAGCGCGGACTGACACGTGATCTGCGGCCGCATATGCACGTGTATGCGCTGCGTTCAAACGTGCGCTGGAGCATACAGGACGAGGGCAATACCGGACAGGCAACGCCCGCTGCAGAGCCGCAGAAATTCTTTGAACCCGGCAGCATGGCATGGATGCAGGCGGTCGACCGCAGGGCCGGCGGATGCGGCCCGGACATCGGTTCGGCTGCGTGGATGCAGGCCGTGGCACTTAAGCTTGGCGTGTATGATGGACAGGGGCATGGCCCGGACCCGGGCTCAGAGGAATGGCTGTATGCGATTCACCGCAATGCCTTCGGCAGCGAACCGGAAACCCGCGTGCGTGCTGTGTACATATCGGCTGATGGTAAAAAACTGCCTGTGATCTATGATCGTCTCAGGAAAATCGTGACGCTGGCGACACCTGATGGCGAGATAACACTGCCGCAGGCAGTTTCGGCTTCAGGGGCGCGCTACACAGCTGATGAACATGAGGTGTTCTGGAATAAAGGTGCAAACGCCAGCTACTGGAAGAACGGCACATTGCTCTTTGAAGGCGTTGAGATGTCCGGGCTGGGTGATTGAGGCATGCTGAATTATAAAAAGAACCGGAAGCAGGCCGCCTGCTCACCAGAACGAATTGATTCCTATGGCAAAGCTGTCTGAATCAGACCCGGTAGATTCCTGAGTGCGGGTGCCGATGTAGGATATTTTGACACCCAGGTAACGATGGAGGGGGAAGCCGAAGCTGAGGGCCCAGATCAGGTTCTGCTTGCGATCATCTTTTGTATCTCCATCCACCGTTGATATCCCCCCATAGTCATAACCGCCGCTGGCGCCTGCCCAGAGCCCCGGTCTGAAGGTGTACATGAGATGGCTGTGAACAGTATAGAGGGGTTCCTGCTCTAGTTTTCTACCGTTAAAAAAATCATTGTTATCGGTGTAGAGCGCAACGAATGCAGTTGTTTCCAACGACCATTTCCCGCGGGTGTGTACTACGCCAACCTGAGGGCGGAAGGTAAACCGGTTGGTTCCGAGGTTGATCAGTTTATCATCCATATAGTCGCCGGTCGGCAACTGTATCGACAGGCCTGCTCCAACGATGGTTTCAATTTTTGTGCCTGCCCGGTATGCCGCGTATTGCTTGCCTTCGAGCGGTGGTGCGCCGTAGAGGTTGACCGCGAATCGCAAAACGGTATCAGACCAGCCGCTTCGGCTGGTTTTTGCAGAAACCCCGTCAAGCTTTCCGTACCAGCGCCCCTTCTGATATGCCTGTAAAAGGTCAAGCCGTGCTGTTTTGTCGAACAAAGCGAAGGTGCGGATGTACTTCGCAGCCCAGGTATCCAGCTCCATTGTGACATCTTCGAGTTTGATGACAGGGTCAAAGCCAATGTCCGCATCGGTATAGGCATATGCGATTCCGAAAAAGTTCGTATTGATCGGCAGATGGCTCCAGCGCCTTGGTTCTAATTCATCAGCCGGGCAGGGACAGGTGAAGAGTAAAAAAAACGGAATAAACAGGCAGAAACGGAAGACACGTTTCATGCAATGCCTATGAAAAACCAAGCGATAATCTCCCTGGAGACACCGTCGTATAGCGTATTTTAAAAAAGACATAACCGTTTTTAATGTGTCTGTCATCTCGACCAACGAAAGAGAGCTGGATGTTTTGTGTAAACAAGAACCCGGATTCCTCAGTCGCACTGCTCCTTCGGAATGACAACTGATTACAATATGTAGAAAAATGCTGCGGCCTGTTTCAATGCACCTATACAGCCGCTTGTTCAGAGCTGTGGAATATTGTTACATAATCTCGTCGTGAATAAATGGCATACAGAAACACAACATGGCATCTGCGAATTTTTCGAAGGTGCCATGTCTGTATCGGATAGATAAATATTTTTTCAGCGTTCCTTACTTCGCCCGCAGTTCGGCAAGGCGCTCCTGCATCCGTTCAGCCCAGTAATCGACGGCATTTTCCACCGTATGCCATTTGTTGAACTTGTCGAATTCTCCGGTCACTTTGCCGCCCACCCGGCGGTCAACCGCCGCTGCCAGGCGCTTGCCCGTCAGGCTGTCCTGCATCTCAACTTCTATCCCGGCTGAGCCGACAAAGGAGCACGATCCGGTGGCCAGTGTCTGAATGCCTGCAATCGCAAGGCCGATGGGCAGGATGGTCGAGACGGTATCAAGCACCACATAGGAGCTGTCTGCTTCGGTAATCGCTATGCGCAGGCGCATGACGCCGGGGCCGGGCTGCTGCACGAACACATAATCTTTCGCAAGTTTTTCACGGACTGCCGCATCCGCATAGTTCAGGAGTTTGCGCTGATCTTCGGAGGAAACATCCATCATCTGGCTGTTTTCTTTGGAAGCGTACATCCTGATCGGGTCCATGAGGATTTTGTTATAGGCTTTTATATCGGCTTTCGGGTCGATGTACACGAGCAGGGCCTGATCCTCGCCGCCTTTTTTGAGCTGCGAATAATCGCCCAGAAATCCCGTTGTCTCCGTGCTGCGGGCCTGCATCGATGCGCAGGCGCCGGCTATGCATACAACAGCCAGCAGCGTAACCATTGCTGCCGATTTTGCTCCATAATTTTTCATCATTAAGCCTTTCCATGGTTCGGGTTGAGGGCACGCTCTGCCCCAATGGGTATACTATACAATGGGCTGTATCGGAAATCAAATAAAGTTCCAGTGATGTGCTTGAGCAGAATCGGATGGTTGAAAAAACACATGGAGGCAGGAGCATATCGTCGCCCGTCTCCATAAAGAATTGCATGGCTTGTAGATGATTATGTATGTGTATAGCGCATGGTTCTCATGACATGCGGCTGCTTTTTTTTATTTGGAGGCCTGCTTGTTTACAAGTCTTCGTTATACCCCGAGGAATTCTTCAACCCTTTATTATACTTAATGGCGGAATCATCGCCAGATTCCTTCGTTCTCTTCGTTTTCCTTCGTTTTCCTCGTTCTCGTCCCCATCATCTTTTTTGGTAACATTATCACCCATGGTCGACCTGCCATGCCCGCTGCGCTTCACGTGCGGGTTGGTCTTGCCTTTGGTAGTCGTAGTTGTCGATTTGCCGCCTTGTGCTATCGTTGTTCCTTGCGGACACTTACTACCACGGGTAAGGACGTTGTCTTTGAACGCCGGGTTGCCCAATTCCGTGATCATGCCAGGAAGTTCTTTTTGATTTAAAACATACAGGGCGGCATTGGGTTGGGTGGAGGCAAAGCTGTCTTTTCCCTGGGCCCGCCGTGGCATGGCCCGTGTGGTCGCGATGGGAACAATGCAGAACACCAAAAGCATTGCTGCTATGAACAGTATAGTTTTTTTCATGGCACCGTCCTCCCTTGTATGGTGGTTATTAATGCTTTTTTTGTATAGCATATTTTGAACAATTTAAGCGTTTCCCAGAGTAATTTTTAATAAAGAAACGTCATTCTCAATAACAATACCTGCGACCGCGGTGCGGACAAAGTCCTTGACGGAATGCGAAATAAAGCCTATGGAAATTTAATAAAGAGCATAGCAGACACGATGTTCCGCTCAGCATGCAAGCATAACCCTTTGGCGGAACATGAGATGATTGTACCTATGTCCACAAGCAAAAGGAGGCAACTATGAAATTATTACTGTATCTGCATTGTAGCTGCGTTTTTTGTGTTGCAAACACCTGCTTTGGTTTTGTGCGATTCAAGTTCCGGCAGTGGTCTTGCTGAAGAAGAAGGGCTGAACAGGCATGATTCTGCGGCCGATTATCCCGAAGAGTCGAACAAGCATCCCGCTCCCGGTTATAGCAAAGAGTTGAAAAAGAAGGATCCCGCCGTCGTTTATGACGAAGAGTTGGACGAGCAGGACTCCGCCGTCGAAAATGAAGAAGACTTAAACGACTAGGCCTCCGCTTTCTGAGCCATTCCTTCCGGCATTGGGATTCAAAGCAGTGCATAGGGGCAGGCCCCTACGAACTGACCGTTTTATTGTGTGTTGAATTCGTACTTTTTTTCGGGAGCGGGCTCAGCACGCGCACAAGGGCCTTTTCCAGTTCAACGATCAGGAAAACACACGCACCGGCAACAGCAGTCTCGAGCCAGTGCGCGGCTGACATGGGCCGCGAGCTGAACAGCACGTTCATGAACGGGGCGTAGCGTGTAGAGTATCTGCAGGAGCGCCAGGCAGCCGATCGTGATCCAGGCGGCGCGGTTTGAAAACAGCGTGTCAAGCCGCAGGCTTGAATCGCTATGAAGCGGCTGTTGAACAGGTAGAACATCTGGGCCACCACGATCGTGTTGACCGCCAGTGTCCGTGCCAGCTCGATCGGCATGCCCCGGCCGGTTTCAAAAAGAAAGATCGCGATGGTTATCCCGCCGATCAGCAGCGACACAAAGCTGATATGCCAGGTGAAGAAGGCGCCCAGTATGGGAGCGTTCGGGGAGCGCGGGGGGCGGGTCATGACGCCGGGCTCTGGCGGCTCAAAGGCCAGGGCCAGCGCAAGCGTTACCGCGCATACCATGTTGACCCACAGTATCTGCACCGGCAGGATCGGAAGCATGAATCCGAAAACAACCGCGGCCAGGATCACGAATGCCTCGGCCCCGTTGGTCGGAAGGATAAACAAAATGGCCTTGCGCAGATTGTCATAGATGGTGCGGCCTTCCTCGACCGCGCGCTCAATCGTGGCGAAGTTGTCATCGGCCAGCACGATGTCGGCCGCCTCCTTGGTTGCCTCGGTGCCTTTGATGCCCATGGCTACGCCCACATCGGCGCGTTTAAGGGCGGGGGCGTCATTGATGCCGTCGCCGGTCATGGCAACGACCTCGCCTTCGGCCTGCAGGGCGGTAACCAGGCGCAGCTTGTGCTCGGGGCTGGTGCGCGCGAAAATATCATACTGCTGGACAATCCGCCGCAGTTCATCATCGGAGGCTTTTTCGAGGTCATGGCCGGAAATGGCGCCCGCCTCCGAGCCGATGCCCATCTCGCGGCCTATGGCAAGAGCGGTGCCGGCATGGTCGCCGGTGATCATTTTGACCCGTATGCCTGCCTGACGGCACAGGGCGATTGCGCGGATCGCTTCGGGCCGTGGCGGGTCAATGATGCCGACCAGGCCCAGGAATGTCATGCTCTTCAGGTCGGGGGTGGCCAGCGTGTCAGGGTGCGTGCCGGCTTCGCGTGAGGCGGCCGCAAGCACCCGCAATCCCTGTGAGCTCAGTTCATCAATGGAGCGCTCCCAAAAAGCGCGATCAAGCTGTTCACGGGAGCCATCGGGCCCGATTTGTTGCGTGCAGCGCTCAAGCAGACGGTCGGGAGCGCCCTTGAGCAGGATGCGGCGCTGCCCTGAGGGCTCACTGACAAGAGCGGCCATGAATTTATTATGGGATTCGAACGGAATTACGGCTCAGGCGCCGGTATTCTTCAGTCATTGAAAGCGGCCTTGAGCGCGAGCGTGCGCAGCGCACCCTCGGTGGGCTCTCCCACCACTTTCCAGTGGCCGTCTTCCTCGACAACATGTGCGTCATTACATACGGCCATGACCTCAATGAGCCCAAGCAGATCAGTGCTTTCAGCGATGGTAACAGCGTGTCCCTCGCACATGATGGACCCGTGCGGCGCATATCCGGTTCCTTCGGCATCATAGCGCGCGCAGCGGGTTATCGACATGCCGGGCGGTCATCTCATTGCAGGTGAGCGTACCGGTTTTATCCGAACAGATAACCGTGACCGAGCCCAGGGTTTCGACCGCGTTGAGCCTGCGCGTTATCGCGCTGTGCTGCGCCATGCGCTGAACGCCAAGGGCCAGGGTGATGCTGAGCACCGCCGGAAGGCCCTCGGGGATAGCGGCCACGGCAAAGCCGATGGCAGCGAAGAAAAGCTCGGCAATGCCGCGGTCATGCACCAGGTACCCGGTTAAAAACATCAGGATTGCCAGGGCGACGATACCGATTGAAAGTATTGTGCCGAAGCGCGTCATCTGGCGGGTAAGCGGTGTCGAGATCGTCTGTACCCCGGCGAGCATGGTGCTGATGCGCCCGATCTGGGTCGCCGAGCCCGTGCCGATAACCACCCCGATTGCGCGGCCGGCCGTAACCAGGGTGCCGGAAAACGCCATGCAGTACTGGTCGCCCGGCACGGCATCCCGCCCGACTGCCGCGGTATTTTTTTCAACCGGAACCGATTCGCCGGTCAGGGCCGATTCCTCGACGCACAGGCTGTGCACCTCAAACAGGCGCATGTCCGCGGGTACGCGGTCTCCCGAGCGCAGGCGCACGATATCGCCGGGAACGACATCCCCGGCATCAATATTCGTCCAGACAGTGTCGCGCAGAACATGCGCGCGCAGAGAGAGCATTTTGCGTATGCCTTCGAGCGCCTTTTCAGCCTTGCCTTCCTGAATAAAGCCGATAAAGGCGTTGATTATCACCACGCCCAGGATAACACCCGTGTCAACCCAGTGGACCAGCAGGGCGGTTACGGCCGCGGCTGCGAGCAGCACATAGATAAGCGGGTCATTGAAATGCTTGAAAAACCGTTTGAGCAGTCCGGGGCCGGGAGGAGCGGGTAAAAGGTTGGGCCCGGTTGCGGTAAGGCGCCGGGCAGCTTCCTCAGCCGTGAGGCCGTCGGTACTGCTGTTCAGCTCTGAAATAACCGCGCTATATTCGCGGGCATGCGGCTCAGGGCAGTTAAAGGCGGCTTACGGTATGTGTCATGCGTGTATCCACTCCGGTTATTCAGGGTGTACGGTTCAACGGCGGTTTCTTGGTTGATACTGATGAACGTAAATTTTTGTCTGTGATACGGCAGAACGCCCGCTTTCCATGGAAGAAGATTGCGGGTTCGGCGTCAATGGTATTGTATGTACTTTGCGTACATCTGGCAAGGCAAAAAGGCTTAAACATGGACGGATTGCGGGGATGTATAACGGTTCGTTGACAAACGAGAGTACCTGTGCTACCTGTTTTTTCTTTGCGTATGCGGAGGAAACCGTGGAGACACTGCGAACTTTTGTTGCTCTTGTGCTGCCTGATGATGCGCGGCGCGCGCTGGAGCGCGAGCAGCAGGATCTGGCCGGCCGGGTCAGCGGTGTTAAGTGGGCCAGTCCCCGTACGATTCATGTGACGCTTGTGTTTCTCGGTCCGACTCCGGCTGCAGCCATTGCAAAGATCAGCACCGTGATGCGGGAGGTTGCGGCCTGTTGTGAGCCGATTACCATTACCCTGCAGGGTATCGGCGCGTTCCCCAGTACACGCAGTCCCAGGGTTATATGGGCCGGGATGCGGGACTGTGCCGCGTTGCTGGAAATGCAGCAGCAGCTTGCGGATGGTCTGGACGCGCTTGGCTTTCAAAAAGACAAAAAGCCGTTTAAGGCCCATGTAACGTTGGGACGCGTTCGTGACGGCAGCGCTCGCAGCGCTTTGAGCGCGCTGCTGGATGAGCGGCACAATCAAAGCTTTGGCGAATTTCAGGCCGAGCGGCTGGCATTTGTGCACAGCGACCTGCAGCCGTCCGGCCCGGTATATACACTATTGGAAGAATCCAAACTGTTACATCATAGATGAAGGAGACTTGAGCATGGCAAACGATGATAACCGGCAGCGCGCACTTGATATGGCGGTGAGCCAGATAGAAAAACAGTTCGGCAAGGGGTCCATCATGCGCCTGGGTGAGGAAGGCGCACTGGTGAATGATGTTCCGGTTATTCCGACCGGGTCGCTCAGCCTTGATATGGCCCTGGGCACTAGGCGGCATTCCGCGCGGCCGGGTGATTGAAATTTACGGTCCGGAATCCTCCGGGAAAACAACCCTGGCTCTGCATGTCGTCGCCGAGGCACAGCGCATGGGCGGATCAGCCGCATTTATCGATGCCGAGCATGCCCTGGATGTGACCTATGCCCGTAAGCTTGGCGTGAAGACCGACGAGCTGCTGATCAGCCAGCCTGACAGCGGCGAGCAGGCCCTTGAGATCTGCGAGGTGCTGGTGCGCAGCGGCGCGCTGGACGTGCTGGTCATTGATTCGGTCGCGGCCCTGGTGCCCAAGGCCGAAATCGAAGGCGATATGGGGGATTCGCACATGGGCCTGCAGGCCCGGCTGATGTCGCAGGCCCTGCGCAAGCTCACCGGTTCGATCAACCGCTCACGCACCGCTGTTATTTTCATCAACCAGATCCGCATGAAAATCGGCGTCATGTTCGGCAACCCTGAAACTACCACCGGCGGCAATGCACTGAAGTTTTACGCTACCATGCGCATGGATATCCGCAGGATCGGCGCGATCAAGGAAGGCGATCAGGTTAAAGGCAATCGCACGCGGGTCAAGATTGTGAAGAACAAAATGGCGCCCCCGTTCCGCGAGGTTGAGTTCGATATCATGTTCGGCGAGGGTATTTCGCGCGAAGGCGATTTGCTTGATCTGGGGGTTGAAAACGGCGTAATTGAAAAAAGCGGCGCCTGGTTTTCTTATAAAAAGGACCGTTTAGGGCAGGGCCGCGAAAATGTGAAAACATTTCTGCGGGAGAATGCCGATATGTGCACTGAGATTGAGCGCGTGATTCGTGAAAAAGCCGGATTTCTGAAGACCGCTCCTGTGAAACCGGGCAGCGAAGCTGATGCGAGCGGAGCGTAAAGAGCCTGATATACGGTCCGTGCTGGCTGCAGCATACGCGATGCTGGCCCGCAGTCCGCACAGCCGCGCGCAGGTGCTCGCAAAACTGGAGAGCAAGGGTTTTGCGGGCGAGCTGATCGAGGACTGTGTGAAGCGCCTTGACGAGCTCGGGTATCTTGATGACGCTCAGATTGCCCGGCGCTGGGCCCAGGTGATGCTGCGCGAGCGCTGCTGGGGGATATTGAAGGCCGAGCAGCAGCTGCAGCAGCGCGGCATCGAGCGCGACCTTGCCCGGCAGGTTCTGGCTGAAGCTCAGCAGGCATTTCCGCAGATAGACGGCGCCCGGAAGGCTGTGGCCGGGCGTTTCAGTGACCGGACAGCGGATATACCGCTCGCCAAGGTTGTTAATTTCCTGCGCTCGCGCGGTTTCAGCAGCGAGGTGGTGTATCCGGCAGCGCGGGAGTGGGAGAAGAACAAAACCGGGCATGAGCCTGATATCGAAGAATAGGCTGTTGAAAAACGCACATCTGCTGCGTTGCGCGCATCATTCGTCTCTGCGGCGTACAAAAAGTACGCCTCATTCCTCATGATATCGCGCGCCTTGCATCTGCGCATTTTTGAACAGCCTGTATGTGAAGATATTTTTAACGTCGGGTAAAACGCGCCGGCAACTGCAAAAAAGTTTAATGGTGCGCACGGCACACCCTACGCTCTTCATAACAATGTAGGCCGGACTGAGCGTCAGCGTGTCCGGCAAGTGAATGAATAACCATCCACAGGAATGAAGAAGACAATGAAAACAGCAGCTGAAATCAGGGCAGCGTTTCTGGATTTTTTTGAGCAGCAGGGCCACACCATTGTGAAAAGCTCACCGGTTGTCCCGCAGAATGATCCAACGCTGATGTTCACCAACGCCGGCATGAACCAGTTCAAGGATGTTTTTCTGGGTGAGGAAAAGCGTGCCTACAGCCGGGCCGACTTCGGTTCAGAAATGCGTCCGCGCAGGCGGCAAGCATAATGATCTTGAAAATGTCGGCCGCACGGCGCGGCATCATACGTTTTTTGAAATGCTGGGGAACTTTTCCTTCGGTGATTATTTTAAGAAGGAAGCCATTGCCTATGCCTGGGAATTTATCACCGTTTAGCTCGGCATTGATCCTGCACCGGCTGTGGGTGACCGTGTACGAGGAGGATGACGAGGCCTTTGGTCTGTGGAAACAGATGCCGGGCCTGCTGCCGGGCCGGATTCTGCGTCTGGGCGAGAAGGATAATTTCTGGTCCATGGGTGATACCGGGCCCTGCGGCCCGTGTTCCGAAATTCTATATCGACCAGGGTGAGCAGCTCGGCTGCGGCCGGCCGGATTGCGCCGTTGGCTGCGACTGCGACCGTTATCTTGAGCTGTGGAACCTTGTCTTCATGCAGTATAACCGGGATGCGGACGGGCGCTCACGCCCCTGCCCAAACCCAGCATTGACACCGGCATGGGACTTGAGCGCGTGGCCGCGGTTCTGCAGCAGGTGCCGAGCAATTACGACAGTGATCTGTTTCAGCCCTTGATTTGTGCAATCGAAGCCATCAGCAAAAAGTCCTACGGGAGCAGTGTTGATCACGATGTGTCAATCCGGGTGATAGCCGATCACACGCGCGCAGCCGCGTTTCTGATTGCCGACGGGGTGCTGCCTTCCAACGAGGGGCGCGGCTATGTGCTGCGGCGCATTATGCGGCGCGCCATGCGCCACGGCAAACTGCTCGATATCAATAAACCCTTTCTGCACAAAACCGTGGCAGTGGTGGCCGAGCAGATGCGCGACGTGTATCCGGAAGTTCTGCGCTCAATTGATTTTATCGCCAAGGCGGTGCTCAACGAGGAGCAGGCCTTCTCAACAACGCTTGAATCGGGCTTGCGGATTCTCTCCGATGAAATGGCGTCTCTGAAAGCAGGCGGCGCACAGCTCATCCCCGGGGATACTGTTTTTAAGCTCTATGACACCTATGGATTCCCGGTTGACCTGACCCGCGACATTGCAGCCGAGCAGGGCCTTGACATTGACACGCAGGGTTTTGAGGCTGCCATGCAGGCGCAGAAGAAGCGCGCCCGGCAGGCCTGGAAAGGGTCCGGGGATGAAGCCGTGACAGGCGTGTATCGCGAACTTGAGCAGCAGAGACTGCACGGTGCATTCATGGGCTACGCGACCTGTGATCTGAAAACCCAGATCGTTAAGGTGCTGTGTGACGGGCAGGAAGTTGATGCTGCCGGTCCGGGCGAGCGTTGTGCATTTAATCTCGGCTGAAACGCCGTTTTACGGTGAATCCGGAGGGCAGGTCGGCGACGCGGGTGAGATCATTGGCGTTGATTTCCGGGTGAAAATCATTGATACGATCAAGCCGGCCGGTGATTTGATCGTGCACGTGGGTGAGGTTGTGCACGGTACGCTCAGGACCGGCGTTGAAGCGCTCTTCGAGGTAGATTCGGCCCGGCGGCAGGCCATAGCCTGCAATCACACGGCCACGCATATTCTGCAAGCCGTGCTGCGGGAAAGCCTGGGCACGCATGTCAAGCAGGCAGGCTCTCTGGTAACGCCCCAGAGGCTGCGCTTTGATTTTACGCATTTTGAGGCTGTGGCTGAAGAGCAGCTGCGCGATATTGAACAGAAGGTCAACGAGTGCATCCGGCGCAACGCAGCCGTGACGCACTGAGCAGATGTCGCAGGATGAGGCGATTCAACCGCGGCGCAACGGCCCTGTTCGGTGAAAAGTACGCCGAGCAGGTGCGGGTGGTCAGTCTTGATGATTTCAGCATGGAGCTGTGCGGCGGAACGCATGTCCGGTTTGCGGGAGAAATCGGGCTGTTCAAGATTGTGAGCGAAAGCGCGGTCGCAGCCGGAGTGCGCCGGATTGAAGCGGTGAGCGGGGCGGGTGCCTGTGAGTACGTGGCAGCACAGGAGCAGCAGTTGCGCACGGTTGCAGATCTGCTGAAAACCGACCGGGGTGCTGTTGTCGAGAGGGTTGAGCGCCTGATGGAGCACAATCGTCAGCTTGAACGCGAGATTGAAGCGCTGAAAAGTCGCATGATTGCCGGGCAGGCCGCGAGCATTTTGGACGGCGTGCGCGAAATAGGCGGGGTGAGGGTGCTCTGCGCGATCGTGGATGAAAGTGATCCCAAGGCGCTGCGCTCGTATGGCGACAACACGCGCGAGCGGCTTGGCAGCGGCATTGTCCTGATCGGCGCGAAAACCGCTGACGGCGTGCAGCTCATCTGTATGGTAACCCCTGATCTGACGGAGAAGTTTTCAGCCGGAGCGATTATCAAACAGATTGCGCCGATTGTGGACGGGCGCGGCGGCGGCAAGGCTGAAATGGCCCAGGCCGGCGGTAAAAACGCTGAACGGCTGCAGGAAGCACTTGATGCGGCGCTCGTGCTTATTGAAAAGACACCATAGACAGGGTACAGAGCCGGGGTGCAACCGGATACTGTAAGACTGCATGGAGGGGCGGGCATGGATCCACAGGTTCCAATTCCAGTTGAACATATTGAACATAAAATTTATTGCATTCGCGGGCAAAAGGTCATGCTCGACCGTGATCTTGCGCAACTCTATGGATAGACAAAGGCGTCTGAAGCAAGCCGTTAAAAGGCACCGCGTAAGGATTTCCGGATGATTTCATGTTCATGTTGTCTCTTTCGGAGTATGCTATTGGACGTCGCACTTTGTGATCTCCAAAAGTGATAAGAGGGGTTGACGTAATGTCCCATGGCTTTTACCGAACAGGGCGTTGCAATGGCCGTTGACATACTCAGTAGCGATCGCGCTGTTGCAGATAAGTGTACAGATCGTGCGGGCATTTATTCGTTTGCGGCGGAAGTTGCTTGACAGCAAAGAACTGCGGCGAGAGCATGACGAATTGAAACGCCAGACCAATGACCGCTTTCAGGTTGTTTTTGAAACGCTGGATTATTTGCTGGCCGTTGAAGTGCAACCGAAACGCAAAATCGGATTCGCGGCCAAAGAGAAACGCGCAGCGTATGCGGTGAAGCCGTAGACTCGATACCAATTTTAATCCACTTCACATTTTCCAGGAATGATTTTCAGGGTAAAGCGCAGGTAGGTGCCGAGCAGAACGGTTCGGTTCTGCTGCGGAAGGGATGCGTACATATTGATCATGCTGGGAGCATTGCTGCCCAGCAGCAGTGTCAGGGGTTCAGCGTCGTCGCGCGTATATACCTGCAGGCTGAACGCGGGAGGGTCGAGACCGTAGAGCGTCTGGTCTTTACTTGGTTCAAGCTCATCAATCATAACCGCTCCGGCAATTGCGTCGAGCAGGCTGTCAATAAGATCAGCGGATGCGCGCGCACCGGAGGGTTCAACCACCAGCATCTCTCCGTTTTGCCGCGCAAGGCGCACGGTTTTTTTTCTGTCGCTTACAACCACGCCGTTTATGTCGTCTGATTTCCAGATGAAAAACGCTCTCGTATGTTTCAGCAGGCAGAACAGCCTTAGTCTGCGGCGCATTCGTTCTTTCAAAGAGCAGCACATAGGCAAGCAGTGCGCAGAACAGCAGAGACCAGAAGGCAAGGCGTTTGAGGTTCATGCGCGCCGGCGCCTCCACCAGACAATAGCCAGGCCGCACAGCAGTACAAGCGCGGGCTGCACGACTACGCACAGCCAGTATATGATCTGCCCCTGTTGCCTGGTCATAAAATACATATCAGGTGTTGCTGTAGAGGTTCCGCGAGATAAGAGCAGGTCATGCTGTTCAGAGAGCCAGTTGATCGTATTAAGGAAGAAATCCTTGTTGCCGACAACGCCGAAATAGGGATCAGCGGCAAAATTTGAGTTTCCCATAACAACAAGGTATCCGCCTGGCGCATCAATATTCTGCGGGGGCAGTTCGGAAATGACTGCGACCGGCACCGGACCGGCCATGTCCGGGCCCGGGTCGAACTGCATGGACCCGTCGCGCACGCTTTGCGTGTTGCGTTCGGCCCAGCTGTCAGGGCCGGATACGGCCAGCACGGTTTGGGTTATCTCGTCTGCGCTTTGCGCACGGGGCAGAATTGAGCGGCAGTAGGGGAATACAACGTTTTTATTCGTGGAACTCGCAATCGGGTGGCGCTCATCCGGGGTGATGAGCGGTGTTAAAACATCAAAGCCCATCAGCTTGCTGCGCGTATCAATGATATAGTCGCGCTGCAGCTCAATCGCGTATTTTTCCAGCAGGAACTGCTCAACGCGGGGCAGGGGGAACGAGTCAGCGAGCATAAGGACCCGGCCGCCCTGCCGGAGATAGCGATCTATCATTTCAAGTTCATGTGCCAGGTAATCCTCCTGCGGTCCGGCAATGATCAGGATAAGCGTGTCGTCCGGAACCTGGGGCGCGTTCATCAACACCAGCGGTTCCACGCGGTAGTTTTCAAGCTGAAGTGCCTGCCGAACCTGGTTGAAACTGTTGACCGGTTCAGTCGCATCAAGGCTTTTTTCGCCGTGGCCGCTCACGAAGCGCACAATTTTTTTATTTTTTTCAGTCAGCCGTATCAGGGCCGTGACCAGATTATCCTCGCTGAAATACTTCAGGCGTTCGCGCCTGCCCTGGTACTCGATAATAGCGGCCCCGTAATTCGTGACGTCAAAGCTTGCCGCGCGTGCAGGGTTCTTATCCAGATCAATAAACTGAAACGTCAGCTGGCCGGATGCGCGCTGCAGTAAATCCAGCAAATCCTGAAATTGCTGCAGTTCGTCGCGTTTGTGGAAAATAGTGATGTGGAGGGGTTCGCTCAGCGTGTTAAGCACGCGCCCGGTCAGGGTGGACAGGGTATAGGCTTTTGAGGGCGTCAGGTCAAAGCGGACCTTGTGACGGTAGCTGATATAGTTTGCAAGCCCCAGACTGCCTGCCACCAAAGTGATCAGCAGCACCAGCTCAAACACATACAGGTATTTTCGGGCAAAGGCGGGTTTGTTCATTTGCCTCTCCACGTGCGCGCTGCCAAAGAACAGCGCGTGAGAAAGAGGAAGAAAAACACCAGGCTCAGATAGTAGATAACCGAGTCAGAGTCGACGACGCCCTTGATGAAGTTGAGGAAATGTTCAGACAGCGAGACCTGATGTAAAACAGCGATTGTCTGTTGGCCGGCAATGCCCTCGTTCCAGTCAAGGTTCCACATGGTCAGCAGCACGGCAATCGTCACGATAGAGGCCACGATCTGATTTTCGGTCAATGAGGAGACAAACGTGCCGCAGGCAATACAGGCCGCGCCCAGCAGGAACAGGCCAAGGTAGCATGCAAACAGGGGGCCCGGTTCAACGCCGAAATATACTGCGATCAGGGCCGGGTACAGCAGGGTCAGTCCCAGCATCAGCATATATACCAGCAGGCAGGCAATATATTTCCCGAGGATGATATCATTGTCGCGCAGGGGAGCCGTGAACAGAAGCTCAATCGTGCCCATCTTTTTTTCTTCGGCAAACAGGCGCATGGTGAGCAGCGGGATCAGGGTCAGCGGCGCGAATCTCAGGTAATGAAACGTGTACTGCCACAGCCCGACTTTCAGATCAGAGCCCACGAAGGTGAGAAACATCACCAGGTAGGTATAAAAGGAATAGCCGGCCACGATCAGGAACATGGCGATGACCACGTAGGCGATCAGGGAGGAAAAGTGCGACCGCAGCTCTTTTTTGAGAATGCTCAGCATGTTCATGGCTGCATGCGCTCCTGGTCGCCTATGAGCTGAATGAAAATTTCTTCCAGCGTCATGGCATCCGGTCCCAAAGCACGCAGGGTCCAGCCGCCCTCGTATCACGCAGCGGGCCAGTTCATTTACTACCTGCGCGCCCGGTTCTGTTTCCAGCGTGAAGGCTGCTGATACGCTGTTTTTATTGTGTGCTGGACGCACTGCACATACACCGTCAATGCGGGCCAGGGCCGCGGCAATGTCAACGGCCGGGCCGTCGGCTTCCAGGTACAGGCGCGGTATTTTCTGAATACGCTGAACAAGATTGGCGGGTGTGTCCAGGGCCAGTAAACGGCCCTCGTAGATAATGATCACCCGGTCGCAGGTCATGCTGACTTCGGGCAGGATGTGCGTGCTGAGGATAACGGTTTGGCTGCCGCCAAGACCTTTAATCAGGTTGCGGATATCGGCAATCTGGCGGGGGTCAAGACCCACGGTCGGTTCATCCAGAATCAGAACCTCCGGATTGCCCAGCAGGGCCTGGGCAATGCCGACCCTCTGGCGATACCCCTTGGAAAGCATGCCGATCATGCGGCGCGCATGGGTTTCAAGTCCGCAGCGCTCAATTGCCTCGGCAACGCCTGCTGCGCGGGCCCGGCGCGGCACGCCCTTTATCTCGGCAAAAAAATTGAGATAGCCTGTCACGGTCATGTCGTGGTACAGGGGCACGCTTTCGGGCAGGTAGCCTATCGAGCGGCGAACGGCAAATGGATCCTGCAGGATATCATGGCCGCAGATGCGGGCTGTTCCGCTGGTGGGCGGGAAAAAACAGGTCAGGATGCGCATGGTGGTGGTTTTGCCGGAACCGTTGGGGCCCAGAAATCCCATGATCTCGCCCTTGTTGATATGGAAGGAGATGTCCTGAATGCCGCGTGAGGGGCCGTATGTTTTTGTCAGATGGTCGACTTCAATTGCGGGCATGGTGTGTTGTTCTGGCAGGCTGTTGAAAAAAGGCCATCTGTCCCGCTGGCGTTGCGTTTGTCATGCGTCATTGCGGCGTACGGAAAAGTACGCCTCATTCCTCATGACTGCACGCGCCTTGCATCTAGCCATTTTTGAACAGCCTGTTAAAAAAGATTTTTTAACATCCGGTAGTGGTCTGATCCGGGCTGCGGTCATCGCAAAGGAAAAATTTGTAGCATGTCCGCGGGGTTGTGTCAATCTGCGGGCGCCTTTTGGCACGCATCGCATCGGATCGCAATCGATGGTTTTAAAAAAGCCGATCCCGATAGCATGTCCGATCGCCGGATCTGTCAATGGGATTTCTCAGCTCAGGGCGGCTTCTTTTGCAAAGACCGTGCTACATGCCGAAATGCATGTCAAGGGAGCGCTCAATTCCGCCTTTTTCCCCGAAGAGCGCTTTCCAAACCCTCACCCCCGGGTCATGATCAACCAGTGTTTTTAAATAGTCGTCAAAAACCGCCTGCGTTTTGCGGAGTTCTTCGCCTGATTTCGGTGCGGTTTCATCGACCACATCGCAAAATAAATTGAGGTATTCTATGTAAATTCCGGCAGCCAGTTCATCCAGCTCAGGTGGAAAATTTACCTGGCAGGACGCGCGCGAAAAAACTTCCTGCACCTGGCCGGCCTGTTTTTTTTCAAACTTCATCAGTTCCGGGTAGCGGTTGCGGATGGTGAGCATGCGGTCAAAAATGGCGCTGTCATCGTGATGGGTTTTGCCGGCGCGGTGAATGTCGACAATCAGCATTTTTTTTGTGCCTGTTTGCATGACTTCGCCCGCGAACACGGGCAGGTCATATTCAACACGCGGTCTGATGAAGTTGGAGCGCACGGCAAAGTACACGGGCAGCTGCGGCCGTATAAACACGATTCGCAACAAGCGATCGGTGCTGAACACCTCGCCGTCAATTTTCATCAGGCCCAGCGCGCGCAGCGGGCGCTCAGGGAAGGGGTGTTTCAATGCGACCGGCTTGAGCTGGTAGCGTTTGCGCATTTCAGCCTGGGCACGACTGTGAATGTCCATTAAATCCGCCATGGCGATGTGTCCTTTCCTCTATGAGTTGATATTTCAGGCCGGTGCCTGCGGCGCAATCCGTTCGCAGGCGGTGCGCATGAGCGCAAGCGCCTCCGGGCACAGTTCCCATGCGGGCAGGCGGAGCCTGTCGGCCTGCATGAGCCTGTCATCATATGGCAAAAACCCAAGCACATCGAGACCGTCGGCATGCTCGTTGATAAAATCAGTGTCAGAGGCGCTGCGTATTTTGTTGGCGATCAGGCAGACGCGCTCAAGATGAAGATCGCGTGCCAGGGCGCGGATTGCGCGCGCGGTCTCAATGCTGCGCATGCCCGGTTCCACGACCACGATCAGCTGATTAACCGCCTGTGCGGTTGCGCGGCCCAGGTGTTCTATGCCGGCTTCCATGTCCATGATGACGGCTTCATTGCGGTACAGGATAAGGTTCTGCATCATGGCCTTCAGCATGGCGCTTGCCGGGCAGATGCAACCGGCACCGCCCTGTTTCACCGTTCCCATTTTCAGCAGCCTGATGCCGTCCTTCTCCTGCCAGAGCTTTTCCGGCAGGTCGGCAACATGCGGATTGATTTTAAAAAATGATCCGACATTGCCGGGAGGGGCCCCGGTGCGCTCTTCAATCAGCTTAGACATGGATGCCAGCGGAACAATGGCATCATCAGCTATTCCAACAGCCGCACCCAGGTTCGCGTCCGGATCAGCGTCAACCGCGATAACGGCACATCCGCGCTCGACGAGTGCGCGGCACAGCAGGGCTGCCACGGTTGTTTTACCAACCCCGCCTTTGCCGGTCACGGCGATTTTTAAGGGTGTTTCCATGTGAAGCCGCTTCCTTTCATCGGTTTGTAACAGCCTTTGTATAGCATACCACGCTTTGAACATCAATCATCGCCCTGCGGTTGTCACGCACAAACACCGCACTGCGGATGCATAAAAAAATTGCAAAAAAATAGCATTTAACATACATTGCAAACATCCGATATATGATTGTGCTTTCGACGGAGATACAATTCGAATGAGCAGGGGAATCAAACGCGCATGAAAAAAGACGTTTCAATTCTAATTGTTGATGATGAAGAGAACGCCCGGGATACCCTGGCGGAACTGCTGGCCGGGGAAGGCTACGCAGTGTGTGGAGTCGATTCCGCTGCCGCTGCCCTGGAAATTATCGGGTCAGGTTCCTATGATCTGGTGATAACAGATCTGGTCATGCCCCGCAGTGACGGTATCGTTCTTACCAGGAATATCAAGAGCCTGGGCATTGATATTCCGATTATCGTTGTCACGGGATTTGCGACCATTGAATATGCCGTGGAATCGATGAAGGCCGGTGCTTTTGATTTCATCACCAAGCCGTTTAATTTTGAACAGGTCAAGCTCACGATTGAAAAGGCGTTTGAAACCAAACGGTTGCGCCAGCTTGCGAGTGAAAGTGAGTTTTACCGGCAGCTTTCAAACAGCGATGAACTGACCCAGCTTGCCAATTACCGCTCTTTCCATGAGATTTTTCAACATGAGATTGACCGCGCGCTGCGCTATGACCGGCCCCTGGCTCTGCTGATGATCGATATCGATGATTTTAAAAAATGCAATGACACCTACGGGCACCTGACAGGTGATGCCGTCCTGAAGCAGATGGCCGTTCTTATAAAAAAGAATTCGCGCGGATCTGATTGTGTCGCCCGCTATGGCGGTGAGGAGTTTTTCGTAGTTCTGCCCGAAACGGTCGAGCCCCATGCACTGGTGGTTGCCGAGCGCATGCGTACCGAAATTGAGAGTCATGTTTTTCTGGATGAAAACCAGCAGCCGATTTCAAGCCTGAGCGTGACAATCGGCATTTCCTCCCTGCCTTTGCGGGCTATCAATAAACGTGACCTGATCAGAACCGCTGATTTTGCCCTCTACCGGGGCAAGGCTGCCGGTAAAAACTGCGTGATGTTATTCGAGGAATAATCCGCAACCGGGGCCTGAGCCCTATGTCCGTCCGCTTAACGCCGCACTCTTTGCATTGATCGTTTCCAGCAGATCAAGATAGGCTTTTTCAAATGCGGCAACCCCGTCTGCGAGCAGCTCGTCGTAAATCGCCTGCAGGTCAATGCCCAGGGAGGAGATGGCGCGCAGAGCTTCCGGCGCTTCGGCAAAGCCGTCCTGTATGCTTCCCGCTTTTCCATGATCCCTGAAGGCCGCGATTGTCTGGGGCGGCAGGGTATTGATGGTGCCGGGTGCGATCAGCCCTTCAACGTACTTGACATCGCTGTACGCCGGATCTTTTGTTCCGGTGCTCGCCCACAGCACACGCTGCTGCCGGGCGCCGAGGCCGGCGAGCTTTTGAAAGCGCTCACTGACGAAAAGTTCCTGATAGATGGCGTAGGTGACCCGTGCGATGCTTTCAGCCGCACGGCCTCTCAGTGACGATGCCTGATGGGCCTGAGGGCCGCCCTGTGCGATAAGGGCGTCCAGGCGCTTGTCAACCTGCGTGTCAAGGCGGCTGATGAAAAAGCTGGCAACGGAATGCACGTCCTGCACGCTTGCGCCGCGGGCAAGCCGGCTTTCCAGGGCGGCGATATAGGCCAGGGCCACGCGGCGGTAGCATTCCGGATCAAACAGCAGGGTGATATTAACGTTGATGCCCTGCTCAAGCAGGCTCTGCGCAACGTGGATGCCCTCGGGGGTTCCGGGGGCTTTTACCATGATGTTGGGCAGGGCGATCAGGTCCATCAGGTGCCGTGCTTCGGAGATGCTTTCCTCGACCCGGAAAGCGTGCTGCGGGTTGAGCTCAATGGATACAAAGCCGTCCATGTGTTTGCTGGCCTCAAAAACCGGCAGCATCAGCTTGCCCGCTGCGATAATATCCTCCACGGTAATGGCCTCATATATTTCCGCAGTGCTTTTGCCACGGGTGAGCAGGCTCTGAATCTGCTCATCATAGTCATTGCTTTTTGAAACCGCGTTCATGAAAATGCTCGGGTTTGACGTGATGCCGCTGATGCCGTCTTCGTCGATCATGCGCTGCAGGGTGCCGTCGGCAAGCTCCCGGCGTTGAATATTGTCAAGCCACAGGCTTTGTCCTGCCTGCGTGATGATCTGTGTTTTGGATTTCATACATATGTCCTTTCCGGCAAAAACGTTTTGATTGTTGACACACTCGTAAAAAGTCCGGATGCTGCGTTGCGCTTCATCCTCAGTCATTGCGGCGTACAGCACGTATGCCTTATTCCTTCGGATGTACGCGCCTTGCCTGCGAACTTTTTACGAGCGTTTCTGAATTAATGGTTATTTTCTGACTTTTTACGACTTCATCAATTGTTGACCGGTTCATTCCCGGGGCAGTTTTATCCTGAATACAGTCCAGTTTGTGTCCGGAGAGCTTTCAAACTCGGCAATGCCGTTATGCATTACGGTAAATAGCTTGACGATGGTGAGACCCTGGCCGCCGGTTTCATTTCCGGAGCGCGCCGGCCCTGCCTGCGTCTTGAAAATCTGGCTGCGCGTTTCATCCGGTATGACGCCGGTATTGCCGATTGCGATTACGATAAAAGTATTTTCCTGATACACGTCGATCTGCAGGCGTCCCTGTTTAAGTTCTTGCAGTTTTTTATGGGCGTTGTCAAGCAGGTTGCCGATAATTCGCCCTGTTTTCTTGCGGTCGGCCATAATGCGGCAGTCGGGCAGGTTGATATTCTGGACTATTTCAACCTGGGGAGGGAAGTAGTAGCCTTCCAGCCTCTCGGCGATAATCTCAACGAGGTCAACAGGCTCCTTGCGCGCAAACGGCACGCGGTCGGTGATAATATCATTGACGTTCAGCATGCTGCGATAGAGTTTTTTGTACAGCACGTTGAGTTCTTCAGCGGTTGTGTCAGGCGAGGCAAGGCGTTTTGCATACACCTTGGCGATCGCGCCGAAGGAAAGCATTTGATTGAAAAAATCATGGCGCTCCTGCGAGCGCAGCGATACCTGAATGCACAGCTCAATGTCCCGGGCCAGCGCATTGCAAAAGAACAGGTCAGCGTTTGAAAGCGGGCGGGTTTCATCCGCATCCAGAACGATGATATTGGTAACGACATTATTTTCATCCTGTATCGGCACGAAGTACACATTGTCGATCTGATGATGCAGGTAGAGGTCAAAACTGGCCCGCATGCGTGCATCATTGCGCGCATCGGTAATCAGCAGGGCCGTTCCCTTGCGGCAGACTTCTTCAAAGGCCGGATGCTGGCTGAAGTGCAGGGCTGCGCCATAGGAGTGTTCAAATGCGTCCATGGGATATCCCGCGATTAACACAGCTACCCGGTCCTCACCGGTATCCTGCTCAATGCTAAACAGCGAACAGCGTTTTACATGGATGGATTCGGCAATGCGTGCAATCAGGAAACTGAGAACCTGGTCAAGCGACTCGGTTCGCTTTAAGATGGATATGAGCGCCTGGCGGCTTTCCTGCAGGACCAGCGCGCGATTCTGCAGTTCGAGCTTGCGCTGCTGGGAGAGCACATAGTTGAAGCGGCTGACGATGCTGTTTAAGAGTTTGATCTGTGCGGGAGGGAATTTTTTGTTTTTTTCCGTAAAGTACAGCTGCAGGGTTCCGACGAGTACGTCTATTTTTTCGGCACCGTCATAGTCAGTGAGGCGGACGGGCAGGGCCAGCATTGAATTGAGGCCGCGCGCAAGAATTTTTTCCTTGTCGCGGTAGAGCGGCTCAGCGCTTATGTCCGGCACGCAGTAAGGCGTGTTTTCCCTGATGGTCTTTCCTGCCAGCGAATCTTCGTAGGGAATCTCTTCGGCGCGTTCTTCATTCCAGTTGTACTGGCCGGCTGCAATCATGCTGTTGCGCAGCGGGTCGTGGGTCCGGCAGGTGGCGCTTTGCGCCTCGCAGATCAGGGCCGTGTCACGGCACAGAACATGCAGCAGTTCATTCTGAGAGATTTCCGGGGAGATATTGACGATGTCGTCGGCAATGCTGACAACGCGCTCAAGGTCAAGCCAGGGATTTTCAGCCAGAAATGCGATGCGCGCCACTCCCTGGTCACCCAGGGTATCGATAAAGTTCCGGGTGTGCGGATCGCGCAGCAGCTTCAGCATTGCCGGGTGCTTTTGAAGAAAGGCAGCCGCTTCCTGCAGACCGGCCGCGTCATTATGAGCGCGTGCATCCATGGCTGTCATGCTAATACAAATCCGGTTGAATGTAAAAAGAAATTGTACGCAGGCGGCAGTTTGGGCCATGCTGCATGCATCCGGGCAACGGGCTGTGTGCAGCATCCGGACTTTTTAAGAACAGGCCATGGGCTGCACAAAAAATTTGCTTCCTGACGCTGCTCCGTTGTAGTATGCACTCAGATCCGTGTGTATACGTACCGGAACATGAGCGCACGGTACATGATGAATGGTTGAAACGGCATTGCGCCACAGGAGTACGGTATGAAAGAAACGTTTATTACCCGGGGCGGAATACAGGTCGAGCGCGTTCAGGAAACGCTCGCACTGGAAACGGCCCTGGATGATGTCTATCGGCATATCGACCGGGCCCGGGGCTGTATCCTGGCCAGTGACTATGAATATCCGGGCCGCTATTCGCGCTGGGATATCGGGTTTATCGATCCGCCTTTTGAACTGGTGAGCCATGGCCGCGATTTTTCCTTGCGCGCGCTTAATCTCCGCGGCAACGTGATGCTTGCAATGCTCGGCGCCGGTATCGCCGGGCACGGCGATGTTGAAAACTGCCGGCAGGATGAAGGTCTGATCAGCGGCCGGGTTCGCTCAATGCCGCACGGGTTTCCGGAGGAGCAGCGCAGCAAGCAGCCCAGCATTTTTTCCGTGCTGCGGGCTTTGTGCGATCACATGGCCTGCGAGGACGAATACCTGAGCATGTTCGGCGCGTTCGGCTATGATCTTGTGTTTCAGTTCGAGCCGATCACATTCCGGCATGACCGCTCCGCAGCCGGGCCCGACTGCCATCTTTTTTTTGCGGACCGCATAACCGCGATTGACCGTCAGAAAAAAACGGCCTTCAGGCTTTCGTATGAATTCAGCACGCCCGGCGGCCTGACGACCGTCGGCATCCCGGTGACCGGCGAGCGCATCGAGCCGGGCCTCCCTCAGGCGGCAACTGATGTATCCTGCGATCACAAGCCGGGTGAATATGCCCGGAAAGTTGAGCGCATCCGGCAGGGATGCCTGCAGGGTGATTTTTTTGAAGTGGTGCTCTCGCAGGAATTCAGCGTGGCATGTGCGCATACGCCCGGCGAGCTGTTTAACCGGTTACGGGACTCCAATCCCAGCCCGTATGACTTTATAATCAATCTTGGCTCAGAGCAGCTCATTGGTGCGTCGCCCGAGATGTTCGTGCGGGTCAACGGTCGCGAAGTTGAAACCTGCCCTATCAGCGGTACGGTTAAGCGCGGCGATGGTCCCATGCAGGATGCCGAACAGATCAGGATTCTTCTGACCAGCCGCAAGGATGAATCTGAGTTGACCATGTGCACGGATGTTGACCGCAACGACAAGTCACGGGTGTGCGTGCCCGGCTCGGTTCAGCTGGTTGGCAGGCGCATGGTGGAAAGCTATTCCCGGCTGTTTCATACCGTTGATCATGTCAAGGGTACGCTGTTGCCTGACTATGACATGTTTGATGCGTTTCTTTCGCACATGTGGGCCTGTACCCTGACAGGCGCGCCCAAGCCGATTGCCATGCAGACCATTGAAGATCTTGAAAACAGTGCGCGTAGATGGTACGGCGGTTGCGTGGGCCTGTTTACCTTTAACGGGCAGCTCAATACCGGCATTACAATTCGCACGATTCATCTGCAGGACGGCACGGCCCGGGTTCGCTCCGGGGCCACGCTGCTGTATGACTCGATACCTGAGGATGAGGAGCAGGAAACGCGCATCAAGGCCTCGGCGTTTCTGGGTGCGGTCACTGCGCCGGTTGCTGCGCGGCTCACGCCCGAGGTCCCGCGCTTGAAAGCAAAGCGTCCCGGTGTCAGGGTTCTGTTTGTCGACAATCAGGACAGTTTCGTGCACACGCTTGCAAACTATGTCCGCCAGACCGGCGTTGATGTCATAACCCTGCGGGGCGGTTTTGCCGCTCAGTGCCTTGATGACGTGCGCCCTGATATGCTCTTTATCTCGCCGGGGCCCTGTACGCCTGAGAAAATGGGCGTGCTGCAGCTTGTGGATCAGGCTGTACAGCGCGCTTTGCCCGTGTTTGGCGTATGCCTGGGGCATCAGGGCATTGCGCAATACTTCGGTGCGGAACTGGGACTGCTGCCCCGGCCGATGCACGGACGTGAAACCGCTGTTACGCATCAGGGCAAAGGCATTTTCAAGAACCTGCCCAGTCCCATGACAGCGGGGCGCTACCACAGCCTGTATGTCAAAAAAGATGGCCTGCCCGCATGTCTGGAGATAACCGCTGAGTCCGATGACGGTATTATTATGGCCCTGCAGCATCGGGAACTGCCCATATGCTCGGTGCAGTTTCATCCTGAATCAATTTTAACGCTTGAGGATGACGCCGGGCTGAAATTAATCGCCAATGTTATCGAGCGTTTGACCATGCGGACCTGATGTTTTTCAAGATTCGCAGAGCGTTTCAACCGTACAATCAAGAGAAAAAATCAGGTTTAGTTTTTATCCTGTTGAAATCTCATGTGGTTTTTTTGATACTTCAGGCGGGTTAACCATTCCAGCCTCATTTTTCTACCTAAGTAGCTGTAATTCCATTGTTTGACGTATATTGATCCAAAATGGAGCAATCTGCTCTTGCAGGCCTTATTACACGGCCTCATGTGTTTTCCCATGGGGTTATCCACAGCTTATAGACATGTTGTGTGGAAATCATCCGCGCATCCTTGCGAATGCAGAAAACAGTGCGTACATTCCTACAATAATCGGTTCAATGCATACTGATGCCTTTGAGCAGATGCTCCGGCAACGCATCAAAGTCCGTGCGGTTTTTACAGCGGGAATATGCATTTCCTGATGGTAAACCATCGGAACGCGGTTCCTGAATATATGGCTTGCGGTCACGGACAACACATGTTAAACATACAGCCTGCATTGAGCTATGCACATTTTTGGTTCACCTCCGGCTGCATGTACAAGGGAGCGGACAGCGCATGCGCACCATCGGCATTATTGTTAAAAAAAACCGGTTGCAGGCCCTGGAACAGGTAAAAAGCATTGTTCCGCTGCTGCTGCGCGAGCACAAAACGGTATTGATTGAAAATACCATTGAACCGTTTGACGAGAGCCTGAGATTTTGCGCACGCTCGCAGGTAATCGCCGAGTCCGAGTTGCTGCTGGTGTTCGGCGGTGACGGCACCCTGCTGAGTGTGGCCCGCGAGCCCGGGGTTGAGTCCGTTCCGATTCTGGCGGTCAACCTCGGCGGACTGGGGTTTCTGACTGAAACACGGACACAGGAACTGCAGGGCATGCTGGGCCGGGTATGTGCCGGTGATTTTGACATTGAGCGGCGCATGATGCTTGATGTGCGCCTGCAGACCGGGCGCGGCGAGGATATGCGCTTCAGGGTTCTCAATGACGTGGTGATCAACAAGAGCGCGCTGGCGCGCATGATAGATATTGAAACCCTGGTTAACGGCGATTATCTGACCACCTATAAAAGCGACGGCCTGATCGTGTGCACGCCGACCGGATCAACCGGTTATTTTCTCTCCGCCGGCGGCCCGGTTATCTATCCGGATCTTGCGCTGATATCTCTTGCGCCGATCTGTCCGCATACGCTGTCGCAGCGCCCCATTATTCTCAATGACGCAAGCGTGATTACGCTGGTTTTGAAAACCCCCGAAGAGGATGTTCGCCTGACCATGGACGGCCAGGTGGGCGAGCGGCTGCATGCCGGCGATGTGGTGGAGGTGCGCAAAAGCGCTGCCGCGCTTCAGCTGATTACATCTCCTTTCAGGACCTACTTTGAAGTATTGAGGGAAAAATTTCGCTGGGGTGAGCGCTGAGCAGAGCCGTGTCCAACAGGGGAACGAAAAATTTTCTGTGTACAGGCTGTTCAAAAAATGCGCAGATGCAAGGCGTGCGATATTGTGAGGAATGAGGCGTACTTTCCGTACGCCGCAAAGACGAACAATGAGCGCAACGCCGCAGATGTGCTGTTTTCAACAGCCTGCTAAGGGATGCAGGAGCCATGCTGCAGGAACTGCGCATTCGCAACTTTGCCATTATTCAGGCGCTTGACGTAAGCTTTGACAGCGGGCTCACGATTCTGTCCGGTGAGACCGGCGCGGGCAAGTCCATCCTGGTCGGCGCGCTGGGACTTCTGCTGGGCGGGCGCGCAACAGCCGATATGATTCGAACCGGCGCGGACGAAGCAACGGTCGAGGCGGTTTTCGATGTCGCCGGGAACACTGATTTTGCCGCAGATGCGGTCCGCTCAGGCCTGGACGTATCTGATGACTGCCTGATTCTGCGCCGTATTATTTCGCGCTCCGGCCGCAATAAAATCTATATCGGCGACAGCGCGGCCACGCTGCAGCAGCTTGCCCATATTGGAGGGCGCCTGCTGGATATCTCCGGGCAGTATTCACAGCAGCTCCTCCTTCACCTGGAAAATCATGGAATCATTCTGGACGCCTTTTGCGGCAATCAGGATCTGCTGCGCGACTATGAAGCAGCCTATGATGCTTTTCAACAGGCCCGGCAGGAGCTGCACGAGCTGCAAACAGGGGAGAGCCGTTCTCGGGAGCAGCAGGAACTGCTTCAGTTCCAGTATGCTGAAATTGAGCAGGCCCGCGTTCAGCCCGGCGAGGATCAGGCGCTTGAACAGGAGCGCACGGTGCTGCAGAACGCGCGTGGTCTGTATGAGCGCACGCAGGGGACTTATCAGCAGCTCTATGAAGATGAACACTCCTGCCTGGGGTCTGTGCAGCGCATGGCCCGCGATATTACCCAGGCCGCCGGGCTTGATCCGCAGCTGCAGACTAGCGGTGATCAACTGCAGCAGGCTGCAGCCATGCTGGAAGACGTTGCATTTGAATTGCGCGCCTATGCCGAGCGGGTGGTGATCGATCCGCAGAAACTTGAGGATGTTGAAAATCGCCTGGAACTTCTGCAGCGGCTTAAGCGCAAATACGGGGGAACCCTGGAGGGTGTGCTGCAGCGCATGCAGGAATGTTCCGACTCTTTGGCGGGTATTTCCAGCGGAAGCGCGCGCATCGAAGAGCTGCAGGCAGGTCTTGGTCGGCAGCTCGATGATCTCTGGCGCGCGGCCGGTGTTCTTACAGCGCGGCGGCGCGGTGCGGCTGAAACCCTGCAGAAAAAAGCAGCTGCCGAATTGAAGTCGATCGGCATGGCGAAAGCTGTTTTTATCTGCACGATTGCAACGGCTGAGCGCCAAGCCGGCGGGGCAGATGCCGGGGCTGAGGGCCTGAGCCGCACCGGATGCGACAGCATCGAGTTTTTGATTGTTACCAATCAGGGTGAGGCCCCCAAGCCGCTTTCAAAAATAGCCTCGGGCGGCGAGCTGTCGCGCATTGTGCTGGCGTTGAAAAAAATCCTGGCAGGCAATTACCATGTGCCCACGCTGCTCTTTGATGAGGTGGATGCCGGTATCGGCGGAGCGGTTGCCCACGCGGTCGGGCTGAAATTAAAGGAGATCGCGCGCGATCATCAGGTGCTGTGCATCACGCATCTGCCGCAGATCGCCTGCTTCGGCAATCAGCATTTCAGCGTCAGCAAGTCGGCACGAGAGGGCCGGACGCTGACGAATGTGGCCCGGCTTGAGGAGCATGAGCGTCTGCAGGAGATCGCGCGCATGCTGGGCGGCAAGCATATTACGGAAGCCACCACCGCGCATGCCCGGGACATGCTTCAACAGGCTGCTCAGTAGTAAGAATGATGCGTTGCAGGCATCAGCCTGTGGCTGGAAAAAAATTGAAATGAAACGTGAACAGGAACGGTGCACTTTATGGCGCAGGCATACACGATCCGCAAGGCAACAATCACGGATGTTAAACAGATTTATGCTCTATTGCGCGACTATGCGGAGCAGGGCGTGCTGCTGGGGCGATCACTGAGCGATCTGTATGATCAGATTCGTGATTTTTTTGTTGCTTTTGACAAACAGGACGGGCGGTTGCTCGGGATTTGCGGGCTGCATATCTGCTGGGAAGGGTTTGCGGAAATCCGCTCGCTTGCCGTGACACCCGAGCTCAAGTCGCAGGGTATCGGTCGTGCACTGGTTGAGGCCTGTCAGGTTGAGGCTGTCGCGCTTGGCATTACGAGGCTGTTCGTGCTGACGTATGTGCCCGAGTTCTTTAAAAAACTTTCCTTTGATCCGGTTGATAAGGCCATTTTGCCGCATAAGGTGTGGCGTGACTGTGTTAACTGCATTAAGTTTCCCGACTGCGATGAAGAGGCCCTGCTGAAGGCACTGTAGAACAGCGCAGTGCTGTCTGACCCCGGTTGTCATCTGCGCGATTATCTATGCTCATTACATCCATCGATCAACTCTACACATATACACATCTGCATCCTGGTTTTGAAAAGGCAGGGCAGTTCCTTCTGCGTGCAGACCTCCCGACCTTGACCGTCGGCCGGCATGAAATTGACGGCGACTCAGTCTTCGCTATTGTCAGTGAGTGTGAGGGGAAAGGGCACCACGGTGCCCGGCTTGAGGCGCACCGGCTTTACATTGACGTGCAGTATTGCCTGTCAGGCAAAGACGTTATCGGGTTCCGGCCGCTTGAGCAGTGCACAAATGCTGCTGCGGCCTATGACGAGGCAAGGGGATGTCGTTTTTTTCGAGGATACCGTCCGTGAGTGGATCAGCATCGAAGGCAGCACCTGCGCGGTTTTCTTTCCCGACGATGCTCATGCTCCGCTCGGCGGCGAGGGTGCCTGCAAAAAAATAGTGGTAAAAATAAGGGTGTAGGAAGTTCCGGCGGGCGGCTGACGCGCAGCGGCCGGCACAGTGTCATTGCTCAGCGGGCTGCCGGCTCGAAATTAAACACCACCTGATCCTTGCCGTTGTGTTTGGCCTGGTACAAAGCTTCATCCGCCAGCTGGATCAGCCGGTCGTGATCATTGTCTGCGGGCACAAGGCCTGCGCAGCCGATGCTGACGGTAACGCGCCCGCTTTCGGGCAAACCAGCATGTGCAATATTGAGGGCGCGCACCGCGTTCAGTAGCTTGTTGGCCGTGACATTGGCGCCGTTATCATTAGTGTCCGTGAGAATGACGGCAAATTCATCGCCCCCGTAGCGGGCAACCGTATCGGTATTCTTCCGCACATGGATGTGGAGCGTGTCGGCGACTTTGCGCAGGACCTCATCCCCCCGGGGGTGACCATGCGTGTCGTTATATGCCTTGAAATTGTCTACGTCCACCAGCAGTATATAGATCGCTTTGTGCAACTGCTGATAGGCCCGCCAGTGCAGCTCAAACTTGGTGTCGAAATGGCGGCGATTTGCAATCGAGGTTAAGCCGTCCTCCATCGCGTGCGTCATCAGTGTCTGGTTAAGATCGCGCAGATAATTTTCCTGCAGTTCCACATAGTGCACAAGGCTGTTGCTCTCCTTTTTTAGCTGGCCGATTTCATCATTGCCGGAAGAAGCCACCCTCAATCCGTAGTTGGCGGTTTCCCTGATGGTGCGCAGGTGCAGGCTTAATGCCACGATGGGCTTGACAATCACGGCCCGCAGCACCAGCCGCAACATCACTATTGTCAGGCCGAGAAGCACGCAGACCCAGATGGTAACGTGGTCAATCAGAATATCGCTGAACAGGGGCGGTTTCAGTTCAACCTCCAGCAGATAGTTGGGCGCTCCGCCGGTATCACGCAGCCAGCGGTATCCCGCATGTTCTCTGCGTACATTGGTGTCATTATCAGCAACCGGCAGCCCGGAGGTCAGGCTACCCAGCCGGGCGTTTGCCGCAATGTCAGATTTTGAATATAGATGAAAGACAAGCCGGGTAAAGTTTCGGATATCATCAAGCAGGGTCTGATTCAGGCGACGCACCATGACCAGGGTGCCGCCGAAATCCTGATCAGGCACTGAGCGTACGATTGAGACGGCGGCGTAGATAAGCGGATCACGTTTGCCGTCGATGATGCCGGACACCCGTACCGGCCGTTTCGCGCGCCGAAATTGATCTGAGGATATGATGAACAGACCGCTGTCCAGGGTTTCATCCCGCAGAAACCGGCCGGGCTCCACCATCACGCCCTCGTCCGCGTCATAGCCGCTCGACCAGAGCAGATCGCCTTCCGCATTATATATAAGAACGGCAGCTATGGAATTGTTTTCAAGGGTTTCTTTGATAAAGTTGCTTTTGATGTAGGAGTCTTTCGGTGTTGCGGTATATGCAAGGGTATCGTCCCAGGCACCATAATCGTAGGCGATCCGTCCCACGTCGCGCACCTGCTGCGCGATTGCTTTCGCGGCCCGCTCGACCTCGCTCCAGTCGGCCTGCTGCTGCAGCAGGCGCATTTCCGGCAGGGTAACATACGCCCGCTGACCTATCAGTATCGCCAGTATACAGAGGCTGCACAGCGCCAGCGCCAAAGAGATTTTATCTTGTAACTTCATAGCGGCTATTTTTTCGAACGCAAATGGCGTGTTGCGTCACGCCCCCGTATACATGTTATCAGCGTGGCATCCTGCAGTCTGTCGGATATCCGGCCATATGTTCAATTATCGTATTATTTCGATAAAAAATTAGCACTCATATCTAATTATAGCGATATAATATTCTTTTGTCAATAAATTAAGATAATACTTTTATTGAAATACAATAAATAATCGTATAAGGCGTCGGCATGTTTTATTGTTTTTTAAACAGCTATTCTGTTGACACACGCAAACCCTGTACCTATACTTTGTCCATCCAGCAGGGGGCTCGCGGCTGTTTCCGAGTAAGCGCAGTCGCTTGCCGGAGACGATTCCAGTAAAAATACGTGTTGACGCTCAGGGTGTGAAAAATATCATAGTGTAATCAAAAAGGATGAGGGCATGGAGACAATGATAGCCTGTTGCGGACTGGAATGCTCGCAGTGCCCGGCATTTATTGCCAGGCGTGACAACAATGATGCATTGAGAAAGACAACGGCCCGGGAATGGTCAAAGCAGTTCAAGGTTGAGTTCACTCCGGAGAGTATTGACTGCTCGGGCTGCCGTGCGACGGGTGTGCATGGCCCCTATTGCAGCATGTGTGCAATCAGGACATGCTGCATTGAAAAGGGATTGAGTAACTGTGCATACTGCGCGGACTACGGCTGTGAAAAGCTGGCAAAAGTTCACGGCATGGATGCGCAGTGCAAGACGCGCCTTGATGATATCCGCAAGTGTCTTTAGTCGGCTTTTGAAAAAATTTCATTAGTTGGTGCATTCGCGGGAAGTGATTTGAGATAAATTTTTAAATCGGGCATTCGGTTTTTTTTGAAACGTCACCCCGGTGAAAACCGGGGTCCAGACAGTATGGTTTTAAAATTTACTGGATGCCGGCTTTCGCCGGCATGACGAAAAGTGACCTTGAATGTTTATGGCTATATTAAAAAGAAATCTGCTTTAGCAGATACATGTTTTAGTTGACCGTGTGGACGCCGATCTGTCGGCCGGAAAACGGAAGGATGATAATGGAATACGGCCTGCTTCGTGACATCATCAGCATTCTTGCGGTTTCTGCGGTCGTGCTGTTTGTGTGCAGTCGGCTCCGCATACCCTCCATCGTCGGTTTTCTGCTGGCGGGCATCCTAGTGGGCCCTGCCGGGCTTAAGGTTGTGCAGGCGGTTCATCAGGTCGAACAGCTTGCCGAGATCGGTGTCGTGCTGCTGATGTTCACCATCGGCATTGAGTTCAGCCTCGAAAACCTTCTCAAAATAAAAAAATTACTGCTCCTGGGCGGTATCGGTCAGACCGCAACAACGTTTGTTTTGGTCTGCGCCGTCATGCTGGTCGCGGGGCTGCACTGGCCTGCGGCGGTTTTTACGGGTATGGTCGCCACCCTGAGCAGCACGGCCATTGTGATGCGCTCGCTGCAGACCCGCGGCGAGGTAGATACGCCGCATGGCCGCACATCCCTGGGCATTCTCATCTTTCAGGATCTGCTGGCAATTCCCATGATGCTGGCCGTGCCCCTGTTGTCGGGCTATGCCGGGCTTGAGATGCATGCGGTCCTGGTTTTTATGCTCAAGGCAGCTGTTTTTCTCATCGCCGTTATCATCTTTGCCCGCTGGATACTGCCCGGCATATTCCATCAGATCGGGCGCACGCGCGAATCCGACCTGTTTCTGATTGCAGTCATCCTTCTCGGGCTTGGTATCGCATACGCCAGTTACAGCATCGGGTTGTCGCTTGCCCTTGGAGCCTTTATCGCCGGACTCATACTGTCGGCATCACAGTACGGTCAGCGTGCCCTGGGAAATATCCTGCCCCTGCGCGATATCTTTCTCAGTTTTTTCTTTGTATCGATCGGCATGATGCTGTCGCCTGCCGTGATCTTCGCGAACCCCGGCATCGTGTTCGGCGGTGCGGTTGCGCTCGTTGTGTTCAAAGGCGCGGTTGTTGCCGGCGTGGCGCTGCTGCTCGGCATGCCCCTGCGCTCGGCCCTGATCAGCGGCATGGCCCTGGCACAGGTGGGGGAGTTCAGCTTCGTCATTGCCAGCGCCGGATTCAAGGCCGACCTTTTCCCGGAGCTGTATTTTCAGTTGTTTCTGGCCGTTTCCATTCTTTCCATGATGTTGACACCGCTGCTGATCATGGCTGCCCCGCGCTTTGCGGAAATTGTTGCGAAACTTCCCCTGCCGCATCGCCTGAAATTCGGCAATTATGCCGGGGAGCCAAGGCAGAACCTGAGTGATCACCTTGTGATCATCGGCTTTGGACTGAGCGGCAGGCACATGGCTGATGCTGCGTCGGCGGCCGGTATTCGCCACGTCATTCTCGATGCCAATCCCGATACGGTCCGGGCTGAGCGCGCAGCCGGCAGGCTCATCTACCACGGCGATGCGGCCTGTGAACCCATTCTGCAGCATGTCGGCATCACCGATGCCCGTGTCGCCGTTGTGGCCATATCAGACCCGATCGGCACCAATCGCATCGTTGAGCAGATTCGGTTGCTGAACCCGACCATCCATATCATCGTTCGTGTCAGGTACGTGGTGCATGCCGAGCGGCTCAAAGGGCTGGGTGCCAATGAAATCATACCCGAGGAGTATGAGTCGTCAATTGAGCTGTTTACCCGCGTGCTGCACAAGTATCTTGTTCCCCGGGACAGCATTGATGAACTGGTGTCCCGGATACGGGCTGACAGCTACGAAGTTTTGCGCTCTCCGACTCCCGTGGCAACCGGGCTGCAGGACCTTGTCGCAACCCTTTCGGGCATGGAAATCCGCAGCATGCATGTTCAGCCCAACTCCAATGCCGTTGGCCGAAGCCTTGCCGAGCTTGATCTGCGCAGGGAGTACGGCATTACGGTTCTCACCATCAGCGGCACAGGCCGCAAGGTGACCCTGCCTGACGGTGATGAGCGGTTTCAGGAGGATGACGTTGTCGTGCTGCTCGGTCTGCCTGAATTGCTGCCGTTTGCCGACAATATTTTCAACCCCCATTAGCAGGCTGTTGAAAAAAGCACATCTGCTGCGGTGCGCTACGCCGGCGTACGAAAAAGCACGCCTCATTCCTCATGATTGCCTGCAAGAGGTGTCAGAGACAGTGCGCGCTTTGCATCTGAGCATTTTTGAACAGCCTGTATAAAAAGATTTTTGCAACATCCTGTTAGAGCATTTTTTTTATTATAACCATATATGCAGTGTCATTTCGACCGAAGGGAGAGATCTCTTGCTTTTTTTAAAAAGATTGATGCGAACTGCGCAACCTTCGGACTCGCTGCACCCGAAATGACAATCTGGCTGGTTATGGTATTTAGAAAAATGCTCTAGCCGTATTCAAAAAGCGTTTTGCCTGGGTTGGGCCAAAAGAGTTTTGAAAGGCCGAACTGAAGGGGTTATGGAATTTCAAAGCCGCGTTGTTGCAAATCATCGGCAACATCGTCAAGACTGAGCATTTCAAGCGTCTGCTGGGTGGGTATCCCGGTTGAGGGATCCCAGCCGCGTGCGCGGTAATAATCTTCAAGCATGGTTTGCCACTTCTCCGGATCAATTGTTCTGCCGTCATAGCGCCCGCCCTTCACGCCTTCCTTGACCCATTTGCCCTGCAGAACGTCATCGGCCCGGGTAATGCCTTCGCGCATGATATAGGCCCGCTCCAGTGTGAACACCCGTTGTGCCACGAGTTTCATTTCAGTCGGGTCGAGGTTCAAACCGGTGACCGCGTGGAGCATGGAGGCCATGTCATCCATGGTGATGCCGAAGCTGTTGTGGGCGGTAATGAACTTGCAGATTTCCAGACAGTCGGCAATCGTGTACATATCCTGATTGTGGACAGCGGCTGAGGACTTGTTGTAGGAGCCCGGGTCAAGTACATCGGTTGTGCCGTATGTATCAAGCGCTTCCTGCGTCGTCAGCGCGGATTGGCCGCCCGGCCCAGGCAACTCGATCAGAATGCCGCCGCGCAGGTGGTCGCCGCCGCGGGTGCCGGTTGCGTAGCACAGCGCGCTGCCACGGATGACGCGCGGATCGACACCGCCGAAAATCATGCCCTTGCAGGAGCTGACCAGCTCGCTGGCGCCCGGCCCGAGCTGCTCGGCCGCCTTGACAGCGCCGTCGGCCAGCACATTGCCGAAACCCCTGCGAAACGCGATTTTTTCGAGCATGGCAATCATTGACTGGTGATTGCCCCAGTTGAGCGGGATGCCGTCGGTGTGCGCGTCGGTTATGATGCCGTGCTCGTACCAGTCCATGGCTGTTGCCATCAGCAGGCCGAAGTCAAGGATGTCAAGGCCGTAGGCATTGGCCAGATTGTTGATCTTGAACAGCGAGCCCGGATCAGCATTGCCGCAGCTGGGGCCGCAGGCGGAGTTGCACCCTTCCGGCATTTTTGTGCCGTGCGTGCCCGCATAGGGCCCCTCGGTCACCTCAAAGCTTTGGATGCAGTGTACGGGGCAGGCATGGCAGGCGTGTGAGCGCGTGAAAAATTTCTTTAAGTTTCCGGCGCTCACCTTCTCAACGCCGTCGAACCCGCCGGCCTGGGAAAAATTCTTGACTGCCAGCAGCCCGGATTCGTCCTCCTTGTCAAGAGGGCCGGCAGAGCCGAATGTTCCGAAAAATTTTGTAAACGGATTTTCGCTGATTTTCTTCAGCCAGTTTTTGCGCTCGCGGGCGAATGCGTCAGGGTGTGCCACGGCAATCTTGCCTCGGCCGGACACGCACACAGCCTTGAGGTTTTTGGAACCCATGACCGCACCCATGCCGGTGCGCCCCGCAACATTGTAGCGATGGGACACACAGGCCGTATAGACCAGGTTCTCCCCGGCCGGCCCGATCAGCGCTATCTGGGCCTGCGGGTCGGCGAGTTCTTTTTTGAGGATGGCTTCGGCATCGGGGATGGTTTTGCCCCAGAGATGCGATGCCTCCCTCAGCGTGACAGCCTCTGCGGTTATGTGCAAATACACGGGCTTGGCCGCACGGCCTGTGATGACGATATGATCAAAGCCGGCTTTTTTCATGGCGGGTGCGAAAAAGCCGCCGAAATTCGCATCTCCGAGAATGCCGGTCAGTGGTGATTTGGCGGTCACCGTGCAGCGCGGGCATGAGGGCGCGAGCGTACCGGCCAGCGGGCCGCTTCCGAAGATGAGGACAGCATCGGGATCAAGCGGCCGGGTTGCGGGCCCGGTGAGGTTGTACAAAAGTTTTGAGTTGATGCCGCGCCCGCCCAGAAAATTACGGCGCAGCGATTCGTCCAGAGGTTCACGGCATACTGCGCCGCTTGAAAGATCCACCTTCAGGATTGTTCCCGTCCAGCCGTACATGTTCAGCTTCCTTTTCTTGTGTGCTTTCTTGTAGAAAATTTGGTCTTGTGACCGCCTGTTTCAGTTGCCCGCCATGGCGGACATTGTTTTGCCGCCCATCTGCTCAACACTCAATTGCATTATCTTGAGACCATCGGGATTTTTGACCGCCTGTTCATAATAGCGCATTCTTTTTTCCACGTAAACATCTGATGCTTCAAGGCCCATTTTGAGCATGTTGGCCTCCACAACCCGCCTGATAGTCTCAAGGTCATCCACCATGGTCAACTCCCCGTCAATAACAACAGATGACCACCTGGTCCGGCCCTCATCCCACGTAAAAACCGAAAAACTGACCCGTGGATTTTTTTGCAGACAGGCCCATTTGCGCCCCTTGGGGAACAGCGAAATGTAGACGCTGTCCTTAATAAAGACATAGCCGAACGGCAGGCAGTACGGTCGGCCTTCATCGCACATGGCCAGAAAGCCCTCGCGCGCCGTCTGTAAAAGACTGATCATCTCATCATGGTCAAGATCCTGCATGGTTGTGCCTTTCCGGTTGAAGTGTTGTGCATGCTGCAGGTGTTGCTGTATACATTGTGTATACTTACACGGGTTGTTGTCCCATATATTCTTTTCATATGTATGGATTAAGCGTCAAGGCTTTAATTGGGAAATGGTGGGGGGTTGTTGGGTTATGGGTTGAGGGCATTTTCATTCAGGCAAAAAAAAGAACAGGGCTGCAGGGGAGCCATGTTCTTTTGAAGTCAGGATACATGGTGAATAGTGAGCGTCATCTAACCTTACGCAGTGTTTTTTGAGCCATTTCATCCATAGTATGCTCTTGGTTACGGTTTTGCAGTCTCTGCAGGCAGATGATGCAGTTGGTTATAATAAAGATAGCCCGGCAGCAGAGCGTGGGCACGGGCGGTTTTTACAAAGTCGGGGTCTAATGTTGCAGGAATAAGTCTTTCCCCTGCAAAGGTAAACTGGGCAGGCTGCATATCGGGTCGCAGGATGAGAACTCTGTTGCCCTCCATGAAAGCATTTATATTTTCATACTGCAGTATTGCTCTGCCGGGGGTACTGTCCGGCAGGCTTAAAAGCGCCCTGCCGGGGCAGGGGTGCTCAACGCTGACGCCCATGAGGTCAAGCAGGGTCGGTGGCATATCGATCTGGCTCGCGACCCGGTCATAGACGCCGGGCTTGACAGCGGGTCCGATCAACAGGCCCGGAATGTGAAACTTCCTGACGGGTATCAGATCCAGTCCTTGAAGCCGGGCACTGTGGTCGGCGATGACCAGAAAGAGGGTGTTTTTGTAATACGGCTCTTTTTTTGCCGCATCGAAAAATTTTCCCAAAGCGTAATCAGCATATTTAATCGCATTGTTTTGGGTTTTTTTTGGCTGTTCAAACAGCTCGATGCGTCCGTCGGGAAACTCAAAGGGGGAATGGCCCGTGGTGGTTAGGATAAGGCTGAAAAAGGGGTTGGTTCCGTGGCCTTTAAACACCTCAAGCGCTTTTTTGAAAACGTCTTCATCGTAGACACCCCAGGTGGCCTCAAAAATAGTTTTATCAAAGCATTCTCTGTCATAAATCCGCTGGATACCGTTGCCGATAAAAAAAGCACTCATGTTGTCAAAGCTTTTTCTTCCGCCGTAGATAAATTCCGTTGCATAGCCCCTGCGGCGGAGCAGTTCTGCAATAGTGAAAAAATTGCTTTGGGAAAGCCCAAGCTTTACCGCGCTTTGCCCCGGTGTCGGCGGAAAGCCTGAAATGACCGCTTCGATGCCGCGCACGGTTCGCGTGCCGGTTGAATAGAGGTTTGTAAAAAGAAGCCCTTCCTTGCTGAGCCGGTCGATGTTCGGTGTCAGTGGTAGTCCGCCAAGGCACCCTACGAATTCCGCGCCCATGCTCTCCTCAATAATAATGACAAGATTCATGGGCTGCTGCGCGGGGAAGTTTGATTTTTGATAATGCAGCAGCGGTATATCCGGATTGGTGCAGGCCTCATCGGGAATGCAGGATTCTTTTCTGACCCTTGTCAGCATTTCCCGGGGATCCATGTTTCCGTACACAGTCGTCGGGTTTTGCTCCATTTTTTTTAGGGAATAATACGCGTTTGACAGGGAGTAGGTGGAGTTAAGGGCAAGCTGGTTTGTAATATTACTGGTTGAAAATGATGCAAGGTTTATGTCTGCAGCTCTGTGTAGAAAGGATGCCCGGTATCCGAAATAGACAAGTATGCCGGCGGCAAGGGCGAGAAGTATTCTTTTTTTCAAGGAACAGGCCGTGGTCCGTGCAAGCAGTCTCTGTGATGCGCCGAATACCAGCCAGCCAGTCAGGACGGTTGCCAGAACACCTGCCGCCAGGCTGAGTCCGAAGCCTTTAAAGATCATTGTATAGACTTCACGTGTTTGTGCCATGTGCTCTAAAAAAATGCGGTCGAGGCGTGTGTCAAACTCAGCCATGAAGGGAAATGTGGCAATCTCGAGAAAAACAAATAACGATGCAAAGCCGGAAAAATATAAGGAAAATAACAGGCGTGATTTTGGGACTGCTCGTGCGGGAAGCAGGATCAGTGCAGCCAGAGGCAGTATCAGAACCCGGCACAGGAGCATAGTGTCAATACGGAATCCTATGGGAAAAAGCAGATAGTACTGCTCCACTTCCCTGACTCTGCTGAAGTGCTCGGCGCACAGGACGGATCGGAAGAAAGTAAAAATAAAAAGGCCGGCCAGATAAAACAGCACTACCGGTGTCAGCGGCTGGAGTGCTGACAGCCCCTGTGTAAACAGGGATTTTTTGCCGGTTTCCGAGGCGGAAAGATTTGTCATTTGTACGTTTCTTCTCTACCAGAATTCTTTGAAGCAGGTATTAAGGCTTGTGGAGACACTTCCGCAGTTGCAGGGAGTAGTCAAGGCAAAGCATCAATGGTTGCTGTTAGCGCTGTTGCTCATTTTTTATACTTCCCCTGTATTAACCAGGCGTTAAAGACAGGTTAACTTTTTTTAATACCGGACTGCGGCACCAGGGTGTTAACAGCCAAAGGGTGAGTAGAATAGGGATACAGGTCTTTGGGGTGGGCATTTTCATTCAGGCAAAAAAAAAGAACAGGGCTGCAGGGGAGCCCTGTTCTTTTGATGTCGATTGCTGATTTTTTACGCGAGCGGTTTGCTGTTCTTGGAGGGGAACAGCAGAGAGAACACAACCAGCGTAATAAATGACAGCGGGATGGTGATGATACCGGGCTGGCCCAGCGGGCTCGGAGCGGTCTTGGGATCCCAACCATACTGAGCATACAGATCGGGGCTGAGCAGAATGAGCGTCAGTGCGGTTACCATACCCACGAGAATGGATGCGGCAACGCCGACAGCTGAGGTCTTTTTCCAGAAGATGACCATCATAATGGCCGGCAAATTGGCCGAGGCAGCAACTGCAAATGCCAGGCCTACCAGGAACGACACATTCATGCCCTTGAAAAGGATACCCAGGATAATAGCGATGATACCGACCACGATGGCTGAGATTTTACCGGCTTTCACCTGTCCGGCATCGGTCATTTTAATACCGCCGAAGTTGGAGATCAGGTCATGGGCAACCGCGCCGGAAGCAGCAACGATCAGTCCGCTGACCGTGCCGAGCACGGTGGCGAAGGCTATGGCTGAGATGCAGGAGAAGAGAAAGATACCGAAGAATTTGGCCAGCAGCGGGGCAGACATGTTTGAGTCAGCAAGGTCAAGAACACCATGCGTCATGGCACCGAGGCCCATGAACAGGGTCAGGATATAGAAAAAGCCGATGGAGGCGATTGCCACGATGGTTGATTTGCGGGCATCCTTGGGGCTCGGCACCGTGTAGTAGCGGATCAGGATGTGCGGCAGGGCCGATGTTCCCAGGAACAGAGCCAGCATCAGGGAGATGAAATCAATTTTGTCCCAGGCCTTGCTTCCTTCGTCAATTTTAAACTTGAGGCCGGGGCGCATAATTCTCTCACCGGCGGTCGGGGTGTGCTTCCAGAGGGTGACATTGTCAGCGCCGTCTTTAAATACCTTCTTTGAGAAAAGGATAACTTCACTGTTGGTAATGGTTGAGAGAAATTCAAACGGACCAACGGGTCCGGTTTCGCTGACTTCTTTGCCGTCCACGATGATTTTGCTCATGTGGCCGACCTGGTAGAATTTGCGCTCTGACTTGGGTGCGCCGTTATAGAGTGTTTCGCCGTTTTCAAGTACAACCATGGAGGGTGTTTCGATCACAGCTTTGCCTTCTTTTTGAAGCTGCCACCAGGTCTGCACGCCGTCTTTTTCAAGTTTGACAACGCCGATTTGCGCTGTTCTGGCTGGCAATGGTGTAGCCGTCTGCAACGCTTGTTACCACGCCGTTTTCGGATGCAACGTTCAGGGTTATAAATTTATGGTAGCTTCAGATCGGGTTTGAGCTTGTAGCCGTTTACAAACAGGGCAGATTGTCAGGATGGTTGAAAAGAGAATCAGCAGGCCGCCCTTGATGAACTGCACATAGGTGGTAGAAGCCATACCGGCGGTTGCAACGATAAAAATAACGATACCGCCGACCAGGATAACGCCGACATAGTGGGGCATGCCCAGCAGGGGGGTTATCAGGGCGCCGGCGCCGACCATCTGCGGGATCAGGTAGCAGATGGATACGACCAAGGTGCTGATCGCGGCCATGAGCTGAATGCCTTTGGAGTTGAAACGGCTGTCAAGCGCGTCGGTGAAGGTGTACTTGCCGGCTTTTTTCAGCGGCTCGGCAACAACGAACAGGGCCACAACCCAACCGGCCAGATAGCCGATGGAATACAGGAAGCCGTCATAACCCAGAAAGGCGATCATGCCGCAAATGCCCAGAAACGAAGCAGCGGACAGGTAGTCACCGGCAAATGCTATCCCGTTGACAAACCAGTGAATCTGGCCGCCGGCTGCATAGTAGCCTGCGGATGATTTGGTTTTGCTTGCAAAATATTTTGATATGCCGAGCACGGCAATCACAAATGCGATAAATAAAACTATTGCAAAGATTGAGGCATCATAAATCATTGTTTTGTTCTCCTGGTGTGATGTGTGTTATTTGTTCATCTGGTCTTCAGCTTTTGTGCACATGTTGTTGTAGATAACGCCCATGACAATGGCCAGTATAATCAAGCCCATGCCGTACACCACTGCCAGGTTCAGACCGGAAAATACGATCATTCCCATCAGTTTCGGGGTGAAGGTGTTGAGGGCGACAAATGCTGCGTACACCACAGCAGTATACGATGAACAAATAAATACCAAGGCGCTCTTTATACGCGGTAGCCTTGTCTTCGCCCCAGTCTGTTGATGGTCCGTGTCCTGCCATAGTGAAACCTCCTTGTGTTGTTACATTATTAAAAATTAAAAAAATATGAGTGCTTCATGTCCATCAGCCTGCCGTTAGATACACAAACTCAGCCGCACCCCCGGCGCCGCTGAGTTTTGCTGTCGGCCGCTGTGCAGCTCTTCATCGTATACAGAGCGCACAGTATTTTTAACTCTACTGCTGTATGAAGCCTTTAGGACACCAAACAGTGTTGCAAATCCAATGCCATGTTCGGCTACAGGCCCAATGCAGTGTTTAAGCTCCTGAGATTGCTTTATTTTTTTATTTGCAGGAGGGTGCCTTCCACAATTCTGCGAATAAGGTGCGGACATATTTTTTGACATTATGGCAAAATAAAAGTTCTTCACTTTATTTTTATCTTAAAGCGATCTGTTTTTAATGGTTAATATGGTAAATTTATTGACAAGTTGTCAAGTGTGCTGATCGATGGTGTGTTTACAAAACAAACATATTGCTTGTTGAAAGTGCTTCGGTGGCATGTAAAAGCCTTGTGATGATAGCCTGTTAGCCATTGCCAATCAGGTGCGGTTTCTATACTGCACCATAAACGGTTTGCGCTTCGGCAGTGTTGGTGCTATAAATCTGCCGGTTGACAGAAGGTGCACCCGGCTTCGGATTCGATGTCGACACGAACAGATTGTAACAGGCTGGCAATAGGTGGGCGACTTCCCTCCTGCCGCCGATGAACTAACCGACAGGGTAAGACCGTATGAAGTATCTTTCGCATTATTATCGTTATCTCTGGCAGGGGCCGGAGTTGATCGTCATTGTTGGCAATGCCGCAAATCTCTGGCAGGGGCTTCGGGAATACGGCGAGAAATACAGCATAGCGCCCGGCGACAGTGCCGGGGATGCGGCTGTGCAGCGTATGCTTGCCGGCGCAGGGCTTGCCGCGGTTTCGCTGCCTGAGCGCGAGTCCTGGGGCTGGACCCTGTCGCTGCCCGGAAGCAGTATCGGGATTTTTTGCGCAGTTGAACCGGAAGGAATGGCCTGCGCATGCCTGCGTGAGAGTGCGCTGGAGGCCGATGCGGCCGTTGTGCAGCGCCAGGTCGAAAAGTCGCCCCTGACCCAGAGCCATTATACGCTGAGCACTACTGATCCGGTCAGGGCGGTTGAGCAGTATTTTGAATCATGCGCGCAGATGCTGGTGCGGGTCGCGGTGCTTGATGACGGGCGCGGCGTTTTTGTGCAGCCTTTGCCGGGCCATGGTTTCGGGCCGCTGGATGGTCTGTCCGACACCGAGCTGGTTGAGCGGTGCTGCACGCTGGATGAGCGCGAAGACGTGAAACTGCTCGATGAGGTGCTGCTGTTTTACGGATGCCGCTGTTCGGATGAAATGATTTTGAATATGATCACAGCGCTTCCCGCCCCTCAGCGCGCTGAGCTCTGGCAGGATTCATCCTCGCTGACAGTCAACTGCCCGCGCTGCGGCCGGGCATATACGCTTACCAGGACATAAAACCGCCAGCTGTGTGTTGGTGCGCGCATCAGCCTGTTGAACATCATGAAAAGGAGTGTATCAATGACGAAAAATACTGAGGGTATTTCCGTCCGGATTTTTACAGACTACATATGACCGTTTTGCTATGTCGCCAAGGGTCTTGTCGATCGATTGAAAGAAGAGTTTTGCCTTCAGGATGAGTGGCTCCCCTTTGAAATTCACCCTGAAACACAGCGCGGCGGCGTGCTGCTGACCGAGAGCCTGCCGCATATCGACTGGCCGGGACTCTACGCCCGGCTGCGGGAGATGGGCGCGCCGTACAATAAAGTATTTGCAGATGTACGCGTGCTGCCGAATTCCAATGAGGTGCTGCAGGCCGGTGAATATGCGCTTGAGCATGGCGTCTTTGAGCAGTTTAACGAAGCCGTGTTTAAGGCTTATTTTACCGATCTGCAGGATATAGGATCAAGGGCAGTGATTCTTGAGTCTTGCAGCGCAGTGTGGCCTTGACGCTGCAGGATCTTGCCCTCGCGCTTGACGGGAACCGCTATGCCGCACGGCTTCGCGCTGTAACCGAGGAGGCCCGCTCAAGCGGAATCAACAGCGCTCCGACATTTATTATCGATAACACGTACGTTATTGTCGGTATGCAGTCTGAGGGACAGTTCCGGCAGCTTCTTCAAAAAGTGCGTGAAGCAAATCAATAGCGAATGGACTCAGCAGCCATGCAGGGACTATGTACTCATAGACACGGAGATCCACTGTAATGGACTGCGATATCCTGATTAAAAATGCTCTGCTGATTGACGGAAGCGGTGCAACTGGCCGCATGCAGGATCTGGCTGTGGTCGGTGAGAGCATTGCGGCCATCGGTGATCTGGGGTCTTGCACGGCGGCCGAGGTGCTTGATGCCGCGGGTATGTGCCTGTGCCCGGGGTTTATCGATATTCACGCGCATTCCGAGTTCAACGTGCTGATCGACGCGGGCCGCTCCAAGATCATGCAGGGCATCACGACCGAGGTGTGCGGCAACTGCGGCCTGTCGGCCGCGCCGCTTCTGGGCATGGCGCGCGAGCAGCGCAGAGCGGCCCTGGCAGCCTTCGGCCTTGATCCCGACTGGACAAGCATGCAGGGCTATTGTGAGCGTCTGGATCGTATTGGCCTGCGCAACAACATTGCCTTGCTTGCCGGGCACGGCAATGTGCGCGGCTCGGTTATCGGCTACGGACCGGAGCAGGCGACTGCGGTGCAGCTGGGTGAGATGTGCGCTCTGCTTGAAGATTCCATGGAATGCGGCGCTGGGGACTGTCAAGCGGGCTTATCTATCCGCCGGGTGCGTTCGCAAACGTTGATGAACTAGCCCGGCTGGCGGGCGTGGTGAAAAAATACGGCGGATTCTATGCCACGCATATGCGCAGCGAATCGGATCATCTGATCGAGGCTGTCCGCGAAGCGCTGGAGGTCGGCCGCAGGGCAGGCGTGCCCGTGCAGATTTCACATTTGAAAACCATGGACCGGCGTAACTGGCACAAGCTTCCTGACGTGCTGGAGCTGATTGAACAGGCCCGGCGCAGCGGCATAGATGTTACCTCCGACCGCTACCCTTACTGCGCGTCAAGCACGGGCCTTGATGCGCTGCTGCCGCTGTGGGCCTGTGCGGGCGGTAATGCGGCTGAACTGGAACGTCTGCGCGATCCGGCCCAGCGCGCTCGCATTCTCGCGGAGCTGTTCGCCCGCACACCTGCAGAGGAAGTCGGGACGACAACCATGCTTGCCCGCCTTGACGGGGAAGTAAACGCGCATCTGCAGGGCCGCATGCTTGCCGAGGCAGCAGATGCGCGCGGTCAGAGTGTGGGTGATGCCCTGTGTGATCTGCTCATCGAGGAGCAGCTTGACATTGACGCGATTTTTTTCTGCATGAGTGAGGACAATCTTCGCACGATTCTGCGCCAGGACTGGGTCATGCTGGGCAGCGATGCTGCTGTGCGCGACATTGACGGGGTGCTCGGCCGCGATATGCCGCATCCGCGCGCGTTCGGCACCTGCGCGCGTTTTCTGGAAATGGTACGTGATGAAAAGCTGATGCCGCTTGAAAAGGCCGTCAGCAAAATGACCAGCGTGCCGGCCGAGCGCATGGGTTTTAATGATCGCGGCCTGCTTGCCGCCGGCTTTCGGGCTGATCTCGTGCTGTTTGATCCGCACAGCGTGTGCGACACGGCAACCTACGCCTCTCCGCATCAGTACCCCGCAGGCGTGCGCGCCGTTATGGTCAACGGCGTCTGGGCTGTCAGGGACGGTGCCTGCACGGACAAACTGCCGGGCAGGCTTTTGAGAAAATGCTGAGCCTCACCCCTTGAGGCATTGTAAGTAGTTGCTTTCTCCGTTAGCTCTGCGTTGGCAATCCGGTGCCGTTCTGAGTGGGCGGTTGTTCAGCGGGAGCTGTGGGCGCCGCATGTATTTTCACCACGACTTTGTGCTCGATTTGGTCATTAACAAGCGGAATCGTGCCGTCGGGCTGATCGGCTCCATCAACGCTCACTGAAGCCGCTTCCGTGTCTTCGCGCGATTGCCGGACCTCGATGTGATAGACCGTCTCTTGAAAGCGGTAGTGCACCGTGAACCCGTCCCAGTCTGCGGGGATGCATGGCGTGCAATGCAGCCTGTCCTTTTCCAGCCTGAGCCCCAGGAGTGATTCCATGATCAGCAGGTACATCCAGCCCGCTGAACCCGTATACCAGGTCCAGCCGCCGCGGCCGGCATGCTGCGGCGCAGCATACACGTCGGCGGCCATGACGTAGGGTTCCGCTTTGTAGATGGCGGTTTGCTCCGGCGTCTGCGTATGGTTCGCCGGATTGATCATGGTAAACAGCTCCCAGGCGCGCTGGCTGTCGCCCAGACGCACAAAGGCCATGATCGCCCAGATAGCCGCGTGCGTGTACTGCCCGCCGTTTTCCCGCACTCCCGGCACGTAGCCCTTTATGTAGCCGGGGTTCAGGTCCGAGCTGTCAAACGGCGGATCAAGCAGCTGAATCAGGCCATGCTCGCGGCGAACAAGGCGCTCATCCAGGGCCTGCATGGCCATGCGGGCGCGCTCGGGAGCAGCAGCGCCTGAAAGCACGGACCAGCTCTGCGCAATGGAGTCAATCCTGCATTCCGGGCAGGTTAATGATCCAAGCGGCGAGCCGTCGTCAAAATAGGCCCGCCGATACCACGCGCCGTCCCAGCCATGCTGCTCGAGGTTGCGCTGCAGGTCTGCTGACTCGCTTGTACAGCGCTCCGCAAAGGCCTCATCGCCATGCACGCGGGCAAGAGCGCTGAAGCGCAGCAGCACATCATAGAGAAAGAATCCCAGCCACACGCTTTCGCCTTTTCCCTGTTCTCCCACCAGGTTCATACCGTCGTTCCAGTCGCCTGATCCGATGAACGGCAGGCCGTGTTCGCCGAATGCCAAGCTTTTGCTCACGGCCCGCACGCAGTGTTCATACAAAGTCGCCGCTTCTTCAGAGCGGCCGGGAAGGTCGTAATAGGAGTCTTCATTCGCATTTACCGGGCGGCCCTGGATAAAGTGGATTGACTCATCCAGGATGCCGGTGTCCCCGGTAGCGCTGACATAGTAACACGCCACGTACGGCAGCCAGAGATAATCGTCCGAGCAGTGCGTGCGCACGCCCTGGCCGGCGGGAGGATGCCACCAGTGCTGAACATCTCCTTCCGGGAATTGACGGCCGGCGCACACAAGCAGGTGGTCGCGCACACGCTGCGGGCTGGTGTGGATCAGTGCCATCACGTCCTGCAGCTGATCCCTGAAGCCGAACGCGCCTCCGGACTGGTAGGTTGCGCTGCGCGCCCACAGGCGGCATGCCAGGGTTTGGTACACAAGCCAGCCGTTGGCCAGAACATTGAGGGACTGGTCGGGCGTTTCCACATAGACTGCGCCGAGCGTGTTGGTCCAGTGCTGCCAGATTTCATCAAGGGCGCCGCGTGCGGCGGTTGATCCGCGAAAGCGGGTCACCAGATTGCGGGCGTCCCCGGCGTTCCGTCCCGCGCCGAGCCTGAAAATGACCTCATACTCCTTGCCGGGTTCAAGATCAAAGCGTACCTGAATCGCAGCGCAGGGGTCCAGCGCAGCCCCCAGCCTGCCGGAAAGACGCATGCGTTTCATGGCGGCCGGAGCGCGCAGCGAGCCGTTGCGTCCCAAAAATTCAGTTCGATTGCCGGTTACGGTGCGCGTTGTGTCGTCCACGTCAAAAAACGCAACCCGGCCGCTGAATTCCGTATTGTACGGGTTGCGCGCAAAGAGCGCGCCGCTTTGCGGGTCAGCCTCAGTGATCACGTGCATGGCGGACTTCGGGCGCAGTTCGCCCAGCACCCACTCAACGTATCCGGTGGCGGAAAGGCGGCGGGAGCGCGACGAGACGTTGCGCACTTTAAGCACGCTGAATTTGATTGCTGCGTCCAGGGCCACATATACCCACAGCTCGGAGCTGATGCCGTGCTCGGTGTGTTCAAAGACGCTGTAGCCGAATCCGTGGCGGGTGACGTACGGAGTTGTTCCGCGGCAGGGCAGAGGCGTTGGCGACCAGACGCAGCCGCGCTCTTCATCCCGCAGATACAGCGCCTCTCCGCTCGCATCGCTTACGGGATTGTTGCCCCAGGGAGTAAGGCGATACTCGCGGGCATTTTCGCTCCAGGTATAGGCAGGGCCGCTCTCAGAAATAACGGTTCCGAAATACGGGTTGGCCAGCACATTGGCCCAGGGCGCCGGTGTCTGCTGGCTGTGCGCGGTGGTTATAACATACTCGCGCCCGTCCGGGGTAAACCCGCCCAGCCCGTTGAAAAACGTCAGATCGTTGCGCGGCAGCGGCGCAACCGGGGCTGGATCAACGCGAAGGGGGCGCGTCGGGACAAGCAGGGGCATAGCGCCTTTCTTCAGCCTGCTGGGGCCGTTGATCTGGTCCGCCAGCGACCCGCGGCTGTCGGAGATGATGACGCGGGCGACCGTCTGGATCAGAATACGATCTTCCTCCGCTATCTGGTCACCGGGCCTTACAAAAATACCGCCGGGCCGATCGGTTATGTTGGCTCCGATGTCTACGGCAATCAGTCCCATGATCTGATCATGCAGGAGCTGCCGGTAACCGGCGTGATCTTCGTTCCAGATCACCAGGTCAACCGCCAGTCCTTTCAGGCGCCAGTACTTGTGGGCCTGTACGAGCTGGCGCACAAGGTCTATATTGGCCGGATGTTCAATCTGTAGCAGCACAATCGGCAGATCCCCGGAGATTGCGTATCCCCACAGGCCGGATTGTCCCCGGTGGTTTTTGATAAGAACGCTCTGGTCGGCCCGCAGCGACGCATCGGCATACAGTATTGAGCCGGCAAGGCGCCCGTAGAGCTGCGCATCGGCTTCCGAGGCATTGAACTGACGCAGCAGCACCTGCCCATGCGTCCAGGCCAGGTCAAAAACGCGGCCGGCGAGGCGCCGGTCCTGATATTTTTCGGCCAGGCGCAGCGCTGCATCACGGTTGTCTCCGATGCCGGTAACAATATTTACCGTTACCGATTCCTCCGGCTCAAGGGTAATCCGCTGGCGGATTGCGACAATCGGGTCGAGCACCGAGCCCTGGCTGCCTGAGAGCGCTCCCGCGGCGTCGCCTGCGCTTGCGCTCAGTGCCTGCGGGTTGGCGACGGTATTGCCGCGACCGATGAATTGCATGCGGTCGGTTTCATAGGAGACCTCTCCGGCCTTGGCCCCGTGCACGGTCAGCATGTGCAGCATCCAGGGCGCCTTCTCGTCCTGCGAGCGGGGGCGGCGGGTGCACAGAATTGCATGATGCCTGTCGACGATCTCGGTCTGTACAAAAAGACTGCTGAAGGCCGGATGCAGGTCGTCGGCTATCGGCGGCCCCAGAACGACTTCAGCGTAACTGGTAACGTCAATCTCGCGGCGTTTGCGCGCGTGGTTGGTGATACGGACCCGGCGCAGCTCGATGTCATCCTCGGGCGATACCGCGATTTCGGTATGCATCTCATACTCATTGCTGCGGCCCCGAAACTCTGCCCGTCCTTCTGAAAAAATCGCCTCATAATGATCTGCCTGCCGGAGCATCGGCTGGTATGCCGCTGACCAGCATTGTGTGCTGGTCATGTCGCGTATATAGCAAAAGGTGCCCCAGTTGTCGCAGGTGCAATCTTCACGCCAGCGGGTAAGGGCAATGTCGTTCCAGCGGCTGTAGCCGCCGCCGGCAGAGGTGACCATGACGTGGTACCTGCCGTTGGAGAGCAACTGCACTTCAGGGCTCGGTGTATCGGGGTTTGTAAAAACGCGAAACGGCGCTTCCGCAGGGCTGAAATCCATATGGCGCTCGGAAACCTCGGAGGTATGTGCATAAAACGCGGTTGCCGCGGGAACTTTTTCCTGAAGCAGCAGCATTGTCGCCTGGAACTGGGGATCAGCCTCGAATCGCCTTTGCATCGGTCGGTCCAGGAGCACATAGGCCAACGATAAAAGCGTCATGCCCTGATGATGCGCCATAAAGGAGCGAATCACGGAGTGTGTCTGTCCGCGCGGCAGACGTGACGGTGTGTAGTCGATTGCTTCGTAGAAACCATACCGGGCTTCACTGCCCTCAATAGCGAGCCGCTCAAGGTTCAGGCAGGCATCCTCGGGGGCCACCATCAGCGCCAGGGCCGATGCGTACGGCGCAATAACCAGATCATCGACAAGCCCGCGTTTGAGGCCCAGGCCGGGCACGCCAAAAGCGCGGTACTGGTAGTTGAGATTCACATCAATGGCATTGTAGCCGCATTCTGAAATGCCCCACGGCACGGCGCGTTTTTTTCCATACGCGATCTGCCTGGCTACCGCAACCCTGCAGCTTTGATCAAGAAGCGTGTGTCGGTATGTCGGCATCACCAGCAGCGGCATCAGGTATTCAAACATCGAGCCGCTCCATGAAAGAAGGATCGGTTCACCTCCCGCGGTTGTGAGCAGGCGACTCAGTGAAAACCAGCTTTCCTGCGGCAGCTGCCCCTGCGCAATCGCAACAAAGCTTGCAAACCGGGCTTCCGACGCAAGCAGATCGTAATAGCTTGGATCCCGCCGGCAATCGCCGACATTGTAACCGATGGCAAGCAGATGACGGCGCTTGTCATACAGGAAGTCATAGTCCATCCGGGCAAGGGTGTCGCTTTGCAGGGCAAGCTCATTAATGGTTGCACGGCGTGCTTCGGCATGCCTGCCGGCTGTCATGAGCCGCTGCCGCATTTCATCAAACCAGGTACTCTCCGCAGGTGTGGCGGCAGCGCTGAGCCGCTGTGCGATGGTTGGCCGGAGCTTGTTCTCCAGCGCTTCCAGTGCGCGCAGGGTCGGGATCGCGAGAAGATCGGGCATGTCTTCGGGACAGTGCCGGGAAGAAAGCAGCTCTGCCCACGGAGCAAGAAACGCCAGCTCATCAAGGGCATCACGGCATTGCCCGGCAAAAGCGCGGGCCCACCAGCGCAGTTGGCTTTCCGGGTCAATATCAAACACGTCCGCATCGGCGGCCGCCTGTGACGCCGAGGTTGTCAGATGATTAAGGCATGTCCACACAGCATCGAGTTTGGTCGGCGGCAAGAGGGTCGCGGACATCAGGCCCTGCTTAAGCTGAACAAGACCGGCCGAGGTGTACGGTTTCGGAGCAGCCGACGCGGCAACCTCCAGAAAAATCCTGAGCGTATCGCTCAGGCCTTCAAAAAATCGTGCTCCCAGAATCGGAGCGTCGACAAGGCCGAGCAGGCCTGAGCGCAATGTCAGCAAATGGCCTGCAAGGTTGCCGCTGTCAACCGATGAAATGTAGAGAGGCGGCAGCGGTTGCAGGGTCTGCGTATCGTACCAGTTGTAGAAATGGCCCTGATGCCGTTCCAGCGTATCCATGGTGTGGAGGGCCTCGGCTGTACGCTCGAGGAGCTTTCCGGCTGAAATATATCCGAAATCGCAGGCGGACAGGTTCGCCAGCAGCGCAAGGCCCATGTTGGTCGGCGAGGTGCGATGCGCGAGCACAGGAGCGGGATGCTCCTGAAAATTATCAGGCGGCAGCCAATGATCTGCCGGGCCGATGAATGTTTCGAAAAACGACCAGGTTTTGCGGGCAAGCGACCTTAAAAAAATAACCTGATCCTCTGAAAGCCGTGCTTCGCGCTGTGTGAGCGGTCGGCTTATCCACCAGGCAACAGCAGGCGAGGCGAACCAGAGCACAAGTATCGGTGCGGCCACAGCCAAAGCGGTCGGCTGCAGCACGGCAATCGCTGCAGCACAGGCTGTGACCGGAGCAATCCACATGGTCAGGTATGAGCCGATGAAATCAATGCGACATGCGCGATCAAGGCTAAGCGATGGATTCCATTGCAGCAGCAGCCTGCGCGAAACAAGCATCCTCCAGGCCGTGCGCACAATCGCATCCATGCTGAAAAATGCTTCGTAGGGCAGGCATGCGAGTGTGAAAGCAGCCTCGGCACAATGGCGGCAGGACAGGCGCGCAGCGGCCGCGATATGCTGTCTTGAACCCGTATCGGCTGACTTGCTGAGAGCATTCAGGGCCAGGCCCAGCATGCAGGGGATCACGATGATGCCGAGCACCGCCACGGTCCAGAATACGGGCGACGGCAGCAGTGTCCATCCCAGCAGCAGCAGGAGTGTCAGGGCTGCGGCTGTCAGGCTGCGCCGAAGGTTATCCAGTATTTTCCAGCGGGAGAGCATTGAGAGCGGATTTTTGCACAGGCGCCCGTCCGGTCCGGGAACAAACGGCAGCACCCATTGCGCAATCTGCCAATCGCCGCGAATCCAGCGATGTCTGCGGCTCACATCCGCACTGTAGCGAAAGGGGTATTCCTCGTACAGTTGCACGTCGCTCAGCAGCCCGGCACGGGCATAACATCCTTCCAGGAGATCGTGGCTGAGAATCCGGTTTTCGGGCAGGCGCCCGCTCAACGCCAGTTCGAAGGCATCAACATCATAAATGCCCTTGCCGATAAATGAGCCCTCTTCGAACAAATCCTGGTACACATCGGAAACGGCGCGCGTATAGGGGTCGATGCCCAGCTCGCTGGCGCACATGCGCGCATAGTGTGACCGGCTCGTGCCGGACAGGCTCACGGCAACCCGCGGTTGAAGAATGCCGTAGCCCGCAACAATACGCTGCCGGTCTTTGTCATAGCGCGCGCGATTGAGCGGATGCGCCATGGCGCCCACAAATTGTCGCGCCGAATCGCGCGGCAGCTGTGTATCCGTATCCAGCGTAATCACATACTTCACGTCCGATAACAAAGCGCTCTCACCGACGACAAGCATGAAGCGGTCACGCGCTTCGCCGCGCAGCAGCATATTCAAATCAGCAAGCTTGCCGCGCTTGCGCTCGTAGCCCATCCATAGCCGCTCCTGCGGATTCCAGCGGCGCGGGCGGTGGAACAGAAAGAATGGAGCGCCGTCTGTGTTGCGGTACTTTTCGTTGAGCGCAACGATTCTCCGCCGGGCAAGCCCAAGGAGCCCTTCGTCCCCGGGCAGCGTTTCCTCGCTGGCATCACTAAAATCAGTGAGCAGGCCGAAGTAAAGATTTTCGTCACGATTTGCCAGAAAGCGGACTTCCATGTCCTTGACCAGATCTTCGATGTTTTGAGGGCTTGTGATCATCGTTGGAACCACAACCAGCGTTTTTACATCACGCGGTATGCCATTTGAAAAGTCCATGCGCGGCAGCAGGCGCGGTTTCACCAGCAGCGTTGCCAGCCAGTTTGCAAGCGCAATTGCCGGATGAGCAGCGCACAACAACAAAAGCACGCACAACAATCCAAGCGGCAAGCCCTGCACCCCGTCGGCATACGCCCGGGCCGCCAGGAGCCCGGCGGTAATCAATGTCATCAGCACGATGGCGCCGCCATAGAGCAGCAGGGGAAAACGCAGGCAGGTTTTGCGCAGCGCCTCAGCGGTCGTACAACGCGCCCCTACCATGTGTTCGAGCTGCGTCAGTCCATCGTCCACCAGGTAAAATCCGACGTGCGCCGCGGGGTCGTCTGCGCTTGTGCGGGCCGCAGCCTCACGTGCCAGATGGATTGCACTGCTTGCTACCGCGCACTCAGCATGCGCACAGTTTCCGGCGATCCTTTCAACAGCGTGACGGTAGCTGTCACGGGAGGCAAAATCCATGCTGCGGTAGATGCCGCCGGGATCCTCCGCCAGGGTCTGGTCGACCATGCTCATGCGTTTCAACAAATGTGCGCCAGTCCATCGTGCCCAGGAAGCGCAGGCTGCCGATGCTGTTGCTCACCGAAACCTGGTCGGCGGCCTGTTGCTGGTTTTCCAACCCAACCATCTGTTCGATGGTCATACCGTTTTCGGAAAGGCGCTGTTCAATCCAGGTAAGCGGCAGGGCCAGCGCGGGCCCCTGTCCCTGCAGGCGGCGCGCGAGCTCCGCAACAAACGAGCTTACCATCGGCGGCGTTGAGCGCGCCATGTCGGCGATGGACAGAATCAGGCTTTTGGGGTCGCCGGCTGCGATTTCCAGCATCTGATCGGCCCAACGGCCTGCAAGGTTTCGATTAAGCCTGCCGGCGGCGATCCGGGCGGCAACCCGTCGCAGATTTTCGATCAGGGCCAGGCGCACCATAATGGGTATGGCCCACAGTTCGCCCAGCTTCAGGATAGCCACCGATTGGTATGCGGCTACGAAGCTGAGCAGATTCTCCGGATCCACCCTGCCGTCACCGTGCGAAATAATTTCAAGGGCAATGGTATACACCCGTGGGAAACCGCCCTCCGGGCCGTTCATCAAGTGCGGCAGCTCGCGGTTATAACTTTTGGGCAGGTGCCGCCTCGCCGTGCGAATCTGTTCCTCAATCAAATAGAAGTTGTCAAGCAGCCATTCCCCGGCAGGTGTTATGCGGCGATCCGCCCTGACGTCTTCTGTCAGCAGGGTGTGAACGTCAAGCAGAACACGTTCATTCATGGTAAGGCGCCCCAGAAGGCGGTCGTGGTGAGGCCCGGACGAGAGCAGATGCGCACGCGCAAGTATCTTGCCGTTCTGCTCCATCTGGGCGGCGCTCAAAAGCTCTGCCCGCAGGGGCGATTCATCGCCAAAAAGAGTGTGCGCCGGGTCACTTGCTGCTGAAGTGAGCGCACATGCGGGTAATTGTTTTGCGAACGGTTTCGGTACTTAATGCCATTAAAAGGGTGCTCCATGTATCGGATTGAAAGTATGCATGTCCGCTAATGTTCAAAGTTCACTGCGCTGTGTCAGCCCTTATCCCAGTGTGAGGGTTGGGTGTGGGCTGCGGGTCGGTATTGGTCGCTGAAGAATACCGTTGATTAAAGAGCGGCAATGATGTTCAGCAGACGTGAATAGCGAAAAAATATGTATCGGTGTCTGCACGAGCAGGATCACATGCTTACTTGGTGTGATCCTGATCACAAACATAATTTCAAGAGCCCCCGAACGGGGCAGTAAACGATGAATCCTGCCATTACAGGCTGATTTTTTCATAGCTACAGCCCTGCGATACTTCCGGGGGAAGCATTATTCTTTGATCTGCGTAAACTTGGCGCCTTTCAGGGATGCGTCAATCATGAGGCCCTGGGGCTCAAACACAAAAGCAACAACCACATCCTTTAATGCCGTGGTGTCGAGGCTCTTGCCGACGCCGACGTCGACAAACGCGACATTGCCGGTCACGCCTACTTCCCAGCCGTCAACACTTTTGACAGTACAGTATCCGGCTACGTTTTTTTATTTCCAACGCTCAGCAGGACGATGCCGCCCACGAGCGCAACAGCTCCAAGGATCGGCGGCAGGGGAATCGATTTTGTTTTTTCAGCAGTCACTTGGAGCGGGCCGAGATCAACAACCTTTTCCCTGGTTGTATATGTATACGTTATGCCCTGGTATGCAAACACCACGATGCCTGCTGCAATCAGGATGACGGCAGCTATGGTTTTGATATTCATTGTGAACCTCCACGTTTCCCGTTTGGACGATCGTCAAATCGCGCGACGGCTGCATCTTAAATACGGCCGAGTATCAGCAGGATGACTAAGACTATCAGTACCAAGCCAAGTCCACCGCTGGGATAATATCCCCATTCCCGGCTATGCGGCCATGTGGGTATTGCACCTACGAGCATTAAAATTACAATAACAAGTAAAATTGTCCCAAGCATTGTGTGTCTCCTTTTTTCTGGACGTGCAGGCCTGACAAAGCGCCGCCATCGGGTTGATAAACTCTGGATTCCCGCCTGTGCGGGAATCCAGAGGGTTGTTATTACGTGCAATTTCAAGCGTAGTTTTCATGTGATTGTCAAAAAAACCCTTTTAGTCCTCCAGCAGTTTCTCGACCTTGCCGAGTTTTACTTGAAAATCCCCGGCCAGATGCTCCAGTTTACCTTTGGTCTCCAGGTCACGGTTGCCGACTATTATGCCAGCGGCCTCTTTGATTGTGCCTTTCGCCTGGTGCATTGTGCCTTTTGCGTTGTTTTTCGTACTTGATTTCATGGTGTCTGTCCTTCGTTCGGTTGTTTGTATGACGGTTCTATCTGTCTGCTATCATTGGCCGAAGCCGCCTCTGCCGCGGAAACCTGCGTCCTCGTCAGGCCCTATTCCCATCGTGCAGCCCCGCGGCAGTTGCGCAATTTGTTCGGGCGTGAGCACTTTGCGTGCATCAATTTGGGCCTGCAGCCGTTTTTGGGCAAATTGTGCGCGCAGTTCCGAGATGGCATTCTGTATCTTAATGGCTTTGCTAACGTCAATGTCAGGTTCAAGCATGACGGCATCCAGCTCCTGCTCGTTCTTGAAAATATCAGTGCGCAGATCAATCGTATCCTTGAAAAAAGCATTGCGCATGGTCTGTATTTTTTCCGTCTGCTTCGGTTCAAGCTCAAGATTCATTGCCCAGCCCCGATACAGTCCGTACCCTTCGGGCCGCTCGCCCCGTCTGTCATAACCCTTACCTTGCTGCGCATACGCTGCGTTGAAAGCGACTAGCGCCGTCAGCAGAAGCGCTGCAAACATCAGTGTGGAAGGTATTATTCTTTTCATGCCAATTTCCTTTGTGCAGGATTGTACGTTCAGCCAGCCGATGTGCTGCCGTCGGCGCGTAGCGCCGGGCGGCAGCAGTCCGGTCGTTTGCTCATTACCCGAGGGTCATTATGTTTTTTACGCTCTTCACGCCGTATACGTCTTCAGTGTATTTGGTGGCCAGATCCCGTTCGGCCGCGCTTTTAGCCGTGCCGCTCAGGGTGACTATGCCATTATTCGTCACGACCTTGGTTTTGAGGCCGCTTGTCGAGCGATGATACAGCAGCGTCATTTTGACCAGGGCAGTGACGGACGCGTCATCAACTGTTTCGGCCACGGTATCAACCTTGTCGCCAATCTTGTCACCCATCTTTTTTACAACTGACTTCTCGGAGGCCTTTGGCGCGGTCATCTCATTTTTTACGTCTTTCACGCCTTCAACATCTTTGGCGTATTCAGTCGTTAAGTCCTTTTGGGCCAGACTGGTGGCTTCTCCGCGCAAGGTGACGATTCCTTCCTGAACGTTAACCTCAGTTTTTGTGCTGCTCACGTTTTGATGGAACAGTAGCGTGGTCATCACTTTCGCTTTCACCCACGCATCCGAGTTCTCGGGAAAGCTTTCACCTTTGAGTTCCAGCTGATTGTCAACGCTTTTAACGCCGGGCAGGTTGGCCACGGTTTCCGCAGCAAGCTCTTTATGATAGTCCTCGTTGACAGAGCCGGTTAAGGTGACAGCGCCATCCTTCGATTTGACCGAAATGGCATCACCCTTAAGGTAGGTCTTAAACACATACGATTTCGCGGCACTTGATTCGATGCGGTTATCGGTTTCAGACGCGCGCGAGGGAGAGCCGGTCAGCAACAGCGCAACCGCTATTGCCAGCAGAGTTAAACACGATGTTCTGTTGTTTGCTTTCATTGTTTTCATGGGACACTCCTTGTTGGTATTGTTTGTTGTTGCTATTTTGTAGTACAGCGCTTCAAAAAAAAATGGGTCGATCCTTCACGCCTCCGTACCCTCCTTTCTTACAGAGCAAGCATTCACGGCCGTAAGCGGATTCCCGGTAAAGGGCCTATCACGCCGAAAACACTCAGCAGCCATAGAATCACAGCCACAACCACGACGATATTCAGAATGTTCTTTATTTTGCTATCCATCGGTATGTAATTGTTCACCAGCCACAGAAGCACCCCGACGACAATCAGTGTAATAATTACTTGAATAAACGGCATAGTTTTTATCCTTTCCTGTTGCGTAACTCCCGGCAGCTATTATAAAAAAAAGCGAGTAGCAGCAATGCTTGAACAGAGTCCATCCGGGACATTGGGCAAGGCATGCAAAACAGTTACATTCGTTGCATGCCCCTGCCGCCTGTCCGTGTTGTTAAAAACGCCAGTTGACCAGGACCATACCCGGCGCCACCTCATCCGGGAAATTGGTGAACCATTTATTTGTGGGGATAAGATTTAAAATGCCGATTTGCACGCCCGTTGTCGCCGAAGCGGCATAATTGACAATGCCGATCTGAACTCCCTTAAGATGCCCGGCATAATTCACACCGCCAAGCTGAACTCCCTTCATCGAGCCCTCGACATAGTCAACAATACCCACCTGCCCCCCAAGCATGCTTCCCTTCGCATAGTTAACAGCTCCGAGCTGGAAACCCTTGTAGCTGTCCGAGTAGTTGAGCAGCAGGCCCAGTGCAAAGCCCTTGCTGGTGCCGGTAAATCCGTTGACAATGCCCAGGGCCAGCGATGATTGCGGGTTCTCGCCCCAGATGTTGAGCGACAAACCTTCAATCCGCGTGGTTCTGTCATAAATTGCTATATCCGGAGTAAGGCTGAGCTGTATCGGTTTTGATGCCATCGCCTGTCCGACTGCCATGAAAATTCCAAGACATGTGAGTAAGAGTATCTTTTTCATTGTTTATCTCCTTGAGTGTTGTTTAGTTCATGACCGGTGCAAAAACAGTTTTCTCTTTTTTCTGCTTCCTCTTCTCCTTGAGTGACAGATGACCTTTCTTCTGCTCTTCACGTTTGCCCTTGTCTTTTTTGCCTTTGTCTCCCATGCCTGGTTCCTCGATTCTTTTTATTGTTGACGTCAAACACGGCACATGCGACCTTCGGCCGCTGCGCCCGGGTGTCATTCCACCCATGGTACTCATCATCAAAAAATATATTTCTCGCATATCCTGCGGTAATGGTAGCCGTAGATTGCAAAGGTGACGGCCAGGGGCAGCAGTCGGGGTCTGCTGAAAAAAGTCCACAGCAGCAGGTGCCAGTAAAGGAACCGTTCTCTGCCCAGCACGCCGAGCCGAAGGGCGGAGCGCAGCAGCGCAAGCACGCGCTGCCGGTTCACCGGCAGGCTGCATGCGGGCATGCTGATCTCCCGCAACAATTTTCTGACGCGCCGGTAGTAGTTTTTTGGGGCATAAATCTGCCGCATGAGCGACTGGTACCCTTGCGCCAGTCTGTCCCGGCCCATGCCGGGGATAATGTTGGTGGTTCCGTCAACGTTATCTCCGGAACCCGTATCCACAATCCGGTTTTCTTTTTTCAGACGTTCAAACAGACGTGTTCCCGGAGGGGCCTGCAGCATGCCGACCATGGCGGTGACGATACCGCTTTGCTGAATGAAATCAACCTGGCGCTGAAAAATTGAGGGCGTATCGCTGTCAAAGCCGACGATAAAGCCGCCCATAACCTGCAGCCCGGACACGGTGAATAGTTTTGACGTTGTGCAAAAGGTCGCGATTGCGATTTTGTGTTTTATGGCATTCCGCAAGGGAGCGGTCATCCGGGCGACTCAATGCCGATAAAAACTGAATCAAAGCCGGCCCGGACCATCATGGCCAGAAGGTCAGGATCATCGGCCAGGTTGATCGAGGCTTCCGTCATAAAGACACACCCGCGTTTATCCCGGCGCCAGTCGATCAGCGCGGGCAGCAGCTGAGTTTTAAGGTAGTGGCGTTGGCGATAAAATTGTCGTCGACAAAGAAAATACCGTTGCGCCAGCCCGAAGCATAGATGCAGTCAAGCTCGGCGATGACCTGCTGCGGTGTTTTCATGCGTGAACGGTGGCCGAACAGGGACGTCACATTGCAGAATTCGCAGTTGAAGGGGCATCCGCGCGAAAACTGTACGCTCATGGATGCATACCGGTTCGTGCGCACGAGGTCCCATGCGGGCAGGGGGCTTGCCTGCAGATCGCAGTGGCCTGAAGCACGGTAGCATTTTTGCGTCTGCCCGTTTTGCACGTCAGCCAGAAAAGCCGGCAGCGTCAGCTCGGCCTCATCGAGCACGAGATGATCAGCCTCCGGGAATGCATCAGGTTCAGCGGTGAAAAGCGGGCCGCCGGCAACAACGCGCTTTCCCGCCCCGGCGCAGCGGGCAATGACCTGCCGGGCCGATGTGCGCTGAATTGCCATGGCCCCCACAAAGACCATATCCGCCCAGGCAAGGTCCCTGTCCCGGAGACGCTCCACGTTCATATCCACCAGGCGTTTTTCCCATTCCGCGGGCAGCAGGGCTGCAACGGTGAGCAGGCCGAGCGGAGGGAATGCCGCCTTTTTACCGATAAAGCTCAAGGCGTAGGAGAACGACCAGAACGTATCCGGAATCTTCGGGTAGAGAAGCAAAATATTCATGAGTGCGGAACTCCTTTGTGTCAGCGGCTCTTTTCCGCTGGTAAAATTTTTCGCAGGGCCAGCTTGTGCAAAAGGCTGTCCGTGTGGCGCTGCACGGCACAGGGTCTGATTTTAAGCCTGCAGGCGATCTCATCATTGCTGAGCCCCTCGCCGGCGCACTCAATAATTTTTTTCTCTCGTGCGGTCAGCTTAACCTCTTTCTCATGCAGTCGCCCTGTTTTGCTTCGTACGGCGTGTTCAACAATATGGGAAAAGAGCGAGCCCGGAAGGCGCTCAGGCAGAACGTGTTCACCGTCCGCAACGGATCTGATTGTTTCCAGAACCTCTTCAAGGGGCTCATCCTTATTAATAAACCCGCAGGCCCCGGCCTTAATAAAAGCTTCAATTTCTTCACGCACGGGAAATAAATCCATCACGATGATTACGTGTCCGGACGTTTCACGGCTCAGTTTTTCGGTTACGCGCAGACTGTTTTGAGCATTCAGGCTCACATCCAGCAGCACCACGCTGTTTTTGCATTCAGCAAGCGAAGCCGCAATATGCTCAACGTCGGCAGCCGCTTTTATTACGTTGATGTCAGGCTGGCGGTTGAGAAGCCTTTCAATGCCATTCAGCAGAAAAGGATTATCTTCAACAAGCAGCACTTTTATTGTATGCACGACAGTACCTCGGCGCGGAGTATGAAGCATTGCATGGCTCCTGTCCGGTATTGATTTTTGCGCACGGCTCACGCGCATGCTTTTCTATTCTGCTTCTTAGCAGTATGGGATATTTGTTGCGGAAAGGTAATCGGCCAAAGGAGTGAAAAAGGAATTAGTTCTTTTGGGGGGGGTATCAGCAGGTGCGTATAAAAAGAAGTGAATCGAGTCAGGACCCGAGCGGGCGAGCGCCTGCATGAATACAACGTCGTGTCCTGAGGGTAGAGAACCTCCGACTGGCAGCAGTGTTCAGTCTGGGATGTTCTTGTTTGAGTCTATTTGAGTGTGAGAATAGGCTGCTACCTGCAGGCGGGAGTGCAGGGCGAGCTTTTCGAGGATATTATGTACATGGCTCTTGACGGTGTGGGTGGCAAGGTTGAGGCTGCGGGCAATGTCCTTGTTGCTCATGCCCTGCGCGATCAAAGCGACTATCTCCTGCTCACGCCTGGTCATTTTGACCGCGTCCTTAATCGGAGGCAGGTTGCCGGCTTTAACGACAGTATCGATTATCTGGGAAAAAAGAGAGTTGGTCAGGGGATCGGGGAGCACCTTTTCTCCGTTCGCCACAGCCCGTATGGTGTTGATAAAATCATCAAGGGTTGCATTGCTTACAATAAAGCCGCTGACACCGGCCTGCACAAACTCCATGACGTCGGTTTGGCCGGGCATCAGGTCCATCACGACCATTTTAACGTCCGGGTGCTCTTTTTTAATTTTTTTCATCACCTGCAGGCAGCTTTGCTTTTGAAGACCCCTGTTCAGCAGGGCAACCTGGGGATTCAGGCGCAGCGCTTCAAGCGCTGCCCTGGAGGACCCGGCAGCTGAAAGGACCTTAACGCCGCCGATTTCCGCCAGCATGGCAACGAGGCCTTCGCGCAAAACGCGATTGTCCTCTATGATGATCAGGCTGATCTGTTTCATCTGTGATGTATTCAGTATTCGATAGTGATGAAAACGTGTAGATGCCAGTGCATATGGGGAAAAATAGCAGGGGCAGATGCCGCGAACTGTCAAGTTTAAAAGTTCAGAGAAAATAATACAGAGCCAAATAAAAACAGTTGACATTTTGATAATTATAGTTTAAATCTGTTATCAAGTTTGAAACCCTTCAGCATTTCGCTGAAAATCTAATCTGAAATCCCGTAAGTTTTAAATCTAAAGCCCCGAGGATTTTAAATTAAATCCGCAGGGCTTTTTTTTTGCAGACGGCACCCCTGCATCATGATGGAAGGAGCAGCACACATCCCGCAGTAGACACATATACCGGACCGGCCGGATGCCGACACAGTTTATTTTGAATCACATACCAACACAACAGTAACACGACCAAAACAAGAAAGAAGAACATACAATGAATTTTAATGATTTCAATTTTCACGCAACAATACGCGCCAATATTCAGGCGCTTAACTACAAAGAGCCGACACCGATTCAGGCGCAGACAATAGCGCCGATATTGAACGGCAGCGATGTCATGGGCCTGGCCCAGACCGGCACCGGTAAAACCGCCGCGTTTGTGCTGCCCATACTGCAGCAGCTCATGCAGGGACCCCGCAGAAAAGTCAGGGCCCTGATTATAGCTCCTACCCGCGAGCTGACCGAGCAGACCAATAAGGTTATCGCCCAGCTGGGCCGCGGCACCGGGGTGCGCAGCATGAGCATCTACGGCGGCGTCAGCATGCAGCCCCAGATTATGGCGATTAAGCGCGGAGTGGAAATAATCTGCGCCTGCCCCGGTCGTTTGCTTGACCATATTCAGCGCGGCACGATTAATGTTTCTAATATCGACATGCTGGTGCTGGATGAGGCTGATCACATGTTTGACATGGGCTTTCTGCCTGATATTAAAAAAATAATCCGCGCGGTGCCTGAGAAGCGCCAGACCCTGCTGTTTTCCGCGACCATGCCTGAGGACATCCGCCGTTTGACCGCTACCGTGCTGAATAATCCGGTACGGGTGCAGATCGGACATACGGCGCCGATAGAATCGGTGTCGCATGTATTCTATCCGGTTCAGACGGCCCGTAAAACAGACTTGCTGAAGACGCTGCTGGCTGCCGGTCCGACCGGACCGGTGCTGGTATTCGCCCGCACGAAAATGCGCGCCAAGAATATCGCGCAGCAGCTTGAGAATGCGGGTTATCGGGCCACGGCCCTGCACGGCAACCTGTCGCAAAATAATCGCCAGAAAGCCCTGGATGGATTCGGACGCGGCACGTATAAAATACTGGTTGCAACCGATGTCGCCGCCCGCGGTATTGATGTGCGCGACATTTCACATGTCATCAACTACGATATTCCCGATACTGTTGATGCCTATACGCACCGCACGGGCCGCACGGGCCGCGCCAGCGCAACCGGGGAAGCCTTCACGTTTGTCACCGGCAGTGACAGCGGTACGGCCGGTTCAATCAAGCGGATGCTTGGCGAGCGTGTTCAGCACGGGCGTATAGAAGGTTTCGCAGTCGACACATCCGAGGCACCGGAACGTCCGCGCCGCCAGACGTTTAAACCACGTCGCGCGTCGGCCAATTCAAAACCCGCCAGGAAGCATGATAGCCGCCCCGGAGACAAGAGCCGCTTTTCAGGCCGACGAGCCCCTCAGCACGCCGCATAACGCTGCACAATCAGCCGGGGCTGCCGCAGTCTGATGGTCATTGGACTGTAGCGGTGGCGCCGGCAAGGCAACCAATGCATGGGTGAAATCCATGCATTGGCAGCGCCAAAAAAATTGACATTGCGTTCAACTTAATAGTACTATTGGTGCACACATCAACGTCTGTTCCTATTCGCACAGGAGAGAGTCGTGAAAGTCGCACGCAGAATGGTCAGCAAGGTGATCACCATCACCTCCTCGGCTACCGTTAATGATGCCCTGCATCTTCTCCATCAAAACAATATTCGCCACCTGCCGGTCGTTGACCGGGAACAGTTTGTCGGCTTTGTGGCGGAGACCGATTTGCGGCAGGTGCTGCTCCTGCCCAGCGGTAATGATATCCGCATTAAAGACGTCATGAATAAAGACCCGATCACCATCGGGCCTGAGGAAAATCTGGAGGAAGCCGCCCGCCGTATCTATCAACACAAAATCGGCGGCCTGCCGGTTCTGGAAGATGGCAGGCTGGTGGGTATTGTAACGGTCGGCGATATCCTGGCGGCCTTTATCGAAATCATGGGCGTGCTGCAGGCAAGCTCGCGTATCGATATTCAGCTGGGCGATGATCCCGAAGCCTTTGAAAGCGTTTCACGCATTATCAAGAAAAAAGGCGGGGATATCATCAGCGTGGGCATGGGTGATGTACAGGGATCCGATAAGAAATGTTATTTCTTCCGTCTGAATAAATGCGATGTCGACGTGATTGCCGAATCGTTGCGGCAGGGCGGGTTTGATGTAATGTCGGTCATTCAGTAGCAGGCTGTTGAAAAACGCCCATCTGCTGCGTTGCGCTCGTCATTCGTCATTGCGGCGTACGGAAAAGTACGCCTCATTCCTCATAACTTCGCGCGCCTTGCATCTGCACATTTTTGAACAGCCTGTATAAAAAGATTTTTTTAATACTCTGCAAGATGACGCACTCGTAACAAGTCCGGATGTGAAAAAAGTATCACAGCGAGGATATAAACGTGGCTGCCCCCAAAAAACCGGTTGTGAGAAAAACAGGCGTTCCGATGCTGGAAGTGTTCACCAACCCGCATCCGGGGCGCTGCTACAGCATTGAGATCATTCAGCCCGAGTTCACCTCGGTGTGCCCCAAAACAGGACAGCCTGATTTCGGAACCCTTACCATTACCTACTCACCGGATGCACGTTGTCTGGAGTTGAAAAGCCTCAAGTACTACCTGCAGCAGTACCGCAACCAGGGTATTTTTTACGAAGATATCACCAATCGGATTCTGGATGATCTGGTAGAGGCCTGCCGGCCGATGCAGATGCGGGTGCAAACCTGCTGGAGCGCACGGGGCGGTATCCGCACCAATGTAACGGCCGAGTACACGCAACCGGACAGCACCAAAAAATAGTTCTTCCCCGCCGGACGCTATCCGTTTTTTACCAGCGCATAGGTTGTATACCCGCCGCTCAGGTTGCAGCATTCAAACCCGTTCTGTTTCAGGATGCGGGCCGCGATATAGCCGCGCAAGCCGACTGCGCAAAAAATCAGCAGGGGCCTGCGCGGCAGCTCTTCAAGACGGTTTCTCAGCTCATCAACCGGAATATTACGGGCGCCCTCAATAGAGCCGGCGGCGAATTCCGCAGGCGTGCGCACATCGAGCAGCTGATGGGTCTCACTCAGGCGCTCGATGTCATGCCATGAGGCCGACTGAACCCTGCCGCTTAGAATGTTTTCCGCCACAAAGCCGATCATGTTGACCGGATCCTTGGCCGAGCCGAACTGCGGCGCATAGGCCAGTTCAAGCCGGGTCAGGTCATGCACGCTCATGCCGGCCCGGATAGCGGTTGCCAGCACGTCAATGCGCTTGTCAACACCTTCAAAGCCAACGGCCTGAGCGCCCAGAATGCGGCCATCAGGGCGGGAGAACATCAGCTTCAGGGTCATCTGGGTTGCGCCGGGATAATAGCCGGCATGGTTCAGGGGATGAATCAGGGCTGTGGCGAAGGGCTGGTCTCCTGATGCCAGATCTTTTTCCGCCAACCCGGTGCGGGCCGCGGCCATTCCGAACAGTCCGATAATTTCAGTACCCTGCACCGGAGCAAAGGCCCGGTCAGCTCCGCAGATATTGTCGGCTGCCAGGCGGCCCTGGCGGTTGGCGGGTCCGGCCAGCGGCAGAAGGGTTTGGCCTCCGCTCACCAGGTGCCGTACTTCAATCGCATCACCCACTGCGTAGATGCAGGGATCGGATGTTTGCAGGCGGTCATTGACCACAATGCCGCCGCTGTCTAGCGATTTCAAGCCCGGCAGCCCGGGCCAGGTCAACTTCCGGTTTGACTCCCAGGCCGGCTACAACCATGTCGCAGTTGATTTGGTCGCCGTTTTTGAGGTGCAGCACGAGTCCATCGTCTGCTGCGCGAATGTCCTGCAGGGCATTGCCCAGTCGCAGGTCAATGCCCTGCGCGCGCAGGTGCGCATGCAGCGCGGCGGCGATTTCAACATCAAGGTGTTTCATGACCTGAGGGCCGCGCTGAACAATGGTTACGCTGATGCCCAGACGGTGCAGGTTTTCTGCAACCTCAAGGCCGATAAAGCCTCCGCCGGCAATCACGGCCCTTTTTGGCGATTTTTCCCGGATGAACGCGATAATGGCGTCCATGTCCTGCATGGTGCGCAGGCCAAAAATCCCGGGCGGATTTCCGGAAACCGGCGGCAGCAGTGGTTGTGCGCCCGGTGCCAAAATGAGTGCGTCATAGTGCAGGGTTTCGCTTGCAGCGGATGTGTTGTCAACAACGAGTACTGTTTTAGCTGCGGGATCAATTTCCGTTGCCGTGGTTGAGGTGCTGAACTTCCACATTAAAGCGTTTGGAAAAGGCTGCAGCGCGGGTGACCAGCAGCGCATCCCGTTTGGGTATGACGGCGCTGATATGGTAGGGCAGGCCGCAGTTGGCAAATGAGATGTAGGGCCCGCGCTCAATGACAATAATTCGAGCTTTTTCATTGAGCCGTCTGAGGCGGGCCGCCGCAGAAGCTCCGCCGGCAACGCCGCCTATGATAATAACTGTTTGCATGCTGGATTCCTTTCCGTTGAAGGGCAGTTGCTGTCTACCGGGAGAATGTTCAGTCCCTGCAGGCGTTTAAATATTTTTGCAGGCGTTTGAAGTAATTTTTTTTCCGTATTTTTGCAGCATCATCCTTGCCGTGAGGCTGCGTGCGCCAGCGCCAGTTGTTCCAGGCCCACTGTGCGGGGTCCTGCCTGATCTCCTGCTCAATAGCATGAGTAAATGCAGCGGTGGCGTCCTGTATATCGCGTTGTTCATCATTGCTGCGCGCGCAAAAAACCGGTTCATGGATGCGGATGGTCTGGGTATCATCCGGGTTGCGGACAATGAACATGGGTACAATTGCGGCACCGGTGCGCCGGGCCAGCACGGCCGGCCCGGGAGCGGTTGAAGCGCTGCGTCCGAAAAAATCGACAAATACCCCGCCATGGCGTTTGTTCTCATCCGCTATGATGCCCAGGATTCCGTTTGAGCGCAGCAGACTCAGGGCGGTCTTGAAAAAAAATTTTCTCAGGAACGGTTGGCAGGGCCTGCAGCTCGATGAGTTCGCGGCAGCGGTGCATACATTGCGGAGCCGGCAGGGCTCTCAAGGTCGCGTACAACCATCAGGAATTGATACCCCTCTTTGGTCAGCCGGGTGCCCACAAAAGGATATGTGCCCAGATGCGCGCTTACGGCAATCACGCCGTGACCATGCGCAAGCGCTTTTTCAAGATGTTCTTTGCCCGTGATGCTGATGGTCTGCATTGATCTGGTGAGACGGCTGCCGCCTGCAAAAAAAATCTCGGCCCAGTTGGCGCAAAAATGCGCGAGCGAGTTGCGGGCGATTTGTTTTCTTTGGAGCGGCGTCAATTCCGCTCCGAAGGCAAGTTCAAGGTTAAGCAGCATTTTTTTTCGCAGGCGACCGGCAACAGTATACAGCATGCAGCCCAGCAGGCGTCCGAGCCGCAGGGCCGTTTGCGGCCGATCAGACCCACACAGCTCCCCAGGATATGCAAAACGCCCATGTTGCACAGGTAGAGCGTGCGGTCAAAGGGGCGGAGTTTCTTTTGGGTAGCTTGCACAGCAAACGGCATTGTAACGGATCCTTGATTTAAAAACGCATCCCTGTATTAACAATAAAAGTCGTGTGCTTGTCAAACAGTAATATATTTTTGAGGTCTGTTTGTTTTTACAAAAGCCGTGTGCTGACCTTCAGTTTGTCTCGAGCCATTTGCCGTAGTATCTAAGCCTTTTAAAATGCATTATTTTTTATATATATTTAGTAAAAACAATAAAAAACAAAGGCCAGAGATGCATGTTCTTTTGCAAAGCCGAGATTATTTGAAAAAGGCAGCAGTGTTATTTAAGAAAATTTTTTTTGAACCGATATTCATTGTGTTAGTAATGGTGGCGACAACCACCCGTTGTTAAATTTTACTGGTAAAGCAAAGACAAACGACAGGAATCAGCTGGGAATCTAAGACGTTAAATAATTTAAAGTAATTGCATGAAGGGGGTGCTCAATGCTGAGCAAAGAGAAGACTATGATGCACACGGCGGCAATAGCCATAATTTTTACGGCATGTTTGCTGATGCCTGGTATGTGTTCGGCCCAATCTGATGCGTGGACCTGGATGAGCGGATCTAACCAGATAGATGCAGCTGGCGTCTACGGCACCAAGGGTGTCGCAGCTGCTGCCAACGTGCCCGGGGCCCGGAGTGACAGTTGTTCCTGGGTTGACGACTCCGGCGACCTGTGGCTGTTTGGGGGCAGTAATGACATGGGATCTTCTCAACGACCTGTGGCACTATGACAGTGGCACAGGCGAGTGGACCTGGATGAGTGGAGATAACGTGCAAAATCAACCGGGCGTCTATGGCACCAGGGGTGTCGCAGCTGCCGCCAATACGCCCGGGGCGCGTTATGGAGCTGTTTCCTGGATAGACGCCTCCGGCGACCTGTGGCTGTTTGGGGGGGAAGGTTATAGTGGCGACGGAAACTATGACTGGCTGAACGACCTGTGGCGCTATGATACTGCCACAAATCAGTGGGCCTGGGTGAACGGACTACCATATATTGACTCAAGATACTGAGAAAGGCTTCCATAATGACCCGGGTTACCCGCAGCCCTACGTCAGGCCCGGGGGGCGTTATGGAGCTATTGCCTGGATAGACAGCTTCGGCTTTATGTGGATGTTTGGCGGGTATGGTTATCAGGATCTTGAGTATTACGACTATCAGAAGTCCGATGGCACATACTGTTTTGAAAGAGACGATACGTGCCCAGACCCGGGCGCGCTGAATGATTTGTGGGCCTATAATAAAGCCACAAATGAGTGGGCCTGGGTAAGCGGCTCGACCGACAAGGACCAACTGGGCTCCTATGGCACAATGGGTGCAGCGACTTTCGCCAACATGCCCGGGTCGCGTTGGGGCTCTATTCCCTGGATAGACAAAGACAACAACCTGTGGCTGTTTGGGGGGGCAGGTAAAGACAGCCAGGTCGACGACCCCTTTTGCATTCGTATGAACGACTTGTGGCGCTATGATCCTGTTGCAAAGATGTGGACCTGGGTAAGCGGCTTAAAAGTAGGTGACCAGGTAGGCGTATATGATGAAAGTAAGGGCGATCTCCTTCCCGGATGTCGTGAAGAGAGCATTTCCTGGATGGACAACGACGGCAAGTTGTGGCTGTTGGGGGGGTTCGGTCTGGCAAGCACGTATTCACCCATTGGCGGCCTTCTGAATGATCTGTGGACTTTTGATAATGAAACAAAAAAGTGGGCCTGGGTAAGCGGTTCAGACGAAATTTCGAATCCAAACGACACCATCATCGTCGGTGTTTATGGTACCAAGGGGGTCCCGGATGAAAACAACGTGACCGGGGCGCGTGAAGGCGCTATTCCCTGGATAGACAGTCTGGGCAACCGGTGGCTGTTTGGGGGTTTTGGTTTCGATGGCGATGGAGCCTATGGCTGGCTGAACGATCTGTGGCGCTTCGGGAGCAGGGCCTGTGTGAATAATGCTGACTGCAATGACAGTCTGTTCTGCACCGGCACCGAGACCTGTGCGGCTGGAGTATGCGTGGATGGTACAGCACCCTGCAGCGGCAACACGCCCTTCTGCGATGAGACACTGAATATCTGTCATGAATGCGAGGCTGACAGCAACTGCAATGACAATCTTTACTGCACCGGCACCGAAACCTGCGTGGCGGGAGTATGTGTGGACGGCACAAATCCCTGTATTGGCGGCCCCAACCCGGTCTGTGATGAGGCGGCTGATCTTTGTGTGGCCATTGAATGCGTGAACGACGGTGACTGCAATGATGACCTGTACTGCACCGGAGTTGAGACCTGCTTGAATAACGTATGTGTAGACGGCACAAATCCCTGTAGTGGCGGCACCCCGGTCTGTGATGAGATAGGGGATGTGTGTGTAGCAGGGTGTCTTGATGACAGTGACTGCGATGATGCGTATTTCTGCCAAAACGAAGTGTGTGTGCCGAAATGCAGGTTGTTCATTAAGTATAAAACGTTGAGTGCAGCCAAGCTGCTGTACAAGGGTAAAAAAATTACGTTTAACATTACCACCGGTTCATTCGGTGACGTTGATATGGGGCCGAATATTCAGATACTGTCAATAAAGCCCAACACGAAAAAGGGTACGGTGAAGGTTAAGGCGATTGTGCCTGCCGGTATTGGACCGCAGATCATTCCGGTCTGGGTGGGCACCTGCTATGGCGAGATTGAGATTTTGCCATGATCCTCTGAAAGTGAGTGAATACAGCAAAGGCCAGAGCCGATAACGGCCCTGGCCTTTGCTTTTGATGATTACTGTTAGCGCCGGTGTTCGTGCTCTCAGTAACGTGCTGAATTGTAAAAGGTTGTATGCAGCTGAACGCAATCCGGTGCGGCCTTACTGCTCCAGAGACCATGGAAGGATTGGCGTCACGACGCCCGGACGGGCGGTGTTCACTTCCAGAGAGATCGTTCCGGTTTGCTCAACGCGGAAATTCAGGGCCTGCTGGGCGCGGTCAAGTTCTGCCAGGCCATAGCCCGGCCGTCTTCCGATAATCTGTACATTCAGGCTGTAGGTTCCCACATTTAAAAAATGGGCCGGTACACGTACCCGTGCACGATAGGAACCCGGCAGCAGTTCGCGTTTTTCGCCCGGGTTCTCGTCCGTATGCATGGTGACGAATACCGTGGTTCCGTCCTGCGTAAGAACAGATATGGCAACGCGGGTCTGGTCAAGTTTTTCATGCACCCTGAAGCGCAGGTGCAGGGAAAAATCACGGTGTACCTTCACGCTGGAGGCGAACTGGTCGTCGTCATTAACAATGCCTATCTCCTCAATCTGTGCGCCGGGTTTATCTTCGGGGTCTATAACAAGCAGCCCGGAAGCCCGTTCGCCCTGCGCGAAATATGCCTGAATGATAGTCTCAGGGTCCCCTTCCTGAATTATGCGTCCCTTGTCAAGCAGTATAACCCGGTTGCACAGGCGGCTGATGGCCGCCATGTTGTGGCTGACGAAAAGAATCGTGCGGCCCTCATTGGCCACGGTGTTCATGCGGCCCAGGCATTTTTTTTGAAAGGCAATGTCCCCGACCGCCAGCACTTCATCAACCAGCAGTATTTCCGGATCAAGATGGGCTGCTACTGCAAATGCCAGTCGCACATACATGCCCGAGGAATAGCGTTTAACCGGAGTATCGAGAAATTGTTCCACCTCGGAAAAAGCGACGATCTCGTCAAACTTTTTCTGGATTTCACGCCGGCGCATGCCCAGCACCGCTCCGTTGAGAAAAATATTTTCGCGCCCGGTCAGCTCAGGGTGAAATCCGGTTCCGACCTGCAGCAGCGCGGAAATGCGGCCATACAGGCGGGCCCGCCCCGTGGTGGGCTCGGTAATGCGGCTCAGGATTGTAAGCAGGGTTGACTTGCCGGCCCCGTTGCGCCCGATCACGCCCACGCGCTCCCCGTGGGCAACCGTCAGGTTGATGTCGCGCAGCGCCCAGAATTCTTCAATGTCAAACAGCTCACTGTTTGATGAAAGCGGATGTCGCAGGCGCTGCACAAGGCTCCGGGTGCTGCTGACCAGTGCTTCCCGAAAATTGAGCGTTCGGGTGCGGCGCATGTGCCCGATCGTATAGGACTTGCCGAGGTTTTCGGTTGTAAGCGCGCAGGTCATTTAAATGATATCCGCAAATGTCCGCTCGGACCGGTAAAAAAAACGGACACCGAGAAAAAATATCAACAGGGTTAAACAGGTTGAGAGTATAAACCCGGGCATATACAGTTGGGTCTCACCGCCCAGAAGAGCCCAGCGGAACCCGTCGATAACGCCGACCATGGGATTAAGCGAATACAGCAGCCGCCATTGTTCCGGAACCACATCGCTGCTGAAACCCACCGGCGATACATACAGGCCGAACTGCACGATAAACGGAACCACGATCGCGAAATCGCGGTAGGTAACATTTAAGGCCGATATAAAGAAACCTGCCCCCAGCGAGGCCAGTGCCGCCAGGATCATGAGCAGCGGCAGGACCACGATCTTCCAGTCCGGGAAAAGTCCGTACCAGAACATCATCGCAATATAAACGCCGAACGCAATCAGAAAGTCGACCAGGCTTGTGAGCATGGCTGTGGTCGGCAGAATAATGCGGGGAAAATACGTCTTGGAAATCATGTTTGCGTTAGACACCAGTGAATTGGCGCTGACGCCGAAGGTGTTGCTGAAAAACTGCCAGGGAAGCATGGCCGCGTAGACCAGCAGGGGATAAGGAACTTCACCGGAGGGCAGTTTGGCGAGCTTGCCGAAAACCATCGTTAGTATAACCATGGTTATCACCGGGCGCAACACACTCCAGGCAATGCCGATAACCGTCTGCTTGTACCTGACGAGCAGGTCGCGCCAGGCCATGAAGAAAAGCAGCTCTCGGTACAGCCACAATTCGCGCAAGACGTGGCTGGCCCGTTTGCGGGGCTCAATGATTATTTCTACTGTGGGCATATGTTTCTGTTCCTCGGGCTGGGACGCTCCCGCAAGCAGGAAGAGCTACGAACGTTGTCCGCGATTAGTGATTGTATTCATTTTTTACAAAAAAAACAGTGCTTTTTTTTAGCGTGCAGTCTTGCAGACATTATTGCATCCGGGCTGAAGACCTGTTTTGAGGGTTATTTTTGAAAAGGGCTGACAGCAACCCCTTGATGGCATTCAGGTTGCCGAAGCGCAACGTGCGCAGCAGAGCACGTACGCACAGAAGCGGTATCTTCGCGCAGGCTGAAAGAGTTTGCGTGCTGCGGCGCTCAAACAGGCACTGTGACAGGTGCAGGTGCGCACGGGCAATATGCTGCTCATAGAAAAAAGAATTGTTGCGCGATGATGCGTTTGCTTTGTGATAGAGCACCGCATCATCAATGACACCGGTTTTCAGGCCTGCGCGTGCAGCCCTGAAGCAGAAATCAACGTCTTCGCCGTACATGAAAAACCGCTCGTCAAACAGGCCTATTGTTTCAAAGACACGGCATTGAATCAGCAGGCAGCAGCCGGTGAGGTAAGAGATATTGCCCGGCAGGGCCAGGGGCCTGTGCGTGACGAGTCCGAACCACGCATTGTACCAGCTGCCCCGTGACCAGAGTTTTTCGGTGTCCGGGTAGTGATGTATGCGCGGTCCGGCAAGTTGCAGTCCGGCCGCGCATGCGGCACTGGTTAGATTTTCAATAAAGCCGTCAGGGATGAGCGTATCATTGTTTAATACGAGCACAGCGTCAAAATCAGACAGCGGCAGGTGCCGCAGGCCGTAGTTAATGCCGGCGGCAAAACCTATATTTTTTCCGGTTTCAAGCAGCACTATTGTGTCCTGCCCGGCAAAAGCGTCGGCCAGCCGGGCAGCCTGATCTGCATCAGCCGAATTATCGACTACGCACACGCGTTCGATATTTTGAGTGCACAGCTGTCGCGCGCATGCAATGGTGTCCTCGGCGCCGAAATAATTTAAAATAACTGCACAAATCCGCATTGAGTCATGTCATCCGTACGCGGGTTGCTTTCAGGTTATGGGTATGCAGCGATTATGTCACAGCTGGCAGTGGCGTCAAGTGCGAAGCAGCAGGCAGGGGTTGTCACGCACTCACGGTCATGTGGTGCGTTTAAGCGCGCGTTCAAGCTGCTGCAGCACGTGGTCGGCATCTTCAGCGGACGGCTTTTCGCTGCTGAACCTCATACGCTCCAGGCTGGCTGCAATCCGGCTGTGCAGAGCCTGGTCTGCGGGCATGAGCACACGGGCCGCTTTGAGCGCTGCTGTGTAAAAGGCCGCATAATCGCCCTGCAGGACGCGCGCTGCGGCATTGCTTCACAAGGGTGTCATTGTCAGTTTCGGCTGCCGGCTGTGCAGATGAGCGGACAGTGGCCGCACGTTTTTTTGACCAATAAAAACCAGACGGTGATGATGATAAGCATGATTGCTGCTGCAGCGGCCAAAACTTTTTTTTGAGAGAGCCCTGCAGCATGTTCAACCGTTACGACGCATTCATTGGTCACAAGTGATAGCTCCGCGCTGCTGTCACGCGGCCAGCAGCGTATGTCAACGGGATAGATCGTAAACCGACCGGTTTGGCGCGGCACAAGCATGAAGCGGTAGATTAACTGATGCAGGGAATCGCTGACAGTAGCTTCAAAGGAGGATGAGCGCAGGCTGAAGCTTTCCGGGAAAACAGGCTCCGGCGGAACGATGACATGGCTTTGAGCATCTCCTTCCCAGGAGACGATAACGCGCAGTTCAAAGGGGGTTGCGGGCCGCTGAATAGAATGACGGGCATTCCAGCTCAACGCGTGGCACATCCTGAGCAAAACTCAACGGGCCGGGCGTAAGTATTGTCAGCGCTGCAAGCAGCCGCAGGCAGGCGAATAGCCGTCTGTGGCGCGGTTTAGTGAAACAGGTTTTTGAGGATTCCCGTGCTGCCATTTTTACTGTCCAGCTCGCCCAGTTCCCGCAAGAGTTCTTCCTGGCGCTTGGTGAGCTTGCGCGGGGTTTTGACAAGAACCTGCACGATCTGGTCGCCGCGACCGCTGCGGTTCAGGTATGGTATGCCGCCGCCTTTGATGGTAAGCAGGTCGCCGGATTGAATGCCTTTGGGTATTTTGAGTGTTGCTTCTTTCGGTTCCTTCTCAAGCGCCGGTACGCTTATTGTGGTTCCCAGTGCTGCCTGTGCAAAGGAGACAGGCACCTGGCAGACAATGTCATTGTTGTGGCGCTTGAAAAATTCGTCTTCTTCGACACCGATGAAAACATACAGATTGCCGGTCGGGCCGCCGCGGTCTCCGGGTTCGCCCTCGCCGCTCAGCTTCAGCTGCATGCCGGTTTCAACACCGGCAGGAATTTTGACCATCAGTTTTTTTTCCTGCAGCTGTTTGCCGGAACCGCGGCATTCACGGCACGGTTTGGTGATAATGGTACCTGTGCCGCGGCATTGCGGGCAGGTGCTGGCTACACTGAAAAAGCCCTGGCGCTGCGCAACGCGGCCGACACCCTTGCAGGTGGTGCAGGTTTTCGGACTTTCGCCTTCGGCAGCACCGCTTCCGCTGCATTCAGAGCAGGTAACATTTTTGCGGACAGAGATCTTTTTTTCAATGCCGAATGCCGCTTCACGCAGGCTGATGTTCATGTCATAGCGCAAATCAGCACCACGGCTCGCTGAAGATCGTCCGCCCTGTCGGCCGCCCATGCCGAAAAAATCCTCGAAAATATCGCCAAATGACGAAAAGATATCGTCAAAGCCCTGAAAGCCCGAAAAACCTGAATTCCTGAGCCCGTCATGGCCGAAGCGGTCATAGAGCTGGCGTTTTTCACGGTCGCGCAGCACATCATAGGCTTCACTTGCTTCTTTGAATTTTTCCTCGGACTCTTTGCTGTCGGGGTTGCGATCAGGGTGATACTGGAGGGCAAGCTTGCGGTAACTTTTTTTTATGGTATCTTCGGAGGCGCTTCGTTCAACCTCCAGGACTTCATAGTAGCAACGTTTTGCCATCGGGTCTGCTCTCACACGCCGCACGCGTTGCGGCTTCGTCAAAGGTTGTGCAGGGGGCTGTAGTTATAATCCGCTCGCCGCGAGGCATATACTACACAGTACACGGAGCACAGATATTGCAGTTCATCGTCAGATCCATGTGTCGTATACCCGTTATTTTTGTGCATAAACGGATACCCGATACCGCAATCTTATTTAATTTAAGCACGAATATCCGGCAGTCAAGCGGCCCTCGCCGGTTTATGTGAAATTTTATGTATCATCGCGCGATCCGGGCGGAAGCATGGCCTGTGCAAAATCCGGCATGGTCTCTTCCATGTACTGGCGGATTTTTTTCTTAAGGCGGTTTTCAATCTGGCGTACGCGCTCCTTGGTGATATGGTATTTATCGCCGATCTCCTGCAGCGTAAGCGGGTTTTCCGAGAGAAGGCGTTTTTCAAGCAGCTCTGTCTCCTTGTCATCAAGCAGGCTTTTGATCTCCCGAAGTTTCCGGCTGAAAATGCGCTGCATTTCATGATCGGCAATCGTCGTGTCAAACAGCTGCCGGTCGGAGCTTAAAAGATCGCCGCGGGTTTCTTTCCAACCCTCTCCGATTGGCTGGTCAAGCGAGGGTTCCCAGTCACCCAGGCGCTGTTCCATCTGAATCACGTTTTCCTCGGTGGTATCAAAGGCTTCTGCCAGGCGCGCCGGTCCGGGTGAAAACCCCAGCTTTTCAAGCCGGTTTTTTTCCTTTTGCAGGTTGAAAAACAGTTTACGCTGCACTTGAGTTGTGCCGATTTTTACCAGGCGCCAGTTGTCCATGACATACTTGAGCATGTAGGCCTTAATCCAGTAGGAGGCATAGTAGGAAAGCTTGACCCCTCTGAACGGATCATAGTTTTTGACAGCCTGCATGAGCCCCAGATTACCCTCCTGAATCAGATCCATGAGATTAAACGTCCAGTGACGCTGATATTCAAGTGCAATTTTTACAACCAGACGCAGATTTGCGGTTACCAGCTGATAGGCAAGGTCCGGATCTGCGCTTTCGCGATAGCGTGAAGTCAGATCCTTTTCCTGCTCAGGTGTTAGTAATGGCGTCTGGCGGATTTCACGCAGGTATACCTGCAGCGGATCCCGCGTCGCGGGCAGCTGCGCTTTGGACGCGGGGGTGATGGCAAGGTGTGTTTCTTCAAGAGAAGTATCAGGCTGTTCGTCGTTCATACGTATTCGATACTGTCATTATGGCGCGGTATCCCGGATCACGAAGGGTTCGGCATGCACCGGGGTTTCCTTGAGAAAATAAAAGCACAGGGCCGCGACAACGGAGATTATTGACCAGAACAGAAAAACGGTGGCGAAATCCGAGGAGCCATCCTCGCGGATGGTTACCAGGTAGCCGGCCGCAAGCGGCGATAAAAACGCTCCGAACTGTCCAATACCGTTGGCGAAACCCATGGCCCGTCCCACGACTTCTTTGGGGTAACGATACGATGGATATGCCTGAATAACACTCCAGTTAAGATTGATGAAAAAACCGCCCAGCAGCAGCAAAATCAGCAGCGGCAGTGTCTGCCCCTGCGGTACCTGGCCGATCAGGTACAGAACGGGAACGCAGCCCAGGTAAGCGATCAGGCACAGTATCCGCGGCCGGCCGCCGAAAAATTTGTCCGCAGCCACGCCGCCGAAATACTGCGCTATGATTGCAGCCAGATACGGCAGCCCGGCCATCACCCCCATGGTTTTTATGTCGTATCCATGGGACTTGACCAGGAAAAAGGCGATCCAGGTTGTCATGCCCCAGTAAATCATGAGCTGCATGAACCAGGCTATGGAATAGAGGTAAAATTTTACATCAGTGCTGATGATTCTGGTGGAATAGCGCATTCCCGTAACTGAGGCGTCTTCGCCAATGGATTCAACAATCATGTCGAGTTCTTCCTGCGCCACGACGCCTTTTTCAAAACCTTCGCGCGGGCTGTTGTAAATGAATTTCCACAGCAGGAAAATGCCCAGCAGGCCGGGAACGGCCAGACAGAAAAAAACAGGCCGCCAGTTGTTGTTGAAAAACGTCGCAGCTATCCAGGTCACCAGTATCGGGGTAACCATCGGGGAAATGCCGAACGTTGTGGAGAAAAAACCGTTTGCCCGACCCCTTTCATGCGCAGGGAACCAGTTGGCAATGGTTTTTATGGAGGGCGTATAGTGATGCCCCTCGCCAAGTGCCAGTCCCAGCCTGAGAATAAAGAATTGGGTGAAATTTTTGACCAGACCCGTAAAAAATGTAATGACCGTGAAAATAATGATGGCAATGTTCATGGTTTTTTTTGAGCCGATACGGTCACTCAGGATGCCGGCTGAAAACTGGGCCAGGGCATAGCCGAAGAAAAAGATGGAGCCGAGCCAGCCGAGCTGGACAGTGGTCAACTGCAGGTCTTCGCCGATATAGGGCAGCAGGGTTAAAACCGATATGCGGTCAAGATAATTGATCACATACAGCAGCCAGATAACCAACAGAATTATATGGCGGTATCCCCATGTCTTTTTTTGAGCAGAATGCATGCAGGAAACTTTCTTGTTGTGTGTGATGTTCCGGTCAGCGCCGCATGTGCCGGCTGTTTGGCTTGATAGTCGCCCGGCAGGGTTCTTCGAATCCTCCTTTGTGCAGCTGCGGCTGTTGGTTCAGTCGCCGTGTATGCATGTGATTATTTACTGCGCGCACAAAAACACATAAAAACATAATTTTTATTATGTTTCAAGAAAATAGTAAAAACTGTGACCGCATGTCTGCGGTATTATTTGCTTGGGTTTTCAGGCGGAGGAGTGACTGTCAACGCTTCGGGATGCTCCGGGGTGCTCCGGGCTCTTTGATATTCTGCAACCGCCCGGTTATGTTCCTGCAGGGTGCGTGAAAATTCATGCGAGCCGTCATTGCGCGATACAAAAAACAGGAAATTCGTTTTGGCCGGCTGTAAAACCGCCCGGATTGAGAGGCGGCCGGGACTGCAGATGGGACCGGGCGGCAGGCCGTAATTGAGATAGGTGTTATGCGGCGTTGGCTCTACAAGGTGCCTGCGGCGCAGGCGTTCATTGAATGAAGGATCAAGCAGCACCTGTCCGTACACCACGGTCGGATCGCATTCAAGGCGCATGCCCTTTGCCAGTCGGAGCAGAAATACCCCTGCGATGAGCGGCCGTTCATCGGCTTTGCCGGTTTCAGCCTCAACCAGTGAGGCCAATGTGACAATCTCATGTTCGTTAAGTTGTGACGGTTGTTCCGCCAGCTGTAATTCCTCGGCAAAAACCTGACGATAGCGCGCAACCATTTTTTTGAGGATTGATTCGGCCGTGGCATCCTGGCTGAAAAAATAGGTGTCCGGAAAAAGAAAACCTTCAAGCGAATTGCCGCTCAGGCCCAGATCTTTTATGAAATCAGGATCGGTTATTTTCTCCAGAAGCTCCTCTTCGTCCGCCAACCCGGTTGCGGCAATGATGCGGGCGGTTTCAAATATCGTTCGTCCTTCAGGCACGGTGAATGGCTGCAGTCGAACCAGACCGCGCCGGAGCCGGTCAAGCACGTCCAGGGGACTGAGCGCTGTGTTGAATTCGTAGGTGCCGGATTTGATTGCGCGCGCGTCGCCCTTGATGCGCGCCAGTACCTCAAACATCCTTGGCGACGTGATCACATCACGGGCGAGCAGTTCAGTGCTCACCTGCCGCAGGCTGCTTCCGGCGGCGACAACAATCATAACCGGGTACTGCGTGCTTGTATGTGGGGTCGTGCAAAACATGTACAGCCGAAGCAGCGCTGATGCAGTCAGCAGCGAGACCGGCACACAGGCAGGGTAATATCAGCCTGCGTGTAATCTGAACTGCTTGCATGCGCGGATTCCACTTCAACGATATGTTGCTCCAGAGTTTGAATGACCATCCTGCATCGCCTCTGAGCCGGCGCATGGAATTTTTACGACCTGTATGCGGGCCTCTGCGGCTTTGCATGAGGCGTTTTTTGCGTGAGAGCTTATCGGCTTTGCCGGATTTGTCAATAATAATCAGGACTTCACCGGGGCCGCAGGATGAGCATATGTCGTGCAAGCACCGGTATCAGGCAGCGATTTTTTCGTTGATATTCGTCATCTGTTTTCCTATAGTCGGTTCATTCCGGGAGTTTGCGTATTGAATCCGGTATAGGTGGTATGGCTCAACAGGGGTAATTTTTTTAGAGGCTGCACACCATGAAGTTCCTGGCAGAGTATTCATGATGATACATTTACCGAGTTGAACCGCCGCTACCAGCTGAGCGCGGTTGATTTAAAGCATCCGTTTCCTGAGCGCCCCTGGCGGCATGCTGGGATTGTTGAAGTTTGACGGTGAGGCCTATTGCACCGAGCGGTTTGTGCGCGCACTGTTGTCTGAAAACGTCGGTTGCCGGCGATCGGCCCGCTCATTGCTGTTGTGTCCCCGGATTGAGTATAATTTTCCTGTTTTTTCCAATGAAACAATCGTGATGGGCCGGCAGGTGCTGTTCCTGGTTGATGTGCAGCAGGTTTTTCCGGCGCCTGCACGCGGTATGTCCGGCCTGTTTGATGATTTACAGGCCATTCGTTCCCGCTATCCGGAATTTGCTGAAATCCGGCAGTTGTCAGGGGGGAGATAGCCCGCAGTTTTTCACCGGCAGCAGTATATGTGAAGCTTGACCCCAGCGGGATGTCGGGGCCGGTGAGCTTCTGCAGCAGTACCTGGCCAGGTATCTTGACGCGCTTGATGCAGCGCTGCCCGTTGAGGACGGATTGCTTACATGCGCCCGGCAGGCTTTTGATGATTATGCGAACCTGGTGATCGAACATGATCCGGCCATGCGTTTTTTGAGGCGCATGTTCGGCAACGCAGGCGCGCGTGAGCGGGCATATGACATGTTTTTCGGAAAGTAGCCCTGGACGCAACGATTTTATTTTATCGGCGCTGGTCCAGGTGGACCCCGAGCTTCTGACCCTGAAGGGCCGGCAGATTGCCATTGTGCGGGAAGCCGGCGTGCATTGTGCTGTGGTGTCGGGCGTCAGCTCAGTGTTTGCGGCCGCGGCCGCGCTGCAGTTTAAATGTACCCGACCAGGCGGAACCCAGACCTTGATTTTGACCCGCCGGGCTCAGCTCTCCCCAAAGGCGCATGAGCGCCCCATTGTATTGCTCTCGAGAGTGGGGGCTGCACTCCCGTAATTACTTGCCGTATTGTTTTTTTCTGTGTATGCATATATATAATGCAATAGGTATCGTTTCCAGAAGAGACAGTGTAAACAATAGGAGGTTATGCTATGAAACGAATGCTGCTCAGTACTATGTTCGGCACGATTTTCAGCTGTGCTTTTTTTGTCAGCCGCGTCCTGGCAGGCGATCCCTGTTTTATAACCCTGCCAGCCGGACAGGGATCAGGCGCAGCAGCAGTTGCCATCGGGTCTATGCCGGCTGAGGCGACAGAAACAATACTGCTTTCGGACAAGGACTGTGACGGGCTGCCCGATTCAGCCTGTCTTGAGTGCACACCAGCCTATGATGCGGACAATTGCCGTAAGAACCCAAACGGTCCTGATCTCGGTACCTGTACGGCAGGACTAGCAGAGTATCACTGGGGGAAACGTGCAGCATTGATGCTGAGTGCGGATCGGGCGGCGCTTGCAGCATGGCGCAGGAGGATGCCGACGCTGACGGTTATGGCGATGCCTGCGATTACTGCAGCGGCAGCGGGGTTTATGATATGGACAGTGACGGCCTGTGCGACGGGGATGATAATTGTCCCACAGCCCCGAATCCTTTGCAGGAGGATGCCGACAGCGACGGTCATGGTGATGCATGCAGCGGGGCAATTGACCGGACGGCGCCGATCGCATCCTTCAGCGGCACCTGGCATGAGATCGGCCGGCAGGTCGGTCGTGAGTATGCAGACAATATTATACAGTTCGGCCAGCTTTTCCAGATGATCCTGGCCGGCTTCGGGCCTCCGGGCTGGACGCGCAGGATTATTATAATGAAACAGAGGCAGCTTATTCCGCAGAGCGTTAAGGATCACTGATGGGCATGGCCGAGGGGCTTGTCGAGGTTCGTCCCATAAGCCCCGCCATTGCGTGGGATCTTGTGCTCACGCAGAACATGGCTGTTGATCTGCTTAATATGGCCAACAACATGTCCCCTGTTCCGAACCCGCCGGTAGCGCTGATTTTGAATATGCTGCGCGGCTGTACGGGTTTTGCCGTATCCTCCGGCGCGGGAACATTTCTGTGCCATAACACGGATGCGCAGGGTGTTGCCGGAGTCAACACCTCAACGATAATGTACTGGTATCCCTCCAACGGGGACTATGCCTACCTGACGTTTGACCCGCCGGGCTGGGCTGACGTGGCCTTCGGGCTCAATGAAAAGGGTATTGCTGTTACCGTGAATGCGGGCGCCCCGAATTCTGACGCAGTGATCGGTTATTATTATACTTTTATGACACGCTATGCCATGGAGCATGCTGCAACGCTTGACGAGGCGGTAGCGGTTTTTGAAGATGTATTTGACCGTGACGAGACCTTCGGTCCTACGGGTGCGCTTATTCATTTTGTCGATTTCAATACCGGCAGGATGGCGAAAATTCAGCTGCGTTCCGGGGTCATGGAGGTAACCTATGGTGAGGAGCGGGTGCCGGGGGTTGTCAGCATCGGCTCGGCAAATCACTTCGTCGGCGATTTCAATCCCGACCCATCGTATTATTCGAGTCCTCATGGATGCGCTATGACCGTCTGCTTGATTTGCTGAATGACGGTGCGGCATCCTTTGATCTTGAGGGTTGCTGGGATATCCTGCGCGATACCCATGACGGCACGCCGGAGGACGACGGACTGGCGGACTACAACACCATTTCGAAGCAGGGCGACTTCGGCAGTAGTTCTACCAACTTCGGCACCATATTTACCAAAGACGGCATGTACTATGCCCTTGGAAGGCCTGACGCATACTTCGTCCAGTATCCGGAGGCGCAGTTCGTTCCGGGTGTGCGTGCCCTGACCGTCAGGCACAAGGAAATACGTTCAGAAACGCTGAATAAGCCCAAAAATATCGTGCTGCATATTAACGGCAGTGAGGGCTTTGATCCCTGTGGCAGGATTGATCTGGGTCCGCTTTCGTGGAGGAAAGTATCGTTTAATATGAAAAAAAGAGGGCTTAAGATTAAGGCCATTGTGCCTGCAGGACTTAAACCGGGCAGCATTCAAATCAGTGTTGGCGACTACATCGGCTGGGTTCAAGTCAGATAGGAGTATACTTTCGTAGTGCCGGGCAGCGGTATATAATTATTTATACTGGCCCGGCACACAGTGTACGGGTTTTGGCTGTGTTTCTATGCGAAATATGTCTGATCTGATTTAATTGGACAAAAATGTATCAACATTAAAGCACCAGCGGGGCGCGGTTCTTGCGGCACCAGGTTATGTGTTCGGGTTTTAGCCTGACCACACTGTATTTTTTCGATTGACTCCTCTATTCTTGACAAGGTGGTACTATCCTTGCAAGATTAATTAAGGCAGGTAATGACAGGCGGAGTTTAAGCTCGCGAGGGTAGCTTAGCGTGTTAATAGCTAGCTTTGGAATAAAAAGCTTGTACGCCATGAAAGGATAGAATTGCTATGCAGTCTGATTTCGATGATCACTGGCATGAAGAATGCGGTGTTTTTGGGATATATGGTGATACCGAGGCAGCCGAAAAAACCTATCTGGGCCTGTATGCCCTGCAGCACCGCGGACAGGAGAGTTCCGGGATTGCATCGACTGACGGCACTACTATTGTTCTGAAAAAAGGCCTCGGGCTCTTGTGGTCGGTGTTTGCAGATCCGACTGCCATGCCGCGCCTGAAGGGCAGTGCCGCCATCGGCCATAACCGATACTCCACCCGGGGCGTAAGCGATATCATTAACGCTCAGCCCATCTGCATCGAGTCCCGGTTGGGCATGATGGCGCTTGCCCATAACGGGACCATCACCAATGCAAGTGAGCTGCGCCGCAGCCTGCAGCAAGCCGGGGCAATCTTTCAAACAACCTCGGACAGTGAGATCATGCTGCACCTGATGGCCCATTCACGCGAGCAGGCCTTTATGGATATTCTCAGGGATGCGCTCACTCAGCTGCAGGGCGCATTCAGCCTTGTGCTGCTTACTCCTGAGCGGCTTATCGCCGTGCGCGACCCGTTCGGGTTCAGGCCCCTGTCACTCGGCAGGCTTGGGTCTGCGCATGTGGTTGCCTCGGAAACCTGTGCCTTCGACATTATCGGGGCTGAATATATCCGCTCAGTCGAGCCCGGTGAAATTCTTGAAATTGATGCAACCGGCCTGCGCACGCATCGGCTTGATCCCGCGCCGCGCCAGTGCGCCTGCATTTTTGAGCATATTTATTTTGCCCGGCCCGACAGTTTTGTGTTCGGTGAGAAGGTCGACAAGGTCCGCAGGCGGCTCGGTAAAGAGCTTGCACGGGAGGCGCCCTGCGAAGCCGATATCGTGATTGCGGTGCCGGACTCGGGCAACACGGCAGCTCTCGGCTATGCGCTAGAGTCCGGCCTGCGCTATGAAATCGGCCTCATACGCAATCATTATGTTGGCCGTACGTTCATAGCCCCGCATCAGGACAAGCGCAAGCTCGACGTGCGCGTTAAGCTCAATCCGGTCCGGGGCGTAGTCGGGGGTAAGCGGGTGGTGCTGATTGACGACTCCATCGTGCGCGGCACCACTATGCGCCAGATCGTGCACCTGCTGCGCTCCAAGGGCGCAGCAGAGGTGCATGTCAGGATCAGCTCCCCGCCTATCGGGTACGCATGCTACTACGGCATTGATATCTCGGACAAGGCCGAGCTGATTGCCAGTTCGCGCAGCGTTGACGCTATCAGGGACTACATTGAGGCTGACTCGCTGGCCTATCTGTCAACACAGGCGATGCTGCGTACGGTAGAAAACGGCAGCAGGTACTGCACAGCGTGCTTTACCGGCGATTATCCCGGACCTGTGCCGGTCGGTTTTCAGAAGATCGGGTTTTAGCAGGCACGCAGAAATTTTATTTTTGAAACAAAAATGAACCGCAATTTACTTTATAGACAAAATTGTACAAAAATATGTCCTACCTTTTTGTGGCTATTGCCCGCATAAAGCGCCGTATGCTGTTCCAGGCAACATCGGTGAAATAATTTTATGTACATACAATGCTTACTTTTTTGACTCGGCATTGTTTTTGCAAAGTACTCTCATAGGAGAAAATTTTTTATTTTAAGCGCGATTGGCGCTGATTTCAGCCAAGAGATGCAAACATTATGAAACCAGAAGAAGAGTTTAAAAAGAGCGCCGGCGATATTAAAATTATTGCCAATGCTGCTGAAAAAGACATGTACAGCCATGATATCGGCGATGTGCCGCATATCATGACACAGACTTTTTTTCAGACGCAGCCTGATTTTGTCGTTCAGCCCCAGAGCATTGAAGAAATCAGCACGGTGCTTGCATTTGCCTATGAAAAGAAAATTCCGGTTATACCGCGCGGGGCGGCCTCGTGGGGATTTGGCGGCGTTATTCCGACGCAGGGCGGCATTGTTATCGACCTGTCGCCCTTCAGAAACATTCTTGAGCTTGATATAAAAAACAAGACCGTAACGGTTGAGGCCGGCGCCCGGTGGAGCGATATCGATATACTGGCAAAAAAAGACGACTTGTGCCTGATGACCTATCCTTCGAGCAAGTTCTCCACGGTTGCCGGCTGGATGTCAACCGGCGGCTACGGCATCAACAGCTACCGCTACGGCCATATTTCAAAGCAGATCCTGTCGATGACGGTTGTAACGCCTGCCGGCGAGGTGAAAAAACTGACACCCGCTGACCCGGAATTTTCTTATTTTATTTCAACCGAAGGCCAGTTCGGCATTATTGTCGAGGTAACCCTCAAGCTTCGCGATCTGCCGAAAAACTCCTATGCCCATATTTTTTATTTTCCGACGGATAAGGCAGGCATTTGATTTCATCGCGCGGGCTGCCCGGCAGAAAACAGCGGCCAATGTGATCAGATTTGTCGATGCAAACCATCTGCGCGAAACAAATGAAATAATGCATGCAAATGTGTTCAAGGAAAAGGCCGGGCGTGCTTGTTGAATTCAGCAGCACCGCTGATGAGCAGAAGTTTCTCGACCTTGTGAAGCAGTTCGGCGCATGTACGAGCAGTCCCCGCCTATGCGGCATGCTATTTGTGGAACGAGCGCCTGTTCGGCATGAAGGCAAAGCGCCTTGGCCCCACGCTGCTTGCAAGCGAAGTGATACTGCCCATTGCCGATGTCGGCGGCTTTCATTGAAAAAGCAAAAAAGCTCGGCGGCAATTACGGCGTCGAGATCTGCATCGATTCCTATATCCTTGATCAGACACAAGCGCTTATCATGACCACCTTTCTGTGCGACTCGCGGAAGCTGAAGTATTTCGTTCACATGCCCCTTGTCTCCATGCTCACGCAGACAGCCGTTTCCATGGGCGCACAGCCCTATGGCCTTGGGCATTTGGAATGCCGCTTTTGTCAATCATCTGTATTAGCACCGAGCGGCAGAGCGAAGTACAAGGCCTATAAGGCAAAGGTTGACCCCAATGGCATTATGAATCCGGGCAAATATTTGCGGGTCGGTTCAAAATTCATGAATATTCCGGCGCTTGCTGTTTCATCCTGTTGTTTTCGGCCTGTCGATGAACCTGCTGATACTGCTGTCGCCGGTTATCGGCCAGATTGCCACCATGATTTTCGGCAAGGACAAAAAGCTCGATTCCCTTGACCTTGAGCTCAGCACCCATGCCTGCGCCAAATGCGGCAACTGCATGGCCGTGTGCCCGGCCTATCTGGTCACTGAAAAACGAGGCGGTCAGCGGCAAAGGGAAAGTCGCACTTGCCAAAAAACTTATTGCCGGACAGCCCGTGACGCCGGAAGAGGCGGCCAACTGCCTATCATGTGCATGCACTGCCGGGCCTGCGAGGAAATCTGCCAGACCAACCTCGACCTGATGACGCTCTGGGATGCCCTGGAGCGGCGGCTTGAGGCACAATTCCCCCGGCCGGAAGAAAAAATAAAGGAATTTTTGAAAACCGTAGATGGCAGCAAGGAATACTGGGACATGGTCGAGCGGAATTCATAAGAATAGCAGGGGCGTATGCAGCATACGCCCCTGCAGATTGATCACAATCTTATTCATAATGTAGAGCATATGCCGAAAAAATATCACATTGACAATTAAGCCGACGCCCCTGAACGTGAAACTTGTAGCCAAGTTCAAGATTACGCGGGGCGAAAACTGCATCAACTGCGGCAAGTGCACGAAAGTGTGCATTTATGAGGCCCACAAGCGCTCGGAGCAGGATATCCGCAAGATAGCTGATCCGTACATGGTTGCGTGCAGAAATTGCTTCCGCTGCATCCAGGAATGCCCGCGCGGCGCGCTGGTGAAATCACTCGATCCTGATTTTCAGGCCCTTGGCGGGTCGTACTGGAAGCCGGACATGTTTCTGTCCATCTGGAAGCAGGCTGAAGACGGCAAGGTGCCCGTGTCGGGCGCCGGTTATCGCGGCCCGTTTACCGGCCCGGGCTTTGACGGCATGTGGACCGATATGTCCGAGATCGTCCGGCCCACACGCGACGGCATTCACGGCCGCGAATACATCAGCACTGCCGTGGAACTGGGCAGGAAGCTCAACCATCTGGAGTTCGACGGTTCGGGCGCGCTTGTTTCAAACATTTTCGATACTGTCGATGTGCCGCTGCCGATTATTTTTGATATTCCGGCCTCGGACCTTTTGACGCCCAATGTTAAACATTGCGATGGTAACGGCAGCCGAAGCAATCGGATCTTTTGCCATGCTTCCGTGCTGCGGAAATCACCGCTGACATGCAGAAGCACATGCAGCATATCATACCGCTGATGTGCCCCTGAGCCGATTCTGTCCATCACCGAGCTGATCAGGCAGTGCCCGGGTTATCGCGCTCGAGTACAGCGACGCGCTTCTGAACAATTTTGCGGCAGTTCGCGAATCGGTTAAGAAAATATCAGCTCCGCGCTGGTCATCGTGCGCATTCCTGCAGCCACCGGCATTGAAGACGCGGTCGTGGAGCTTGCCCGCAGCCGGGGTGGAAATCATCCATATTGTCGCCGATTACTGCGGCATGGAAGTGCAGGGCAGACCGCTATATTAAGGATGTTATCCGGGCGGTCCACCTGCGGCTGATCGATGAGCGGATGCGGGATGAAATCTCGATTATCGCCTCCGGCGGCATTGCCATGGCAGAGCATGTGCCCAAGGCCTGCATTTGCGGCGCCGACCTGACCGCGGTCGGCCTGCCGCTGCTCATAGCCCTGGGGGCGCTGCGTGTATCAGCAGCCGGAAAAGAAAATCGTCATGCCCGAAGGAATCGAAAAAATACCGGTCGCCATCGCGCGGCAGCGGATCGTGAATCTCATGGGCGCCTGGCACTCGCAGCTTCTTGAAGTCATGGGAGCCATGGGCATCCGCGAGGCGCGCAGGCTGCGGGGCGAAACCGGCAGGGCCATATTTTTTGATGAAATCGACAAGGAAATTTTCGGTAAACTTTTTCAGAAGCAGGAAGCGGCAAACGTATGAAACCAGACAGCGTCGTTATAAAACCAATGCCATCGCGGTTCAAGCACCAGGTGCCCAAATACAAGGTCACCCGGTCTGATGCCTGCATCAACTGCGGCATGTGCGCGAACAGCTGCCCCTACGGCGTGCACGAGCGCATCGAGGGCCATAATAAAATGCGGCCGCCCATCGACTATAAATGCATCGGCTACGAGTGCCGCAAGAACGACGAGTTTTACTGCGTGTACCAGTGCCCGCGCAAGGCGCTGAGCCTGTCCCTCAATCCCATGTATGACACCCTGGGCGACTGCCGCTGGACCTCGGACATGATCGTTGCGACCTGGATCATGGCTGAAACCGGCTATCCGCCCGAGCGCACGGACCTGGGCTACAACATCGGCAATTCCGGCGGCGGCTTCGACAAGCTGCGCCTGAAGTTCCCGGAAAATCCGCCCAAGGTCGAGCGCGAGGAAATCTCAACGGCCATCACGCCTGAACCGCAGGAATGACGGCCGGGCCGATGTGGTGATCTCGACGCCCGTCTACGGCGGCGGCATGTCCTTCGGTTCGGTGAGCCTTGCGACCATGCTTTCAAAGGCGCGCAATGCAAAAATCTGGAATACCTTCACCTGCACGGGCGAAGGCGGGTATCCGGAAATGCTGTATCCCTATGACGATCATGTGATCACGCAGGTCGCCACCGGGCCTTTTCGGTGTGCGCGAGGAAACGATACAGCGCGTCAAGATCGTCGAATTCAAGTATGCCCAGGGCGCAAAGCCGGGCCTTGGCGGGCATCTGCTCGGAGAAAAGAATACGGAAAGCGTTGCGCGCATGCGCGAGGCGGTGAAGGGCACGTCGCTTTTTTCGCCCTTTCCGTTTCATTCGGTTTATTCCATCGAAGACCACAAAAAGCATATCGACTGGATCAAGCAGATGAACCCGAAGGCCCTGGTGTCGGTGAAGGTTTCAACGCCCAATGATGTGGACATGGTTGCCGTCGGGTCCTATTATGCCGGCGCGCATATCATCCATATCGACGGCGGCTATGGCGGCACGGGCGCGGCGCCCGATATCGCAAAAAAGAATATCGCCATGCCCATCGAATATGCCATCCCGAAGGTGCATAATTTCCTCAGGGACGAAGGCGCCCGGGATGTGGTGACCCTTATTGCTTCGGGCGGCATCCGCACCGCCCATGATCTTGTCAAGGCGATCTGCCTCGGCGCCGACGGCGCGGTTATCGGCACGGCGGAAATGGTCGCCCTTGAATGCGTGCGCTGCGGCAACTGCGAATCGGGCCGGGGATGCGCCCGCGGCATCGCCTCGACCGACTCGGAGCTTGCCGACCTGTTCAACGACGAATGGGCGACGCAGCGCCTCACCAACCTCTACCATGCCTGGAACTACCAGCTCGTCGACATACTGCAGCGCATGGGCATGAAAAGCGTTACCGAGCTTGTCGGCCGGACCGATCTGCTGGAGCATGTTGATTACAGCTAATTGATCACTGGCAGGGGCGGTTTGCGAACCTGCCCCTGCAGAGAATTTAAACGGAGTTTCTATAATGAACAGTGCAGAACAAATTCTTGCATCCCGCGCCGAGCTGTGCAGCCAGGTGCCCCACGCTTGCCCAGAATACCGAAGAAGAAGGCGGCTGCGGCGTTACCGGCTTCATCAGCTCCATTCCCGTGACGGGAAAAAATATCTTTGAGCCGTCGGTGCAGATGCACAACCGCGGCAACGGCAAGGGCGGCGGTATTGCTGCCGTTGGCTTTATCCCCGAAGCGCTGGGCGTCTCGCGGCAGGTGCTTGAAGATGACTATATGCTGCACATTGCCCTTCTTGATGAAAGCATTGCCGGTGAGATTGCCGAGCCGTTCATACATCCCGTATTTCACCATCGATAAATCGGAAAAGCTGCCGCGCATTGATGATTACCGCAGCATCGGCCTTGATGTGAAGCCGCCGGAGATCATGCGGTATTTCGTCCGGGTGAAAGCAGGACGTTCTTGACGCCTTCATCCGCGACAATGGCGCTTACGGCCCTTGACCGCCGCGACGCCGAAGACGAGTTCGTGTACCACAACAGCTTTAAGATCAATGCGAAATATTATGCCTCCCTTGGCGATAAAAAAGCCTTTGTCATGTCTCACGGCAGAAACATGATGATACTGAAGATCGTCGGGCTATGCCGAAAACGTGGTTAAATACTACAAGCTTGAGGATTTCAAAGCCCATGCCTGGATCGCCCATCAGCGCTATCCCACCCGCGGCAGGGTCTGGCATCCCGGCGGCTGCCATCCTTTCAGCGCACTCAATGAGGCGCTGGTGCACAACGGCGACTTCGCAAATTACCAGTCCGTGAGCGAGTATCTGAAGCAGCGCAATTATATTCCGCTGTTTCTGACCGATACGGAAGAGGCGGCCCTCATGCTTGACCTGTGGAGCCGCGTGTACAAATATCCGCTTGAATACCTGATCGAGGCCCTGGCGCCGACATCGGAAATGGATTTCGACCTGCTGCCGGCGGATAAGCAGAAGCTGTACAAGGCAATTCAGACGCACCATGTGGATGCTTCGCCCGACGGGCCCTGGTTTTTCATTATCGCCCGCAACAATATCCAGATAAGGCGCTGCAGCTTATCGGCATTACTGATACGGCCATGCTGCGGCCCCAGGTGTTTGCCCTGCAGGAAGCGGCGAGGTGCAGATCGGCCTCATCTGCTCGGAGAAAGCAGGCAATCGATGCAACGCTGATGTCCCTTGAGCGCGAGGACGCCCGCTTCCGGCCCATTGCCGACAAGTACTGGAATGCCCGCGGCGGCAGCTATACCGACGGCGGTTCATTTATCTTCAGCCTTGTTGACAGCGGCGATGGCGCAGGCGGCAAAAAGCTCATCTGCACGGATAAGTTCGGCAAGGTGATAGACAACGCCCCGGGACCAGCAGATCTGCACGATGCCTGCAAGGCACCCGGACGATGCCGCTATACAGGCTGCAGCAGGCAGGCTTGCCCCTCTTTTTCAGCAGGGCGATGCGGCAGCGCAGGCGTGTTTGCTTCTATCCGGGACGGGTTCAAGTCGTTTTCAGCCCGGAGGCATGTCACCTGCGCTGTCAAGGCAATCGAGCATATCGGCCGGCAGAGCGATGCCAATAAGAGCAGTCGCCATTGAGGCGCTGACCATGCTCGAGTGACCGGCGCTATGACACCGGAACGGTTAAGCGGGGATCTTTGCTGCATGTGCTCAAGGTAAGCCTTGACGCGATTTTTGCCGCTACGCCGAAAATAACCGAAAATTCCGGGCTCGAAATACAGTCATATCGATTTCGATACCCGGAAAAACCTGCGCGCGCCGCTCAGGGAAGATGCGGTGCTGGTCATCGATGCCGAGAAATTTCGAGCCCGAGGGCGACCTGTGCGATGCGGTCCTGATCGTGGCGGCCTACAAGCTCGGCTGGCGACGGTTTATCGTTTATAAATACCGCGGCCAGCGCTTTACGGGCTGCGGCTTCGGCGCCGGCAACCGAAGGCGTGCGTATCGATGTCTACGGCTCATCGGGCGATTATCTTGCCTCGGGCATCGACGGCATGGAAATTCATGTGCACGGCAATGCCCAGGACCAGCTCTGCCAGATCATGAAAGACGGCAAGCTCGTCGTGTACGGTGATGTGGGCCAGACTTTCATGTACGGCGCCAAGGGCGGTGCTGCCTATATTATGGGCAATGCCGCCGGCCGGCCCCTTATCAATGCCGTGGGCAAGCCGCGCGTGGTGATCAACGGCACTGCCCTTGATTATCTTGCGGAATCATTCATGGCCGGCGATCCGCTCAACGGCGGCGGCTTTGTGGTGCTCAACGGCATTGGCTTTGATGACCGAGACGGCAGCATCAGGGAATATGATTCCCCTATCCCGGGCTCGAATATTTTTTCGCTTGCCTCAGGCGGCGCGATTTATGTCCGGGACCCGCACCGCAAGCTGGTGGACGAGCAGCTCAATGGCGGCGAGTATGCCGAGCTGACCGATGCCGACTGGAATCTGATTTTGCCCTATCTTCAGGAAAATGAAAATCTGTTCGGCATTGCCATCGAGGAACTGCTGACCGTTAGACGGCGCGAAGACGGACACCGCAGACGGGTGTATCGAAAGATCAGTCCGAAAAAGGCGGCGGCGCCACGCGCAAAACGACGCCGGTCTGGTAGAAACCTGCACGTGTGATTAGTGGGCCTGCGCCGCTCGGCTTTCAGGAAATCGGGTTTTAGCAGGCTGTTGAAAAATATGAATTCACTTAAAACGGTT
>CAVRPV010000012.1:0-57430 GCA_963723235.1 uncultured delta proteobacterium
TTGCAGTGCAAGTCTTCCTGGTCATCAGTGGATTTCTTGCAGCCCGCAGTTTGTCGTCCGACGACGCGGCAGATTCGCCCCTGCGGTTGATCGGGCAGCGCTATTTGCGACTTGTCATCCCCTATGCCGCCGCCATTGTACTGGCAGTCCTCGTGGGGCAGCGGCCCGCTGCTGGATGACTGATGCGTCGATTCCGGCGCGCCCTGAAATTCTGCAGGTGCTTGCCAACCTTGCATTGCTGCAGGACCTGTGCGGCTTTGAGGCGCTCTTGCCGGTATCTGGTACATTGCGATTGATTTTCAACTGTACACACTCATGGCACTGCTGTGCTGCGGCTCGAGCCAGGCCTGCTGCCCTGGTGCTTGGGCCGGGCCTGTGGATCGCTTCGGTGTTCTGGTTCAACCGCGAACCGGGCTGGGACACGTGCGCGTTTATTTTTTCGGTTCTTACGGGCTTGGCGCAGCCGCATGGTGGGCATCACAGCGCAGGCATGCTCCGACCTGGATATGCGCAGCGGCCGTGATCGTTCTGTGTGCGCTCATGGTTGATTTCCGCCTGCGCATCGCGGTCGCGCTGGCTGTGGCCCTGTCACTGGGGCTCAGCTGCCGGAGCGAGTTAGCTGATCGATGCCTGAGCGCCTTGCACCTGGGGTTTCTCGGCAAAATATCATACGCTGATTTTCCTTGTGCACTTTCCCGTGTGTCTGCTCGTCAATGCCCTTTTTGTGCGTCTTGAATGGGTAAATCCGGCTGGAGCTGTCTTGGGTTTACTGGCGGCCTGGGCGCTCAGCATGGCGCTTGCAGCCTGGTTCTATCGCATGGTAGAAGCTCCGTCGGGCTCATGGCGGATTTCACGGCTGCCGGAATGCTTCTGAAGAGAAATCAGAGAAACGCCCTTAAATAAGTAGTTACCTGCTAGTACAAATGAGATGTGTACCCTGCAAACCGCGAACCGGCATGACAATTCAGGAACCTTGCTGATTGAAGTGAATTGCGGGATGTGCCTGCTGCTTAAAAAGTGTATGTGCGCACAGTGGGCTGGCCCCTGATAAACACGGAGTTGGCATTTCATGACTGCTATGCTAAATTCCTGTTGCTTTTCTTACAGAGCAACAGTACGTGCAGTTAAACCGCCAAAGGAGTTGCCATGGATATTCTGGATGTCATCAAACAGCGCAGGAGCATACGCGCATTTGACCGGCGCATGCCGCCGCGCGAGCTGATAGCCGAATGCCTTGAGGCTGCCACCTGGGCCCCCAGCGCCACCAACCAGCAGCCCTGGGAGTTCATCGTGCTCACGGGCTCTGCTCTTGAGGCGGTCAATGCCATTACCGAGGAAAATTTTTTCGAGCGCCTGCAGGCCGACGACGCCTTCGGCAACCCTCCCGAGCCGCTGAAGTCGCGCCAGCAGGAGGTTCTTGACGCCATGATCGCCGCGGCCGAAAAGGCGGGCGATGATCCCAATGAAATATTCGAGAAAAGCCTGCGCTTTTGCGACGCGCCCGTTGCGGTCTACTTTGTTTCCTACACAGGCGCAGACAACCAGTACGCGCTGAGCACGGCTGCGGCCCTTGAAAACTTTCTGCTTGCTGCCCATGCCCGGGGCCTTGGCGCCTGCTGGCTGACGGTAACGGTCATCTGCGCCGAAGATATAAAAAAACACCTTGGTATTGCCGATGACCGTGAGCTGCTGGGCGGCGTGGCGCTCGGCTATCCCGCTGCAGGGGCGGCAATCAACACATTCCCCCGGTTGCGGGCTGGCGTTGACGAGGTGACGCGCTGGCTCGGTTTTTGAGAGAATGTACACACAGGCAGAATTTTCAACAAAGAACCAGAGAGGTTTTCAGTTTACATGCTGTCTGTAAAGGATACACAACCCTGCGCTGAGGCGCGGGGATATTCCCGCGCAGCGATTGCCCTGAGCGCTATCGCGCTCGCCCTGGCGGTGTTTCAGGCCGTGCAGCTTTTTCGCGTCATCGACCGCTTTGCCGTTGATGTGCCCGTACTGGGATCAGTGGGATTTTTATAACCCGTTCTTTAAACCTCAGGGCCTGTGGAAAATTTTTTCCTGGCAGCACGGGCCCCATCGCCAGGGGCTCGGCTCGTTTATAATCTGGGCGGTCAACGCTGCAACCGACTGGAACCAGCGCGCCCAGGCATTCACGGTCGGCATGGTCATGGTGGCTGCCGCCGCAGCATTCCTGTGGCTTAAACGGCGCCTGTTCGCCTCTTTGCAGTGGTATGATGCAATCCCCGTTCTGATGATTCTTTCCGTGAAGCCAATGGAAACATACTGCGGCTGCCCGAATGTTTCCCATGGGGCGCTGCCGCTGCTCCTGATTATCCTGCTGTGCATTGCGCTGACACTGAACACTATACTGCTGCGCTATTGTCTGGCCGCAGGAATCTATTTCCTCACGCTGTTTACCGGCTACGGTTTCCTGGCAGAACCGATTCTGCCGGCGCTGCTAATCATCGACTGCCTGCACCGCTGCCGAAGCAGGCAATGGAAGCAGGCCTGTATTGCAGCCGGCGCACTCATCTGCTGCCTGGCTGCCATCGCCTTTTTCTACCATGATTACAGCTTTTCACATACGGCCGAATGTTTCCTCGCCGGTGAGCAGCCCTGGTATCTCTATCCGGCTTTCATGGCGATTACATTTTCCGCTGCAGTCCTGCCCGACAGACTTCTTTCCCCGCAGTCGATAGGGACCGGCCTGCTTATCATAGCAGCCTTGCTCTGCATGCTCGCAGCTGCCTGTGTGAAGCTGCGTTATCAGAATGATCACTATCCCCGTTATCAGGCTGTTTTCATCCTGATCGCGTTCTCGCTTGTTTTTTCCGCTGCCTCGGCTGCGGGCCGGCTTGACGGCGGCCTTGAAGCGGCTGGCGTTACACGGTATGTGCCGTTAATACTGCCCGGCTTTATCGGGGCGTATCTGTTTTGTCTGACTGTTCCAGCTCTGATCAACAGCAGGATTGTCATGCCCCTGCTGTTTGCAGCCGCTGTTTTACTCATGCTGACCGGTTGGCCATGGCAGCGCTATCACGGCGCTGAACAGTGGCGCAATGGGAAGAAGTCATGGGTGACGGCATTCAAACAGACAAACGATGTCAGCCGCGCCGACGGCCTGTCCGGCTTCTCCGTCTACCCTGATCCGGAGCGGACCGGCCTCGCCCACAAACTGGAATGGCTCCGGAGCAACAGGTACAGCCTGTTCCGCGACAGCGCCGCCCCTGGCAGCCCCGCAGCACCGGAGTAAAGACAGGGCGCGCGCTCACATCTTCAATTGTCAATTAATCCGCGGATTTTTACGATGAGTGGCAAAAATACATACTGCGTTTATTTGCTTGAGTGCCGCGATGGTTCCTATTACTGTGGTATAACCACTGATATGGCATTTCGGCTCAGCTCAGCACAATGCGGGCACTGCCTCCAGGTACACACGCGCCCGCAACCCGGTTACAGTGCTTGCGCGAACGCCGAACTGCTTTTCTAAAAGCATGGCGCTGAAACTTGAATGCACGATCAAGAAATGCCCCCGGCACAGAAAGCCCGGCATGCTGGCCGCAGCACGACCAGCGGATGGCCCCGATTAACGCACATCGCACAGAAACAGAGGCGGCAGATACCATGAGCAAGCGTTCCGCTCCAACAAGGCGTTTCCTGCCGAAAGGCCTTAGAATACTTCACGAGGACCGCGATATCCTGGTGATAGATAAGCCTCCGGGCCTCCTGACGATCGCCACGGACAAGGAGCAGTCGCGAACTGCGTACTCCTATCTCACGGAGTATGTCCGCAAGGGAAGCGCCACCTCGCATAAGCGCATCTTCATCGTGCACCGCCTCGACCGGGAAACATCCGGCATACTCATTTTCGCGAAAAGCATGGAGGCCAAGCTCAGCCTGCAGGGCCAATGGGATACAACGCAGAAGAAGTATCTTGCCGTCGTGCACGGAATATGCAAAAAAAAATCGGGTGCGATTACGACATACCTTGCGGAGACGAAAGCGCTTAAGGTGTATTCTACAGCCGACAGCGTCAACGGCATGCTGTCGACCACGGCCTACCGGGTCCTGAAGCAGTCAAAAAGCTGTGCACTTCTTGAGGTTGATCTGCTGACGGGCAGAAAGCACCAGATACGCGTGCATCTTGCCGGCATCGGACACCCGATTGTTGGTGACAAAAAGTACGGACAAGCAGCAAAAGGGCACAATCGCCTGGCCCTGCATGCCCAATCGATCAGCTTCAAGCACCCCTTCAGCGGCACAATGCTCTTCTTTGAAACCCGGGTTCCCCCGCTTTTCCATACCCTGGTGGGCATTGCCGACACCAAAGGCGATACACCGGAAACCCGCGGGGGCAGACAGGGGGTCGTCCATACATAAATTAGTGCAGGCTGACATTGCAGTGGTATATTTCCAGGGCAGACACAGCCCTTTAACAAAAAGAGAAGATCATCAACCGTACTTAAACAGGAGGAATGCACTATGAACATACTGGCTATCTGCGGCGGCATGCGGCCCGACAGCAACACGAATAAGCTGGTGAAAAAAGTTGCCGAAGCAACGGGTTTTGAGTATGACGTTGCCGATTTCGGCACGCTTGTGATTAAGCCCTGCACGGGGTGCTCGGGCTGCATGATGGATGAGGGCAAATGCCCCATAGAAGACGACATGCAGGGCCTCTACGCCAAGCTGCTGGCAGCCGACGCCATTATCGTCGGCTCACCGACATACTTCATGAACATCTCCGGCGCGGTGAAGTGCTTTATCGACAGGAGCCTCGCGCTTTTCTACCGGGGCATCGGCCCCTTCTATGATCCGGAGATGCCCTTTATGGGGCAGCGGCCCCTTGCGGGCAAGCTCGGCGTGGTGGTAACAACCGTTGCCGGGGCCGGCCATGAAAAAGCCATCGAGGAGCTGGCGCTGTGCATGGGCACTTCGCACAGGCTGGAGCTTGTCGGAAAAATCGCCGAGGCAATCGGCATGAACGATGTCGATGACATGCCCGAGGTCATCGGCCGCGCAGAAACTGCAGGCAAAAAGCTGGGGGATGCTCTCCGGAAAAGATGACAGCCACGCTTTCAGGTGCGGCATGACATGTTCATAGGCTTATTGCGGAATGTAAGCACCCAACGGCAAGACGCTACGGTTACACGCCTGCCGGGGCTCTTTCAAAGCCTGCTGTCTTAAAATATTTTTCTGCACCTTGCCCAGCGACGTTCGCGGAAAATCAGCCACAAAGCGCACTGATCCCGGCACCTTAAAATCGGCCAGTTTGCCGCTGCACCAGTCGATAATGTCTTGCTCGCTGCAGCACTCACCGGGCCTGACGATCACAAACGCCAGCACGGCCTCCTCGCGCACCGCATCCGGCACGCCCACCACCGCGACCTCCTGCACCGCAGGGTGCAGGCTGATCACGTACTCGACCTCGCAGGCCGCCACGTTTTCCCCGGCGCGCTTGATCATGTCCTTCTTGCGGTCGACAAAATAAAAATAGCCCTGTTCATCCATGTAGGCATTATCGCCCGTGTACAGCCAGCCGTCGCGAATGGTCGCCTCTGTCGCCGCCGGGTCATTGTAGTAGCCCTTCATGAGCGTTCGGCCCGGAACGCCCTGCACGACCATTTCGCCGACCGTACCGGGCGGCACGTCGCGGCCGTCATCATCCACGATTTTTACCTGATTTTCTTTGCGCGCTATGCCGATGCAGTTGAGCCGCATCTCGCCGTCAAGCGGGTTGATGGTGGTTGCGCCGAGCGTTTCGCTCATGCCCCAAAGCTCGCACAGGGGCGCATTAAAGCGCTCCTGGAAGGCGATAAGCTTTTCTTGCGGCAACCCGATGGCGTAGATGACAAGCCGCAGATCATTGCAAGAGTCAAGCTCGCTCACAGGCTGGTTCAAGATCATGGTGAGCGTGGTTGCGACCAGGCTCGCGGTTGTTGCCCGGTGGCAACGGACCTGCTCCATGTAGTGCGAAGCGCTGAAACGCTCTGTCATGATCAGGGTCGCCCCGGCCGTAAGACCGGCATCACGGACATGAACTGGGCGTTCACGTGGAACAGGGGCAGCACCAGCATGTGGCGGTCATGCTGGCACTACCTTCCACCACGCAGCGCCGAAAATCCCGGCAAAAACTGCATTGGCATGCGTGAGCTGCACGGCCTTGGGCCGCGACGTGGTGCCGGAGGTAAAAAGCCACATCAGGTCATCGTCGCTGCTCAAAGCTTTCTGGGTGCAGGCATGCAGGCAGCAGTCGCGCTCTTCGTCGATCAGCACAGCGCCGCGGATATTCATGCTCAGTCAACGTATTGGGCAGAAAAATCGTGCGCAGGCCGGGATGGTTTTTTTGCAGGGCGCAAAAGCGCTCAAACGAGTCGGGTTCGGTCACGACCGCCGAAGCCCCGCAGTGATCGATGCAGAAAATCAAGCTCGAAATCGCCGGCCTGCGCGTTGAGCGGCACCATGATCGCCCCGAGTTTCGCGCAGGCAAACCAGGTGAAGAGATAGCTCGGACAATTGTGCATGTGCACCAGCACGCGCTCGCCCTTCGCAATGCCGTGCCGTGCGAATACAGCGGCGTATTGTTCGACCATGGCCGCGGCCTGCGCGTACGTAAGGTCGAAACAGCGCCCAGCCGGTCCTCGAAGACGATGAATTCTTTGTCGGGGAACGCGCTGCAGGCGCGGTCAAATACGTCGCCAAGGGTTGCGCTGCCGATCATGTCCATAAAGCAACTCCCGGACGCGCAGAAGCGCGTCCATACATTAAACAAGCGTCGAGCGCGGAACCAATCTCAGGCGCGCTCTGCATGATTGTTTGAAAATGCCTGTTATCGGGCTGTTCAAAAATGCTCGGATGCAAGGCGCGCAAATCCGAAGAAATGAGGCGTACTTTTTTGTACGCCGCAAAGACTGAGGATGCAGCGCAACGCCGCAGACGGGCATTTTTCAACAGCCCGCCGATTTATTTGCGGCAGGCATCCAGCAGCCCCGCGCCGCAGCTCCGGGTGCGAGCGTGCCATGCGCAACCCTTGAAAGCACGGAAGGCAGCAATGCCTTCACCCCGGCATGCGCGTGAAACTGCTCCCTCAGGCCCTCTTCGATCATCGACCACATCCAGTCAAGCGATTGCGTGCGGCGCTTCTCCTGCAAGCTCGCCCACTTGCGTAAGCCGGTCACGGTGATCGAGCACGGTCTGCCAGACCTCATCAATGCCCTGCAAGGTATGCGCGCTGCAGGTCAGAACCGGCGGTCGACCATGCCTGCGATGCGGGACGCAAAAGATGCAGGGCCGAGAGGTAGTCCCGCTTGGCGCGCTCGGCCGCCTGGATGTTGTCGCCGTCGGCCTTGTTGATAACGACGGCGTCGGCAACTTCCATCAGCCCTTTTTTATGCCCTGGATCTCGTCGCCCGCCCCCGGCGATCATCAGCACCAGGAAGAAATCGACCATGCCGGCGACAGTGGTCTCCGACTGCCCTACCCCGACCGTCTCGACGATCACGACATCATAGCCGGCGGCCTCGCAGACCAGCATGCCTCGCGTGTTTTGCGCGCAACGCCGCCGAGCGTTCACCGGCCGGGGAGGGCCGGATAAAGGCGCCGGGTTCATGGACAGCTGCTCCATGCGGGTCTTGTCGGCCAGGACGCTGCCGCCGCTGCGGCGGCTGCTGGGGTCGATCGCCAGCACGGCCAAGGTGTGGCCCTGCCCGGTCACATGCGTCCCGAAGCGTTCGATAAAGGTGCTTTTTCCCGCGCCGGGAACGCCGGTGATGCCGAGCCTGATGGCGTGGCCCGTGTGCGGCATCAGCTCATCGAGCACTTCGCGGGCAAGTTCTTGATGATCGGAGCGAGAGCTTTCAAGCAGGGTGATGGTCTTGGCAAGGATGCGGCGGTCGCGCGCGAGCACGCCGTCACAATAATAGGAGGAAGGATGTTTTGGCGCCATAGCAATCCCCGGCGCTTGCGCGCCGACTGCCTGTGCGACTGCAAAAGCCGCAGCGTGAACGATCGGGGTTGAACACTAACAGGGTGTTGAAAAAGTCTCTTTTTATACAGGCTGTTCAAAAACGCTCAGATGCAAGGCGCGCGAAATCAGTGAGGAATGAGGCGTACTTTTCGTACGCCGCAAAGACGAATGATGAGCGCAACGCTGCAGATGGGCGTTTTTCAACAGCCTGCTACAGCGCTTCGAGAATATTCAGCACCTTGTTGGCCGACTCGATGACCGGCGTGCCGGGCCCGAAAATCGCGACCGCGCCCGAGCCGAGCAGCAGATCATAGTCCTTGGGCGGAATGATGCCGCCCACGACCACGAATATCTCGCGGCCGCCCTGCTCGTCCAGCTCTTCTTCGATTTCAGGCACAAGGTACTTGTGCCCGGCCGCAAGGCTTGAGACGCCCACGACATGCACGTCGTTCTCAATGGCCATGCGCGCGGCCTCGGCCGGGGTCTGGAACATCGGGCTGATGTCGACGTCGAAGCCGAGATCGGCATAGGCGCTTGAAATCAGCTTGTAGCCGCGGTCATGTCCGTCCTGCCCCATCTTGGTCACGAGGATGCGCGGCCGGCGGCCTTGCTTTTCGGCAAAATCGGCGGTGCGCTTGCGGATGGCATCGATGACTTCGCTCTCGCCGTATTCGGCCGCGAACGCGCCGGAGATGCACTGCGTGGTCGCAACATAGCGGCCGAACACCTTCTCGATCGCATCCGACACCTCGCCCACGGTTGCCCGCGCCCGCATGGCCGGAATGCAGACCTCAAGCAGATTTCCGCCCTGAGCGGCGCAGTTGGTGACGGCCTCAAGCGCCCGTTTGACCTCCGTCTCGTTGCGCGTTGCGCGGATCTCCTTCAAGCGCGCGACCTGCTCGTCGCGCACGGCAGACGAAACCTCAAGCACCTCGATTTCGCGGTCTTCCTTGACCTGGTACTTGTTGACGCCCACGATGATGTCCTTGCCCTGGTCGATGCGGGCCTGCTTGCGGGCCGAGGATTCCTCGATGCGCATCTTGGGCATGCCCGCTGCGATGGCCTTGGCCATGCCGCCGATGGCGTCGACCTCGGCGATGATCTTCCGGGCTTCCTGAACGATGCGAGTTGGTCAGGGATTCGATATAGTAGGAGCCGCCCAGAGGGTCGACCACGTTGCAGATCGACGTTTCCTCCTGCAGGATGATCTGGGTGTTGCGCGCGATGCGGGCCGAAAAATCAGTGGGCAGGCCGATGGCCTCGTCGAACGAATTGGTGTGCAGCGACTGGGTGCCGCCCAGCACGGCCGAAAGGGCCTCGAGCGTAGTGCGGATGATGTTGTTGTAGGGGTCCTGCTGCGGTAAGGCTCCAGCCCGATGTCTGGCAGTGCGTGCGCAGCATGCGCGATGCCGGCTTCTTCGGGTTGAACTGCTCATCAGATCGGCCCACAGAAAGCGCGCGGCCCGCAGCATGGCGATGTCCATGAAGAAATTCATGCCGATGCCGAAGAAGAACGACAGCCGGCCCGCGAACGTGTCGACATCCATGCCGCGCTGCGATCGCCGCCCTGACGTACTCGATGCCGTCGGCAATGGTAAAGGCGGTCTGCAGCACGCGAGTTGGCGCCGGCCTCCATCATGTGATAGCCGCTGATGCTGATGGTGTTGTACTTGGGCATGTTTCTGGAACAGTAGCCGATGATGTCGGAGACGATGCGCATCGAGGGGTCAGGCGGGTAGATGTAGGTGTTCCGCGTGAGATATTCCTTCAGGATATCGTTTTGAATCGTGCCGTCAAGGTTGTCGTGGGCCACGCCCTGTTCCTCGGCCGCGACGATGTAGGACGCCATCACGGGCAGCACGGCGCCGTTCATGGTCATGGATACCGACATCTGGTCAAGCGGAATGCCGTCAAAAAGGATCTTCATGTCCTCGACGCAGTCGATGGCCACGCCCGCCTTGCCCACATCGCCTGCCACCCGCGGGTGGTCGGAGTCATATCCCCGGTGGGTCGCAAGATCAAAGGCGATCGAGAGGCCTTTCTGCCCGGCGGCCAGGTTGCGCTTGTAAAAGGCGTTTGATTCCTGCGCGGTTGAAAACCCGGCATACTGACGGATGGTCCAGGGCCGGCCCGTATACATGGTGGCGCGCACGCCGCGCACAAACGGGTCAAAGCCCGGCAGGGTGTTAACAAACTCAATACCTTCAAGATCCTCGGCCGTGTACAGCGGCTTGACGGGAATTCCTTCAGGTGTCATGCGGGTGAGAGATTCAAGCGGCGCGGTGCGCAACTCCTTGGCCGCGAGCTCTTCCCATTTCTTTGTATCAGGCTGCTGTCCCATTTATATCTCCTTGATGCTAGTGCTCATAAAACGTTTTTTTCAGGCGGTTCAAAAATGCTCCGGATGCAAGGCGCGCAAATCCGAAGAAATGAGGCGTGCTTTTTGTACGCCGCAAAGACTGAGGATGCAGCGCAACGAAGCAGCCGGGCGTTTTTCAACAACCTGCTAGTGGCTGCTGCCGCACTGGCACAACTCCACCAGCACCCCGCCGGTCGCCTTGGGATGCAGGAATGCGATCTGCTTGCCGCCGGCCCCGATCCGCGGAACCTGATCAATCAGGGCCACGCCCTTTGCCTTCAGCTCAGCCAGGGCCGCCTCGATGTCCTCAACCACAAAGGCGATATGCTGCATGCCCGGGCCTTTTTTCTCAATATATTTGGCAACCGGGCCGTCGGGCGAGGTAGACTCAAGCAGCTCGACTTCGCTTTCGCCGACCGGGAAAAAACCCGTTTTGACTTTCTGTGCCTCAACGGTTTCCTCGCCGTTAAAATCAAGCTCCAGAATCTCGTTCCAGAATTTTTTACCCTCATCCATGCTGTTGACGGCGATCCCGATGTGGTCAATTTTCAAAATTTTCATATCCGGTTCCTTTCCTGAATATTCATACAAGATCACACATGTTAAAAACAGGCAGAAACTATAAAACAAAGGCCTTTTCATGTCAAGACGGCGCAACGGGCCGAACTCACGGGCAACCACAGGGGGTTGCCCCTACAAACCCTTAAGCCTTAACAATGTATTGAAAATTTGCTTTTTTGCAGGCTGTTCAGAAATGTTCATATGCAAGGCGTGCGACATCATGAGGAATGAGGCGTACTTTTGCGTACGCCGCAATGACGAATGCAGCACAACGTAGCAGACGGGCATTAATGGACAGCCGGCCACCTGTTACAGCAGGGTGATGCACATGATCCCCGCAATCATGACAAGGCCTCCGCTGATGCGCTCCCGGAAGCCCTCCTCCTTGAAAATCAAGCCGGCCGTACATAATGGCAAACAGCAAACTGCAGCGCTTGACCGCGATCATGTAGGAGGCCTCGACCAGCACGATAGCGTTCAGGTGGCAGAGCAGCATCAGGCCGTAACAGGGCCCAAGCAGGAGGAACCACGGATTGCGAAACGCTTTTCGCAGCAGGCCAACGCGGCCAATGCGCAGCACAAGCGGTGTAAGCAGCAGCGCGATAATAACCGAGTAAACCGCGGCAAACAGCAGCGGGCCCGCTGTCTGCGCGGCCATTTTGCCCAGCAGCGAGGTGAAGCTGTACAGAAGCGCGACAATCACCATCAGGCGCGAGCCGGGCTCGCGCGCGATTGCCAGTATGGGGGCAAGCAGGCCCTGCTGTGACTGGCGGACATTGAGCAGGTAGGCGCCGGCCACGACCAGCATGATGCCGATAAATCCTGAAAAACTCAGCCGCTCGCCGAGCACGATAAAGGCCGTTCCAGCCAGAAACAGCGGGGTCAGCCCCAGGAACGGGGTCGTAATGGAGAGATCCGATATTTTTATGGCCCGGTTGTACAGGAAAATCGCGGTGATTTCAAAAGGCAGCAGGATGAAGACAATCAGCCAGAACCGCGCGGGAAGGGTTGCCAGCTCGCGCCAGGGGGCGAACGGCACAAACAGCGGGGCGGCGCATACCAGACGGCCCCAGGCAACAAGGTATTCGTCAACCCGGCCCAGGGCCTTCTTGGCGCAGACATCGGCTGTTGCCAGCAGCAGCGCGCACAGCAGCGCGTAGGCAAACCAGCTCATACATCCTGCGGCGGTTGTCCGTTCTCCGCGCCTGGCGCCGGCGATTCATCAAACGTTCCGGTGTAGAGATAGCGATTGAAGAGCCGATGGTATCCGGTCCAGTTCGTTTCCGGGCGTTGTTCTTTTTTAATAAACTGCGTGAAGTCGAACATTTTCGCGTCCAGATCATCAGCATAGCTGAGCAGCAGGGCCTCGGGTATTTTGGGGCGCTTGGGAGAGCCGAATTCAAGCTGCCCGTGATGGCTGAGAATCATATGCTTGATCAGCATGGCTTTCTTTACGGGAAAATCGGGCAGCCGCCGTATCGTATCGGTAATCAGCTCCATGCCCAGCACAATGTGGCCTATGAGACGGCCCTCATCCGTATAGTCAAAACCGCGCTCATAACTCAATTCATGAATTTTTCCGATATCATGCAGAATGGCACCGGCCAGCACTAAATCGCGATTCACCGTTTCATAATGCCCGGCGAGCATATCGACAAGGCGGGTCACGCTCAGCGTGTGCTCAATCAGGCCGCCCAGACAGTCATGATGAATGCTTTTGGCTGCCGGGGCCTGCTTGAATGCCGAAGATATGCGCTCATCCTCAAAAACCAGTTCCAACAGGCGGCGCAGGTCAGGGTCGCTGATGGTCTCAATATAGGCCTGAATATCGGCACAGCACTGTTCCGGATCAAGCTGGGATGTGGACATGAAATCGCGCGGGTCGGCATCGTCGGCGCCGATACGGTTGATCGCATGAATGTTGCAGCTGCATTTCTCCCTGATAGAGAACCGAAAAACTCTTGAGGCAGACAACATCACCCTGATCAAAACCAGGGTCAAGCTTCTCGGCATTGTCCCACACACGGCCTTTAATCACGCCGGTTTTATCGGACAGGTTCAGCGCGATATAGGGTTTGCCGTTTTTGGTGATGCCGTTGTTTTTATCGCGCACCAGATACAGGCCTTCCACGGACTGCTTTTCGCGTATATCCTCAACATAAGGCCCTTTGTGCATTACAGCGCTCTCCTTTCAATTCTCGTGCTGCTGCGTGCCGCGCTGCAGCACGCAGCCGGGTTCACTCCGAGCGATTTGAGTCGGTTTTTATGCGGAACGTTTCATTCATATCAGCCTCGTTTTCGCGCGCATGAGAAGAAGCAGCGCTGACCTCATCGATTTTAATGCGCAGGCGCAGGTCATTGGCGCTGTCGGCATACACAATAGCATTTTCATAGCTGATTTTACCTTCAATAAAAAACTGAAAAAGATGCTGATCAAAGGTCTGCATGCCCTCCTTGTTGCCTTCGGCCATGGCCTGTTTCAATAGTCCGATCTCATGTTTCATGATCAGGTCTTTGACCCGCGGGGTATCAAGCAGAATTTCAACCGCGGCAACACGTTTTCCGTCAACTCCCGGTATGAGCCGCTGGGAAATAATGGCGCGCATGTTCAAAGAAAGCTGAAAATAAAATTGCGCATGTTTTTCATGCGGGAAAAAATTCATGATACGCTCAATAGCCTGATTGGCATTATTGGCGTGCAGGGTTGAAAGGCACAAATGCCCGGTTTCCGAGAATGTTATCGCTGATTCCATGGTTTCGCGGTCCCTGATCTCACCGATCAGGATCACGTCCGGGGCCTGACGCATGGCGTTTTTCAGAGCCTCGGTGTAGGTCAGCGTGTCAATGCCGATTTCGCGCTGAGAAACAATGCATTTGCGGTGGGGGTAGAGAAATTCAATCGGATCTTCGACAGTAATGATATGCCCGGGCCTTGTGCGGTTGTGCTCTTCAACCATGGCCGCAAGAGTCGTTGATTTACCGGTGCCCGTTCCTCCCACGACCAGCACCAGCCCGCGCTTTGTCGTGGCAAGCCCCTTCAAAACCTCCGGCAGTTTCAGATCGTCAATCGTATCAATTTCAAGTTTAATCTGCCTGAAAACAACCGCAACAAAGCCCTTCTGGCTGTAAATATTGACCCTGAACCGCCCGATTTCAGGGTAGTACAGGCCCAGGTTCATCTCCATGGTCTCGGAAAATTTAGCCTTCTGGCGCTCATTCATCAGCGACATGGCGATTTCTTCGCACTCATGCGATGTCATCTTGATTCGCCATAGGCGCGGGTAACGCCTTCAACCCGAAACATCGGCGGGCTGTCAACGGTCAGGTACAGATCCGATGCTTTTGCCTTAAGCATAACGACCAGTAAATCTTTAACGGTCACTGCGCATACCCCCAAAAAAGATTATGTTTTATTCATCCAGCAGGCCTTCGGCTTCCTGAGCGTCAATAATACGTTTGGTGATCAGCTCTTTAATGGCCGCATCCATGGTTTGCATCCCGAATTTCTGACCGGTCTGCATGAAGGAGGGAATCTGTGAAATTTTGTTTTCGCGGATAAGATTGCGCATCGCAGGTATGCCGATCAGGATTTCCAAAGCCGCCACGCGTCCGTTGCCGTCCCTGCGTCGAAACAGGCGCTGGGCAACAACGGCCTGAATGGTTTCGGAGAACATGGTTCTGATCTGTTCCTGCTGCTCGGCCGGAAACACATCGATAATACGGTCAATGGTTTTGGGCGCGTTGGTGGTGTGCAGCGTGGCAAAAACCAGGTGGCCGGTTTCAGCAGCGGTCAGCGCCAGTGAAATCGTTTCAAGATCGCGCATTTCGCCCACCAGAATAACGTCGGGATCCTCGCGCAGTGCGCTGCGCAGGGCATTTGCAAAACTATGGGTGTGGGCAGCCCAGTTCGCGCTGATTGATCAGGCAGTTTATGGCCGTATGCACGAATTCAATCGGGTCTTCAATGGTAATGATATGTTCCTTGCGCTCACGGTTGATATAGTTGATGATCGCGGCAAGGGTGGTTGACTTGCCGCAGCCGGTCGGGCCGGTAACCAGCACAAGGCCTTTGCGGTATTTTGCGATCTGACTGCAGACCTTCGGCAGCCCCAGTTCCTCAAAACTGTAAATCTTGTTGGGAATCGCCCTGAAAACGGCAGCCTGACCGCGGCTCTGGAAAAAACAGTTGACGCGGAATCGGCCGTATTCTCCCAGCCCGAGAGAAAAATCAAGCTCCTTATGTTCTTCAAACATTTTACGCTGCTGGTCATTGAGAATATCATAGATCATGCTTGTGAACTTCATCATGCGGCAGCGCTTTCATCTCAAGTTTGCGCAGCTCACCATGAATGCGCAGCATGACGGGTTCTCCGGCGCTCAAGTGCACATCGGAAGCACGCTGTTTTACCGCAAAAATGAGCAGTTCGGAAATGTCCATGGTCGGGTCTCCTGTGGGATAACGTACTGATGCAACATATCGGTATTTGAGAAGCGCTTGTAAAGCTATTTCAGTTTAGGTTGAAAAAAAACCGCTTGGCAATCAAAAAATCGCCTTTACGGGCATGTTGACCGAGCATCCGGTTTTTAAAACCGTTCTTTTTAACGGCTGTTCAAAAATGGCCGGATGCAAGGCGTGCGAAATCATGAGGAATGAGGCGTACTTTTACGTACGCCGCAAAGACGAATGATGAGCATAACGCAGCAGCCGGGTGTTTTAGGACAGCCTTTTAAAGGCCCCGCAATGATTCCGGCCTCAGCAGACGCCTGTCACGGCTTTTCAGCACCTCGTCCAGCCGCCGCAGCAGGGCCTGCCGGTCGTGCGGCAGGCGGCCCTGCACCGGAAAATAGTTTGAAGCATGATTGGAGAAAAACAGGCAGTTTTTCAGCTCCGAACCGGCAAGCATCTCCCGCAGCTCTTCGAGCAGCTCAAACGTGCCGGGCAGCTCGAATATGCCCTGCTGCATGGCAGCATGCAGGGGCGTGTCAGGGACCACCATCAGCGTCAGGGCCGCCACATGATTGGGCTGCATTTGGTTAAGAACCGCAATGGTGGCGCGCGCATGCCCGGTGCTGCGCTGTGTGCCCCCCAGGCCCAGCAGCACGGTTACATTCAGCTTGATATTGGCATCGCGCACCAGGCGCGCCGCCCGGATCATATCCTGCGGGGCCGCGTCCTTGCGGACCGCAATCAGGGTTTCAGGATCACCGGACTCAAGGCCGAGATACACAATACCGAGTTTCAGGCTGCGCAATTGGACCAGCTCAGCAGGATCTTTGCTCAGGATGCTTGTGGCGTTGCCGTACATACCAACCCGTTGCAGCTTCGGGAACACCCGGTTTAAACGCTCAAGAATCGCGAGCAGATGCGGGGCGGGAAGAATGAGCGGATCACCATCACACAAAAAAACGCGGCGCACGCCCGGGCCATAGGTGTGACGGGCGCTGTCAATATCCTGCATCACGGATTCAAGCGGTTTGGCCCGAAACTTTTTTGCCTTGAAGGCCGGACAGAATGTACATTGATTATGCGAACAGCCCACGGCCACCTGCAGGATCAGGCTGTCGGCTTCGCTGGGCGGGCGGATTATCAAACCGTCATAGCGCATGTGTCAGGCAAGAATTTTATGAATCGCTGCGGGAAGGTCCTGCTGCGCAAGAGTCTCCTGCGCGCCGGTCAGCATATTTTTAAGCGTTGCCCGGCCCTGGCCGGCCTCATCCGGACCGAGTACAACCACAACCGGTATGGCGCGGCCGGCAGCATAGGACATTTGTTTCTTCAGCTTATCGGGTGCATGATACAGCTCGGTGTTCAAACCGGCACGGCGCAATTGAGCGGCCAGCTTGACCCCGTCGGCCAGAAGCTCATCGCTGAACTGCGTAACCAGCACCTGCGTCAGGCTGTGGATTTGACCGGCCATGCCCAGTTCTTCCATGACGGTCACCAGCCGCTCAAGCCCGAAGGAAATGCCCGTGGCAGGCATGGACTGCCGCGTAAACAGGCCGATCAAATCATCATAGCGCCCGCCCCCCAAAATGCTGCCGATGCGGGGCTCCCTGACCACCACCTCAAAAATCGGGCCGGTGTAGTAATCAAGCCCGCGGGCCAAAGAGATGTCCTTCTGATAATAGCGCGCGTCAACCCCGTCGGCCTCAAGCACGCGTGTGATCAGCTCCAGTTCCCGCAGTCCGGCTGCGCCGGTTTCACTGTCGGCCACCAGGGCGGCAACCGCCTCGAAGTTATCGCCTTCACCCAGCAACCGCTCGCGCACAATGGTCTGCGCATCACGCGAGAGCAGCTGGGCAGACTGCATTTCCTGCAGCACAGCCTCAGGCCCGGCTTTATCCAGCTTGTCAAGCGCGCGCAGGAAATCCGGTATGCGGGCGGAATCAATACCCAGGCGCTCAGCCAGGGCGTTTAATATTTTACGGTTGTTGATTCTGATCAGGTAATTGTCAAACCCGAGCGCCTGCAGAACAGCGTGTGCCACCAGCAGCAGTTCCGCGTCGGCACACGCGCCGGGGGAGCCGATAATATCAATATCGCACTGATAAAATTCACGGAACCGCCCTTTCTGGGGCTTATCCGCGCGCCAGACCGGCGCGATCTGATAGCGCTTGAACGGCTTGGGAAGCTGCTGGTACATGGCCGCGACCCGTGCAAGCGGAATGGTCAGGTCATAGCGCAGTGCCACGGCACGGCCGCCCCTGTCCTCAAAACGGTATATCAGCTTGTCGCCTTCCTCGCCGTACTTACCCTCAAGCGTGCGGGCATATTCAAGACAGGGCGTGTCAAGCGGCACAAAACCATACTGTTCAAAAATCGCACTCATCGTGCGCATTATTTCCCGGCGCAGTATCATCTGCTGCGGAAGAAAATCCCGAAAGCCCTTGGGTATCTGCGGTTCTATCATTGCAACGTATCCCCGTAGCAGGTGTTGAAAAAATCTCGCCGTACAGGCTGTTCAGGCTCAGGCGTTCATGGCCGCACTGCCGGCGGCTGTGCTCTTTTGCCTCTCATTGGCCTCCAGCGATTGCTGAAAAACCTCAAAAGCCCGATCAATTATCTTGATACAGAAAGGATCCTTCAGCGGATCATGATCCGATGCGGCCAGCTTGAGCGCGGCACACAGCGCTGCGCGTGCCTGATCAACATATCCTTTAGCGTAAAAGATAGCGGCGAACTCCTCAAGCCTGCGCTTGAATGCATGCCTGCGCTCAGCGGTAAAAAACCCGGCGAGCTCCCCGGCCGCACACGCGCGCATCTGCTCCTGTCGGCTCTCATTGTCGCCTGTTTTCTTATCGGCGGCAAGCCGGGCGAGTTTTTCCCAGCAGGCCTTGCCTTCACCGGTAACAATATACCAGAAAGCAAGCTCCATCGTATCAACCAGAGCTCCGGTGTCCGGCGCAGGGTCAAGCGCTGCGATCTCATCCGCACTGAGGACAGCATAGACCGCCGGAGCGGCTTTTTTTTGAATAGCGTCCGCAAAAAGGGCCTCAAGCTGCGCAATAGTCGCCGGCACGATCCGGTTCTGCGCGCGCGAAATTGCACATGCTTCCATCACCAGTGCAACGCAGCGTTCCGTTTCAATCTCACGGAAATCAGACTTTGTATCCTTAAACAGTTTTTTTATCAATTGGGACGTTTCACCGCGATACGAGGCAAAAACATCAAGCGCATTGATCCCTTTTGAATCATTCGTGATAATGTTGAAAATTTTTGATTCGTATGTGCTGACCGGCTTGATGATAAACAGCAGCCGGAAACCTTCCGCATCAATGGTTGATGCAAAGGCGCGCGCCGCCGGCAGGCTTGCGGACTGAAAAACAGGCCCTCCTTTCGAGGGCGTTTCCGGCAGCGATACCGTAATGCCTTTCTGGCTCAACGCACGGGCAACCTTTTTCATGCGCTTTAAAATATCTTTGCCGCCATCCGCGGCATACATGGCCTCCATGACCCGGAAACCCTTTTCATCCCCATACGCCTCCAGCAGGGTGAGTACCCGCTCAGCGACTTTTTTGTCAAGATGCGGAAATCCGCGCCAGAAACGGCGCACTGTGAAGCCCGTAGTCCTCAAGAACCTGCGCGAGGATCCCGTCGCGTTCCTTTTGGCCGCAGGCCAGAAACTCGCCGGCAAGATCATCGCCGACCGTGCCGGACATAAGCGCCTGCGTGATGCGTTGGGCAAAGCTGTCATAGTCCACCAGACGACCGGCAACACCTGAATCAATGATAACATCGCTTTTGTTGAAGATATCAAGGATTTTCATGCCGGTTTTGGGCATGAACGCTTCCCGCCCGACAAATTCCTGCAAAAAACCGACATGCTCGACCCCTCTGAACTGCGCAAGCAGCTGCACCAACGCATCCTGCTCGGCCCAGGCCGCTTTCTGAAGCCGACGCGTCAGCACAGAGATACACTCCGGGCTTATGTCCTGCAGCTGAGCGGCCTTCTGGCGATAAAACAGCTCGCTTTGAGGAGAATCAAGCGCCTCAATGAAAAACTTTTCAAAAAATGCGTTCAGCTCTTTGCGGGTTTCACTGCCGTTGGCAGCGTCTTTCTCGCCCACGCTCTGTCCATCCATACCCGTAACGTCCTTTCATCCCGGCCCCTGCTTACATCGCAGGCGCATGAACGGGAATTTCAATCATTTAGGGGCGCACAGCGCCCATGCAACCATCCTGCGATTAAATCCAAAAATTATAGGCACATTATCCCAATAAGTCAAAATCTAAATTTAACTTGACTGGATTTTGAAGATAGGTTATGGTTTATGATTAGATTCAACAGTAGTTTACGAGCAATTGGGGGATCGTACAACGGCAGTACGCCAGACTCTGAATCTGGTTATCAAGGTTCGAATCCTTGTCCCCCAGCCACACTATACAGGTCCCATCGTCTAGCGGCCTAGGACGTCGGCCTCTCACGCCGAAAACACGGGTTCGATTCCCGTTGGGACCACCATAATAAACAGGCACTTAGGGCTTTTAAGCTTAAGTGCCTTTTATTTTTCAGCTTCCAGTCCCGCTATAGTCCCGCCCTGTAGGGCTATGGATCGGGAAAACATGGGTTTTTAGAGCATTTATCTAAATACTATCAGCCTGCGATACGACACCGTCCGTTCGCCCTGAGCATGTCGAATGGGCCGAACGGACCTCGTATTTCGATACGACAAAGCCGTTCATGGTTCGACAGGCTCACCACGAACGGGTTTGCATCTTCTTTTTAAAAAGGCTACAGAAAAAAGGGAACTGCTCTAAGCTGCAGTAGTTCAGACTTGATCTGACAATTATCTTAAAAATAAAATGGTTGCCGTGGGCCGCATTCCTGCGGCATAGCAGCTCACCGGGTTCCTTCGCCCATGCTAGGCGCACCCAAAAAAAAGCCCGGGCAAACGTCCCGGGCTTATGCACATCATGAAAAATAAACTACATATCGGATCAGATACCGGCTTTTTCCTTTAGGATATCGACTTTATCGAGTTTCTCCCAGGTAAATCCGTCCTCTTCACGGCCGAAATGCCCATAAGCCGCGGTCCGGGCATACACCGGGCGCAGCAGGTTAAGCTGCTTGACAATCTCTGCGGGACGGAAATCAAATGTGTCACTCATGAGTGCCGCGATTTTGTCAGGCGCGATAACGCTGGTACCGAACGTGTTGACCATGACTGAAACAGGCCGTGCAACACCGATCGCATAGGCAAGCTGCACTTCACAATGAGTTGCCAATCCCGCAGCCACGACATTCTTGGCAGCATAGCGTGCCATATAACAGGCTGAACGATCGACCTTGGAGGGATCCTTGCCTGAAAACGCACCGCCTCCATGCCGGCCCATGCCGCCGTAGGTGTCGGCAATGATCTTGCGGCCGGTAAGTCCGCAATCACCCTGGGGACCTCCGATCACAAAACGACCGGTGGCATTAAGATAAAATTTTGTATTTTCATCCATCATATCAGCGGGGATAACTTTTTTAATAATCTCCTCGATAAGACCTTCCTTCAGATCCTTATCCTTAACCTGCGGCGTATGCTGGGTGGCGATAACAATCGCGTCGACCCGCACGGGCTTGTTGTTGATATACTGAATACTTACCTGGGATTTACCGTCAGGCCGCAGGAAGTCAAGAATGCCCTCCTTGCGAACAAATGCCAGGCGTCGGGTAAGGCCATGCGCGAATTGAATCGGCATGGGCATTAACTCCGGCGTCTCATTACAGGCATAGCCGAACATCAGGCCCTGGTCGCCTGCGCCCTGCTCATGGCCGGCATGTTCGTCAACACCCATCGCGATATCGGGGGACTGCTTATCAATTGAAGTCAGCACCGCACAGGTTTCCCAGTCAAAACCCATGGCGGAATCAGTGTAGCCGATATCCTTAATAGCGCTGCGCACGATGCCGGGCATGTCAACATAGCAGTCCGTGGTGATTTCGCCGGCAATCAGCGCAAGGCCGGTAGTCACCATCGTCTCGCAGGCAACCCGGCACTTTTTATCCTGGGCCATGATAGCATCAAGAATTGAATCTGAAATACGATCGGCAACCTTATCCGGATGGCCCTCGGTGATTGACTCTGAAGTAAACAAATAGTTGGTCATTGACATGGTACAATAATCCTCCCACAAACAGGTTCACCTAAAATATATGCACATATCAACATTATATATGTCAGAAGCATGCAGATGTCAAACGAAAACATACGTTTCTCTGTTTTTCCGGAACACGGCTCTCCTCAGGACTGCTATGCAAAACGATATGCCCGAAGAAGCGGTATAATCCAAAAAAAGGCTGCGCCCCTTTATAACACGGCAACTTTATGATATAGTTTTTGAGCAATACGACCGAGAACATACATTGGACGTTCGCAAGAAGAAAATGTGCGAGGCGAGACGCTGCAGGCCGGCCAGAACAGCCCGAAGCAGGAAAAGTACAGATTTTTTGATGGTTCTGTGCTGTATGCGCGGCATACAGCCTCCCATAAAAGGAATAGAAAAGTTCGTGCAACGGGAATTAATCGAAATCGGTCTTGAGGCAGTACGCCGCGGCGCAGCCGTATTGAAAAGCTCCTACGGCAGGGCAACCGGCATCGCACACAAGGGCAAACTCGACCTTGTCACCGATGTTGACCGCCGCGCAGAAGAGGTGGTGGTGTCTTTTCTGCAGCAGGCATCACCGCGGTACGGCATTCTGACTGAGGAACAAAACGAAATTGCCGGGAACGGTACTGAGCGCTGGATACTTGACCCGCTTGACGGAACCACGAATTTCGCTCACGGGTACCCTTTCTTTTGTGTTTCCCTGGCACTGGAGCAGGCCGGGCATACTATCTGGGGTGCCGTACTTGACCCTCTGCGGGATGAACTGTTCAGCGCCAGCCTCGGCCGGGGAGCCCTCTGTAACGGCGAATCCGTAAACCCTTCGGCCACCGAGGAGCTTGATCAGGCAATGCTGTGCACAGGGTTTCCCTATGATGTACACGACAGCGACGTGGACAACCTTGACCATTTCGCGCGTCTGATAAAAAAGGCCCGGGCCATCCGCCGCGACGGAGCGGCCGCACTTGATCTGTGTTATGTCGCCGCAGGGCGCTTTGACGGTTTTTGGGAAATGAAGCTTAAGCCCTGGGACATGGCGGCCGGCGCCCTGATCGTGACCGAGGCAGGCGGCCGCATAAGCGACTTTGATGGCCGCAAACTGTGCCTTGACTCGGGCGCTGTGCTGGCAACCAACGGCCGGCTGCACAACGCTATAGCTGACATCCTTGCCCTTGGCCGGAGCTGAAATATGCGATACGCCCTTACAACTGCATGTTTGTTTGCCTTGCTGATGAGCAGTGCTTCTGCTGCCCTTGCGGAAATCTATAAATATACCGACGAGCGGGGCGTTATGCATTTTACCAATATGCCGACCAACTCGAAATACCGCCCTGTTGTTACCAGTAAAAACATCTCCGTCAGTTTTGGCAGCTCTTTTAATGACCATCAATATGATCATATCATCCGCATGCTGTGCCGCGAGCATCAAATGGATTTCTCCCTTGTCAAAGCGGTCATCAAAGCCGAATCGGCCTTCAACCCTCGGGCTGTCTCCAGAAAAGGAGCCCGGGGTCTCATGCAGCTCATGCCGGACACGGCCCGGGATCTCTGTGTGGATAACCCGTTTGACCCGTATGATAATCTGCAAGGCGGCGTACGGTATCTTCGCCAGATGCTTGACACCTTCAACGGCGATGTTACGCTTGCCGTGGCAGCGTACAATGCCGGCCCCGGTGCGGTTCAAAACTCTAATGCCGTTCCACCCTATCCAGAAACACGCATGTATGTCAGGCGGGTCCTGCAGTACCATCGAGAATACTTGAGCATGCGCTAGCCCCTACAGGAGTTACAGAAGCGTGAAAACTGTTGATGTCCTGATTAACCAACTGCCCGGCAGCGAAGACCTGCCCCTGCCCCGCTACATGACGCCGCATGCCGCCGGTATGGACCTGTATGCCGCAGTTACAGAAGATATAATCCTTGCACCTGGAGAGCGTGTGCTGGTGCCGGCCGGCATTGCCATTGCATTGCCCGAAGGCTGTGAGGCTCAGATCCGGCCACGCAGCGGGCTTGCTGCCAAGCACGGCATAACCCTCTTGAACGCTCCCGGCACCATTGATGCGGACTACCGGGGAGAAATAAAAATCATTATTGCCAACCTCGGTCAGGAGGCTTTCACCATCCGCCGCGGGGAGCGCATCGCCCAGATGGTGATCTCCCCGGTACTCACCGGCAACTTGTGCGCAGTCGAACATCTGCCCGAGACCGAGCGCAGCAGCGGCGGCTTCGGGCATACCGGCCGCTGAGCAGCACGCGCACCTTCCCGCTGCGCTTCCATCCACCCCCGCCGACTCACTCAAGAATTGTGATGGCCGTATGGGCAATGGCCCATGAATCCTCTTTAAAATAATGCAGCAGCCGGTCTATTCCGCGCGCCGTGTCCTGACGCCCTGTTTTAATTGCGCTGAGCGAACCCCGCTCAACTTCATACGACGCAAAAACCTCTACCGGCATACGCGTGGCAATAACGCTGATCTCCTCAACTCCGGGCGTTGATGCCTTAAAAACCAGGCTGCTGCCGTCAGCCGGTATTCGCACCTCGGTTCCGGCGCGGATGCGCATATCGGTCTGGTCCCGGTTGGGGAAGAGTATATATCCTCCTGATTGAGCGCTGAAATATATCAGCGTTACAAAGCAGTCCTGATCGGCTTTAACAAAAAATGCAATCTCATCGCCGCGCCGAAATGTGTTATTCGGCTTGTTAGAACGCAGCTCAAGCGCAACGGCCTGGGCCGGGTTGATAATTTCCGACAGGTTTCTGACAGAAGACTCAAGCGGACGGGAAGGAACATCCTCGGTGCCGAAGTATTCCTTGAAATCCAGAAGGCCGCATATCCAGCCCTTGATCCCTGCTGGGGTTTCAATAGTAAACCAGCAGTTTTTTTTATTATTGCTGCCTGATTCATCGGTGATAGTAAAATACTCACCCGGCTGCAGCGCTGCGATGGTTGCGCTTTTCATTGTTGCTGATGCATAAACATTCAGGGGAAAAAGCACTTTATAACGGGCGGAAACATAGGATCGCGCCTTGAGCATCTTCGGGCTGGCCCCGGCCCGCTCCAGCAGCTCCCGTGCCCGAACGCGATTCGGGGCATAGCGGTCAAATTGATACACCAGGAAGCAGGCCTCCATACTTTCGCGACCGGGCCGCATCCCTGTGCGCTGCATAATGCTGTCCAGCGCATTCATGGCAGACGCGCGTACCACGGGGCTGCGATCAGCCTCAAGCACGCGGTACAGGGCAGTAAAAACCTCGGGGCCGCGGTATCGGCCAAGCCCGTCTGCTGCACGGGAACGCATCTGCTCATCGTCGCAGTTGTGCATAATTTCAATAACGTCGGCAAACACCAGATCACCGCACTTTTCCTCGTCAAGCATCCAGCTCAACCGCGTGGGAAGGCACGGATCCTCTGCGGCCGACGGCAGCAGTCCGAAAACAAAAGGCAACACAATACTCATCATCACTACAGTGAGTATACGATTTTTCATTCCGGCATCTGTCCTTTCTAAAAACAGCGACGATTGATTATGACACATAAACCCCGGATTTTCCCGTAACCCGCAAGCATAACAACTGCATAAGGAACATGGATCATACGGTACACATCGCGGTAACAACCTGATATTCGGCTTGATTTATAGCATGTCCCCTGTGCCAACACAAGTGTACGACGACTGGATTGACTGGCTGGGCGGATACCCCTTTGAGGTTGTGAAACCCGAGGAGATTATTGCTTTTTACAAAGAAAAAGGGTTAGCGCTGCAAGCGCTGAAAACAACCAAAAGCTGGGGCAATAACGACTTTGTTTGTGTGATGGCGGACTCCCCCATACAATAATCGCCATGCAAGACGCATGCATACGGCCTCAGAAAAACGAGTACCAAACAGGACAGACATCGTAAACCAAAGCAGACAATATAAACCGTGTGCGTGCAAATGTTTCAACAACCTTGTTAGCCTTGAAGCTTTGCATCCTGTTTGTTAATAAATTCAAAGTCATACCGCAAACAAAAAACCTCCACCCTGACAATCCCTCCAGGCATTCCTGCAATACTAACGGCATCTTCACCGTCATGGCAGGATGTGGACTATGTCGCAATCAGCTCGCGATATAGCTCCATGTATTTCCGGACAACACTGTCAATTGAACAGGTGTCTTCAACAGTTTTGCGGGCATTATTACCGAGTGTCCGGGCAAAAGCCTCATCAGACACAATTTTTCGGACTGCATCGCGGATACCGCCGGCGCTGCCCGTATCAACCAGCAACCCGTTCACGCTATCTTGAATGATATCCGTAGCCGCGCCTGTTCTGGTCGCAATAACAGGCAAGCCGCATGCCATGGCCTCAAGCAACACATTTGACATGCCCTCCGCCAGAGATGGTTGAACAAAAACGCAGGCAGTGTCAAAAAACCTCTCTACTTCAGCAACTTCTCCGTGAAATATGACCTCTTCGGCACAGCCCATATCTGCCGCTTTTTTTATAAGGGTATCGTGTTCAGGGCCGGCGCCAACGATATCAAGATGCCGACACGTGCCTTCGCGTTTCAACTGGCTGAAAGCATCAATTAAAATATCAATGCCCTTGACCTTAACAAGCCTGCCGACGCAAACAATGCGAGTTCGTGAATGTGCAGAAATGTCTGAAGGCTTGAAACGTCGGGTGTCAACCCCGTTCGGAATAATTGCAATCTGCCCATCTGCGAAACCCTCCCTGCGCGCCTCAATCGCTGATTGCCTGGACGTGGCGACCAGTTTATCGGTTTTTCTCAAAAACCGCAGAATATATCCTCCCCCCAATACCCGTCGCACATCAATAAAATCGCTTGCAACACCCGTATTTGCAATTTTAATCACGACCTTTTTTTTAAATAAACGTCCGACGATAACTGCGGCTATGGAGTGAAATCCCTGCACAATATGGCAATGGAGAATATCGTACTGCTTTCTTTTCGAAATCATAAAAAAGATACACGAAATAAAATACAAGAGCCCGAACAGCCTACGAGCGTTAACGGTTTTTATGGCCCTGCATACAGGCACCGTGCGGATAGTTTCAAAGGCCGGCAGGTTATTAAATGACCGGGTTAACACCGACACATCAAACCCCTTGTGCCGCAGATTTTCACTGAGCAACAGCGCCTGATTTTCCGCACCGGCCCGGAACGGATGAAAATAGGACAACACCATTAAAACCCGGGGATTTGTATCAGAATGTACGTTGTTCATGCAACGCCCCTTTTGTCACTATGATATTCATGCACACGCAAACGGCCATTACAGCAGCAGACTCGATCTCTGCCTGGATCTGTGTGCATCTGCATTATCATCATTGCCTGTGTACGTTTTTATTAAGAGGATGTTTTAATCAGGCTCTGATAGAGCTCACGGTATCTTTCAGCAACAATTTCAATAGCATATGTTGACGCTATAGTCGCACGGGCTTCAGTCCCGATCCGTTGTGCAAAATCTTCATCAGATACGATTCTAATGATTGCATCGCGAATCTGCTCTGAACTGCCGGCATCAACCAGCAGGCCATTCACGCCGTCCTGAATAATCTCCGCTGCCGCCCCCGTCCTGGTGGAGACGACGGGGAGTCCGGCTGCCATCGCCTCTAAAATGACATTTGACATCCCCTCTACCAGAGAGGGCTGAACAAAAATGCAGGAGCTATCCAAATACCGTTCAATATCCGCTACCTTCCCATGAAACCTGACATCAACAGAAATCCCCAGTTGTACGGCTTTTTCGTGAAGGCTTTCCTGCAGAGGGCCGCTGCCAAAGATATCAAGCCCGAACAGAGCATGCTCCTGCCTCAGGCCTGCAAACGCATCAATAAGAACGTCAACGCCCTTTGTTGCCGTAAGGCTGCCTGCACATACTATTCTTGTATGCGAATGTTCCCGACCGGGAACGGGCCTGAAACGCGAAGAATCAACACCATTGGGGATAACGGCGATACGATTCTCAGAAAACCCTTGTGCGCGAGCCTCAGCTACCGCCTGCCCACAAAGCGCCACCAGGCAGTCAGCATGTCTTAAAAACCTGAGCATGCCTGAACCGAACAGTGACTGCCGCAACATCATGAAATCACTCAACATGCCTGTACTGGCGACCTTGATTATTACCTTTTTTCTGAAAAGCCGCTGCATGAGGACCGCGGCCATACTTTGAAATCCATGCAGAATATGACAATGAATAATGTCGTACTTCCTGCGATGCACAAACAGGAAGTACAGGCATGACAAAAAATATGTGCCCCCGAACAGCTTGCCGCAATCGATAACCCTGATAGCTCTATGAACCGCAACACCTCGCACATCAGCATAGCTCGGAAGCCCGTGCACATGCCGGGTCAGCACCGACACATCAAGGCCTTTTTTCATAAGATGCTCGCACAGCAGGAGCGCCTGGTTTTCCGTGCCGCCGATGGCCGGATGAAACTTTGCAATAATCATCAGCACCCTGGGCTTGCGCATCTCAGCAGTCACGGTTGGTACCCCGCATCGTAAAGCGACTTTTCAAACGTTGCGCCAGGAACTGCACGGCAAAAACAAGGCTCATTACCATAAATGGTATGGCAGGAGCATTGAACCTTGGTAGATTGTTGCCCAGAAAGGCGTTAAACAAAAGCAGGGAAAATGGCACCGCAATAAAGGCTAGTACATCCCATCGTTTCCTGGCAACCCCGTAGAGACACACAAAGACAAACGACCCATATGCGGCTGCGCACAGCAGGGTACAGACCCCCCCCCGTAAAAACACCACATACCTCTCCAGGCAAGTGGTATTGTTGCGAGCATATGCCTGAGCGGATACTTCACGATCATCCTTAGTGCTTGTGTGCGCAGATTCATATCAGCTGCATGATCTGCATGACGATGCCCGGCATTCCGCATTTCCATGACTGCCTTTACCCGCTGGGCACGGGCGATACTGTAAAACGACCGGGCATCCTCCGGACGCCCCTCGTTCTGCGCGGCAACGTCATCCCGAAAAAAGCTTGCATCATCCGAGTCATTCAACCGTGCAGCCCTGCCGCTGCGCTCGTAGTCTCTGTCGTTAATATCCAAAGCCGTATTTCGCACCAATCGCCTGTACGCACCGGGACCCCAGTAATGAAACGCGGCACGAAACTCATAAGCATCCATCTGGTTTATGAGCGCCCGGGTATACAGGGCCAGCCCGCCCCTGCTTGACAGTTGCATACTATCAAAATGAACGCTGTTGCGAACCATCCAGGGACCGATCGTTACCAGCAGGCCAATGCCCAGCATAACGAAACCGCGCAGCGGATTGCCGACAGATGTCTTGCGTGCATGCAGACTCAGGAACAACAACAGAAGCAGAACAACCGGTACGAGGCTATAAAGAAATATTGCCTTAACAAGCGCCAAAAGACCAAGCATGATCCCGGTGAGCAGGCATAAGCGCGGAGAGGGTTTTCGAATACATGCCATTACGCACAAAGCGGACACGAGCATGCATGCTGATGCAGGTATCTCAGTATACAATGAATCTATATATGCAGGATTTCTCAGAAAGAAGGAGTGGATCATCAGCAGAACCAGGACCGTAGCCCATCGGCTCCCGGTAAGCCTGTACGACAGCACCGCACTGGCGCACAGAGTGATGAGCGCCCACCCAATAGTAATTTTTTTGATTGTCCGGACATCAAACCCCTGAGAGATGCAGTCGCCGTTCGGGCACGCTCTGGCATCGCCGAGCAGATACATAAAAGCCGCCGTTACCGCCGGCGGCAACGGTTCACGATAATTGTCCGGTGACGGCGTGCCTGCAACACGTTCCTTTGAAAACACCCCCCTCGTTTTTAGATTATAGGCGGATTGCAAATTCTGCAAGCCGTCATCCATAACCGGCGCGTCGGTTATCATGCTGTTAAGATGAGCGCACAGGAGCACGATTGTGGCTATCACAATACCGGTCCCCAGAAACGTCGTTCTCTTTCCTGCCCTGGTTAACGCATTCATCTGTCCTGCGGACCTGCCATCCGTACGATACTGTCCAAAAAGTATTTTTCAAGACTGTCCATGAATCGCCCGTGCCACAACAGAGCATGCAGGGCATGCGTATTGTTGTTTAATGCTGGTCCAATATTTTTTTAACTCGTGAATCCCACGTATGGTTTTCAAGAAAAATTTTTTTAGCGTCTGCCCCCAGCTTGTTTCTCATGCCCTCATCATGGGCCAGGAGTGTCAGCGCGTTTATCCAGGCACCTGCATCGTTCGGGGGACACAAGAGGGCATTGCGCCCATGCTGAAGCACCTCATGAATGACAGGCAAATCCGAACAAATAATCGGCTTTCCCGCAGCAAGGTATTCAAAAATTTTTATGGGCGACATCCACTGGACCGTATTGCCTCTGTTTTCAACGGAGACTTCCTCTTGATAGGGCGCAAGCAGCATATCAAATGCAACGCGAAACTTTTCCGCTTCAGCATAGGGCACAAATCCATGAAAAAAAATATTCTGCGCATGCTCCGTGCTGTTCCGCCAGTGTGCGATATCGTTTTCCGTCCCCCCCACCAGGTGAAAGTCTGCCCAGGTGCATGCGCGCGCAATTTCCATAATCAGATTGACACCCCGCCCCTTATAAAGATGGCCGACATAGCCAACCTGCGGGCGCTTGTGTTTATTGGGCAGCAGGTGCGGCTGCAGGTCTTCAGGTACGGGATCAGCAGCATCGGGCAACACCTGAATTTTATCTTTGTTGTGCGGATACCGCAGCCGGTAGTACTCCCTGAGGGAGCGAGAAATAACCACCAGCTTCTTCAGCCTCTTCGAGCCCATGAGGCCGTTAAAACAGTATGCGCTCATTCTCCCGCTGTTTTCGGACGGCGGGCCGTGTGCTTCAAATATCACATTCATTCCCAGGAGAGACGCACAATAGGCTCCTAAATGGTCACGCGCATATACGATATCAGCTCTGTGCTTTTTTGCGTACAGACCTGCAAGCAGTCCATAGATGCATCCCTGATATTTATTGTTTGCCCACAAGAGCTTCGCAATCTTGAAACCGGGTTCGATGCCGTAAAAAGAGTACATGTCAGCGATCCCCGGCTCAACCAATTCCTTGTTATCAGGCGCAAGCAGGACAACGTCGATGCCGTTGCCGGCAAAAGCCTTGCACATCTTCATCACGTGGATGCTGTTGGCCGTACGGGACGGCAGGGCTGACTGTGAAATATAACATACTCTCATGATGGACATCCAACTCCGGCAGACCTGACGCTTGAATATCTCGGCTCCGCAACAGCTGCAATTACCCTATATGTGATACCATATCTGACGGCGTTGGCTAAAGTCAGATCACGTTAATGACAGGGCCATGTACAGCACATATACCCTCGACCTGGTAACGAAGCGCTATCACAATGATATCGCTGCTTTCGTCTATAATTTTTAAGCAGCACTGCAATGACAATAATTCCCCTGGATAGAACAGAAACCCGCAGCCGCCCTTGCGGGCAAGGCCGGACGCTACGCACCGGCATTACACTGCTTCTGCGGCCAGATTGAGCGCAAGGCCGATAAGCACAAGAAGTGCACCCTCGTGATTACAATCGCCCGACATATGTTCAGCCCGGATGGCATCAAGAGAGAGCCAGGGGACTGTGTTGTTATTCTTAAGGTAATCGAAAGCAGTATCCATAAGCGCTCTAAAATCAGGGCGTTTCCTGAAGGCCTGAGCAAAATCAAGGTAATTCAAAAAAGCTTTTGGCCGCGCTACAAGGGATGGAAACAGCCTGCTCAATTCTGCATGCAGTGCATGTTTACGCGTGAAGAAACGAAGACGATAGTGCGATGAAGGCGGCAGTCCATAGCTGTATTTACTCGGCAAACGGGCAAGGTGCGGAAATTTTTGCTTCATCATTTCCAGATACAGGATCTGCTTTCTTTTCATACTCCGTGGTGCGCACAGCCAGTATGCAGCCCATGCAGGATGGGCAAACGGAGCAAAAACATGCATGCCGGATACATCAAACGCCCCCATATACATTCCCCAGGAATTCCATCTCTTCACTGGTGTAACAATTGGTGCTATACAGTTTGACTGCCGTATTGATATGTCCAGCATATCACCAATAGGTACAATGTGCGTATCCGAACATACACGAATCGATGATCGGGGATCATACCCGGCCGGGCACAGGTGGCATGTTCTGGAAATTTTCTGACGATCCAGAAAATCCTGCTGGGCCCTGTCCGGATCTGAAACACCGGAAAAATGTCCGCCCGTCAGAGGATCACCCAAAAATCCGCTCAATACGTTCGCACCAACCATACCCGTGCGGGAAAGACAATAACGGTTATAAAAAGCATCCGGCACATACGTCCATGGCGCATCCTTTGCCGACGACAGAAGCTCTTCCCAGGTCAACGCAACCTTTGATAGATCAATTGCGAAATGTTCGACACCGAGCGTTTTGGCAACCAGCCTGCCAAGGTCATAATCCAGCTGACCTGGCACGCCAAACGTAACCATCTTGATTTCACGGGCATCAAGACGCTCGCGCACTGCTCCTGCGATAATGCGGCTGTCCCAGCCGCCGCTTATCGGAATGACATACAAACCATTCTCACAAGACTGCTCAAGAAGATCATCGATAACCGTGTCCAGCAGGCGGCCGGCGTCTGCGGGGGTGTATTCCAGGTGAGCAGGTTTATGCGGCAGGCAGCTCTCAACAAAAGAACTGTCCGCTGTTTCGAGCGCATAGCCGAAGTAGAGATATTCGTATGCTTTTTGTTGCGACATATTCTTCCACAGACATTATGGCAATATCAAAACAGGCGATCGACGATTCGCGACGCAACCTTTTTACGCAAAAAAACCGGCAGCAGGTATAAAAAAATAATATATGCCCGTTTTTTTGCTGGCAGCGCACCAAAAAAAAATGTGCCGGCAATGTCCCGGATGCTTATATCATCATGCAGTATCTTCCTCACAAACGTCTTCATACTTAATGTGTTTGCATACTGCTGTAACTGCAGGTGTAAATCTTCTGCAATAATCGGATGCGTCTCCAGATAATTTTTTATAGAAGCTGCTGATGGAGAAGAAACCTGAAAAAGCTTTGAGGACACCCGGTTAACAGAATCCATATGGTACGTTGCCCCCAGCTCAGGGATCCACAACGCCTGCATATTACGGGTCAGCAACACGCGCAGCCATACATCTGTATCCGCGCCATGCTGCCATCGTTCGTCAAAACCGCCGATCTCCGCGAGCAACTCCCGCTGCACTACGGCAACCGATGTCCAGATTGGCCGGGGCCCCTGTATATACGTTCTGATATCATAGAGATGGCTGCCCTTAGCTTTATTGTGAATATAATATTCATTACATTTTTTTTCATTCCCCTCCACTGATATCCACCAGCCCGACGAAACCATGCCCGCGTCAGGGAATTGCCGGATACCCTCAAAAACGTGCTCCAGATGCCGGCTGTGCCACTCATCATCTGCATCAAGAAATGCAACCCATGCCGCACGGGATTCTCGTATACCGAGATTACGGGCTGCATACCCGCCCGGAGAGGGTTCGTTCCTTTGAAAAATCCTTATGCGCGGGTCTGAGAATTTACGAACCTCATCCAGGCTGCTATCAGTGGATGCATCATTGATAATTATTAATTCATACTGTGTAGAAAGTTTGCCGTAAAACAGAAGAAATCGATCTGTTGACATGCGGTGCCTTATTGTATAGCGGAACAATCACGGAAAAAAAAGGCATGCTGTTCTCGTTGTAATCCATTGCATCTGTTCCAGTATGTGCCGCCCGCATTACGCAGCGCTTGGGGGCTGCTTTGCCTGCAGCGTGCAATGCGGTCGGGCTTTTCAAACAAAGATTCCGGCAAGGGGCAGGCTGCACACCTGATGCCGAACCGTTCAAAAAGCCGGCACCGGGTTATGTATATTCATTCCACGTAATGTGAATTCCCAAAAGGCTGCACATCCTGGCAACATGCACAACAGCGTTTCCAAGCACCGGGATATAGTGCTCTTTACCTTGAGGAATGCACAGTACCAGTTGTAGCAGCGTCCTTGCAAACGCCAGCCCCTCAAAAAGCAACCGGGCGATCCTGGCTCCCGGCTTCAGAGAATCCGCATCAAGCGTTCTGTTTTTTATCCTCCACCTCCGCTTCAGGTAATAGCTGACCGTCATCCGGTTATCCGCCAGGAGTTCATGAACGACAGCATCTGCAACACAATGGATTATTGCGCCGTTTTTATGCGCCCTGCGGAAAAAATCGTCATCCGAATTACCTGAAGTCGCATATGCCGTGTCAAAAAAAAGCCTGTGCTCACGAACTATGCTGTTAAAATTGAATACCACATTACCGCTCCGGGCCCAATCAAACTGCGTGCCGGTAGGATAGCAACGGCGTTCGTACATGCCTGATGAAATGATCCAGTCCGGCGTATGGGGGGGGTATGCGGTTTTAACATGGCCCATGACAACATCTGCCCCGGAGTGGATATAGTAGTCCCATAGCTTAACAAGCCACAGCGGCTCCGCATATTCATCATCATCAATAAAGGCCAGCTCAGTAATGCCCAGACCAAGCGCCTGATGCACTATGTTGTTGCGCGCAAAGGGAATGCCCCGGTTCTTCTCTACCCGGTAATGCACCGGGATGTCCGTATCCCGGCTGAATGTATCCACAACGGATTCGGCTGAGCCTGTCGGGTCATTGTCGGCAATAATAATACACAGGCGAATATCTGCCGGACGCTGCATCGCGTGCAGGCTCTGCAAACACCCGGACAGCTGTTCGGGCCGCCTGCAGGTACAAAGCCCTATTGCAAGATGTCTGTCATTCATATATCAGGCACACTTCACTATGTAACCGGTCTCATGCATCAATTAAAGCGTTAAGAATTCCAATATGTTTATTCATTGAAAAATTATCCTTTACGTACTCTCTCCCGCGCTGGCCAAGAGAAATGGCATACTGTCTGTCTTCCAGCAGCCGGATCATGTTTGCGGCCATCCCGTCCACGTCATGCTCCCTGACCAGCAGGCCGGTTTGCCCGTGTATGACAACATCCGGAATACCGGCATGTTCTGTGGAAATAACCGGCAGGCCCGCCGCACTGGCTTCAAGCACGGCAACCGGCGTGCCCTCCATATCGCCATCATCAGCCGTTATTGAGTGCTGGACAAAACCGAGGGCGCGTTCATACAGTTTCTGAAGCGCACAGGGCTCTACGTTGCCCAAAAAAATGATGCTGCTTTCACACCCGTGATACCGGACGATGTTTTGGCAGGCATTCAACAATGATCCGTCTCCCGCAAAAAACAGGTGCGCATCAGGAAACATTTTTAAGACTTTAAGAAATGCCAGCAAGGTGTAATATGGCGCTTTCTTGTTAACAAACCGGCCGACGGCAACAAACATGGGCTCACTGTAGAGTGGCTGAATATTGAAAAAACTGTCCTGGGGGCCGTACGGAGCATAGACTATCTTATCCTTATCAGCTCCCAGTCCAATGAGCGCATTAACCATATGTTTTGACACGGCGACTATCGACTGGGCATAATCAAACACACGGGGATACTTCTCCCGGTTTCGGCTTAAGACATACCCGACCGAGCTATCATAGCCATGGAAATTAACAATCAGCGGCAGATTGTTTTTTTTACAAACATTCAAGACGGCGACAGCTGTCGGCCCATACTCGGCATACACCTTGTCAATCTTATTTTTCTTAAAGGACGCAATCAGCAGGTCTTCTTGAAAGGTCGTGTCTGCTCTATAGTGCAACAGGGTGCACATCCTTCTCCGGGCTAAATATGAACGGGTTGGCTGAAGCTGACCCACGCCTTCCAGACAGCATGGCAGCGACCCATTGTAATAGTATTTCACCTCTGCATTCAGCAGATTTTTGTGCGCCTGTATAAACGTCTCGCTGTATGCTGATTTGTTGGGAGATATGAGGGCAATTGTTTTCATGGCCTATTTCCTGACAATCCCGTACAGACCCGGTATCATGGTATTTTCTTTAAAATCCGCAGGCTTTACATCGCCGCGTAACAGCAGCGTTATAACCGGCCTCATTATATGCGAAAAAAGCTTTCGCTTGTTTTTTGACATGGGTTTTCTCCGCACCCACAACCCCAGCATTTGCGCCAGCGCCGCATTCCATCCTCCGGTCGGCTTTATTGTCATCTCGCTGAAGGCTGCTTGCTGAAAGCTTTTCTCAAGCGCGAAGGGCGTGTATCTATACTCATCATTTGGAACCTCGTGCAACGGCCAGACATACGGGATGGTGAAAAAAAGCATGCCGCCCTGTTTCAAAACCCTGTGTATCTCAAGCAGGGCATGGTCTAAAACATGAATATGCTCAAATACTTCCGTTGCAAAAACCACATCAAAAAACCCATCCGGAAAGGGCATGCGGGTGCCGTCCCAGACAACATCCGGTTGCGTATTGTCATAATCCAACGCGGTCTCAATATCTAAACCGATATACTCGGTTACCCCTGCATGTTCGAGAAGAAAATTTTTGTATGGCATTTTGCCGCAGCCGTAATCCAGCAACTTTCCCGAAAACAAGGGCAGGCTTTCCTTAATTGCGGACAAAATAGCAGTTCTATGCACATACGTATCAAGATTTTTTATTGTCAATTGTATGCGGGTAAAGTTATCCATTGAGAAAAGCCCGTATGCGCTGAAGGATCCGGAGTCGTTCACCTGCCGCCCGAAAAGCCGACTTCTTCCCCGCGGCACTATAGGCTATGTGCGGCTCTGCGCCTGAATTCAGCGGCAGACGCACACCGTAATGTTTTAAATTCTCCTGATATATGTCCAAAAACGGCGCAAGCAACGCATCATCACCCTTCACAATTCCCCTGATTGTGCTGTTTGTGAAATGTATAAACACCACCGGGTCTGTTCCATTGATGAGCACCGTATCGTCTTTTTGTACCCGTGCACACTCAACCCGATTCCAGTTTGCCACATTACATCCCCGGTGTTTAATAATTTTCACATTGTCAAAATATATCGGCAGCAGATTGAGGTGCGTCTGATCGACAAACTGGCCTTGCGAGGCGTTTTTTTCACACACAAACAAACAGGCCGACGCCCACCATGCAAGCGCAGGCAGCGCCTGCTTTGTAACGCCGACAAAGCCGCCGTTGTATAAACCCGACGTATACAATGTAAAAAAATTCGTGCTGTCGGCCTGCGGGTCTGAGGAGCGCCAGTGCGGCGTCAGAATAATGTCATGCCTGTCGAGTTCATCAAACAAAAAAGCGTAATCGTTGAAAAAATGTATATCGTTATCAACGTAGATCAGCCTGTCGCAGTGCGCATGCTCTATCAGATATTGTAGAAAAACCGGTTTCATTGCCCACCGGAAGGTGTCCATGCACAGGGCGTGATATTTTTCAAATATGGCCATGGCCGTGCCGCCTGCGCACAGCTGATCTGCGCAATACAGCCGCATGCCCGGCGGGCATGCGCTGGCCTGCACGCGGACGGATGCGGCATCCGCAATAAAGACATGCAGTTGCATGCCGGGGTCCCATCGCTGCAGGCAGTTATGCAGCGCGCGCACATGCGGCATATGGTCAAGCGTTGCAATTGTGCAGAAGCTCTTCAGGGGCATAGCCATCACATGCAGGTTCCTGTGTGTAATACGTGCCGGCGGCGGCACGAACGTCCTCGCGTACCCGGCCTCAACACCGGCCAGCTATCGACTTGATTTTTTTTATACAACGGGACCAGGCAGCTGCGAGCGGATGCGCCGGCACCAGCATCCGCTGCTGCCGGGCAACCCATTTGCGCCAGTTTATGTCATTAAAAAATTCAACACCATGCCTGTCCCGTATCTGCCGTATGGACTCCTCATGCAGCGACACCCTGTATCGAACCGCAACCGCATCCCTGTCGCATGCGTTCCCGCGGGCGGGGGTATGGTCATGATGCAGAATAATGTCCTGCATGGGAATGCACACGATCGGTTGCGTGCGTATGCCCCGCAGCGCCAGCTCATAGTCCTCAAATCCGACAAACATGGCGCTGTCGTAGAGGCCCAGCCGCTTGAACAGCTCCCTTTTCACGATCGAGGCCCCGCCGAGAATGCAGTTCAGGCGCGTGTCGGGGCCGCACTCAGATTCCTGTAGATACCGGTAGACCATCCGGTTATCGACGATATCGATCGAGAAACAGGGCAGAAAACGGTTCTCCCATACATTGAACATCCTGGGTGCAAAGGCCTCGGCATCGGGATGCGCGCTGATTGCGGTCAGGGCAATGTCCACCCAGTTGCCGGTTTTGATAACAATATCGTTATCGACAAAAAAAAGAAATTCCTCGTCTGTTTTTTCGATCAGGAAATTACGCCCGGCGCTTACGCCGAGATTCACTTCACTTCTGAACAGGGTTACCTGATCAAAGGATGCGCAAAACCGCTCCACAACGCGCGAATTGCGCTCTGATGAGCCGTTGTTCAGGATGTATATCCGCACCCCGGAAGGAAGAAAACTTTTAACGCACTCGATTGTCTGGCGTGCTTTTTCAAAAAAAAGAATAAGCACCGCGAAACGTTTTCGCATGTCCACACTCATACTCCCGCCGTATTTTTAAGACAGGCACGCAAAAAGCGCGCTTTGCTCACGATAGTCGGCAAAAGGCCCCATCTGGCAAAAAGCACAAACAGCGCCGGTGAAGCGCTTTTCAGCTCAATGCTTTTGACCTGCAGGGGTTTCATATAGTTCCGCAGCATGTTCTGGAACCTGCGCCCGTATTCGGCCCGGCCTGCCCGGTAAATCTTCTCGAGCAGTACTGCTGCCGCCCGGACGTCTTTTCCGTCCCTGGGCTTGAAACGCTCGGCTATCATGTCACAATACATTGTCTCCTCCTCCGGGCAGAAGCGCAGGCCGATGTTGAGCAGATTGTTTCTTCGGACCATATCGGCAAACGCATCCTGCTGCCGTATCTGGCTGCTGCCGGCCTGCAGCCCGTGAATCCTGTAACGCATGAGAACCTCCTGTATGTTCGCGAACGCCAGTCTGTTAACCGTCCGGCACCAGAGCTCATAATCCTGGGAGTACATGTAGGCTTCGTTATAGGGTCCCGCACAGTTATCAAAGCTTAGCTTGCGCATGCAGACGGTCGAATGGGCAATGCAGTTCTTGAAAAAAAACGTATCCCGGATATCCTGATGGTCCGCGTGCGTTTTGACAACCCTGCTTTTGTCGCCGAACATCTCGTACCAGCTGCCGCAGACATCGATATGCGGCGACCGCTCCATGAACGCAACCTGCTTTGCGAGCCGGTCCGGCAGTGCGATATCATCTGCATCCATGCGCAGGACATAGACGCCCTTGGCTTCCGCAAAGCCCCTGTTTAAGGACGCGGACAGGCCCAGGTTGCGCTCATTGTCGATACGCCGTATACGCGTGTCTGTGCAGGCCTCCAGGATATGGCGGCTGCCGTCAGTAGAGCCGTCATTGATGATCAGAAACTCAAAATCAGGAACCGTCTGTCTGACAATGCTGTCGATTGCCCCTGCAAGGTAGCGCTCGCTATTGTAAACAGACATGAGGACGGTAACGCAGGGGGCCATAGAATTATTATTTCGCCGAACGTAAAAGCATGAATAAGGAGCAGGGGCTGCAAGATTTTGCCACGCGCATGTCCGCGTCGCATCCCCGCACAGTGGGCCGGCCGGGCGCAGAGCATCAGCCGCACGCTTCAGCGTGCAGCACTTCGTCACATCACGTTATGGCGGCCTTCACAAGCAAAACCGTCTTTTTTTATAGGCCTTGAAATAATCGTTATCGCCGTAATATTTTTTAGCATGCCCAAGGAAACCCTTCGGATAGGCGATGCCGGATTCATCAATATATTCATACAGCTTTTCCTGAAGCATGTGGCGGTACATCTCACCTCCCGGCAGGCCGACATACACATTCCTGCCCACATAATCGGGCCGTATCTCCTCTATCAGCTGTTCGGTTAGCGCACGGTCAGCAGGCGTTTCTGTCGGAGCGTGCAGCACGAAGCTGGCATACGTCTGTATGCCGACCCTGCGTATATTTTTAAATGCCGTCCGGAACTGCTCGACCGTTTCACCTTTTTTGAAAAACTCAAGCATCCGCGGGCTGCCGCTTTCAACGCCGATATAGAACATCGCACAGCCCGAGTCTGCCATGAGCCTGACATACTCATAATCCTCAAGATCATCCGCCCTGGTCTCACACATCCATTTGATCTTAATGTTTTTTCTCAGCAACAGATTGCAGAATTCAATGGTCCTGTTTCTGTTGAGCGTAAAGTGATCCTCCCTGAAGTAAATCGACCGCGCGCCGTAGCACCGTATCATCTGCTCAATGTCCAAGACCACACGCTCGGCCGACATACACCGGTACGTCCGGCCCCAGACAGCCTTGACCGTGCAGAACGTGCAGTTGAACGGGCAGCCTCTGCTTGTATTCATGGTATAGCAGGGATAGGCATCGGCAATGTTGAACGGGGCCCGCCAGTCATAGCCCCTGAATATGAGCTCTTCCCACGCGGGAAAGGGCAGCGAGTCCATATCGTCTACCTTTTCAGCATGAATTATTCTCTCATGCAGCGAACCCTCAATCAGCTTCGGAAGCGCAATCTCCCCTTCCCCGATTACGATATGATCGACATAATCAGGAATTGTATCCAGCCCGACTGAGGTGTGCGGGCCGCCGACGATTATTTTACCGTGCCATTGGCCCTGCATCCGCTTTGCGTGCAGCTTTTCAAGCATTTCGCGGGTCGATTGATAGCACACCGTGTTGGAATAGATTCCGACATAATCGATTTTATTATCCGTGACAAAACCGCCGTCTACAATTTTGGTTTTTTTCAGGTATTCGTCGCTGAAAAAAACGGCATGGCCCCTTTTTTTCATTATCGCCATAAGACCTGCCAGCCCCAGCGGAGGCCTTTTCTCCGAAGTGCTGAACCCGGCTTTAGCAGGGGCTGCTGATGTCAAGAAAAGGATTTTCATCGATTGCGAACCGATCGGGTGCAGTAAACAGGTTTATTGAATCCATGCATGCGAACCTACTTCCTGGCGATAAACATCCAGTTATCGATTATCACGAACTTCGAAAAACATGTATTCAAAATCAAGCCCAACTCCTGATCCGTGAATATATATGCATGATAAGGATTTCGGGCACAGAGCTCATCTGCTCGTTTCCTGTCCGGGGGAAACGCGGACGTGCCGATAAGAACACCATCTGTGTGCAAGCTATCGGCTAATCCGGCAATATACCGCGCGCCATCTTCCTTGTTGAAATGCTCAATGGTTTCCATTGCGCAGGCGACATCAAATTGTTGTTTTGAGACAGCGGTATCACGATGCAATGCATCTGCCTGCAACCATGTAACATTCGTTGTCTTCCACGTTTGCCGGCAAAAGGCAACTGCCTGTGCCTCCCTGTCAAAAGCGCAAACACTCCGGGCATACTGTGCCAGCAGAAACGCTCCCCATCCTAATCCACAACACGAGTCGAGTACCCGTTTATTCCTGCAAAAAAAAGCTCCTGCGAATACATAGCGTTTGAGCATCGTTTTATAATGACCCGACTGGAGAAATTGCAGGTCTCCCGGCAGGGATCGTTCATGCTCAGGAAGCGACTCGACCAATGCAGAGGTCTTTTGAAGCAGACTGCTGATGACATCATGGTGCCGCCGCCATTCTGCTTCAAAAACATCATCGATCAACGCACTGTCTATCAATTTCAAGGGCGGTTTCGGCAAAAATGCGATGGCCTTTTTCAGCAGATTAAAGCGCATGGTTCCCCGGTGTTAATATCCAAAATCACCGGCAACCTTACCGGTTTTATTAATGATCATGGCGATTTCATTATCGCAAACTTTTGGAATGCCGACGTCGTCCAGCCGTTTTTGATGTGAATGTCTCACATCATCTTTTTCGTTCAGCATAACGTCAAGCAGTTTATGTTCATCAGGCACGTCACAACCAAGCCATTGAAACAAATCATAGATATAGGGCAGTTGTTCTGTGCGCTGAACATCTTCAAGCTTGACCAGTTTGGTTGAACCCGGTTTTTTTCCTTCAATATACTTCATCTGATATTCTATGTTTTGATTGATCCCGATCCAGATTTCACTCGCAATTTCCGCCGGAACAGTTGCAGTAAAAAGTTTTTCAGCGCGAATCTTAAAATCCTTCCGCTCGCCAATGCCAAAAGGCCCCTCTGCCCGCAGAATACTGCTGACACAGGCGACGGGATTGCGCACTAAATGAATAAATTTTATATCCATGCCCAGCTTCTGAAAATAGTTGAATAAAGCGATTCCAAATGGATACATGCTGTTATAGCAATCTCCACATACGGGGGTCGTAACGGTTTTATAAATTTCTGCGTGTTGCTGCAAAAGGGGAAAGTCTTCAACCCGCATGTCCAGATAACGCCGGCGATTTTCCAGAAACCATTCGTAGGCGATTGGATTAATGCGCTCACAACCAGGCTGGGGCTGGTGTAAAACCGTAGCATAAGAGGCAACATCCAGCAAATTACTGATATAGCGTGTTCCGCACCGGCCGGTTGAAAGCACAAAGAATACCTGCTTAACCGCAACCTTACCGGCCCCTGAGCGCTTTAACATTTTTTTCAGCCACATGGTCACCTCTGTACGCAATCTTCCGGCACCCTTATGAGCGCATCACTCCCCGGCACTTTCAGCGCCTTGCAGGGCACGTTTCAAATTCGACATCAAAATGCGTCCACCCTACGGACAGGGCGTTGCCCGAAACGATGACAGGAATTTTTCTCCACCATACAATAATTTCACTCCGGTTGTGACGGGCAATAGAAAAATACAGGTATGCACCCATATTATTTAAGCTGACCTGCTTGATTTTCATGCGCAGCAGCCCGGCTCCCTTCTTTAAATCAATTGTACGGTTAAACGTACGGTTTGTTACCTGAAAGTATTGCGGCGTTGGAAGCTTAAGTTCCAGCAGCATACTGACTTCAACATCAAGCAAATCCTGTAAGGCTTCAAAATGGATACTAATCTCTAAATCATCTAAATTTTTTAAATGGATGTTGTTGTCGATCAGGGCCGGATGAAATTCAATAGCTACAACCTTACAATCAGACGTACCGGTTGCGATCTTTTCAATTTCGCCACTGGAACCAAAAATATGCTCAAAATGTTTTTTGTAGATGGCAAGACCTGTTTCAATATCTCCAAAATACTCAACACGCCCGTGATTGAGCAACAACACCTTCCTGCAAAACATTGATATTTGATGGAGATTATGGGATACCAACAGTGTTGCGACGCCCTGTTTTCTCAGTGTGCCGATTTTATCAAAACATTTTAGCTGGAAACCGACATCGCCAACCGCCAGAATCTCGTCGACGAGCAAAATATCCGGTCTGCAATTAATTGCGATAGCAAAACCGAGCCTGACCCGCATACCGCTTGAATAGGTTGAAACTGGCGCTTCCAGGAAATCCCCGATATCCGCAAATTCAATGATGGCATCTAAGCGTTCATTAATCTCCCGGCGTGTCATCCCAAGGATTGTGGCATTAAGGTAAATATTTTCCCTGCCGGTCATGTGCGGATGAAACCCGGCACCGACTGCTATGAGAGCGCCTATGCGGCCCTTGAAAGCAATGCGGCCGCTGTCGGGCGGGTATATACCGGTTATAAGACGAAGCAGCGTAGACTTGCCAGAACCGTTAGCGCCGATTACGCCAAGCGTTTCTCCCTTATGGAGTTCAAAACACACATCTTCAAGAGCCCAGAATTCATTTTCCCTTAACCGCTGGGTATCATAGACTGCTCCCAGCATACTGCGTACGGAGTCAATAACACCATAATACATGCTGTGCCTGAGACTATGGCAAAACTTCTTATGAAGATTCTCAACGCGCAGAACAATATGACTCTCACAATCGCCATCGGACTGTGCAGTTTTCGTACTCAGGTTTTTCAGCAGCATAGGTTCTGATTTCATTATTGTTAATGTACCGCAGAGCAGGACACTCCTGCACGCGCAGTCACACACCAGAAATACATTTTTTTAAATCATTTTTTCGATTACCTTTTCTTCCGCCACATAAAACCACCGCATAGACAGCAGCAGAAATAACAATGCGGCCATGGCCAGATACACAAACACGTCAATGGTATCTGAATGCCCGAAAACAATCAAATCTCTGGCGCAGCCATGCAGATACGTCATGGGATTGCAGGTTAATATAAGCTTCACGATTCCTGTTTTATTATCGGCCGTGTAGACAACCGGCGTTAGGAACATAAAAAAATTCAACAGATACCCGATCATCTTGTCGATATCCATTGATACTACATTGACGATTGACAGACTCAGGCCCAGAGCCGCGGCTAAAACCATCATGGGCAGCACCAACAGCGGCGTTGCATAATAAAAACCACTCAGGGTTACATTAAAACACATGAGCAGCACGGTTACAAACACAAAGCTTATCAGAAAATTGGCATACGCCTGCAGAAGTTCCTTGGCCAGCATTGTATGGTGCGGATAGTGAACCTGATCAATAAATCCCTGCCCGGCCTTTAATGTTCGCGATGCAGCAATAACGCTATTGGTAAAAAAACCCCACAGCGTTGTGCTGATGAGCACAAAAGCGGGATAGGGAAAATCCATATCACCGGGACTGAGCACACCGGCCACGTTTATAAATACCCATGAGGCAAAACCGATCAACGGCGCCAGCAAAATCCAGCCCACTCCCAGAAATGATTTCTTATACTGCATCAAAAAATCCCTTTTAAACAACTGCCAGACAAGCTCCCGGCAACGCACAACGTCAACGGTCATGATACAAACTGCCGCAAACAGACCGGTCTTGCGGCGCTGATGGGCCTCATATATGGTTGTCTTAGAAGACATGCTGGTTTCCTCCCTTTAACAGTGCCCCGGAACGGGACAACCAGACGATGCTGAAAATTTCAGCCCTCTTTGGCCGCGCCAACACGGCGCTGCCAGAAAATACCCTTTTCCATAACAGTCAGGGCCACAGTTTGATAGCCGCGTATCTCCGGCCGATGAATACTGCATGCATGCTTATGCCAGAAAAAAACCCAGGGCGCCTGATCAACAATCAGATGCTCGCTCTGCGTGTACAGCACATCGCGCTTCAGGCTGTCCGGCGTGGTCACAGCCTGCTCGATCAGGCTGTCAAACCGGGCGTCAACATACCGGCTGCGGTTGCCGCCCGCACCCAGATTGGCAGAGTAAAAAAGAGGATAGAGAAAATTTTCCTCATCAGGGTAATCGGCCCACCAGGACAGCCAGAACGCATCCGCCTCGCCGTCGGCAACCGCAGCCAGAAACGTACTCCACTCCAGCTGTACAATTGATACCCTGATACCGACTGCCTGCAAATAGGCCTGCACCGCCTGGCACATATCCAGATTCTCAGTATCGGCGGTTTGATATATCTGCATGGAAAAACCATCGGGGTATCCCGCTTCGGCCAGCAGCATGCGGGCACGCTGAGGGTCATAATCATATCCGGCTGGAGCCGATCCCCGACGCAGCAGCGGCGGCACCGGGCCGCGGGCAACCTCACCGCGGCCGTCCAGAATCGCGGCGAGCATTGTCGGCCGGTCAATTGCGTAATTCAGGGCCTGCCTGACGCGTACATCCGTAAAGGGTTCCCTGCGGCAGTTAAGGCCAAGGTAATAGGTGTTCAGGCCGACGGCCTGCTGCACACAGTCGCGCCATTGCGGATCACGGGTATAGCGCGCATACTCCGAGGCCATAATTTCGGGCAGAATATCCAGCGAGCCTTTTTCAAAGGCCACCATTGCCGTAAAATCCTCAGGGATAATCCGGTAGCAGATACCGCTGCTCAGCGGCCCAGGCCCCCGCCAGTGGGGGTTTTTGCTGAGCCGGACATGCTGATTATGCTTCCATTCAGCCAGCATGAACGGCCCGCTTCCGCTGACATGGCGTCCAAACTCCTCACCCAGGCGTTCAACCTCTTCGCGCGGCACAACATAGGCGGTGGTCAGCCCCAGCATGCTCAAAAACGGCGCAAAAGGCTCGGCCAGTTCAATCTCAAGCCTGTGAGGACCTAATGCCCTGAGACCCGAAACCCGGACTGAGCGTCCCTGCATAAAGGCATCGGCCCCTTGTATGCGCGACAGCACCCAGGTACGCGGTGAGCGTGTTTGCGGCGCAAGCACGCGTTCAAAGGAAAAAATCACATCGTCTGCGGTCACCGCACGACCGTTAGAAAAAAGCGCGTCATCCCGCAGGGTAAACAGATAGGTGCGGCCATCAGCCGACAGCGTCCAGGATCGGGCCAGGTCGCCGGTCGGCTGCAGCTGTTCATCAAAGCAAATCAGAGCGCTGAAAATTTTCGCGGCAATCCGGGCGCTGTCAAGATCAACAATGCGGGCGGGATCAAGGGTATTGGGATTTTTCTTTAAGCGCACGTGGATCCAGTCCGGTTCCCGTTCAACAGAAGCTGTTCCACATCCGCCCACCAAAACCGCAAAGGCAGCGCACAGGAGTGCCGCGCTGATTCTTTTCAGGATCCATCGGACGAAAATCTCTGCCATGGAGCGGATTACATCCTCAGGCGCAGGAAGCGACACAGATGACCGCCGCTGCGCGCCTACGGCGGTCAATTCGACAAGCTCCTCGACCGGTTTGACACGGGCCCGATCGTGCTGCGACAATCGAAAACGCGACCGAAACCGGGACGCGCCCAGCCTTTCAAAAAGCCCGGTCATGCGATCATGCGCTTCCGGGCTGTTCACCGGCTGCTATGACCGCAGCATGGACACGGCGGCTTTATACAACCGCACGAGTGCCAGCCATATGCGCCTTAAAACCCCGGGATGGCGCAGCTTCTCAATCCGCGCAAGGGCCTGGGACAGCTCAAGGGCCGTAAAGTCAAGCCGGTGAAGGTTTTCCTCAAGTTCCAGCTCAAGCATGCCCAGCTCATCGCGCGCTTCCACCACCCGCACCTCAATCATGTCCCAGCCCAGGCGCCGGGCGGACTCAAGCCGGCGGTGCCCGGCGATAAGCTCATAGGCGCTATTCACCGTAACCGGATTCATCAGGCCGCGGGCATCAAGGCTGTCCATGAGGGACTGCAGATCACCCAGCTGCATGCGCACCCTCTTTTTTACCGTAATCTGGTCTAATGGTATCTTCATGTGGCCACCCCTGAATACACATCTGTTTGCGGCACGAGAGTCCTTTGCGGAACGGAGGGCCGCGCCCCGGTCCGGTGTCAGGCGCCGGAACGTCCCCACTGTCGTAACCCGTTCATTGCCATCCTTTTTTACCAACTCACACGCAGCAAGTCAAGAAATCGAATCCGGGCAGCCACTATTAACAGGTTGTTGAAAAAGTCATTTTTGCAGGCTGTTCAAAAATGTCCGGATGCAAGGCGCGCGAAATCATGAGGAATGAGGCGTACTTTTCGTACGCCGCAGTGACGAATGCTGAGCGCAACGCAGCAGACGGGCATTTTTCAACAGCCTGTTAATGCGGGATTTCAGGCGAGACAACAACCCGGTCAAGATGTGAGTGACGTATATTCTCAGGAATAGCGGTGTTACGGAAAAAAATCGTGTTGCCGCGCCGGATCAGCAATGTACTCATGGCGGCATTATCCAGATAAAACGTATAGGTGCGGCATTCCCGCTGGCAGGGGAATACACCGATAAAGCCTTTTTTATCCGGCTTGTCCGCATTGGCAACCAGGCAGAACCTGGTGGTACTCACATAAGCAAACGGAATATAGAGCGACAGGCTCAGCTTCTTACTGACCCCGCTGACATCAAGACCCTGCAGGGGGTTGTCGAGTTCCGCGCGGCAAATGTTGTTTTCCTCCAGAAAACGCTGATAGCGCGGAACATCCAGGTTTGACGTGCGGTAATGCTCAAGTGCGGCAGGGGGAAGCGTGTCCAGAAACTTCATAATGCGGGGACCGCGCTTGAGCTTCGTGAGCAACCGGCCCATCACCGGCACAAGATCAGGATGTGCGCTTCGCAGCAGGCGAAAAACACCCCAGTCGTTGAAAACAACCTCTGTTGCGGCGGGGAGCAGCGTGAGCAGCGCGGCAACCTGCGCCAGACCCGCCTCCGTGACATAGGGCGTCACCAGCGTAAATGAACGGCCGGCATCCCTGACCTGCTCCATTACCAGGGTCAACTCAGCGGCATTCGGCAGCAGACGCTCACAGAATTCATCCCCGAAATAGACCCGTCGGTACTCATCCGTCAGATAGTGCAGCTTGTCAGCCTGATTTACAAAAAGCGCGTATTCCCGCTCCACGCTGTGACCTCGATTAAAAAAATGTTTAATAAAAAAACTCTTCCCGGCACCATCCGCACCGGGGCTCAAGCAATAGTGCTATAATAGGCGCTGAGCGGTGCGCGGGTCAAGCCCAAAATAGTTAAAATAGGTTGCCTGAGCAGCCTATCTGTGTTACGCATGACAGTAGCAGGCTGTTCAAAAATGCGCAGATTCACGGCGCGCAATATCATGAGGAATGCGGCGTACTTTTCGTACACCGCAGTTATCCCGCTTGAGCGGGACAACGCAGCAGATGTGCGTTTTTCAACAGCCGGCATGACATCTAACCCGTAAAGGCGGCTTATACACTATGCTCGGACACCGGCGCCATACCCGTATTGGACGGGCCATACTGATCAGCATTGTTCTCCTGGGAGGCCTGTATGCAGCCGCCCTGAGCAAAGCGCCCTCCCCGCCACCACTTGCGCCGTCTGCCGAAACACAGTTTGCCCCCCTGCCTGAGCATGCCGGTGCGCACAAGGAAATCGTGCAACGCCTGCAGCGCGAACACTTTCTCACGCTTGCCTACAATGATGAACTGGCATCCAAACTGCTGGACAACTACCTTGCAGACCTTGATCCCTCGCGCAGTTTTTTTCTGCAATCCGACATTGACGAATTCAGCCCCTATCGCACAACACTTGATGAAGCCCTGCAGGACGCGAACCTTGATCCTGCCTTCCATATATTTAACCGTTTTCACCAACGCCGTATCCAGCGGCTAAAAGCGGTTATTGCGCGCCTTGACGCCGGGATCAACGATATGGAGTTCCTGCAGGACGAGGTTATCGAATCCGAGCGCAAAGATGCGCCCTGGGCCAAAAACCAGGCTGAGCTTGATCAGTTGTGGGAAAAACTTTTGAAGCTCAATGTGCTCAACCTGCTGCTGACCGGCAAAAGCCCGGAGGAAACACGCGAGCTTTTGCTGAAGCGTTTCGGCAACCAGCTGCGCATGGTTCAGCAGATCAACAGCGAGGATGGTTTTCAGCTTTACATGAACGCCCTGACCCGCTGCTATGATCCGCATACACAATACTTTTCTCCGCGCGTCTCGGAAAATTTCAACATCAGCATGAGCCTCTCCCTTGAGGGCATCGGCGCAGTCCTGACCGGCGAGGATGAATACACCAAAATTGTTTCCCTGGTGCCGGGCGGGCCGGCGGACAAATCAAAACTGCTGAAACCGGCCGACCGTATTGTCGGTGTCGGGCAGGGCAAAAATGCCGAGCTGCAGGACGTGGTGGGATGGCGACTGGATGATGTGGTCGATTTAATCCGCGGCCCCAAGGGAACTATCGTGGGGCTTGAAGTTCTGCCCGCCGGAGCTGAGGATCCTCACAAAACCAGAAAAATTTCAATCGAGCGCAGTACCGTTACGCTCGAAGATCAGGCCGCGCGCAAAAAGATTCTTTCAGTTGAGCGCGACGGGCGCACCTATACGATCGGCGTCATTGAACTGCCGACCTTTTATCTTGATTTTCAGGCCCTGCAGGCCGGGGACCCCTCGTATAAAAGCACGGCCAAAGATATTGACCGGCTGCTGCTGGAATGCTCTAAAAATAATATTGACGGCCTTATTCTTGACCTGCGCAACAATGGCGGGGGTTCCCTGCAGGAAGCAGTCGAACTCTGCGGAAAATTATTGCGCTCCGGGCCGATTGTTCAGGTTCGCAGTGCCCGCGACCGGATTGAAGTGCTGCGCGACAGTGATCATCGCATTACATACGACGGACCGCTGCTGATACTGGTGAACCGTCTCAGCGCCTCAGCTTCAGAAATTGTGGCCGGAGCCATACAGGATTACGGACGCGGTATCATTGTCGGCTCGCAAACGTTCGGCAAAGGCTCGGTACAGTCACTTGTCCCGCTCGCGCATGGCCAGCTCAAGGCTACCCTGGCAGCTTTTTACCGTGTCAGCGGTGAAAGCACACAGTACCGCGGCATTATCCCCGACATCAGCTACCCCTGCCTGTTCGATCCGGATGAAATCGGGGAAAGCGCGCTTCCCGATGCCATGCACTGGGACAGCATTGATACGGTACCGTTCCCGCCATACAGCGACCTTGACACTGAACGCATTCGCCTGAAGAAACTGCACGATCAACGCATGCAGGCAGATCCCGACTACCGCTATCTTCTGAGCCTGACACAGCATCTGCGATCACTCGGCGACCGGACAAGTATTTCGCTCTCCCGTTCGCAGCGCGAACGCGAACAGGCTGAAGTCGAACAGTTCAGGCTTACCCTGGAAAACAAGCTTCGAGCGGCAAAAGGCATGCCTCTGTTTGAAAATTTTTCCGCTCTTGAAAAAGAGCAATCTTCGGACAACGCAACTGAGGCCCCTGACGCCATGCTGGACGAAGCGGCCAATATTATGATTGATTATATAAACCTGCCGGCAGCGCAGGCCCGCACCGACCGGACGTACGAAACTGCGATGCCGCTGCAGTAGAATCAGCGCATTGGCACCCCGAGGGCCCATAACACGCAGCATTGCCGAAAGGTTACAACCTGCACATATGACCCGCATAGCTGCGGTGCAGACAAACGCTCTGTGCGCAGGAAGGCCTCACATGAACGATGAGAAAACATCACACTATATCGTTCCGCAGCCACCCCCTCCAAGCCGCGACCCCGCCGATACCAGTACGCTTGAATACATGCAAATGTCCAACTGTGTTCTGGATCGCTGTCATTTGCTCCAAAACCTGAACAGCATTATCCTGCTGCTTGATGTCAACCATATCATTCTGTTTATAAACCGCTTCGGCCTGTCTTTTTTCGGATACGAGGCCCATGAACTTATCGGGCACAATGTTGTCGGTACAATTGTTCCGGAGACCGACAGTGCCGGCCGTGACCTGACAGCCATGATCGCTGATATTTCCACACATCCGGAAAACTACACCAGCAATGAAAATGAAAACATGTGCCGTGACGGCCGCAGGGCCTGGATCACGTGGACAAACCGCGCCGTGCGTAACGCAGCCGGTACGGTACAGTTTATACTGTGCGTGGGCAATGATGTCACGGCCCGCAAAACCAGCGAGCTGAACTACAAAACACTGCTTGACAATGTACCGCAGCGCATCTATTTCAAGGATCTCAATTCAGTCTATCTCTCCTGCAACATCCATTATGCCGAGGACCTGGGCATCTCTCCGGAGGAAATTACCGGCCGTACCGATTACGATTTTTTCCCCGAATACCTTGCGCAGAAATACCGCGCCGACGACAAGCGGATTATTCTGACCAAGAACATAGAAAATATCGAGGAGCACTACCCCCTGCACGGCAAAAACATCACAATCAACACCATCAAAACCCCCGTGCGCAACGATGAAGGCATCGCGACCGGTATTCTGGGTGTTTTCTGGGACATAACCGAAAAAAAACAGATAGAAAAAGAAAAACTATCAATTGAGCGGGCCCTGGAGACGAACACGGCCTTTCTGTCCATTAAAAACGAAATCAGCGCGCTGCTGTTAAGCAGCCGCGAGCTCAATGAAATCCTGCATATGATTTTGATCGGGGTTACAGCCAACAGGGCGCTGGGTTTTAATCGCGCTTTTTTATTTCTGCTGAACGAGAAGACGCAGCAACTTGAAGGCCGCGTGGCGACCGGACCGCTGACCCATGAAGAAGCCCATAGAACCTGGGCCCGGCTGGCCCAGCAGGACCACTCAATGGCGGAGCTTTTTTATCTGCGCAAAGCCGAAACCGCCCTGGCCGATGAGCCGATACAACTGCTGGTGCGCCGGATGAAAATCCAGCTGACCGACCCGGGCAGCATATTCTCCCAGCTGGTTCACCTGCAAAAGTCATTCAACATTCAAGGCGGCATCCAGTCGTCCATCAACGACCATCCCGATTTTATCAGGCAGCTGGGAACCGACACATTTGCGCTCGTGCCGCTGACCGCGCGCGGCTCGACCCTGGGCATGCTGGTGGCCGACAACCTGATAACCGGCAACCCTATCAGCGATCAGGATGTGCAGGTACTGCGCGATTTTGCCAACCTTGCATCCCTGGCAATCGCCAACTCTCATCTGTACGAACAGCTTCAGGCGAACTGTGATGAGCTGAGCCGTGCCAATCGCGATCTGGCCGAAAGCCAGGAAAAACTGGTGCGCTACGAGCGCCTTTCCGCCGTAGGGGCGGTTGCCGCCCAGGTTGCGCATGATATCAGGAATCCGCTGACTGCCATCGGTGGTTTTGCCAGAAGAATTCTCAAGCACAAGCATGACATCCAACCCAATCAGAACTACCTGGAAATCATTGTGCAGGAAGTCGATCGCATGGAACGCATTTTAAGCGACCTGCTGTGCTTTTCAAAACCGCCGGAGATTGTTAAGAAGCCTGCAGATATCAATGCGGTTCTGCACAACACGATCGACATATACCGGCCGGTACTTAAACAGCACGCAATCGAGTACTGCGAAAACCTTGACCCCGACATGCCAGCGATAGCAATTGATACAGCGCACATGCAGCGCGTATTTGACAATCTTGTGAAAAACGCTCTTGAGGCCATGCAGGAAAGCACCGCAGCGCGGCTGACAGTCACCAGCGGATATGATGCCGCCAGCGTCTACATTACCATCGCCGATACAGGTGTTGGTATCCGCGCCCGTGATGCCGATAAAATTTTCGACCCGTTTTTTACGAACAAGGCCAGCGGTTCCGGGCTGGGACTGACACTCGCGGCCCAGGTTATACAAGCGCATGGCGGCACAATCACCTGGCAGGCATGCGAACCACGCGGCACCTGCTTTGTGATTACACTTCCGCTGAGCCCGTAACCGTACCTGCGCCTATCGCCGCATGCCCCGACAGATGCTGCCTGATTGCGGTATGTCGGCAACAATCAAAACATAATCCTTCCCGGCGCGGGCTGCTCAGGCGTTAATTTTTTTCAGCAGCCATGCCATGGCGCTTCCCAGGTCACGCATTGTCTGCATGCCTTCCGCGTCGGCGCTGACCTCGCCGGGAGCGCGGCCGAACCCCATGTTCCAGTAGCTTGACCCCGGCACCACCATCTGATTAATCAGGAAAAAATGGTTCAGGGTGTCAAAGGTGTGAGTGGACCCGGCCCTGCGCACGGCAACCACGGCCGCGCCGACCTTGCGGCGCAGCAGATTGCCGTTTTGACGGGCGACAAAGCCGGCGCGATCAATCAGGGCTTTCATCTCTGCCGTTACATCGCTGAAATACACCGGTGAGCCCAGGATAATTGCGTCGGCCGCGAACATTTTTTCAAGATAGTTGTTAAGGGAATCTCCGTAATAGCGCACACGGGAATTTTTATTTTCGCCGCACTTCATACAGGCTATGCAGCCGCGAATCGGGCTGCCGCCGACGTGAATCATTTCGGTTGCGATCCCCTCTTTCTCAAGTTCGGAAAACACTTCCCGGATGAGCAGCGAGGTATTGCCTTCTTTGCGGGGGCTGCCGTTAAATGCGATTACGTTCATTGAGAGACTCCTTTTGATGAATTTTTAAGGTGTGTGTGCTATGTAAATGAAAAGATTAAAACATGCAGGCGCATGCGTCAAGTTTCAAATACAATCAACGCTATAGTACTATGACAAAAAACTGCTTTTTTTCAGGCTATTCAAAAGTGTCCACCTGTTGCATTGCGGCCATGCTTGCCGTTACATTATACGCCGCTCCGTCTTTGGCCGGGAGAGCGTTCACCGATGCTGAAACCAAAGCACTGGTTGAAATCTATGCGCCCGACGGCTATGAACGCGCGTACCTGAAAAAGATTTTCAGCGACCCGCGCGTGAGCTACGTCCCTACCCTGGTACGCATGCTTGTCATACCACCCGATTTCAGCGCCAATTACGAGCGTTTTACCAAAAAAGCTGAGATCGACCGCGCGCGCGCTTTCAGCACGACCTGGCAAACCTGCCTGAAAACAACCGCAGACACATACGGAGTTGATCAGAGCATTATTGTGGCTATTGTGCTGATTGAAACGTCGCTGGGGGAGAATCTTGGCCGCAGCCCGGTACTGTCGGTTTTTGCAAGCCTGCTGCTGGAAAACAGCCTGCATCGGGATGCCTTCACCCGGCAGCTTGACGGCAACGACCGCAAAGACCATTACCTCAAACGCCTTGAAGACAAGGCCGCCTGGGCCCGCGTGCAATTAGACGCGCTGATGACCATGAACATGAAGAATGCAATGAATGTGTGCGGTCATCAGGGGCAGCTATGCCGGCGCGTTCGGTATAGCCCAGTTTCTGCCGACAAGCTATCTCAACTGGGCGAAGAGCGAAACTGACGAGCGCCCCCCGAACCTGTTTTACATGCCCGATGCAATCATATCGGTCGCAAACTTTTTAAAGGAACACGGCTGGCAAACAAACCTGACGGACTTTGAAAAACGCATGGTCATCTGGCACTACAATCGCAGCAGCGTCTACATTGACACCGTGCTTGCCGTTGCCGCAAAGCTCAAAGAAAGCGCCGCACGCATAGATGTGCCCTGTTATCCCTTGAATCGTTTATCGATCGTGAAACTCTATGCCGCATTTTGGGCATTGCACGATCGAAGGCTTATTCTCTGCCGCCACCAGTGCCCCGCAGTCCCGGCGGATGAGGTTTACATCTATCTTTACCACTTTGTCAGCCTTCTTTTTTATCCCGGCCATGCTGCTGGTCCTTTGTGTGCTTTTCGCCTGCTGCGTGTATATAGAACTTTAATGATGATTTTTTCCGGCTTACATGATGCGCTTGCCCCTGTTGCACTCCTTTGCGTCTCACCGCCGCGCACCTTACAAAAATGATGACAAAAGGTGACAGAATTATTTTTCTAAGTATGAGCAATAAAAATAAATCTGTCACCTTTCCCTACCCGCACAGCCTTTGCCAGTGTCGGACTTTGCTACCTTTTGTCGCCGGGCGTTTCCGGTTTAATCTTTTGCAGGTCCTGTTCCAGTTCCTTCAGGCTTGCCTCGTGCTGTGTTTGGTTCAACGTTTCCCGGAATTTGTCGTACTCAAGCGCCGATTTTTCCAGGGCCATCTGATGACTGATTTTCCCGGCATGGGTAAGTAACTCCCGGCCGTTGAGCTGAAGAATCGCATCCAGCCGCTGAATCCAATCATTCATGTACATGGGGGTGCGCTGCTGAGCCATGGTCTCGGCAAAGGCCAGGTATTGTTCGACCAGCAGACCCAGCAGCTTCATTTCATCTTCATTCAGATAGTTTTTGGCGATGCTGCACATCTGACTTTGCGAACCGCCAGGCCCTTTTTGTCGAAGGATTGCATCCCCATGAGCGGCAGCGCGGCATCGGCCCGGCGATAGACCAGTTCCGCCGCCGTCTGCTGGCTGATGGCCCAGAGCAACTTGTTCTGCACCATTTTGAAAAACTCGATGGTCTTTTCGTCCTGGGATCGTAATCGATGCTGGTGGCGTAAATGTCCTTGATCTTCTGGTAGAAGAACCGCTCGGAAAGCCGGATTTCGCGGATGCGTTCCTGCAACTCCGTGAAATAGTTCATGGAGTTGCCGCACTTGAAACGCTCGTCGTTCAGGGCAAAACCTTTGACGATGTATTCCTTCAGCCGCTGGGTGGCCCAGATGCGGAACCGAGTGCCCTGATGCGATTTGACCCGGTAGCCGACCGAAATGATCACATCCAGGTTGTAAAATTTGACCGTCTCTCGTTGTGTTTTTCCTGCAATTGCGCCGTGTCGAGTGGTTGTCCGGAAATTCCGGACAACCACCTCTCATCCAGTTCACCCTCGTCAAAGATATTGTGGATATGCTCCGAGATGGTTATTTTGCTTTGCCGAAGAACCGGGCCATGTGGTCCTGCGTCAGCCAGACCGTTTCGTTCTCCAGCCGGACATCGATTTTGATCTTCCCGTCAGGGTTCTGGTAGATGAGGATTTCCGAGTTTGTCATAGACACTTCCCTGGTTTGCTGCATCAACGTTCACCGGCACCAATTCCCCGCCGGACAATTCTCATATCATGTCCGACACGATCGTCTGCCAGTCGGAATGTCCGAACGGCGTGTAGTTGATCATGATGTCGGCCTCGGTGGAACGCCCTTGGCCTTGAGATACGCTTCCAGAATGCGGTTGGTCGTGCGCGGATAGACGTAGTCGGTGCCCGCGAGAACCCAGCGCTTCAAACCGTCGCCGTCCTTGCTCATCAGGTAATCGACGGCGGAGATAGCCTGTCGTTGGAGCAGGGCCGGAGTCGAACACGTTGCGCTCTGCTCTCCTCGCCCTCGTACTGGACGGGGTAGAAGAGGATGTTGTTGAGCTCCTTGAAGACAGGGAGCACGGACTTGCGCGACACCGAGGTCCAGCAGCCGAACACGGCGGCGACCTTGTGCTGCGTGATGAGTTCGCGGGCCTTTTCGGCGAACAGCGGCCAATTTGACGCGGGGTCGACGACGACGGGCTCGAGTTTCTTGCCGAGGAGGCCGCCCTTCTTGTTCTGCTCCTCGATGAGCATCAGCATGACGTCTTTCAGCGTCGTCTCGCTGATCGCCATCGTGCCGGAGAGTGAATGGAGGATGCCGACCTTGATCGTGTCCTGCGCCAACACGGCGCAGCGGCGGACATCATCATCGCCGCGGGCGGGATACCGGCGAGCAATCCTCGCCTACCGAACTTGATGCTCATCGGACCCATCCCTGTCGGCAACATTGCCGAACGGAGATGAGCAAGCGTTGTGCCATCCTGCCGCAGATGCAAATCCGCGCCTTCGGGGCAGCCGGACGCGGTCCTTTCGCTTCGAGGCGCGCCGCGATGGCTCGGGAAAAGTGCGGGGCCTAGGAGCACGCGCCCCTGGGTGCTCGACTGCTCATTTGATAGGCAGATTTCGGACCCGACTGCCTTGTCTTGGCGAATGCACAAGATAGCGGCAAGAAGGGCGGCCGATGCCCTCCCTCACCCCACTCCGGTCGAGGCGCCCGCAGAACAGGCTGGCGCTCCAACCTTGGTCAGACTGCCGCTCAGCCTGCCGCCTTGGCCTCGCGGCGGCGCGCGTGGAGGATGATCGGTATAGCCGTTGGGCTGCTCGCGGCCCTTGAAGACGAGATCGCAAGCCGCCTTGAAGGCGACGCCGTCGAACGCCGGCGCCATCGGCGTGTAGAGCGGATCGCCGGCGTTCTGCCGTCGACCACGGCGGCCATGCGCTTCATGGCCTCCTCACCTGGGCCTCGCTGCACACGCCGTGATGCAGCCAGTTGGCGATGTGCTGGCTGGAGATGCGCAGCGTGGCGCGGTCTTCCATCAGGCCGACGTCGTGGATGTCGGGCACCTTGGAGCAGCCGACGCCCTGGTCGATCCAGCGCACCACATAGCCCAGAATGCCTTGCGCGTTGTTGTCGAGTTCCTGCTGCACCTCGTCCGGCGCAAAGTTCGACTGCGACACCGGGATGGTCAGGATGTCGTCGAGCTTGGCGCGCGGGCGGCCGGCGCAGCTCCTTCTGGCGCTGCGAACACGTCGACCTGGTGATAGTGCAGCGCGTGCAGCGTCGCCGCCGTGGGCGAGGGCACCCAGGCGGTGGTGGCGCCCGGCTGGGATGGGCGATCTTCTGCTCCAGC
>CAVRPV010000013.1:0-134986 GCA_963723235.1 uncultured delta proteobacterium
GGAGCACCATGCTGGTTTTTTACTGCAAATAATTTTTTCTAACAACTCGATTGTACCCGATAGGCGGGGGTGTCGTCCCGCCGAATTTATAACAGATGGATGGCGGCCCGGCATCCGCCCTGCGAACATAGTGCGCCATGAACAAACCACCCCTTTTCCTGTATACAATTTCTTTTCTGCTCCTGATCATGGTTTTTGTTTCACCCGTTGTCGGCACCCGCCCGTTATCGCATGTTCAGGCGTCAAGCCCTGCAGGCCAGATAGACCTCCTGCCGAAAGCCCGCAGTTCCGGCTACGTGCTGGACAGCCGATAAACTTTCGGAAGTAGTCTCGCGTATTGAACGGGGGGACTTCGGCAACATTCACAGCCTTCTTATTCTCCATGAAAACAGGCTCGTTCTGGAAAAATATTTCAGGGACTGGGACAGGAAAAAACTGCACCCGATGTATTCGGCAACTAAAAGCGTCACTTCCGCGCTCATAGGCATTGCAATTGAACAGGGCAAGATCAAGGGAGTCGATCAAAAAGTTTTGGGCTTTTTCCCTGAGTACACGACGATAGCCAACCTCGATACTCATAAGCAATCCTTAACCCTGAAACATATTCTGACAATGTCGGCCGGCTTGCCGTGGAATGAAGGCTCCGTCCCCATTGTAACCCCCGAAGGCACACTTAACCCTGCCAATGCTGTCTATCAAATGGCCCAGAGTGCTGACTGGATAAAATATGTTCTCGACCTGCTTCCTGACTCAGAGCCGGGGACAACATGGGTATACAATTCGGGTATTTCTCACGTGCTTTCAGGCATACTGAAAAATGCTACCGGCTTAAGCGCTGAAGCCTTCGCAGAGAAAAACCTCTTTAAGCCCCTCGGCATCACGGCCTGGGAGTGGAAAGCCGACCCGAACGGATTAAGCAACACGGGCGGAGCGAAAGGCGGCCTTTTTCTGCGGCCAATTGATATGGCGCTCTTTGGCTATCTGTACTTGAACAAAGGTTCTTTTAAGGGCAAACAGCTCATTCCGGCACAGTGGGTAATCGATTCCACCTCCCGGCACATGGAGGCTTTTGCTGCAGACTACGGCTATCAGTGGTGGGTACGCTCAGATATGTATCTTGAAAGCACAGACCCGCTGAGCCTTTTTTATGCCTACGGTTTCGGCGGGCAGTGTATTTTTGTGGTCCCGGCCATGGATATGGTTGTCGTCACAACCGGACAAAACGAACAATCCAAGGGGCAGGAATCCATCGATTTGTTTTTAAACAGCATTCTCCCTGCTGTAAAAAAACAATAGCCTCCATTAAAATAAGCAGCACAGGAGAACCCACAGCACGCGCTGAAACCCGCTGGAGCACAACAGGACCGTACAGGCTAAAGCTCACAGCAGAAAACGGCTGAGCGTGTCATACAAAATCTGCGTGCCGAACAGCAGGTGTTTGAGGCTGATGCGCTCATCATGGCCGTGAATCAGGCGGTTTGATTCAATCGAGGCGTCAAACTGCATGCCGTAGGCGATCACGCCCCGCTCTCGGAAAAAACGCGAATCGGTTGCTCCGGGCGACAGGTACGGGAGCAGTATGCCGCGCGGGTCATGCTGATGAATGGTATCATCCAGCACCCTGTACAGCTCGGTATCCATTGATGATTCGGAAGCCTGGGAGCCGTCGGGCAAATGCACGGTAAAGCCCCGGCAGCCGGCATCTTTGAGCAGACGCTCGATCAGAGCCTTCAGTTCCTGCGGGGTTGTACCGGGCAGAATGCGGGCGTCAATCTCGCATACGCACTCCGATGGTATGACGTTGGTTTTTGTGCCGGCCTTTGCCACGGTCGGCACCATGGTGTTGGTCAAAAGCACCCCCAGCATTTCACGCATGGGAGCGTCCTTGATCAGCGCAAGCGTTTCACGGCTGCGCTGAGGATCAAGCAATCCCAAAAACTGTTCTGCACTCATGAAATCCTGCTCATCCGCCAGGGCCTCCAGCAGCTGTCGCACCGGCCCGGCCACCTGCAAAGGAAAACGATACTGCCCCAACGCCTGCATGGCTCGCGCCATGTGCAGCACACAGTTTTCATCATGGGGGATTGAGCCGTGACCCGGGCGCCCCTCAAACGTTATTGTAAGCCAACAGGAACCCTTTTCGGCAACCTGGCACAGATACACATTACGACCGCCGGTTTTCAGCCCCCAGCCCACGCCCTCATTAATCACATAGCGCGTTGCAAGTTTTTCAGGGTAATGTTCGAAAAGCCAGGGCACGCCCCAGGTGCCGCCTGCCTCTTCATCTGCGGTTGCGGCATACACGATCCGGCTCTCGGGATCAAGGCCCTGACGCTTCAGGAGCAGCAAAGCCATGAGCTCAATAATGCCAAGCCCCTTGCAGTCAAGCGCGCCCCGGCCCCAGAGTTCTCCGTCCCGGATAAGCCCGGAATACGGCTCTACCTGCCAGCGGCCGGCCTCGGCCGGCACCACATCCAGATGATGCAGCAGCATGATCTCGGGCGCTTTGCCGCCCGTGCAGTTCGATATCAGACTGCCTCGTCCGGGTAGCGACTCAATAATGTCAGAGCCGATGCCATTACGCTTCAGGATATCATGCAGGAAGCGGGCGCCTTCGGTTTCGTTGCCCGGCGGGTTGGTGGTATTGATTTGAATGTAGGCGCTGAGCAGTTCGGCAGCCTCGGCTGCCGTGCGCTCCCAGTCAATAGGTGAAACCTGCATGCGTACTATCTCCTTTCAGTGATGAAATCAGAAATCCGTATCCAGATTTCAAGATTCAAAGTTCAATGTTCAACGTTACAATCTTATATAACGTTAACCCGTCCGCGCGCATCAAAGACAAGACCCTCATGTTCCAGCAGCATGCATTTCAGGGCTGAACCGCCCGTAGCGGAAAAACCGCCCGGGCTGCCGTTACTGCACACGACACGGTGGCAGGGTACAATAAGCGGCAGGGGATTGCGACCCAGGGCGTTCCCGACAGCACGCGCCCCACCCCGGCAGCCAAGCTGCCCGGCTATACAGGCATAGGTTCGCACCTGCCCAAAGGGAATCAAGGCCGCCTGCTTCCAAACCCGCCGCTGAAACACAGTTGCCGGACCGGGATCAAGCGCAGCGGGCGGCAAAGCCTCAGCACCTGCCTTAAAATACTGCTCCAAAAATGCAACCGCCTGCCGACACACTTTCATATCAGCGCAACAGCCGGGGAACTGCCTGAGAATAAGCGCCAGCACATCTTCACGCTGAGATTCAGCCAAAAAAATACGCTGTATTCCCGTCTGGCTGGCCACTACGCCACACCAGCCAATCGGGGTCCTGCGGACATCGTAATACGTCACGCGCCTCCCCTTGGTGCAGAACCATACCCTGCGTTCCCGGCCGGCAACCGGTACAGGCAATAAAACAAAGGCTTGACAACCATCAAAATAATGCTATTATTCATGGTTTTAAAGAACTGCACTTTTTACGCACATGGAGGTAGTACCCTTGGCAAACCATAAATCAGCACTCAAACGCCATCGGCAAAGCATTGCGCAGCGCCTGCGCAACAGAAGCCAGCGGTCGGCAATGAAAAACACCGTTAAAAAACTGCACAGCGCCATCGAATCCAACGATAAAGACGCCGTCCGCATAACGCTTGTTGACGCGACATCCATCATCGCAAAAACAGCGACAAAGGGCATTATCCACAGCAATACAGCCAGTCGTACAATTTCGCGGCTGACCAAACGCGCCAACGCGGTGCTGTTGGCCGGCTGAAAGCTATCCTCTCAGATCGGCCAGACGCAGCAGCAGATTTTCAAGAATAAGCCGGCCCTCTTTGCGGCTTGATTTCAGCTGCAGATCAGCCGACGACAACTCCTCAAACACAGATCCAAAGCAGGCCGCTGACCACTTCGCGGCCTGCTTTATTATTCCGTTAGCCAGAAAATCGCTCTTAAGGCCCAGCAGCTGCCTGATACCGGAGGCTCCGGTGCGCTTCGGGTCCGCCTCGCTCGTGCGGGCCAGCAGGCGGAACTGGCGCGCAATCATCGCCAGCACCTGCAGGGGGGCCATGCCATCATCGAGCAGCTGTTTTAAACAGCCCAGCGAATGCTCCAACCGACCGGCGCCGATACTGTCAACCAGGGTAAATATTGTATTGCGATGCCCGGCACTCAGGGCCTGCTCAACGTCCGCCTCATCTATGGTATTCAGATCAAGACAGTACAGGGCCAGCTTTTCAATTTCACCCGCCATGGTCTGTGCATTGCCGTTTAACTCCTGGCAGAGCAGTTCAAGCGCGGCTGCGGTTGCTTTTTTTTTGTAACGGGCCAGCTCCGCTACCGCAAAATCGCGAATATCCCTGTCCCAGCGCGGGTTGGCGAATGATCGTACCGTACCGTTTTTTTTGACCCATCCGCTGAGTTTCTTTTTTTCAGGAATACTGACAAACACAAGGCAGGTCGCCGGGGAGGGCTTCAAACAGTAGTCTGCGCATTTCTGAAGATCATCATCAAGCCAGGCATCAACCCGCTGGACCACCACCAGACGGCGCCCGAAACACACCGGCATGGTCCGGGCCGCCATCAGCACGTCTGCCGGAGTATGCGTCTGGGCATCAAAGCGCCCGCAGTCAAAATCAGCTTCGTCTTCTGCGAACAGCTGTTCCTTCAAATGGGCCAGGACATCATCAAGAGCGCGGGTGTTTTCACCATGAAAATAATACAGCGGTCCAATGCCGTTTTTAAAGATTGCTTTTACATCATCAGCCGGCATTTAAAATCCCTGCATAAGCCCGTCATGAACCTGATCGGCCATGTTGGCAGCCAGCGCCTGAAAGGCCCGCCGCTTATCGGCATGGTCAAGCTGAAGATTGTCGGTGGTACCTTCGCGCTTTGTCTGATCGCTGGTACGATACTCTTCTCCATACTTGATCGCGTCCCGCTTCCAGAGCACGCGCCCGGTTTTACGCTCCTCCACCACAACGGAGGCTGTAACCCACACGCGCCATTCAAGCGCGCGCTTGTCCGGGGTCATGGCAAGTGAATCATAATCAACTTTTTTAATCACTCCGCGCAACACCAGGTCAGCCTCTTCAACACCGACAACCTGCAAACGGCCGGTCTCAATAAATTTATCATTAAACGCATAGGTGAAGATTGCGTCAAGCCCCGGCTCATAGCTTTTGTTTTGAAAATAGGGGATTGCGATTGTGGCAAATCCTTCCAGTTCAGGATTGTCAAAGCGCGCCATCCTGTAGCCGCACGCTCCCGAAAAAACCAGCAGCAGCATAACTCCCCACACGAACCTTGTAGCGCTCATATGTCTCCTTTCATTCCATGACAACCCGCCTGCGACCGCCCTGTCCTCAAGCATAGTGTGTTCCGGGCAGTACCGGGCCAGGCCGGACTATAGCACAATACTGACAAGTTTTTTCGGCACAACAATAACCTTGCGAATCTCGTGGTCGGCAATCCAGGGCTGCACCTGCTCACAGGCCAGCGCCATTTCGCGAACCTGCTCATCTGAGGCCTGCGCGTCAACGCTCAGCTTGCCGCGCACTTTGCCGTTCACCTGAATAACGATCTGAACCTCATCAACAGCCGCGATCATGGGGTCGGCAACCGGCCAGGCCTGCTGTCCGGCCAGCCCCTGCCGTCCCAGGCCCTGCCAGATCTCCTCGCACACATGCGGTGCCATGGGAGCAAGCAGCAGCACGGCCGCATCAAAAGCCTCTCTGAAAGCGGCCGCATGTTCCGGGCCGCCTGTTGCCAGGGGCGCGAACTGGTACAGATGATTCACCAGCTCCATCACCGCGCTGATTGCCGTGTTGAAGTGAAAACGGGTCTCAATGTCTGAGCTGACCTTACTGATGGTCTGATGCGTCTTGCGCCGCAGATCCTTCAGGGCGTCATCCTGCGAAGCGAGCATCGGTGCATATTCCCGCGTGCCCAAGCACGTCCGCATGATCAGCGGCCAGCCGCCACAAGCGCTGAATAAAACGGTATGAACCCTTCAACGCCCTTTTCATTCCACTCAAGGTCCTTTTCCGGCGGGGCGGCAAACAGGCAGAACAGGCGCGCGGTATCACAGCCGAACTGTGCAATCAGCTTTTCAGGATCGACAACATTCTTCTTGGACTTGGACATCTTTTCCGTGCGGCCCTGCCGGGCCCCGGCGCCGCAACGCGCGCATACACCGTTATGCACTTCTTCGGGGAAAAGCCAGCCGCAGGTTTTACAACTGTAGGTTTCCATGCACACCATGCCCTGGGTCAGCAGGTTGGTAAACGGCTCGTCGAAATTCAGCATGCCCAGGTCCCGCAGCACTTTCGTGAAAAAACGCGCATACAGCAGATGCATGACCGCGTGCTCAATGCCGCCGATATACTGATCAACAGGCAGCCAGGAGTTCACCTGCTCGGCATCAAGCGGCGCGGCTTTGAAATCCGGACAGGCATAACGCGCAAAATACCAGGATGATTCCACAAACGTGTCCATGGTATCGGTTTCACGCTGTGCCGCGCCCGCGCACTGCGGACAGATCGTATTGACGAACTCCGGACAGTCGGCCAAGGGTGAGCGCCCGAGCACCTCGAGGCAAACATTCTCAGGCAACACCACGGGCAAATCCTTTTCCGCAACCGGCACAATGCCGCAGCGCGCGCAGTGAACAACCGGTATCGGGGCTCCCCAGTAGCGCTGCCGCGAAATACCCCAGTCCTTAAGCCGGTAATTAACCGTCCTGCGGCCCAGTCCCTGTGCGGCAAGATAATCGGTGATCTGCTGCATGGCCTCGCGATTGTGCATGCCGCTGAAGCGCTCCGAGTTCACCAGTACGCCGTCATCGACAAACGCCGCCGTCATGGCAGAAGGCTCAAGCTGAGCGCCTTCAGGCTGAATAACAACCTGAACATCGAGGCCATACGTGCGGGCAAAATCAAAATCGCGCTGATCATGCGCAGGAACCGCCATGACCGCGCCGGTACCATATTCCATCAGCACGAAATTGGCAACATACACCGGCATGCGCCGACCGGTAACCGGATTGATGCAGTAGGCTCCGGTGAATACGCCCTCTTTCACGAGGTCATCGGATGAGCGCACGGTTTTATCCTGTTTCAGAACACGCGCAATAAAATCACGCACGGCAGCGGCCTGATCACTGCCCTGCGACAACTGCACGGCCAGCGGATTTTCAGGTGCAATGCTCATGAACGTCGCACCGTAGAGCGTATCCGGCCGGGTTGTGAAAACGGTGATGTGCTCGTCGCTGTTTTCAATCTGAAAGGAAATTTCACTGCCGTAACTGCGCCCGATCCAGTTGCGCTGCATGGTGATGACCTGCTCGGGCCAGCCCGTGAGGCGGTCCAGCCCCTCAAGCAGTTCCTCGGCATAGTGCGTTGTTTTAAAGCACCACTGCGGCAGTTCTTTCTGGGCAACCTCATTATTGCAACGCCAGCACCTGCCGTCCTCAACCTGCTCGTTGGCAAGAACCGTCTGGCAGGTTTCGCACCAATTCACGAACGCCTGCTTGCGATACACAAGACCGCGTTCAAACATTTTCAAAAATATGCGCTGTTCAAGACCGTAATAGCTGACATCGGATGTTGCCAGCTCGCGCTGCCAGTCATAGCTCAACCCGATACGCTTGAGCTGTTTGCGCATGATATCGATATTGGCATACGTCCAGGTTGCCGGATGGGTCTTGTTCTGGATGGCGGCGTTTTCAGCCGGCATGCCGAATGAGTCCCAGCCCATGGGGTGCAGCACCTTGAAGCCCCGCATGGCTTTATAGCGCGCAATCACATCCCCGATCGTATAGTTGCGCACATGCCCCATGTGAATACGGCCCGACGGGTAGGGAAACATTTCCAGAACATAATACTTCTCGCGCCCGTCATCATCTCCGGTTACGCGAAAACTTTGATTGCCGTCCCAAAAGGACTGCCATTTTTCTTCAATTGCCTGTGGGTTGTACTGTCTGTCCATTAGTGCCGCCTTTACACACATGCCATCATCATCTGCCGCAGGTTCAAAGGCTCATAATGTAACACAACGCGACATTCGGAAGCAAGATTTTATCTGGTCAAAACGCGCCGGATGTCCTGTTTTGACTTGACTTTATAGCGCCATACCGCTACTTTTTAATAATTTTACGGCAGGTGCGATACGCACGATGCGTACGCGCACGCCGTTACTGTAGGGAGAAACGCATGGAATACAAAGACACGATCAATCTGCCCCAGACTCCCTTTCCCATGAAGGCCAGCCTGCCGCGCAAGGAACCCGAAATGCTGGCGCAATGGGAAGCGGATAAGCTCTATGAAAAAATCAAGGCCTCACGCGCCGCAGGACCGCAGTTCATCCTGCATGACGGTCCTCCCTTATGCCAACGGGCATATTCATATCGGCACCGCACTCAACAAACTGCTCAAGGATTTTATCATCAAGTCAAAAACCATGGCCGGATTTCAGACGCCCTATGTTCCGGGATGGGACTGCCACGGCCTGCCCATTGAACTTAACGTGGAAAAAAATCTGGGCCGCGACAAACAGAGCGTGTCCACCTCTGAAGTGCGCAAAAAATGCCGCATCTATGCCCGGGAATTCGTTGACATTCAGCGTGAAGAATTCAAGCGCCTCGGCGTTCTGGCTGACTGGAGCAACCCCTACCTGACACTCACGCCCGGCTACAGCGCGACAATCGTGCGCGAGTTCGGCAAGTTCGCGGCCTCGGGAGACGTGTACAAAAGCAAAAAGCCGATCCAGTGGTGTGCATCCTGCCGCACCGCCCTGGCCGAGGCCGAGGTTGAATATCAGGATGAGTCAACACCCTCAGTGTACGTAAAATTTGCGCTCACAGCGGAGAGCCTCGCAAAAATTCCCGAACCCGCCCGCAGCAACGCCTCTGTTGTCATCTGGACCACAACGCCGTGGACCCTGCCGGCCAACCTTGCGATCTGCCTGCATCCTGATCTTGACTATGTTGCTGTACAGACAGGCAGTGAAGTCCTGATTCTGGCCGAAGGCCTGCTGCACAGCACCCTGCAAATCTGCGGCATTGAACAACACGAAATCATAGCACGCTTCAGCGGCCGCGATTTGGAGGGGCTTGCCTGCCGTCATCCGCTTTACGACCGCGATTCCCTGATCATTCTCGGTGAGCATGTCACCCTTGAGGCCGGAACAGGCTGCGTGCACACAGCGCCCGGGCACGGGCAGGAAGACTACGAAGTAGGTTTGCGCTACGGGCTTGACATTTACGCACCCGTTGATGACGCCGGGTTTTTCACCGATGATGTAGGTGAATTCGCCGGAGAGTTCGTATTCAAGGCCAACCGGTCCATCATCGACCGCCTGCGCGCAACCGGGGCCCTGCTGCAGGAACAGGAGATCAGCCATTCCTATCCGCACTGCTGGCGCTGTAAAAAACCGGTCATCTTCAGGGCCACTGAGCAGTGGTTTATTTCCATGGAAAAAAACAACCTGCGCAACCGGGCACTGGACTGCATCGCGCAAACAACCTGGATTCCCTCCTGGGGCATTGACCGCATCCGCGGCATGGTTGAAAACCGGCCGGACTGGTGCCTGTCGAGGCAGCGCTCCTGGGGCGTTCCAATCGTTGCCTTTTACTGCACGGAGTGCAATCACCTTCTGCTCGATCAGGCTGTTATCAATCATGTGGCAGACATGTTTGAAAAAGACGGAAGCGACATCTGGTTTGAACGCTCACCAGGGGAACTGCTGCCCGAAGGCACACGCTGCCCGGCCTGCAATCATGATGATTTCAGGCCCGAGACCGATATTCTTGATGTCTGGTTCGACTCAGGCGTGAGTCATGCCGCCGTGTTAGAGCGCCGCGACGAACTGAGAAGCCCCGCCGACCTCTATCTTGAAGGCAGCGACCAGCATCGCGGATGGTTCCAGAGTTCCCTGTTGAGCAGCGTGGGAACCCGCGACCGGGCACCCTACCGCGCCGTACTCACACATGGATTCGTCATGGATGGCAAAGGCCAAAAAATGGCAAAATCCAAGGGCAATGTCATCCCGCCTGAAAAAGTGATTAACCAGTACGGCGCTGAAGTGCTGCGCCTGTGGGTGGCCTCTGAGAACTATCAGGAGGACATGCGCATCTCGGACGATATCCTGAAGCGCATGAGTGACGCCTATCGCAAAGTCCGCAACACATGCCGTTTTATGCTGGGCAACCTGTCGGATTTCGATCCCGCGACCTCGAGCGCAACAGGTGCTGAGCTCGAAGAGATTGACCAGTGGGCACTTGCGCGCCTGAACCAGCTGGTGCGGCGCGTTGTCAGCGCGTATGAACGCTACGAGTTTCACACGGTTTTTCACAGCATCACCAATTTCTGCATTGTTGACCTGAGCGCCGTCTACCTTGATATTCTCAAAGACCGCCTCTACTGCTCGGCACCCGCAGATGCAGCCCGCAAGAAGGCCCAGAGTACCCTGTATGAAATCCTGGGGGCTCTGCTGAAGCTGCTGGCACCAATTCTGGCATTTACCGCTGAAGAAGCCTGGCAATTCCTGCCGGGCGACAAAGAAGAAAGCGTACACCTTGCCCGTTTCCCCGAGCCGGTTCCCGAGTATGACAATACTGTGCTGTGCACACGGTGGGACACGCTCCTGCAGGTACGCGAACAGGTTCTCAAGCAGCTGGAACTGGCACGCGAGCGCAAGGAGATCGGCAACTCGCTGGAGGCGCATGTCACCATCACTGCCCCGGGAGAGACGTATGAGCTGCTGCACAGCCGCGCGGCAATGCTGCCCGACATGCTGATCGTCTCATGCGTTGACGTTGTCTGCAGCGAGGGCGCCGCACCCGCAGGCGATACGGCAACCGTCAGTACCGTTATCAAACGCGCTGAAGGCGCCAAATGCCAGCGCTGCTGGAAATACCATTCTAACAAGCACCCTGAACTGTGCAGCCGCTGCGAAGAGGCAGTCAGGTCAATCAATGCTTAAAAAATACCTGGGTATCGCTCTGATCGTTGTTGCGATAATCGCGCTTGACCAGGCAACGAAGCTCTGGATTGACGCTGCCCTGCCGCGCCATGATCAGATTGAAGTTATACCGCAATGCCTGCACATCGTGCACGTGCGCAATCCGGGTGTTGCCTTCGGACTTCTGCAAAACATACCCGGGGCCTATCGCGCAACGCTGCTGACTGCCACAACGGTCCTGGCGCTTGTGCTGCTGCTGGTTCTTCTGACCCAGACGCATCCGGCCCAACGGCTTGAGCGCTGGTGCCTTGCCCTGATCATGGGCGGCGCCGTCGGCAACCTGATCGACCGTGTCAGGCTGGGAGAGGTCATCGACTTCATTGACGTGCACTGGGCAAACGTCTATCACTGGCCGGCCTTCAATGTGGCCGATTCCTGTATCTCTACGGGTATTACCTGCATGGTGCTGCTTGAACTCAAGCGGATTATTTCGTCCCGCGCGCACAAAAAAGCCGGCAGGAACACACAAGCACAATCACCAGTAAGAAATAATGCAGTGGTTGAAAATATCATCTACAGGCTGTTCAAAAATGATTGGATGCAAGGCGTGCGACATCATGAGGAATGAGGCGTACTCTTCCGTACGCCGCAATGACGAATGGTAAGCACAACGCAGCAGACGATCGTTTTTCAACAGCCTGCAAAAAGGCAGACGCATGCACCCAATTTTAATTGAGCTGGGCGGCTTTTCAATCAAGACCTACGGATTTCTGATCGCACTCGGGTTTGCGTTCGGGCTGTTTCTGGCATCGCGCGAGGCCCGGCGCGTGGGTCTGAATGTGCAGGCAATCGGTGACCTCGCATTTTATATTCTGCTGGGTGGGATTATCGGGGCCCGGCTCTATTTTATCCTCACCAATCTGGGCTATTTCACACAGCATCCGCTTGATATGTTTAAAATCTGGGAAGGCGGCCTGACATTTTTCGGCGGTTTTATCGCAGCCGTAATGTTATGCGTGTGGATGATATGCAAGCACCGTTTGCCGGTATGGAAAACACTGGATGTGTTCGCGCCCTCGCTGGCAGTGGGTGTTTTCTTCGGCCGCTTGGGCTGTTTTTCGGCCGGGTGCTGCTACGGCAAAGAGTGCGACCTGCCCTGGGCCGTTACATTCACGCATCCGCTGACGCTGGCCAGAACAGGCGTGCACCTGCACCCCACCCAGCTCTACAGCGCCCTGGGAGCGATCATCACCTTTACCCTGCTCTACAGCTTCCGCAAACACAAAACATTTGAGGGGCAGCTGAGCCTGCTCTGGGTCCTGTGCTACAGCTGCGAGCGACTCATCACGGAGCAGTTCCGGGGCGATATTCGCGGCGGCATGCTGACCGAAAACATTGAGCTCTCATTTGTGATCGCGGCCGTGCTTATCGTTGTCAGCCTGGTTCTTTTTCCGATTCTCAGGAGAAAAAACAGGATTGCGCCGATACTTGCCAAACCGGCAAAACCGGGCAAAAAATCTCCTGCACACTGATGCGGATTTTTTCTGAAGGTTTGACGCCGAAGCCGTTACTACCGTCAACAGCCGCAACTGCTTACAGCTCATTTAAAAAACAGACTGAAACGTGCTATACATCGCGCAGCGCGGCTCTCATGTGCCCGCCCGTGGCTGCGCACAAGCCTGCCGGAATGCATGCAGCAGGCGTGTGCGGGCTTCGACCATTGAGCCGTGAAAACTGCCGCCGCCGGCATTGCGATGCCCTCCGGCCTTAAACCCCGCCTGCCGGGCAACCTCAGCCACCGACAGATGATCACCGTAATTGCGCGTGCGCCACGAAAGACGCACGCTGCCATCCAGCGGCCGCTCCTGCAGGATCAAGCCATAATGAAAACCCTTGATCTGCCGCAAAATGGTTTCCTTGTACAGCGAGTTGAACTCTGACCAGTTCTCCCCCAGCAGTGATGCCAGTTCCTGCTGGCGTGCGCTGTCCAGACACAACAGGCTCAGAAACAGCTCCTTAATAAATTCGGTTTTTTCGACGGCCCAGACCATAAAGCGGACTTCCTCCCGGTCAAGATTCACGTCAACCGCACGCTGGTGGTCAGCGCCGTTCGCGATCAGCATTTCGGCAAATGCATACTCACCGGGATGCATCTCGTTTTTAAAATTGCGCGAATCATACAGCAGGGCACGGTAGAGCACATCGATGATATCAACCGGCAGGCGCATTTTTTCAGGCTTAATGAAGGACTCATAGAGCACCTGCACTGTTGAGGACAGCTGCATGTTCAGACATGTTCGCGGAACAGCCGCCTGAATATCCTCGGGCATATGATGATCGATATTGATAACCCGGCGCAGGTCAATCCCGGCCAGCACGTTCTTCCAGTCGCGACCGAGAAACTGCGACCAGGTCGCACCATCAACCAGCACGAGCGCATCAAAGCGGGAAAAATCCGGCAGAGTTGTTTCATACACCTGCACCCGCCAGATAGCGGGAAAATCCAGCATCGTAGCCGGGATCCGGAACCGACTGACAATCATGGCCTCCTTATACTGCTGCGCAAGCATCCAGCGCAGCGCCAGGGCTGCGGCGACACAGTCCGGATCTACCGGGTCAGAAATCATGATCATGACACTGTGGGAGCGTCCAAGCACCTGTTGTATGTTCGCACACACATTGTCAAAGCGGTCTTCATGCATACACAATCCCCTTTCAACAGAATAAACCGTACCACAAAGGCTGAACGCGCGCCGAGTGTGCACCAATGCCCTCAACACCAAAGACAAGCATGCGCACAATGGGGCCCGCGGCATACTGCAACACGTCCGGATACTAGCGGTCAAGCCCTGCGCGGTTTAGGGAGTATAGGCAAAAACAGTTCCAGGGCAATCAAAAAACCTCCTCCGGAAGAACGAGGAGAGACTAAGTCCCCGACAAGCGCTCTCAGGCGATTTACTCCTATGCAAACACGCCTTCAGGTACTCTAAAGAGATTGACAACAGAGGTTGTGAAATGTATAGTTTTAAAAAATTCGAAATACGGCACCTCACACCCCGTCAACCAACGAATATATCAGGAGTTGCGCATACTGCCATGAAAACATTCCGGAAACGTTTCTTGCCGCTGTTGGCGCTTCTTCTTGTATGTCCATGTTGCGCCAAAGAACAACCATCTGTGGTGATTCATCCACAGCATGGCTCAGACCCGTGCAGATCACCGTAGAACTGGCTCGAACTGCCGGGCAGCGTTCTATGGGGCTGATGTATCGCAAAAAACTCGGCCCCGGCCGGGGCATGCTGTTCCTGTTTGAGCAGGAACAGACACAAAGATTTACCATGCGCAATACGTCAATACCGCTTGACATGATTTTCATTGACAGTTCCCTGACCGTAGCCGGCATAATCGAAAACACGAAACCCTATGCCAACGGGCCGTTCAGCATTGATCGGCCATCCCGGTATGCGCTCGAAGTCAACGCAGGCTTTTGCGCGCGACACGGCATTGCCACCGGCGCCAGCGTTGTTTTTGCTAATATTCCCGGCTATAACAGCACCGCACCGTACATGCCTTTGGACGAGACGCACCCCGGCAAAGAATAACATCATGGCTACAACTGATAAACCTTCCACAGCGCTCAAAAAACGCGCACGCGACATTGTGCACCTGCTGCGCCGCACGTACCCGCATGCGCGCACTGAACTCTACCATCGCAACCCGCTTGAACTGCTGATTGCAACCATCCTGTCCGCGCAGTGCACCGATAAAAAGGTAAACGAGGTTACCGGGCCTCTTTTTAAAAAATACCCCTGCGTCACCGCATTCGCGCAGGCCGATCAAAAAACATTTGAAAAGGAGATCAGGCCCACGGGATTTTATCGCACCAAAGCTGCACATATTATCGCCACAGCAAATATCATCCTGGATACATACGGCGGCAGCGTTCCCAATCGCATGCAGGACCTGATCACGCTTCCGGGCGTTGCCCGGAAAACAGCCAATATCGTGCTCGCCGGCGCATTTAATATTGCTGTCGGTATTGCGGTCGATACGCATGTCAAGCGCCTTGCCGGACGCATGGGATTAACTGCCCATACGATTCCCGACAAAATCGAACACGACCTCATGCTCCTTCTACCCCGGTCCTTCTGGCTTGACACAAACTTTGTTCTGGTCAATCATGGACGCGCAACCTGCACGGCCCGCAAGCCGCGCTGTGCGGCGTGTGTTGTCCGGCAGCTGTGCCCGCATACTTCTGTAATGGCAGCCTTGAACAGCACAATGAAAATTCCGAAATAAAAAATAAAGATTTATCCCATACGTGACGAAAAAATGAACATATCCGGGGCCACACCGTGTCCTTAAATCGTTAGCACTCCATTGTAATCATAAGGGGAACATGCATGTACTGCCCAAACTGCGAATTTGAAATCAAACAGGAAGTTACCGAGTGTCCCATATGCGGTGGTGTGCTTACCGAGTACCCCGAAGAAGGCGCAGACACGAATGCCGCCACTATTAAAAAACCACTCGATACATGCATCAGCAACTTAATCCTGGACGCCAAGCATGAGCTTGACTCACTTGACTCCAGACGGGACAGTGACCCGCAGCCTGTTAAACCGTTTTCAAACAACCTTGATTTTGAGTCCATGTTAAGCGAGAAGACCACCGAGACCGGGCATCCTGCAGCCGATCCTTTCACTGCCGGCCCGGCAATGTTTAACGACACGCCGGATACACCTCAGGCGGATGAAGAGGTTTTTCTGCTGGACGATGAACCCACTTGGAACGATACTGCAAGCCCGTTTCCGGAAACAGCTGCTCCCCCGGAAATCGAGTCGCCCGCCGGGCAGAAAACCCCGGAGGAGAGCCTCTTTGCAGATGACAGGCTTTTCATTGATGAAACTCCTGCCCGGACGGAGAATCTTTTCGCAGATGACGGACTCTCCATTGATGAAACCACGGTCCGCCCGGAGAATCTTTTTACAGATGCCGGGTTTTCGATTGATGAAACCGCTGCCCGCCCATTTGCGCCCGATACAAGCCTTTTTATTGAGGAGCTGAATGCACAGGAGCCTGCGAGCCCCCTGGATTCCGAAGTGAGCCCGCCCCGGCAGCAATCTTCCGATCTGCCCTGGTCGCTTCAGCAGGACACATCCGAGACTGAATCAACAGTAGGCATGGATTTTATTCCCGAGGCACAGCCTGAAAAACCCTTTGAAGTGTTGGCGGATGCAGTCGCCTTTACGGCTCTTAAAAAAGCAGGTTCTGCTATAGAAACAGGCGCACAGCTCCCCAAAAGCGCAGGCGGGGGTTCAAAAAAACGTCTTGTTTTTATCATGCTGATCGGCGTACTGCTTATTGCCTGCGCATACGCTCTCAATGAATATTTCCTGCAGGATACGGCACCCGCCCGAATTGAAAAAACGGTGCAACCTCGCATGGCCCCGCGCGTTGCTGTCAAAAAGCCGATCAAACCGAGTGCAGAGGCAGAACCGACGGCCCAGACGCCTGCAGCAGAGACTCCGGCAAACGCCGAACCTGCAGATGTGCTTTCTAATAATGCTCAGCAACAGACACCGGCACCACAACCACCGGTGCCATCAACACAGAAAGATATCCGCGCCGAAAAGGCCGCAGAAAAAACCAAGCAAGGAAAGCACCATCGTGCCATTGAAAAAAGCTGAGCCGGTAGCCGAACCGGTGAAAAGCACTCAGGAAACCCCAGCTGTCCCTGACAAGGAAACATCACCTGCAAAAGGTATGTATACAATTCACGTCTCTTCTTTCAAGACGCAACAATACGCGCAGAAGCAAATCGAACACCTGCGAAACCTCGGTTTTGATGCCTACCTTGAAACCGTTGACCTTGGTAAAAAGGGTGTATGGCACAGGATAAAGGTCGGCCATTACGCAACCCGCGCCGAAGCAGAACAAGCCATAAAAAGCATCCAGAAAAAAAATCCGGGGCCCACTCCAGTGATTAGTATAAACAGGTAAAAGGCATCTTTCTAAACGGTATCTCCTGCGCCGCTGTTAAAAAACAGCGGCGCTTTTTTATTGAAAAAACACCCTGCATTATTTCACCGGCTCATCCAGAACTACGGCTGAAACCGTGCAATCCTCCCGGTTCCCCGTGAACAGGTCCGTCAAGAGACAACGTCCCCCCGGCCGCAGACACGCCGCATAATCGGATCAGGTTCATGGACCGCTGCACTTTCCAGGCTTTCTCCAGGATTTCGCTATTCGCTGCCGCTGAGTCCTCCAACCGGAATACCGGGGCTCCTCCACAGTCCTATCTCAGGCACGTTTGCAGAGATGTGCTGAAAAACCCGGCCAGATGGATACAAACAGACGGTTTCTATCAACAGTCCTATTTGCAGCCCGAAAGTCGATACTGCCCACAACTTCAAACTGTAATCGTTCACTGCTATCAACGATCCCCAACCCAGAATTTTTCCTCGTCTCCCTCGGTCGTCTTTACGCCGACGTACATGATGCCGCTATACTTTTAATACTGCCCAATAATTAAACCCTGCACCTTTTCCCATAAAAAAGGTCCGGGAACGTACATTGTTCCCGGACCGGATACTCCTCTTAACAGGCGCGCATACGCCTGCCTGCACATCACATGCTACAGGACCGTAATCTCACCTACGCAACCACCAACGCTGATCGGGTAGTTGCCGGGCGCAAGTCCTGCAGGCACAGTAACCTTAAGAGTGACTCTGTTCTTTTTAAGGTTGTAAGAAACTTTCTGCCATGTGAACGGATGTATGTCAATCTGACCTTGCGGATTAAAGCCTTCGCTGCCGGTGATTTGCAGGGTACGCTTCATGGGCTTGGTCAGCTTCGCAGAGCTTATTGTTTTATACTTGAGGTGCAGGATGCAATCCACAACACACACAGACGCCTGGCATTTATAGCCGGATCCGCAGTCAGGGTTGGCAAGGCATTCGACGCAGGTATCGTTGTCCTCATCGCAGACCCCATCACTGCATTCCGCAATACCCATAACACAAACGCCCTGTGTTTCATTACAGGTCTCAGTGCCGGAACACCACAAACCGTCATCGCAGTCGCTGTCCTGCACGCAGTCGTTGTTAATTACAAACGGAACAACCACGGCCGGAGCAACAGCGCCCTTATCGTCAGTTCCAAGCGCCGACACCGTGTAAATGCCGTTGGCCATCGGCAGGCTGGCCGTGCCGAGCACATATTCCCACATGCCTGTTTCAGAATTATATGCGGCAGGATATGTGCTGACCTGGGCATAAATGTTCGTGACATAAAACATTACATTGCTCAGCGGGCAGGCCGACAGATCCTGGGCCTGCAGCACGACATCGCCCTGCACCAACTCCTGTGAGGCCGGCGCAACGACTGCGAGCTCAGGCAGCGGATAGATATCAACCAGTTCCCAGCCGCCTTCATCCGCGAGGTTGAACGGGTTTGCCATGCCGAGATAGCCATGCTGGCACTCGCCGTTTGCCGCGGGCGCATCGCCACCCGGCACCGCCGGAGCGCCGGTATCGGGTATCAGCATGGTGCGAATGCCATAGCTGAATTCATTGCCGGCCCCGTTCTTGGACTCAAGCACAAAGGGTTCATCAGCGTCCTGAATGACGAACAGGTCGGCGCCATAGGATGCGTACAACCGTTGCAGCTGGTCAAGAGCCGCCAGAACGAGCTGAACCTCCTGGCCGTCCCCCAGCACGGCCTCGGCCATCTCACGGGCAACCAGGCTCCAGTCAAAGGTGCCCAGCAGCACACCGCCGCGGCTCGGATAGTCCGTATAACCGCGTTCCATGGTCCAGGTATAGGCGTTGAAAAAATTGCCAATTCCCGAGGGACCGAATTTCGGGACCGGGTTCGGCATCAGGTTCGTGTGGAAAGCGTCCTCTGCGATCGTGTAGCTGCGGGCTGCGGGTTCATACCTCGGCAAATATTGATCACCGTACAGCAACTCGATCGTCTCCTCGCCGGAACCGAAATTACTCCCGCTGAAGATACTGACGGCCCGGTGAGCGCCAAGCGCCGTTGCCACGATATCATCCGCTCCAAATGAGTTATCATAGCCACCAAGGTTGATGATATTGTTTTGATAGGCCGTGATTGCAAACTGGGTTGCGATAAAAGGCACATGCATGCTGCCCCAGTACAGCTTACCGTTATAAGAGACAAGCGCGCCGCCGGCATAGGTGCGGCGCACGATTGCGTCAGGCTCGTATTCCGAGACGCTCCAGACTTTCTGCCATGTATCGTTATCACTGCCGGTCAGGCCTCCGTCCGGAATCTCGGAGCTCATCCACAGGCCCATGACATTCGGATTGCTCATTGAAACAGTCGGCCACGTGGTCACAAACAAACGATTTTCATGAACCGCCAGATTCGCGGCATCAAGGTCAAGCCTGCCGACAACCTCAAACTGAAAGGGGTCACTGACATCGCCGTTCCAGCGCAGCACCCGGCCCTGTCCACCCGCGGTCGTGCTCACACCGGTGTACATAACACCATCATACACGATCCACTTGCGGATATTGCTGTATCCTGTCAGCACTTCCATGCCCAGATAGGTGCCGTCATCCGAGAAGGCAAACACGTTGACAGCCGTGCCGTCGAAACTCGGACCTGCCAAAAGCACAACGCCGTTCAGGGAACCGGCTGAGCGCAGGCCGAGTGTCGGGTTGGCGATCATGTCAGTCGGCGTGCGGTCGATCAGCGCCATGGTGTCGGGGTTATACTCGAAAATCTGCGGCGGCCGCCAGTCGCCCAGCCTGTTCGTGGCATTATCCGCATTCTTCAAATTCGCAGACAAAATTAGGTGCTTCGATGGTGTCGATCGGAAAGGCGCTCATGACCAGGCACAGCACGTTTGCGGCCGTGCCGAACCACAGGTTGCCGGAGCGGGTCAAGGCCCCAGACATAGGCCTGGTTTGTTTTCGGCCGGCCCCTGCTGTTGTGCAGTTGCCGTCGCCGTCAGGCACGCCGGCCGTGCCGTTATCGTAGCATTCATCAGGCTGCGCCTTGGCAACCGTGTTCTTGGCAAACAGGGGGGTGGGAATGCTCGGGACTGCATACATTCCGGCATAGTGCTCCAGCAGATCGGTTATCGGCGGGTTTTTTATCTCTACCTTATCAACCCAGGCGGAATCAGCGCCAGCGGAAGCACTGCTATCTTTGACATATTCCCATCTCAGGGTATGCGTTCCCGTCGACAGGGAAAATGCCTTTTGGCTCCAGGTTGTCACACCGCTGATACTGCTCTGCAACGAAGAATCAATGTAAAAATTCAGGTAGTCGTTCGAGTCTGATGATACTTTCCAGTAAAAAGAAAGGAGTTGTTGTTCTGTTATTGTGATAGTTGTCTCAAACCATGTAGCGTTGTCGTCAGGGATGGGGTAGCTCTGGGCTGCGCTTCCGCCATAGTATGAATCAGTATCCTCACAAAACCACCCCGGGCCGCCGCCTAAAGTGCCCCCTGTGGACCAGCTTAGATCAGGCGCATCAAGAGCTTGTTCAAGGGTGCATATCGGCTGCGCCTGAGCCGCAACCGCGCACAGAAAAAATGCCAAACCAACTAACATTCCAGCCAGTTTCTTCATTGTTCCTCCTCCTGCATAGTGTTGTAAAACATTGGAATTGAATTGTATAGACTCAAACCTTAAAGCCGAGCTGCATGCCCCGCAGCTGCAGGCACCCCTGCCCAACAAGCTCTTTCGTTACTATATGATAAATCGTAGTCCTGAGGCCCCCGACTGTCAAATACTAATTTTTAATATGTCTATTTCGAAAAAGCACTACAACCTGCAGTGCCACTGCCCAGACCCGCAGGCTATCCTGAACCAGAGCAGTCTTTCGTTTATATGTTAACCAGTGTAGCCCCGAAGGCCTCAAAATTCAAGTACTAATAGACAATTTTTCAAAATTTAATTATTCCCGGGCAGCTCTCACCGTTCGCTGCCCCTGCCTGAGATGAATCTGCAAAAATATGCGTATAAAACCGCATTTATAGCGTGCTGCAACAGGTCATGTCCTGCCGGATCCTGCGGCCGGGGTTGAGTTAAATCCGGTAATCATCGCGCAGCTGTCCATAAAAATAGCGCAGTTTATCGCGCAGCATTTTTATAAGGGCGACAAAAGCTGCCAACAGCCCCTCAGCGTCGTCCCCTTTGCTTTTAGCAGCCATGTCGAACTTGAAGTCGATGCTGATATCCTCTACCTTGAGAACGGACTTTATCCACGGATCATCCAGAATGCGGGCCTGCACAGCCCGCAGGATCCGCTCGACCTCCCTGATGCCTTTTCTCAGTCCGCCGTCCTGCGTATTATTGCGGGCAACCTCAAGAAACTGAATTAAAAAATTAACCTGCTGCAGGGCTTTCATCTTTTCATCGTTGGAAAGCTGCTCAACGGACAGTTCGTTCAGCCTGAGCGCCTCAGCACGAACAGCTTCAAGCTCAGAGCCGGTAAAAGGGAATGAGTCGTCCAGAATCGAGGTTATGATGACAAAAATGAAATTTTCGCATACCTCCTGCAGCGTATACACCTGATTCAACCCCTGCAGGATTTCAAGCATTTTCAGCTCTTTTACCGATTTGGAGGCGGTTTCAAATGAACGAACCTGGTCCTGAAACAGTTCACCATGGTTGATCGCCGCAGGCGGCGCCTTGCTGCTGTAGTATTCCCAGAAAGACGGCATGGGGCGCATGCCGTCATGGCCGCCTTTCTTCCAGGCTGTGCGGTCAGGGTAAAGCTGCAGAATTTTTTCAATATCCAGGTCCGGTATCAGGATGATGTGCAGCTTGATTGAACCAAGCTGCTCGCGCAAATCCGCGGGAATGGGCCCGAAGCCATCGGTCATGACCATGATTTCAGCCTGACGCAGCTCAACATCAGCGCGAATGTCGGCAATGGCCTGTACAATTGCCTCCCCGATATTGGTAATCTGGCCGCCGCCGGTCCCCAGCCGTGTTATATGGCCGACCAGGGTCTCTATTTCCCCATACGTTGAGGCTTTTACCAGGTCTGAGACCTCGCTGTGAAAAGAGCGAAAATAGAGCTGCGGTTCTTCCGGAGCCGCGCGGCGCAAATACTCAATGGCAATGGCCTTGGACACCAGCAGCTTCTTAAAGTTCTCGCCGTTCATCGAGGTTGAGTTGTCAAACAGCAGATATACTTTCTGGCTGCGCCTGAGCTCTACCTCCTGGTCACCCAGAAAAGCATCCACGCTGGAAACAGCTGCGGCACCGCCTTCGTAGTCAATTTTGATCAATTCGCGGTTGGCGACTTTTTTGTAAAAAATATTGTCGGGATAAATAATGTGCTCGCGCGGCAGCAGGTGCGCAATATCGCTGACTGAACTGATATGGGCAAGGGCGATGGTGTTATCCATGCGCGCAGGCTGCTGCGGCTGCATGCTGTCATCGTCCTGATCGCGACCGACGGCAAAAACTGTTTCGCGGTTAAAAAGCGGCGCGGCCTGTGTCTTGATGCGATGGCGGCTGGTTTCGCTGAAAATCACCCGCGCGATATAAAAAATCTTCATGAGCTCGGGGCTGAATTTCAGGGCCTGCGTGCTGCACAGATCGCAGGTGGGCATGTAAAAGGAGAGTTGGGAACTGAGTGATGTATGATCCATAGTGTTCAGCGTGCAGGGCTGCGCCAGCCACTCAGCAGCACGATCCTGCTCCGCTGCCGGCTTAACGGGTTGTTCAAAAAGCCCTTTTTACAGGCTGTTCAAAAATGTCCGGATGCAAGGCGCGCACTATCATGAGGAATGAGGCGTACTGTTGTATACGCCGCAAAGACGAATGATGAGCACAACGCCGCTGACGGGCGTTTTTCAACAGCCTGTTACACCTTCAGGTATTTCTTATATTCAAACACGGCCTGGCGGAAACTGACCACGAGCTCCCGGCACTCACGCGAACCGGCATCCTTCATGGAAACTTCACTGATATTTTCAAGCACCGTAAATGTTTCCGGCAGAAATGTGTCGCGATTCAGGGACATGATCTTTGTTTTCAATCGGGTGAAGTACTCCTTGAAGCGCGACGTTTCCTCGCGCACGGTTTCCTGCAGCCGGGAGCGTATCAGGTTAAAGGATGTATCGCTTTTAAGCATTTCCTGATTTTCGGAAGACCTGATGATATTAAAGATATCTATGGCATTAAACATGTTATTAAGAAGGTCTCTATCCTGACGAAAATAGTTTCTGGCCGCACCGGTTATTTTTGCAAGACGCGCGATTTCATCGTCCCGGCCCAGGGTGCACACGACCAGGGACAGGCTGTCAAGATCCTGCTCGTTCACGTCCTCACGACCGTCCAGAAAAGCAACCGCTCTCAGCGTGTCCTGTGTTTTCACACTTTTGCGGTCACTGATCGTGAAGTCCTTGCGGTCTGAATGGGTAGCGCGCGTCTCCTCAATATATTTTTTCAGAATATAATTTTTCAAAAAGAGTATGTAGCCCGGAATGGCTATCTGATTGCTCTGGACGACTTTCTTGGCATAGGACAGCTCACCCAGCGAAAGCCGTCGCTGAGGAGTTGCAACCTTGCCGAACTGCTGCTGGTAGATCTGGTCAATTGAGTACTGAAAATACAGGTCCTTGTTCTCCGGGATGAAACTTTTGTAGAGAAAACGGTCGATCACCGCTTCGAGCACATCAGTGTAGCGAATGTAATTTGCTGCGGCAATCGCGGTGTGCAGAGTGGCGTTCACGATCTGCTCGCCGTTCACAAGCTGCTTTTCGTTCAAAAGGGACAGCAGGGAGCGCAGCAGCATGTCATTGGCGTCAAAAATTTCATCCAGAAACGCGAAATGCGAAAGCACAACCGAGCCTTCAACATTGTGAATCATCTTGCCCTTTTTCATTGCCTCAATATCATAGGCGCCGAACAGATTTTCGGGCATGGTGTCCTTGGTGAGCTGCTTTTCAAATATCGTTGCGCCTTCGAAACAGGCGAAAATCTGGCGCGCAAGCAGCGATTTTGCCATGCCCGTGCGGCTGATCAAGAGCTGATGCTCGCCTGTCAGCAGGGCGATAAATGTCTGCCTCACGACCTGCTCGCGTCCAATGACATGCTTGGCAATGTAGCGAATGCACTCGTTAATGGTATTCGAAATTGATTTCAGCTTTTCGGGAGGCATGTCCGCCCGGGGCTTCATCTCCGGCATCGAGACCGGTTCCTCAGGCATAACCGTCCTGATTGCCGATGGGGTTTCCGGTACTTCGATATGGTGCAATTTTCCGGCTGCCAGCGAAAGAACAGATTCTTCCAATGGATGGAAATGCTTTGGAGTAGTGCTGCGTTTGTCGTCCATGGTATGCTATTCCCGCAAAAAAAGATATATACACTTAAAAGCAAAAAGGAGGCCATATAATCACTGTTTTTTATAAATGATTTTTAACACCCAAAGACAATTAAATGCATACTTTAATATCTTTTTAAATACAGAAAAAAGGGGTAAAGACCGGGTAGCATATTGACAAAATGTCACCATGCTGTTTTATTTTTTAATAGCGCGCCTTTATAGGAGCAATGTATGCAAAAAAAGCATTATTCAGGAGTTACAGAGCTTCTTTGACAAAAAAAGCATGACAATTTGGCAAGATCTAAGCCTGCACCCGCCCGCCCCTGTTTTATTAACTATCCGTATTTTCATTAATTATTAGTTTATGCCCCCGGGAGAACCTGCAGAATACATTGGCATACTCCTTGATATATAATGTGTTGGAATTGTCTGGCAAAATGAGATGATATCTGCTATTATTTTTTTTTACTTAAGGACACGTTAGTACCACCTAACTTTATTACCACGCTACAGCAAAACCTTAGAAGGAGGAACACATGGCTGAAGAGAAAAAAACACTGGACGGGTACAGCAAAGTCTTTGAAATTCCCAAGGACCTGCAGGCTAAAGCCCACGTAAAAAGCATTGAGCAGTACGAGGAAATGTACAAACGCTCTATAGAAGATCCGAAAGGATTCTGGGGCCAGATGGCTGAAGAAAACCTTGAATTCTTCAAAAAATGGGACACGGTACTGGACTACGACTGGGGCAGCAAAATGCGCAATGAGTGGTTCAAAGGCGCCAAGCTGAACGTTTCCTACAACTGCCTTGACCGTCACATCAAAGGCGCCCGCAAGAACAAAGCAGCCCTTATGTGGCAGGGCGAACCGGTTGATGATGCCCGCACCTACACCTATATCGAGATGTATTACGAAGTCAACAAATTCGCCAACGTGCTCAAATCAAAAGGCGTTAAAAAGGGCGACCGCGTTGCCCTGTATCTGCCCATGATCCCCGAGCTGCCGATTGCAATGCTGGCCTGTGCCCGTATCGGTGCGATCCACATGATCGTTTTCGGCGGTTTCAGCTCCGACGCACTGCGCGACCGCATCCAGGGCTGCAAGGCCAAGGTGCTGGTCACCAGTGATGCCAGCTATCGCTCCGGCAAGGTCATCCCGCTGAAAGGCAATGCCGATGCCGCTCTGAAAGATTGCCCCAGCGTTACAACCCAGATCGTTGTCAACCGCTGCAACGCCGACGTGCCGATGAAAGAAGGCTTTGATGTCTGGTGGCATGATGAAATGAATGCCAAGGGACTGCCCGCATACTGCGAGCCCGAGTGGATGGACGCTGAAGATCCGCTGTTTATCCTCTACACCTCCGGCTCCACCGGCCAGCCCAAGGGCGCCTGCCACACCACCGCCGGCTACCTGCTCTATGCTAACGTCACCCTGAAGTACGTATTCGACCTGAAAGAAGAAGACACCTTCTGGTGCACCGCTGATATCGGCTGGGTAACCGGACACAGCTACATCGTGTACGGCCCGCTTTCAAACGGCGCAGCAAGCGTTATGTTTGAGGGCGTTCCGAGCTATCCGGACTATTCACGGTTCTGGAAGATCGTCGAGAAATACAAGGTCAACCAGTTCTACACTGCACCCACCGCCATCCGCGCCATTGCCGCGCAGGGCGACCAGTGGGTGGACAGGCATTGACCTTTCAAGCCTGCGCATTCTCGGTACGGTGGGTGAGCCCATCAACCCCGAGGCATGGATGTGGTACTACAACAAGATCGGCGGCGGCCGCTGCCCGATCGTTGATACCTACTGGCAGACCGAGACCGGCGGATTCCTGATCACTCCGCTGCCGGGCGCGATGAAAATCAAACCGGGTTCTGCGAACCGTCCCTTCTTCGGAATCAAACCGGCAATCGTCAATGATGACGGAACCCCGATAACAGATGTAAACCAGGCAGGGCACCTCTGCGTTACCCAGCCCTGGCCGGGCATGATGCGTACCGTGTACGGAGATCATGATCGCTTCCGGGACACGTATTTCAGCCAATTCCCCGGCAAGTACTACACCGGTGACGGCGCCCGCATTGATGCTGACGGCGACTTTATCCTCATGGGCCGCCTGGATGACGTTATCAACGTTTCCGGTCACCGCATGGGTACCGCTGAAGTCGAGAGCGCACTGGTTTCTCATGAAAAAGTTGCAGAAGCAGCAGTTGTCGGCATGCCCCATGAAATCAAGGGTGAAGGCATCTATGCTTTCGTAACCCTGAACATGGGTGTTGAAGGAACAGACGCGCTGAAAAAAGAACTGATTAACCATGTTCGCAAGGAAATCGGTCCGATCGCAACTCCTGACAAGATCCAGTGGGCCCCAGGTCTGCCAAAGACCAGAAGCGGCAAGATCATGCGCAGAATTTTGAAGAAAATTGCTAAAAACGAGAGCGACATGGGCGATACCAGCACCCTTGCCGATCCGAGTGTTGTTGAGAACCTGATTGCCGGCAAGCTGTAAGCCGCAACACCACTATTGCGCAACACCAAAGAGGGTATGGCCGCTCGCGGTCATACCCTCTTTTTTTTGCATCAGGCACGAAACCCGTCTTCACCCCGTCCGCAGCATACCCCTGCTTGAAAATCTACCGCGCAGCGCAATATAGGCTTGCCCATTCAAAACCCTTTTGCTATGCTGAGAACCTGTGCGGTGAACCGGTGGCCGTGCGCACAGACCGCAAAACGCAAACACGAGCACAAGGCCACGCCTTATGGTTACAATCGGCATCATCGGCGGAACAGGATTCGGTAATCCCGCATTCCTTGAAAACATCAAACAGGTAAAAGTACACACGCCCTACGGGGCGCCCTCATCCATACCGGTTATGGGACAGAGGGACGGGGTCCAGCTTGTGACCATCGCCCGCCACGGCGAAAACCATACCATTGCCCCCTCGCGGGTTAATTTCCGGGCCAATATCTGGGCCATGAAACACCTGGGCGTGACCCATATCATCGCCGTGACCGCAGTCGGTTCGCTGCGCGAAGAAATAGAGCCCGGACACATCGTCTTTCCCGACCAGTTTATTGACCGCACGACCTGCCGGGCCGCAACCTTCTATGAAGGCCATGAAGTGTGCCACATACCCATGGCCGAACCGTTTTGCGCTGAGTTGCGGGGATTACTGGCTGAAACCGCTGCGGAGCTAAAACTTGCACATCACGCAGCCGGAACCGTGATCACAATTGAAGGCCCGCGTTTTTCGACCCGGGCTGAAAGCCGCATGTTCCGAGGCTGGGGCGCTGACATTATCAATATGAGCACTGTACCCGAGGTGGTTCTGGCACGTGAAGCCGGCATCTGCTACGCGACCGCGGCCATGAGTACTGATTATGACTGCTGGCATGAATCCGAAGAGCCGGTCACCTGGGAACTTATCCAGAAGACCATGCAGCACAACACGGCCAATATGCAAAAACTGCTGCTGGCGGTTGTTCCAAAGCTGCGCCTTACGCACTGCAGCTGCCGCAATGATGTAAACAGTTCAACCCTGTAGGCGCGCATACGGTACCTGAGTTGTTGAAAAAATAGTTATTAGCAGGAGAATTCTGAAATGGACCTCAAAGACATCATACGCGATGTGCCGGACTTTCCGAAACCCGGCATTCTGTTTCGTGACATCACGACCCTGCTGCAGCGATCAGATGCATTCCAGCAGGCTGTTGACCTGCTTCTGCAGCGCTACCGCGATATGCCCTTTGACCTGGTGGCGGGCATTGAGTCTCGCGGCTTTATCATGGGCACCGTGCTGGCGTATCAGCTAAAAAAAGGATTTGTGCCGATCCGCAAGCCCGGCAAACTGCCCGCTGCAACAATTTCAGCCGAATACAGCCTTGAGTATGGAACCGACCGTATTGAAATGCATGTGGACGCGGTAAGCCCGGGCCAGAGGGTGCTGCTGGTTGATGATTTACTGGCAACGGGCGGCACCATGCAGGCAGCCTGCAACCTGATACGGCAGGCCGGCGCAGAAGTAGCTGAATGCTCTTTTTTGATTGAGCTGGCAGGCCTGAACGGACGTGCCAAACTCGACGGATACAATATTTTTTCGCTGTTAACCTATACATAGCAGCGCCCTTTAACCGGTATACACGCATGACGATTGAAACCACACGACTTGATGAACTGCTGGGCAGGTTCCCCCGCGGACGGATCATGGTGGTCGGCGATTTGATGCTGGATGAATACGTGCGCGGAGTGGTTGACCGCGTTTCACCGGAGGCTCCTATTCCGGTTGTCAACATCATCAACAGCGCCGAGCGCGATGTGCGTCCCGGCGGGGCCGCAAATGTGTTTAACAACCTTATCGCACTGGGCGCACAGGACATTGTTCTATGCGGCGTTGTGGGCAATGACCCTGACGGCGAATTCGTGCATGATTATTTGCGCAAAAGAAACCTTGCAACCGAGGGTCTCATCGTTGACCCCGGCCGACCGACCACAATCAAAACGCGCATCATCGCCCACAATCAGCAGGTCGTGCGCCTTGACCGCGAAGAGCGCGGGCCAATAGCCCCTGAAATCCGCGCAAAACTGGCGGACTTTATAGCGAGCCGGATTGACAGCCTGGACGCGATAATTTTTTCCGACTATGAAAAGGGGCTTATTACACCCGCGCTGCTTGAGGTCGTGCTGCCGCAAGCAGCCCGACAGAACGTCATCGTGGCGGTTGACCCCAAATTCACCAATTTCCCTCATTTCAAAAATGTCTCCATCGTCGTGCCCAACCGCAAGGAGGCCAGCGGCTTTGTGCGCTATGAGATACTGTCTCCGCAGGATGCGCTCGCGGCCGCGCAGGATATCCTCGCGGGGCTGAACTGTGAAAACGTACTGATCAAACTGGGTGAAGCGGGCATGCGCCTGGTCTGCGCCGACGGCACCGACGTCAGCATCAATACCGCAGCCGAGCAGGTCTATGATGTGACCGGCGCCGGGGATACCGTTATCAGCACGCTGGTGCTGGCACGTGCAGCCGGGGCAAGCTGGGAGGAAGCCGCGCGCATTGCCAATGTTGCCGCCGGCGTGGTTATTCACTATATCGGCACGACCGTCATTACACGGGAATTGTTGCGCCGTGCGATTGTCGAAAAAAAGATCCCCCTGTCGTGAGCCGCCCCCGGGAACCACAGCCTGTAAAACTCATCATGAGCATTCTGGGTGCGGACATGCAGGCAGCGGATCAGCTCATTGAACGCCTGCGGCATACATTCGGCGATACGGATTATGTAAGCGAGTCACTGAAATTTGATTTCACCGACTATTATGAACCAGAGATGGGCACCGGCCTGCAGCGGCGACTGGTAAGCTTTGCAACGCTGATCATGCCGGATGAACTGCCTGCAATCAAACTGGCAACCAATGCGCTGGAGGATGACTTCGCCGGCCCTGACGGAAAGAGAAACCTGAACATAGATCCCGGCTATATTGCGTTGTGCCACCTGATCCTGGCAACCGGCAAGGCGTTTACCCACCGTCCCTATCTGCGCGCGGGTATTTACGCCGACATGACGCTGGTCTATCGCGCCGGACGTTTTCAAACTCTGGAGTGGACATTTCCCGACTATGGTTCTGAAGAGATGCTCAAAATTTTAACCATGCTGCGTGAGCGCTATTTCGAGCAATTGAAAAAGCTGCCGCAGCACTCGTGAGGTAGACAATGCTGCAAAGCATGACCGGTTATGGCAGGGGTGAATGCACCCATGATGACCTGAAGGCCGTTGTTGAGATACGCTCGGTCAATCACCGCTTTCTTGACATATCATTGCGCATGGGCCGCAGCCTGTACGGCCTTGAAAAATACATCCGCACGGAAGTGGGCGCCTGTGCTGTGCGCGGCAAGGTTGAAGTCTCGATTCAACTTGAGTCCAGCGGCGCGCACGATCTGAGCCTGCGCCTGAACACGCAGCAGGCTGTTCAGCTTGCCGACATGTTGCGCCAATTGCAGCAGACTGCAGGCTGTACAAACGAGCTCGACATGGCGTCCCTGCTGACGTTCAAGGATCTTCTGTTTGAACAACAGGAAGTCGGGGGCGATCTTGATGCAAGCCGCCGTGCGATCGAACCCGCTCTGAGCGCCGCGTTGCAGGCTCTGCAGGCCATGCAGATGGACGAAGGCAAAGAAACTGCGGCAGACATCTGTGAGCGCATCAGCGCGATCCAGACATGCGTGGAAAAAATTGAAGAAAGCGCCCCGCAGCTTTTGCTGCAACGGCAGGCAACCCTGCGTGAGAAAATAAAGGCCCTGTGCGAAGGAGTTATCGTGGATGAAGGCCGCGTGACCCAGGAAATTGCCCTGCTGGCCGACCGAAGCGATATCACCGAAGAGCTGGTGCGCCTCACAAGCCATATCAAACAATTTCAGCAATGGCTGGATACACAGGGACCCATCGGCCGTAAACTTGATTTCCTGATGCAGGAAATGAACCGCGAGATCAATACAATCGGTTCAAAAATTTCAGACAGCTCAATCGCTCTGCTGGTCGTCGAGATCAAAAACGAGCTTGAAAAAATCAGGGAGCAGATTCAGAATATAATGTAAGCACTGCTGTCAACGACTCCGGGTCTTTGACGGCAGACTGATCCTCAGCCGGTCCTGCATGCACGTGCAGGGCCATTCGTTCAGGAGCAACCCTCAGCATGCAGCACATTGCACAACCGGAACATCTGATGTTTGTCGTCTCAGCGCCTTCAGGCGGCGGCAAGACCACCCTGTGCCGCGAGGTTCTGGGCCGCATGTCAGACCTGGCCTTCTCCATATCACACACCACCAGACCGCCGCGCAGCAATGAAGTCAACGGTAAAAATTATTTTTTTATCTCCCCGCAACAGTTTCAGGAGGCCGTTGAAAAAGGCCGGATGGCCGAGTGGACCGAGATTTACGGCAACCGCTACGGCACAGCCCGCCAAACCATAGAAGACCTCTTTGCCCGGGGCAGCGACATTCTCTTTGATATTGATGAACCCGGCGCGCGCCAGCTCAAGCAGGCCTATCCGTCCGTGATAACCGTGCTGGTACTGCCGCCGTCTTTGCCGGTTTTGCGCCAGCGTCTCATTGAGCGCGGCACCGAGCAGGGCGCAGCCCTTGAACGCAGGCTCAAACGGGCCGCAGAAGAGATTGAGGCCATGCGCTGGTATGACTTCGTGGTGATCAACGACACCATCGCTGCAGCAGCCGACCAACTCCAGGCTATCATCATCAGTGAACGCTGCCGGCGCAACCGGAACAGCATTGAGGAACTGCTTGCATGAGTGAAGCATCAGAGAAAATAATTATCGCGCTTGATGTTGAAACACTTGAGCAGGCCAGCGAACTGGTCGGCCTCCTGAGCGGCACAGTAGGGGCCTTCAAGATCGGCAAGCAGCTTTTTACCCGCTGCGGACCTGAAGCGGTTGCAATGGTGCATGCGTCCGGCAGCCGCGTGTTTCTGGACCTGAAGTATCACGATATCCCCACGACCGTAGCCAAAGCCGGCTGTGAAGCCACGCGCATGGGGGTGTTCATGTTCAACGTGCACGCCCTGGGCGGCAGCGCCATGATAGGTGCAACCGTTAAGGCCGTGCGCGAGATGGCGCATGCATCCGGCGCACAAGCCCCGCTGATTTTGGCGGTGACCGTGCTGACCAGCATGGCCCAGGCAGATCTGGCTGAAATAGGCATACGCGAGCCTGTTGAGCAGATGGTCGCTCGCCTTGCACGCCTTGCGCAGACTGCGGGCGCTGACGGCGTGGTGGCCTCGCCGCGTGAAATAAACCTGATAAAAGAGACCTGCGGCCCTGATTTTATCGTGGTCACGCCGGGCATCCGTCCGGCCGCAGCAGCACAGGACGATCAGAAACGCACCATGACCCCTGCGCAGGCATGTGCAGCCGGAGCTGATTTCATGGTCATCGGCCGCCCCGTTACGCATGCCCCGGATCCGCGCGCAGCTGCCCTTGAAATTGCGTCCGAACTGGAAGCCTGCCGGACATGCTAACGCTCTACGGCATACACCCTGTCCTTGAAGCGCTCAAAAAACGGCCGCGTGCAGTCAAATCAATCCACCTTGCCCGGCAGGGCAGCGACAAATCCTTGACGCAGATCAGCGAGCTTGCCCAGCAATACGGAATCGCTGTGCGTGCCAGCACCCAGCAGGAACTCATCCAGCTGACCGGAAGTTCGCAGCATCAGGGCATTGCAGCCCAGGCTGAACCGTTTCCCCTGAGTGATATCGATGATGTGATCGCGCGCGCGCGCCGCACAGGTAAGCGCTGTTTTTTCCTGGTGCTTGACTGCGTGCAGGACCCGCAAAACACGGGCGCGCTTATCAGAAGCGCGGTGTGCTGCGGGGCGCAGGCCGTAATTTTTCCGAAAGACCGCGCCGCCGGCCTGACCCCGGCGGTTGCCAAGGCTTCGGCCGGCGCCATCGAGCACATCAGCCTGTGCCGCGTGGTCAATATCGCCCAAACCCTTGAGGAACTGCGCCGCAACGACATCTGGGTTGCCGGAACCGTGCCGCAGGATGGCCAGTCGATCTACAGCTTTGATTTCAATATTGATCTTGCGCTCGTAATCGGCGGCGAGGGCCCCGGCATGCGCCGCCTTGTGCGCGAGAAATGCGACGTGCTGCTGCTCAATTCCCATGCCGGGCGCATTTGAATCCCTGAACGCATCCATTGCCGGCGCGGTGGTCATGTTCGAGGCCCTGCGCCAGAGAACCATTACTTAATAAAAAAATACAATCTTCTTCAGCGTCATGAGAGTAAAAATATTAAAGGCTGTTCAAAAATATCCAGATGCAAGGCGCGCGACGTCATGAGGAATGAGGCGTACTTTTTGTACGCCGCAACGAAGACGAATGATAAGCGCAACGCAGCAGATGGGTGTTTTTCAACAGCCGACCAGAAGGAACCGGCCATGGCAGACGATACAGAGTTCAACGAATGGGCTGAGGCTGTCATACAGGGCGAAAACCGCTTTTGCCAGCGCGCGGTTGTCACAAACGTTAAGGGATCCTGCCCGTTCGGGCATTGTGAGGGCGACACCTTCACGCTCACCGCCCTGCATGCCGGCGGCATGTGCGGGGCCCTGCTCACCGCCATCATGCCGCCGATCGTGACACAGCATTATGGAGGAACGCTGGTATGGAAAAACCGCAGCGATGGTTTTAGCGGATCCTGTCCTGAGGGCGGGCGGGTTACGGTTGACGTCCAGCGCATGGAAAATACCGGCGGAAAAATGGTGAAGGAAGATTTCCCCTACAGGGACATGACCCGCAAAGGTTATCCGGGTCTCGATGCGTATCGCGTTTTTGTCGAAATTGAGCACATCGAAGGCAACTGCATGTGGGGACACAGTGTGGGCGACCGCATTGAAATCGACCCCTTCAACGTAAACGGCATGTGCTGCCTGCTCTACAATCAACTCTATCCCTACCTGCATGTGCTGCTCTCAGGCGAAACCCCTCCCTGGGCAACCAGGGAACACAGCATGGCCGGAGAATGCCCCGATACTTTCAACCGCCTTTCCTTCCGCCTGAGCGTCAAGCCGCGACACTGAGCATTTTTCTCATATCCAACGACTTCATCAAATGTTGACCTGCTAATACAAAAGGCATAAGATATTTATAGCGGCTGGATGAAAATGCCTCAAAAAAAACACGGCCGTGTACAAATCAGTATCGCAGTCTTCATCATTGCAGAGGTCGCTATGGAAAAAATACGCTTGGGTAAAACAGAACTCATGGTCACCCGCATCGGGTTCGGAGGCATTCCTATTCAAACCCCGTCCGAGGAGGAGGCAATCCGCATTGTGCGGGACAGCCTTGATCGCGGGGTCAATTACATCGACACCTCGCGGGTGTATACCAACAGCGAGGAGCGCATCGGCAAGGCCATAGCAGGGCGCAGGGCGGAGGTTATACTGGCGACCAAAAGCGTTTCGCGCACCGCAGACGCGATTCTGGCCGACCTTGACCAAAGCCTTAAAAACCTGCAAACCGATTACGTTGACCTGTTCCAGTTTCACAATGTCAGCACTGAGCAGGACCTGAAAATCGTACTTGAACCCGGAGGGCCGCTGGATGCCGTGCGCAAAGCCCGCGATCAGGGCCGCATCCGCCATATCGGCATCACCTCGCACCGCTTGACCGTAGCACAAGAGGCGGTTAAAAGCGGTGCCTTCGAAACCGTGATGATCGGGCTCAATTTCGTCAACACCGAGGCGGCCGACGAACTGATCCCGCTTGCCCGCGAGCAAGACGTTGGCATTATCGTTATGAAGCCCATGGCCGGCGGCATGCTGGACAATCCGGCTTTGTCGTTCAAGTACCTGAACGCGTTTCCTGATCTTCTGGTGCTGGTGGGCATTGCCGAAATGGGCGAAATGGAGCAAAACATCCGTCTGCTTGAATTTCGCGGTGAGCTGACGAGTGATGAACGACGCGAGATGGAGCGCATCCGCGAGGAACTCGGCAACGGATTCTGCCGCATGTGCAACTACTGCCAGCCCTGTCCGCAAAAGATCATGATATCGGCCATTATGTATACCGAGGTCGCCCTCAAGCGTTTTGACCCCAAGCGCATTTTCGAGGGCGAGTGGGACAAGTTCATGGACACAATCCCGGAGTGCATCGACTGCGGGGAATGTGAAAAACGCTGCCCGTATGAACTGCCGATCCGCACCCGCATCCGCGCAGCATACGTGCGCTACAACGCTGCAAAAAAAAACTATCAGGAGGGCATCACCGCATAAGCGCCTGACCCGCAGACTGATACAAAAAAAAGCGCCGCTTCCCCGGACAAGGGTTGCGGCGCTTTTGTATATTCATATAAACAATAGTATCACTCAGGCAATGATGCTCCCGGTATGCCTACCACTCTTCATCTTCAGGATAGTACCCTAAAAATTCATCATAGAGATCGGTACGGCGGTCGGTATGCGGGTTGTTAAAAGCCGACCAGTGGCGCATGCGGGCCGCCATAACATTGATTTCAGCAATAACCACTTCGGGCTTATCCGGATCAGCCGGTCCGGCCACGAATCCGCCGCCGGGATCGGTAATACAGCTGTTGCCGATATAGGTACATCCGCGTTCGGCGCCGACACGGTCAGCACAAATGCTGTAGACCGAGTTCATCAGTGACATCTGTGCAGCCGAGGTTGCCGCCGTGGGCTTTTCCTTGGTTTGCAGCGGTTCAACCACGACCCAGTTGGTGCTGTCGCAGATAATATCAGCGCCCTGCGCGGCCAGTATGCGGGTTACTTCCGGAAACCAGACATCATAGCATACGCGGCAGCCGATTTTACCGAACGGCAGACTGAAAACAGGAAAGCCCAGATTGCCCGGCTCAAACCACATCTTTTCTTCATTCCACAGATGGGTCTTGCGATACGTGCCGATATAGCCTTCCGGACCAACGACCACAACGCTGTTGTAGAGATGATTGCCCTCGCGCTCATTGATACCGGCGCAGATATAGGCATTGTTCTTCTGGGCGGCCTTGATCCATTCCTGGGTTGTGGGGCCTTCGGGAACCTCCTCCGACAGGGCGAAAGCTTCTTCGCGCGAGTTGAAAATATAGCCGGTATTGCACAACTCAGGCAGCACCATCAGGCGGGCACCCAGGGCGCCGGCCTCATCAATTATTTTCAGCGTAGCCGCGACATTATGCTCCTTGTCGCCGATACGGGGCTCCATCTGCAGGGCCGCGACTTTCACAAGACTCTCTTTGCCGGGATCGCGCTCCCCGGGATAGGGCGGTACGGGAATCTGCTGAAATTTTGACATGGTCATTCTCCTTCATTAAATGTTTAGTGAAACATCCGTTCAGCGGCAGGACGGGAAGTAAGCATGCCGCGACCCCGGTTGAAGGGATCCTGGGTAAACCGCTGCCGGCACTTATTGCACAGCATAAATGATATCTCCTGATAGAGATCATCATCGTAATCATCAACATCGGTGTCGGAGCACTCCTGCAGGGTAAAGCAGGTCTGCTCGCACTCCTGCCCATCGCACACCATGCCGGCAACATCTGACACAATCTGCATGTGCACGGTAAAACGCTCTGATCCCTCAGGCAGATACGCGCCGCAGCGATCACAAAAACAATCTGACATGAATACAACCTTTCTCGTAGTAACAACGACTACAACGTGTATATTTCCTTACCCAGTGTCTGCACCCAGTTTTTCTGCAAAACATCCTGGGCAAGCTCGATCTTGTCAACCCCCAGAATAACAATGGCCTGATCACTCACGCGACCAAGATACGGATACAGATAGTGGATATTCACACCGGCTTTGCGCAAGGGGCCAACAACCGCATTGAGTCCGCCCGGATGGTCCGGCGTTTCAACAGCCAGCACGTCGGTATCATAGGCTGACAGATCCTGACCCTTTAAAATATTCATGGCCTTTTCGGGATCATCAACCACAAACCGGACCGTGCTGACCTCGGACGTGTCGGCCACCGATATCGCCCGGATATTGACCCCTTCTTTGCCCAGCAGTTCGCTGAGGTCGGCCAGTTGACCGGGCACATTCTTCAAGAGAACTGAAATCTGTTTAATCACCATGGTTGCACTCCTCAATAAAATGATACCCCAGTTCGAAAGCCTTCTGGTTGATCTTCAGCAGCCGGGCTTTCCCGTCCCCCAGGATTTCAGGCAGATGTTCTACTATCCGTTCAAACGACAAAAGATTGCTGATCGCGATGAAGGAACCCAGCATGATCATGTTGGCCACCTTTATATTGCCGATCTTCTGGGCAAGCTCCGATATCGGAACCCCTTGTATTTCAATATCGCCGCGAACCTTTGCAGGCTCAACCATAGATGAATTATACAGCAGAAAGCCGCCGGAATGAAGCAGATTCTGAAACCTTGAGAATGAGGGCTGATTGAGCGCGACGACAAAGTCAGGCTCGGAGGCAATCGGTGAAGCGATTTCCTCCTCAGAAATCGTTACCGTACAGTTCGCCGTCCCCCCGCGCACTTCCGCGCCGTATGACGGCAGGTAGGTGACAAATTTGCCCTGCAGCATGGCAGCCTGGGCCAGCATCTGGCCGGTTGACAGCACACCCTGACCGCCGAATCCGGAAAAAATTGTTTTGATCAGCATGGCACCTCTTTTATCACCCCAAGCGGAAATTCTTTGGCCATAACCTCGTCAATCCACGTGCAGGACGCCGGTGCATCCATGCGCCAGTTCGTCGGACACGGAGACAAAATTTCAACCAGGCTGAATCCGGCCTGTTTCTGTTGATAAGTAAAGGCTTTTTTGATGGCCTTCTTTGTTTTGATCACGTTCGCGGGGCTGTTAACAGCCGTGCGCTCAAGGTACACCGTGTTAGCAAGCCCCTGGAGAAGCTCGCACACCCTGATGGGCGGGCCCTCGGTTCTGGCATTGCGCCCCAGGGGCGTGGTCGTAGTCTTCATGCCGACAAGCGTTGTGGGCGCCATCTGACCGCCGGTCATGCCGTACACGGCATTATTGACAAAAATGACGGTAATATTTTCACCGCGGTTAGCCGCATGCAGGGCCTCGGCTGTTCCGATTGCGGCCAGATCGCCGTCTCCCTGATAGGAAAAAACCAGGTTATCGGGCCGAACGCGTTTAATGCCGGTGGCCACGGCAGTGGCCCGGCCATGCGGAGCTTCAACCATGTCGATGTCAAGATAATAATAGGCCAGCACAGCACAGCCCGCCGGCGGCACGCAGATTGCGCTCTCGCGCAGCTTCATTTCGTCGAGCAGTTCGGCTATCAACCGGTGAATAATGCTGTGACCGCAGCCCGGGCAATAATGCATGGGCACATCGCGCAAAGACCGGGGTCTCTGATAAACTTTTTTCATTGCTTGCGTTTCCTTATGGATTGATAGTAGCGCCGGGCAATGCTGCGTCCAAGTTCCCGGGCGGAAGGTACCACTCCGCCGGGGCGTCCGTAGAAATGAATGGTGCCCTGCCCTTCGAGCGCAAGGCGCACATCGTCTACCATTTGACCCGTGCTCATCTCAAACACAAAAAAATCTTTAGTCGTCTTCGCGGCTTCCTGGATTGCCTTGGAAGGAAAAGGGCTGACGGTAATCGGGCGGATCAGGCCGACACGCAGATTGGCATCCTCGCGGCGCAGACGGTTGATGGCACCTCGCGCAATGCGGGCTGCGGTACCGTAGGCAATCACCACCATCTCGGCATCATCAAGCATGTAGCTTTCCCAACGGGTCTCGCGCTCCACGATGCGCTGAAACTTCCTGTACAGCTTCCAGTTATGTTCCTCCATGTCCTTGGTGTCAAGAATCAGAGACTTTACCAGACGAGCGGGGCGCCCCTGTGCTCCGGTCAGGATATAGTCCTTCTCAGGCGTTTTTTTGCCCTTACGGGGTTTGGGGATGGTGACAGGCTCCATCATCTGGCCCAGCATGCCGTCACCCAGGATCATGACCGGCGTGCGGTATTCATCGGCAACGTCAAAGGCATGAAAGGTCAAGTCCGCCATTTCCTGAACCGAGGCCGGGGCGAAGACCACCAAACGGTAATCGCCGTGGCCGCCTCCGCGCGTGGCCTGAAAATAATCAGACTGCGCCGGGGCGATATTCCCCAGCCCGGGACCGCCGCGCATTATGTTGACAATGACGGCCGGCAATTCCGACCCGGCCAGAAAAGAAATACCTTCCTGTTTGAGGCTGATGCCGGGGCTGCTGGATGATGTCATGGCGCGCGCACCTGCCACACTCGCCCCCAGCACCATGTTGATTGCGGCAAGTTCGCTTTCAGCCTGGATGAACACCCCGTTCGGTACCTCGGCCAGACGCTGGGACATGTATTCAGGCAGTTCGTTCTGAGGGGTGATGGGATAGCCGAAATAGCAGGTACATCCGGCCTGAATAGCAGCCTCACCGATAGCATGCGTGCCGTACATGAGTTTTTTAGTCACGGTACACCTCGATAATTGCCTCCGGGCACATCAGCGCGCAGGTTGCACATCCTGTACACGGCGCTTCCGGGATGAACTCGGCATGGCCGTAACCCTTGGCATTGAGCTTCGACGATATCCGGATAGCTCCCTTGGGGCAAAACGTCATGCAAAGATGACAGGCTTTGCATTTTTCGTAATGAATGATTATTTTTCCCTTCATAACCCAACCGAAATAATAAAATAAAAAATTTTAACAACAAACAGCCGTATGCGTCAACGAATATATTCAGAGTCGGGAGCTGGCCGGACTCCGGCATGGTCAACCGGCACACGGCGGGAAAATGAACAGCTGAATGGAAACCCGATACCAGGACTACTGCTTTTGAAGTTCCTGCTTGACGATGGCACTGACCGAGCTTCCATCGGCGCGGCCAGCGACTTTTGGCATGCAGCATTTCATCACCGCGCCCATCTGCTGCACTCCCTGGGCCCCGCTCTCGGCAATGGCCTCACGGATCAGCGCACGCAGGGCGTCTTCGGTCAACTGCTCCGGCAGGTATGACTCAATAACCGTAATTTCAGCCAGCTCCTTTGCTGTCAGATCAGGGCGGCCGCCTTTTTCAAAAATCTCGGCTGCCTCACGGCGCTTGCGCACCATGCTTTGCATGATCTGGACCGCTGCCTGATCATCCACGGCAAGGCCCTTTTCCTTTTCCTTGTACTGCAGCTCGGTCAGTATCATTCTCAGCGTGGAAAGCCGGGCTGCGTCCCGGGCTTTCATGGCTGTTCGCAGGTCCTGAGTTATACGGTCCTTCATAACAGAATCTCTCGAATGGCCCTATTTCTTTGGCTTTTTGCCGGCCAGCATACGGGTTTGGCGTTTAAGCCTCTTCAATGTTTTGCGAACAGCCGCAACCTTCTTGCGATCCTTTTCCTCAAGGGCACTGTCACGCTGTTTCAGCGTTTGCCGAATCTGTTGCTTAACGCATGCAATTGACTTCTCATCCTTGTTGACCACAAAAAGAGGTTCTCCGCGGGCTTCGAGAATTGCAACAACCAACTCCTCTTTTTTCATTCCCGACGTGCCAATAATCTGCTCATACTCCTTGGCGATTTCGCGCAACTTGATTGCGGTCAGCTTTTCTAATTCATCGCGACTGCTCATGGTATAGATTCCTCCAATGTGAAAAAAATTATCTGTACAATATAAGCTAAAATTATAAAACAAATCCTTATAAAATGTCAAGCATAAGGGCAGCGTGCTGTGTGTTTTTATTCAAACATCACACATCTTTTCCGCAGAAAACCAGCCAACTCCATGTTTTTTGTTAATGTACTGCCATAAACATGGCAGCAAGCTTGAGAAATAAGACAAAAAACGCTACACTCTCATTGAGAACAGATAAAGGAGCCAACATGCTGTGGCACAGAGACACCAAGGATATACGGAAGCTTGAAGCTGAGATCAGAGAGCTTCAAAAGCATATCAAGCAGCTTGAGAGTCAAAACCGTCAACTGAGCGGGCAGGTCACAATATTCAAAGCTGCCAGAGACTTTATGAACCTGCTGTTTTACAGGATACCCGCATGCGTGCTTATCACGAATGACAGGGGCCGCATTATGAAGGCCAGCCAGCGAATGCAGGACCTGATCGAATTCCCGGAGTCAGCACTCGTGGGCAAATATACCGTTGAAATCTCAGCCCGGGTCGCTGATCTGATCAAAACAGAGGAAGAAGCTTTAGAGCGCAAAGCACACAAGGAAGATATTACCAATTTTGAGAGTTGTCTGCTGCACCGGGACGGAAGGGAGGTGCCGATTTCTTCTGATATAACATTTGTGCATGATGAAACCGGCAAGCCCGTGGGCGCTGTTGCCGTGGTTCGTCCACGCGTCTGAACTTTTCCCCGCCAACCGACAGCTGCCACCCCGCCTAACAATTCCCGGGCAGACAAATGACTTTCAAGGGCAGGGCCGTCATCGTCCCTGCCCTGCTTGTCTGCGGAATACCACGAGCGCATGGGCTCAGGCATTACTACACTCAGGCGAAACCGGCCGCCGCACGCAGCCCCCCGCTCCATGAAAAAACGAAACACGCAACACAACGCGGCTGGGTTCTTTACAAAATCGCGTCTTTGCAGGCTTTCGCGATCCGGAACTTCACGACCGTTTTAGCCTTTATTTGAATGGCCTCACCCGTGGCCGGATTGCGACCGGTGCGCGCTGCGCGCTGAACCTTCACCAGTTTGCCAAACCCGGGCAGCACAAAGGATCCCTTCTTTTTGGTCTCCTTGCAGGCCAGAGCGGCAAGCGCATCAAGCACTTCACCGGCGCTTTTCTTTGTCATGGACATTTTCTCCGCGAGCTGCGATACAACTTGTGCCTTGGTCAACGATTTTACAGTAGCCATAAGAACTCCTTTATGAAAGGTGAGTGTATGGTAGAAGCATGTAGCATACTGAAACCATGGCTGTCTACAAAATTTAATTCACCGGATACATGCTGCACTGGCCGGGTCATACGACACTGTTTGTGATGGAGTCGGAAAATGCATATTTTTCAGACACGCTCGTAAAAAGTTCACAGGCAAGGCCGCAGACACTGTGAGAATCCGAAGAAATGAGGCGTACTTGTTGTACACCGCAATGCCTGAGGATGAAGCGCAAAGCTGCATCCGGACTTTTTACAAGTGTGTCTATTTTTAATTGACACACCCCTGCCCCGAGCTTATAGTTACCTGATTTAAAAATGATTCCAGTCAAAGGAAACACACAACAATGCAAAACCAGAGCAGCTTTCTGAAAAGAACAACCCTGCTTTTGCTGGTCAGCCTGAGCGGCTGTATCTCCATTGGAAAAGCCCCTGTCACACCCCCCGCCACCCTTGCCGATCTGAAGAGTGAACTGAGCCTGACGGCACAGCAGCTGCAGGGCGTGGTGGAGCTGCAGCACAAAGAGTTCAGCCAGCAGCAGAAGGCCCTTGCGGATCAGCTCAATACCGAACTTGTGCATATGCACGAAGCCATCAGCATGCTGGATCGCAAAATAAATAGCCTGCATACCACTACGCCGGCAACTGTCGTAATGTCTGAAGAGATGTGTCCGGCGCCGCCGGCAGGCCAGACTCCGGACGGCAAACTGCTGCTCGGCGAAGCCGAATGGCTCTGGCTGGAAACGGCCGAACAGGCCTTCCAGGCGCGGATCGATACCGGTGCAGCCACATCCTCCATCAGTGCCGGTGAAATCACCAGCTTTGAACGCAACGGTAAAGACTGGGTACGCTTTTTTATGAGCCATCAGGGTATGGACGACCGTATTCAAATTGAAGCCCCCCTGGTGCGGTATGTGCGCGTGCGGCAGGCCTCCTCAGACGATCTTGACCGGCGTCCCGTGGTACGGCTGTCCGTGCGTGTCGGCGACCAAAACGAAAAAACCGAATTCACCCTCACTGACCGCAGCAACATGACGTTTCCCGTGCTGTTGGGACGCGACTTCCTCAAAGACATCGCAGTGGTCGACGTTGGCCGCAAGTATATCCAAACAAAACCTCAACGTAAGGATGTACGCTAATTAATGGTTTCACGCACGTCATTTTATCTGCTGGTTGCGCTGCTCTTCCTTGTCGGGCTGGGCATGACGTTTTACAACCACCTCGCCCTGGATGTACCCTTTACACCGGGTGAAAAACGCAAGATATGGTCCATTGAAGCCAAGGTAGAGTTCACTGCCACGGGAGGGCCGGTGATCGCTTCGTTGGCCACTGTCGAGACACAAAAAGGCTTTACCCTGCTCAACAAGACCGCATCCAGCCCCGGCTACGGCCTCTCCTTTGTCAAGCGGGACGGTATCGACCGGGCCGAATGGTCGATACGCTCCGCCACCGGCCGCCAGAGGCTCTACTATCAGGTCGATATGATGCTGGACCCTTCCGCCAGGCCTGTTGAGCCGCTCACCCCGCCGGTTATAGTAAAGGATATCTGGAAAGAGCCCTATGCCACCGCCATGACACAGATACTGGAGCGGGCCCAGGAACGCTCGGCCGATCCCTATACCCTTACCCGTGAAATCATCAAGGAGATGGAGAATCAGGCACAGAACGCCGCACTGCTCAAGGGTTACATGCCCCGCGCCGACCTGATCGCCCAACTGCTCAATAGCGCCGAGGTACCGGCCCGCGTGGTATACGCCCTTATGCTTGAAGATGGCCGTCGCCGCCAACAGCTGATCGAATATCTGCAGGTGTTCAATGGAGGGGATTACGAACTGTTTGATCACCAAACCGGCGACCAGGGTCAGCCTGCCAACCTGCTGCTGTGGGAGTACAACTCCGCCCCCCTGCTGGACGTTACCGGCGGTCGCAAATCCCGCGTCACCTTCTCGATGATTGAGCAGGAACAGCCCGTGAGCGTAGTACTGGCGAAAAAATACGAGCAGGCCGGATGGCTGAACATATCCATTCACGGTCTGCCGCTTGAGGAACAGGCTCTGTTCAAGGGGCTGCTGCTGATACCCATCGGTGTAGTGATGATGGTATTGCTGCGGGTCATCGTCGGTATCAAGACCTCCGGCACCTTCATGCCGGTACTGATCGCCATGGCATTTATTCAGACCCAGCTGATTACCGGCCTGATCGGATTCGTGCTGATTGTAGGCAGCGGTCTTATCATCCGCTCGTATCTGTCCAGGCTCAACCTCCTGCTGGTGGCGCGCATATCTGCGGTGATCATCATGGTCATCATGATGATCGGCATCTTCTCAGCCCTGGCCTTCAAGCTGGGCCTGACCGACGGTATGAAGATCACCTTCTTCCCCATGATCATCCTCGCCTGGACTATTGAGCGCATGTCCATTCTGTGGGAAGAAGAAGGCCCAAAGGAGGTGCTCAAGCAGGGAGGCGGCTCGCTGCTGGCGGCCGTCATCGCCTACCTGGCCATGGATAACGAACTGATCCGCCATCTTACCTTCAACTTCCTCGGCCTGCAGCTGGTCCTGATGGCCACCGTGCTGCTTCTGGGCAGCTACACCGGCTACAGGCTGAGCGAACTCAAACGCTTCAAGCCGCTGGTTGACGAGCTGAACACCAACAGGGACGGACTCTGAGATGCAGCCCTGGAAAGCCTATACCTGGCCCTGGAGTTTATCGCGGGCGGGTATACTCGGCATGAACAAGCGCAACCACGCCTACATCAGCCGCTACAATCCGCGCAGGCTCTATCCGCTGGTGGACGACAAGCTCAAGACCAAACGGATCGCCCTGGCTGCAGGGGTGGCCGTTCCCGAGCTCATCGGCACCATCCGCGAGCAGCACGAAGTAAGCCGGTTCGCAGATATGGTCAGGGACTGGCCGGGCTTTTGCATCAAACCGTCACGCGGCTCCGGCGGCAAAGGGATCGTGGTGATTGTACGCCAGCAGGATGGCGCCTATTACAAGCCCAATGGTAAACCCGAAACAGCGCAAAACCTGAAGCGCCATATATCCAACATCCTCGCAGGCCTGTATTCACTCGGCGGCAAGCCCGACACGGTGCTGATTGAAAACCTCATCAGTTTTGATACCGTGTTCGAAGGTTATTCCTTCGAAGGAGTTCCCGACACCCGCGTCATCATCTTCAAAGGCTTCCCTGTTATGGCCATGATGCGCCTGTCGACCACCGCCTCCAACGGCAAGGCCAACCTGCATCAGGGCGCTGTGGGGGTGGGCCTGTGTCTGCGCACCGGCCGGGCCCTGCGCGCAGTGCAGTTCAACCGTCCTCTGCGCCATCATCCGGACACCGGCCTGGATCTGCATGAGCTCACAGTGCCCCACTGGGACACACTGCTGAGCCTGGCCTCCTCCTGCTATGAAATGTCCGGGCTGGGCTATATCGGTACCGACATGGTCCTTGACAGGCTGCGGGGCCCTTTGCTGCTGGAACTCAATGCCCGGCCGGGACTCTCTATCCAGATTGCCAACGGCCGCGGCCTGCTGTCCAATCTCAGAATCGTGGAGCAGCTGGAAGAAAGAAACATGAACGTAGCCCAGCGCGCCGAGTTTGCGAAACAACACTTCGGCGTCTTTGAAAAATAACCTGCGGTTGCCGGGACTGTCCGGCGTCGAGCCTCAAAAATCATGTTGCAATACATGCAATGCGCTGTTATATGCTTGCTTATAAAATAAAAAAAAGTTCCAAACAGATTTAATTTTAATTGAGGAGGAGCCATGGAAAAGAAACTGTTGCAAATTTTTGCTGTGCTCGCGGCCATGCTGTTTCTGGCCGCACCCCTGTGTGCCAGGCCCTGGGGCATCGTGGCCACGCAAGCCGACTACTATGCGGACAATGAATCCGATAATGCATCGATCCACGCCATCGACCTCGGAGAGGTTCCTCCCGTGGTTTACGGCCCATTCCTGTCGGGTAAACTGACTGCCAACAGGTATGACTTCGTCCTTGATATCGCCATGGTGCCCGGCAACCTGAAGGCCTTGATTTCAACATTCATAAATAAAAAGGTGCACGTGGTGAGCCTGCTGGACCCCACCAACCCGGTACTTCAAGGATCCTTCACGCTTCCTTTCCCGGCTGAAGACATCGCCATCAGCAACAACAAAAAGCTTGCCCTGGTAACCGATGGCGGCGACTCATCCTGGTTGCCATCATTGACCTTCAAAAGGTTACCGTGACTACGTTCGACCTCGGTGCAGGACGCTTTGCCCAGGCGGTAGCCGTAGGCCGCAACAATGTTGCAATATTTGCCGATTCCAGCAACGGCGCAATCCACTACGGCAAAATCAACAAGGCAAAAAACGGGGTTGAGTCCATAGGGACCATAGCCCTGTGCGACGAGGGCCAATACGACAATGCGACCAACTGTGCAGGCGCCTATCGGCCAGCCGATTAACGTGGCAATCTCCCCCGACGGCAAGACCGCGCTTGTAGCGCCCGCCTGGGGCGGAGCAGTATTTGTGCTCGAAATCAAGAAAAACGGCACTGTAGTGCCGGGCGACCCCTTTATTCTTACCGGCCTGCCCGGCGGTGAGCTTGACATGATGAACTCAACCGGCGGCCAGCAGAGCATCGCCTTTCAGGACAGCAAAACGGCCTATGTCTTAAGCCATCGCTGGGCACTGCCCGGAAGCGGAAGCACGGCTGTTGCCCAGCCAATGCAGGCGGGAACCCCTGACGCGGACGGTTTAAGACCCGACCAGTTGTGCCAGATCAACATCAAGGGGCCGGGCAGGGCCGAATTCGTGGCAGCGCGCTACACGCTCCTGAACAGCTGCTCTGGTTTGCTCTACGGTGTCGACACTTTGGACATCTACAAAAACACCGCCCTGGTCGGCAATGATGCCGCCGATTCATTGGGAATCGGCATCCCGTACGAGACCCCCTATTACAACAATGTCGTCTACATAGACCTTAAGACCGGCATTCTCACGCCGATCGAACTCAACAACTACGGTATAGGCACCGGTGTTGCCATCAAGCCGTAAGGCATCTGCAACGCTAGCTACTGTGTTTTGACCTCCCGCAGGGTATACGCCCTGCGGGATTTTTTTTACAGGAAATGCACAACTCCCATCCAACGTAAAATATTACACAAAATTTATCTTGCAATTCTCATAAATATCCTGTTATATCCGATACTATAAAAAGCGTTTCAACCAGTCACATTTTTATTCATTTTTTTAAAGGAGGAGATAGTATGCAAAAGAAACTGATGCAGATTTTTGCAGTACTGGCACTCATGCTGTTCATAGCCGCGCCGCTGTGCGCCAGGCCCTGGGGCATCGTGGCCACACAACAGGACTTCTATGCAGACAATGAATCCGACAATGAATCGATACACACCATCGACCTCGGCCAGACGCCTCCCGTGGTCTACGGCCCGTTCCTGTCAGGTGAGCTCACTGCTGGCAGGGGACCCGGCGTGTTTGACATCGCCATGATCGGCAAAAATAAGGCCCTGATTTCAACCTTCGGCGACTCACGGGTGCATTTGGTCGACCTGAGCGACCCGACAGACCCGGTGCTGCTGGGTTCCCTTGATCTGCCCTTCTTTGCAGAAGACATCGCCATTACCAAGGATGGCAAAACCGCGCTGGTGACCGACGGCGGCTTTTCCTCAGTTGTAGCCTTCATCAATCTGAAGACCGGTACCCTGAGCACGGCCAATCTTGGTACATTGCAGGCACAGGCTGTCGACATCTCCCCGAAGAATATTGCCATATTTGCCGACTACTGGAACGGCGCGATAAACTACGGCAAGATCAACAAGGCAAGAAACGGGTTTGAGTCCGTGCAGTCCATCGCCATCTGCGACAATGGCCAATACGATAACGCGACCGACTGCTCCGGCCCCCTCGGCCGGCCGGTCAACGTGACCATTTCTCCCAACGGCCGGACGGCTCTGGTTGCGCTTTCCAACGGCGGAGCGATAGCTGTACTCGAGATCACGAAAAAAGGCGACGTAATACCGGGCAATCCCTTTATCCTGACCGGACTTCCCGGCGGCCCGCTTAGCAACGACACCCCTGAAGGCGGCAATCAGAGCATCGCCTTCAAGAATAATTCAACAGCCTATGTCGTCAGCCAGCGCATGCCTCTCCCCGGCCCGAGTGCCGTTGTGCAGGGCGGTCAGGTCGAAAACCCTGATGCTGACGGTGTGCGCCCCAATCAGCTGTCCGAGATCAACATTCTTGGTCCCGGCAGGACACAATACGTGACCGCGCGCTACACGCTTCTGAACAGCCCCACGAGCCAGCTGTTCGGCGTTGACACGCTGGCCATCTTCAACAGGCATGTACTGGTCGGCAATGCAAGCCGAGCATCGGCAACCCGTACGATAATCCCTATTACAACAACGTGGTCTACATTGACCTTGTCACCGGCGTGCTGACTCCCATTGAGCTCAACAACTACGGTCTTGCCGCCGGCGTGGCCATAAAGCCGTAAGGCAGCAGTAACAAAGCACCATACCGTGTATCACACTCCCGCAGGGTGTACGCCCTGCGGGAGTTTTTTTGCGCATACAGATCCGCACAACCTGAGTACCTATTGAAGTATTATTCCTGCGGCCGTATCTGTTTTATGTTATATTTACATAAAAAGGTGCCAAAACAGGAGGCCCATACATGCATCGCCGATCAGAACGATCATTGACCGTCATGCTCATCCGCAATACCGCGCTCATGGCCGCAATTCTTTTCGCAAGCGCAGCAGCAACTGCGGGTGGTTCGCCTGCCTTTGACGCCCGAAAACAGATTGAAAGCCTGAATGCTGTTTTGGACGTTGCACGCACCCAGAGCCTGAAAGCAAACGATACCCTGATTGACCGGGTGTATGCACGCGGCCGCCTTCCGGTTATCGTGCGGCTGAGGGACCCTGACCAGCCCTATGGTTTGTTCTCCGACAGGTCAAGGCCACAGGGGGAAACAATCAACGGGCTGCAAAGCCTGGTGCTCGACGATATGCTTGCGCAGACTGCACGCGATGAAGCCGGGCTGCATGTCAAGCGTTTTCAATTGATTCCGGCCATGGCGTTGATGGCTGACGCTGCGGCGCTGGAGGCCCTGCTGGCCAATCCCAATGTTGTCGATATTATCGAGGACATACCCGTTCCGCCCGCATTGCAGGACAGCGTTCCGCTGATCGGCGCAGGCCCTGACGGCTCGTTTTCCGGCTATACGGGGCAAGGACAGACTGTGGCCATCCTTGACACCGGCGTTGACAAGAGCCACCCTTTCCTGAGCGGCAAGGTTGTGTCCGAGGCCTGCTACTCAAACTCCTACGGTGAAGGCACCTCGCTGTGCCCCGGTGGTGTCAAAGAGTCAACCTCCGTTGGTTCCGGCTTGCCATGTAATCTTGACCAATGCGATCACGGCACACATGTTGCCGGGATTGCGGCCGGCAACGGGACTTCGTTGTCAGGCGTCGCCAAAGACGCGCACATTATCGCCATACAGATTTTCACTGGTTTTGGATCCACTATAGGCTCGTATACCGCAGACCAGATCAGTGGATTGGAACGCGTATACGCGCTGCGCACCACCTATTCGATAGCTTCGGCAAACATGAGCCTGGGCGGAACAACCACGTATGCAGAGCCATGTAATAATGAACCCCTCAAACCATACGTTGATACTCTTCGCACGGCTGGGATTGCAACCGTGATAGCCAGCGGCAACAACTCTTCTAAAAATGCCCTCAGCTCTCCCGGCTGCATCGGCAGCGCTGTCAGCGTGGGCAGCACCACGAAAACAGACGTGGTATCCGAGTTTTCCAACAGCGCGGACTTTTTGGCCCTGTTGGCGCCCGGCAGCACAATACAATCATCCGTGCCGGGAAGTTATTATTTATTAAAAAGCGGCACATCCATGGCCGCCCCGCACGTTGCCGGTGCCTGGGCGATTCTCAAGCAGGCAAAGCCCAAAGCGGATGTATCCGAGGTGCTGGGCGCGCTGCAATTCAACGGGGTGCCGATAACTGACACCCGCATCGGTGCCGGCAACAGGGTCAAGCCGAGAATCGAGGTCCAGGACGCTCTGAACAGCCTGCTTGCACCGGGTTCCTGGATTGGCTGGGATGACGGTGTGCAGACAGACGCAATCGGTCGTATCGATGGCGGAACGCTGAGCGTGGCATCGCACTGGCAGCCTGCGGACATACCCGGCGGGGGGACAATTACAAAGGTTCGCATTGGTGTTCGTGATGTACCCGACAATGCCACTGTACAGATATGGCAGGGCAATGACTCTGCAAGCCTGGAGCTGCACTACAGCCAGGCCTTCACGCCCGCTGCCCGGCAGATCAATGAGGTCGTGCTTGATACCCCCTATGAGATTGATGCTGCACAAGAGCTGTTTGTCGGCTGGTCGGCAACGCACAGCACCGGTGAGTTTCCTTTCGCGCTTGACGCGGCCACGAACGCGAATCAGCAGGGAAACTGGCTGCTCAATGGCACCTGGCAAAACCTAAGCACACCAGGTCTGGCCGGTGACTGGCTCATACATGCATTTATTGACGGCACATGCTTCTCAGACGATGACTGCAGCGCTGAGAAACCCTTGTGTGCAGCCGGCATGTGTGCATCCATGCAGATCGACAAGTGCAGGGTTAAGGCCGGCAAAACCGGCAATGCCGACAGTATTGAGCTTTCGGGATCATCGGATGCCGTTGAAGCTGATTTTACTGCGGCACTGGGCGGCGTGGTTGTGGTTGCCCTGGAGGCAGAGCCCATTCCTAACCTTGAGAAAACCAAGTGGGAGTTCCCGATTGCTGCGGAGTATTTCAATAAGGGCACATACACCTCTCCAAAAATCAAACCCGCTGATAAGAACGATCCCGTAACCTCGTTTGAGATTGATACCACCAAAGGCACGATGAAGTTCTCTGCCAAAAATGTTGATCTTACGGGTTTGCGCTGTCCGATAACCATCAGAATCAAGATCGGCGATTATGCTGCTGCGGCACTGATGGACGAGCAGATTGTCAACGGCGAGAAAAAGCCCTGCCCGCTGCCGCTTATGATGGGTGTGCATGACAGCCTTGATGTCACAAAAGTAAAGGCCAAAAAAAGCACGGCGGATGACAGCGACTCAATCTCGATGTCGGGAACATTTACCATTGACGGCGACTTTGACACGAATGAGCCGCTTATAATTACGCTTGGCGCTGACACGTTTACCGTTCCGGGAGAAAAGTTTGCTAAAAAAAACGGCTCGTTCAGTTGCAAAAGCGTTGAGAGTGGCGCCGGGCTTGTCACGGCCAAATTTGACACCATAAAGTGCGCCTACTCGATCAGCATCAAGATCGCTGCCCTGTCTGACAGCGGGGATGTTGATTTCGGTTTGGATATCTTTGACAATCCTCTCCAAGCCTCCACCCAGATAACCCTGCCCCCTGATCCTTGAGTTCAGGCAACAACCGATCCCTTGCGGGAAGCGCATATGTGTGCCACAACATATTGACAGGCCGGCACATGTCCGCACAATAACCTGTTTCCGCAGTCCGAATCGGCCCGCCACAGCATCACACAGGTACGACGAGAGAATAATAATAAGCCATGAATCCGCTCAAGATTCCGCGGGCGATTCCGATGAAACTAACACTGGTTCCGGGCACAACCGTGCCTGATACAAATAGTTCATCTTTTTAAGACCGTATCCGGAAGGACCATTGAAAAACAGCAGGGTGTTTCTCAACCTAAAGCATTTGATTATGCGACACGAAATCGCGCAATACACTGAAAGGAGCACAGTAATGCAGAACAGCGAGGGCCTCTTGAAAAAAACAACCTTTATAACGGCATTGGTGCTTGTTGTGCTTAATGGCATGCCCGTTTCCTCTTTTGCGTTCCGGAATCCGAACCAGGACCCGCAGGATATCGTTCAGCCACAGGGTCCCGCATCAATCCAGCAGAACGGTTTCCCGGCTGCCGGCAGTCCGGTTGCCGAGCCAAAGAGCCCGGGTAACATCGACACGTCCGGCAATGAAGCCGCTGCAGTCCTGACATCCGGTGAAATCGGGATGACGAGTCCGGCAGCAGCCGCCCTGAGCGAATCAAGCGGTTTTCAGACCTTCAACAGCAGCAACGGCAACCAGTGGCAGGCGACGTTCAGCGCTGAAACCGGCCGTGTAAAGCGTCTCTACGGCAGCGCGTCCAGGCCCTACAGCGGCACCCCGGAGAATGCCGCAGGCGAGTTTCTGAAAAGCGCTCACACGCTGTTCGGATTGCAAGGAGATCTCTCTGACCTCAGGATACAGAAAACCAGCCAGACACCCCGGCAACAGCATGTCAGATTTCAGCAAACCCTCAACGGCGTAGACATTCAAGGCGCGCAGATCATTGTGCACAGCGACCTGAAGGGGAGCGTGACCATGGTACAAAACAACTGCCTTGAGGGAATCAAGCCTGTTAACCAGGATGTGCTTACGCTGGAGGCCGCCCGTACCATTGCCGAAAACGATCTCAAGGCAAAACTGGGATCAAAGGCGACACTGCTGGAATCCAGCGCCAAAAAACTGCTTATACCCAGCAAGGGCCAATACCGGTATATCTGGAAAATATCCACGCCCACGCGGAACCCCTGGGCACAGTGGGTGTATCACGTAGACGCGGCAAACGGTGAAATCCTGTACAGTGCAGACGAAATTTTCTACTTACAAGACGGCACAGGACGGGCCTACCTCAACAACGACCAACGGTGGCTCAACAAAATAAGCACGGTCAAACTCTATGACTTGTATACAACCGATGATGGCGAGCTTGAGGGACTTCTCAAGGGCTTGCGCGCAAGTGTCTATGATAATAATTTTGATTATGCCTATGCACCCAAACTCAATTTCTCCTACGACCCGCTTGTAGACAAAGCCTATTTTGACCAGGCCCAGGCCTACTATCAGCACAACGCCGCATGGGAATGGTGGCAGAAATATGTCATAAAAACATACGGGCCCGGAAACATGAACAATTTTAATACCTTATCCCTGCCGGTCATTGTCAATGTCGATGAAGTGTATGACGCGGACGGCGCACCCTATCCGTTTTGCAATGCATTTTATGATATGCCGTGTACCAAGACCTCGGTTTAGGATTGCTGCCGGCGGTTGTGTATGGAAACGAGAACACCTGCCCCTGGATGAACGAAGACTTTGTGGTTGACACCGATATCATCCGCCACGAGTATACGCACGCGATCATGGACTGGGCCGGGCCCGGTTTTGCCGAGCAGTTCGGCGGTGAAGTAAACGGCTATGGCCGCTCAATGGGCGAGGGAAATGCAGACTGGTACGCCTTCCAGGCCTCCGGCAAATCCGCTATCGGTTATGTTACGTTTGCTCCCGACGGCTTGCGCAATATCAATAATAACAGAAGGTATCCCTATGATGTCGATTATCCTGATTCCCTGTATCCCACTGACAATGATTCAGACTGCGGCGGCAAATCTATAACGCTGCCCGAGGAACACTATACCGGCGAAATCTGGGGCGGATATCTCTATGACCTCTCCCGCGTGCTGGGGAAAAGCGCCCTTAAGTTTGTCTATCCATCCTCATTCTATTTCTCCACGGACGGCGGACACAGGGACGGATACCCTGATTTCGTTGACGCCATCAGGGCGCAAAAAGACGCAGAGTTTGCCAGGACCGGAGGCAAAAACAAGCTGTTCCTCAAGGCATTCGGTTCCATGGTAAGCCGCGGCTTTATTCGGGCCCTGCCGGATTCGGATATATACTCGAGCCATGCGACTATTTCGGCACCGGGGCCTACGGCATTGATGAGCGCGACTACCTGGCCCTGGAAGCCCCGCTGAAACTCAAAACCCCTGCCAATATGCTGGTCTCAGGTGATAAACATGAGTACCCGGTCGAGGCACTCGGAGGCATGCTCCTGAGTGCCAAGGTGTCCGCCAAGACGGGGGGCCTGAAGGCGCCCGTCATACAGCTGTATACGATAGACGGATCGCTGTTAGCTGAGGTTAATTACAGTTCCAATACGACCGTCACAAAGGCAGCCCTGACATACACCCTGCCTTCAGACGGGACATATGTTGTCCGGGTGTCCGGCATGAATTCGCATCCGGCACAGGGTTACTATACCTTCGAGCTAACCGTGCAGGCCCCCAAAATTAAGTAATCGCTTCCACTCTCAATGTTAACAACACACGGCAAGCGCCCGGAATCACTCCGGGCGCTTGCTTATGTACCACTCCTTGCTCTTCCCCCTCGAAAATCACTTTTCCCATACCTGTAAGCCGGTACCCGGATATCGTCACTGTCATGTTCTTATTGACAAACGCCTTTCCCGGTCCTATGCTTTTGTTCAGGCAAGCGGATTATCATAACATCTGCATGCACAGAAGCAGCCTGCTCCATCAACAAAGCTTAACAGGACCTGAATCCCTAAATGGAGGTAGATCCATGCGCCGAGTTGGTAAGGTTTTTCTGTGGTCAGGAATTGCTGTGCTTGTGCTTGCACTGTTTTTCGCCTTCGGTTTGCCGGCAATCCTGCGATCCGTGCTTGAAAGCCAGCTTACAAAAAACCTGCACCGTCCGGCAACAGTTGCGGCGGTAAAGCTCAATCCTTTTACCCTGTGCCTGAGCGTTGAGGGTCTCACAATCCGGGAACCGGACGACAGTGCGGTGTTCGTCTCCTTTGAGCGCCTGTTTGTCAATGCTGAAATCGCATCGCTGTTCAAAAAAGGGCTTGTTCTCCGCGAGGTGGCCCTGACACAGCCCCATGTCCGCGTAGTGCGCGCGGAAGAAAACCGCTACAATTTTACAGATATGCTGCCTGCCGAAGACGCGCAGCCTGAAGTAAAAGATGAGCAGCCGGGAACGCCCTTCCTGTTCTCCGTTGCCAACATACAGCTCATCGGCGGCTCGGTCGAATTTGACGACCGGCCCCTGAAGACCGTTCACCGGGTTTCAGCCATCGACATCGGCCTGCCCCTGATCTCAAATTTCAATCAATATGTTGACGTATTCGTTCAACCCTCGTTTTCCGCGACAATCAACGGCAAGCCATTCAACCTTAACGCTCAGACAAAACCATTTGCCGACTCGCTTGAAACAGACTCTTGACCTGAATCTTTCCGATCTGGAGCTGTCGCAGTATCTGGCCTATGTGCCTGCAAAGCTCAATTTTAAAATGACCTCCGGCCGGCTGAACACGAAACTGAAGTTGCGTTATACCCAGAATCCCGGCAGCATTGACGAGATCAGGGTCACAGGCAGCCTCGGCCTTGCGGACCTTGTCCTCACAGGTCTTGACGACAGCCCCCTGCTCGGCATTCCCTCCCTGTCAGTCTCAGGCATTGCCTGCGCCCTTGACAAACGCGAGCTTGTCATTGACGACATTGCCCTGAAGGGCCTAAGCCTCGCCCTTCTCGCGCGAAAAGGACGGCACGTATTGCTGAAGCAACTTGTTGCCGAGTGATGATACCGCAGCGGAAAAACCGGCTAAAGCCCGAAGAGGATACGGATTCCGATGCGGCATGGTCCGTCCGGTCAAAAAATTCAACTCCAACGGCAGCCGCAGTAAGCTTTGACGACCTGATGCCGCCGAAGCCCGCCCGGTTCAAAATCGATAATTTTGATGTCTCGCTTGCCAATATCTCGACAGCGGAGACACCCCGCTGATATTGACCTTGCCTGCCGAATAAACGATGATGCAGCGCTCGGCATCAAGGGCACATTCGCGCTTGCGCCTCCGGTCGGCAAAACTGACATTGATTTGAGCGGACTTGATATCCGCATCGTGCAGAACTATCTGCCCGACACACTGCTTGTCACCCTCAACAGCGGCACGCTCGGCCTCAAAGGCGGCATTGATTTCAAAGACCGGCGATACGACCCATCTGTCAGTGGCAGGGACGACATTCGCCTGAAGGACGTTGCCGCAGGCCGCAGGGGCGCCAAAGAGGATCTGCTGAAGTTTTCCTCACTTGAGCTGAAGTCAATGCGCGCCGGCAATGCGCCGCTGGCCATTGACATTAAAACCGTCAACCTGGCAGGCCTGTTCCTGCGCACGGTTGTGGAGCCGGACGGCACATTCAACCTGGCGTCGCTGAGCGCCGCGCCTGGAAGGCACAGGAGAAGCCCGCAACGCCCCCGGCAAAGGACGAGCCGCCGCCACGTATAAACATCGGCACCATCGTGCTTGCAAAGGGGCAGGATTCAATTCACCGACAAAAGCATCACGCCCCGCTACAGCACCGAGCTTAGCCGATATTAACGGCCGCATCAGCGGCATTTCAAACAAAGCCGACTCAAAGGCCGATATCCGCCTCAATGCCAAACTTAACCGCTATGCCCCTCTTGCTGTAAGCGGAACCCTGCAGCCGCTGCAGGAGAAGCTGAATGCGGATGTGAAGATTACATTCGACAATATCGAGCTGAGTCCGTTTACGCCTTATTCAGGCAAGTTCATCGGCCGCATGGTTGACAAGGGCAAGCTCTCCCTTGATTTGAACTACACGATACAGCAGAATCAGCTCACATCGCAGAACAAATTCTTTATCGACCAGCTCACCCTCGGCGAGAAAGTCGACAGCCCGGATGCAACCGGACTGCCGGTCGGGCTGGCCATCTCACTGCTGAAAAACCGCAAAGGTGAGATCGACCTTGATCTGCCCGTATCCGGCAGCTTTGACGATCCGGCGTTCCGGGTCGGTAAAGTCATCCTGCAGACACTCGTGAATCTTCTGGAAAAAGCAGCCACATCTCCCTTTGCCCTTGTCGGGGCGCTGATCCCTGGCGGCGGTGATATCAGCACACTGACATTTCCCTGCGGCACGTCGCAGCTCGACGATGAAGCCCGCAAAAAGCTGGATGTCATCGCGGGCCTGCTCAAAGACAAAGAAGGGTTGCGCCTTGAAATCCAGGGCCGGGGATCAAAAGAACCCGACTTGGAGGGCCTGCGCCGGGAGCAAATGCTTCTCAGAATCAAACGGCAGAAGTTCGAAGACATGAGCAGACGCGAACGCGAAGGCAGTACAGCCGAGCAGGTGGTGATCAAAGACGATGAATTTGAAGACTATCTGTGGAAGGCATATAAGGACGAAAAATTTGAAAAGCCCGGGGGGTTGCTGGGCAGGACAAAACGACTGCCCGCCGACGAGATGGAGCGGCTCATGCTTGCAAACATGCCGGCCGACGACGATGACGTAAGCGAGCTTGCGGAGCAGCGGGGCCTTGCCGCAAAAGAGTACCTGAGTGAAACAGCCGGGGTGTCAGCCGAGCAGCTGTTTATTGTCGGCGCGCGCGTGGAACCCTCAGGCGCTGCGGCGGACTGCGCGGCCGCATTCACGCTGAAATAAAACCGCATATTGACATGCAGTATCCTCCGGTATATAGTTTTGCATTGTAAAAATACATTCAAATCAGGAGAACCTGCGGCTCTTTTCTCATGTAAACAAATTTTTCACAAATACCCACACAACCCAAGGAGACAGCGCATGAAACACTCACGACCCTCAAACGCCTTTTTGACAGCCTGCGTTCTGGCGGTGCTGGCGGCATGTCCATATGCGACATGGGCCCAGGTGCCGACCATCAGCTCCCCGGATGGCGAGTTTGTCGCCGCACAGCTCGATGTTCCGTCCGCAGACCGGCCCAGCGCCGACGTCCTCTGGGACCAACCCCTGAGCGGTTCCAATACAAATGCGTATGTCACTCAGATTTTCCCGGATTATCCCGGCAGTTCATCCTTTCTTGCAGATGACTTCACCAACACTCAAAATTGGATTATTACTTCGATATTCGTTCCTGGAGATGGGTTTAACGGTTTTTCCACAATGTACAATGCGAACTCGCTCAACTGGTATATCTATGCCGATGACAACGGCACGCCTGCCGGAGAGCCTCTGGGCGGCGGCAGCGCCCCGTTTTGGTCGCTTTCGCTTACCTTGGATAATCCGCAAATAATTGTTACCCCAGGAACCAACGGCTATCCAAGCAACACGCTGCTTGAGCTTGCCACGCCCATTAACCTGCCGCCCGGAACCTGGTGGCTGATATTTTATCCGGAGCTTTGGTTTGCAGGAGGAGGCCAGTACGGTCGTCAGCTTACAGACACCATATACCGCGACGGCGCCATGTTTATAAATCCCGGCGGCGCTTTTGGGGTTGGAACCGCCTGGCAGTCAATCAGTGCTATAGCAAACGCACCGTATGACCTGGCATTCAGGCTGGAGGGAGCTGCCGGGTGCGAGACCGATAATGAGTGCGATGACGGACTGTACTGCACGGGCGTTGAGACCTGCGACAACGGAACCTGCGTCGCAACCGGCGATCCCTGCGGTGAAGGCAGCCCCGTATGCGATGAGGACAACGGCACCTGCGTGGAATGCCTCACGGACGACAACTGCAGCGCAGGCCAGTTCTGCGATGAGGGCATCTGCCGCTTCCCGTGCGAACTGTTTATCAAATACAAAGAAATCCGCGCGGAGAAACTGACCAAAGACAGAAAATGGGTATTCTTCATCACCGGCGGGGAAGACTTCGACCTGTTCGGCCAGATCGATCTCGGCCCGATAACATGGGATAAAGTCAAATTCAGCAAGAAAAAAAATATGCTGCAGATTAAGGCCACCGTTCCTGCCGGACTTGAGCCGGGCGCTTACCCGGTCAGCGTCGGCGAGTGCTCAGGCGAAATCATCGTCACCGGCAACGATATATAACGCCGCGCTTTAACACAACGCTGCACCCACAGGCAGGGCCCGCATACGGCCCTGCCTTTTTTTGTTGCAGTTGCTTCGCCGGACACACTGCGCTTTGTCCGGCCTGCATTGGTATGATGTCTTCCGCAGCCCCCCACCCGTCCGCAAAAAAGTCAGCAAACGATTATTGCATCCGGCCGCAATGCCTTAAAATCAAAGCTTATGTATCCGTCGCGCTTCTGTTTGACCATAGTTAATAATCTCAAATATTTAAAATTTAATATTCTGAAATTGACTGACACTCTTTAACATGTTAACTACATTATATATATACACCGACACCACAGGGCCAAGAGGCCCGGCTCAGCAATTAACCGCAAACAAGTTTTTGATGGAGATACCATGAATACAGTAAAGGCAGGTATAGTCTTTTTGTTGATGGTACTTTTGTTGGCAAACAGTGCTTTTGCCCAATGCCCTCTCGTACCCTTGCAGGAAGCAATGCAAGCCATGGTCAGTGACAGCGAGGTGACCGTGACGCAGGTCCCTGCAGACTGGCCACCTGAACAGGCCTATAATTTTGATCCCCAATACTATTATGAGTTTAAACCCGTCGGTATAACACCCGTGGACGGCTTTATCATATATCCGGGCGGGAATGTAGATGCAAGGGCCTACGCTGTTGTGGCGCGGGCGATTGCAAAGGCCGGCTTCCTCGTGGCGCTTCTTACCATGCCGGATTGTCTGGCCTTTTTCGGAACTGAGCGCGCAGACGTGGTCATAGACAATAATCCCGGCATAACCACCTGGACAATCGGCGGGCATTCCATTGCAGGATCAGCTACCAGCTATTATATAACCGGCAACTACAATAACAGCGCTAAAATCAAAGGCCTGGTTTTGTGGGCATCTGTTCCTGCTGTGTCTTTAGCCGATAAGCCGATTAAGGTCATCTCCCTTTGGGGCACAAAAGACGGCGGAACAAATGAAGAGGCAATAAATGCTTCAAAGCCGAACCTGCCGCCCGATACGTATTATATCGCGATGCAGGGAGCCAATCATGCCCAGGACGGCTGGTACGGCAATAATGAAACGGATTACGATTATCGCTCCAAGCGTGATAACCCCCCCGATATCACCAGGCAGGTGCAAACTGATCTGATGATCAGCTACACGACTAATTTCCTGGATTCATTGAGCCCCGATACGCTGAATATACCGGCTGCCCAAAGCGCTGAGGGCGTCGCAGTCGCTGGCAATGCTGTAACAGCCGAAGACGGTTCAGTCTGGGAAAAGGTTTCCCTGCCCGGCTTCGCTGACCGCAACAACACCGACATCGTTGCCTTGACACCCTTTAAAGGCAACCTGTACGCATTGACGCGCAATGATGTGAGCGGCTTTGAGCTATGGAAAACAGACCCGGCCCAGGGCTGGTACCGCATTCACGTGCAGGGCCTTACCGATCAAAATAATTACTATGGATATCTGCAGCACCCGCAGCCGGGAAATCCGTTTGAATTCTTACCTTCGATACAATACAACCCCAACATGAATATCTGGGCCGACATGATAGAGTTTAAAGGCCGCCTCTATGTGGCGCTGTCTACCGGATACATGGGCTCGGCGCTCTTCGGCTCACGGGGCGCCGCTATCTGGCGAACTGACGACGTTGAGTGGGAGCCTGTTATCGGCGGCCACGAACCGGCTGCGCAGGGGACGCTGACTGGTATTTCAAGCTGTGCGGAGAATGACGGCAGCGACACCACGGCCAATTTCTCTGACAGCAGCAAAAGCTGGGCCCCTGACAGCATGGCTGGCTGTGTGCTTGAGGTTGACGCTGAGTTCACCTCTGCCACGCACGGCCAAACCGGCGTAACTGTTCCGGGCAAGCGCCTGTTTAGAATAATGGCAAATACTGCCACCGAGCTGACAGTACAGCAACAGGAGACTGCGGCTAAAGCCTATTTTACAGTCTGTGATGAGTATCTCGACGGTGGTGGTGACATCGGAAGGCCCCGCAATAATATGCCACGGATTGTAACCGGCGCGGCCTATGCGATAACCTGCGGCGATCATGCCCGGGGATTTGGCGACATGTGGAATAAATCAATTATTGACTTTGAAATTTTAAATGATGAGCTGTATGCCTCAATCGGGCTCAATACTGATAAGGGCGCGCGGGTGATGAAGACTTCAGACGGCTTGACCTGGGCTGCGGATTCGCCCTACAGCTTCGACAATATTCACGGCAAGGACTGGCATGACGGCTCTGATATTGAACCCTGCAACAAACGAAAGGGAGAGGCGGTCAGTTCAAGCGCGACAAAAATGGTTAAAACAAGCATTACCGGTGAGGAGACCCTCCTGATCGGCGGCACAGGTACGAATGGCTGCAATGGCTTCGGTGCCCGCGTTTACCGGCGCGATGGCAGCAATCTCTGGACGCCGATTGTTGATATGCTCGTCGATGAAAACAGCAGCGGTTCCAATGAAAACGGGTTTGGTTATGACAATGGCGGGGATTTTTTCCGCGCTGCATTTCAGGCCTGGAGTTGGCTTGAATATCAAGATACCCTCTTTATTGGTCTTCAAAAAATTGAAGGCGGCAATATGATTTATTCTACCGGCACTGCGACGAAAGAAGACGGGGCCTGGGCCCTCAGTATGGGCGGTGCAGACAATCCTAATCCTGATGACATATCGCCGAATCCAGCGCTGAACGGCTTTGGAGATGTACTCAATACGGGCGTGTTTCTGCATAATCACAATGACACCATATACGCAGGAACCATGGTGACCAATCAGAGCATTAAATATAAAAACCCGATAAACGGCGCCGACATCTGGAAGGGTACGGGTGTGGGAGGCAATATCAACTGGAGCCGCATCGTCAGTGACGGGTTCGGCGACCCGACCATTCTGCAGTTCCAGTCGTTTACTGAATACGCTGAAAAGATGTACATGGTTGCCGCGCCGGTTAACTCTTCAAACCTTCGCGGCAACGAGCCGGAAAACTATACCGGGGCGATTGTGTACCGGCTTGCCGACGATGATACCGTCTGCGAGTTGACTATCAAGCACAAAGAAATACGTTCAGAAAAGCTGACAAAACCTAGAAAAGTTTCGCTGGAGATTACCGGTGGGGAAGGTTTTGATATCTTCAGCCGCATTAATCTTGGCCCGTTCACCTGGCAAAAAGTTTCTTTTAACAAAAAAAAGAACAGCCTGAAGGTTAAGGCCATTGTGCCTGCCGGACTTAAGCCGGGCATTATCCCTGTCAGCGTAGGCAACTGCTTCGGAGAGATCGAGATCACCGGAAACGGCGGCTAACCCGCTACTTCCAAAATGCGCTCCACAGGCAGGGCCGGAAGAAGGCCCTGCCTTTTTTAATTTAGTCAAATCCAGCAAAAACGAAAAGGGCACCTCGAAAACCTTCCCGTCTGTATCCAGACCACGTTGCGCATTAAAATCGAATCATGCTTACAACCAAACAGAAACAGAATCCCTCCAGGCGGGTTATATGACAGCGACTGCCGGATGCCTCTAATACGCCTGTCGATATCGCGCTTGACGGGCCATTGTTTATTGTGTTTTTGATTGACATACATCTTCCCCAAGCCTATACTTTAAACATAGTGAAGGAGGGTTTTTCAAATAACTGCACTATACAAAATTTATTTACACATACGCTATAATCGACTACATTGCCGCATAACAGTGACCTGGCAATGAGTTATTGCCGTGAAAACAATCTCATGCTATAAAAATGAAGAGAAAGTACTAAGGGTACGGAGCGAAAACAAAAGCTCAAATGCTGTTGACTGGTGACTTACAGAAGCCCTGAACACGGCGCCTGCCCGAATGCAGGAAGCCCAAACTAAGGGAGGACGAACAGTGTGGCATAATAAAAAATCATATTTTCCCGTTCAAATGATGCTCGTAGCGCTGGGGATACTCCTGTGGAGTCTTTCCGTGCCAGGTACGGCGCAGGCATTCTGGTGGCAGGACTGGTGGCAGGAGGTTTGTGGTGGCAACAGGAAATACCCCCCCCCGGTCCGAACCAGATTATCAATCCGGATTATCTCAAAACAAAGCAAGAGTTGGACAGAATCTTGGGACGCAATTGCATCGTCAAAATAACGCATGCAGACAACATTATCGATGGACCAACAGAGACTATCAGCGGGCCATGGATGCGACAACAGAGCCCTTAGCGAAGACCATCAAGCTTGGAGCGTGAGTTGACAAAGACCCCCATGTATGTGGAACAGGGAGCACCACCAGCCCCGGGGCCGGAACCTGCAGGCGAGATCATGTTAAAGTATTGATCAAATCCGTTCATTCTACCCGAAGCCAACGACGGGAATAGTCTAATACCCCGGGAAAAACCGACAAACACGTCAGACTTGAACCGGGATGTATCACGATCCGAGGCTGCTTCGGTGAGACTGAGGCCATCGTTAACGGCAACTCATAAAAATCAAACATGAGCAACAGAGGCAGGCCTTTTCCGGCCCTGCCTTTTTTATTGGGCCCTCAAATTCCAGATGACAGCGGGTTGCAATAGTGGAAACCAAAGGGGATCACATGAATGATACTCCCTGCTCTATCCAAATCCAGGTATCTAGGCCAAGAGGGCCGAGGGCTGCATTACCACCGAAATGCCTGCGCTTAAACAGGGCTCCATGCTTTAACCATCATCCGCCGTTATACCTCCTATGAATACAATTGCTGTTTTTAGCATAGCATTCGCGCTGGCAATGGATGCGTTCGCAGTTTCGATTGCAGCCGGCGTCGCCTTGAAGCATGTCAACCTTCGCCAAACCATCCGGCTTGCCTGGCATTTCGGTTTGTTTCAGTTTGCAATGCCTGTTATCGGGTGGGGTGCCGGCAACACGGTGCGCTCGCTTATTGAAGGCTACGACCACTGGATAGCCTTCATCCTGTTGCTGTTGGTGGGCGGCAATATGCTCAAAGAAGCTTTTCAGAAGCAGGGGGTTGATTCGCAGCAAAAATGATCCGACAAGAGGGATGTCTCTTGTTCTGCTTTCAGTCGCGACCAGTATTGACGCTCTTGCGGTGGGCTTGAGCTTTTCGCTCCTGAACATATCAATATGGTTGCCGGCACTCATTATTGGAATTATTGCCGCCATGTGTACGGGAGCAGGGATCAATATCGGCAAGAGACTTGGAGCTTCATCGCATATCGGCAATTACGCGGACATAGCCGGAGGGCTTGTTTTAATAGCAATCGGCTTCAAAATTCTCTATGACCATGGTGCCCTCAGTCATATGCTATAATTTCAAGGCAGCGCCTCTTGATAGAAACTTGCTTTGATATAGGCAGACTATAAAAGAGGGGCGGCAGGGTGTCAATCGCAATGTCGGCGCACGATGTGGGCAGGCAGGTATATAAACGTCGGGATTATAAATCTTGTGGCACGGCTCGACGGCCTTCTCCGCGAACGCCACGGTCCCGGACGCTTGACAGCCGCACGGCATCACGCGATATTGTTATCGTCAGGATGAAGCCGGCCCATCAAAACAATTGGAATGGCTGGACTTCGGAAAGCTTAATGGTTGCGCTGTCTTTCCCGCAACACGCGGGCAACCGATTGCTGTGAAAATAGGTTACCCATGGAACCCAACATCAAGACTCGCGGGTCGTGGAACGTTCGTTCGGAGGCCCTGCCAAGACCAGGCATCGCAGAAGGAGAAATTCGATGAAGAGACTGTGGTTTGTCGCTGTCGCGTTGCTGCTGACCTCCTGTGCATTATTCGACACCCAGCCCAGAGTGACGATCTCCAGGGAGCAACGGGCGACTATGGATATCGTCGTGTCGGGCGACGCGACGCCTGCCGAGCTCACCGCCTGCAAAGACCTGGGAGAGTATCTGAGGAAGGTCACCGGGGCGGACTTCGCCGTGGTCGCCGAGCCTGAGTTCAAGGGCGGAACAGCGGCGATCTACCTTGGCCAGACCGCCTTTGCCAAAGCGAACGGCGTAGACTTCGCAACGCTCGGGGACGAGGAATGGGTCATTCGCTCGGCATGGCCCGACCTGATCCTGGCCGGCGGCCGGCCGCGGGGGACGCTGTACGCCGTGTACGAGTTCCTCGAGCGCCAGGTCGGCTGCCACTGGCTGAGCTGGGATTCGGAAGTGACTCCGCACCGACCGGACTTGTCTGTCGCAACCCTGAACCTGCGCGGCCAACCGGCGTTCGAACCGCGCGAGCTCTACTTCGACTGGGGGCGCCGCGACGGCGACGTGAAGATTAAGACGGAGTACTTCCTCCGCCGGAACCGCGGGCAGTCGCCTTTGAAGAAGGATATCGGCGGGTTCCTGAAGCTGCCGGTGGACGCGGTACACACGTTTTACACTTATGTGAGCCCCAAGCTGTGGTTCGATAAGCATCCCGAATACTTCTCCATGGATGCCAGCGGCAAACGCACGTACGGCAACATCGAACTCATCGGCGGCTCAGGCAGCCAACTCTGCCTGAGCAACCCCGACCTGCCCAAGATCACCGCCGACAGCATCTCCCAACTCATCCGGCAGAAGGAGAAGGACTTTGCCGAGAAAGAGGGCTTTCCCAGGAAGTTCCGGGTGTGCGATCTGGTTCAGGAGGACAACGCTTCGTTCATCTGCCTGTGCCCCGAGTGCAAAAAGATTGCGGCGCGCGAGGGTTCCGAGAGCGGCCTACTGATCCTGTACGCGAACCGCGTGGCGGAACTGCTGCAGCAGGAGTACCCGGACATCAAGGTGCGCGTCATGGCGTATGTCAGCACGGACAAGCCGCCCCTGACGGTCCGGCCGCGCGACAACCTCATCGTCTATTTTGCCGACCTGTACGGTAAGTCGGAGTGCTTTCGCCCGCTGACGCACCCGTTCAACCAGGCCCAGGCCGAGATGGTGCGCGGCTGGGGCGGGATGTGCAAGAAGTGCACATCTGGGACTACTGGGACATGGGCGAGCGCCTGAGCACACCAACGGTTCCCGCCATGGTCCCGGCCGCAACGATCGCCGCCAACCTGCGGCTCTTCCGCGCCAACCGCGTCACCGGCATGTTTGTCGAGAACGAGATGGGGGTCACGCAGCAGTGTTTCTACGACCTCAGTTACTGGGTCGGCATCCAGCTCATGAACGACCCGGACCTGCGCGAGGATGAGTTGGTGACCACCTTTCTGAATGGCTACTATGGTGCTGCGGCTGTTCCCATGCGGGGCTACTACGAGTTCCTCGCCGAGACCATGAAGAACGAGACCACGCCGATGTACCGCTCGATGCCGGAGACTGGACGCAAGTACCTGACCCAGGAGTTCCTCGTGAAATGCCGGGAGCTGCTGCTGCCCGCGGAGGCGGCCAGCACCGCGGGTTCGCCCGAGCAACTGCACGTGTGGCGTGAGATGATCGTGGTCTACAACTGCCTGCTCAACCAGTGGCCGCGCCTCAAGCGCCAGACGGGCCGCGACTTCCCCTTCAGCCGCAACGAAATCCTGAACCGTTACGAAGCGATGCGGCAGGCCGTCGTCAACTACCAGTTCGGCCCGAAACGACAGAAGGAGCTGACCAAGGACCTGCAGCGCGAGATTGCCGTACTCAGGAAGCTGCCGGAGCCTCTGAAGTGTACCGACTACAGCGGCTGCACAGCGGGCTATATGTGTGTAGAGGGCATATGCGAACCGATCCCGGACGATCCCCCCGTCCTCACCTCCGGCCCGTTGTTGGCAGCAGGCCCATGGCCGATACTGCCGACCTCGGCGTCAAACACTTTTGTGCTTAAGCAGAACTATAAAGTTTTTTGGACTTTCAGTGATGATTACGGCTCCTGTAGAGGTCTGTGCACGCACCGGGCGCGCTACCGCAAGGTGGGCGACACGGCGTGGACATCGCTTGCTGTGACCACGGATTCTGAGGGTGCGGATTATGCCTATGCGACGCTGCCGGCAGCGAGCCTTGAGCCCGGCGATTACATGTTTCAATTTGATGTACGCGACTGCGCCGGCCAGTATATGTTCACGGGAAACTATTATTATTTCAAGGTTGTGAGGCCATAAACTGAGGCAGGGCTTCATTGCTGCAGATTCTATAACCACCCAGGCAGGGTCAGCACATGGCCCTGCCTTTTTTCTTGCTCCAGCCTGCCCTTGCTGAGGCAAACCCCGGAAACCCCTGTTTTCCCGGTCCATAGCCATAAAGGGCGGGACAAGAGCGGGAAAATTGCCAAAAATAAAAAAGCACTCACAGCCAAAATGCCGTAAGTGCTTGATTTTACTGGTGGGTTGCCGGAGACTCGAACTCCGAACCTACTGATTAAGAGTCAGTTGCTCTACCTGCTGAGCTAGCAACCCCTTGCTAAGGCTGAGAAAGATAACAAAAAGCAGTGGAAAAATCAATGCATTTTTCTAACACTAAAAAAGTTCCTCTCAGGGCTGTGCAAAAATGCTCAGATGCAAGGATCGCGACGTCATGGTTTGTAGGGTCACGGCATGCCGTGCCCCTACCTTACGCCGCAGTGATGAACGATGAGCCCAACACAGCAGATAGACGTTTTTAACAGCCTGCTACGGCATGATGACCGCAAGGCCATCACGTGCCAGGCGCAGGAAATTCTGCGGCAGCAGCCCGCCGGCGATGATTGCAATGATAATCACAATGGCCAGCAGGTTGGCCGCGCTGTTAAGCTCTATGTGCTCGGTCTCCTGCTCAACATTGCTGTAGGCAGCCCTCACCAGGCGCAGATAGTAAAACGCCGAAATACACACATTAAAAACTGCCAGGCTCACCAGCCAGTAATGCTGCTGCTTGAGCACAGCGGCAAATATCATAAATTTGGCAGTAAACCCGATGGTCGGCGGAAGTCCGGCCAGGCCGATCGCGCCCACCACCAGCACGCCCGCCAGCATGGGCGAGCGCTTGTAAAGCCCGCGCAGGTCGCGAAAACGAATATTGCGGCCGTCGTCGGACAGATTGTAAATCACGAAAAAACAGGCCAGGCTCAGCCACAAATATCCGTAGATGTAATACATGGATGCAAGCAGGCCGAAGGGCTCAATGCACAGGACGCCGAGAATCAGGTAACCGGCATGGGCAATGCTGGAATAGGCCAGCAGGCGCTTGACGTCGTCCTGACCCAGGGCCAGCAAATTTCCCAGCGTCATGGACAACACAGCCATGATGGCAAGCATGGTGCTCAATTGCGGGCTCGGTCCGCACAGGGTCAGTACCCGGATCAGCAGTGCCGTGGCCGCAATCTTTGGAATGGTTGCCACAAAGGCGGTGGTTTCATGAGCCGCACCAACAAAGATGTCAGGCATCCAGAAATGCATGGGAAACAACGCCAGCTTGTAAAATATGCCGCACAGCATCATCATCAGGCCGATCAGCGCCAGGGGCTGAAGACTCAGCGGCCGCGGCAACGCGGCCATCATGACCACAAGATCGGTGGTGCCGGTCAGCCCGAACAGGTAGCTCATGCCGTACAGGGTAATACCGGTCGCCACCAGGCCGAACAGTATATACTTTATGCCGGCTTCAAGCGGTGCGCGCTGCCCGATACCAAAGCGCAGCGGAATCAGAATATATACTGAAAAAGATGATATCTCCAGACTCAGCAGAATTGTCAGAAGCTCGGTCGCGCTGCACATCATGACCAGTCCAAGACAGGCCAGGGCGAAAAAGAAATAATACTCCGGCCGCACACTGCGTTTAATGCCGCGCAGCCCGGATCCCAGCCACAGCGTCAGCAGCATGCCCAGAGCAATGAGAATTTTAAATGTCTGCGAAAAAGCATCCACCCGGTATGCTCCGGAGAAAAGCACACCGCTGAAGGCATAGGTTATTGTCGCCGTTATAAGCACCATCAGCGCGAAAACCATCGCAACAGCCTGCAGCAGCATTGAATGCGACCGCGTCAGCGAAAACACGAAAAACACCACGGCCATACCCGCCAGGGTCAGTTCAGGCGAAAACAGCACAATCACGTCAGGCATAGCGTTATTCCTTGTATGCGCGGGTGCATTGCTCAGGGCACCGGCCAGTGGCGCAGCAGATGGTCAACACTGCATCCCATGATATCCAGCAGCGGGCCCGGGCAGAATCCAATCCATACAACCGGAACAGCCAGAAGAACCAGCAGACAGATTTCCCTGCGGCCCAGATCGCTCACGGTCACATAGGACCCGTCGCCGGCATGTACGGGCAGGCAGTAAATCCCGTCACAGTCAGCCCAGATCAGCTTTTGCAGCAGGCGCAGGATATATGCCGCAGCAAGCACCACACCCGGAACCAACAGAACGCCCACCCATTGATTGCTTTCAAAAGCCGCAATCATGATAAGAAATTCCCCGACAAAACCGTTGGTGCCGGGAAAGCCCAGAGCTGCCAGGCCGAAAAGAACCATAAAAGCAACAAATACAGGCATAAGCATGCTCAGGCCGGAATTGTTGCGGATTTCGCGGCTGCCGGTGCGCTCATACAGCAAGCCGATACCGATAAACAGGGCACCGGTAATCACGCCGTGATTGAGCATCTCCAGTATGGCGCCTTTAAGCCCGCGGGCGTTAAACAGGAAAATACCCAGCGTGACAAAGCCCATGTGGGCTACGCTTGAGTAGGCAATCAGCCGCTTTATATCGGTTTGCGCCAAAGCCAGGCAGCCGCCGAAAACGATTGAAACAAGTGCGAGGCCTATCATGACCGGAGCGCAAAAAAGCGCTGCATCAGGTGCGATGGGCAGGGCCAGGCGCAAAAAACCGTAGCCCCCCATTTTCAAAAGCAAACTGGCAAGGATAACACTGCCGGCGGTCGGGGCCTCAACGTGCGCGACAGGCAGCCATGTGTGAAAAGGGTACAGCGGTATCTTGATGGCAAATGCGATGGCGCAGGCTATAAATATCAGCATCTGCAGGGGAAACGCCAGTTCCGTGGCCATAAGTTCCGGGATAAAAAATGTGTTTGTTCGCACGTACAGTACAATCAGGGCCAGCAGCAGAAAAACACTGCCGATCAGGGTGTAGAGAAAAAACTTAATCGATGCATAATCCTTACGGGGGCCGCCCCAGACCGCAATCAGCAGGTACATGGGAACCAGCATGCCCTCCCAGAAAATATAAAAAAGCACCGTGTTCAGGCTGATAAAAACCCCGATCATGGCCGATTCCATCAACAGCAGCACGATAATGAATTCCGCCAAACGCTCCCTGATAGAGTGCCAGGAGCACAGGATGCACAAGGGCATCATCATCGTAGTCAGCAGCAGCAGCAGCACGCTCATACCATCAACGCCGACAACGTAGTTCAAATCAAGCACCGGAATCCAGGTGCGCACCTCGGCAAATTGATACAGGGCTGTTGTGCGGTCAAAACCCGTATACAGCGGCACGGAAAGCAGGGCCGTAAGACCGGTAACAATCAGGCCCCAGATCTTCAATGCCAAGTCACCCTTAAGCACGTGACACATCAGCGCGCCGATAAGCGGCATCAACATGATGTAGCTTAAAATCGGATATCCGGGGCTGTTAAAAAGCAGATACTCTTCCATGGCTCTTTCCGAAAGTGCTGCTGCGACTGCTAATACAACATAACGATAATCATCAGCAGGAAAAAAAAGATCACCGCACCGCCGATATAGTGTTGAATTTTACCGGTCTGTATCCGGCGCAAGGCTTCTCCGACCACAAGGGTATGGCGTGCCAGCCCGTCAATAAAGCCGTCTATGCCGCTGCGGTCAAAGCGCCTGAGCGATTCCGAGGCGTTCTGCACCGGCCCTACCCCGGCACTCTGATACAACTCACCGACCCAGTCGTTCAGGCGATTGAGCGGCCCTGACGACAGGCGCATCACCAGGCCTGCGCCGCGACGGTACAGCCAGTCCACATCAAGCAGGATGCCGGGACCGGGAACAAGCGCCCGGCGCAGAATATAAAAGCCAAGCGCGGTGGCAGCCAGCAGCTGCAGGGTATGGCTCACATGCTGCGCCGAATAAACCCGGCTGGTCTCCGCATACGGCAACAGGCGCTGCAGCAGATCCGGAAACATACCGACCATCAGGCTCAAGCCGGCCGTCAGTGCCATTGCCAGCTGCATGTTCCAGGGCGGATCAGTTACCGTCTGCCCGCACACTGCGGAGCCGTTCCGGCCGAAGAAGATCAACAGGGGCAGTTTGATGCCCACTGAAAAAAACGTGCCGATTGATGCCAGCATCAGCATCAGCACAAGGCCCGGCCGATGTGCCTGTTCAAGCGCCGTAATCACGATTGATTTGCTGACAAATCCGCTGATCAGGGGCAGGCCTGAAATGGCAAGGGCGCCGATCATGGTCAGGGCCAGGGTGCGCGGCATGAAGCGCCCAAGTCCGCCCAGTTCATACAGGCGGGCGCGGCCGGTCTGCAGCACCACCGCGCCGATTCCCATGAACAGCAGGCTCTTGTTCAGTATGTTTGAAAAAGCATGCGCGCAGGCCCCGTTCAGCGCGAGATCCGTTCCGATTCCGATCGCGCACACCATGTAGCCCACCTGGCTGATGATATGATAGGCCAGAATGCGGCGGGCGTCATTCTCAACCACGGCATAGGCAACACCGATCAGGGCCATGGCCGCGCCCAGCGGCGCCAACATCTCCAGCCCCGCAAAGCCGCGCGCCAGAACATACACTGCTGCCTTGGTTGTGAAAGCGCACAAAAAAATAACCCCGCCGGGCGTGGCCTCAGGGTAGGCATCCGCCACCCAGGCATGCAGCGGCGGCACAGCCGCATTGAGCAAAAAACCCGTTAAAATCAGAATGTCGGACACATTCAAACCATCCGTGCCAAGCGGCCCGAATGCAAGCGTACCGCCCAAACGCACACGCAGCAGGATTCCGGCCAGCAGCACCAGGGCTCCGGCTGCATGCACCAGCACATAGCGAAACCCGGCGGCAGCTGAACGGGCGCTTCCGCCCCAGATCAGGAATACGGAGGCAAAGGCCATCAGCTCCCAGAACACAAAAAGGCTCAAAAAATCACCGGCCAGAACCACACCCGCACAACCGGCCGCATAGGCAAAAGCGGCTGCCTGCCGTGTGCGCGAGCGAACCTGCAGGCTGTACAGCGCGCCAAGTCCGGCCAGAACGATAAAGCTATAGAGAAACAGCCTGGCCAGAGAATCAGCGCGACCGAGCAGCATGTCCATGCCAAGGTAGTGCACGTTTCCGAACCTGTCCGGCAGCCGCATGGCTGCAATCAGGGCTGCGACCGGCGTGCCCAGCAGCAAAGCGCGCTGCAGCACACCGGGGCGCACGCAGGCCAGCACCAGGGCTGCGCCCAGAAACAGTACGGCAGGGTGAACGGCCATGTCAGAGAACATCATCATAATAATTCTCCGGACGTTTTAAAAACAATCGGGCAACAAGCTTGCATACCCCTGCCAGAATCAGGCAACCGATAAGTCCGAACACGGACCAGAAACCGGGAATCAAGAACACGCCGGCAGACCCTTCGTGGGCAGCGTTGAGCAGATCCGCCACAACCCCGGCCAGCATTATCAGGATGAGCGCTACAGGCAGCCACACATAGTTGCCTTTGGGAGTATTCACGGGTTCATTCATGGCAGCACCCGACCGACAATCAGGTTAATGACTGTATCCGGCCATATACCCAGAATTACGGACAGCGCAGCGGTTACCAGCAATGGTGCCAGCATGAGCACCGTGACCGGACTGCGGCCGTGCGCGCACGTAATCAGCGGTGCACCCTCCGGAGGCCGCCCATAAAAAGCACGCACGATAATCTCGACAAAATACACGGCGTTCAGCAGGCTGCTCAACAGCACGCCTGCCAGCAGAATCCGGTTGTGAATTTCAAGCGTGCCCAGCGCCAGATACCACTTGCTGACAAACCCTCCCACCGGCGGCACGCCGATCATACTCAGGGCCGCAAGGCCAAATGCGGCAAAGACCCAGGGAATCTGCAGTCCAAGTCCCCCCATTTCACGAATATCTTTTTTCCCGGTCATGGCAAAAATCGCCCCGGCACAGAAGAACAGGGTAATTTTAGAAACCGCATGCGCGGGGATATGAAACAATCCCCCGATAATACCACTGCGCGAGAGCAGGGCTATGCCCAGGATGATATAGGAGAGCTGACTGACCGTGGAATAGGCCAGACGGGCCTTCAGGTCGGTCTTGGTCATGGCAATCAGCGAGGCAATGATAATGGTCAGCATTGCCGCATAGGCCGTCACCAGTCCCAGGTTCAAGCGCGCCAGAACATCTGTGCCGAATACCGACAGCATGACCCGGCAGATGCAGAACACCCCGACCTTGACCACCACCACGGCATGCAGCAGCGCGCTGACCGGGGCAGGCGCAACCATGGCCGCAGGCAGCCAGCCGTGCAGCGGCATAAGAGCCGCCTTGGCCAGCCCCAGAATAAACAGCATGTAGCATACAACTATTAGCAACGGGGTGCTGGTGTGCGGCAGCATGCCGGTTGCAATGTCTCCCAGGTTAAAATCCAGCGTGCCGCACTGCGTGTAAAGAATCGCCATGGCCGGCAAGAGAAAAGCCTTTGAGGTAAACATGAGATACACGAGGTACTTGCGGGCGCCGGCATAGCTCTTCTGATCCTGATGATGGGCAACAAGCGGATAGGTGCTGATGGTAATCAGTTCATAAAAAAGATACAGCGTAAACAGATTGCCCGCGCAGGCGACACCCATACCTCCGCTCAGGGCAATGGCATAAAAGAAATAAAAACGACTCTGGGCGTGCTCGCTCAAGGCGCGCATGTAGCCGATTGAATACAGCGCGGCCGCCACCCACATGACGGACGCGGTGGCCGCAAACAAAAGGCCGAGCCCGTCAAGTGCAAAACGCAGACAGATGCCGGGATAGAGCGTAAACACGACAATATCGGGCCGGCCTCCGGATACAACCGCAGCACCTGCAATCAGCACACAGATAAGCGTCAGCAGGGCTCCGGCCACGCACAGACAGTCGCGCACAACCGTGCGCTTCCCGGCGGCAAGCACGGCCGCGGCAGTCAGCAGCGGCATGAGCGGCACCAGCAGCATGACCAGCGTGCTGCCATGCACAGGCAGGTCCGGCATCATGTCTCCTGATCCCCCGGCTCTTTCCCGCGCGGCAGGACTGCATCATCATCCGCCTCGGAATTCAGACCCGGCATTGCTTCCTGGATTTCGTTCAACTGGATAGGATCGATTGTTTTGAACTGGCGGTAAACCGCCAAAATAAAACTGACGCCGATTGCGGTTTCCGCTGCGGCGATTCCCATGATAATCAGGGTGAAGATCTGACCTGTGGCCGGGTCCGGCGCCATGAAACGGTTAAACGCCATGAAATTAAGCCCGGCACCGGCTAAAATCAGTTCAGCCGAAATCAGCATGCCGATAAAACTGCGGCGCTGCACAACCCCGTACACGCCGATGATCAGCAAAAGGGCTGCCACAACCAGGTAGGTCTTCAGATCCTGGGAGAGCATCAGCGGGGATCCTCCTTGACCGTCACCACGATGATTGCACCGATAATGGCGATCAGCAGCAGAACCGAGATCAGCTCAAACGCCAGTCCATAGTGCTCAAGCAATTGCCGCCCCACCGCATACAAAGAAAAATCCCGCTCAGCGGTCGGAGCCGGAGGCCAGATCGTGCGGCCCACGGCGGTGCGCAGCAGTACGATCGAAGCAATACAGGCCGGCACAGCCAGCAAAAGATTCTGACCGCGAATACCCTGCTCGGCAACCTGGCGCGGTGTGTAGCCCACCATGATGCCGAACACCAGCACGATACAGATAGCGCCCAGATAAATCAGTATCTGCATCATGGCAAGAAACAGGCTGCCAAGGTACATAAACAGCCCGGCCACGCCCAGAAACGTCACCGCCGCACCCAGCACGGTATACATAAGGATCTGGGTGCGCACCGCAAGCACACCGCCGACAATAGTCGCAGCAACAAAAATATAAAAAACTGTTTCCAGGAAAATATCGGTCCAGCCCATGAGACACCTCATGCTGCATCAACTGCGGGATTTGCGGGCCGGCACAGTATACGTCAGCATCAGCTTTTGAGTCAACCACATATCCGCCCTGAACGCGGCCGGCATATGCCGACGCAGGCTGCCAGCGCAGCTGCATTGATCAATGCCGGCATACAGCTTTTCAAAACGGAGAATGTTCCTGCGCGTAAATCCGCAAGGAGGGACCGCCCGTGGCGGCAATCTGTAGGAAAATATCAGTAGGTACCGTTCAGGCGCTTTCTCGCCATGCTCACCACATCCATAATATTTGAAACCTGAAACGGCTTGTGTAAAATAAAATCTATCCGATACTGCTCGATGTTCTCTCTTTGATACTGCACATCCCAGCCCGTTACCAGCGCCACCAGCGTTTCTTCCCGGGTGGTCTTGACTTCGCGGGCCACATCCCAGCCCGAAATCCCCGGCATGCCCAGATCGGTAAATACAAGGTCAAACGGTGTCGCGCGAAACATCTCAAGACCGGTTAGCCCGTCAGAAGCACTCTCGACCCTGTGCCCGATGCTCGTCAGCATGTCAACCAGCACCTCGCGCACATCCTCATCATCATCAATAACCAGCACCTGCAGGCCGGCACCGTCTTGCACGGCAGATTCAATATCAGGCCGCACGCGGCACTCCTCCCGTCCCAGGGGCAGCTTAATCGTCAGAGTCGCGCCGCTGCCCTCTTCACTGCTCACGCTGATGGACCCATTATGCCGCCTGACAATGCCGTAGGACACGCTCATGCCGAGCCCGGTCGACCGGGGACCCTTGGTCGTAAAAAAGGGATCAAAAATACGGTCTATTACAGAGCGGGGTATGCCGATACCCGTATCCTGTACCGTAACGGTTGCCGTCTGCGTGTCGCATGCTGCTGAAAGAGAAAGAGTGCCGCCCTTTGGCATCGCATCCAGACTGTTATTGATCAGATTGGTAAACACCTCGCGCAATTCAGCCGCATTGCCCACAACCGTGACAGGATCCGTGAGCGAGTTCTCAATACGGTAGCGCAGCCCGTGTAGCTCGGCGTCATCCTTCCAGCGCGCCCGTGTATATTCCAACGCGCCTCTGATGACCTCGGTCAGATCAACCGCTCCGAAAAAACGCTGGTTCACACCCGCGCGCGAAAAATCCTGGATGCGGCGCACGGTTTCCGCTCCGTCCAGCGCTGCACCCTCGATCACCGCAATCCCCTTTTCAATCTCGGCCGCACTGACCGTATCCACATGCTTCAAAGCAGCACTGAGCATACGCTTTAAAAGCTGCGCGCGGCCCAGGATGGCGGTCAGCATATTATTGAAATCATGCGCGACCCCGCTGGCCATTTCCCCCAGAGATTTAAGCTTTTCAGCCTGCAGCAGATGCTGCTCAATTGCGCGCCGCTCGGTAATATCGCGCACCGCCGCCACGGCTCCGGTCGAATTGCCTTCATGATCGCGCAAAAATGTAACATTGATCTCAACCGGCACACGGGAACCGTCCTTGCGGCACCACTCCGTTTCCCAGTTTTGCACCGATCCTTGTTTGCGCAGCAGCGCTGCCATCTCCAGACCCTGACGACGAAACTCCCCCTCGCGCGGGAAAAAACTCAAAGCCGATACCCCGATCATCTCCTGTTCATCATAGCCCAGCAGTTTTTCGATGGTAGTATTCACCCTGAGTATATTGCCATCGGTATCGCTGACAACGATGCCGTCATTGGTCGTTAGAAATATATTTTCAAGAAACTCCCGGGACTCGCGCTGCCGCTCATTCAATGCCAGCAAATCAGCCTCTGCCTGCTTGCGGGCCGTTATGTCGCGTACAATAAAACCGTACATCCTGACCCCTGATATTTCCCAGCCTGTGACGGATAACTCGAGTGGAAAGAGACTGCCGTTTTTTCGCACCCCCATACCTTCGATGGTGCTCTGCATTCCCGGCATATCGTCCCGGGCACCCCGCGTGGCAAGCATGCGCTTGTGATAATCGCGGTTTTCCGGCGGCACCAGCGTTATCACCGGACAATGCATGATTTCCTCTTTGCTGTAGCCGTAAATTTTTTCCGCGCCCTGATTCCACGAAATGATACTGCCCTGCGCATCGATGATGACAATAGCTTCATTGGCCAGCTGCACGACCGCACGAAAACGCTCTTCACTCTCCCGCAAAGCCTGTTCACCGCTTCGCAGTTGCCTGTTGGCATCCTGAAGCTGCTCATTGGCCGCAATAAGCTGTTGATTCGTGGTCTGCAATTCCTGCTCACGTGCCTGCAGCTGAGCGGTTTTAGCCTGCACCATTTCATGCAGATGGGCACGATGCCGCTCAAGCTCCTGTTCGATCACACGCCGGCCGCTGATGTCGCGGATAATGGCCAGTGAGCCGATTATTCCCTCGTCCGCGTTGCGCAGCAATACGATGTTTCCCTCGACCGGGATAAGCTCGCCGCCTTTTCGGGCAATATAGTATTCCCAGCCCGCAATGCGGCCGGTTTCATACAGCTGCGTCTGCTGCACAAGAACCGAAGCCTGGTATGCATCATCGACGGTAATGGTTTCACCAGTCACACTGCGATGCACCCCGGGCGAAATGTGCGTAAGCACGGCATGGCTTTTGCCGATGATTTCCTCACGCTTGTAGCCGCACAATGCAAGCGCAGCGCCGTTAATCTGTATAATGTTACCAAGCTCATCGCCCACCACGATACTGTCAATTGAGCTCTCAATCACATCTCCCGAAAAGAGCATCAGTTCGCGCAGCTGCTCCTCGGCGCTGCGGCGCTCCTCAACCTCCCTGCTGAGGTCGGCGACCGTCTTTCTTTGGCGCAGGCGCAGCGTGCGCATATACCCGACCATCAGGGCAATGCTGACAAGGGCAGCTGTGCCGGCGATGAAGGCGCCCCGCATAACGACATGCTCCTGCCAGTCAATCCCGAAAGCAAAGCACAGGGCGATGTTGGCGACAAAGCTCAGCAGGGCCGCGGCAACTCCCCAGGACAGGCCGAAACACCAGGCTAGCGGCGACAACAGGGATAACGGAAACCATGGTCATGCCCCTGCCCACCAACGCATGCAACAGGTAAAAAATAACAGCATACGCCAGCAGGGCGGCTATCATTACGATTGCGGGTTTTTTGAAAAAAGTGGGCATGGGAAAAATACCTGTTGTATGCGTGCACCTCTTGAAGCGTCATTGATGGTGCTGGGCGGGTACTGCCGATTGAAAAGCCCGGATCCGGCCTCAACCGCAGCTCCGGTGGTGTTGTGAAATTTTAGCGCTACTGTTCGAAAATTTTCTGTATTTTCCGATCAAGCACATCAAGGCTGAAAGGCTTGAGCAGGTAATCATTGACCCCGGCCTGCGCCACCTCAATGACGCTGCTTTTCTCGGCCTCGGCGGTAAGGAAAAGAACGGGGATATGTTTCAGGGCATCATCGGAACGGATAGCGCGCAGCAGTTCGATGCCATCCATGTTCGGCATGTCAAAGTCGGTGATTAAGAAATCAACCCCGTCCGACCTGATAATCTCAAGCGCCTGTTGACCGTCCTGGGCTGCAATAACATTGGTAAACCCGAGGTGACTGAGAATATCACACATCGACAGGCGCATTGCCTCCAGATCGTCAACAACAAGAATTTTCATATCCCTGTTCATCGAAGCCTGCGCCTGTAAAAATTATTTATCTGCCTGTATTCGCATCCGGGAGAATACACCCGATGCCGCCGCCATGTCGGCGTTCGTACGCATTGCATTTCCATAGTCTCACTCGCGCGCAAAAAGCGCAAGTAGAAACTCCTGACGTAACGCCACCCTGTACCGACCGGCTCTGGCTCTATTCCTCCGCTTTATTTTTCACGCGCGGCTGCACCAGCGGCCGGTCAGTGTTGACCACAAAATCAAGAAAATCACGCGCCTCATCGCTTGCAAAGGCGCAGGCCTGCATCCGCGCAATGGCTTCCGTGCGCAGCAGACCCGCGCGGTACAGCACATGGTAGGCCTCCTTGAGCTCGCGAAGCGCCTCGGGACTGACGCCGGCGCGGCGCATTCCAACAAAGTTCAGTCCTTGAACGGCTGTTGCGTTCAAGCGCGATCACGAACGGGGGAACATTCTGACTGAAGCCACTCTGTCCGCTGATCATAGCCAGGCGTCCGATTGAGCAGAACTGATGGACGGCAACAGCTCCGCTCATGAACACCCGGTCAGCTACCTTGACATGGCCGGCCAGCATTGTGTTGTTGGCAATAATAACCCGGTTGCCGATCTGGACATTGTGCGCCACGTGCACATTGACCATTAAAAAATTATTATCCCCGATGCAGGTCGCGCTGCCGGGTTTGGTACCGCGATGGATGGTACAGTACTCACGAACAATATTATCGCAACCGATACGCACATAGCTTTCAGCGGCAGGATCAAAAGCCACATCCTGGGGATCATGCCCGATAATCGCACCCATGTGTATCTGGTTACGCTCGCCAATCGTTGTGTATCCGCGCACGACAGCATGCGCCATGATTTTCGTGCCGCTGCCGATGCTGACGTTCTCTTCGATTATCACATACGGTCCGATCTCAACGTCATCGGCCAGGCGGGCCCCGGCCGCAATTAAAGCCGTAGGATGAATCATGTTCACGGGTTTGCTCCTTTCATCACAAGCGTGGTTGCATGCGCACATCACTTCATGAACATTTTTGTAAAAACAATTATCCGTTTGGTTTTGTGTGCAAATATGATACATACAGCAGTGCCGAAGCCGACCGGCATCCGGGAACGCAATCCGCGCACTGCCGACCGTTGATTGCCGGCAAATGTATATACAATGCACCCAATACAGAAATCAAGTATTAAAAAAAATGCCCTCCGGTATGCTGAAAAAAACGCTGTTGTATTTGCCGGCCGCGCTGAGCGGAGTCGCAATGGTGCTGATTTTCCCGCGCTCAGGGCTGGATTATCTGGCCTGGGTCTGCATGGTGCCGCTCATCGTGGCAATGCTGTGCCAACCGCAGCGCAGCGCTGCGCTGCAGGGCGTTGTGGCAGGAACAATCTATCACCTCGGCCTGATTTACTGGGTAGTTGTTTCAATGAACACCTATGGCGGCGTACCCCGCCCGCTGGCTGCCGTGCTGCTTGTAGCATTGTCGCTTTTTTTAAGTGTGTTTGTCGCGCTGCCGCTGTGGTGCAGTGCTTTTATCCGCAATCGCACAGGCATCCGCCTGACCCTGACGCTGCCCATATGCTGGGTCGCCTCGGAATATATGAAGTCCTGGATTTTAACCGGTTTTCCCTGGGAGCTGCTGGGCTATTCACAATTTCAAAACCTGCGCTTCATTCAGATCGCCGATATTACCGGCGTCTACGGCCTGAGCTTTGTGCTGCTGAGCGTCAACTGCGCCATTGCAACCATCGTGTACGCGCTGATTGTGCGCAAACGCTGTGCAGTACTTGAGCCCTGCTGCGGCCTGCTGCTGGTTGCTGCATGCCTGCTCTACGGTCATTCCCGCGTACAGGAATTTCGCGACCCCGCCGGCCCCCGGCTCAGCACCCTGCTCGTCCAGCCCAATATTCCTCAGGATTTAAAATGGAATCCCGCATACCTTGATGAAACCATGCAGCGCCTGTACCGCCTGAGCACGACGAAGCTGCAGAAACCGGCCGATCTTATCATCTGGCCCGAATCGGCAACGCCGTTTTTCTTTCAAGGCGAGCCGGCCTACCAGTCTCATGTTGTCAGCACCGTGCAGCGCAGCGGCTCCAGGCTGCTGTTCGGCAGCCCTGCCTTTGAACAGTCCGGCTCAGGACTGCGCTACTTCAACAGCGCGTTTCTGCTTGATCCTGATGGCAGCGTGGCCGGCCGGTACGACAAACTGCACCTGGTACCCTGGGGAGAATACGTGCCCCTGCAGCGACTGTTTCCGTTCATCAATCGACTGGTTAGCGGCATCGGCGACTTCAGTTCAGGCACCGGCATCAAACTGCTTCCGGCCGGAGATACAATGCTTGCACCGCTTATCTGTTACGAAATTATTTTCCCCAATCTCACGCGCCAATTTGTGAGAATGGGCGGGCACTGTATTGTCAACATAACCAATGACGCGTGGTTCGGACACACCAGCGCTGCCTACCAGCTCCTTTCAATGGCGGTGCTGCGTGCAGTGGAAAACAAGCGCTTTCTCGTGCGAGCCGCCAACACCGGTATCAGCGCCGCGATAGCCCCGACCGGGGAGATAGTTGCGCAAACCGAACTGTTTACGGAAGCAGCCCTGCCGGCAACAATAATCGCACTTGATCAACTGACCCTGTATTGCCGCATAGGCGATGTGTTTGCAGGGCTATGCCTGCTGGCGACCGCAGCACTTCTGCTGGTTGCGCGCCGAAGCAGGACACGTCCGGTTGCGCCCTGAACCAGCCGGTTGTTTGCGCGCCCCGGCTTGAACCGGACTGCATATTCTGTTAATGTGAATACTATGCACTGTCAGCCCGAAAGAGCTGCAGACACATGGAACAATCCCGAAGAAACATACTGCATAACATTACCGGCAGTTTCTTATGGCTGCATCACTGAACATATGAAAACGACGTTTTTACTATTTGGTATACTGTTATTCTGCACCGCTTTTTCAGTGGCAGCCGTATGCGCAAAGCCTGCAATGGATGCGCCCCCCGGTGCAGCCGGACAGCCGCTCGAGAGCATGCAAAACGCAGTGAGCAAAGGCCAGCGCCTGATACTGTTTTTCTACACCATTGATGATCCGAGAGCCAAAGATGCGGCTGCGCTGATGCAGGACTTGTATATACAGCGGCGGCAGTATAATTTTGAACTGACCGGCATTGCGCTCAATGCCGACCGGCCTGATGAGGTCAAGGCTTTTAACGCTGCGCTCGGGCTTGCGTTTCCCGTGATACTTGATGATGGCGGCACACTGGCTCAACAATTCAACATGACAAACGCCGTTGGCTTTGTGCTGTTTGACGAGCAGGGGCGCCAGATCGGCTACCGCCTGGCCGACCACACCCCGGCGCATATGAACCTGAAACAGCAGTGGCAGACGTACCTGAGTGCGCAACTAAACATGCTCTCTATCCCGGATGACCAGCCGGTGCTGGGGCTTAAACCCGCCGTGCCGTTGTTCGAGGCCACAACCATCAACGGGAAAAAAATTTCAGTTTCAAAACTGCACCGGGATAAACCGCTTGTGCTGATTATTTTTTCACCGCGCTGCATCAACTGCCTCAATGAGCTTAATTTTCTTAACAGCCTGTACACCGATGACCTCAAAGGCCGCTTCGAGATTCTGGCCCTCAGTCTGATGCCGCAAGAAGCCACCGCGAACTTTGTCCGCGACAACGGCTATAAATTTCCGGCTGTTGCTGATCCAACCCGCCGCACGATAGCCCTGTTTCCGACCTTCAGCGGATCAGTACCCATCGCATATTTTATCAACCCACAGGGTGCCATCGAATATGTGCATATCGGCTTCAGTAACGAGATGAAGGATGTCTACTACATGCAGCTGCGCAAACTGGCCGGGATGGATAACCCGCCGCTGCTCGTCAAAAATGGTTACTCCGGAGAACAGCGTTGTGAAATATGTCATGAGCAGCAACACCTGCAATGGTCGTTGACCGGCCATGCAACGGCATTTTCATCTCTGCAACGCAAGGGCGCAACCGATAAGCAGGCCTGCATCGCCTGCCATGTGACCGGCTATGAGCAGCCGGGCGGCTATCAGCCCGAGCGCCCCAATCGGCAGTTACAAAACGTGCAGTGCGAGTCCTGTCACGGCCCCGGCTATCAGAGCTGCAGCGCATATACCGGAAAAAAAGAACCTTCTAAAAAAGCCTCTCAGTGGAAAGCTCTGTGCGTACAATGCCACACCGAAAAGGAATCCCTCAATTTTATGTTTCCCAACCGTTTCAGCCGGATTCGACACACTGCCATGCCAAAGCTCAAGGGACTTGACCGCACGGAACGCCTGGCGCTGCTGAACCGCTCGGGAAAGAAACACAACCCGTTTGACAACCCGGCGCGCTACGTGGGCGCCGACGCCTGCAAAGCCTGCCATACAGACCAGTATCAGCATTGGCAGTCAACCCTGCATGCCTCCCTGAAAGCTGATAACGCCACACAACCCGACCGGCTCTATCGCTTTGTTACCGGATCGGGTTCTGATGGAGGCTACCCTGAACCGGGCCATGATGGCGTACAATGTGAAGCCTGTCACGGACCGGCGGAGCGCCATGTGCAGCAACCCGATGCCAAAGGGCACGACTATATCGTCGGGCTGGGGGCTGAATGCCCAAACTGCGTTGTCGAGCAGATCTGCCGAACCTGCCACAATGTTGAAGATAGTCCCGAATTTGATTTTGAGCGGGCCATCGACCTTGTCCGCCATCCAAAACCTGCCCCCTGAGACCATCTACAATCAGCAGTGCCGCCTGAGGAACGTCTGAATCTCACGCCGCCCCCGGCAAAAAGCTCCTTCAATGGCGATATCGCTTGCAAAATCTGCTTAAAGATGTAATATTTTTTGCGTTTGAGCCGATACGTCTACTAACTCAATGCAACAGCTTACTTTTTTCCGGAATATGTATGGAGAATGAAACCCTGACGGGTTTTTTGGAAGAAGCGCAGACGCTGCTCGTTGACCTGAAGCGTCTTGGCGCATCATTGCGCGGCGTTGATATCCCCGACGATGCTGAATACGCACGTTTCAATGAGCTTACAAACAAACTGAACCGGCTCATCGGCGGAACTGCGTCCATGGGTTTCAACATGTTCATACAGATTGCCCGCAAGACCTCCCTGCTGGCCGCCCGGTCCTCGATATCACGCGAAACCTCAATCCGGGAAGTCATCCTGAACCTGAATGCCCTGATTTCGGTCTGTTCGATGTATTATGGCTCGCTGGAGGATATCCAGGAACTTGAATTGCGCCTGGATGATGTGGAAAAAAGAATCGATATCTGCATGAAGACGCTTCAGATAGACAAGCCGTTAGACATCAAGGAACAGGAGGATGTTGATGATATCATGTCCCTGTTCCGCGACGTGTAAAACCACCCCTGCAGTCCACCCTGCCCGAAACCTTACTGCAAAACCCGGGTGACCTCGGGATGCAGGTACTTCACCATGGTCACCTTATTCCCCTTGTCTTTGAAAAACATCTCATCCATCAGGTAGTGGACAATAAAGAGGCCTCGCTGTGCGGGCAGCGTGTCGGCATTGTCGGTAAATTCACTCACAATTTTTTTATAGTCAAAGCCCTCGCCCTGATCCTCGATACTGACCGTAACTTTTTCCTGATCAAAGGTCAGGGTAACGAATATTTTTTTGGTTTCATCAAGATCGTTGCCATGCATCAGGGCGTTGTTAAGCAACTCGTCAACGCAGATGGAAATATTGCTCAGGAAGGTTTCGTCCTCAATACCGCGCCATTGACATTCGCGCACGATATACAGCCCGACTGAAGGCAGCAAATGCGGATAGCTCGGTATTGACATTTCCGTGCTGTTGCGTATGCCTTCCAGCAGTCGATGCGTGCCCAGTGAGAATTCACGCAAACGAAGGCCGCGCTTAACAATATTTTCAATCTCCCTGATCGTAAAAGGTTTGGTTATAAAATTGTAGGCTCCCTGCGAGAGCGCATTCACGACGTTGCGCACTTCTCCATGGCCTGAAATAACAGCGATGGGTATATTCACATTGAGCTGACGCGTTCGCAGAATAAGTTCAAATCCATTCATCTTGGGCATCATGAGATCGGTAATCATCAGATCAATACTGCGTGTCTTCAGGACATCAAGCGCGTCCAGGCCGTTTTCCGCAGTTATGGGATGCAGCCGCAATTCAGTCAGTATCTCGGCCAGCGTACTCAAAACATCCTGATCATCATCTACCACAAGAACAGTGATCTCTTTCATGTGCACAGTACTCCCGGGAAAATGGGTTTAGGACATCTGTATACTTTTGTTTTTTAGATTAAATTCGTTATATAATGCAGCATGCGAGCGCGTCAAGGGAAAAAAGCTTTCCTGATGATGAACGCTCTGGCCACAGTACCGAGCGGACCGGTAGCAAGCTATGCCTGAAGAAAAAAAAATTACGGTTATCGTCATGCAGGGCCCGACCGGAGTCGGTAAAACCGGAGCTGCCCTTGAACTGGCCGGCCTGTTTCCCATGGAAATCATAAATGCCGACTCAATGCAGGTGTATCGCGGCATGGACATCGGCACATCCAAACCGGATAGCGCCCAGCAGGCACTGGTCCCCCATCATCTGTTTTCCGTGGTGGAACCGGATGAGGCCTTCAGTGCTGCCGACTACCTGCGCCAGGGACGAATAACCATACAGGCTATTGCCGCACGCGGACGCGTTCCCCTGATTGTCGGCGGCACCGGCCTCTACGTACGGGCCCTGCTGCACGGACTCTCGGACGCACCCGCAGGTGATCAGGAGATTCGTCTGCAGCTGCAACAGCAGGCCCCGGCAGAACTCTACGAGCGTCTGTGCGCCATTGATCCGCAATCGGCCGCCAAAATAAAACCGCAGGATACGCTGCGCATTGTGCGCGCACTTGAGGTGTTCATGACCACCGGCACCCCCCTTTCCGTGCATCATGCCGCGCATCAGTTCCGGCCTGTGCCCTACAATGCCCTGAGGCTGTGCCTGAATCGCGAGCGCCCGAAACTCTACCGCCAAATCAATCAACGGGTGGACCAGATGTTTGCCGACGGCATAGTCGCCGAGGTTCGCGGCCTGCTGGAAAGGGGCATCGCTGAAACGGTGAAACCCATGCAGGCTATCGGCTATCGCCATGTGGTGAACTATCTGCACGGTGCATGCAGCCTTGCTGAAACGGTGCGCTGCATGCAAAAGGATACCAGGCATCTTGCCAAACGCCAGATCACCTGGCTGAAACGCGTGCCGGACCTGCGCTGGATCAATCTTCCACAGGAACAGAACCTGATTGCGCACTGCGTAAAAAAAACCTTGAATAAGGTCTGAATCTTGACTATCATGACATAATGCTGAATATGATAAGGAATATTAAAAGGTTAAATATCTCACGGGCTGCCATTGCGTGTATTGCGCTCGCGCTGATCCTTGCGCCCGGCAGTGCGCACTCACAGAGTTCCCGCCCAAGCTATACAGCACGCGGCATCGCTCCAGTTTCCGGAGGCAATATATCCGAAGCCCGCACTGCAGCCCTGACCGATGCACAGCAAAAAGTTGTGCTTGCGGCACTGGCCGACCAGATGCCTTTGGGAAAGCTGAACAGCTTGCTTGCAACCCTGCAGAATCTTTTTATCAGCCGGCCGGATGTGTATGTGCAGCGCTTTAAAATCCTCAATGAAACCACGCTCTCAGACAGCTACCAAATCCTGATTGAGGCCTTTACCGAGGATGAACTCCTGCGCAAAGATCTTGAATCCATGGGCGTAAACAGTCCAGCGCAGCAAAAAACAGGGGTGCTTCTGCTGGTAGCCGAGACCTCATCAGGTAAACGATATGCCAGTTGGTGGGCGGCTGATCCGGCAGAACGACTGTTGCCGCTTGATGTCGGTGAACAGATGGCGTTTTTTTTCCGCGAACGCGGGGTCGGGGTCATTGATGACGCAAGTATTCCGGTTGGGCCGCTGGCACCGATTGCAGGCGACGTGTTCCCCGGGCGCGAAGCCGTGCTGATGGCTGCGAGCCGGGCCGGAGCGGACTTTGCCGTGCTGGCCAGAGCCGACCTGAGGCAAACGGAAGCACAGCCCGGCTCATCCTTTGCGCAGGTGCAGTGCGACCTGAGTGCCGAGGTGCTTGACGTGCACATGCGCGAGCTGGTTTTGCAAACCACAACCAATGCACTCGGCATGCATATCGACCAGACTGCGGCCGCACAGGATGCCGCTTCAAAAGCCTGTTCCCGGCTTGTGGAACAGATCTTTGACAGACTGCGTGCTGCAGACAGCGAAAGACACACATCTGCCTTCCGTTTTACATTTCCCGGAGCCCGGCCTTCAGCGACCTCAATGGATTTTTTCAGACTGCTGCGTGCGGCCCTGCCGGAGATTGTTCAAATCAATGTACGTGAGGTTACCGACGCACATGTCCGCATAGCCGATATCGTAAGCACAATCGACGGGGACGCACTCGTGCAAAAAGCGCTGCAGACCAAACCGGGGGGCTACAGGCTTGCACCCGGTGTCGTCGATGACACAGTGATTAATCTAACCGTCACAGCGCCCGGGCAGCAATAGCGCTCACGGGAACCGCACGCCTGATGGATATACAACCAGTATCCGGAAACCCTGAGGGGAGCACCATAATGGAGAACATGTTTTCGGGCCGCACTGTTGTACTGGGAATTTCCGGGGGCATTGCGGCCTATAAGGCCGCCGAACTTGTGCGGCTGCTGGTTAAGGCCGGAGCCGATGTCCACTGCGTCATGACCGATGCCGCGCGCGAGTTTATCGGACCGCTGACGCTGCAAACCCTGACAAAAAATCCCGTGGCAATCTCGCTGTTTGATCTCTGGGATGAGCGCGAAATCGGGCATATCTCCCTGGCCTCGCGGGCTGAACTTTTTATCATTGCACCTGCCACCGCCAACACCATCGGCAAAATCGCCGGCGGTATTGCCGACGACATGCTTTCAACCGTTGTCATGGCAACCCGGGCCCCGGTGCTGATTGCGCCGGCCATGAATGTAAACATGTGGAACAACCCGGCAGTGCAGGCAAACATTACAATATTGACCGGACGCGGCTGTCATATTATCGAGCCCGAATGCGGTGAGCTTGCCTGCGGCACAGAAGGCACGGGCCGTCTGGCGGATGTAAATGTGATTTTTGAACGGGCTGCCGCGCTTTTGTCCCCGCAGGATTATGACGGGGTGAATGTGCTGGTTACCGCCGGGCCTACCCGTGAATACCTTGACCCGGCCCGTTTTCTCAGCAACCCGTCATCCGGCAAAATGGGCTATGCCCTGGCGCGGGCCCTGCAATGGCGCGGCGCGAACGTAGTGCTGGTAAGCGGACCGGTGGCGCTGCCTGCTCCGCTTGGCGTCACGTATGTTGCCGTAGAGAACGCACGTGAGATGGCCGATGCTGTCGAACAGCACTTTGAACACGCGCAGCTGATTATCAAAGCAGCGGCCGTGGCCGATTACCGGCCCTGTGAGCAGCTTCGCCAAAAACAGAAAAAGCAGGATGGTCCCCTGGCCCTTGAACTCGAGCGCAATGCCGACATCCTGGCAGGCCTCGGTGCGCGCAAGGCCGGCCGCGTACTGGTCGGGTTTGCGGCGGAAACGGATGACGTGATTGAACATGCCCGCGGCAAACTTACTGCCAAAAACCTCGATATGATTATTGCCAACGACATCAGCCGCCCTGACGCCGGGTTTGAAAGCGACACCAATCAGGTCTGCATCCTGACGGCCGGGGCCGATCCTGAGCACCTGCCCCTTATGCCCAAGGCTCTTCTGGCACATGCGATTCTGGATAGAATAAAAAAGCTGCTGCCGGCATCGCCGACATGTTGATCAAACATTGTCTGCCTGCATACCCTGGGAGTTTGTTGAAAAAATATTTTTTACAGGCTGTTCAAAAACGTTCAGATGCAAGGCGTGCAAAATCATGAGGAATGAGGCGTACTTTTCGTACGCCGCAAAGACGAGTGATGAGCACAACGCAGCAGATGGGCGTTTTTCAACAGCCTGCTAAACATGTACACTGTGGAAGCTGACCGCGCATGTCGACACAACAGCCAACGCTCGATGACTGTATTGAAAGCCTGCGGCTGCATATCCGCAGCCGGCAGCGCACAGGCCTCAGGTTTGATGCTGGCAGCAGAAGCCTTGACCCGGCACAACAGATGTCGCGCGCTCAGATGCTTGAAACACTGTGCAACGAGAGCGCGGACTGCCGACGCTGCCCGCTGTGCAACGGCCGCACCCATGTTATTTTCGGAGAGGGCAATAGCGAAGCCCGGCTTATGTTTGTCGGCGATGCCCCTGACAGCGCTTCCGATACACAGGGCCGGGCCTTTGCCGGTGAAAGCGGACAGTTATTAACCAGGATTATCGAGGCTATCAAGCTGCAGCGCAGCCAGGTGTACCTGACTACTGCTGTCAAGTGTATTTCTCCGCAGGGTGATCCGGGCGATGATGCCCTTGAGGCCTGTTTACCGTTTCTGCAACGCCAGATTGAGATCATTCAGCCTGACATTATCTGCGCGCTCGGCCCGGTTGCCGCGCGCATCCTGCAGGATCCCGAAGCCCGGAACGTGCCTCAGCGGGGAACATTGCACAGAATGGGCAGTATGCTGGTCATGCCGACCCATCACCCTGAACTTTTGCTGTGCAGGCCGGAATTAAAGAATGAAACCTGGAGAGATGTGCAGATAATACAACGGGAGCTTGAGTCCGGTACGACCCGCAAGCAGTAGACCGGCTATGACTTCCCGTATCGTCCTCATTAACAGGGTGTTAAAAAAATCTTTGTATACAGGCTGTTCAACAATGCCCGGATGCAAGGCGCGCGAAGTTATGAGGCATCGCTACCGTACACCGCAGCAGATGGGCGTTTTTCATCAGCCATAAAAAAATCATCGTCATATGGGTGAATTCACATCTGCCTGCACGAAAATAAATGCTCAACAAAACAGTTGCATTGGCCGATAAAATAGTCTAAACTGCCTTTAATTATAGGCTAATTCTTTATAAATGTTGAATGATTAATCCTATCCTGTAGTATTTTTTTGGAAAAACTGCTGAATTTTTGAATGCTCGTAACTGATAGAGTAAACAATTAACTTGGTGAAAGGGGAATGCCATGACCAAAACAATGCTGAAGATTCTTCTGATTGCTGTGTTTCTCGTAACAGCCCAGCACGGTCTCAGTGAGGCCAATGACAGGGCCAGGTCCCAGAAACTTTACACGGAATCTGCAACGGTTGTTAAATCAGGCACGTATGAACTTGATTTGAGCTTTCTCTACATTAATCAGATCGGCGAGAAAAACGGCGCATTCAGCAACAGCTTCGGCAATACGAGCCAGGGCCGATCCAAGATGAACTACCGCCAGGCAATGCTTGCCTTCACCTACGGACTGATGGATAAAATGGATATTACTGCCAGCATCGGTTGGGCAGACATAAATGATAGAGAGTACCCTTACGCTGACAAGAACGGCAGCGGCATAACGGATATGAATATCGATGGTAAGTATATCTTCTATGAGGACGAATCGCGGACTCAGCTTGGGCTATGTGGCCGGCATTGGCATTCCGGTCGGCGATGATTCACACACCGGTGACCTGAACGTCGGCAAAAATTACTGGACCTTGAATCAGCAGCTGGTTTTAACCAAGAATATTGACGACCAATGGACCATGAACGCCGATGTTGGTTACCGTCTGCCCTTCGGGTGCACCCGCGATGCCTATTCACCCGAATTCGGTCGAAGAATGGACAACACACGCGGAACCCTTGACAGCAATGTTGCCCTCGGGTTTACCGGCATAGATTTTATGCAGCCGGTTGTTGAGGCAAATTACGCCCATGAGTGGCTGAGTTCCAACAGCGATTCCGACCGCGTAGCCTTTACCGTAGGCGCCATCGTGCCGCTTGAGAAACATCGCCTGAGAATCGGCATACAGCGTGACTTCTGGGGACGCAACGCAACAAAGGCATATATCTTAAACGCCGGACTTACACTGGCTTTCTAAAAAACCATATTCCAACAACAGAACTGCACAAGGCCGACTCCCGGGAGTCGGCCTTTTTTCTTATGCGATGCGCATCATTCAAAACAGCCCGGGGCTTAGCGGCTGACGGACCCGGATGAGTGCGACCCGCGAGCCGCTTACAACTCCCTTGCCCGAGCATGTGCTCCATGCTATGATATACAGAAAAGTATGCCGAATATTAAAACTACGAAGGAGGCTGTGCAATGTCAAAACCGGATATGTTTGCCGCTGCTGAGCGCGAGGAATGGATGAGCGCTGAACTTGAGCAGGAACTCACCGCGCTTGCCGTTAACGGCAGGGTAGCGTGTGCACAGGCGCAGCAGTTTGCCTCACAACATGGTATTGCCCTGATGAATATGCGCAAATTTCTGGATGTACTGCAATTGAAAGTCAGCACCTGTCAGCTTGGATGCTTTTAACCGGATATACACAACACAGGAGACATTGTTATGCCCGCAAAAACGCTGCGACAGGAGCTGCGCGATGCAATCCTAAACCGAATCGCTAAAAAACAGGACCCGCTTGCAGGATTTTACTGCGATGAAATGACCCGCGAATCCATACTGGCAGTGCTGGTCGCCGGGCGCCATCTTTTGCTGGAAGGGCCGCCCGGAACCGGTAAAACAACCGTGGCAAAAATCATTGCCGCGCTGCTGCCCCCCATGGAAACCGTTGCGGAATGCCGATACAACTGCCTTCCGTCCAAACCGACGTGCCCGGACTGCGCCGGGAAAAAGAAAATAAAAAAAATAACGGTGCCCGGCGTGCAACGCTTCATCCGCATTCAGGGTTCACCTGAGATGATGCCCGAGGACCTGATGGGCGATCTTGATCCGGTTCTGGCCATGAAGCTGGGCATTCAGGATCCACGCGCCTACACACCCGGAAAAATTCAGAAAGCCCATCGAAAAATCGTGTTCATCGATGAGCTGAACCGCGTGCCCCAGCGAACGCAAAACACCCTTGTGCAGGTGCTTGAAGAAGGCATAACCACCATTGCGGGCTTTGATCTTGACAGCGAGGTCGACACGCTGGTCGTGGCCACCGAGAACCCCGAGGATTATGCCGGGGCCGAGCGGGTCAGTGAAACACTCTCGGACCGCTTTGAGCAAATCCGCATCGGCTACCCTGAATTTGATCAGGAAGTCGAGATACTGGAACGCTACGGCAAGCGCATCGAAGGCGTCAAGGTATCAGGCGATGTTATCCGCCACTCCGTGGCGATTTCAAACGCGGCGCGGCTGCTGCCCGATGAGCTCGACCGTCTCCCGAGCGTGCGCGCCAGTTTATCGATCTTTGAACAGGCCCAGTCTCTGGCGCGCCTTAAAAACATAAAGCAGGTAACATCGGCCCATGTTGAAGCTGCGGCCAGAAGGGTGCTGGAAGGCCGACTGGCTGTGAGCAGCGAATCGCGCTACTGTGAAAAACAGGATGTGCTGGTTGAAAAAATCATTGACGCTGCCCGCAAGCAATAGCGCGCGTATCTAACAGGGTTTTTGAAAAAGCTATTTTTTCCGGGCTGTTCAAAAAGGCTTAATGTACAGACGCGCTCATAAAATGTCCGCAGGCAAGGCGCGTGATATCTAACAGGGTTTTTGAAAAAGCTATTTTTTACGGGCTGTTCAAAAATATCCGGATGCAAGGCGTATGAAATCATGAGGAATGAGGCGTACTTTTTCGTACGCCGCAAAGACGAATGATGAGTACAACGCAGCAGACGGATGTTTTTCAACAGCCCACCGGTACATGCGATGCACAGGCTCATTACCCTTAGCCCCGAAGACCTGCAGCAAGCCCTGCTCAAAGGCGCCAACCTCGATGCTGTTGCCGCGCGCCTGCGCCGAAGCCTCAAAATACCCGCAGCCGCAAAAACCGAAGGCTTGTCCGTGCTGGCGCATCTGCAGCAGCACGCACCGGTTACTGCACGAACTTGCGGACGGCTGGCTGCAGGGAAAACCGGGTTCACTCTCCGGCCGTCCTGTCAAGCAGCCGGCCTTCCACCTGCTGCCGTTCTGCCCGCAGGAAAATGCGCACGAATACCTGCGCTCCACTGCTCAAAAATATCCGGCCTTCGGTAATCGCGCTTGATGCCTCCGCGTTTGAAACAGCCGCAGCCCTTCAGTATGCCTGTTCACTGTATTTCGCTCTGGGTATTGCCGGGCGTAGTGTGCTCAACGATCACCAGGGAAACCCGGTTGCGGAGTTGCACATGAAACCGGATGATTTCCTGCCCTCAATTGCGCTGCACTGTTATCAGAACAACATCCCGCTCGTGCCGCTGGGCACACCACAACACGTGGTTGTCTCCGAGCACCAGCATGCCTACAGCACCATGCTGAGCTCGCTGGGCCGTGAATTTAGCGCACAGGCCGGGGCCTGTCGTACCCCTGAAGCGTTGCAGAAACTGGCCGACAGTCTTATGGGATCGCTTTTCACCTCCGGCCCGCAAATGAAAATGGAGCGTGAAAACTGTATCAACCGCTCATGCGCTCTGGCCGGCCGCACATATGAACTGCTGCAGACAACCGCCTCCGACAAAACGCTGAGCGGCCCGGTCCTCGTGCTGCATCACATTGAAACCAGCCTTGATCTGCCGGCCTTGATTAAAACCTTTCTGCAGGAACCTGCCGCGCTGTATGAGCTCAGCTGCGCCCCGGAGCCGCAACCGGACGGAACGCTCGCACGCATTGCCCCGGCAGATGTACCGGACGGCGTTACAGCTTCAGCGCCCCTGTCGAACAAAGCTCACAAGGCCCTGCTCGCGGTAATCCTTGAGCGCATGGCTGAAACAGTCATCTTTGAAGGAAGCTGACCGGCTTATTGCCGACATGGCAAAGGCCCTGCGCCGCCATCCGCGTGTCGAGCGCTCTCCGGGCGTGCGCGCCACGCTGGCAGCACGTGAAATCGCGCAGGCGTTTGCCCTGCTGCGCGGCTCAATCAGCCGTGCGACCCTGGCCCAGGCCGCAGCCATTGCGTTTACGCACCGGACAGGCCTGGCGCAGGGACCGGGCCCCGAATGGGAGGAAATTTTCAAGTCACTGGTAAGCCGTATCCTCTACGGTATTAGCCTGGAACCCCGGACGGATGTGACCGAGCGTCAACCCTTGCGCGCGCTGACCCGCGATGAACTCCAGCAGGCACTCGATGGCCTGATGGACGCCGGTGTACGGCAGCTTGATCCGAATGAGGCCCTTCCGCTTGACAACCCTGAATTCGCCAAAGAAGTCATGAATCATCCCCTGGTGCAGCAGGCCCTACAGGACGCAGCCCCGAAGGATGCTGAGGGCGACGCTGACGAGCTGTATGAGGACATGATGCAGCAGATGGCTGAGCGCGGCCTGCTCGAAGAAACCGGCAGCGGGGGCATGACCCTGAGCGCTGACGGCCAGGACCAGTATCAGGCCGGCCTGGAAAACGCACACAGCCGGGGCGATATCTCCGCCGAGGAAATGGCCGAAGCTCTTTCAAAAGCAGCTTCCATGCCGCAGCCGTGCGGAGCCAGAGGCAAAAATATGCCGATGCCGATGTCTGCCGGGGAACAGGCAGAGATGCTCGCCGAACTGATGGATTTTCAGCATCAGGGCCGTTCCGAATCAAGCTCTGTTGAAGACCTCTATATTCACTACACGATCGATGAAAACAAGGGTATTCCGGTTTCAAAAGACAAAGTCGATTACGAGAGACTGAAGGTGATTTTACATCAGCTGGAAGAACAGGGCAGCCTGCAGCTTTCATCCGAGGGGCAACTCCGGTTTACCCTGACCCATCGCTCGCTTGACGGCCTGCTTGAGGGTCTGGTGCGGCGGCGGGACAGCCGCATGCTTGAACAGCGCGCATTCAAACGCGAGCATGAAACCGACAAGTCCGAGATCAGGCGCTATCGCCGCGGTGACGTGTTTCGCAACATCTCAATGCGCCATACCCTTCGCCGCATTATGCGCAAAGGCAAAACCATCGAAGACATTAATTACACTGACCTGCGCGCGTTCGAAAAAATGCCCTCCAATCAGCTCGACATTGCTGTGTGCGTTGATATCTCGGCTTCAATGAAGGAAGGCGGCAAACTGCGCTACGCGAAAATGGCGGTTGCCGAGCTGTGCAGGGCCGCGATTGAAAAACACGACCGGGTCGGCGTTGTGGCGTTTTCCAATCTGGGTGATGTCATGGTGCCGCTCACGGACAAACTCACCCCGCTTCTGGAAGCAACCATGCACATGCGCTCCAAGCAGTTTACCAATATCGGCAATGGCCTTAGCACGGCGCGGCGCATGCTTCAAAAAAACAGAAAAGAAAACCCGAAATACATCATTCTGATTACGGACGGCGAGCCCAACGCGGCCCTGTCCGATGATATCGAGGGCTCGGACTATTACAGCCGCATCGCTGAATTTTCACGCGGGACCAGCATGGAAACCAAGCGGGCCATGGGTGCGCAGCATGCCCTGCGGGAAGCCGGCCGGACCAGCCGGGAGCATATCAAAATATCGGTGGTGTATATTGCCCCGCAAACCGACGGGGTTGATGAAAGCGAACGAGTGGCTCGTGAAATCGCACGCTTGGGCGGCGGCCGATTTCAACTCGTCAGAGCCATTGAGCATCTGCCCCTTGAAGCCCTGGAAAGCGTTGTCTGAGAGGGCTACCCTTGGTGTGGAGTTGGGAGACGTCCACTTCGTCCACAACGTCCATTTCGTCCACCTGTTAAAACACGGTTAAAAACCGCAGGGCGTTTATTCCGTAATCTCTGCCACCTTGAACTTTGAACTTTTGAACCAGTGGGCAGCCACAGGGGGCTGCCCCTACACTCCTTACTCTTCATCCCCGGCCGGTGCCACGCAGTTTTTTTACCTGCCCGCGAATATGCTTGGCAAGCAGGCGCCGTCGGCGCGAGGCTTTCGGCACGCCTGTACTGCGGCGAATGCGCGCCGGCTGGGCCGCGCGCACGATAAAAGAACTCAGCCGTTCAAGCGCGTCACGGCGATTAGCCTCCTGGGAACGAAACCTCTGCGCAGTGATAATCAACTCGCCGTCACGAGTAACCCGGCTGCCGCACAGATGTGCCAGCCTCCGCTTGACATCCTCGGTCAATGACGGCGAATTGGTGATATGGAAACGAAGCTGAACAGCCGTAGAAGTTTTATTAACATGCTGACCGCCGGGACCGGACGCGCGAATGTACTCAAACGAAATCTCATGAGCGGGAATGCGGATTGAAGGGGAAATGACCAGCATCTATTAACCAGAAAAAAATGTTCCCAGGCTGTTCAAAAATGATCAGATGCAAGTCGCGCGATATCATTTGAGGACACGGTATGCCGTACCTCTTCCGTACGCCGCAAAGACGAATGATGAGCGCAACGCAGCAGATGAGCGTTTTTCAACAGCCTGCTTCAGAAGTCACGAACTAGGTGCTGCACCCGGTCGAACCGCACCCTGGGCATCCATCGCCAAAGGACACTGCCGCGCTGACCGTAAAACTATTATTGCAAAAATCAACGGTAATGGGCTGTATCTTCTCAAAGAAGCTGTTTTCGATAACATAGGTAAGCCCGTCGATCACGAACACTCTGTCGCCGTCACTCTGTTCAGCCACGCCGACGACCAGCCGTGGGCCTCCGCATGTATTGGTCTTCAAAAAAATACGCAGCGGCTGCACCTCCCTGTCAGCAAAAAACGTCTTCAACTCCTGCCGGGCTTTCTCGGTGACTTCAAACATGATATCCATCTCCTGCTCTATAAGATCATTGTTGCAAACAATACGATGCACGGTGCACATGATTACTAATTTAACGCGTTTGGTTTTACATCCCGTTGCAGCGCAGCCGAGGGAAGCGTACAGCCGCGGACAAAGGCGCATATGTTATGTAGGGGCAGGCCCCTGTGCCGGCCCGTGTAGGGGCGAAAAATTTTTCGCCCCTACGGACACGCCGCCCAAAAACTAAACACCGCGAGCACATGCCGCTGCGGGGCAAAACACGTAAACAAACCGCTGAAAACCTCATCGTCTTCCCGCCGCACACTGACACGCACCAGTATTTTTTTCTCAATGCGCTGCTCAACCCTCGCTTCGGCAAGCAAACGCTCACCGACCCTGACCGGTTTCACAAAGCGGACATCAGCGCTGCCAAGCACCGTGTTGGGGTGATTAACCGCAATCATTGCGGCATAGTCAGCCAGGCTGAAGACAAACCCGCCGTGCACAAGGCCGCTTGCATCTGCGGCCATGCACTGAGGCGCAACCAGCTCAACCCGGCTGAAATCAGGTCCAAGCTCCAGGGGTGTCCCGCACAGGCTGGACTCAATAGCTTGATGCGTTGCAATATTCATCACTGCCTTTCTTGCCCGGTATCATGTGTGCTCTCACCATCCGCCGCAGAGGCGGCACTGCCTGCTTGTGCCTGTGCTTGCGCTTCCCTTGTTTATAGCAAAAAAACAGGGTGTGCGCCACCACAGAGACGCACATACTGCCGGATGCATGCCGGTTGTTTGTGCAGCCTGCCCGTTTGTGCTCCAATTTAATTTGACAATTTTCCCCGGTCTGCATTATACTTACAAGCTTCTGACAGGAACTTTTCCGGTCGAAGTATATGCACAACAGCACTATCAAGGAGAACAAACATGTCACGCATCTATAACTTTTCCGCCGGCCCATCAACCCTGCCCCTGGAAACGATTGAGGAAGCCGCCAGCCCGCTTCGTTGAGTATGAAAATTCAGGGATGTCCCTCATAGAGATGAGTCACCGGGGCAAGCAGTATGACGCGATTCACAGTGAAACAATCGCGCTGATTCGTGAAGTGCTGCAGGTACCTGAAACCAGCCATGTGCTGCTGCTGCAGGGCGGCGCAACGCTGCAGTTCGGCATGATTCCGCTGGCGTTTCTCAAGCCGGGCATGAGCGCGGATTATATCATAACCGGATCATGGGCAAAAAAAGCCGCTGAAGACGCGCGTGCGGTTGGTACGGTCACAATTGCCTGGGACGGCAAAGACTGCAAGTACAACCGCATCCCCGCCCAGCAGGAGCTTGCCCTGAACGCAGATGCCGCCTATGCCCACATCTGCGCCAATGAAACAATCGGGGGCATTCAGTGGCAATCATTCCCCGATACCGGCAACGTACCGCTGGTCTGCGACATGTCCTCGGAGATCCTGTCGCGGACCCTGCCCTGGGAAAAAATCGACATGGTGTATGCCGGCGCGCAGAAAAATCTGGCCCCGGCCGGCATGGCCCTGGTGATCATGAGTGAGCGCCTGGCTTCCATGGCCCGCACGGATCTGCCGGCCTATCTGCGCTATGATCTGCATATCAAGGAAAACTCGCTGTATAACACGCCGCCGACCTTTGTCATCTGGATGACGCAGCTGACCCTCAAATGGATCAAGTCAATCGGCGGCATGCCTGAGCTTGAGCGCCGCCGCGATGAGAAAGCGTCCATGCTCTACAACGCCATTGCTAACAGCAACGGCTACTACCGCAGTCCGGTTGATCCGGCCAGCCGCTCGGCCATGAACGTGGTCTGGCGCCTTCCCAGCGAAGAGCTGGAAGCACAATTTCTTCAGCAGGCCCAGAAAGAGGGCATGAGCGGATTGAAGGGCCACCGTTCCGTAGGCGGATGCCGGGCCTCGATTTATAACGCCATGCCGGTCGCAGGCGTCAAAGCCCTGACTGATTTTATGCTGCACTTTATGCGGAAAAACGGCTGAGAAATTAGAGCATTTATCTAAATAAAGCCATACAAAACCGCCCTGAAACCCGTCCATGGTTCGACAAGCTCCCACGAGCTTTCTTTTGAAAAGGATACAGAAAAAGTTACATGCTCTATGAGAAACAAAAAAGCCGGCCCTTTGGGTCGGCTTTTTTTATGCATTTCCCGTAACACATGCATTGCAGCGATTTTCAACAGCCATTGATGCCGTAAAAACCGCGCCTCGCCGTTCAACGGCCCCGGCGCTCGCGGGGACGCGGAGGCTGGGCCTCGCTGACGATAATACCGCGACCATATATTGCCGTGCGGTTCAACAGCCGGATTGCTTCCTTGGCATCAGCGTCAGTCGCCATTTCAACAAAAGCAAATCCCTTGGACTGGCCGCTAAAAGTATCAAGAACGATTTTTGCGGAAAGGCATTTCCCGGTTTCAGAGAACTTTTTCAAAAGGTCATCATCTGTTGCCCGGTATGACACATTCCCTACATAGAGCTTAATCGACATGGGTTCCTTTCTGCAACGCCTTCAATCAGTGCCTGAAGTAACTGTTTAAATTATCATTGCACGTGCAAACCATTCTGTCTGCCGGCAGGACACACTCGCATCATCAGGCATATGTGCCGGATGAGCAGCCCGCGAAGGAACTGTAAACGCGCTTTACTATGCACCCGGCAATGCGCATGTTCATAACCGCGCCAACCGGGTTCGATGACACTCGACTCACGGTACTGGTACGCCCGCGTGAAGAGTAAAAATTGTACACACTATAGCCAGGATATTCCCGATTCGGGGAACAGGCTCCGGCATGAAACTTAATATTTTTTCCGTTTGCGCTTTGAGGCCTCAGCCTGCTTGCGTTTTTTCTTAATACTGGGCTTCTCATGAAACCTTCTGCGACGAAGCTCTTTTTGAAGCCCGTCGCGCTGCACCTTGCGCTTGAGCACCCTGATGGCTTTTTCAATATCACCGTTTACGCGAACATCAATCGACATAACCCTTCCTTTTCTCAATAAACTTGGCGTGCTTTAGTATACGTTTTATTTTTTAGCATATTCTATCTGTGCACTTTTGCGCAGGTTCTGCAAAAATGATTCAAACGCTGCTTCTTCTTTGGTGGTTTTCAGGTTTTCAGCAATATCCTGCTGCACTTCTTCCAGTGCGGAGGTCTTAGGCTCATTGTGCTCAGTGACCTTAATCACATGATAGCCGAACTGCGTTTCAATCACCGGGCTGATTTCTCCCGGGGCCAGCGCGAAAGCCGCGTCCTCAAACTCCTTGATCATGCGGCCACGCTCAAGAAGGCCCAGATCACCACCGCTCGCCTTGCTGGGGCAATCGGATAATTCCTGTGCAAGCGCTTCGAACTTCTCACCCTTAACAATCCGCTCACGCACAGCGGCAAGTTCCTTCTTCTTCAGAGCCTTCGTTTCCGCACTGGCGTCCGGTTCAAGCTTAAAAAGAATGTGGCTCGCGCGGATCTGCTCGGGAACCTTAAAGGTGTCGATCTTCTCAGTATAAAAAGCGCTGATTTCCTCAGTGGTTACCGGCGGCAGGGATGCGGTGGCCTGCTCAAACACGGCTTTGATTTTCAGGTGATTCTCAATATCCCGACGAAACTGTTCAGGGCTGATACCCATTGCCGTCAACTGTTCCTGAAAAACCTCCGGTGAAGGGAAACTGAGCGGTAACCGTTTCAACCTCAGCTGCAATCTCCTGCTCAGTCGGCTTAATGTTCCGTTTGTCTGCGTCCTGAAGAATCAGGCGTTTCGTGATCAGATTCTCAACAGCCTGTTCGCGCAATTTCGGCTCAAGCGCCTGCATCTGCTCCTCAGGCAGCTGTCCGCCAAACTGAGCCAGCAGGCCCTTCATTTCCTGATCGACCTCACCCGCAGTAATGACGCTGCCGTTCACACTGGCAACCATGGCACCGGGCTCTTGTACGGGTGCGGGTGCAGGTGCTTTGCCGGCTTGACTCTCCACAGCTGCAGTTTCCACACGCTGCTCTTTTCCTTCTCAGCCTCTTTCTGCCCGCAGGCACAAAGCATCAGGCTGCACATCACTGCCAGAACACACACATACAACTTTGATCTCATATACTTACCTCCAGCAAAAAAAAAGTGTCCGCCTTTAGTCAAAACTCCCGGGGACACTCGCTTGACTGTATAGGAATTTTATAGGCGTTTATTTAAGTACCAAGCAACATCATATTTTGTGGCATAATCGCACACTATTCCTATCAGGTCAAGCAAATAAAAGATAAGGATAGCGCAAATATTGGCATGACAAAACCGAAACGTTCAGGTATACCCTCATAAAAATCAGTCTCCGGACTGCACCATGTAACAATGCACATGCAACCGGGTTTTTATGTCCGACCTGAAGATAGTATGTGATGATCAGCTGCAACCCTATTGTGAAGACGGGGACACGGGCCTGCGCTCCCGGCTGCAGGCCTTTATCCAACAGCAGCACGCGACCTGGCCGGCCCTGGCAGCAGCACAGCGCGATCTGGACAGAGCCCTGCGGCGCACCCTGCATCTGCCGGACAGCGACATTGAGCTGCAATGCAACCCGGGGCGAACCCGCAGTACTACCGCCAAGGTGGCAGCCGCTGACGTTGCAAAGCGGCCCTGTTTCCTGTGCCCGGACAATCTGTATGCGGAGCAGCTCGCCCTGCCCTTGTCCCCGGACTGGCTGATCCTGAACAATCCCTTCCCTATTTTTAAAGATCACCTGACAATCAGCAGTGCTCTTCATATTGATCAACTCCTTGCACCGGCACTGCCTGTCATGATCAACTTTGTGGCTGAAATGGAGTGCAGCTTCAGCGCATTTTACAATGGCGCGCGCTGCGGCGCCTCCGCGCCCGATCACCTGCATTTCCAAGCCTGCCCTGCCGGAATGCTTCCGCTTGAGCACCGGCTTCTGCCGCTGCTGAACGAGCTTGAACAGAAAAAAACCCCCTGGTGGTTCGGCACGCTTGACAACCGGGGGATCGGCCTGTGCCGGGCCGCTTCCGCCCCGGAGCTCCTTGGACAACTGAACAGCATGTGCGCCCATCTCAACAGCAGTGCCGAACCCGGGAGGGAAGCGGATTTGAACCTGATTATTTTCGGCCGTCCCGGAAATCTGGCAGCGGCGATCCTGCCGCGGCGCGCGCACCGGCCGGCCTGCTTTTTTGCCTCCGGTGATGAGCAGCTGTGTGATCAGCCCCGGCGCGGTTGATGTAGGCGGTCTGGCAATCCTGCCGAGGCAGCAGGATTTTGAACGCATGACAGCCGAAAAAATGCTCTCGATTTACCGGGAAGTCTGTTTGCCTGCTGATGTCATGGCAAACGGCGGTTTACTGAGTGTTCTGCTCCCGAAAAGCATGTAGGGCGTGTTCAACCCGCCATTTTCTCCTCCGAAAGGCATCCGGCGGGTTGCACCCGCCCTACGTTCTAATTTCAGTCATTCCGGCGAAGAGACTGTGTTGCAATTCGTTTGTTACTGTCATTTCGAATCCGCCGCAGGCGGTGAGAAATCTTAAGGTGTTGATTTTACTTCAAGCAAAGATCTCTCGGAGCCTGCCCTGAGCGAAGTCGAGTCAGATGACACAGCAACCACTCCCCTACCGTCGAAGTAGCTGATATAGCGGAGTATTCATTGACAACAGATCTGCGCTATGCGATAGAGGTAGCTGTGCTACCGAAGAACCCCTCGAATCCGGGCAATTAATTTGAGATTCGAATTGGGGCGAAACTTCGACCTGTTTTCCATGTTGAATGCTTTACTATCGCAATAAGCGGCAATGTTGAACATCTTCGCATCGTTGGCCCTTATGCCATGAGCAACTGTTTATCCGAATGGATTTTCCACTGTGACAGACCCTGCGATGGAATTTGATATGAAAAAAGAGGATAAGGAAATGGATCGGGAGTTTCTTTGGTGAATCCGGACAGAGTTCGATGCCGAACTCGATTGTAAAGAACTGGGTCTTCCACGACAAATCTTGTCCACTATGCAATGCATCGCAGCGGACGCACGACGACCTACGGCCTGCCCAGCCGCTTAATCTTGTTCGAGTTAAGATCGGAACTCACATATAAGACTGAGAAAAACTAACTCATTATATCAGTAATACTTGTAGCTTGGGATTTTGAACAACAGGCTCTGGGTCAGAATCGATGCTCGGCACTGTCAAAGACTATAGGCTTCTGCAAAAATGTCGGCATACCAATTCTGGACATTTCAGTGGTAGTCGGATCAAGATGCTGGCTAGAATCGATCAAATTCGTTATGAACGGAGATATGCCTGATGGTGGCGGCGTATTGACTGGCTACTTCTAAGAATGGCAGAATACAAGAAGCATTACTGACCGACTATAGGCACTACTCTTATGCATGAGCATCCTTTGATTATTTATGTTCTGCGGAAGAACAATCGCTTGTTCGACTACGAAAAGGAAGATGATTTCACCAGACATATGGAGGCTACTGGCAGACGCTCTGATCCGGCAGCCAAACTTGAGCATTGATGACGAAGAAGCACGCTTATTACAGTTTGATAATGGTAGGTTATGGTGACAAGCATCACTGGGAAAACATGCGATTCCGCATGGTCGATCACGTGAAACGGCATGCAGCAAAAGAGCTGCTCGGCGATAGCAAATCAATATGTCATACGCTGGAACTCTGTATAGTAGAAACCTGCCCTAGACCCAACAATATGCACGCGCGATCCTGCGGTGTGCCGCTCCGTGCTGATCCATACGTTAGACATAAATAAAGGAGAAGCCATGAAAAAAGGTATCGTAATAGTTAATGGCGGGATACATTCTACGACCGCTCTCGCAGTCGCAAAGAGCCGGGAATTTGAACTGTATGCCCTGAGCTTTGATTATGGTCAGAAAAACAGGGTAAAGCTTGATGCCGCCGCAAAAATCGCTCAACAATTCGGGGTTAAAGAACACAAGATTGTAAAGATCGATATCGCAGCACTACTGCCGGATGACCGCAAAGATGATCCGTATGTCCCGGCCCGCAACAACCTGTATCTCTCGTGTGCCCTGTCCTGGGCAGAAGTCATTAAAGCAGGTGATATCTTCATCGGCATAAACTCAATTGAATACGGCGATAATCCCGACTGCCGCCCGGCATTCGTCCACACCTTTGAAAAACTCGCAAATGTTGCCATCAAAAAAGAAGGCGCAATCCGAAAAGTAAACGTCTGGTCACCCTGCATGAACAAATCAACATCAGAGATAATCCAGAAAGGAAAAGAACTGGGGGTGGATTACAGTATGACCTATCCCGGCTGTCAGGAAATGAGCGCTGACGGAACCAGCTGCGGTGAATGCGTGTTTTGTGAAAACAGAAAAGGCGGATTTGAAGACGCGGGCATCCCGGATCCGACACACTATAAACAATGAAAGGAGGCTTTTTATGGAGCTTATCAAGATAATCTGTGCGATTATACTGCCACCCTTGGGAGTGTTTCTCCAGGTTGGTATCGGGAAACATTTCTGGATTAATATTCTTTTAACATTATTAGGCTATATTCCCGGGATAGTTCATGGTATATGGGTTATTGCTAAAAACAAATAAGGAGGAACTACAATGAAATTAAGATTAAAGGCAGTGGTACTTTTCTCGTTGGCAATTTTCTCACTTTCAACGCTCGCGGCCTGCGAGAAGGAAGGCGGCGGAGAAAAAGCGGGTAAAGAAATTGACAAGGCTTTCAATACGGCAAAAGATAAAATTGACGAAGCTACAAAATAATTTATTAATCTGATTGCATATAAAAAGGCAGGGGATAGAACCCTGCCTTTTCTTTGCTTTCTGTCACCTTGCCGTGCTATACTAAGGTATAGCCACTAAAAAATGCATGCGGACAATAGGTGGATGGCCACTATTATTTCGCCCGTCGAGGTGTTGACCGAACGCCCTGACGGGAGCCGATGAACCCGGTCATTATGTACAGATTCAAAAACTGTTTTCGTAATGGTGATAGCGAGGATAGTAAATAGACATTCACCTCACAAGGAGAAGAATCATGGGTAAGGGTACAGTTAAGTGGTTTAATGCAGACAAAGGTTTTGGTTTTATAACCCCGGACGATGGCGGCAAAGATTTATTTGTTCATCACTCCGAAATTCAGGCGGGTGGGGGCTATGCGACTTTGAGTGACGGCCAGGCTGTTGAGTATGAAGTTGGCCAGGGCCAAAAAGGACCGTGTGCCAATAAAGTCCGCGCTATATAAGCATCGCATTACACGACATGACAGGGAATTCACTGGACCCCGAAACCAGGGGGCCAGTGAATTCTGATGTTGCCTGGATTAAAAATCAAAACAAAAAGACGAAACTGAACAAAACTCTTTTCAACGTGCAAAGGGACAAACAACTATACTTCAGGAGGTACACCTATGGGTATGCTGCAAGAATTCAAAACATTTGCAATGCGAGGCAATGTAGTGGACCTGGCAGTTGGCATAGTGATAGGAGGTGCCTTCGGTAAAATTGTATCTTCATTTGTAGCCGATGTAATTATGCCGCCAATAGGGCTCATTATAGGCGGTGTTAATTTCAAAAATCTTGCAATCACCATAAAAGAAGCAGCGGGTGATGCAGCTGCAGTCACAATTAATTACGGTAATTTTATTCAAACCCTTTTTGATTTTCTGATAATTGCTTTTGCCATCTTTATGGTTATTAAAGGGATGAACTCTTTATCGAAGAAAAAAGAAGAAGCTCCGGCAGAACCTCCCGCACCAACAAGGGAAGAAACGCTCCTGACGGAGATACGGGACGCACTGCAGAAGAAATAATCATACTGAGCGCAGCAACCGGGCGCTTGAATGGCGCAGACGACTTTCGAAGCTGGCGCGACAGATATTACAACCCACTCAACGCGGCCTCTAAGTACACCGCCACACAACATGGGGGCCGGTTGCAAAACAAAAGCCGGACACGAACCTGACGTTGTGTGGCAATTGTAGGCCGGACCAAGCGAAGCGTGTCCGGCGTTATCGTAAACATTTAGCGAACATCCGGTTCTTAGTCCGGCCTACAGGTTCCTTTGTCCCGGAAAATGTGACCGTATGAAACCGACCCCTCTTTTCTGTGGGGCGGTACTAAGCGTATCAAAAATTTGGCTGAGTGATTGCATTCAATGAAAGACATGGAAATTACAGAGGAGCCGATTGAACTCTGTAGAATCTTGAAGTTCGAGAATATGGTCGCCAGCGGCGGTGAAGCCAAGCATGTTATCGCAGAAGGCCTTGTTAAGGTAAATGGCGAGGTTGAAACCAGGAAACGGAAAAAGATCTTCTCGGGTGACATCATAGAATTTGGCGATACAAAGATCCGCCTCCAGTTAAAAACGGTAATTCTTTGATGCATATCTTTGTCGATGCCGATGCCTGCCCGGTGAAGGATGAGATATACCGCGTGGCACAGCGCTACGGCCTTGCCGTAACGCTGGTTGCGAACTCCCGGATGCGCGTACCCCTCAAAACGTTCATCCATCTTGAAGTCGTGCCGGGCGGATTTGATGCTGCTGACGACTGGATTGCCGAACAGGCCGGTCAGGATGACATCGTCATTACAGCCGACATTCCACTTGCCAACAGATGTATTTCAAAAGGCGCGCGTGTTCTCGGCCCGAGCGGCAAGCCTTTTACAGAGGACAACATTGGCTCTGCGCTCGCGACCCGGGACCTGCTCTCTGAGCTTCGTGACCTGGGTGAGATCGGCGGCGGCCCGCCGCCTTTCAGCCAGCGCGACCGTTCGCTGTTTTTACAGCAGCTCGACCAGATGATCAATGCCATCCTCAGAAAGCAGCGATAAGTAATAGAAGGCAAAGGGGACTGGCAAACAATGTAATCAGGTGCACGTATGTTTGCACAAAACACACCCCCAGCCCGGACTTGTTAACTGACCACCACTCCTGACAATTGTATCCAGCCGACCCAGCGGGGCATGCCGGATGGTTCTCATTCAGTTTCGCGGCCGGGCGGCCGATAAGAGCGTTAACATTCTTTGTGACATTCAACATCAAGAAAGGAATGATCTCCTCATATGAAAAAATATATGTCAGATATTGCCAGGAGACGTTTCAACGCCGACCTTGATACACTTCCTGAACGTGAACAGCACGTAATCAAACATTGCTATGACCGCCTTCCTATCAGCCGCGATACTAACCAGGAGTATGCAACAAAGTCGACCTTTGGGCAAAGGCTGGCCGATAAGGTCGCGACATTCGGCGGCTCATGGACGTTCATTATCATTTTTGCCGCAATCCTGCTTGTTATGGGTTCTGCTCAATTCCTTCCTGCTCGTGAACCTGCATGATGCCTTTGACCCCTATCCGTATATTTTACTCAACCTTTTTCTGTCCACGCTTGCCGCCATCCAGGCGCCCATAATCTTAATGTCACAGAACCGTGTTGCATAAAAAGACAGGCTGGATGCGGCCCACGATTACGAAGTAAATTTGAAAGCTGAGCTCGAAATTCTTAGTTTGCATGAAAAGATAGATGAGTTGCGCGAGAGCAAATGGGCAGAACTCATGCTGGCGCAACAAGAGCAAATTACATTGCTGACGCAGTTACTAAAGCAAAACCCTGTTGATACTCACAGGCTGCCAGAAGAGTGAGAACAAAGGGGGCAGGCAAAAAATATACAATGAAAGCTTCCGCCCTGCCACGCCAGAGGGCTTAAACGCTTACTCCATCCTAGTCAGCTCATAGCTCAAAAACAGCTTTAATCAGCACTGCTTATGCCGATAAGACATTAGTCATACACACATCACCTTATTTTTGAGAGGGAACGCCATGGGAACCAACAATCTTGTTTTTCTGGAAGTCATTGAGTGGTTTGACGACAGCGGACAGGCACTCGTTCATCGCATCCCCGAAGAGGGTTCCGGTGAAATCAAATTCGGCGCGCAGCTGATCGTGCGCGAAAGCCAGGCTGCCGTGTTCTTTTACAACGGCAAGGCCTATGACGCGTTTCCGGCCGGACGCCATACCCTCAAAACCGCCAATATCCCGCTTTTGACCAAGGCCCTGAGCCTGCCCTGGGGCTTTACCAGCCCGCTGCGGGCCGAAGTCTATTTTGCCAACATGAAGGTGTTCACCAATTTACAATGGGGAACGCGCGACCCGGTTGCATTTAAGGACAGCGAGCTCGGCCTGATCCGTTTGCGCGCCTTCGGGGTTTTCAACATCCAGGTCATTCAGCCGGTGCTGTTCATCAACTCGCTGGTCGGCACGCAGGGCGTGTACACCACCGCGGAAATCGAGGAATACCTGAGCCGGGTGATTGTTTCGCGCTTCAATGATTATATCGGCGAAGAACTCGACTCGTTTATCAACCTGCCCGGCAAATACGATGCCATGGCCACAGGACTGCAAAAGCGGCTGGAGCGCGACTTCAGCCGCTTCGGCCTCGGCCTGCAGGCGCTCTACATCAACGCCATCACCCCGCCGCCCGAGGTGCAGCAGGCCATTGACGATAAAAGCAAGCTGGGCGTGTTTGACGACCTGAACAAGCTGATGAAAATGAAAGCTGCCATGGCCTTTGAAAAGGCCGCCGGAAACGAAGGCGCAGCCGGTGCCGGCATGGGCATGGGAGCGGGTTTCATGCTGCCGGGAATGATGGGCTCGCCCCTGTTTCAAAACGCACCCCAGGGTGAAACGCCGCCAGCGGCGACATGCCCGGACTGCAAAAACCCGGTCAGCCGCGACGCGCGCTTCTGCCCCGCCTGCGGACATCAGATTATGGTTGTTTCGCAGTGCTCCAGTTGCGGTAAAAACCTGCCGCCCTCGGCCCGCTTCTGTTCGAAGTGCGGCGTAGAGCAGAATACAAAACCGCAGGCACGCCTGTGCTCGAAATGCGGCACTGAGAACCTGACCGACTCCGTGTTCTGCAACCAGTGCGGAGAAAAGATTGAATAGCAACTGGGTCGTTGAGCACTCCTGCCCGCAATGCGGGGCTCCGGTGCAGCTGAACGAAACCGACCGGGTTCTGTCCTGCGGATTCTGCCGGGTGCGGCATCTGCTGATGGCGCCCGGATTCTTTAACTTCTGCCTGCCCCCGCGCATCCCGCGCGATGATATTTTTTATATACCCTACTGGCATGTGCGCGGCATGGCCTTTACCTGCGCCAGCAGCGCTGTCAGGTTCCGGGTGGTGGACATCAGCCGCCGCGCCTCAGAGTTCGATTTCACGCCGCCCACGCTGGGCCTGAGGCCGCAGGCCATGAAGCTGCGCTTTGCCGCAGCCGACGAAAAGTCTTTTTTTGTATCGCGCCGCGGGGAAGCCCGCGAGATGCTGCTGGGGGCCGACGCCTGGACAACAATCGATTCGCTGAGCGCGCGCGAGCAGGTATTTATGCGCGAGTTGATCGGGGAAACCTGCAGCGTGATCTACGCGCCGTTTTATTACAAGGACAAAACGTTTTATGACGCCGTGCTTGACCGCCCTGTCCACCGCATCCCTTTGGACGAAAAAGCACCGGATTTGAAGGGCAAGCGCGATCCGGGCGGACAGATCTCCTTTATACCCGCGCTGTGCCCGCAATGCGGCTGGGATCTTGAAGGCGAAAAGGAGAGCTGCGTTTTTATCTGCCGCAACTGCGAAAGCGCCTGGGAATCGGTTGCGGGATCGCTGAAATCAGTTCCGTTCGGGGTTGCCGAAACCCGCGAGAGCGCCGTGCTGCATGTGCCCTTCTGGCGCATGCAGGCCCGCATCGACGGCATAAGCCTTGAAACTTTTGCCGACCTTGTCCGGTTTGCCAATCTTCCCAAAGCTGTCAAGCCCGAATTCGAACAGCAACGTTTAAGCTTCTGGGCGCCGGCCTTCAAGATCAAGCCCAACCTTTTCGTGCGCCTTCTGCAGCAGCTGACCGTTCTGCAGCCCGACCTTGCCGAAAGCACCCGGCTGAAGAATCTCAATCTCTCTCCGGCAACCCTGCCAAAAAGCGAGGCCGCTGAAAGCATAAAGATCGCCCTTGCAGGCCTTGCCACAAGGAAGAACGAATTTTTCCCGCTGCTGGAGGGCATCAGCGTCAATGTTACGGACAGCCGCCTTGTCTACCTGCCCTTTAACTCCAGCGGAAATGATCTCGTGCAAAGCCATTTCGGCTTCAGCCTGGAGCGCAACGCGTTTGATTTCGGCAGGAAGATATGAACTGCAGGACAGGGAACGGGAAGCTGGTATCGAAACAATTATTCTTCAGCCCGCAGGGTGCGCGGTGTCTCCCTACTGCTACTTCAAAAAAGATATAAGCTCTGCTGAAACGTCTTCAGGAAATTGTTCAGGCAGCCAGTGCCCTCCGTCAAAAGCCTTGCCGCGCACATCGAGAGCCATAGCCTGCCATTCGGCCAGAACATCGTAGAGAAGTCCCATGGCGCCTTTAGCTCCCCAGAGGACCAAAACCGGGCATTGCATTTTCTTCTCAAGATCATTTTTTTCATGCTCAAGGTCAATTGTTGCACCGGCGCGGTAATCCTCGCACATGGCGTGGAGCTTCGCAGGATTTGTGAAGCAGCGGAGATAATGGCAAAAGCTTCACGGTGATCACTCAGGTATCAAACCGCTAAAAGCCCAGGTTCGCAGAAAAAACTCTGCGCTGTTTCCAAGAATAGTTTCCGGCAGCGGCCCGAATAAGGAGAAACCAGTGGTAATACACAGTTGCAAATTCTTTTGTCAGATGGGTGTACAATCTGTATGTCGGGACAACATCTATCAGAGCAAGCTTTTTTACAGCATCAGGATAGTCAATTGCCATGCGCTGCCCGACTCGCGCGCCGCGGTCATGCCCCACGACGGCAAAATGATCAAAACCCAGACTGCGCATTACCTCGATCTGATCCGGCCATTCCCTCTGGAATACCCCTCATGGCTGCTTCCTTCGGCGGGGATGCTGCCGTCGCCATAGCCGCGCAAATCATTTGCAATAACGGTAAAATGCGCGGCCAGCATCGGAGCCACCCGATGCCATTCTACATGCGACTGCGGCCAGCCATGCAAAAGAAGCACGGCGGCCCGCTTCCGCCCATAACGCCATTAATCTCGGCGCCTGACGTTGCAATACGGATGGGCTTAAACCCGGGAAAAGCGTCACTATCTGTTTTCATAATTGCCTCTGCAGGCATGCTCAATTGTCGGCTTACAGCTTTCGCGGTTGATCAGGCTGGCGAAATAGCCCGCGCCGAAGCCGTTGTCGATGTTGACCACGGTAACGCCCGCGGCGCAGGTGTTGAGCATGCCGAGCAGGGCCGCGATGCCGCCGAAGCTGGCGCCGTAGCCGATGCTGGTGGGCACGGCGATGACCGGGCCGCGACACAAGCCCCCCGACCACGCTGGGCAGCGCCCCTTCCATTCCGGCCACCACGATCATGCACATTGCGCCGAGCGTATCGATCGCCCCTGCCATCAGCCGGTGAATGCCCGCCACGCCGACATCGTAGAGATGTTCGACACGGTTGCCCATGATCTGCGCGGTCAGCAAAGCTTCCTCGGCAACCGGAATGTCGGATGTGCCGGCAGATATCACCAGTATCAGGCCTTTGCCCTGCAGGGGGATTTTACCCGAGATAAGCGTGAGCACCCGTGAGTCGGGATAATATTTTGCTTTCGGAAAGCGCTTCTTTATCTGTTTGGCCTTAGCGGCATCGATGCGGGTGGCCAGAATGGGATGATTGCGCGGCAGCATGTTGCCCATGATGCCGATGATCTGGGCGGCGGTTTTGCCTTCACCGTATATGACCTCGGGAAAACCCTGCCGGATGGTGCGGTGATGATCGACCGCGGCATAGCCCAGATCCTCGAAGGGCAAAGTTTTAAGACGCTCAAGCGCAGACGCAGCCGTCATTGCGCCTGCGGCAACTGATTGCAGAATTTTTTCAATATCCTGTTCCTTCATGGTGCTTCCCCGTGCATTAGAAATGGTGATCCCGTAAAAGTTGTCACACCGGTGAAAACCGGTGTCCAGTGTTTTTGCAAGTGACTGAAATCCTGGATTCCGGCCTTCGCCGGAATGACTGAAAAAGTCAAACCTGACTTTTTGCGGCTTCCTCAAAAATGACAGAAACCCTTTTTTGCAGGCTTATATTCCCGGCCTGCTAATCGAGAATGCGCAACTGCTCTCCGGGGCCGTTAATGCGTGCCGATGCAGGTCACCTCAATCCCGACCTTCCGGCTGCATTCCTCAACGGCTTTGCGGCGGGCGGGGCGCGGCAGTGAAGAGCAGCTCATAATCTTCGCCCCCGCACACAGCAGGGGCGTAATAATCATCGCTCAGCGAAGGACACTGCCGCTGATACGCCCGCGAAAGCGGCAAACGCTCACAATGGATATCAGCCCCGACACAACTCTCCTCAAGAATATGGCCAAGATCTGCGGCGAGCCCGTCACTGATATCGATCATGCTGGTTGCAAGTCCTGCCCCGGCAAGCGCGCTGTCCCAGCGCCAAGCGCGGTTCAGGATCACAATGCCTGCGGATAAGATGATTGCGTGGTGAAGCCGTGAGAGCCCTGCTGCAAAAGCGTTAACCCCAGCGCCGAATCACCCAGCGTGCCGCTGACAAAGATCAGGTCGCCGGGACGGGCGCCGCAACGGTATACAATCCGGCGCGGGTGTGCGCTGCCGATCAGCGTGACGGCAATCGAAAGCCCGTTGCTTGAGGCAACCGTATCGCCGCCCAGCAGCGCGACATTGAAGCGCTTTGCCTGGGAGTGCATGCCGCGATACAAAGCGCGCACAAAATCAAGCGAGAGGTGCGAAGGAAGAGAAAGGCCGACAAGGTAGTACAGCGGGCGGCCGCCCATGGCCGCAATGTCGCTTATATTGACGGCCAGGCTTTTGCGACCAAGAAGATACGGGGTGGTTGTGTCCAGACTGAAATGAACGGATTCGTTCAGGACATCCGTGGTTGCCAGGAACCGGTCTTGACCCGAGGCAGGTAAAAACAGCCGCGTCATCGCCGATTGCGCGCACAATATCAGGACGGTCGCAAGCGCTCCCGCGGGCGATCAGCTCAATCAGGCCAAATTCACCGACTGAGCTGAGCGGCTTTACCGCGCGACTTGGCGCTCTTTTTAGCCGCGCCTTTTGGGACGGCTTTTTTTCGGGTGGTGTTCTTGCCACGGGCATTGTCCGATTTGGCAATTGCGATGTCGATCACATCGTCAATGTGTTTAACAAACGTAAAATTAAGCTTTTTGCGGATATTTTCAGGGAAATCATCCAGGTCCTTTTGATTGCGGTCAGGCACAATAATATTTTTGATATTATTGCGAAGTGCGGCAAGCGCTTTTTCCTTTAAGCCTCCAATCGGCAAAACCCGGCCGCGCAGGGTAATCTCGCCGGTCATGGCATATTCCTTGAGCGTGGGCCGCTTTGTCAGCGCGGAGATAAGGGCCGTAGCGATCGTAATGCCCGCCGATGGGCCGTCCTTGGGGATAGCCCCGGCCGGAACATGGATATGTATATCATTTTTCTCAAAAAGACTCTGGCTGATCCCCAGATGATCGGCACGCGAGCGCACATAGGAAAGCGCTGCCTGGGCCGACTCCTTCATGACATCCCCGAGCGATCCGGTCATCACCAAGCACGCCCTTCCCGGGCATCAGCGTTGCCTCGATATAGAGAATTTCACCGCCGACCTGGGTCCAGGCAAGTCCGGTGGCAATACCGATCTCGTTTGTTTCAAGCTCCTCTTCCGCCAGCCGTTTGGGTTGCCCCAAAAACTTGTGCAGATTAGTCCTGGTGACTTTATGCGGCATCAAATTCCCTTCGGCTACCTTGCGGGCCACCTTGCGGCACAGGCTGCCAAGTTCGCGCTCAAGATTTCTCAGGCCCGCCTCAGCGGTATAGCCGTTAACAATTGTCAGAATAGCGTCATCGGAGATTGAAAAATACTCTTCCGATATGCCGTTTTCCTTCAACTGGCGCGGAAGCAGAAACTGCCGCGCGATTTTGAGTTTTTCCTCATCGGTATACCCGGTAATCTCCAGAATCTCCATGCGGTCCTTCAGGGCCGACATGATCGGTTCCACCAGGTTGGCGGTCGTGATGAACATCACATTGGAAAGATCAAAGTTAATATTCAGATAATGATCACTGAATGCAAAATTCTGCTCGGGATCAAGCACCTCAAGCAGCGCGGCCGACGGGTCCCCGCGAAAATCGGCCCCGACCTTGTCGATTTCATCCATCATGAAAATCGGATTGTTGGTGCCGGCCTGCTTCAGGCCCTGAATAATGCGCCCGGGCAGCGCGCCGATATAGGTGCGCCGGTGGCCTCTGATCTCGGCCTCATCACGAATGCCGCCCAGCGAAACCCTGACGAATTTGCGGCCCAGCGCGCGGGCGATTGAACGGCCAAGCGACGTTTTGCCCACGCCGGGAGGACCGGCAAGGCAGAGAATCGGGCCTTTCATGTTCTTGTTCAGCTTGCGCACCGAGAGATACTCAAGAATGCGTTCCTTGACCTTATCCAGACCGTAATGATCCTCATCCAGGATTTTCTCAGCCTGCTTGATGTCAAGCTTGTCCTTGGTTGATTTGCTCCAGGGAATATCGACCATCCAGTCAAGGTAGGTGCGCACAATCGAGGCCTCGGCTGAATCGGGATGCATCTGGTCCAAGCGCGAGAGCTGCTTGCGGGACTCCTTTTCAGCCTCATCCGGCATTTTGGCCTTCTTTATTTTGTCGGAAAACTCGCTGACCTCCTGGGCTTTTTCATCCAGATCGCCCAGCTCGCCTTTAATGGCGCGCAGCTGCTCACGCAAAAAGTACTCGCGCTGCGTTTTTGACATCTCCTCCTTGGCCTGAGACTGAATACGGGCCTGCATGGTGGAGAGCTCAAGCTCCTTGGAGAGATGCTCGTTGACCTTGCGCAGACGCTCCAGCGGATCGAAAATTTCAAGAACCGACTGGGACTCCTCAATGCTGAGACGCAGATTCGAGGCCACCAGATCCGACAGGCGGCCCGGATCATTCACGTTCTCCAGCACCTCCATAACTTCGGGAGAAACAAGCCCTTTGAGCGACAGAATCTTTTCGCACTGTTCCTTGACATTGCGCATCAAGGCTTCGGTTTCAACGGTCAGTTCTTCGGTAACGACATCGGAGATTTTCTCAATCTCAACCCTGTAGACCGGATCGGTCTGCACATAGCTCTTTATTTTCGCCTTTGACAGGCCCTGCACCAGTATTTTTATACGGTTGTCAGGCAGCTTGAGTTTTTTCATGATCATGGCAACCGTGCCGACAGAGTAAATATCCTCCGGACCGGGATTGTCCTTAGTCGGATCACGCTGCGTTGCCAGCAGAATCAAGCGGTTGTTGTCCATGGCATCTTCAACCGCTTTGATGGAAGATTCCCGCCCGACAAACAGCGGCAGAAACATATACGAATACACAACGATATCCCGCACAGGGAGCAGGGGCAGCGTATCGGGAATTTCTACAGGATCACGCTCTATTTGATACACCATCTAATTTTTCCACCTTTATATGATTTTTTCCACGGATTTGACTGTTGCGAAACGACAGTCTCAGTAGTATTTCAGAAGCTTATCCAATATAACCATTTTTTCCGCAGGGTCAAGCGGTAGTTTTCACCCGGGGCATGCCGTGCGCCTTAACATACCGACATTGCAGGGGAAAACACTACCGGCACATGCTATTTTGGCTTTTTGATTGACAAACATCAGGACGCATTGTTTAATGCGCACAGTTCCATCTGCCGGCTTTCCGGCGAGCATCGGACGGCACATGGCCTCCTGTCGATCATCGGGAACAGCCCTGCAGGCGACCCGGGCCTCCGTATTAAAAAAAAGCCTGCGCCATGCCCTTACTCTCACTTGCAAAGATCAGTCGCAACGATATCGCCTCCGCTCTTGAGCGCGCCCTGGCACCATTCAGCGACCAAATCCCCTTCCGGGACAAGCGAATTTTAATCAAACCAAACCTGGTGGAACCGCTGCCCTGCAGCTCAGGCCAAACCACCAACCCGGATCTGGTGGAAGCCCTTGTGCTGTGGTGCCGCGCTCATGGCGCGGCTGAAATCGCCATCGGTGAAGGTCCGAGTTATTTCCAGCCCCGCCGGGACCTGAACGCGTGCTTTGAGCGTACCGGCATGGCTGCTGTTGCCCGGCGCCAGGGGATTCGCTGGATTTTATTTGATGATGGGCGCTTTCGCACGTTTCGCGAGTACAGCCCCGAAACCCCGCCGGTATTCAATCTCTCGGAGCATGCTTTCTGCTGGGACCACATCATCAATGTGCCGGTACCGAAAACCCATTATCTGACCACGGTCTCGATTGCCATGAAAAACCTCAAGGGGTTTATCCTGCGCGAAGAAAAACCCTCCTTTCATTACTGCGGCCGCAGATGGCATTCACGGCGCGGTGGCGCAGCTGTGCACCATCATTCGCCCGAGCCTGAATGTGGTTGACTGCAGCTTGCCGCTGCACTGTGATCTTCCTTTTCTTATTGCCGGCGAAGATATTGTTGCCGTTGACGCGTTTACCACCGCCCTCATGGGAATAAATCCCGACAGCATTCAAACAATAGCACTGGGGCATGCCGCGGGTCTTGGTGAGCGTGATCTGTCGAGCATTGACGTAACCGGCGATGACCTCAGCGGTATCAGCATGCGCTGCGAATCCCCGCACGCATATGTCAGGCGCGCTTTCCCCACGCTGCGCCTGCATGCCTCACGGGCGTGCAGCGGCTGCCTGATTCCGCTGTTTGCCGCCCTGCGAAGGCTTGAAAACCTCGGGCACCGCTGTTCCCGGGAGATAGTGAGCGGCAAGGAGCCCGAATGTGAACGCATCCATAACGCCGTTTTCATCGGCACGTGCGCCTGCACGCCCGGCGCCTGCGGGCCACAGCTGGCGCACTGCCCGCCTTCAAAAGAAGCGGTATTTGAGTTTTTGAAAGAAAATCTTCCCGAAAAAGGTCTGACATGATGGCAAAACTGCTTGTGTTCTTTATCGTGGTTCCGATGGTGGAACTTGCGCTTCTCATCAAACTGGGATCGCTCATCGGCGTCCTTGATACGATACTGTTGATTGTTTTTACCGGAGCAGTCGGCGCCATACTGGTGCGCACTGCCGGCATTCAGTGCCTTTTTACCGTGCGGCAGCAGCTCCAATCCGGCATGTTCCCGGCCGATGAGCTGTGCAACGGGCTTTTAATACTCATTGCCGGTGCGCTGCTGATAACACCCGGGCTGCTGACAGATATTACCGGATTTGCGCTGCTGGTTCCGGCTGTACGCTCCGTGATTAAAACCAGACTGCGCGCATATCTTGAAAGAAAGCTGACAAGCGTACACGTCGCATACCCGGACCGCGAATAAGCAGTATCCGGCCAGGCATACATAACGGGCATTTTGCCCAAGATACCGTTTTTTCTTATTAAACAAACTAGCATTTTGAACGATAACACTATATGGTGCAGAGGTAACGAAACTGTGCCTGACAAGCTGCCGATTGTCTTCGGCAGACGCGATGTTCCTGTGATACAATGGGCCTGTTCGTACATAGGTATGTCCGATAAAACACATACACCATAACCATGCCGAAAAGGAAACAAGTGTTCCCATGACCAATGACACCCAGCTTGATACATTGCGCGGAACTATACTTGCCGTTGATGACAGCCCGACCATCCGCAAACTGGTCAGCATGACCATGGAGGGACAGGGCTATCGGGTTGTCGTCGCCTCCGACGGCATTGAAGCGCTTGCCATTCTCAAGGACGAAAACCCTGATTTAATCCTGTGCGATGTTGCGATGCCGAAGCTGGACGGATACCAGCTCTGTAAAATCATTAAAAACAGCACCGACACCAAGCATATCCCCGTGGTGATGCTCTCCGGTAAAGACGGCCTGTTTGACAAGGTGCGCGGCAAAATGGCGGGCTGTTCCAACTATATAACCAAACCGTTTGAACCGGACCTTTTGATTTCTGAAGTCAGGAAATATGTAAAACCCGCGCTGATTCCGATGTCTCCGAACAAACCGAAGAAAAAAACTCCCGAGACTCAACAAAATTATAATCAGACAGCCGGAGAAACCGGGGCCGCGCATGAGGACGCTGCTGTCGATATGCGCGCCCTCTCCGACCAGCTTGCAGGCCTGGTTCTGCCGGACAATGCTCATAACAACCCTGCGGCCAATGCAAAGGATTTCAACATCCGGTTGACGCAGCAAGAACCAGAGATGGTTTCAGTACGCGCCGATGATTTACCGCCGCTGCCGGACGAGACGCAACCAATGCCAATGCCACCGCCCCCGCAACACTTCCAGCGCGAAACGCCAAAGCCGGCAGCAGTTTCTTCCGTTGCCGCTGCAGGGACAGAACTTGACAAACTGCTCGCCGAGCTTAACCAGGATGACGATATCGATATACCCGCCCGCCCCCGTGAGCCGTTCCGCTCGCGCTGCCCGGGCTGCCGCACTGTTTTCAGAAACGTGCGGCCTGATGACTATGACAAACACGCACGCTGTAAAAAATGCGGCTCCCGATTCCATCTGGGCGATCATCTGGTTGTATAATCACACAGCTGCGACGGAGATAGTTATACATGGCCACTGAAGGCGATCTTAAAGAAATTGGAATGACGTCGCTGATACAGATGATTTGTCTGGAAAACTACCAGGCCACACTTTTGGTGAAGCGCGACCGGGAGGAAGGAATCATCTGCGTTAATGAGGGTGAAGTTATCCATGCCCAGACAGGCAATTTTATCGGAGAGCTTGCGTTTTATCGTCTGCTGAGCTGGAAAAAGGGCTCTTTTAAAATTTATGACCATGTTAAAACCCTGAAGCGTACGGTAAAGACACCATGGCGGCAGCTGCTCATGGAGGGGCTGCGCATGCTTGACGAATGGAACGCGATTGAGGGCTACGAGGGACGCCGGCAGGAGGAATTGACTCCCGAGCAGGTTCAACAGGATCAAAATCTTGAAAAAGATTTAATCCTGCTGCTCTCACAGTTTGAACAGCTCCAGACGCATATGTCCCAAACCGGGCGATTTAAACCATTTTTAGCCGGATTCAGCCGACGGGCAAAAAAACGCAAGGCCCTGCTTGCGCTGGAATTGCTGCCGAAAATGATCAATGATGTTGTGGCGTTTTCCGAAGAGCACCTCGAAGTTGGTGTCAATACGGGCAAGCTGTCGCGTGCCCTGGTTCGGGCGGGCGACATGTTCCCCCGGGCGCGCTTACTGCAGGCTGAGGAAAATCGCCTGTCCGCAGCGACCATCATTACGCTGTATGACAGCTGGACCGCGGATGCCGCGGGCCGGCAGCATACCTTTCATGATGTATGCCGCGGCATGCTGGATGTGCTGGAAACATATTTTTCAATGTTTGTTGCCTGCTTTCATTCGCCGCAAGCTGCCGAGCAGTGCCGGGAAGCCTGCAATGTTTTTATAACCGATTTGAGCTCTGCGGTTGATGAAATTATTTTCTGATACGAGCGATACATGCAAGGAGCGGTTCATGGCAACAGAGAAAATTCTTGTTGTAGATGACAGCCCGACCGAGCTGCAGCTCATGGTTGAACCGCTCATAGACCGGGGCTATCAGGTCATTACGGCAACAAATGGCATAGACGCGCTGGAAGCGGCAATCAAAGAACATCCCCGGCTGATTCTGCTCGATGTTCTGATGCCGGGGAAAAACGGCTTTCAGGTCTGCAGACAGCTCAAGACCGATCCGGCCACGCGTGATATAAAAATTATTATAGTCAGCAGCAAATGTCTGGAAAGTGATCGTTTCTGGGGTTTGAGGCAGGGCGCGGATGAATACCTCGCCAAACCGGTCAATGACGAAATACTGCTCCAGCATATCAGCGCTTTGCTGGGCTGAAGCGATCAGGTCTCGTAACCGGGTCCGGCCGCGTGCGTCTTTTGCCATGTAAAAAAAATAAATGGACACACTATGACAGACTCTCTTTCCGCTCAATACATCCGGTTCGCCTGCAAAGTATGCGGCAAAATTTTTAGCAGGGTACCGTATGAGCGTATCATCCAGTGTAGAACTGCGGAATGCAGCGCATGCAAATCGCGTTTCACCCTTGACCGGGAAGAGATACAGGCCGCCCTCATAGACGCACTGAGCGATGCTTTGACAGAGCCTATCCGGGATCATGCAGCGGATACTGACACCATATATTCGAACATCTTCGACATTGACGAGCCTCAGGAGCTGGACACCTTCGACAATTTCGATAGTGAAGAACCCATAGAACTGGATGCTGAAGACAGCCTTGAGATTGAAGAATCCCTGGAACTGGATGCTGAAGACAGCCTTGAGATTGAAGAATCCCTGGAACTGGATGCTGAAGACAGCCTTGAGATTGAAGAATCCCTGGAACTGGATGCTGAAGACAGCCTTGAGATTGAAGAATCTCTGGAGCTGGATGCTGAAGACAGCCTTGAGATTGAAGAATCCCTGGAACTGGATGCTGAAGACAGCCTTGAGATTGAAGAATCCCTGGAACTGGATGCTGAAGACAGCCTTGAGATTGAAGAATCTCTGGAACTGGATGCTGAAGACAGCCTTGAGATTGAAGAATCTCTGGAACTGGATGCTGAAGACAGCCTTGAGATTGAAGAATCTCTGGAACTGGATGCTGAAGACAGCCTTGAGATTGAAGAATCCCTGGAACTGGATGCTGAAGACAGCCTTGAGATTGAAGAATCTCTGGAGCTGGATGCTGAAGACAGCCTTGAGATTGAAGAATCTCTTGAATCAGCGGCTTTTGCCGGACATGAGCATGGAATGGACCATACAATAGCGGCTGAGGACATTCAACCTGCGCCTGAGATGAAACCCTTCGACGCTGACGACATATTCGATAATGACTCCCATGCTCATCAGCACTCTGCCCCGCCAGCGGCGGATTCCCATTCCCAGACGCCATCCCGCACCAAAGCTGGATTTGAGCCTGAAAAAGAAGATAAGGTTGAGTTTGCCCGCCGTTTATCCCGTTTGATTCCGGAAGGCTGGGTCAACCTGTCGCAGGAGTCCGGCAACGCAGCCCCGCCCGGCACGGCGCGCAGCGATTCCAGCGATCAGGATTTGCAACAGGTCGAAGGCCGTCATCAATTCTTAGTCTTTGCGCTCGGAGAAGCCGAGTTTGCTGTGCCGGTTGAGAATACCACTGAAATCGGCATGGTTCCCGAGCTGACCCGGCTGCCGCATGTTCCTGAATGGCTGTTGGGCATTACAAATCTGCGCGGTGATATTGTCTCCGTGGTCGACATGGAAAATTTTCTCGGCATGGGACCGTTTAACTTCGCCGGCAATGACCGCATTATCCTGCTGCGCTCTCTTCAGGAAGACCTCTGTACCGCGGTCATTGTCAACCGTATTGCCGGTATGCAGTATGTCGCTGAAGAGGATATTATCAGGCCTGATGCCGGACAAAAAAATACTGAACCGCACATCCGCGGCGTCTTTGAAATGGATGGACGGTCGATTGCAGTCCTGGATATAGAAAGCCTGCTGCTGTCTGATGATATGCAGCAATTTCGCGCAATGTAATGACCACCTACAAGGAGCTATTATCATGAAAACAAGCGGCGTTCGTTTTGGTATCCGGTCAAAGCTGATTGTTTCATTCGGCTTTATCATCATTCTGCTCGCGCTCGTGAGTACGGCCGCCTACATCAGCCTGACACAGGTCGACACACGGGTTAATGAACTGTTTAACAGCTATGTTGAATTCTCCCGACTGACAGGTGAAACCGAAAATGAACGGATATCCCTTCAGGTTTCAGAAAAAGCCCTCATCCTGACGTACATCCTGCAGGGCCTTGATGCCGCACTTAAGACCGGTGACGCAGCCCACACAACGATCAACGCGATGCGCGACAACCTGGACGCAATGCGCAAACTCAAGATGGATCCGGCAATCCAGCGCAACCTCAATGACCTTCTAAAAGCAATCGACGCGTATGAAAAATACCTGTCCCGTCTTGAAGCCTCGCTCAAAAAGCGTACCCCTGAAGAAAATACCCCTGAAGCACGATTAGAACCGGCAGACATGACCTCTGAAGAAATGTTGGGTGAAGGCTCTAACGTTGCCGTGGAAAAAATCAGAGCAGTATTATCGGAATGTGCCGTCACCGCCAGCCAGAAAACCGCTGAAGCTCGCCGGCAGATGGACAAAAAGTCACGCGATACGAAAATAGTTGTTCTGTGCATAACCGCATGCGCTCTACTGCTGGCCTTGATTTTTGCAGCCCGTCTCTCTGGCGGCATTATCCTGCAGGCACGGCATATCATGCGCCTGCTCGAAAAAATCAGTATGGGCGAATACCGGGCCAGAACACCGGTTACCAGCAACGATGAACTGGGCCTGATGGCCGGATCGTTAAATACCATGCTTGATAATCTTGTAACCCTTATTCAAACCCGAGAGGAACGCGATCGCATGCAGGCGTCTATTATGAAACTGCTTGACGATGTCAGCCGCTTTGCTGACGGTGACCTTACCCGGGAGGCCGAAGTCACCGAGGAGTTCACCGGTGCCATTGCGGATGCTTTCAATATGACTATTGCGCAATTGCGGGAAGTCATACGCCGCGTTCAGGATTCAACCAACATGGTCAGCAGCTCCGCGCACAAAATATACAAAACAGCTGAACAGATCGCACACGGTAATGAATCCGGAGCCATGGGTGTTGCAACCATAACGGCTGCGATTGATGGAATGGCCGCGTCCATACAGGCGGTTTCGGAAAATTCGGCGCAATCGGCAGATGTTGCCACGAAGTCCCTGGAAAGTTCCCGTCAGGGAGCTAAAGCCGTGCAGGCAACGATTGAAGGCATGACCCGCATCCGCGAACGCGTTCAGGAAACAGCCAAACGTATCAAGCGCCTTGGTGAAAGTTCGCAGGAAATCGGTGAAATTGTCCAGGTGATCAACGACCTTGCCGACCGCACCAGCATTCTAGCCCTGAATGCTTCAATCCAGGCAGCCATGGCCGGTGAGCAGGGACGCGGTTTTGCCGTGGTTGCGGAGGAGGTTGAACGCCTCGCCCAGCGCTCGGCACGGGCAACCGATCAAATCGCGGGCCTTATTTCCGCCATTCAGGGCGAGACGAATGAAACCGTCGTGGCCATGGAGGAAACAACCCGCGAGGTGGTCGCCGGATCACGGCTTGCGCAGGATGCCGGCAAAACCCTTGGCCGCATTGAGAGCATTTCAAATCAACTGGCGGAGCTGATTCAATCAATAACACTGTCCTCCAAACAGCAGGCGCGTGCCGCCGATGATATTTCAATTTCCATGAATCAAATTTCTGAAATTACAAACCAGACGGCTGACGGTACCAAGCAGGCAGCCGCATCAATACATGAACTGGCAAACCTTGCAGATGAATTGCGCAGTTCGGTCAGCACATTCAGACTTCCTGAAACGGCAGCAGTATCTGATGTTTCAGCTGCAGGCAAAAAAAGCTGAGGGGACGATTCTCCTCAGGTGGTTTAACCATGACCGTATATAGAGCAGGCGCTGTCTTGAAAGCCTGGCTGTCGACGGTCAGGATACAGATGACGGGCAGGACTGAGCGCTGTGTTTCAGCAGCCCGTTGAGCGCACCATCATGGAGCAGATTTTCAATGTCTAAAAAAATCAGCCGGGAAGTCTTTAACGGTTTTCGCGATGAGGTCCGCGGGTATCTGCCCGTGGTGCGTACAGCGCTTGGTACGTTTCGCAACGATGATACCTGCAGGGCTGAGCTTGAAGAGGCCCGTCGGCAGGTTCATATTATCAAAGGCGCTTCAGCCATGGTCGGCATGGCTCCGCTGAGCCATGTGGCCTATGAAATGGAACAGATATTCGAGGCCCTGGAAAGCAAAACGCTGATTCTCACGAACGAACTGGCCGGACTGCTTGATACCGCGCTTGATGTAATCAGCACCTGTATTGAGTCCGCTGAAACACCCTGAGAGCGCTTCTTGTACCGGCCTTGATGCACTGCAGGCGGCACTTAAAAAAATAACGGGGTCACCTTCAACGCGGCCTCGAACAGCCGCAGATGCACCCCCCTCTCCCGACAATGAGGCTCAAACAAAAAGCGAAGCCCATACTGCAGACCCGCCTCCGGGGAAAAGCACAAGCAGTGAGAAGAAAATACCGCAGGAACTGCTGGAAGTTTTCATGATGGAGGCTGAGGATCATTTTAGTTTGATCCGTGGCATGCTGGATGGATTAAGCCGGGATATCGGCAACACGGCACTTCTACAGGATATGCGCCGCACCGTTCATACATTGAAGGGCTCCGCGGGTGCAGTCGGATTTGACCAGCTTGCAGGCCTGTCGCATCGCATGGAAGACCTGCTTGATGCTCTCTATAGCGGTGCATTGCCCATGGATGATGAGACCCTGCAGTTGATTGCCGCCGCAGCTGATATGCTGGAAGATATTGCCGGCGGGAAAGCAAACCAGACCGTACTCGAGAGCCTCTATGCCCATGTGACCACAAAGCTGCATGACGCCTCCTCCACAAACAGGATCAGCGAAAGTGATCGGCGCAGCGGTCGCACGGACCGTCGGACCGAGCCGCGCGAACCCGCAGAAACCACGGCGGGGGATGACCTGGTGCGCGTCTCGCAGGACCGCATTGACAGCTTGATTAAAGCGGCAGGCGAGATGGTCATAAACCGCTCAACCCTGCAACAGCATCTGACGTCTCTTGACGGGCGCATGCACAATTTAGGCAATGTTGTCGAGCGTCTGCGCATTGTATCCAGCCGTCTTGAAAATGAATATGAACTTGCCGGGCTGAGGCGCAAAGAAACAGTTCCCGGCTACGATACGGCCGAAGGCCAGGGTTTCGATGAACTGGAGCTTGACCGCTATACCGAATTTCACCATTTGCTGCGCCAGCTCAGTGAGGCCGCAAACGATATGAACACATTCAAGCATGATATCGCTTCCATCATGAATGAATGCACGTCGGTCTCAACTGTGCAGGGCCGTCTTTCCGGAGACATCCAGGAAAAACTTATGGATGTGCGCATGGTCACGCTGGCCTCTGTTGCAAACCGCCTGCGGCAGATTGTCCGTGTTGTGGCCCAGTCGCAGGGCAAGCTGGTCGATCTGGTGATCGAGGGCGGACGGATTGAAATAGATAAAAAAGTACTTGATGAAATGCTTGATCCGCTCATGCATGTTATCCGCAATAATATTGATCACGGGATTGAAACGCCTGAGGAACGCCGCGCGCTGGGGAAAAACGAACGCGGATTGATCCGTCTGAGGGCCTACTATGAAGGCAGTAAAATCGTTATCGCAATCAGTGATGACGGTGCCGGATTGCAGCTTGAACGCATTCGCGAAGCAGCCGTTGAAAGAGGCCTGGTATCCCCGGAGGAAGGCCGGGCAATGTCCGAAGAAGACCTCCACCAGATAATTTTCAATTCTAAATTCAGTACAGCCGAACATATCAGTGAGGTTTCGGGGCGCGGTGTCGGCATGGATGTCGTCAGGCAGCAGGTCAACAAGCTGCAGGGCAGCCTGACCCTGGAGTCCTCACCGGGACGCGGCACCCTGCTTACCATACGGCTGCCCATGTCGCTTTCCATTCGACGATCCCTGCTGGTGCAGGCCTGGGGCGAACGCTACGCGATTCCGCTGAGTTCATTAAAGCGCATTATCAGGATTCCCGTTGAGCAGCTTCCTGCCGCGGATGGCGCACAGGAAATTGTGTATGAAAACGAGACATATTCCTACCTGCATCTCGGCCGATTTATGGGCACTGTTCCGGATAGCAAAGAACACGAAGGCAATGTGCCGCTTTTGATGGTGGATGTCGGCACACGCTTTGTCGCTCTGCAGGTCGATGAAATCATTGGGGAGCGCGAAGTGGTGGTTAAAAATCTTGGCTCCCTGTTGCAGCGTGTGCGCGGCGTCACCGGCGCAACCGTGCTGGGGGACGGCAAGGTCATACTCATTGTCAACCCGCTCGATATTGGTCTTCCGGGAGAATCCGCCCCGTCAAAGTCCCCGGCACATGTGTGGGCCCGTACCCTGCGCGACCACGATCAGGTAACGGTCATGGTTGTGGATGACTCCATCAGTTTCCGCCAGGTTGTTTCAAATCTGGTTGAGTCCAGCGGCTGGCAGGCACTCAGGGCCTCTGATGGTTTTGCCGCCCTTGAAATGCTGCAGCACCTTGAGCGCAGACCCGATATAATCCTGCTGGATGTCGAAATGCCCCGCATGGATGGCTATGAACTGCTGGCACGGCTTAAGAGCCGTGATTTATGGCGGCGCATACCGGTTATTATGCTGACCTCCCGCGCCGGAGAAAAGCATCGCCTCCGGGCTCTTGAGCTTGGAGCCGCAGAATATATCGTCAAGCCCTATCAGGATGACGACATGCGTACGACTATCCGGCGCCTGGTGGATCACGCGCGGGGTCTCTAAGAAATAGACTGAACAGGCTTGCTGGCAAGCCGTTTAACGCACATAGACGCAGAACTTTTTTACACTGAGACACACTGTAGTACATAGTGTCCCGGGAGGAAAAGACGTGACAAAAAAAATCGTTGAGTGGTCCGATGAGCTCGCCACGGGAATTCTGTGGCAGGACTTCCAGCATGCCGAGCTGATCGCGCACATCAATCGCCTGCATCAGGCAATTATTGCAAAACAAGCCCAGGAAGAACTATGGCGCATGCTGGAATTTCTGGAAAAGTATGTTGACAATCATTTCAGCCTGGAAGAGCGCTACATGGAGGTCGCGCACGACCCGACAATACGGGAGCACGCGCGGGCGCATCAGCAGTTCCGGAACAATCTCAACGACTTGAGAGAATTCGATGGAACCGGAGCACAGTTAACGGCCGCGTCGCTGTGCTATGATCTGTATGAATGGGTCACACATCACATTCGCACAACGGACAAAAACCTGGGTCGCCTGCTGCAGCAAAAGGCCTTGCAGTAATGCAGTAACCGGACAGACTTTATAGCGTAAACCCATGATGCGGCACCGTGTGCGCATGCACGGCAACCGGTATAACCGAATGGGCTGAGCAAGGAGAATCCCGAACCATGAGTACATCCAGCAATGAAGAGCTGCGCCTTAAACAGCGTTCAAACGTCAATCTCAAAGCAGTGGTCAGCCTTGCCGGAAAAAAGCCCCAAGAGCATCAATGCCGGCTAACAAACCTGAGTGCAACCGGAGGCCGTTTGTATTTTGAAACACCACCGGCCTTCAAGGTCGGAATGACTATTGCCATGCAAATTTTTATCCCCGCAACAATTATGCACATACCAAACTCGGGTGAAATCATCTGGATCGAGCAACAGCTCAATGCATGTACGATCGGGGTCAAATTCGTAGAATTTCTCAGCGAGACCATGATGCATCAGCTCACAAAAAACAATCCCCTGCGTCCACATACTCCATAGTACGCAACGCCCGGGCCTGCGCCCCTACTTGGAGGAGCACCACACTGCCTTACACTTCAAAAAAAACATTCGTTTAATTTTGCATTGACTGATTATAGTTATTATTCTATATTTCTTCGCGATATACAAACAAGGTATCCACAAAAACATCAGAACCGGCTCGCAAACGCCCGGGGCCTGCAAAAACGGGTGGGGGAGCCGACGCTCAAAGACGTATTTTTGTGTAGAAGGCATGCTGAACGCAAGCATTTTTTAGCTTTGACTCAGCACGGTATGCACATACATAGCAACACAAATGGAGCACTGGAGCAGAACACTACGAAGGGGAAAACCGTGGAAACATCTGAAGCTGAAAAGAACCGGATCAAGCAGCGCTATGACGTCAATCTCAAAGCAGAGGTCAGCCTCACGGGCGAGAATACGCACATGCAACAATGCCGGATAACAAACCTGAGCGCAAGTGGTGCACGTTTATATTTTGAAAAGGCAGCATCGGTTCAGATCGGAATGCGTGTTGCCATAAAAATCTTTATCCCCGCAACAATTATGCACATACCGAACTCAGGCGGAATCATGTGGGTCAAGCAGCAAAACAATGAAACAACAATCGGACTGCAATTTAAGCACATTCTCAGTGAAATCATGATGGAGCGGCTTGTAAAAACCGGTTCCCCTGCGGCTCCATACAATCCGCAGTAATCTACGACCCCATCCTGCTACCGAGCCGACCACGCAACGGCAGCCAGCCGTACCCTTCACAAAAAAAGAACCCATGCCGCCCTGTTTTCAGGAACGGCATGGGTTCTTTATATCTGCCAAAGTATCTTTAAGTCCGCTGCGCTGTAGGTGCTCGCAGATACGTCTTCTCAAAAACGCCAGTTAAGAATTACCATTGCCGGAGCAATCTCATCCGGGAACCGGGTGAACCATGCATTTCTGGGGATAATATTTACAAGGCCGATTTGAATGCCCGTGTCCGTATTAGCAGCATAATTAACAAGTCCAATTTGAAGCCCCTTTAGATTCCCGGCATAGTTTACAAAGCCGGTCTGCAAACCCCGCACTGAACCTACGGTATAATCAAAAGCACCAAACTGCCATCCAAAAAAATCACCCTCTGTATAGTTAACTGCCCCAAACTGGAAACCCGTATAACTGTCTGAGTAATTGAACAAACCCAGAGCGCCACCTTTACTCATATCGTTAAAACCATTGACAAGCCCCAGAGCAAACGAAGTCTGCGGGTTCTCGCCCCATATACTGAACGATACGCCTTCAATTCGCGTACCCCTGGCCCACACAGCTATATCCGGAGTAAGGCTGGCCTGTACGGCTGCCGACGCCATAGCCTGACTGGTTGCCATAAAAATTAGCAGACATGCAAGTAAAAGTATCTTTTTCATTCGTTATCTCCTTCAATTGCAGATTTATATACACCTTCATTACAAACAGCCGCCCGTATGTCAGCCGTCATAATTCCTGACACATTGTATACCCCTTGAAACCATGCTTGTCAACGCCCTTTAGCCCGCCGGCCTCAGACCGGACACACTCGTTAATCAAACAGACATACCAAAACATGTACCTGACCTGCAGCACGAAACATTGTGCCGTTTACCGGAGATCCAGATCCGCAAACAGGTTCCTGTTCAGGTAATAGGGGTCCTTCATCCGCTGCTGAAATTTTTCAGCGGTCATCCAGGTAATCTCGGCACCGTTGGTCGTGTTCTTGAGAACTTCCGGCACCAGGAAATCGGCCACGGTCTCAGGCGTATCAGCGGAAATATTAAATCCCCTGACCATCTTATCATGGTCTTCTTTGGGCGATGACCTGAGGATTTTGAAAATAAAATCGGTAATGAGGGTACCGGGCATGAGTCCCCCGACAATGATGGACGTGTTTTGTGTCGACTCGGCCATGCATTCGGTCAGATAGCGGATGGCGCGCTTGGTGCAGCCGTATGTTGTAAAGCCTGCCGGTTTGCGCTCATCATGCGAGCCAAAACCGTACAGATTATAAATGGCACCGCCGCCCTGCTTCTGCATACCGTTCATAGCCACGCGAATTCCGTACAGGGTGCCCACAATATTGGTGTTGATAATAGCGCTCGTTTCAGCAGGCTCAACCTCCCAAATATCAAGAAACTCGCTGCAGATGCCCGCATTGCTGATCCAGATATCCACCTTGCCGAATGCGTCCACGGCGGCATTCCACAAACCTTCCACCTCATCATACTTTGTAACATCGCACGCGTATGCAATCACCCTGTCGCTGCCGTACCGGACTGCAAGTTCTTTGGCAGCAGCTTCAGTTTCCTGCTTTTCAAAACTCGACACGGCAACTGCGCAGCCTTCCGCCAGAAACACCTTTGCCATCGCCAGGCCAAGACCCTTTGAGCTTCCGGTAATGACAACTGATCTATTCTCCTTTTTCTGTGCCATCTCTGTTTCTCCCTGTAAAAATGTACTGTTCAGAAAATCAAAACATATTGTAATTGCATGTCTATCAGTTTGTCACGCACAGCACGCTGAAAAAGGCCGCCTGCACCTCAACAGGCACATTAAGCCCCATGCGCTGAAACTGACCGTATTCAGCTTGTGCATTTTTGATGACCATCTGCTGCTGCACCGGAAGGTAGTCAAAATTCTCATCCGCATCCGTCTGCTCGCAGTAACCGTGGTACGCCTTCCAGGCAAAGCCGCGCAGCTGCCCGATCACTGCAAGGGCAAGGCCACTCCATGCGCACATGCCACAACGGCCCCCAGAAGGACGGCAGAGCATCAATCGTGACCGTGCCCCAGGGAAGCTTTGCTTCGTCAGCCTGGCTAGACAGGCTTGCCATAAGCGCCTGCCTGCCGCTTTCAGTGGCCTGCGGCATGTGGATCGCGGTGCGGGTGCCCAAATCAGCGACCTCACCGGTCTGCATATTTATATTGGTCACGGCCGCATCAAGAAAAAGAAATGGATACCCTTTTTTACGCAGCGCCATGGTGCCCACCAGACGCACGAATTTGCCGCTCTCCATATTCTGGCTGCTCTTGTAAACCTCAACCAGCCGCATACCGTCCTCGGTCTTTCGTAGCGGGAGATACTATTGGTTGAATATGTCGACGGGCAATGGCTCTGGACGATAAAGTCAGCGGTTTTTTCCAGGCCCTCTGCGGGCAGAGGCAGGGTATACTGGCGGTTGAGCCCCTCGGTTGAGGGCTGCACATAATTTTTTACAAACTGTTCATTATCCATGATGTCTCCTCGTAATCTTCCCATATCATAGTGACTTTGCATACCGTTAGGGTTTTATCCGAGACATCCGAGCCGCTCCAGCTCATCTGCCTCGGCCTTCAGGCCCAGACGTTCAAGTGTTTCCCGGGTGGGCCGGCCGGTTGTTTTGTCCCAGCCGCGCACCTCATAATATTCATCAAGCATTGCTTCAAGCTCGGACACCTGTCCGGCAAGCGGGCCTTCAGTATGCGATTCCCGCAGAAAACGCTCGGGCAGCCGGTCATCGGCGCGGGTAAATCCTTCGCGACAGTTGAATGCCCGCTCCAGATTCCAGATGCGCTCACCCGCAAGCTTGAGATACTCTGGGTCGCCAAACTCGTCAATGCCGGTTGCAGCCTGCAGCATGGCCGCTAAACCGGGCAGATCAATCAGCTTAAACTGCATGGGGAAAATGCAGACGATGCCGGTTTCAAAGGCAGCCACATTGTCCTGATTCATCATGCACATCGCGCCCTTGCCGGCAAACGCAAACCGGTCATTCGGGCCTGTGCCCATAAGCTCCTGCGGGCACTGGCCCACGCAGTGGCTCGCGCCCAGCGGCAGCGGTGGCATAGTTCAGGCCAAGGCCTTTGAGCCCCCGCGGATCATAGCCCGCAAGCTCAAGGCCTTTCACCTGCATGGCATAGGCCTCGGCGCCTTTGCCGATTTTTTGCGCTGCCATGCGCGATCCTTCGGCAAGCAGATCGCCCGCGCCTTCCCGGAGCACCATCTTTTTCAGCAGCGCCATGATGGCTGCCTGATTGCCCCAGGTAAGCTCGATGCCGTCAAGGTCATTTTTGGTGAGAATGCCTTTTTCATAGCATTCCATGGCAAATCCGATGGTGGCGCCGGCGGTCATGGTGTCAACGCCATAGTCATCGCACAGGCGATTGGCTTCAAGCACCAGGGCCGGGTCGCTGTTGCCGATTTCCCCGCCGAATGAATACAGGGTTTCATATTCCGGCCCTTCGCAGGGCTCGCCGCTGAACGGGCCCGGCGGCACTTTATAGATACTGCCGCAGTGTATGGGGCAGCTCTTGCAGTAGGCATCGCGCTGAAAAAGCTCGTCAAACTTTGCCGCGGTCAGATTGCCGTTCACCTCGGGCATGACGCCGCGCTGAAAATTGCGCACCGGATAAATGCCCAGCTCATGGCAGAACCCGACCGCTGCGGCTGTTCCCAAATGGCGGAATCCCTGCAGCCGCGGGATCGGTTTTCACCCGCTCCATCTGCTTTTTGACCATGCCCATGAGCGCTGTCGCGGTCGGCAAGCTCAGGGTGCTTCGTGCCGCGCACGGCAACGGCCTTGAGGTTTTTCGAGCCCATCACCGCGCCCACGCCGCCCCGGCTTGCCGTGCGGCGCTCATCAACAATGGCTGAAAACCGCACCAGCTTTTCGCCGGCCGGGCCGATAACCGCTGCCTTGATGCGGTTGTCGCCAAGCTCTGCCCGGATGGCAGCTGCCGTCTCCTGCGTAAGCTTGCCGGAGAGATTCGCGGCATCACGGATCTCAACCCGGTCATCATCGATCCAGATATAGACGGGCGCTGCAGCTCGGCCCTCGACGATCAGAACATCATACCCGGCTGACTTTCACCTCTGCCCCGAAAGGGCCGCCGGCGCAGGAGCGGAAATAGCCGCCCGTGAGGGGCGATTTGGTCGTCACGATCCAGCGGCTGCATGACTGGGCGCCCGTGCCGGCAAGGGGGCCGCACTGAAAAATAAGCTTATTGTCCGGAGACAGGGGATCAATGCCGGGGTTCAGCTCATCAAAGAGAATTTTTGCGCCAAAGCCCCTGCCGCCGATAAACTGCCGCTTCAGTTCATCGGGCAATTCTTCTCGGGAGACAGCACCGCTTGACAGGTTCACCCGCAAAATTTTTCCCATATATCCTGTTGTCATAGTTGCACCCTGAATGGATTATATTAAAACCACATTATATAACAATCTATTGTAACTCGCAGCGCAGCCAAAATGCAAAAATCTTTTAAATCTTGACCAGACAGACTGCGTATGTACATTGCATGTGGCCTGTCCGCCACGCAACTATTATAATATATTTCTTTGCCAAATGTTCAAGAGCAACACATGTGATTACGAATAGTATTTCTGGTTTTCGTACATTGAACGTTACCGTGCTGCGGGCACATGAGGCCCCCCGCTAAATAGAGCACTGGAATACGTCTTCACCTGATTGAACCCAGAATCCCGTGTATTAATTTCTTTGCTGGTAACGCACAAGATGTCCTTATTATATGGTCAAAAAATAAAATTAAATTTTTGTAATGCACAACCGATAAGTACAAGCTAATAGCAAGGAGAAGAAATAAACAAAATTTTTCACAAAAGCGTTTAAAAATATTGAAAGGGAAACAATGAACAAATGTAGCATTATTGCAGTTGCATTGGTTGCTCTTCTACTGACTGGAGCAACAGCCCAGGCCGCCGACTCCTGGAAAATTGATACAATCGGTGTCGATTATACCTGGGGTCAAGATTCGTGGCTGCCCGACACATTACAGGGCGACCACAGTGACAATGTCGTAAGAGCGCATATCACTGCGGGCTGAAAGTGATTCGCTGATGCCGTATTTGCTCAACGACAGCTGGAACGAATGGACCCTTGGCGGCGAACTGCAGTATTCCGAAAACAAGGCCAATGAGGAGCCTGACAGCGGCCCCGAACCCCGTGACTATGATCAGGATACAGGATTTCATGACATCGGTTTCAATCTTTTCGCTAAAAGAAATTTATTCGACAAAATGTTTTATGTCGGAGCTCTGGGTGGGCTGGCCTATGTAGACGAATTCCCTGAATTTGAAAATCGCCCCAAATGGAGTAAAGAAAACCAACGCTCAGATATCGGCAGGTCACACTGCCTGTACACTGTCGGGGCCCTGGCTGGAAAGGACTGGCAGCTGTTCAAGTCCGCATGGGCGCTGCGCACCGAAGGCAGGTTCGTCCATACCGCGGATCCATTCCACTGGTCCTACGACGGCAAATACTTTGCCGAATATGTCGTGGGCTTAACCTACAGCTACTAAACCGGCCCTCCTTACACAATCAAAAAGCCCGATTCCTTGCGGAATCGGGCTTTAAATTTGGCTCCCCAGTGCGGACTCGAACCACAGACCCGGTGGTTAACAGCCACCTGCTCTACCGACTGAGCTACTGGGGAACAAATGTATTTCACTTTTATTCTTTGGCTCCCCAGTGCGGACTCGAACCACGGTCCCGATGGTTAATCCGCCACGGCTGGACTCTACCGACTGAGCTACTGGGGATCAATGTTTAACGCTCAGCGTTTTAAAGAAGAACGATTATAGGTTATTCTTCTTCTCTGTCAATCTTTTTTTCCTGCACTGCACTATGCTGCAGTCACCCTTACAGCTTAAACAGCATATCAGCATAGGTCGGAACCGGCCACAGGGAGCGCGGCACCAGCATCTCGAGCGCGTCGATATCGGCACGCAGCTCTTTCATGGCCACCATCACCTCATCGCGGTAAAACACGGCCTGCTTGCGCAGGGCGCTGATGGTCCGGGCTTTTTTAGCCGCCTGGTCAAGACGGTCGGTCTTGTCATAGGCCGACTCAAGCAGCGCGGTCGCCTTGTCCAGCAGCGCTTTTTGCACCGCGGCCGAGGCGCCTGCATCCTGCACCACGCACACCGAGGAGGCAAGGTCGCTTATACAGCTGACAACCGCCGGGATATACAGGGTGCGCACCATGTCAAGCGCAGCCAGAGCCTCGATATTGATCTGCTTGCAGTACTGCTCAACATAGATCTCATGGCGGGAGCGCACTTCCCTGGGAGCAAGAACCTTGTAGGCGCTGAACAGCTTGATCGTTTGCGGACTCGCGATCGCCTCCAGGGCGTCTGCGGTTGAGGTGATATTGGGCAGCCCGCGTTTTGCGGCTTCCCGAACCCAGTCCTGCGAGTAATTGTTGCCGTTGAAAATAATGCGCCCGTGTTTGTGCATGGCATCGCGCACGATCGCGGTTGCTTCCTTGTGGATATCTCTGGCTTTTTCAAGCCGGGTGGCGATTTCATCCAGGGCCTCGGCCGCAATCGTGTTCAAAACGACATTGGGACCTGATACGGAGGCCGATGATGCGACCATGCGGAACTCGAACTTGTTGCCCGTGAAGGCAAACGGCGAGGTGCGGTTGCGGTCGGAATTGTCGCGGGGCAGAGGAGGAAGGGTATCAACCCCGACGCGCACAAAGGAAGAGAGCCGCGCCTTTGCGTTTCCTGCCGCTCGCCACCGACTCCAGCACCTCGGTCAGCTCGTTTCCCATGAAAATCGAAACAATTGCAGGAGGTGCCTCGTTGGCCCCCAGCCGGTGGTCATTGCCGGAACAGGCCGCGGTTGCACGCAGCAGTTCAGCATGGCGGTCAACCGCGGTGATCAGCGCCGAGAGAAACATCAAAAACTGCTCATTGTCATGCGGCGTGCTGCCGGGTTCCAGCAGGTTCTGGCCGTCATCGGTTGACAGCGACCAGTTGTTGTGCTTACCCGATCCGTTCACTCCCGCATAGGGTTTTTCATGCAGCAGGCATGCAAGCCCGTGCCGCAGCGCCACCTTCTGCATGGTTTCCATAACCAGCTGGTTATGGTCGGCGGCGATGTTGGTGGTGGCGAAAATAGGCGCCATTTCAAACTGCGACGGCGCCACTTCGTTGTGCTTGGTTTTCGAGGTAATGCCCATCTTCCACAACTCGATGTCGAGGCTTTTCATGAACTCGGAAACGCGGTCCTTGATCGGGCCGAAATAGTGGTCCTCCATCTCCTGACCCTTGGGGGCCGGAGCGCCGAAAAGGGTGCGGCCGGTGCAGATCAGGTCAAGCCTCTCGGCATAGAGCTTTTTATCCACCAGGAAGTATTCCTGCTCAGGGCCGACCGTGGCTTGCACTCGCTTGGCGGTGCTGTTGCCCAGCGCCCTCAAAACGCGCATGGCCTGCTTGGAAACCACGTCCATGGAGCGCAGCAGCGGTGTCTTTTTATCAAGCGCCTCGCCGTTGTAGGAACAGAATGCGGTCGGGATGCACAGGGTTACGTTGCCGGCACCGTCTTCCTTCAGAAAATGCAGGGGAGGTGCAGTCCCAGGCCGTATAGCCGCGGGCCTCAAAGGTCGCGCGCAGGCCGCCGCTGGGAAAGCTCGAGGCGTCCGGCTCGCCCTGGATGAGCTGTTTGCCGGAAAACTCCATCACCACACCGCCGCTCATAGTGGGCGAAATGAAGGAGTCGTGCTTCTCAGCCGTAGAGCCGGTCAGCGGCTGAAACCAGTGACTGTAATGGGTGGCCCCTTTTTCAATGGCCCAGTCCTTCATGGCATTGGCCACAACGTCGGCAACCTCGGGCGCAAGCGGCAAACCGCCCACCAGGGTCTTTTTAAACGCCTTATACGTATCCTTGGGCAGCCGGTTCTGCATGACATCTTCATTGAAAACGTTTGATCCGAAAATTTTTGTTACGTCCATGATATGCCTCCA
>CAVRPV010000014.1:0-62397 GCA_963723235.1 uncultured delta proteobacterium
GTCGAGCTGCTGCTGACGGGCCGCCTCGATATATGAGCCTTCAGACAGCCGGATTTCGCCCCGGGATGTGACGATGATCGCAGAAGCTCCGGAAACCGGGCATTGCTCTTCACAAAAGCCGCAGCCGTTACATTTGTTTTCGATCACAACGGGCCGTCTGAAGCCGTCTTTCCACTGAAAAACAATCGCGTTGTACGGGCATTGCTCATCACAGATAAGGCACAGGCGATCCTGCTCCCAGACAAGGCAGCGGTTCTTGTCGATGAAAGCCGTGCCAAGCTTGGCATGTTTTTTTTCTGCAAGCGTGAGCTCGCGCAGAGCATCGGTGGGGCATACGCTTCCGCACAAAGTGCAGGTCTGGTCGCAGCCGGCCCGGCGCGGCATCAGGCGCGGGGTCCACAGGCCCTCAAGGCCCTGTTCGAACAGCAGCGGCTGCAGGGTGTTGGTGGGGCAGATGCGCATGCATTGGCCGCAGCGTACGCAGCGCCGTAAAAATTCATCTTCCTTCACGGCGCCCGGCGGGCGGATAAGGCCGGTCGGCTTGACAATGCGGCCTGGAGTCAGGCGCTCGACAAAGGTTGTCAGCAGCCCGGCTCCGGCGGCACACAGAAATGCGCGCTTTGATGCGGATGCTGCCGGAGCAGTGCGCGCCGGGCCGGTGCCATAGGTGATGGCCTGTTGCGGACACACGCGAGCGCAGGTTCCGCAGAGACTGCATTCAATGGTTTGCGGTCTCGCGCGGCTTAACTGGAATTGCCTGCAGGGGGCAGCTTGTGATGCAGGCCCCGCAGGAGTTGCATGCAGTCGAGACATGGCGTTTGAAAATTTTGAAGCGGGAAAAAATCCCCAGCAGCGCGCCAAGCGGGCACAGGGTGCGGCACCAGAAGCGAAGGCCGATTCTGTTGAGAATCAGTATAATCCCAAGCAACACTACCGTCAGCCAGACCCCGGCAAACAGAGGCTGGGGCAGACTGGTGCGCGCGATATAGACCATCTGCATCTGTTCGGCAAGCGGGCGCACAGCGTCGAGCCCGAGATTTGCCAGCAGCACCAGTGCCGGATACAGAATAAATACTGCTATGCGGGTGATGAAGCTGATAGGGTCAAACAAGCCGGTAAGGTTGCAGCCGACAAGGGCTGCGCAGATAAGTGCGCAGAGCAGCAGATATTTTATTGCCGGATGATGCAGGCGTCGGGGTTGCGATTGTTTTTTTTTACAGAGGTCAAACAGCGTGCCCAGCGGGCAGGCCCAGGCGCAGAATACTCGTCCGGCTAGGGCTGCGCTTGCCAGCAGCACGAGCGCTGGCAGCAGCAGGATGCCAAGGGTGCGCGCTGCAAGCGCGGTGCTGAGCGCAAGAAGCGGGCTTGCCTGCAGAAACAGATCCGGGGCGAGCACCGGAAAGGGGTGCGCGCTTGCAAGCAGGAGCAGCACAAAGAGCCCTGCAAAAAGCAGCTGCACTGCCTTCCTCATACCGTTGCCTTTTTAATAATCACCTTGGGCAGGTCCATGGTGCCGAGACCCATGTCGTGCGCCGCGACAATGTGCTTATCTGCGCCGGGCTGAACTTCTGGCCGTACCAGTCGGCCATGGTAACACCCATGGCATCAACAGCTACCGGGTCAGTACCGGCAATGATGGTTCTCGGCTCGGCTACGATGCCCGGACCCGAGGGGCCGCCGGTAGTAAGCGCGCGTGAGGCATCCAGCACGGTCAGGTTGACTTTTACGGCGGAGGTCAAGTCGGCAAGGGCCTGGTTGATGTCGAAGTCGGAATGAAAGGCGCGGCGGTCCCAGATGATGCCCATCAGGTTTTTCATGCCCAGGGTCACACCTGTTGTGGTGTGCGATTTGGCGCAGGGCAGGTTTATGAACACGTCGCAGTCAAGCACGTCCGTGATAATGTCGACGCTCTTCAGGACTTTGCCTTTGGGAATCGCTACGCTGCGGTAAAATTTCTTGTCGTTGACCGCGTAGACATACACGTTTTTCATGCCGCTGCAGGCGTCGCCTATGCCGGACAGTTTCAGGCATGCTTCAGCGCGGTTGATGGTGTGGTCGAGAATCCTGACCTCGCGCGCTCCTGCCTCGATGCACATCGCGGCCACTTCTTTCACCACGTCGGGGTGTGTGTCGACCGCGCTCTCTATTGATGACGCCCAGGACATGTTCGGTTTCAAAACAACGCGGCTGTCCTTTTTAACAAAGGCCTCCATGCCGCCCAGCAGCTGTATGGCCTTGCGGGTGGCTGCCGGGCGGGCACCCTGCACAACAGCCAGGGTTGTTTGCGGCTGCGCCGCCGCATAGCTCGACCGCACGCCGATCAGCAAAGGGCCGGCTCCGGCAGCAAGGCCGCAGGCCGCGGTTGTCTTTATGAAATCTCTGCGGGTATATTTCATAATCCACCTCCTCCTATGGTACATATATGGGGTTATAATCCCATTTTTGTCATTAAAAAATAAGCTTTAAGACCCATGACAGCCTTGTTGATAAGCCTTTTGCAAGAAATTTCAATTAGCTGGTTTGGTCCGACCCCGGTTTGATATCGCCCATGCAGCAAACAACTTAACCACTTTTTTGAAATGCAGATAACATACCGAACAGTATTGATGGTGTCCCCGGATTTGGAATGCAAGGGGGCTCATTTTGCCGCCCCGCCGTGAGGCTTGTAGAAGATATGCGCGCCGATTTCCACCGTCTTGATGTATTCCGCGGACCAACCGGGGAGAACTTTCCGCTGGTGGAAATAAATTGCACCACCGGTCCGGTCCGGTAGTTGACGGTTGAGAGCTTTTCTTGATATTTCCTTGGCGATCGCGTAGGGTTCTTCCTCTTCTGCGTCATCCGAACGGCCATCGCACCACCACGAGAACTGGCAGGCACCCTGCTCGTTGCCTTGCCTGACAACCTCACAAATCGTGTTTGGAAAGCCCTTATGGCCTAGCCGGTTCATAACAACATTGGCAATTGCTTCCATGCCGGCAGGGCCTTCGCTCTTGGCCTCCCAGTAGATGGTGCGTGAAAGACAGGTGATCGCATCGTCCAAGGGCGCTTCGCCGACTGGATCGACTGCCTGCCCTTCAGTCTTCGTAATGATCTCGGATGGAGAAGGAGACGTTTTGCTGCCTTTGGCTGCCGAGTTCTGCTCCAGTACCTCCGCCTTGTTTTCAGCGGCTTCGGCCTTCTGTGCTCGGTCAGCCGCGGTCGCCTGGCCCGGCCAGAAGGATTATCGCCAGGCAGGTCACAACCCATATCTGTCGCATTGTCAAACTCCTGGATGACATAAGTGTTCCTTTCCGGGGTCGGGCCACGCTATCTTATTTAATAAACTTAATTTTCTTCCCAGAAATATAGGTTTTGAGGCCTCATATCGTTCTTTTTAATACTAAAATCCGGATTCAAGTTTGCGAAGCATTGTCTCAATCATGTGAACATGCTTCGACTCTTCGTTGTGCAGGGTTTCAAGCAGTTCCTTTACAAAACCGACTGAGGTGTTCTGTGCCAGTTCGGCATACAAATCACGAGCTTGCATTTCCTTCTGGAGTGCTTTTTTCAGTATTTGATTTGGAGTAGATAAATCGGGCATAGTTTTCCTCCTGTCTTCTACTTCAATAGTTGAACGATGCTGTTCACGGGCGCGCAGCTTCTGGCGCGTCCGGTGCAGCATTTTGCTGGATGTGTTTTTCCATAATAAGGAGACGCTTGTGTACGCCCGGCATGGGCGTGAACGTATGGGGTGCAAGTCCCCTGTACGAAAATCCGGTTAATGGTTGGATATAGCATTAGCAGAAGTACTAGCCGAAGGCAAGAGCGCAGTCGCAAAGCGGCATGACCAATGCGTGGCTGAAGAATCAGGGGGGGCGGTCAAGGGGCTGTGGGTCAACATGCACTTCCTGGCTACGGCCCGGAACTCTCTGAAAACCGCCCGGTGCGCGACCGCAGGAAGTGCCCGTGGTAGAGCCGTATGCCGTGTGTTGTGGGGGCTAAGTGAGAAAAACCCCTGACTACCGGATTAGATTGCCATTGAAAGATTATGAACAATATATTTATTTATGCTTTCACCTTCTTGCATGGCTTTAACAGCCAACACCTTATGTAATTCAGGCGGTATTCTCAGCGCAATTTTCCCGGAAAATTTTTTATTGCAATTCCCCTTAGGTAATGGACGACCGTCTTTCAACATAATGGATATTGTTTCTTCAACAATATCACAAAGCTCTTTAAAAACTTTATCCTGATTTTTGCCATGAACTCCGCCGATAAACAAACCTGGAGCGGAACCAACATAACACTTATCTTCTTCTGACCATTCAACAATTTTAAAATAATTGTCACTTATTTTTTTATTCATTTCTTTATCTCCCGTAAGGCTCTTTTTAAATCTTTTTCCTGATATGGCAACGCATCTGCACCAGATTTACCCGATATAACAACATTAAATGGACAATTTTTATGAATAAATATTCTGTGGCTTCCCTTGCCACTTCGCGCTGCAAAACCAGCTCTTTCTAAATCGGCAATATATTTTCCACTTATTACAGAATTGGCTATTGAATTTAACTTATTGCGATAGTAGCGCATGAAACATGGAAAACAAGCCAAAGTTTCGCCCCTGCCTACACCCCGTAATACATATCCAGTGCGCGCTCCAGGCCTTCCTTTTTGCCGAAGAACATGATGTTGCCCTTTACACCCGGATCGTGGTCGACAACGGTTTTAAGGTATGCGTCGAAGGAGGCTTGCAGTTTCGCACGGGCGATGCCGCTGACGGGTTCTGCGGAATTGACAAGGTCAAGATAGGCGGCAAAGTATTCGGAGAAAATACCTGCTGCCTGTTCATCAAGCTGCGGGGAATTGTTACCCTCACGGCCGCCTTTGACTGCAGCGAGGCGATGCCGTCTTTGGATGTCTTGTGAAAACGCGTCAGTTCAGGGTAGCGCTCCCTGATTTCCATCAGGCGGTCAAAAAAATCAGTTGTGCTTGTTTTTCACCCCCGGCGCCTCTTGCGTGGGCATCAATGACAAAGACGCGTTTTTTGCCCATGAGCATGGTTTCGCAGGTAAACACCGGCAGGTCATATTCGATTTTCGGGGAAATAAATGTCGAAAAGACCCTCATGAACACGGGTAAGCTTATCTGCATGAAAACCGCGCGGGTGAGTTTTTCAGAGCTGTAGATCTGCCCGTCAAATTTGATCAGGCCGAGCATGCGGGCAGGGCGCACCGGGAAGGGGTATTTCAACTGCCACCGGCGTGACTTGCATTGCCTGCTGTAATTGTGCAATGCCGTTTACTGCAGTTTGTAATTCGTGTATGTACGTTCATGGAATATTCCTCTGTCGATGGTTGTAAGCCCGTATGGTTATGAGTTTTCGCGCCTGCACGATGCAGTCCATGCGGGTGCCGGTTTTGATTAAGGTGACATCCGTAAAGCCCGAGCGCTCAAGCATGTCTTTGACCTCGGCAAAGGTGTACGTGTCGCCTGCGGGCGTTGCCACGAGCATGTTGATGGCAAAAAAAGCCCCGGCGGGCGGGTTGGTGCGCGCTTCATCCATGATATGGTCGCGGATGAGAACGCAGCCCCCGGGCACAAGGGCGCGGTTGTATTTTGCGGAACAGCTCCGTGTTTTCCTGCGGGCTGTTCTGGTGGATGATCGCCGACAGCAGGGCACAGTCGCAGCCTCCGGGCAGTTCATCGTTGTAGAAGTCGCCGTGCGCGAAACTGACCCGATCCGCAAAAGGTGTTCCCGCGATGCGCGCACGTGCAAGTTCTAGCACGCCGGGAAAGTCGAAGATCACGGCCTTCATATTCGGATTTTTTTCAAGAAACGCCATGGCGTAGGTGCCTGATCCGCCGCCGATGTCAAGCAGCATGCTGAAGGCTGAAAGATCGAGCTCGCCTGCTATCTGGCGGGATAAGCCCTGCCCGATTACATGCATGGCGCCGATAAAGGCGTTCATCACGTCTTTGTCCTTTTCGCCGATTACGGGAGTAAGCGCGGGGTTTTTGCCCATGCGGATTGTTTCGGTCAGCTGCGACCAGTTGTTCCACATGCTGCTCATGTGGCGGATCATGGGCAGGATGGATGCGGGGTGCAGGCTTGAAAGCGGTGCGCCCCTGTCGGTCAGGCGGTAGCAGCCGCCGGTTTTTGCAAGCACGCCGGTGACCACCAGGCAGTCAAGCACGCGCGTGGTTGCATGCGCGTCAAGGCCGAGGTCTGCGGCGAGGTCCGCGGGCTGAGCGCGGTTTACGCTCAAGCTCGGTAAACAGGTCAAGGTCGGCTGCGCTCAGCATGATGCGCGCCTGCATGAATTCAGCAACTTCATCGATTAACGGGTTCTCGAAACTCATAACAGCCTCTTTAAAATTATTGGATCATCTGAGTTGATTGTACCGAAAAAAGACTCCTCTGCCTTTTCAACCGGTACAGGTCATGCCCTGCTGCGCAGAGTTGCCGTATTGCCGCGTGCAGGGTACTTTTCAAGCCCCCTTTGGCAAAGGGGGTTGGGGGATTTGCCGGAAGACAGAAATCCCCCTGTATCCCCCTTTTTTTAAAGGGAGAATTTTATGGACCCCTTTGTTGTGCGGGGCTGTACTTAGTTTGCCGCTATCCGCTCACGCGGCCGACAAGATCATAGGTCAGTGATCGGGTGATGGTAACTGTAGCGAATTCCCCGATTGTGACATCATCATTGAGAAACACCACCCCATCAACCTCCGGAGCCTGGAATTCAGTGCGGGCCTGCAGCGCGTATGCTTCGCGGGGCGAAATACCGTCGACGAGCACGCGCAGCCTGCAGCCTTTCATGGCGGCGTTTTTCTCGCGGGCGATTTTTTTTTGCAGGCTCATGAGCTCGGCGTAGCGTTCGCGTTTTACGCGCTCGGGGATCGCGCCCGGCATCTTCGCGGCAGGGGTGCCTTCTTCGGCGCGGTAGCAAAACGCACCGAGGTTGTCAAAGCGTACATCGCGCACGAAGTCAAGCAGGTCGTTGAAAATCGCGTTCGGTCTCGCCGGGGAATCCGACGATGAAGGTTGTGCGCAGGGCGATCTCGGGGCAGAGGGATCGGGCCCTTGCAATCAGCGCCTCTATGCGGCTGCGTGTTTCGCGGCGGCCCATGCGCTTTAAGACGGGATCGGCGATATGCTGCAGAGGGATATCGATGTAGCGGCACAGTTTCGGCTCCGAGGCCATCATCCTGATAATATCCGTGTGCAGGTGCGCGGGATGGCAGTACAAGAGGCGTACCCACTCAAGCCCCCGCACACGGCACAGATCGCGCAGCAGCGCGGGAAGGCCGTCGTAGCGGGTGGTGTCCTGTGCGACCAGGTTTATCTCCTGAATGCCGGCGCGTGCCAGTGTGCGGGCTTCCTGAACAATGGAGCTGCGCGAGCGCTGGCGAAACGGGCCCTTGATGGAGGGAATCGCGCAATAGGTGCAGCCGTGCGAACAGCCTTCGGCGATCTTGATGTAGGCGGACGCACCCGGCGCTGAAAGCGAGCGGGGCGTGTGCGCGGATTGCAGAAATGCCTGTTTGCCGATGATCAGGCGGGGAGCGGATGCAGGGCGCATGGTGAGTTTCCTGATGTGTTCGGCAATGCGGCGCGTATTCACTGCTGCCAAGAAACAGGTCAACTTCAGGCAGTTCGCTGCAACGTCCTCTCGGTAGCGCTGCGGCAGGCAGCCGCACACGATCAGACAGCGGCATGAGCCGTTGCGCTTCAGGGCTGCGTATTCAAGGATGGTGTCGATTGATTCGCTGGTTGCCTCGGCAATGAATGCGCAGGTGTTGACGATGATGATGTCGGCCGCGTTGATGTCGTCGTGCAGAGAAAAGCCGTCTTTTTCAAGGCAGCCGAGCATGACCTCGCTGTCGACCTGATTTTTGGCGCAGCCCAGGCTTTCGATGTATACGGTTGTTTGGGTTTTGGTCGGGTTCAAGGCTCAAATATTCAGGAATTGATGGTTCTGTTAGAGTTTGTCATTCCGTGAAAACCGGAGTCCAGTCTGGTTGTAGCTATTTAAAAACTCTGGATTCCGGCTTTCGCCGGAATGACAGATAATGCTTATTGCCTATCGATAGCGTGTTTCATCCCAGCACGGTTAAATCCTTGTTCGTGCAGGTGATGTATTCACAGCCGTCTTTGCGCACCACAAGCGTATCTTCGATGCGGATGCCGCCCCAGCCGGGTATGTAGATGCCGGGCTCAATCGTAACCACCATGCCTGTGCGCAGCACTGCATCGGATGTTGGTGACACGGTGGGAAACTCATGCACGTTCAAACCGACACCGTGGCCGGTGCCGTGCGTAAAATATTTGCCGCAGCCGTGCCTGTTGAGATGGTTGCGGGCAACTGCGTCAATGTCGCGTGCGTTCAGGCCGCAGGCCAGCGCCTCAATGGCCAGGTCATGGGCCTGCCTGACAAGGCCGTAGAGTTTTTTCTGGCGGGCGCTTGCTTTTCCAACGACAAACGTGCAGGTTTCATCCGAGCAGTAGCCTTCATACAGCGTGCCGTAATCAATGGTCAGAAAATCCCCGGCCCTGATTTTTTTATCGCCCGGCGCGGCGTGGGGCAGGGCGCTGCGCGCACCTGATGCCACGATGGTCGGGAATGCACTGCCCTGGCCGCCGTTGCAGCGCATGCGGTAGTCCAGCTCAGCGGCAAGCTCAACTTCGCGCATGCCGGGCCGTACCAGGGGCAGAACCTGGGCGAGACTTTCAGCGGCTATGCGGGCTGCTTTTTTGAGCAGGCGGATTTCTGTCGGCATCCTTGCAGGAGCGCAGGCTGTCAAGTTCCGCTGCCAGGGGGTGAAGTTCCCTTTGTCCTGCATGTTTTTCAAGTTCTTGCAGCACGGCAACGCTTATGTGGCGCGCCTCGTAGCCCAGTCGTTTGATGTTCATGCGGGCCGCAAGGCTGCCGATCTTTTCCCATTTTTTTTTAAAGGTAATGACTTGGAAATCCGGAAACCTCCCGGCGCGCCTGGGTGGTGTAGCGGCCGTCGGTCAGGAAAAACCCTTGAGCGCGGTCAGCAGCAGCGAGCCTTCCGAGCCGCTGAACCCGCACAAATAGCGCACATTCTCGGGGCTTGTCACGAGCATGCCGTCAAGCGTGTGATCCGACGCACTTCCAGAATCTACTGTTTCGTTGCGGAAAAGCCATGTGTTTCTGTCCAATTGATATATGCGAGATTGTGCGCTATTGATTGAGGTTTCACCACAGCCAGACATTTTTTGTCAATTGAAAAAGCCCTGTTTGTTTGCATCGAGCGCCGGATAGCGCCCTGTGCGACTGGCGTTTCTGATTTTTTTATTGACAAAACAGTACCCGGCAAGTACCTTTATACGGCAGTGCGGATGCGTTACTGCGGGGTCATGGCCTGATGAGGCGCAGCAGCGCACAGGCTCCGGACAACGACATATAAACACTATATAAACATGGTTAAGGAGATTGAACATGGACATGAACGAACTTGCCAAAAAGGTACAGCGGCTTGAAGCCATTGAAGCCATCAAACAACTCAAGGCCGAATATGCCGATGCCTGCGACGATATGTATAATCCGGCCCGCATGCCGAGCATGTTCACCAGGGATGCAGTCTGGGACGGTGAAAAGGAAGGTTTTGGAAAACATGTCGGCATCGATGCCATCTGTAAATTTATGAATGAGGTCAAAGACGGCCTGAAGTTCGGCGTGCACTGGTTCCTGCAGCCCCGCATTAAAATAATCAGCGACACTGAAGCTGAAGGCGCCTGGTACCTGTGGCAGACCAGCACCATGGCAAGCGGCAAGGATATCTTTCTGGCCGGCATGGAGTATGACAAATACCGCATTGAAGACGGCGTATGGAAAATGAGCTATATGGAACTGAAGTTGTTTTATGCGGCTGATATCAAACAGGGCTGGAAAGACAACAAACTCAATGGTCTTCAATAAACGCAGTACCTTTGTATGATATTTTGCCCGGAAGCACTCTGTTTCCGGGCTTTTTTTTGCCTGAAAACCTGAAAAAAATTATTTCATATCTTTATCAAAATATTGTAGCCTGAGGTCAAAAAACAACAAAATACGAGAATCGTCTGTTAAACTTGTCCGTTATAAGACATTTCTTGAAGTCGATTATTATAAAAATGATTGGAAGTATCTTTTTTTGCTTGCAATTTGAAATTTCGTCACTATACTTACCATAAATAAGACAACAAGTAAGGATAGTACAAAAGAAAAAATAGCATACAGAACGCGCTGAGAACCAACGACGAATACAGGTCAGCCACCGGGAAAAAGATGCAACCTTTGGGGAGGGTCATCGTATGCCGAATGCAGGACTAGCCGCTGAAGCTTTTCCAGATAGACTTGTGATGAGCAAACGGGGCAAGAAAAAAAGCGACGCGGTTATCATGAAATATGCGCCGCTGATCAAGTATATAGCCACCCGTATAGCCGCCCGGCTGCCCATGCACATCGAAATTCAGGATTTGATCAACTCCGGTGTGCTGGGATTGATGGATGCCATTGAAAAATTTGACCCTGACAAAGGTGTCAAATTTGAAACCTATGCCGAGTACCGCATTAAGGGTTCAATTCTTGACAGCCTGCGCGCACTGGATTGGGTGCCGCGCTCAGTCCGCAAGGTTGCGACCCTGCTGGAGAACACCTACGCTGATCTGGAAAGAAAACTGGGGCGGCCTGCCCGGGACGAAGAAGTTGCCGAGGCCATGGATGTTGAAGTCGAGAAGCTGCATAAGCTTATGAGCCGCGTCAGTCATGTTGCCATGGTCAGTCTGGATCGTGATACCAGGAATAACACGCAGACCTCGCTGCTGGACCGGCTGATAAATCCGGATGATGCTTCGGGATTTGACAAGCTGGACACTGAGGAATTACGCGACGTACTGGCTGAAAGCGTTGAGCGGCTGCCCGAGAAGGAGCAGGCTGTGGTCGCGATGTATTATTACAACGAAATGACCATGAAGGAAATCGGCAAAGTGCTCAACTTGACTGAATCGCGAGTTTCACAGATACATACCAAAGCGGTTCTGCGTCTGCGCGGCAAACTTCGCAAGTTTTATTACTGTTGAGCGACGCTTTCCCCGCCGGCAGGCTGTGCCCGCATTGCCGTCCCCTCGCCGATTCCGGCGGATGTTTCCCCGTAAGGTGACCGGTTTGAATGATGGTTGTATCGGCAGGTATGGCCACAGCCGGACCCAGAGAACCTGCAGCAGAAAAGGAGCAGGAACGTGCCTGTATATGAATTTCATTGTGAGCCGTGCAATACGCTCTTCAGCTTTTACTCGAAAACCATCCGTTCTTCCGCAGACTGCCCGGTTTGTCCGCGCTGCGGCGGCGGCCTGCGCAAGCGCGTAACCAGTTTCAGCGTGTTAGAGCGCAGCAGGAACGTGCAATCCCTTGAGAAGTTGCCCTTTAATCAGCAGCGTCTTGCCGATGGAATGCAAAAATTCAGGGCTGAACATGAACGCCTGCGGGATGAGGATCCGGCGCGCGCGGCGGGCATGCTGAAAAAATTTTCACGCTGGCTGGGCGGCGCTCACCTGGAAGAGGATAAAAAGCGGGCTATGCAGCGCGTGCTTGAATCCGATGATTCGCTCGCGCAGAAGATCGACGCACTTGAGTCTCTGTCGCACGCGGATGATGATGGGCCCGTGCGGGATGAGCATCTTTACGAATACTGAAGCCATGGCCAAACATACGCACAGCTTTGTTGAGAAATACACAGGTATGCTGTGCTTCGGCGCATCGCGCCAACAGGATGTGGACACACTCATCTGCTGCCTGCAGAAATTCAGTGATGATCAGGTAATGGAAGCCCTTGTTCCGCGCCTGAGTGACGATGATCGCGAGCGGATTTTCAATATGTTGACCGAAATCCTGAAAGAATATTTTTCCGAAGACGAATACCATCGCCTTTTTTTAAAAGACACCCCCGCCCCGAGCGAGTAGCCTGCCCAGCGAAAAAATCCTTATCGAAATCGCTATCGGTTTTTTAAAATCCTCGATTTCTTTCCCGATAGCGATGCACTTCAAACGGATGAACAGAAGAATGCCGTTGTGATTTAGCGCTTGCCATCGGGCTTTAAGTATACTAAGTGGTAGCCTGAGTTTGACATTTTTTATACAGGAGCCATTGCCGTATGTTTACCAGTCAACAGCTTGAGCGCTACGCTGATGTTTTGCTGTGGGGCATGCAGAAGGCCCGGACAAAATCGTTTAAAAAAGCCGACATCGTTATGGTGCGCTTTAACCAGCGCGCTGTTAAGCTGGCGGAACTGCTGCAGGTTCGCCTGCTTGACAGGCGCCTGAATACCATGCTGCGCATGCTGGCGACCGACCGGATGGAGTATGACTTCTTTTCACGTGCCGATAAGGAGCAGCTGAGTTTCATCGCGCCGGGTGAAAAGGAAATGGTAAAAAATTTGAACGGGACCATTTTTTTAAATGCGCCCGAGTCCCTGACGCATCTGCAGACGATCGATTCGCGCAGAATAACCGCAGCTGTGATCGCCCGCAAGCCGCTGCGTGATATTTTGACCCAACGCGAGGAACAGGGACTTTTCGGTTGGACCCTGTGTTCTCTGACCACGCCGCAGCTGGCACGCCATGCCGCCATGTCGCAGAAACAGTATACTGAACAGATCGTCAAAGCCTGCTACCTGAATGCCCCGGACGCTGTTTCGAAATGGGAGGAGATTTTCAGAAATGCCCGCGAAATCAAGCAGTGGCTCAACAGTATGCGCATAACCAGCTATCATGTTCAGTCAGCGCGTATCGATCTCCGCGTGGGTCATGGCCTGCAGCGTCGCTGGATCGGCATTTCCGGCCATAATATTCCCAGCTTTGAACTGTTCATTTCTCCTGACTGGCGCCAGACCGAGGGCGTGTTTTTCGCCAATCAACCCTCGTACCGCAACGGCAACCTGGTTCGCGATGTGCGCCTGGAGTTTAAAAACGGTTCCGTCTGCGCGGTTGACGCGGAGTACGGGCGTGCCTTTGTGCAGGAGCAGGTCGGCATGGATGCCGGGGCTGCACGGCTGGGTGAGTTTTCCCTTACCGATATCAGGTTCTCAAAAATAGACCGGTTCATGGCTGATACCCTGTTTGATGAAAATTTCGGCGGTGCGTACGGCAATTGCCACATTGCCCTGGGCGCATCCTATTCAGACACGTTTCGCGGCAGGCCGGCCCTGCTGACGAAAAAGTTCAAGCAGCAGCTGGGCTTTAATGACTCGGCCCTGCACTGGGATCTGGTGAACACGGAAAACAAAACCGTTACCGCGCATTTGGCCGGCGGCCGCACGCAGGTTATTTATGAAAACGGCCGCTTCAAGATTTAACGCACTCGGAAAAAACCCGGATGCTGCGTTGCGCCGCATCCTCAGTCATTGGGGCGTACAATACGTACGCCTCATTCCTTCGGACTTGCGCGCCTTGCCTACGGTCTTTTTTCGAGCGCGTTTTGAACGTGTTTATTGGAATTTTTTAAGCCTTGGCGTGATGGTGCGCCATGCGCACCATCAAAAACCTTTTACGGCGGTGCGCACGGCGCACCCTTGGTCTGCACCGGCGTGACGAATTTTTACGACTTCATCAACCTTTGAGCCTGATCTTTTTCCTCCCGACTCCGAACTTCAGGCTCCCAACTTTTTTATATTGTATTCAGGCGGACTATGCTATTATTGCTTGCTGAGTGTGCGAGCAGTCGGCACTGAAACGATTTTATAGCAGATATTATGGAAAGATACGGAAGCTATGGAGAAGAAACTTACCTATAAGGACGCCGGGGTTGATATTGATGCGGCGGATGAATTTATCGATTCAGTCAAGCGCATCGTTAAGCCCACATTTCGCCCCGAGGTTTTGACCGGCATCGGGGGTTTCGGCAGTCAGTTCGCGCTGAATATGCAGAAATATAAAGAACCCGTGCTGGTTGCCTCAACCGACGGAGTGGGTACGAAGTTGCGGCTGGCGTTTATGCTCAACCGTCATGATACCATCGGTATTGACCTGGTCGCGATGTGCGTCAATGATATCATTGTGCAGGGTGCCGAACCGCTGTTCATGCTGGACTACCTGGCAACCGGCAAGCTTGACAAAGGCGTGCTGGTTGATGTTGTGCGCGGTATCGCTCAAGGATGCCAGGAAGCCGGATGCTCACTTGTCGGCGGAGAAACCGCTGAGATGCCTTCATTTTATGCCGACGGCGAGTACGATATCGCCGGTTTTGTGGTCGGTGCTGTTGAGCGTGAAAAAATCATTGACGGTTCCCTGGTTGCCGTCGGCGACACCGTTATCGGGATAGCATCCAGCGGTGTGCATTCAAACGGCCTGTCGCTGGCACGCAAGGTTGCTTTTGATATCAAGGGGCTTGAGCCGCATGATCATATCGATGAGCTGGGATGCACCATTGGGGAAGAGCTGCTGCGGCCCACGCGTATTTATGTCAAGACAGTCTTGAACCTTATGCGCGATTTCAATATTCACGCCATAGCGCATATAACCGGCGGCGGATTGGCGGACAATGTTGCGCGTGTTCTGCCCAAGGGCTGCCTGGCCAATATAAGGATGGGCTGCTGGAAGGTGCCGCCGATTTTCGAGCTGCTGCAGCAATGGGGCGGCATTGAGATGCCCGAGATGCTCAGGACCTTTAACTGCGGCGTCGGGCTGGTGCTGATTGTCAGCGCTGCGGATGCGGACGATGTCCTGGTGCGCTTACATGGCCTCAATGAAGAAGCCTGTGTGATCGGCACGGTAGAGAGTAAGCAGCACCGCGGCAAAAGCGTTACGATTACTGCGCCTTAAGCCTGGCCATCACGGTTATGCCGGCCGTAACTTTCTGGCCGCTTTTTACCAGGATTTCACTGCCGGGCGGACAGAACAGGTCAACGCGTGAACCGAACCTGATAATATTGATCCGCTCTCCCTGCACGACGACATCCTCTTTCTTCTTGTAAAATACGATTCTGCGTGCAATCAGTCCCGCAATAAACCTGACCGCAATTTTTACGTCTCCCTCCTGCGAGCGAATGCCGATCAGCAGGTTTTCGTTGTCCTCGGATGCCTTTTCCTTGAATGCATTGATGAATTTACCGGGATTGTATTGAACGTAATCAATTGTGCCGGAAAGCGGTGTGCGGTTTACATGCACGTTGAAAACAGACATAAAAATGCTGATGCGTTGCGCGGGGGCTTGCAGGTAGCAGTTTTCCGTAACGTTTTTGACATCAATGACGGTTCCGTCCGCCGGTGAAATCAGGGCATGGTCATCCCTGGTCGGGACCCGTTCCGGATCCCTGAAGAAATAGAGACAAAACAGCAGGAAAAGAAAGCCCAAGATCGCCAGCGACAGAAAAGCACATCGCAGGGATTCCCCGGCTCAGCCAGACGCCTGTCATGCATACGAGCACAATAGCGCAGACAGTATAGATGATGGGATAGCCCTCACGGGCAATCAAAGGGTACTGCATAGAGAGGCTCCTTTCAGGAACTGTAGCGTTGTGCCGCTGAAGCGGCACGGAAAACAGCGCATGTTGCGCACGTGTTGTTCTGGAGCGCGACGTTAGCGCAGCTTAAAGATATAATCAACCATATTTTGTACGGAATTGACGCTGATACATTCAATCGTATGTTTTCCGGCTATGTTTTTTTTGCTGGCGTTCCGGCAAAATGCAGCGCTTGAATCCCAGGCGCGCGGCTTCATTGATGCGTGTCGAGATCTGGCTGACGGCGCGCACCTCTCCGGTCAGGCCCACTTCTCCGCACAGCACCATATCAGGGGGCACCTGCTGGTCAAGCCGGCTTGATATGATCGCGGCAACAATGCCCAGGTCAACGGCCGGTTCATTGACGCGAATGCCGCCGGCAACATTGATAAAAACATCCTGGTTGAAGAGTTTTATGCCGATCTTTTTTTCAAGCACGGCAATCAGAAGCGAGGTTTTATTCTGATCAATGCCGATTGCGGTTCGGCGGGGCATTGCCAGGGGTGTGGGTGCGACCAGGGCCTGGATTTCAATCAGAATCGGACGGGTGCCCTCAATGCTGGGAACGATAGCGGAGCCGGGGCTCTGTTTTGTGCGCTCAGAAATGAAGAGCTCAGAGGGACTTGCTACCTCAACCAGACCTGTTGAGCTCATTTCAAAAACCCCGATTTCATCCGTCGAGCCGAACCTGTTTTTTACCGCCCTCAGAATCCGGTAGTTGTGCCCGCGGTCACCCTCAAAATACAGCACGGTGTCAACCATATGCTCCAGCACCCGAGGCCCGGCAATGGCACCGTCCTTGGTAACATGCCCGATCAGAAAGGTGGTTGTGTCGGTTCGTTTGGCAAGTTGAATCAGACGCGATGAGGTTTCGCGCAGCTGGCTTACACTTCCCGGGGCAGATTCAAGCTCTGGTGTGTACACGGTCTGGACTGAATCAATCACGAGCACGCTCGGTTCACATTCGTTGATATGCGTGCTGATATGCTCAAGCGAGGTCTCCGCCAGGATCAATACGTTTTCCGGCAGGGGGCCCAGGCGTTCAGCGCGCATGCGGATCTGGCGGGCGGATTCCTCGCCGGAGACATACAGGACCTTGCGGCCGGCCTCGGAAAGTTTTGTCAGCGCCTGCAGTACCAGCGTGGATTTGCCGATACCGGGATCGCCGCCGATCAGAATCACGGCGCCCGGCACCAGACCGCCGCCCAGAACCCGGTCAAGCTCGGAGATGCCGGTCGGCGTGCGGTCATCCTGCTGTGCAGTGATTGTATGCAGCGCACGTGGCGCGGCTCCTGTGGCCGATCTGGAACCGCTCTGCTTAACCGGCTGTTTTTCCTCGTAAAACGTGTTCCATTGATCGCAGTCCGGGCAGTTGCCCAGCCATTTCGGCGATTGAGAACCGCAGAATGAACACGTGTACACTGTTTTGATCTTGACCATAGCCATGTCTATGCCTTGTGGCGTTTGAGCATGCCCCGCATGCAGCATTTGGTTGAGTTGTGTATTGTAGCAGGTGTCTTGATTCTGTCAAATGATATGCAGTCCAGCTCTTGTTCAATCTTTTCTATTGACTCATGAGAGCCGCTCTTTTATAGTGAAAACTTGATTTAGACTAAAAAAAACAGCCAAATGGCAGTCTTTCCTGCACAGGTACCCCGCTCTTGACAACGCTTTGACACGAAAGGATTACCATGAAGAAAAACGAACCGAGCAAAATTAGAAATATTGCGATTGTCGGTCACGGCAAATCCGGAAAAACATCGCTTGCAGAGGCAATGCTTTTTAGCGGCAAAGCTACTGATCGGCTGTGCAGGGTTGACAATGGCGAATCAGTGCTGGACTGGGAACAGGAGGAAAAAGACCGCCGCATGACCATCATGTGCGGATTGCATCATTTTGACTGGAAAAAATGCTCGGTGAACGTTATTGATACGCCCGGGGATTCAAATTTTGTGGCCGATACGGTTAACAGCCTGCAGGTTGTCGACGCGGCCGTACTGGTTATCGACGCCAGTTCAGGCGTGCAGGTTATTACTGAGAAACTCTGGCAGCTTTTGAAAACTCATAAAGTTCCGACGGTGATTTTTATCAACAAACTCGACCGCGAAAATACTGATTTTTATTCCGTTTTGGTGGACATTAAAAATACGCTGGGCGTCAATCTGACCCCGCTCACCATTCCAATCGGCAAGGAAGCCGGTTTTAACGGACTGGTTGATCTTGTAAAGATGAAGGGCATGCGCTTCGCTGCGAATGATTCCGGCCAGCTGAACGAAGGGGACATCCCTGCGGACATGAGCGATCAGGTGGAAGAGCTGCGCCAGCAACTCATTGAAAATATCGCCGAATCCGATGAGGCTCTGCTTGAGAAGTACCTTGAGGGCGGCGACCTGTCACTCGATGAAATCAGCGCCACCATGAAAAAGGGGGTAGCAGACGCTGGCCTGATCGGCGTTATGTGCGGCAGCGCGGTCAAGAATTACGGCGTGCAGCCTCTCATGGATTTCATCGTACAGAATCTTCCCTCTCCGCTTGACAGGGCCGAGCTTGAAGTGCTTGACGCCAAAACCGGGGAACCGCGTACGGTCGCTCTCTCGGAGGGTGGTCCTTTGCTGGCCTATGTGTTTAAAACCATTGCCGATCCATATGCCGGGAAGCTGACCCTGTTCAGGGTGTTCTCGGGCGAATTGTCCTCAGATGCAAGCATATATAACGCCACCCGGGACACCAAGGAAAAGTTCGGCAGCATTTTGCGCATTGAAGGCAAAAACCAGTCTGCCATCGATGCGGCTGTTGCCGGTGATATCGTGGCGGTCGCCAAATTGAAGGAAACCTCTACCGCTGATACGCTGTGCGAACCGGGTTCAGACGTCAGGTTTAAGGTTCTCAAATATCCCCGACCGGTTACCTCCTATGCCGTCATGGCCAAAAGTCGCGCGGACGAGGATAAAATGGCCAGCTCGCTGCACCGCCTGATGGAAGAGGACCCGACCCTGCTGCTTGAGAAAAATGAAGCCACCAGGGAGTTTGTTCTCTCCGGTGTCGGCCAGGTGCATATCGATGTAACCGCAGCTCGCCTCAAGCGCAAGTTCGGTGTTGAAATTGAAATGAAACTGCCCAAAATTGCCTATAAGGAAACCATCAAGGGCAAGACACGTGTTCAGGGCAAGCATAAAAAGCAATCCGGCGGGCGCGGGCAGTTTGCGGATACCTGGATTGAAATGGAACCGCTGCCCAGCGGCGGCGGATTTGAGTTTGTTGATAAGGTCGTTGGCGGCGCGATACCGCGCAACTATATCCCCGCGGTTGAAAAGGGTATCGCCAACCAGATGGTGACCGGCATTCTGGCCGGCTTTCCGATAGTGGATGTGCGTGTGAAGCTGGTTGACGGCGGTTACCACGATGTCGATTCATCCGACATGGCATTTCAAATCGCCGGTTCCAAGGGTTTTAAGCTCGGTTTTGCGCAGTGCAATCCCATTCTTCTGGAACCGATCATGCAGGTTGAAATTACCGTTCCGGATGACTTGACCGGTGATGTCATGGGCGATGTCAACAGCCGCCGTGGCCGCGTGCTGGGCATGGAGCAGGGCGTGGGCGGCCAGATGGTCAAAGCGCTGGTTCCGCAATCGGAGATGCTGACCTATTCGGCCGACCTTACCTCAATGACCAGCGGACGGGGCCTGTTTACCATGCAGTTTGATCATTATGAAGAAATGCCGCATAATCTGGCAGAAAAAGTGATCGCCGCATCGCAGAAGGAAGAAAAATAAACGTTCGTTATGAATGCCTGACTGCGGGGCGTTTTGAGGAGGGCAGGTGCCGTATGGAAGAGTCTGACTATCCCGAAACACAGCCGGATGAGCAGGAAGAATCCTCACTTGAAACATTCCCGGAAGAACTGATTGAGGATTTTGACAGCGGGCATGGTGCAATTAAAATTGATTCCATGACCGCCGTGGTGTCACGGATGGCGGTGAGCGACAAGATAAAACTTTCCCTGATCGGCAATAAGGAAGCCCGCGGTCTGCTGATTAAAGAGAGTAACAAGATTGTTGTGAAGAATGTCCTTGAGAACCCGCGCGTGACCGATGATGAGGTCATCAGCTACGCCGGCAACAAAAATCTCTCAGGCGAAGTAACGCGCATTGTGGCGAGCAAAAAGAAATTTTTGCAAATCTTCAAGGTCAAGTGTGCGTTGGTCGAAAATCCCAAGACGCCTGTTCCGGCGGTGATGAAAATTATGCCCGGCCTGCCGGATCATGTATTAAGGGAGCTTGCCCGCAGCAGATCCGTTACCGGCGTTGTTAAGCTGACCGCCCGCCGGATTTTGACACAGCGTGGCAAGGTTTGATTGACAGGCCGCGTTGCAGGTTTATTTGTTTCTGCTTCGTGTTTGTGAAGTGACCCGATCCGGGTCGAAGGTATAGAGGCAATCTCATGACCATACGTGCTGCAGTGCTTACCATCAGTGACAAGGGTTCCCGGGGAGAGCGCCTTGATACGAGCGGCCCCGCTGTTCAGGCATTGCTTGAGCAGGCTGGCATAGCGGTTGCCCACAGCGAAATTATCCCGGATGAACAGGATTGTATTGTCAGTCGGCTTATGGTCTGTTGTGATGAGCTGCGCTGTGATTTGATCGTTACAACCGGCGGAACCGGGGTGGGTCCGCGCGATGTAACACCTGAGGCTACCAGGAGCGTGATTGAGCGTGAGCTGCCCGGTTTTGGAGAGGCAATGCGCATGGAAAGCCTGAAGATAACGCCGCATGCCGTAATCTCACGCGCTCTGGCCGGCATTCGCAAGCACTGCCTGATTATAAACCTGCCCGGCAGCCCCAAGGCTGCCCGTGAAAACCTGCAAACCGTGCTGCCTGCCCTGGCCCATGCCATCGCGAAGATACAGGGCGATCCCTCTGACTGTGCTGTGTAGGTGTTGTGCTGCGAGCCACTTCTCTTCTGCCAGACAAAGCAAGGCATCGGACGGATTCGACTCATCGGACCGATCGGACGGATGAGCCTGAATATTGAACCTTGAACTTTGAACCTGTTGTCTTCCCAACTCCGAACTATGCCTGCTCGTTGCGCCAGCGCTTGCAGGTGTTGATCAGGCCGCGCGTTGAGCTGTCGTGGGTTTTTATCGGCTGCGCAGATGCAAGCTCCGGGATGATTTTCTGTGCAAGCTGTTTACCCAGCTCGACCCCCCACTGGTCAAAAGAGCATATGTTCCAGAGAATGCCCTGCGTAAAGACCTTGTGTTCATACATGGCGATCAGCGTTCCCAGTGTGTGCGGATCAAGTTTCCTGAACATGATGGTATTGGTGGGGCGGTTGCCATCAAATACGCGGTGCGGAGCGTGAAAATCAATCTCAGCCGCGCTCATACCTGCGGCAGCGAGCTCATCGCGCACCTGTTCTTCAGTTTTTCCGTTCATCAGGGCCTCGGTCTGGGCAAAGAAGTTTGCCAGCAGCAGTTGATGATGATTGCCCACCGGATTATGGCTTATGGCCGGTGCCAGAAAGTCGGCCGGGATCATTGTGCAGCCTTGGTGGATAAGCTGAAAAAAGGCATGCTGGCCGTCTGTGCCGGGTGCTCCCCATATCACCGGACCGGTTGATGCTGCTGAGCGGGCTCCGGCGCGCGTGATGTGTTTGCCATTTGATTCCATGTCGAGTTGCTGGATGTAGGCCGGCAGGCGTCGCAGGTACTGGTCATAGGGCAGGATGGCGTGGGTCTCGCAGCCGAAGCCGTTATTATAAAGAATGCCGATGAGCCCCATCAACACCGGAATGTTGCGATCAAAGGGAGCCGAGCGGAAATGCAGGTCCATGGCCCTGGCCCCTGAGAGAAAGTCCTGGAAATTGCGCATGCCGATCGAGAGTATGACCGGCAGTCCGATTGCCGACCAGACTGAGTAGCGTCCTCCGACCCAGTCCCAGAAACCGAACATATTGGCGGGATCGATACCGAACGCGCTTACCTCGGCCTGGTTGGTTGACACGGCCGCAAAATGAACGGCAACGTGGGCATGGCTGCCCGCAACTGCCGTGAACCAATCACGTGCCGTTTGGGCGTTGGTCATGGTCTCCAGGGTGGTGAATGTCTTCGAGGCGATGATGAAAAGGGTTGTTTCCGGCTGCAGGGATTTCAGGGTCTCCGTGATATGGGTGCCGTCAATATTGGAGACAAAGTGCATTGTCAGGTTGCCGGCGTACGGCTTCAGGGCTTCGCATACCATGGCCGGGCCAAGGTCAGACCCGCCGATGCCGATATTGACAACGTCGGTAAAGGGCTTGCCCGTATAGCCGCGCCGCTCACCCGTGCGAATGGATTCTGCAAACCGCCCGCACGCATCCAGCATTGCAGCTACATCCGGCATCACATCGCGGCCGTCGCACAGTACCGGGTCTGCGGGGTTGGCGCGCAGGGCCGTGTGCAGCACGGATCTGTTCTCAGTGCAGTTGATTTTTTCTCCGCGAAACATCTTTTCAATCCAGCCGCCAAGGTCACTGGCATGCGCAAGCTCCAGCAGGATTTCACGTGTGCGCGGAGTCAGCAGATTTTTGGAGTAGTCAAGCAGCAGCCCGGCCGCCTCAAGGCTGAAGTCCTCGAAACGATGCGGGTTTGCGGTAAACATATCGCGCATATGCATCGTCTGCAGGGTGGGAATGTGATCATGCAGGGCCTGCCAGGCCTGGTCTGGAGTGCGGTTCATTGATCAGCCTTTCATGCTGTGGCACCGCCGCCGGTAAGACAATGCCGGATTCGTGCGCGGAGCTTGACTTTAACGGGTGCTTTGCTACAATCCTGAACGCACACCCGCATATTGACTTGTTGTTCACGCAGGAATTTATTTTGGATGCAGTCTGTACCTCCTGGCACATTACCGAACCGCAGATTGATCTGCGCACAACGCTTGCCCGTACGCTTAACATTTCTCCGCTTGTTTCTCAAGTATTAATCAATCGCGGTTTTGACAGTCCCGATAAAGCCCGCTCCTTTCTTTCTGCGCGCCTGAATGACCTGCATTCACCCTTTTTGATGAAAGACATGCACAGGGCGGTTGAGCGGATTATTGTTGCCCTGGGCCGGCAGGAGCATATCTGTATTTATGGCGACTATGATGTGGACGGCGTAACCGCAACTGCCGTGCTGGCGCTGTTTTTGAAGCGGGCCGGAGGCAATGTTTCCTTTTATATCCCGGGGCGCCAGCACGAGGGTTATGGTTTGAATATTGAAGCCCTTGACCGGATACGCTCACAGCGCGATGCGCGGTTGCTTATTACGGTTGACTGCGGCATTTCGGATCTGGATGAGGTTATGTACGCCAATAGCCGGGGCATGGACGTCATTGTAACCGATCATCATGAAATGCCGGAAGCGCAAGCGGCTGCGTACGCGACATTGAATCCAAAGCAGCCTGATTGTTCGTTTCCTTTTAAGGGGCTTGCCGGGGTAGGTGTTGCCTTTAATCTGGTCATGGCCCTTCGCAAAACGCTGCGTGAGCGCGGTGCCTGGACGAACGTGGATGAGCCCAATCTGCGCGAATATCTTGACCTGGTCGCGCTCGGCACCATTGCCGATATCGTGCCGATGGTCGATGAAAATCGCATTTTCGTGCGCAACGGACTCGAGGAGCTGAGCCGCTCAGAACGGCCCGGCATTAAAGCCCTGAAAAGCGTCTGCGGGCTTGAGCACGAAGAAGTGACCGTCACCACGGTGGCCTATCGCCTTGCACCGCGCATTAACGCTGCCGGGCGTGTTGCCGACGCGGCCCTGGCGGTTCAGCTGCTGCTGTGCGAAAACCCTGATGAGGCTGCGCTGCTTGCCAGTCAGATTGATCAGGAAAATACGCGCCGCCGTCAGGTTGAGGGCCGGACTTTGACGGATGCCAGAAAACAGCTTGATCCCTATCGTGATGATGCTGCGTTGGTGCTCGCCTCGAATGACTGGCACCCCGGGGTTATGGGCCTGTGTGCATCGCGCCTGGCCGATGAGTTCCTTCGCCCGGTTGTCATGATTGCCTGTGATGAGCGCAAGGGCACCGGTCGCGGTTCGGTCCGCGGGGTTGAAGGTTTTAATATCTATGATGCCGTGAAAAACTGCGCTTCTCTTTTAGAAACCTACGGCGGGCACAAAGGCGCGGCCGGGTTGAGCGTTACAATGAGTAATATTGATGATTTCCGTGCGCGCTTTAATGAATCCTGCAGCTGTGCCGGACAAGCAGCAGGGGCTGAATTTCAGGTTATCATGATTGACGCGGAGATTGCCCTGCAGGAGCTTTCCTGCGGGGTTGTGCAGGATATTGAAGCGCTTGCCCCGTTCGGGTTCCAAAACCCCGAACCGGTCTTCTGCAGCCCTGAGCTTAAATACTACAGCCACATGATGGTCGGTAACGGGCATTTAAAGCTTAAAATCAAGGAGTCCGGCCGTTTTTATGATGCGATCGGCTTCAACATGGCATCCCGGTTTGATCTTGGGGACAACAGCATCAAGCTTGCCTTTGTGCCGCAAATCAACACGTTTAACGGCCAAAAAAGTATTCAGCTCAAGCTGCGCGACATTAAGTGCAACTAAGCGCTCAGGCATTCACGCAGCCCGTGGCATGAATATTTACGTTGCAGTTGTTTCAGTTTTTTCCTATATATGCCGAATAATGGTTGTGGTTTATACAAGAAGGTACTTGCGGTCACGGCATGTGGGCCGGACGGATTCCAGTACTGTATCGCTGAATAGCACTACGAGCGCTCAATGGCTTACGATCTGAATGAACTGTTGCGGTACATGGTCACCATAAAAGCCTCGGACCTGCATCTGCGTGTCGGCTCTCCGCCTGTGTTTCGTGTCGATGGGGCCCTGGACGTCTACGGGCAGGAGCGGCTTACGGCGGAGTGGCTCAATGAAGCTAAAGAGCGGATTTTGACCGATAAACAGAAAAAGCAGCTCTATGAAGAATTGGCGGTTGATTCATCCTATGCTATTGAGAGCTTTACCCGTTTTCGTATCAATGTGTTTTATCAGCGCGGTACCATTTCGTTGGCGTTTCGCAATATCTTTACCAGCGTGCCCACCATTGAGTCGTTGGGTTTGCCGACCGTGCTTGCCTCGATTTGCCAGCGGCCGCAGGGTCTGGCGCTGGTCTGCGGCCCGACCGGTTCGGGTAAATCATCAACGCTGGCAGCTATGCTGCAGTCAATCAACGATTCGCGTACCGCGCATGTCGTGACGATTGAAGATCCTATCGAATACCTGTTCCGGGATAATAAGTCCTTCATAACGCAGCGCGAGGTCGGCGTTGATACGATTGGGTATGAAGTCGCCCTTAAAAACGCCATGCGTCAGGATCCGGATATTATTCTGATCGGTGAAATGCGCAGCGTTGATACCATGCAGACGGTTCTCAGCGCTGCTGAAACCGGGCATCAGGTTTTTACCACGGTGCATGCTAACAGCTCCTATGACGCAATCTCCCGTATTGTTGATTCATTCCCGGGGGATTTGCGCCCGCTCGTGCGCAAGCAGATATCCGAGGTTCTCCTGGCCTCAATTTATCAGCGCCTGTTGCCGCGCCTGGACTCGCAGGGGCGCATTGCCGCCCTTGAGATCCTGATTAAGAGTCCGCGTATCAGGGACCTGATTGAAAAGAATGAATTGAAGTCTATTCGTGAAGAAATGGAGCGCTCGGTCACGATCAACAGGATGCAGTCCATAGAACAATCGCTGGTCGCATTGATTGCCAATAAGATGATTTCGTTTAAGGAAGCGCTGAGTGCCACGCTGCTGCCGGGTGAATTAAAGCTGCTGATGGATAAGCTGGGCATAAGCGAAGACGGTGATATCATGGAAGCGGGGTTGTGAGAGCATGAAGGAAGCATATTCTGATTTTTCCATTATCAAGGCTCACCTTGAGCTGCGGCAGAAATACGACTCCGAGATAAAGAGTTTCAAGGAGAGCATCCGGGAGAAAGAGGAGCAGGCTATGCAGCGCATTGCCGCCCTTGAGCAGGAAGTTGTCAAACGCAATGACTACATAAAGGCTCAGGACAAAAAGCTGCAGGAAAGTACCCAGAAGATAACCGAGCAGGAAGATCAGCTCAGGCAGATGGGTTTGCAGCTGCATAAGTTAAAAATACAGGCTCAGCAGCAGGCTGCGCCCGAACAGGCAGCTGAACCAGAGCCAAGTCGGAGGCGCGGTCTTTTTAAGTAGGACAGCGCATGAACCGCGTTCCTCCCCGCGTGCAATGCGGCAGTCCGGCACGTGAGTGCACATGGTGCTTTGCGTGCAGGACGGTACTCTTGAGCGGTTGCAGTCAAAAGTCCTTTCAATGTTCGATTGTGTGCGACACCATCAATGACATCTCCCCGAAAACCTGAAATTCTGGCTCCGGCCGGTAACCGGATTGCGCTGCGGGCGGCACTTGACGCCGGCGCGGATGCAATTTATTTTGGAGTCCGTGATTTAAATATGCGCGCGGCTGCCGATAACTTTACTCCCGGCGAATTCCCTGCACTGGTGGGCGCCTGCCGGGCTGTGGGCTGCAGATGTTATCTGGCGCTTAACACCATTATTTATCAGTCTGAAATTTCAAAAGTGCGCAGCGTGCTGGAGCGCGCGCAGGCTGCCGGTGTTGATGCGGTGATTGCATGGGATTTTTGTGTCATTGCGGCCGCTAACCGTCTGGGACTGCCTGTGCATGTATCGACCCAGATGTCGGTCTCGAACACGGAAAGCATGCTGTATTTTTATCGCAATCTGGGCGTGCGCCGTTTTGTGCTGGCCCGCGAATGCACGCTGGCTGATATGCGCCGCATCCGGCGCGATCTTTTGGAAAGCCTTGGGGAGCAGGCATCCGGCATTGAAATTGAGGTGTTTGCGCATGGTGCCATGTGTGTTGCTGTCAGCGGACGTTGCTTTATGTCCACGCTGCAGCATGGTGCCTCGGCCAATCGCGGCGCATGCTATCAGCCCTGCCGCCGGGAGTATGAGATTACGGCCCTTGATGAGGACATCGGTTTTCGGATCGGCCAGGGCTATGTCATGAGCCCCCGGGACTTGTGTACGTTGCCGTTTATAGAAAAGCTGATTGCTGCCGGGGTTGACAGCCTGAAAATCGAGGGTCGCAACCGCAGCCCCGAATACGTGGCAACGGTTGTGGGCGCCTATCGCCGGGCAATTGATTTTTATTGTGCCAATCGGGGTCGCAGGCAGTTTCGCCTTGAATTTGAGGCCCTCAAACGCGAAGAACTCGCGCGGCTTGAACGGGTGTATAACCGGGGATTTTCAAGTGGTTTTTTTATGGGGCGCCCGGTCGCCGACTGGGCCGACGGCGCGGGCAGCCGATCCACTGTTCGCAAGGAATATGTCGGCCGGGTTATCAAACATTTTCGGCGCGCGGGTGTCAGCGAAATCATGGTTGAAAGCAACACATTTCGAACAGGGGACACCCTTGTGTTTCAGGGACCAACAACCGGTGTTTTTGAACAGGTCGCCGAATCTATGGAGATGAATCATATACAAGTTGCAGTGTCATGCAAGGGCCAGCCGATTGCGCTGAAGACTGCGCAGGTTACGCGCAAAAACGATCAGGTGTATGTGCTGCGCGCCCGCTAATCTGAAAGGGAGAGGACCTATGGCTATTGAAGAGTATTGTGAAGAGCTTGATGCCATGCTGGCGGCAAACGATGAGGTCGCACTCAGCCTTGATGAGGTGCACGGCTTTATGAGCGCTGCCCTGTGCGGCCCGCGTGTGCTTTCATTCAGGGATTGCGTGTGCGCGGTTTTCCTCCCTGAGGAGACCGATGCCGAGGAAAGCGAATGTGAACTCCCCTCAGACATCCTGGAGATGCTTACCCGGCTGTATGAGGATACGCTGCGCTCAATTGAAGACGGTTCGTTCCTGCCCATTGTTTCATGTGAGGGCGATGACGATGAGGAGGACGTTGATGCCCGTTTGTGGTGTTGCGGTTTTCTGATGGGCATGGAGTTCAATAGATCGAGTTGGAAGCTGGATACCAGTCTTGTCCTTGACCTGTTGACCCCGATTATTCTGCTTGCCGACCCAAAAGAATTTGAGCGGGCCGCCAAACAGCTTGGCTCCGGCGGCGAAAGCCTCAGGCAGGAGCTCCTGGAGGCGCTGCCTGAGAGCGTATGTGCGCTCAAGGATTTTTTTAAGAAAAAGCCGCGCTCGCGAAGGCCTGCCCCTGCAGCAAATGCTCCTGCCAGAAAGCGCCGTGTAACGCGACGCTAAAAACTGCACGACAGGGTAAGGTTGTATGCCCCGCAATGATTGACACACCCGTAAAAAGTCCGGATGCTGCGTTGCGCTTCATCCTCAGTCATTGCGGCGTACAGCACGTATGCCTCATTTCTTCGGATTCGCGCGCCTTGCCTGCGAACTTTTTACGAGCGTGTCTGAAAAATGTGCATTTTCTGAATTTTTACGACTTCATCAATGATTGAGTGCACCTTTTTTAGCCTGGGAGACGGACGGACCGGCAAACAAAGAAGCCATCGCGGGCTTGTTTTTCTCCTGTTTACATGCTACCGTATGCTAGCAGGCGAACCGGCATGAGCGGCTGCATCGAAAACGGCCTCAAGCCAAAACGCCGCATCCCTGTTCTCATGTGCGACGTGTTTGTGTGATTGTCACAACTGCTTGGAAATCCTGAAAAAAGCACCGAACCCTCGGAGATAAAAAGCAGGTGCTGGCAGGCCCGAGAAATATCACTGATACTGAATATCCACAGGAAGCCGTGTTGAAAAAACATGTCATGTGTGGTCAAAATTATGTACGAAACGACCGCAGTAAAAAGGGTACTGCAACAGGCCCGGCAGAAGAGGGACACGGCGGTGAAACATGCAGGAGAAAGCAACAGGGAGCTCATGGAGGAACAAAGCATGCACGGCAGTAAGCAGATGGTTTTGCGGTGGCTTATAACAACAATAATTTTTACGGCTTGCGTGTTATCAGCGTCCATTTCACGGGCTGGTTCTAACGAGTGGACCTGGATGAGCGGCTCTGACTTGGTCCTTCAGGCAGGCACCTACGGTATAAAGGGCACGCCCGCAGCGGCGAATGTCCCGGGTGCCCGATATGGCAGTGCGGCCTGGACGGACAGCACCGGCAATTTTTGGTTCTTCGGGGGCTATGGCCTGGGCAGTGCCGACACCGGCACCGAAGAACTATCTGAATGACCTGTGGCGCTATGATCCTGATAATAATACGTGGACCTGGATGAGCGGCTCTGACATGATCCTTGCAGGCAGGCACCTACGGCACAAAGGGCACGCCCTCACCGGACAATGTGCCGGGCGGCCGCTATGGCAGTGTCGCCTGGACGGATCGCACCGGCGATTTGTGGCTCTTCGCAGGTGTCGGCCTTGACAGCACCGGCAATAAGAACTACCTGAACGACCTGTGGCGCTATGATCCTGATAATGATATGTGGACCTGGATGAGCGGCTCTGACATTGCTAAGCAGGTGGGCACCTATGGCATACAAGGCACGCCCGCAGCGGACAATGTGCCGGGTGCACGCTATGAAAGTGTCGCCTGGACGGACCGCACCGGCGATTTGTGGCTCTTCGGGGGCTATGGCCGGGACAGCACCGACAACGATCGCTTACTCAACGACCTGTGGCGCTATGATCCTGATAATGCTACGTGGACCTGGATAAGCGGCTCTGATAAGGGCAATAAGGGAGGCACCTACGGCACACAAGGCATACCCGCAGCTGACAATGTGCCGGGCGCGCGCGAAGGAAGCGTCGCCTGGACGGATCGCGCCGGCGATCTATGCCTCTTCGGGGGCTATGGTTATGACAAGAACAACCTGTACTACCTAAGCGACCTGTGGTGCTATGATACTGATAATGCTACGTGGACCTGGATGAGCGGCCCTGACAAGGTCGGCAAGTCAGGCAAATATGGGGCACAGGGTATGATCTCAGATAATAGCGTGCCGGGTGCACGCTATGATGGTGTCGCCTGGACGGATCTCGTCGGCGATCCGTGGCTCTTCGGGGGCTATGGCCTTGCCAGTTCCGGAAGGGGGGACACGCTGAATGACCTGTGGCGCTATTATCCCAATGCCAATCTCTGGACCTGGATAAGCGGCTCTGACAAAACCAAAAAATCGGGCATCTACGGCACAAAGGGCACGCCCGCAGCGGCCAATGTGCCGGGAGCACGCGATGGAAGCGTTGCCTGGACGGACAACGCAGGCAATCTGTGGCTCTTCGGGGGTTTTGTCTATGGTAAATACAAACAGCAGGACTATGTGAACGACCTGTGGCGCTTTGAGCTGCCCGCAGAGACGAACATGCGCATCGACACATGCACCATTAAAGCCGGCACAACCGACAGTATCAAGTTTTCGGGCTGGATGGATGCCGGGGAAGCCCGCATGACTGCGGCGGCGGCGATGGGCGGTGAGATCGTCATTTCGCTGTGGACCGATATAGTTCCCGATCCCGCTGTCAACACCACGTTTCTCTTCCCGATCAATGAGAGCACTTTCATCAACGGTAAATACAAAAGCCCGAAGGATGATTCCAATCCCGTGCTGTCGTTTTCCTATGACAGCATTAAAGGCACGATGAACTTCTCCGCCAGCAACGCCGATCTCGCCGGATTGTACTGCCCGATAACCCTGACGGTTAAAATAGGCAGCTATTTCGTCCAGACAGTGCTTAATGAAGATATTGTCAACGGCACAAATCCCTGTCCTCTGCCGCTCGTGATGGGCCTGCTGAACAGCCTGGATGTATCGAAATTCAAGGCCAAAAAAGGCTCGAAGGTCGACACCGACTCGTTGTCGATCTCGGGGACATTTACGGTAGACGGCGACTTTGACTTTGACACGGCGAAGCCGGTTGATATCACGCTTGGACCTGACACGTTCAGTCTGCCGGGCGATGTGTTTTCGGAAAAAAACGGTGTGTACAGCTGCAAGAATGCCGACAGCGGAAACGGACTCGTCACCGCCAAATTTGACACGGTAAAGTGCACCTACTCGGTCGAGGTCAAGAACACATCACTGACCGGCAGCGGGGAAGTTTACTTTAGTCTTGACCTTTTTGGCTATCCCCTGCAGGATCCGGATCCGGTAGAACTGCCGCCTGAATTCTGAGCGCAGGCACAAGCCGGGAAACGCAAATCCGGCCGGGCCGGGGAAGAGTTGTATCGTCCCCGGTCCGGCTTTTTAACATGTCAGCAAACAACCAGGGCATTTTCCGTTTGTATAGAGCCACAAAGCCAGGGGTTCAGGCGGCACTTCTTACCACATGCACAAAGCCATCAGGGTCTGGCAAACCTCTTGACAGAATTTCTTAAACATGGTTAAATTATTTTTTTTGCCGGGGCGTAGCGCAGCCTGGTAGCGCACTTGAATGGGGTTCAAGTGGTCGCTGGTTCAAATCCAGTCGCCCCGACCAGATGGCCGTGAAGCACTCAGTCTCGTGACTGGGTGCTTTTTTTGTTTATAACGGATTTCTAAGGTATCTCAGGCAGTGAAAGGAAAAGGACCATGGCGATTGATACGGATAAATTACAGGAAATGATCGGGAAGGTGCTGGCGGATATCGGCGCGACTTTTCCATGCACCGCTCGTGCTGATTGGTGAGAAGCTGGGACTTTTTAAAAAACTTGCCGCGGAAAGCTGAACGCTGAGCAGCTTGCCGAGCGCACCCGTACGGCTGTGCGTTACGTTCAGGAGTGGCTGCCGGCCATGGCATCCGGAGGATACATTTCCTATGATTCCGGTGAGCGCGATGTTATTATCTGACGCCTGAGCAGGCATGGTACTGGCTGATGAGGAAAGCCCCGCATATATGCCCGGCGCATTTCAGGCAGCAATAGCCGCGATTAAGTCCGAGCCAAAGATAACAGAGGCCTTCCTGACCGGCAAAGGTGTCGGCTGGCATGAGCATGATGCTGAACTTTTTCCTGGCACTGAGCGGTTTTACAAGCCGCTGTATAAAACGCATCTGGTCAGTACCTGGATTCCGGCACTGGAAGGTGTGCTGCAGAAGCTCACAAAGGGGGCATTCGTGGCGGATGTGGGCTGCGGACACGGGTTGTCCAGCATTCTGATGGCCCAGGCGTTTCCGCGGTCCCGCTTTGAAGGCTTTGACTGTCACGAGCTTTCAATCGAGGCTGCCAGCACAGCATGCGCGTGAAGCCGGTGTTGCCGACCGGGTCGCTTTGAGGCCCTGGCAGCATGTGACATTCCCGCTGCAGGATATGATCTGGTCACATCGTTTGACTGCCTGCATGACATGGGTGATCCGGCCGGGGCGGCTGAGACAATTTTTAAGGCATTAAAGCCTGATGGCACCTGGATGATTGTCGAGCCGTATGCCGGAGATGTGGTGGAGCATAATTTTAATCCGGTTGGCAGGCTTTACTATTGTGCTTCTGTTCTTTTGTGTGTGCCCGGGGCTCTGGCCCAGGACGTTGGGCTGGCGCTTGGTGCCCAGGCCGGTGAAAGACGTTTGCGGGAGGTCGTGCTGTCAGCCGGTTTTACCCGTTTTCGCCGGGCCGCGGAAACCCCGGTCAATATCGTGTATGAAGCAAGGCCGTAGCGGCAGTTTATTTTCTTGCTGCGGTTGCCATCTACAATGAGCATACTATGTATATCGTAGTGGACATAGTACCAGGGGGGTATCTATGAAGTTATTATGTATATGCTTCGTAGCAGCATGCATTATATTGCAAGCGCCTGCCTGTTCTCATTCGCCGCAGGTGCGGGCAACGCTGGACGATGTCCTGTCTGATCCCGAGGCTTATGAGGATTGCGAGCTTATCATAACTGCTTCTATCAGGGATGTGCTTGAAAACCATTCTCTGTATCAGGATCGCCGGATTGAAGTCACCGGTGAGCTTGCTTATTATGGCAGTCTTTCATTTTGGACCTGGTATCTCATGCTTGCTGACCAGCAGAATGAGCTGCGTTGTTATACCAACTACTACCGGGTAAGTGTCGGCCGGGATGCAGAAGTAATGATGCAGCGTGCGGCCAATAGAAAAAAAACCGTTGACAATCAATGGTGTGTTGCGCAACGACGGCATTGATATCCGTGAAATTCTGTATGAGGGTCAGTTGGTGCGGCCCAACTTCAAACCGCCCGTTCTGTATAATGTTCCGGGAAGTATTTATTAAGTCGGGAGTTATGTGTTTGGAGTTCGGATGCAGGGAGTGATAAAATTTTTTGTCCTTTAGGGGTAGCCTCTGGTCGCAAAACCTTCTTAGCAGGGGCGTATAAGATTGATCAGTCGTTTGTGGCCGCGCCGGCCGCGGCGTTCAGGGGTATCCGGATTCGCAGCGTAAACAGAAAAGAAACAACTGTCAGCGCCGTGCCGATCAGAAACGGCAGCCGCCAGTTTACCAGCCACAGCGCCCCGCCGCACAGCGGTATCACCACCGCGGAGATGTGATTGATCGTAAATCCCACGGCCGTGCTCTGCGCCAGGTCTTCCGGATCGGCGATTTTTTGCAGGTACGTGCTCAGCCCGATGGCGAAATTGAAGAAGATGCTGTCAAGCACGTACAGACACACCGCCACCGCCGCATTTTCGATAAAGGCATACCCCAGAAACAGCACGATCAGGCTCGCGCTTTCCATGCACAGCACGACCCGCTCGCCGTAGCGGTTGATGGCCCGCGAAATCCAGGGATTGGTGAGCCAGGTCAGTGCGTAATTGACGACATAAATTCCCGCGATGGTCGTTACCGCCAGGTGATACTTTTCAACCAGCAGAAAGACGGCAAAGACGATGAAAATCTGCCGTCGCGCGCCGCTCAAAAAATTCAGCATATAATAGAGCCGGTAGCGCCGCCGCAGCACGGGCCTGTTCTGAACGCCCGGCGCGGTATGGGCAGGGGGGCTCTTCCAAAGCATGTAGGCGCCTGCGCCGCAGACGAATATCCCCAGGAGCAGGAAATTGATTCTATACGGCAGCACGAAGGCAAGCAGCCAGATGACGCCTCCGACACCGATATTGGCAAGGGCCCCGAAGCCGCGCAACCGCGCGAACACGACCGGCGCGTCCGTGTGGGAGAAGCACTGCACGGTCAGCGATTTGTTGGTGGTTTCAAAATAGTGAAACCCGGTCGACATGATGACCGTCGTGAACAGAAGGCCCGGCAACGTGGCGAAAAAACCTGTCGCGCCGATGCCTATGCCCATCACGATGACCGACCAGCCGGCAAGCCGGTACTCGCTCATGACGAGCAGAATATACATGACCAGGAAGGTGAGAAAGCCCGGAATCTCGCGCACCGATTGCGCCATGCCGATCTGCAAGCCGTTTACGCCCACCACCTCTTTTGCGTAATTGGTGTACAGCGCCATCCAGCCCTGCAGCCCCGCGCTTGCGCACACGACCAGCACCAGCAGGTAGCGGTACATGGGATTTTCTTTGATATGCTGTCATGTGCCTCTCAAATGCTGAGGCGGGCTTTGCGCCCGCCCCTGATTCCTGTCGATATAACTTAAAATTTCAATGCAATCTTTCCGTTTTTAGTGTTTGCCAGGCCGTTGGGGCTGTTTTTCTATCCTTGCCGTCCTGTTTTTTGCGGTCAGGTACAAGACGGAGCCTGATCATCAGTGCTCAGGCCCATCAGGGTCCGGCGCAGCAGGTCAAGCGCGGTGTAGGCGCTTAAGAGTTTGTTTTGTTCACGGTTGCCGGTGAAGCGGCGATGATACGCCCGGCAGCCCTCAGGCCCGGCTATGGCGAAAAACACCGTGCCGACCGGTTTTTCAGGCGTGCCCCCGTCAGGGCCGGCTATGCCGGTTATGCCGATGCCGTAGGTGCTCGCGGCGCGATCGCGGACCCCATGCGCGAGGGCCTGCGCGGTTTGCGCGCTCACGGCCCCATGCTGCGCCAGGATTGTTTCCTCAACGCCTGCGAGTTGTGTTTTTGCGGCATTGCTGTAGACCACAAGCCCGCGTTCAAACCAGGCGGAGCTGCCCGGCACATTCGTGATCAGATGGGAGAGAAGCCCCCCGGTACAGGATTCGGCAACAGCCAGACTGTGGCCGCCTTCGGCCAGCAGCCTTCCGACAGCCTCCATCAGCGAAACATCTTCTCCGGCATATATGTACGTGACCGAGGCGCTCTGCTATTGCGCTTTGGGCCTGGTTCAGGCGTTCTTCCAAAACAGCAGCGTCCGGGCCATGGGCGGTGAGCTTCAGAAGAACCTCGGGGAAGTGAGGATAAAAGCCAAGAGCAACGCCGCTCATCGGACTCAGGGCGCCGAAGAGCTTTTCTTGAATGACTGATTCCCAAAGCCCGAAAACACGCAGGGTTTTACTGCGGATGATGTGCTTGCGGCCTGAGTGTTCATTGATATAGGCAATCACGAACTGTTCAGTCATTGCCCGTGCTTCCGCAGGCACGCCCGGCAGAAACAGATAGTGCCGTTCGCAAAGCGCACAACAAATCCGCAGGCGGTTCCAACCGGGTTGGCAATCGGTGTGCAGGTGGAGGGCAGCATTGCCTGTTTCTGTTGTGGCACATTCATGCTGCGCCCCCGTCGAGCGAGTTCGGCGCGCAGCATCTCAAGGGCTTCAGGGTGCAGGGCTATCGTATCGCCAAAAGCATCGGCTGCTGCTGCGGCCGTGAGATCATCTTCGGTCGGGCCGAGCCCCCCGGTGACGATGACAAAGCGGGTTTCTCTCAGGCAGGCGAGCAGGGCCGCGCTGATTGCGTCGTGCGTGTCGCCGGTTGTGGTGATGCGCTGCACGGTAAATCCGGCTGCGTGCAGTTCGCGTGCAATCATGCCGGCATTGGTGTCCTGCGTGCGGCCGCACAGCAGTTCGTCGCCGATGGTGATTATTTCAATCAAGTCGTTCTCCGAATAGCAGGCTGTTGAAAAAAGCCGATCTGTCCGCTGCGTTGCACTCATCATTCGTCACTGCGGCGTACGGAAGAGTACGCCTCATTTCTCATGATTTCGCGCGCCTTGCATCCGGGCATTTTTGAACAGCCTGATAGCTGGTGCCAACCGTTCAAGAACATATCTGTGCCGAAGGAAAACTGCCATGGTTTTTACAGCACTCTATATAAAAACTGTAGAACAATATTGGCGTAGAGCCCGGCGACAATGTCATCCAGCACGATGCCGCTGCCGCCCCGCATGCGATCATTGATCCAGCCGGCAGGCTGGGGCTTGAGAATGTCAAACACGCGAAACAGGATAAAGCCCATGATAATGTACATGGCGTCCGGGGGAATGGCAGTCATTGTCAGCATAAAGCCGGCTATTTCGTCAATAACTACCTGGGGTGGATCCTTGCGATCGTAGATTGTTGCGGCCAGGTCCGGAGATCCAGATTGCCACCAGCGTCAGCGCAATAACAGCACCGGCATACAACCACCCCTGCAGACTTTCGACCATCAGCAGATACAAAGGGATTGCAACGAGCGTGCCCATTGTGCCGGGAGCAAACGGGATGTGGCCGCTGAAAAATCCGCTTGCCAGAAAGCGCACACTGAAGCGGCCGAGGCGGTTCATGTTTTTCCCCTTGTCAATAAAACCATCGCTCCGTCGGCAACCTGCGCAGTACGGTGCTGTCACCCCGGATTGTTCCGCATACATTTACGGCGCTGGCTGCCCGGATTTCGCCGGGGCGGCTTACCGGTGTGGGTCCGAAGAAAAAGCATAGCGCGGGACCATCGGGCCAGTATGCCACGTCACCGGCCTGTACGATCGCGCGCGCATCAGCTTCCAGCGGAACCTGAAATGGCACGCTGAAATAGAGTTCATCGCCCCAGCGGTTGGCCTGTGCCTGCAGGGGAAGCGCATCCCAGAGCGCCTCTGCAGTGGGCGTGTTCGGCAGTTCAGCCGTGAATCCAGCGTGTCGATTAGTATACGTAGTGTGCGCTGTGGTAGAGAGGGCTGCATGTTCGAGAGCCTGTAGGGGCAGGCCCCTGTGCCTGCCCGGTTTATCAGTGTGGATCTGCCTGCTTAAGATAATGGCGTTCGATCTGGAGGCACAGCAGGTGGCCGTAACACAGATGCACCTCCTGCACGCGGGCGGTACAATCATGCGGCACAGCAGGGTGCGATCGGCAGTTGCCTCAAGGGGCTGCCGGGTATGGCCCGTAAAGCACAGTATATTCATGTCCATGGATCGGGCTGTTTGCAGGCCTTGATGATATTGGCAGAGCGTCCGCTGGTGGACAGCGCCCACAGCATATCGCCCGCGCGGCCCAGGGCTTCTACCTGGCGTGCGAAAATGCTTTCAAAATCGAGATCATTGCCGATGCTGGTCAGGGTTGCGGTATCGGTTGCCAGAGACAGGGCCGGCAGGGCCCGGCGATAGACGGAAAGTTTGTTTATCAGTTCCGCTGCGAAATGCTGGGCTTCGGCAGCGCTGCCGCCGTTGCCGCAGATGAGCACTTTGCCGCCGCCTTCAAAACAGGCGATCATGTCGCGTCCGGCCGCCAGCAGTTCATCGGCATACTGCGTGCCGCAGTGTTCAATCAAGCGGGCCGATTCGTTGAAAATTGTCTGTACGTTTTTACTATCCATGCGGGTGGCCTTTAAGAATTGTGCGCGGTCGCTCAGGAAGCGGGCGCTACGAGTTTGTCAAGAATCTGATTAGCATTGGCTGGCAAAACATTGCCGCGGTACACGATAATACCGTCGCGGTCGATAAGCAGGCTTGTCGGAATGCCGAATACGCCATACACACGCGAAACCTCGGTTTTTTCATCATAGAGGATACGGTACGGCAGTTTATTGACTTCCTGAAAACTCTGCACGCGCGGCAGCGGATCATTGGAGGCGATATTGATCGCGACAACCTCAAGGCCCCGGGGGCTGTACTGAGCATAAAGATCCGAAAAATAGGGAATGGCCTGTCGGCAGGCCGGGCACCATGTTGCCCAGAATATGAGCAAAACCGGTTTTTTATTATGCACTTCTGAAAGCGTAAAGGTTTTGCCGCTCAGATCTTTGAGCGTAAAATCCGGAGCGCGCTGGCCGGTCATAATGCCGGTTGCAGCCGACGGCGCAGATTGCTTATTTTCACCGGCATTGCCGCAGTTTGCAAGCGGCAGGACGAGCAGGAGTGTAATGAGCATGGTTCTCAGTGTGTGTGACATAGTGCCTCCTATAGCATGAGTTGGCCGGCTTTGAGAATAAAGATTTCACCGATTATAATCATCAGGATGCCGAATATTTTTTTAATTCCCACCATCCAGGCCCCGGATTTCGGCAGGGAAGAGAGCACTCCGGAGAATGTGCCCACAAGAATCAGCAGCGTGCCCAGTCCCAGAGAAAAAACAAACAGCATGGCGATGCCGAAGGCAATATTCTGGCGCACAGCAACAAAGCCCAGCAGGGAGCCCAGTACCGGCGTTGTGCAGGGACCCGCAATCAGCGCTGAAACCCCGCCCATGAAAAATACGCTCAGCATTCCGGTTGATCCGCGTCGGGGCGTGGAGAGTTTCTGCAAACCGGTAAACTGCAGGCTGAAAACATCAAGCATGGACAGGCCGAACAGCAGAAAAATATTGCCGACTGCCAGAAATGTCCATTTATTGGTGCTGATCTGGCCGAACAGCTGTCCGCTCAATGCGGCAAAGGCTCCCAGTCCGGAATATACCGCTGCCAGGCCCAGCACATACACAATCGACAAATACAGGGCCCGTGTTTTTGTGCCGGCACTCCGGGCCCCGATAACTGCCACGGTAATTGGTATCAGCGGATAGACGCAGGGCGTGAAACTGGTCAGCAGGCCGGCGGCAAAAGCGGCGGCCAGGGCCAGCAGCGGAGCACCCTGCAGGTAAAGATCGATATTGCCGATGAAGTCATGCATTGGTATACGGTCTGCTTCTGAATGCGCTGAAACGTCCCTTCACAGCAGGGCTTCCAACGTTAGTAATATAAACTGTTTTTTACCGTCTTTATGGATTCTTTTCAAGTTTTAATTCAGTAAACTTTCTCCAGGCATAATGCCAGCCGATTCCCAGCAGAAATCCGGCAGCCATGTTGATGAGCAGTGCACATGCGAGCGTGATTGCGAGCAGTGCCAGATCCGCGCGTGTGCGGGTAGCAGTAGCGGGCTTGATGAGCTCAAGGGCAACCACCAGCAGCATGACGCCCAGGATGGCCTGCGGGAATGCTGCAAGCAGGCCGGTGATGCTGCCCGCCAGGAACACACCAATCAGGAGCATGATGCTACCCTCTATGATTTTTGTCCCGCAGGTGCGGGCGCCGAAAGCGTGCTGGGCTGCCAGCCCGCCTGCTCCGTGGCACACCGGGATGCCGCCGGTCAGAGGCGCGGCCAGATTGAAAAGGCCCATGCTGAGGGAGAGTTTTTTTTCAGTGATACCGCCATCCGGCCAGTATGAGCGCGCCAGGGTCGCAGTAGCGATAACCGCGTTGGCCGCGGTGAGCGGCAGCTGGGCAAACCCGGCCTGCACCATGACCTCCCAGATTCGGTCAAAGGCGATGTGCGGAGCGGTCGGCAGCTTAAAGACCGGCTGCAGGCTCAGCGCCACATCGTGGTTCAGCCACATGACGCCTGCAGCCAGCGCCATCAGCACCAGCGCGGCCGGGACATGGCGGCTGCGCCTGAGCGCTATGATGATCAGGATAGACAGGATTGCGAGCAGCCATTGTGTTTGCATCAGTTCAAGCGCCTTGTAGCCGAGCAGGATGCCCAGCGCGGCCTGAATGCCGTTGACGACCGGGGCGGGCGTGCAGCGGCCGAGCGCGGTCATAGCGCGCGTCAGGCCAAGCACGGTCCAGATAATGCCGGTGGCGATTCCGCAGGCATAGAGCATCCCCGGTGTCCACTGAGCGGCAATGGCGACAACCGCGATAAGCTTCATGGGCTGCAGCGGTATGGGCACGCGAAACACAAGGCCGCACAGGATGTTGCATAGTCCCAGGGTAATGAACAGCGCAGCGGCATCAAGGCCGCACACGGCAATAAAGCCGATAACAAACGGCAGCAGCGTGCCCAGGTCGCCGAATGCGCCGGCACATTCATGCGCGTTAAACCTGAAACGCTCTTCTCTTCATGCAGGCTTTTCCCCGAAAAAAGGCGGTTGCCCCGGGCAGCGACGCTCATAGCAGTGCTCGTTGGATAATGAAATTTCGAATCCGCCGCAGGCGGTGAGAATCTTGAGCAAACGCAGGATCTCTGAGGTCGTGACGGCTATGCAGTTTTCCTAGAGCCGACTACTGAAGGCGTACTTTTCAAATTGTACACCGTATGTAGCGCACCGCAGCAGATGGGCGTTTTTCAACAGTCGGCTACAGCCATCCGCACAGCGCCAGGGCACAGATCGTTTTCGCATCGATAAGCCGGCCCTGCGCGAACAGAGTCCGTATATCCTTTTTGTTGAATATTTGCGGTTCAATAACCTCATCGTCTTCGCAGGCCATACCGACCGCGGTCAGGCGCTCCGCCGCAAACATGGTTATTATTTCGGTGGAGTATCCCGGCACAGGGTATATGCGGCCCAGTTTGCGCAGTATGCCGGCCCGGTAGCCTGTTTCTTCGATAATCTCGCGCCGCGCGCAGGCAAGCGGCTTTTCTCCCTGCTCGATGGTGCCTGCCGGAAATTCATACAGCCAGGATTTGATCACGGGTCGGTACTGGCGCAGCAGCACAACCCTGTTGGGGCTCACAAAAGGCACAATCAGCACGGCACCGGGGTGGTTGACACATTCAACGCTCACGCTGCGCCCGTTGGGCAGGACTTCACTTCGCTGATCAATGGTAAGAAATCTGCCTGTATATGCCCTGGTTGCCGGTTGCATGGAAATATCTCCTTTTAAAGGTAGCCGGTTTTTTAAGGAATCCTGATAGTATCTGTCCTGTTACCTGCGGTGCGCTCAGCCAGAGCCGCGCGCAGTACAGGCAGCAATTGATCTGTTTCAGCGCTGCTGGTGAGAATAATATCGGCATTGTGTTTAGCAGGCTCAACGTAGCGCTCGTGCATGGGCAGGACATGGGTTGCATATTGCAGGGAGACCGTGTCCGCTGTTCGTCCGCGCTCCCTGACATCACGCAGCATGCGTCGCTCCCGGCGCACATCCGGGCGCTCGTCAATATAGACTTTCAGATCAAGCAGGCGCACAATCGGCTGACAGGCCAGCACAAGAATACCCTCGACGAGAATGATCGGGCGCGGCAGCAGGCAGAACGTGGTCTGCGTGCGGCAATGTGTTGTAAAGTCATAGGCGCTCATGTGTACAGAGTCGGCCGCATCGAAGTTCCTGCACATGCGCGGCCATAAGGTCAATGTCCAGCGCATCCGGGTGATCAAAGTTCACACGGTGCCGCTCCTGCGCGGGAAGGTGTGACAGATCCCGGTAGTAAGAATCAGCTTCGATCAGCGTTACCTTGTCAGGGCCGAGCAGATCGCGCACGGATCGCGCCAGGGTTGTTTTCCCTGAACCGGTACCGCCCGCGATTCCCACACAATATGCCGCCAGAGCAGTCATTGGGCATCATCCTCTTCGGCATGCTGCTGTGCTGTGAAAAATTTCGGCGGCACAGCGTAAAATAAAAACCAGATTTCCTGCGTGAGGCGCTCGCTGCGGTCATATTCGCTCAACAGCGCGCGACCGGCATGCAGGCCCATCAGGCGGTAGCCGTTACATGTCAGACGGTAATGAAAGGATGCCCGCTTGTCAACCGTGAATTCAACGGCGGCCGTGAAGTGATTTTCCTGTTGCTGACCATGTGCCCCGGGAGTCGATGAGCGTTTCACCGTCAATGGAAAAATCAAGGGTTCCGTCGGCGTGCAGATGCAGGTTCGAGGCCCCGATCGTGCTACCGGGTTTCAGGCTTATGAATGTGACCGGAAGCGTTTGATTGTCCGCAGCGTCTGAGGGGCTTTGCGCCTGACAGGGACGCGGGTGCACGTACAGGGTTGCCAGGCAACAGCACAGCAATACCATGCGCGCTGCGCGAAGCCGGATGCGTGTCCGGATCGGAATCCGCGCAACCGTGACGGCAGTTCCTCTGCAGCGAACCGGCACCATGCTGTGAAACATGCGTAGAATAAATCATCTGTATTCAATGATGCAACGGGATTGAGCTCTGTTAGGGGAAGGAATGTAAATGGTCGGGAAGGCGGGATTTGAACCCGCGGCTTCATGCTCCCGAAGCATGCGCGCTACCAGGCTGCGCTACTCCCCGACGGCAAGTTACCAAACAATATTACCTTTTTCAGCAGCGAAAAACAAGTGGATTGTTCAGGATGCTTCTTCTTCCGGCCCTGCTGTGGCCTGTTATTGACCTGCGGGAGTTGTTGCAGGCGGGGCAAGGCCGGTTGTATCAAAGGGTGGCTCCGCAGCCGGGGCCTCGGTCGGGGATTGCTCCCTGAACTGATTTGATATGGCCTGGGCCTCCCGCAGCAGGTCCTCGCGCGTTATAACATTTTTTTCAACAAGCAGTTTTACAAGCGCGCTTTGCAGCAGGGTCTGTTCGTTGACCGCCTGCCGGGCCGCGAGTATCTGTTGTTCAAATTCATGCTTCAGGGATGTTACAACAAAAATCTGCACGATGATCAGCAGGCAGACGATAATCAGCAGCAGACGCGAGCGAAATTTGGCAGCCATTAGAGTCCCAGCTTTTTCTTGAAAAATTCCATTGTTTTCACGATGCCCTCTTCAAAGGGTACCTGTGGTTCCCATCCCAGGATCTTACGGGCCTTGGTGATGTCAGGTTGGCGCACCTTGGGATCGTCCTGGGGCAGGGGTTTTTGTTCAATTGTCAGTGACGTGCCGGCAATTTTTTGAACATGCTCGGCAAACTGCATGATGGTCATTTCACGCGGGTTGCCGATATTGACCGGTTCGGGTTCAGCTGAAAGCAGCAGACGATAGATGCCTTCGACCAGGTCGGAAACATAGCAAAAGCTTCTGGTCTGGGAACCATCGCCGAAAATTGTCAGGGGTTTTCCTGCAAGTGCCTGCCCGAGAAAGGCCGGCACCACCCGTCCGTCGTTGAGCCGCATGCGCGGGCCATAGGTATTGAAAATGCGAACGATGCGTGTTTCCACGCCATGATAGCGCTGGTAGGCCATGGTTATGGCCTCGGCAAACCGTTTGGCCTCATCATATACACCGCGTGGCCCGATCGGGCTGACATTGCCGTAATAGCTCTCGGGCTGCGGATGAATGAGCGGGTCGCCATACACCTCCGACGTCGAGGCCAGCAGCAGGCGTGCTCCTTTGTTTTTTGCAAGACCCAGGGCCTTGTGCGTGCCCAGGGCTCCGACTTTCAGGGTCTGGATGGGCAGTTCAAGGTAGTCGATCGGGCTGGCGGGGGAGGCGAAATGCATAATGTAGTTCAGGGGGCCCTCAACATAGATATATTCCGTTACATCGTGATGAATAAAACGGAAGCGTTCATGGCCCATTAAATGCGCGATATTGTCCATATTTCCAGTGATGAGATTATCCATGCAGATAACCTCATGCCCTTCTTTAATGAATCTATCGCATAAATGACTGCCCAGAAATCCGGCTCCGCCGGTGATGAGTGTGCGCATGCTGCCTGCTCCCTGTCTAAAAGGCTGTTGAAAAACGCCCGTCTGCTTCGTTGCGCTCATTATTCGTCATTGCGGCGTACGGAAAAGTACGCCTCATTCCTCATAATTTCGCGCGTCTTGCATCCGAGCATTTTTGAACAGCCTGCATGAAAGATTTTTTTCAACCATCTGTTTCTGTATGTATGCGCGATATAGTCGCGCAGGGCTTCACGCCAGTGCCGGATATGTATTCCGCAATCACGGCTGATTTTAGAACAATCCATTGCTGAAAAAGCCGGCCTTGGCGCGGGGCGCGGCATGTGCTCTGAGGTAACCGGCACCACCCGGCCGCTGAGTCCGGCCAGCTCAACGGCTTCGCGCGCGAATTCAAACCAGCTGCATACGCCCGTGTTGCAGGCATGATATATCCCGCACAGATTTTTTTCAAGAGCAACCTTGAGTATGGCGGCCAGATCAGCCGCGCTGGTGGGACTGCCGCGTTGATCGTCGACAACCTGCACTTCGGGGCGCTCAGCTGCCAGCCGGCAGATTGTTTTCACAAAATTGTTCCCGCCGCGGCCGAACATCCAGGATGTCCGCACAATCAGGTAATCATCGAAGGCTTCCTGTATTTGCTGCTCACCGGCCAGCTTTGACTGACCGTAGACTGAAAGCGGATTTGCCGGGTCGGTTTCACGATAGGGCTCCCGGATGCGGCCGTCGAACACGAAATCAGTGCTGAAATGACACAACCGGCTGCCCTGAGTGCGGCAGGCGCGAGCCAGGATGCCGGGTCCGTCGCCGTTGACCGCGAATGCCAGTTCCCGGTTTGTTTCAGCGCCGTCAACATCGGTATAGGCCGCGCAGTTCAGCACCCAGTCGGGGTGATGGCGATCAAGGAAACTCATAACCGAATCAGCGCTGCGTATGTCGATGTCCGGATGGTCGCAGACTACCAGTTCATGATCGCGCTGAAAGATGTCGATCACATCCCGCGCCAGCATGCCGTTTGCGCCGATAATCAATAGTTTCATGCGCTGTTCTCACATGTGTTTTAAAAAAGTCCTGTGCGGAGCGCCTCAGCGCTGCTCATACCAGCGCGCATAAAATTCCTGATACTCGCCGCTTTTTACCCGTTCCCACCACGGGCGGTTATCAAGATACCACTGAATGGTTGCGCGCATGCCGTCATCAAAATTATAGGCCGGCTTCCATCCCAGTTCCTGCCGTATTTTGGTGTTATCGATGGCGTAGCGGCGGTCATGGCCGGGGCGATCAGCCACATGGCGGATGAGAGAAGCGGGTTTTTGAAGCTGCTGCAGGATCAGGGCGGTTATTTCGCGATTGGTTTTTTCAGCATTGCCGCCGATATTATAGACCTCACCGGCACGGCCGTGATGCAGAACCGCATCAATTGCGCTGCAGTGATCTTCAACATAGATCCAGTCACGCACGTTCAATCCGTCACCGTACAGCGGCAGTTGGGCATCGGCCAGTGCATTGGTGATAAACAGCGGGATGAGCTTTTCCGGGAACTGATACGGCCCGTAATTATTGGAGCATCTGGTGATAAGCGTTTTGAGACCGAAGGTTTCATGGTAGGCGCGGACGAACAGATCCGCGCTGGTTTTGCTGGCTGAATACGGGCTGTTGGGTGCCAGCGGTGTCTGTTCGGTGAAAAGCCCCTCAGGGCCCAGTGAGCCGTATACCTCGTCGGTTGATATCTGCACATAGAGCGGCACGCTGTGGCGCAGGGCCGCATCAAGCAGTACCTGTGTGCCGAGCACGTTGGTTTCGACAAATACAGCGGCATTGTCGATGCTGCGGTCAACATGCGATTCGGCTGCAAAATTAACAATCGCGTCAAATCCACCTGTGAGCAGGCTGTTGACCGCCTGCTGGTCGCGGATATCGCCGCGCACGAATTGATACGTGTCTCCGTCAGTGATACCCTGCAGGTTTTCAAGGTTGCCGGCATAGGTCAGCATGTCAAAATTAACGATTGTATATGCCGGGTGTTGGGTACGCATGTGCCGGATAAAGTTCGATCCGATAAAGCCGGCTCCGCCGGTCACCAGTATTTTCATGGCGATTCCTTTCTGTTGCAGGCATGCTTATTCGAGCGCACAGGGTACTGCAAAGCCTTCTATACATCAAGTGATTTTATTGTGCGCGAGTCCCCACAGCGCGGGTTTCCTGCAGGGCAGCATCAATCTCGCGCCACAGCTTGTCGCGGCCCGCGCCGCTGACAGCGGAAAACTCTACAACGCTTTCAGCCCCCAGAAAGGCCTGCCATTCCCGCCGCGAGCGTGCGAGCGCAGCGTTTTTGAGCTTATCGGTTTTTGTCAAAACCAGGGCCCACGGCACATTATTCAGCTCAAGCCACTGCACAAAAAGCTTTTCTTCTTCGTTTGGCTCCCGGCGTGAATCGACTATCAGTACCAGCAGCTTGAGGCTGGAGCGTTGCTGCAAATAGCCCTGAATCAGCTGGCCCCAGCTTTTCTTTATTGCAAGGGGAACTTTGGCATATCCGTATCCCGGCAAATCCACCATATAGCAGTTTTGGTTGATCAGAATGAAATTGATTGACTGGGTTCTGCCCGGCGTTGAACTTGTTTTGGCAATGCCGCGGCGGTTCAGCAGCTTGTTGATCAGCGATGACTTGCCGACGTTGGAGCGTCCGGCAAAGGCTATTTCGGGCAGGTCCGGCGTGGGCAGGCCGGTAACCTTGAAAAAACTTTTATAAAATTCGACCTCGTTTATTTTCATGTCGCCTGCTCCGTTTCCCGTGTGAAGATGTCGTTGTAGGCTGTCTGACAGCGCAGCGTGAGCGCTCCGACCCGGCCTGTATTGATTGTTTTTCCGTCAAGCATGGTAAGCGGCATAATGCCTGCTCCTGCATTGGTTAAAAAGAGCTCATCTGCGGCTTTCAGTTCGTCCGGGGAGATATCGCATTCGCTGCAGGGCAGCGACAGTGTGCGCGCGATTTCGAACAGAACCCGGCGGGTGATGCCGGGCAGCGCTCCCGCACTGACTGGCGGCGTGCGCAGGGAGCCATCCTTAACTGCAAATACATTGCTGGTTGCGCCTTCAGCCACGCGGCCATGCTGGTTGAGAAACAGCGCTTCCATGGCACCGTGATCGCGTGCCTCCATCCGGGCGATAATATTGTCAAGATAATTCAGGCTTTTTATGCCGCACAGGGGGGATGTTGTATTCCGGCGGATGGCGACAATCCGGGCGCTGACACCTGCTGCATTGCGGGAGAGTGCGTCGCGGTCAAGCCTGTCAACGGTAATCAGTACGCAGGGCGCATGCGTTGCAGCGGGCGTGGGTCCGGGCGGGCCGCTGCGAAACGCGATTATTTTAAGGGTTGCCTCAGGCAGGGCATTTGCGCGCAGCACCTCGAGTGCGGCTGCTGTCAGCCGGCCAACATCGGGAAGAGGTATGCGCAGTATGCCGAGGCCGGAGCACAGGCGATTGAGATGGTCTTCCAGTCGAAACACCCGGTTGCCGCTGGCCCGCATGGTTTCAAAAACCCCGTCACCATAGTGCACGGCCCGGCTGAACGCACTCATCGCGTAGGAATTTTCATCATACAGCGTGCCGTTGTAGGAGATGATACGGTTCATGGACATCCTGAAAAAATTCGTTATTATTCCAGCCGGAGCGACAGGTCTCCGCAGACGATTATATGTTCGCGTCCGTTTGGTTCCTGCACGATCAGGCTCCCGTCCGGCATGATGCCGCGGGCAATACCGCTGAGCACATCATTACCATTGTGTATTGAGACCATGCGCCCGAGCATCATAGCATGTTTTTCCCACAGGCGTTGAATGTTCTCACCCGTGCCTTCGGCGCCGATTGCGTACAAACGGTCGAATGCCTCAAGCATGGCAATGATGAGCGCGCTGCGATCATGTCGTTGTCCGGTGGCGTCATGCAAAGAAATCGCCTCTGATGCCAGCTCAGCCCGGCCTTGCATGCTGCTGTTTACGTTCAGCCCGATGCCGATCACCATGAATACCATGCGGTCATGGTCAATCCGGCCCTCGCTCAGAATGCCGCACAGCTTTTTCCCGTTCAGAAAAATGTCATTGGGCCATTTTATGCCGCAGGCAACGGCGCATACCTGCTCAATTGCCTGCACTACCGCAATTGAGGCCATCATGGTCAGCCGGAAACTGTCCGCAGCGGGCAGTTCCGGACATACAATAATGCTCGCCAGGATATCTTCGCCTGCCTGTGATTCCCAGGTCCGGTCAAGCCGTCCGCGGCCGGCACTTTGTTCGTCCGCCAGCACAACCAGGCCATGGGATGCTCCCTGCAGCGCCAGATCGCGGGCAGCCCGGTTGGTTGAATCAATGCAGGGATAATAGACAATGCGCTGTCCGATAGTCCGGCCGCTCAGTGCTTTTTCAATGTGTTGCGGCAGGAGCATATCGTGTTGTGTCATGTGTGTGCCTTTGAGCGGATTTAAAATAAACATTTCGCTGCGTATGTCGTAATCAGTATGTTTGATAGAGTGCTATTGTATGACAGCGCAGGCGCTTGCTGCAAACAAAATATGAATCACTGATTGGCAGGCTGTTGAAAAACGCTTATCTACTGCGTTGTGTTTATCATTCGTTACTGCGGCGTACCCAAAAGTACGCCTCATTTTTCATGATTGCGCACGCCTTGTATCCGAACATTTTTGAACAGCCTGTAAAAAGAATTTTTTCACCGACCGGATAGAGCAGAAATTGTTTTTTTATCGGCATCTGTGGTAATGTGTGATTTTAATTTTCATATGAAAGCGATATCGGGATGATTACCGTACTTGATTACGGGGCCGGCAATGTGCGCAGCGTTATCAACGCCATCGAGCGTGCGGGAGAGTCCGTACAGATCGTTGCGCGGCCGGAGCATATCAGCGCGGCTGAAAAACTGGTATTCCCGGGTGTTGGCAATTTCGGTTCCATGATGCACATACTGAATACGAAACAGTATGTTGCGCCGCTCCTGGATTATCTGCGCTCTGATCGGCCCTTTCTTGGAATATGCCTGGGGTTGCAGGCCCTGTTTGAAAGCAGTGAGGAAGCACCGGGCGTGCCCGGCCTGGGCTTTATCGCCGGAACGGTGCGGCGATTTCAGGCTGGAGATTTGTCCGTGCCGCATATCGGCTGGAACGGCATCAGGGCCCGCAAGGCCAGCGCTCTTTTCAACGGTCTTGAGGGCGATGAAAAATTTTATTTCGTGCATTCCTATCATGTTGATCCGCGCGACCGGGACACGGTACTGACTTCCACTGATTACGGTATGTCTTTCACCAGCGGTATTCAGCAGGGCAATATCGCAGCCGTTCAGTTTCATCCTGAAAAAAGCGGCGCGGCGGGTTTGCGCATTCTTGAGAATTTTATTGGCGCCCGGTGTGATGCGTATATGCCCCGGGGCTGCCCGTCCGAGACCAGACTCGCCCGGCGCATTATTGCCTGCCTTGATGTGCGCGCCGCTGATGATGGCCGTCTGGTTGTCACCAAGGGCGACCAGTATGACGTGCGTGCCGGGGGCGTGGTGCGCGATCTCGGCGACCCGGTTGACCTGGCACGCAGCTATTATGAACAGGGAGCCGATGAGATAACATTTTTAAATATTACCGCATTTCGTAATTGCCCCCTGGGGGATATGCCCATGCTTGAGGTGCTGAAACAGACCTCGCGTCATGTTTTCGTGCCGCTTACCATCGGCGGGGGCATTCGGGAATATCGCGATGAGAGCGGGCGGCTGCACACGGCCCTTGACGTGGCTGCGGAATACTTTCGTTCCGGGGCTGATAAAATATCCATCGGCAGCGACGCGGTTCTGATTGTCGAGGAGTTTCTTAAAACCGGCCGTCACTCAGGGCACCAGTTCGATTGAGCAGATTTCCCGGGTGTACGGTACTCAGGCTGTTGTTGTTTCAATTGACCCGCGCAGGGTGTATGTGGATTCACCTGAGGCAGTACCCCATCATGTTATCCCGACCCGTGTTCCGGGCCCGAGAGGTGAGCGCTGGTGCTGGTATGAATGCACTATCAAGGGCGGGCGCGAGGGCCGGCCGGTTGACGCCGTCACCCTTGCAAGAACATGCCAGGAACTCGGGGCCGGTGAGATTCTGCTCAACTGCATTGACCGTGACGGAACCGGCGACGGTTTTGACCTTGAGTTGATTAACGCGGTAAAAGGGGCGGTCAGCATACCGGTTATTGCATCCAGCGGGGCAGGCTGCGCCGAGCATTTCGCCGAGCTGTTTGAACATACCGGGGCTGACGCTGCTTTGGCTGCCGGCATATTTCATCGCCGTGAAGTTCCGCTCGGGGCTGTTAAAAAACATCTGGCAACGCGGGTCGAAATACGCTCAGTCTGATTGTGCTTATCCGGCATCGTTTGTGCAAGCAGAGGGAAAATTTTTTCTCGAGGTATATTTTTTTTTGCTTGAATTTGCTCTGATTATCTACTATAAGTTGCGTTAAATAATCATCTGGAACCGTTCGCAACGTTTTATTAACCCATAGAATGAGGAGAAAAAACATGGCTGAGAATTTAAAACCCCTTACAAAGGCACAGATCATTACTGCGCTTGCCGAAGAACTCGGAATGAAGAAAACCGAAGTGTCCGGTTTCCTTGATGCAGTGGCTGACCTGGCCTACAAAGAAACAAAGAAAAAGGGTGCTTTTGTTCTGCCCGGCTTCGGTAAGCTGGTAAAGGACAAGCGCAAGGCCCGTATCGGCCGCAATCCCGCCACCGGCGCAGAAATTAAAATCCCCGCCAAAACCGTTGTGAAGTTCAGACTGCAGAAAGCCTGCAAGGACGCGATTGTGCCCGCGAAAAAGTAGACGGCTCCTCATTGCATATACAGAAAAGCCCCTGTGACCTTTGGTCGCGGGGGCTTTTGTTTGATGATGGCTATCGGACCTTTGGCCCTTTTGGTATGCGGTTGTAGAGGCTGGCATAATGGCGCAGGCGCTGCATGTGCGTTTCATTCAGGGCATGTTCGCGCAGTTTCCAGGCCCAGTTATGCGCCTCCAGTGTCCCGGGCAGGTTCATCCTCAGCTCGCTGCCGTAGCCCAGCACATCCTGCACGGGAATGATGGCCAGGTGTGCAACTGACTGCATGGCAAGCCTGATCATGTTCCAGTGAAAGTCGCTGAATGTGTTTGTGCCGATATAGTCCATGACATAGTTTCGTGTCTCATCATCAATTTCATCGCCGTAGAACCAGCCGTTGGTCGTGTTGTTGTCATGCGTGCCCGTGTAAACGACACAGTTAGGTTCATTGTATGTGTGGGGCAGAAAGCTGTTGTGATTATTGCCGTCAAAGGCGAACTGCAGCACCTTCATGCCCGGCAAACCGGTCTGGGCCCGCAGTTTCTCAACCGCCGGGGTGACAATACCGAGATCTTCTGCAATCAGGTTCAGGCTTCCAAGTTCAGTTTGGAGGTGTTCAAAGAAAGCAATACCCGGTCCGGCCTGCCAGAGTCCGTCAACTGCGGTTTTCGAGTCGACCGGGATTGACCAGTAGGACTCAAAGGCCCGGAAATGATCAATGCGCAGCATGTCAACCATGGTGGTGAGGTGTTTGATGCGCGCAACCCACCAGGCCATGGTTGCGGGGCGCAGCCCAACACTGTTGTCAACATGCCAGCGGTACAGCGGATTGCCCCAGCGCTGTCCGGTTTTACTGAAATAATCCGGCGGCACTCCGGTAACACGGGCAGGGGCCCCGGTAAGCGGATCAAGTTCAAAAATGTCGGGGTGGGCCCAGGCATCTGCGCTTTCAAACGTGACATAGATGGGAATATCGCCAATCAGCCGCACGTCCCGTTCGTTGCAATAGCGTTTGAGTGCCTGCCACTGGGTAAAGAAAATATACTGGACGAAGCAGTGGTACCGTATGCGTGCGCTGAGGCGGCCTTGCCATTCTTGCAGTGCCTTCTTCGAGCGTTCTGCAATCGGGCTGGGCCATGCAAGCCATGTGCTGGTGCCGAAGTGCTCGGCCAGCGCAGTGAACAGGGCATAATCATCGAGCCAGCCGGCGTGCTGCTGAATGAAATGTTCATAGTGCAGAAGTTCATCGTCGCTTGCCGCAGCGAAAAAGTCCTGTTCAGCCCGGACCAGCAGTGGGCGCTTGCTGCGGCAGACCTCATCAAAATCGACAAAGTCGGCATCGCTGCGGGGAAGGTCGGCAGGCGTAATCGTACACCAGGGATACTCAGCAAGAAGTTCAAGACTGATGAGCAGGTCATTGCCCGCAAAAGCGGATGGGGACGCATACGGGCTGTAGCCCATATACGGCGCAACCGGGCCGAAGGGCAGTATCTGCCAGCAGCGCTGGCCGCCCAGTTTGAGCATATCGCAGAATTGGCGTGCTTCAGGTCCCAGCGTGCCGATGCCGCCCGGGCCCGGCAGGCTGGTGATATGCAGCAGCAGTCCGCTTGATCGTTCAAGGTTCATCATAACGCCTGATTTTTTGAGAGGCACTTTGATTGCAATATACTGGTTGCGCTTTCTTTATGCTACGGACGTATGTGTCTGTCAAGCGCCAAAGTGAGAAGATTATTGACCTTACAGTGAGCGTATATGCGCAATGGTACAGGTTGTGAGAGGTTTTCCCTTGTAAAAAACAGGCTGGTTTTATATAGTTTGCTGTACGTAGAGCAGATATTTGAAATCAGGAAAAGGGAGTTTGACAGTGAAATACGATCTTATTATCAATGGCGCCGGGCCGGCCGGGTTGATGGCGGCCGCACGCTCATCCGCCGCAGGCTTGAAGGTGCTGCTGCTGGAAAAATTTGATGATATTCCCGCAATCATCCGGCGCGCCTGCTGCCAGCAGTTTGTCATGGATGAAAACTATGAAAATGAAAATATTGTGGTCGAGCCGGGCCGCATTGTTTTCCCCGCCAATGGTTTTGAGGTTGCCTACTGCGGCCCGCTGCATGACATAACCGAGACCTATTTTACGTCCGCTGCGGGCCACGCCGTTCGCTTTCCTATCCTGACCGCAGGGCGGTCGCGATTAAGTTCGACAAGGGGCTGCTGCTGGCCGGGTTGCTTGAGAAATGCCTGAAAAGCGGGGTTGACTACCGCAATGCCACCCTGGTGACCGCAGCTGTTGATCACGGCGATCACGTCAGTGTGCATGCCGTTCACAACGGCAAGGCCTTGAGTTTCAGGCCGACAAGATGATCGCCGCCGACGGGGTCAACTCACGAACGCTTGCCTCGCTTGGGCATGAATGACGGGCGCACTGCATTTGCAACAGCGCTGTGCATCATCTATCGCTTGAAGGCGTTGCCGGATTTGACCCAACGGCCATGAAATGGCATATGGGCATGGCCTATGGCTCCTATGCGCCGGTCATTCTTGACCCCTCGCTGCAGGGTTCCGGGATTGCCGACCTGGTTGTGATGGGCAGCGAGCAGCAGCGGCCGGACCAGATTTTTGAAAAATTTATTGGCAGCAGCCCTGCGGCGGCACAGTTTCGCAGCGCCCGCGTTATGGGCCGGACAGCCTGCACGGTCAAAGCCTGCACGTCCCTGACAATTCCCTGGCGCGGCAATGTCTTGCTATCGGTGATGCGGCAGCCTACGTGGAGGTTGAGGTGCAGGGCGCCCTCATGTGCGGCTATCATGCGGCCCGGGCAATTGCCAACCGAGCTGCAGGGCTATCCCGGGTTTGAGGGCTATACCCAGTGGTGGCAGAGCAGTTTGAATTCAACAGCCCCGAGGCCCTGCGCGTTGCTCAAGGGTATGCACTGGTGCCGACCTATACGGATGATGAAATCGATTATCTGTTCGCGCTTGTGGAAGACACCCCGCTTGACGGCGCCTATGGCCAGTACAAGGCCCCGCGGCTGATCTGGGATGCATTGATGCGCCATCAAGACCGCATTACGGCGCGAGCGACCGGAGCTTGCAGAAAAAATCAAGAACAACTCGCAGATGACCCTGGCGGATACGTTTTCAAAGCATTGAATGAATGATGAATGGCAGTAAGAATAGTTAGCCAAAACACTCTATTTCGGACATGCTCGTAAAAGCTGTCTGCAGTACTTGATGCGGCATCACAGTCCGAAGCAGATGAGTGCATATTTTTGTGTTACGCTGCGCATTGACTGAGGATGACAGCGCATGCTGGCTCTGGACTTTCTTACGAACGACAATACAAAAGAAAGGATTCCATGAAACTGAATGTGTATGCTTTCGGCAGCGCCCTGGTGGATATTCAGCTGCCGGTTGATGATGAGGTTCTTCGAGGAAATCGGCGCTGAAAAAGGCAATATGGACCTCACGGAGCGCAGCGCAGCAGGAGCATGTGCTCAAGGCTGCTTGGATCGGATGAGCTTTCCTGCCTTGACAGCCTTGCAGGCAGCCAATATGGCTGCCGGCGGCAGCGCCGCAAATACAGTTTTCGGCGTGGTGCAGCTTGGCGGCGCGCAGGCCTGTGCGGCAAGGTGGCCGTGATGCTTTCGGCGATATATTACATTAAGACATGTGCAGCAAGCGGCGTTCATTTCACCCCGCGCAAGGTCGCAGCGGCATGACCGGCACCTGCATTATTCTTATTTCCGATGATGCCCAGCGCACCATGCTCACCTGCCTGGGCGTATCAAGTGAAATCGAGCCGGACGATATTGATGAAGCGCAGCTGAAAAACAGCCGAGTACCTGTATCTTGAAGGCTATCTTTTTGACAGCGCCATGGCAACCAGACCATGCTGCATGCAATCAGCACTGGCCAAAAGAGCTGGGGTCAAAATCGCTTTCACGGCTTCGGATGCCTTCTGCATTGACCGCCACAAAGACATATTCTTGAAGATGCTGCGCAAGATGTTGATCTGCTGTTTTGCAATGCCCAGGAAGCATGGGCCCTGACCGGCGCGCCCGATAATGATGCGGCGCTGCTTCAACTTGCCGCCATGTGCCCGGCAATTGCGCTGACCGATGGCGAGCACGGCTCGATGCTGCGCTTTAGCGGCACGACACTCCGGGTCGCCCCCTATAAGGTTACAGCCCTGGATACGACCGGCGCAGGCGACTCCTATGCCGCAGGGCTGCTGTACGGCCTGACCAACGGCTGCAGCCTGGAGCCAGCGGCGCGATTGCAAGCCTGTTCTCATCGCGTGTGGTTTCCATGATGGGTCCGCGCTTTAGCGGCAACATCCGGGATGAAGTGCAGGGTCTTGCCTGAGTGAGGAGAACGCTCAAGGTCACTGGCGTGGTGGAGCGCAGCGGAACCACGTCCAGTGCAGCGCCACGTTATGCCGCTCTATGAATTTCTATTGCTTCGTACTCTGGAAACATAATTATTGCGGGATGTACATTAAATGCTTTAGCAAGCTGCTCCGCCCTTTTTTTTCCAATTTCCAGTTTATCGTTTTCAAGCATGCTGATATTTTTTGCATTGATAGAGCAATATTTTGATAATTCCTCCTGAGTCCACCCTTTTAATTCACGCAGCATTTTTATTACCTCGCCGGTGGTTAAGGTCGCATGCTGTTTTGCCGGCTTGAAATTTGATTTATTAACACCCATATTGTATCTCCTTAATATTTATGCGGCGTAATATCAATCACATAAACTGTAATAATATCTTTTTCGACGGAATAAATGACCCGGTATTGAATATTAAGCCGTGAAGATCGTTGTCCTTCCAGCTCTCCTTTTAATTTTTCGTCATGAAATCCGGGAAATTCGCGTAATTTTTCCGGCCCATGCCGAAAAACAATGTCTTTCCAAAGTTCGTATTTTTTAACGACTTGTAAAGGCAGTTTCTCAATTATCTTATCCAGGCTTCGATGTTCCTGTATGTGCCACATAATTAATTTTAATAACTTATTATATTTAATAAGTCAAGGTTTTGTTGAAGCGTAACGCTAAGGATGAGGGCCGCCGCTGAGATTTGCCGCGTCCGGCTGAAGTCGAAATGTTATACTTAGGAAACGTATTAAAAGACCAATAACACCAAATAACAAGACAACGGAAATAATCAGCAATTGCCAGACACATTGTATAGCCGTAGTAGACTTATTAATGTCCTGTACAATGTCGAGAAAGGAATTTGCATGAGAGACAAATTCCGCATGCAATTTGTTTCATGTTGGTTTGCTGGTACTTTAACAATTTATTTTCATTTTTTAACGGACCTATTAATGAGAAGGATTCTTATAGCGCTAGATCCATTTGTTTATTAAGGCTTTGACAATTACATATGACGAAATCAGGACTCACTTTATTTATCATAATTTCCTGTATAACATAAATTATATAGACGTCTACGTTTTCTGCCCCCAGACATTCACGCTTATTCAAAATTTATACAAAATTGTCAAATATACTATTACCAGTTCTACATTTTGTGGGTAATACCGTGGTTATATAGATGTCTATATATCATGGGAAATTTGGTACATGAGGTTACAAGGGGGGGCAACACTTCCCTTGTTATGGGGTGGAGTCCGGCCTGACGGGTTGCACATGCCAGCGGTTTTTATTTCTCCCCGTGCCCGTGCCTGTGCTGTACCGTACTTACATTTCCGGGTCGTCCGTGACACCGAAGTAATGCATCTGGCCCTGCATGCGGTCGCTTGCAGCTTCGCGCAAAAGACGCGCAGCTTCTTCCGGCGCAGTCGGGTTTATGTACAAGCCAGTGCCCCATTCAAAACCGGACAGGTCCGAAAGCCAGGGCGTAATCTTAAAATGCCAGTGGTAGCAATGTTCGTGGCAATTATCAAACGGGCTGGTGTAGAGCATGAAATTAAACGGCGGGTAGTTCAGGACCGTGTCAATTTTTTTAAACACTGTGCTGAACATTTCGGCCATGCTCTTAAACATGACTTCATCAGTGTGTTCAAAGCTGGCGATATGCTGTTTGGGCAGCACCCAGGTTTCAAAGGGTAAACGCGCAGCAAACGGCTCAATCGCCAGGAAATCATCATTTTCATACACAAGGCGTTCTGCCGTTGCCTGCTCCTGCTGGATAATGTCGCAATACACGCAGCGTTGTTTCATATCATAATAGCGCTGCGCTCCTTCAAGTTCCTCAACAGTGCGCTTGGGCACAATCGGCAGGGCAATCAACTGTGAATTGGGATGCTCAAGGGCCGCGCCGGCGGTCCGGCCGTAATTTTTAAAAATTGAGATATGCCGATAGCGCGTGTCCTGCTTTAAATCAAGGATTCTCTGACGGTAGCACAGCAGGATATTGTAATAGTCCTGAGGTCTCAGGCGGGACATAGTTGCGGTATGGTCCGGGGTTTCAAGGATAATTTCATGGTTGCCGACCCCGTCCATTTTATCATAGAGTCCCTCGGTTTGCGGCTCAAGGTTACCGCTGTTGTGCAGCACCGGAAATTTATTGGGCACCACCCGAACCTTCCAGCCCGGAGCATTGGGCCGGGTGCCCGCATCGCGGATTGCGAATACCTCCGGCGGCGTTTTGTCCTCGTTGCCGGGGCACAGCGGACAGAATCCCCCGCGCGGAACATCCGGTTTCCGGTTGAAATCAGTCGGTCTCTTTGATCGGTCCGTGTCGATAATGACCCAGCGGCCGATTATGGGATTCTGGCGAAGATCATGCACAAGCGCTCTTCCTTGAAACAGGTTGTATCCGGCTGTGGCGCGGCGTGTTGCCCGGTGCCTTTCGTTGACGTCGTCATATTTTTTAACATGCTTTACCGTCGGATTCAATGCAATTCGATTTTTTTATGGGCAGCCTGTGCTGCATAATGAGCAGCATGCACCAGGTGCCTTTGTGCGTGCTTCTCAGATATTGTTGCAGGACATGATGGTGCGTTTATGGTATATAGAACATCGGTTTTTCTACTGAATATATAGTCATTCTCTACAACGGGAGCAGTCTCATGCAGAACGTTGGATTCATAGGCTTGGGCACCATGGGTACCCCCATGGCCTGGAATGTGCACCGCGCCGGGTACGAGCTGGGAGTGTATAACCGCAGTGCGCACAGGACCCAGCCGTTTCAACAGGAACATATTACCGTGTTTCAAACGCCTGCCGGGCTTGCTGAATGGGCCGATATCATCATTATCATGGTGTTCGGACCGGACGCGCTTATGGCTGTGTTGAGCGAAGGTGAAGGCCTTACGCGCGCAAAAATTGCGGGCAAAACCGTTATCAACATGAGCACGGTTTCACGTGAGGCCACGCTGGCGGCTGATGATATTGTGAGCGAATGCGGGGCTTTTTTTCTGGACGCTCCTGTTGCCGGCAGCAAAAAACCCGCTGAGGACGGCAGCCTGACAATTCTTGCCGGCGGCAGCGCCGAACTGCTGGAGTCCGTGCGTCCCCTGCTGGCCTGCATGGGAAAGGCGATCATTCTGTGCGGCGGCACGGGCGCGGGCACTGACATGAAGCTGTTTATCAATCTGCTGCTGGGTACCCTGATGCAGAGTTTTGCCGAGGCCCTGACACTGGGAACCTCATTCGGGCTGCATTGTGAGGACATGCTTGAGACCGTTCGGAGCAGCGCAGTTGCCTGATAGAATGTATACGGATGCCAGGCAATGATTTCAAAAGATCTCCTTTCTCGTGCTAAGTTATTGGTGCAAAAAAACCATAACAATGTAGCAACAAGAAAGGAGATCACGATGGATCAATATTATTACGTTGGGATGGATATTCACAAGAAAATAATTGCTTATTGTATCAAACGGGCAGATGGCTCCATAGAGTCTGAAGGTACAATTGAAGCCACAAGAAAAGCATTACAACAATGGGTTGAAAAGCTGCCGAAACCATGGATTGGTGCAATGGAGGCAACGATATTTACAGGCTGGATTTATGATTTTTTAAAGCCGTACGCTTATGAACTTCAAGTGGGCAATCCCCTGATGATGCGCGCCATCACGATGGCAAAGAAGAAAAATGACAAGCTTGATGCCCGGACGATAACCGATTTAGTCAGATGTGGATTGCTGCCTCAATGCTACATGGCCCCGCAAGAAATGCGGGATTTACGACGCGCGCTAAGATATCGCAATCTGCTGGTGCGGCAGGCGGTGCGGATGAAGAACAGGGCGTCAACCCTGCTCATGGAGGTCGGGGCGCAGTACAACAAAAGCAAGTTGCATGGCTCAAAGTATTTCAGGACACTGATAGACAGTCTCAGCGATGTGCCAGAGGGTTTCAAGGAACTTTTGCTTATGAACCGCGGAGCCTTGGAGCTATTTGAGACCTGTCAGAAGAGACTAATCAAGGCTTTGGTCAAGAATGAAACGCTGCGTGATCGAGTTCAGCGATTAATGAGCATAGATGGTGTGGGAGAAGTGACGGCCTTAACCTGGGCGCTTGAAGTAGCGGAGCCCCAACGGTTTTCTTCAATTAGAAAAGCCATAAGCTATTGCGGGCTATGTTCATCGCAGGTCGAGTCCGCCGGGAAAGCTACCCGCATGCCGTTATCGAAACAACGCAACAAACATTTACAGACTATTCTTATAGAGACATCAAAGCTTGCACCTGTACACAACCAGGAATTGGGCCTGCTCTATGAACGAGAGCGGCAACGGGGCAGCAACCATAATCAAGCAACCATCACTGTGGCTCGCAAACTGGTAGCCTATTTGCTGGCAGTTGATAAAAATGAAAAAGCTTTTATAAAGGACAACGCTGCAAAAAAAGTGGCGTAAACACTGTAATGCAAGCGGTCATCATCCCGCTGGTCCGGGCAGAATAGGGGACTGTGCTATGGGAAGTATCCCTGATGCAACGTATTGCCTGATTCCCAGTCAGCGGGTTGATCTCAACTCTATCATCGGTAAAAAGCAGAGAGCTTTGATGCCTGCAAATGGATGTCTGGTCGCGCTTGGCCGTGTCCCCTGTTCAACGTTAAGGGCGCTGCTATCGGCTCCGGAAACTTTGAGAAGAATTTTCCGGTTGAGCTTATTTTCAAGGATTTAAACCTGGCGCTGCAGGCCGGAGAACGCGAGCACGTGCCCCTGACAGTAACCGCAGCCGCGCGTGAGGCTTTCAGCGCAGCCATGGACAAAGGGCTGGGGGAGCAGGACATGTGCGCTGTGATCAAGGTGCTGGAAGATACAACCGGGCTGCGCGTGCGCGGTGAGGAATAAGCAGGGAAGGGGCATTTTGTATTTTGGGGACACGGGTAAGAGTTTGTTTTTCCTTGCCCTGTTTTATTGTTCATTTCTTTGCTCGCTCCAAAGAAACGAACCAAAGAAAAGGCGCCCAGCAGCTTGGCCTGCGGCTTTCCTCGCGAAGCGCACGAACGCGGGGTCGTCAACGAACTCGTCCCGCTTTTCGCGGGACTCAGACAGCTTGCCGCCCTTAATCCGCGTCTCGCACACTTCGCTCGGCTGCGCTGCAACGGGATGAAAACCCCACAGTCAAGACACAGGTACAGGCATGCTTTTGTCATTGCTAATGTTTAGTTATCAGTATGTCGGCATAAGGAGAGAAAATGAGTTTGAAACAACATCTGCCCCCCTATACCTACTGTCCGGTATGCGGCAATGCGTTAGATACTCATCAGCCCTACCGGCAGACCTGTACGCACTGCGATTTCATTTTTTATCACAGTTCCAGTCCCTGCATGGGCGCGATTCCGGTTGAGGGAAAACGTGTGCTGCTTGCCCGGCGCGGCATTGAGCCTTACCGGGGTGCATGGAACGTGGTGGGCGGTTTTTTGAACTATGGCGAAGAGCCGCTCGCAGGGCTGATGCGCGAGGTTCAGGAGGAAACAGGATGCGCGTGCCGCGTGCTCGATTTTATAACGCAAAACGCCGACACTTACGGCGAGCCGGGTGCGGCCCTGCTCAATTCCTATTACAGCGTTGCAGCTGCTGCCCGGCAATCTCACACCGCAGGATGATGTCAGCGAGTTGTGCTGGTTTGATCTGGACAACCTGCCCGATGACATCCCCTTTGCCAGCGATCGCCGCGCGTTGGAGGTTTTGCAGCGAATGTCGGGTGTGCCTGCGCGAGCCGATTGAAAATTTTTTGCCTGTGCGGTTGCAAATTTTTTTAAAAAAATATATTATTCACCGATTTTAAAAATTGGAAATTTCAAGTAGTGAAGGGGAATGTAATGTATCCGATAACACATCGCGAGGAAATGTCCGGCGGCACGGTTGTGCTCAACGAAATCCATGCGCCGCAGATCGCCGCCCGGGCAAAGCCGGGGCAGTTTGTCATTCTGAAAGCCAATGAAACCGGGGAGCGCATACCCTTGACCATGGCTGATACCGATCCGCAGGCCGGCACCATCACGGTTATTTACCAGGTGGTCGGCACCTCAACCCGGCTGTTCAAGAGCCTGGCCGTGGGCCAGGGGTATGATGATATTATCGGCCCGCTGGGCAAGCCTACGCACGTTGAAAAGGTCGGAACCGTGGTCTGCGTCGGCGGCGGCACGGGCGTGGCAGTGCTGCATCCTATCACGCGCGCGTTCAAGCAGGCCGGCAACCGCGTTATCGGCGTTATCGGCGCGCGCACCCGCGATCTTTTGATCCTTGAGGACCGCATGGCTGCGGTAACCGATGAGCTGCACGTGTGCACTGACGACGGGTCCTACGGGCATCATGGATTTGTGACTGATGTCGTAAAAAAGATTTTAGCGGAGAACGAGGTTAAACAGGCGGTTGCGATCGGGCCTGTTCCGATGATGAAGTTCGTGTGCGCCATTACCCGCGAGGCCGGCGTGCCCACGCTGGTCAGCCTGAATCCGATCATGGTCGACGGCACCGGCATGTGCGGCGGTTGCCGGGTATCGGTCGGTGGTGAGAACAAATTTGCCTGCGTTGACGGTCCGGAATTTGATGGTCACAAGGTTGATTTTGACCAGCTTATTCAGCGCCTTGGTGCCTACCGCGCCGAGGAAGAACGCTCACACAAGGATCATGCCTGTAAGATCGGCCAATAGCTGCCGGATGGCCGGAATAATTTGCTGCGTTTAAGGAGTATATGCATGGAAAAAAATACACAGACCTGGGCTGTGCCCCGGCAAAGCATGCCGGAACAGGACCCGCAGGTTCGACGAACAAATTTTAAGGAAGTTCCGCTGGGCTACAGTGAGGCGATCGCAATTATGGAGGCCAAGCGCTGTTTGCAGTGCAAGAAGCCCGGTTGTGTGCTGGGCTGCCCGGTCGAGGTCGATATCCCCGGATTCATTCAGCAGATTGCCGACGGCAATTTCGACGCGGCCATCAAAGTTATCTGGCAGAAAAACAGCCTGCCCGCGGTCTGCGGCCGCGTGTGCCCGCAGGAGGTTCAGTGCGAAGGCGCCTGCATCCTGTCCAAGCGCGAAGGTCAGGCGATTGCCATCGGCAACCTTGAGCGATTTGCTGCTGACCGCGCACGCGTTGGCGAATCACAGGACCTGCCCGCAATCGCGCCCTCAACCGGAAAGAAGGTTGCCGTGGTGGGGTCGGGGCCTTCCGGGTTGACGGTAGCAAGTGACCTGGTGCTCAAAGGTCATTCTGTCACGATCTTTGAAGCCTTTCATCAGCCCGGCGGGGTTCTGGTATACGGTATCCCCGAGTTTCGCCTGCCCAAGGATATCGTGCGCTCCGAGGTTGCGATGCTTGAGCGGCTCGGCGTCACGCTTGCCTGCAATCAGGTGGTCGGCCGCACGGTGCTGGTTGATGAACTGTTTGAGCAGGGTTTCTCTGCGGTGTATGTCGGGGTCGGGGCAGGGCTGCCCGGCTTTTTAAATATCCCGGGCGAAAACCTGATCGGCATTCTCTCTGCCAACGAATACCTTACGCGGGCGAACCTCATGAAGGCCTACCTGTTCCCCGAGTATGATACTCCCATTGCGCGCGGTAAAAATGTCGTGGTGTTGGGGGCCGGCAATGTGGCCATGGATGCGGCCCGCACGGCCCTGCGCCTCGGTGCTGAAACGGTCCGGATTGTGTATCGCCGGTCGCGCACTGAGATGCCGGCCCGTGTTGCTGAAATTCATCATGCCGAACAGGAGGGCGTGGAGATGTTTCTGCTGAGCAATCCGGTGCGTTTCTGCGGAGATGAAACGGGCCGCCTGACGGGCATGGATTGTATCCAAATGGAGCTGGGAGAACCGGATGCTTCGGGTCGTCGCCGACCGGTGCCCAAACCGGACTCTGACTTCCATCTTGATTGCGATCTGGCGATTGTCGCCGTGGGATCGGGTGCAAACCCGCTGCTGACCGGTTCAACCGAGGGACTGACGCTCAACAAATGGGGCTATATTGTGACTGATGATGAAAGCGCCAAGACAACAAGGCCAGGGGTCTGGGCAGGCGGTGACATCGTCACCGGCGCCGCGACCGTTATCCTGGCCATGGGAGCAGGGCGCGTTGCGGCCAACTCGATGCATGCATACCTGACCCTGGGCTGGTAGTATCCCGGTTCGCAGGAGATG
>CAVRPV010000015.1:0-39567 GCA_963723235.1 uncultured delta proteobacterium
CCTGTGGAAGACAAAGGTGTGGGTGGCGATGGCAAGGCGAAAGCCCGCGCGAAGTGCCCGAAAACTGTAGTCGTTCTCCTCACCGTAGAAGCGCTGAAAATTGTCCTCGTCGAAGCAGCCTATGCTCTCTATGACGTCCCTCTTGATGCCGTAACAGAAGCCATGGACAAGAGGGACGATGGGGAAGAAGCGCGAGCAGCTCAACTCTTCACAGGCCTGGTCCATCCTTTCCACGGTCCATCCCCGGGGAAGTTCATTAATGGCAGTATTCGTCTCTGAGCTTTTGATGCCCGGTACGGACTGGAGCCCGGCTGCATTGGAAAGGGGCCCCACTATTCCGATGTCCCTGCTGCGAAAGGCAAGTTCCGCGAGTTTCGCGACCCACTGGGGAGCAACAATGGTGTCGCTGTTCAGGAGAATCTGGAAATCGCCCGTGGCCGCACCGAGTCCCCCTGTTTGCGGACTTTATATAACCAAGATTTTGACGATTTTCCAGGAGCATGACCCGGTCCGTCTCCCGCGAGAATGAGTGCAGATAGCTGCTCGTCTCTTCATCTGAGCAGTCATTGACAATGATGATCCTCTCGTGTGCTGTCATCGTGTTGCGGAGAGAGGCGAGACACCGTTGCACGTCCTCAAGTGCATTGTGGACACACACAATGATATCAGTCCGTATGTTCGCGACCCTGGTCAGGCGCTCTTCCCTGACAGCAGAGAAGGACTGCGGATCAGAGGGAGAGCATCTCGTTCCCAGGGCCGTGATGGCGTTGTTGATGGACAGACGTTTCATCTCTTCGTGATGGTAGAATTCGAAACCAGGAGACTCGTAGGCTGAGATTCCCCTGGGGAGGAGATCGAAAATACGCAGTGCCCGCGCGTGCAGCACATGACCGAGGGCAATCTGGTCACGGCAGCTGTAACGCTCAACCTGCTGCCACCACAGAGAGAAGAAATCCTCGAGATCGGAATCCTTAAGGTTCATTATCATGCAATTCGTCTCATACATCCCCCCGTGGCCAGGGATACCCTCTGAAAGATAGGCCAGTACCTGCCTCACCACGTTCCCGGCAAAGTCCTTCCTGCACCTCAGGCACTCCAGAGCTTCCTCATAGACACAATCGCGATATTTATGAGGAATCATGCCCGCCTGGCTGCCGGCGGCTTCGACGCTGTGGACACAGTCTGTTACGGATTCTTTGAAGGACAGGTTACCGTCAACCCACATGGCCCATTCATAGTCGGGAAACAGGTCAAAGGGATGGAGCTTCACGTAGCGGGCCATTCGGACCGGGTCAGGATGGTAAAAGGGGGATGGTACTATTTTCCAGACGCCACAGGTTTCCCGTTCCCTGTCAGAGAAGCAGACATAGTCCGCGTTGCTGTCGGGTGCCTCCACCGGCAGTAATTCGTCATAGTCCCCGAAGAGGGCGGTGTATACCACGATCCGCCGCTTCCCCTCGCCGAAAAAATTGGTATAACCTGCAATCCGCTCGAGACCGGCTCTGTCAAAGGCAATGCTCCGCCCGGCCCCGGAACGGCCCCGGCGAGTAAGCGCCCGGCGCACCATGCGGAGCGGCTTCGTCAGCTTCCATGACAGGCTGGATTTCATGTGCTCGAGCTCCCGTTCCAGCTCGCGCCTGCCTCGCTCCAGCTCATCGAAGAGCCTGGTCAGCACTTCCCGTGCTAACATACTGGTTTCTTTACCATGTTCCATTCTAATACTGACACCATCTGCGGTCTGAGGTCTGCCAAGCCCTCACCGTCCTTCTGTATGGTTTTTTGTAAGAAGAGATTGACAATGCCCTTCTCGCGCCACAGGCTTTCGTCTAGCGTCGGTTCCCAGTGAGCATAGGAGGCCCTGGTAAGTTTCCTGACATGCCACGCTTCCCGTCCCGCATCCCGGAAAATGCCACGCAAACCCTGTTGCCGCGGTCACGGTCCCTGAAGAACACATAGACCCTGTCATCGGGATCCACCAGGATCCTGGGCCGGCTGACGGGAATGGCTTGCGTTCCTCTGCCGCTGAGTGCAAAGGGGTACTTCGTTCTCCGACCTGAACCTCACGCCAGCGGGTCCCGTCGTGAAAGACAAGGCTGAACTGCGGGAACCCTTGTCCCTTCTTTCCTCCAATAGGTCGATATTATCGGCCTGCAGTTGCTGTCCGCGGCCATCGAGCTCTGGTTGATAAGATCACTGCCCTGGGGGATGGCCCACGCCCGTTCGCTGTTTCCAGCCAGAAACGGCAGCGCACAGGCAGCGCCTGCCGAGTCGTACCAGTGTCGGCCCCCGTCCGGGGAACAGGCATAGCGATGTCATGGTTCGTGGCGACATCGCTGCTCTCACGCCAGCACCACGACAGGTGGAGCCCACCCCTGTGGTCAATGACCAGGTTGTTCGTATAGGGATTGCGCCGGCCTTCACCGCTTACCAGGGGATGATGGAGGGCCGACCAGGTACCGCTCTTCCGGTCGAAACGGTTCAGCATGACATCACCGCAGCCGCTCTCTCCATGGCGATACAGGAAGAGCAGTGAGCCATCGGGCAGGGTATAAAACTGGGGATAGGACACCCTGTTCTCATGAAGGCCCGTCATGGGAAGCTCTTTGGTCATTTCCAGAGAGCCGGGCTCTCTGGACTGGCAGTACCGCAGTTTCCTGTCATGCATATCCCAGGCCATGTGGATGATGCCCCTGCCATCGATGCCGATGCTGATGACGTTATGAGCATCCACTGGATTGCCCCTGTAACCCGTTTTCCTGACAGTCCATTCCGCGGAACCGAGGGCCCGTTTGCCCAAAAGCACGAAACCACACCATCATAGAAGGCGATGTACTGGAAACCATCATGAGACGTGAGTGAACTCTGTCTGAAAATGCTGGTATTGACCGTGTTCCTGGCCCAACCCCTGCAGACCGGTATGATGGTAACGCCCTCTATTGCCCCGGCGCCAGCACGAAAGATGAAAAAGATGACCCCGAAAGGAACGATGAGAAGTATGAGTATGAGTGTGAATATGAACGTCATTCTAATGGATGTCCCGTCCTGCGCAGTATCTTCATGGCTGCCGCACTGCCTGGTCCGGCTGCCTGTCACACGGCTATCGAAAGGCCGATGGGGCAGTGATCCGAGCCGGGGACACCGGAGAGGATCCAGGCATTTTTGACCTGCTTCTTCAGGCTCTCACTGACAAAGAAATAATCGATGCGCCAGCCGATGTTTCTTTCCCGTGCCCGGGTTTTATAATCCCACCAGCTGAAATGGCCGGGTTCATTGCATATCATCCTGAAGGTATCAATAAAACCATCCGCAAGGAAGCGGTCAATCCAGGCGCGCTCTTCCGGCAGAAAGCCTGAATTGCTTTCGTTTTCCTTTGGCCGTGCCAGATCGACTTCACAGTGAGCCGTGTTGACATCGCCGCAGATAATCAGCCTGCATCCCCGGTCCCTGAACTGCCGGGCGCATTCCAGAAACGCATCATAGAAGTCCATTTTATAGCGCAGGCGCTCGGGAGAGGCCTTACCGTTGGGATAATAGATTGAAAAAAGAACAAACTCAGGATACTCGGCAATCAATATTCGGCCTTCGCTGTCAAAGCGCGGATAGCCGAAGCCGTAGTACACGTTCACCGGCTCCTGCTTGCTGTAAATCGCAACACCGCTGTAGCCTTTTTTTTGTGCTGAGCTGAACCAGCAGGAATAGCCGTTGATGTTGAGCAGTTCATCCGGCAGCTGGTCCGGAGATGCTTTTGTCTCCTGCAAACAGAGCATATCGGGTGATTCCCGGGTGAGCCATTCCAAAAAACCCTTTTTATGTATAGCCCGAAGGCCGTTGACATTCCAGGAAATGAGTGTGCGTGTGGGCATAGCGTTGGTATCAGGGATGGTGTGTATTCGTTAAATACACGTTCTTGTCGATGCGAAAAGCATAGGCCGGGCGCGTTTATGTGTCAATAAAAAACTCGCCGTCATCTGTATCGTATGCCGATGAAAAAATTCCCTCATATGATTACGTTGATACTGATTACCTTTTTGAAGTCGCTCTCTACTTTGAATAATCAGAGCAGGATTGTAAATGGTGTGTGCATCAAAACACCTTTGATGGATGACATACAACCACCCGGCAGGCTGGACTTACCTCAGTTTTGGAGATAGTTTTTTGTTTCTACATTCTGCTTTTAATTTTTATCGGGGCTCACTTGACCGTGACCGTTGTGCTGTCGTAAGCGCTTATAACCTGTATCGATATAATCAATTTTTTTAGACTTTTTGTGGCCCGTCTTATTTCTTTGCCATACGTGACATATGCTGTTATGTTCTTTGAATAATCAACAGGAATAAATTTTTGGACTTTGTTGTATGCAGGCGATAACCACTACGAATTTAACAAAAAAGTTCGAGACCCTGACTGCTGTCGATTGCGTAAGCTTTGAGGTGCAGCAGGGTGAGGTTTTCGGGCTTCTGGGGCCGAACGGCGCCGGCAAAACCACCATCATAAAAATGCTCTCTACCCTGACTACACCCACCGAAGGTGATGCTGACGTGTGGGGCCACAGCATTGAACGTGCCCGGGACGATGTGCGGCGCTCGATCGGCATAGTGTTTCAGGACCCCGCGGTTGACGACAGCCTGACCGGTCGTGAAAATCTTGACTTTCATGCCCGTATGTACGGCATGAAAAAAGAGCTGCGCATCGCGCGTATTCGCGAGGTGCTGGAGCTGGTTGGGCTTGAGGACAAGGCCGATCTGCTGCTTAAAAAATACTCGGGCGGTATGAAGCGCCGCCTTGAAATAGCCCGGGGTCTCATGCACTATCCCCGGGTATTGTTTCTTGATGAACCGACTCTCGGGCTTGATCCGCAGACGCGGCGTCACATCTGGGATTATATAAAAATGCTCAATGAGCGTGAGAAGGTCACCATCATCCTTACCACCCACTATATGGAAGAGGCCGATGTGTTGTGTTCCCGCATCGGCATCATTGACCACGGAAAAATTCTTGTGGTCGACACACCCGCGGCCCTTAAAAACGCCATGGGCAATGACCTTTTAACCATTGCGTCTGTTGACCCCGCAGGGCTTATGGCAGGACTTGCCGCTCAGGATTGGGTTAAGGATATTAAGCAGTACGGCGATCAGCTTTTGGTTGGCGCGCAGCAGGCCGAAGAAAAAATTCCCATGGCAGTCCATATCGCCCAGAGCCTCGGTATCGCCATAACCTCGGTATCGCTGCGCAAGCCCACGCTTGAGGACGTGTTTCTCCACTATACGGGCAAGACTATGCGTGATGAGGATGCCCCGGAGGGTGATGCGCCGCGCGGCAGAATGCGGCGCCGGGGAGGGCATCACTGATGCGGGAATGGTTTAACCTTCAGGTTTTGTACGTGCTGTGGCTCCGGGAGATGAAGCGCTATCTGCGGGCGCGCAGCAGAATCATCGGATCGCTCGCGATGCCGTTTTTCTTTCTGCTGTTTCTCGGCACGGGTTTTAAAAATTTTCGCCCCGAGAGCTTGCCCGTTGGCATTGATTATCTCAATTTTCTTGCTCCCGGCATGCTTGCTGTCGTGCTGCAATTCGGGTCGATGTTTATCGGCATTGCGGTACTCTGGGACCGCCAGTTCGGTTTTTTAAAGGAGATCATGGTGGCGCCGGTCTCACGGGTCGCCATCGTTCTGGGCCGGACCCTGGGCGGCGTAACAACGGCGGTACTGCAGGGGGTTCTGTTCATTGTCGTTGCAATGCCGGCGGGGCTGAAGGTGTCAGGCTTTTCCGGGTTTTTTCTGACGATCTTTTTTATGATTTTTATTGCCGCCGCTTTTGTCAATTTCGGCCTTTCCATCGCTTCTTTGATGCGTGATATGCAGGGCTTCAGTATCGTAATGAACTTTGTCATGGTGCCGCTGCTGCTGCTGTCAGGGGCCATGTTTCCGGTGGAGCAGTTTCCCGCCTGGGTGCGGGCGCTCTGCTATATAAATCCGCTGTTTTACGGGGTTGACGGCCTGCGCTACAGTCTTATCGGCATGTCGAAATTTTCGCCGCTTATCGACGCTGCAGTGCTCTTTTCTTTCTGTGCCGTCATGGTGGGCCTGGGGGCCTTTCTGTTTTCCCGTTCTGATGTCGATTAGCAATTCTTTCTGATTGATGTGGCAATGTGGCTCATGCTGTGGCAAGGGTTTACACGTATTCAATGAGACCTGCAGGGTGTCAGAAAAATGAGATGGACTGGGAATGCAGGGCAGTATCTGGTTGAAGCGGTTCAATCGGCCAGCAGGCCGCGCTCCTTCAGCTCGGCTGTCAGATCCTCCAGCTCAAGATCGGCCAGACCCTTCCGGGTCTGCAGGCCGCTGTTTGAATCCCAGCCGCGCGCATGGTAGTAGTCGTCCATGACGGTCTTAAAATCAGTTCGTGATACCGTGGCGCCCAGGGCGGAAAACAGTCCATCGCGTCCGGGCAGCAGGGCCTCGGGGTTAAACACGCCCATGACGGAATCGGGTTTTTCAAGCGGCTGGGTAAAATTGATTTCTTCAAGGCGATCATCGACACGTCCCCGCCGGCCTTCGCGCAGATAAATAGCGCGGCACAGGTTCTGACAGCGCTCCCCGCTGCGCAAATAGGCGTCCGCATCCATGTCCCAACCGGTCACCGCTGAGAAAAGCCGCGCCTCAAGCTCCGGATCTCCCACCCCGGTTTCGCTGTTGCCGCTGTAGTCAATGGGCCAGAAAAAATCGCAGCCGATCAGGTTTTCCTTGGCATAAGCACGATTCTGCATGATGACTGCCGCCCGTCCCATGCCTTCCGGCGAATCGAACTGCGCTGCCGCTTCTCCGCCCCAGAATGTGCGGGCCAGCTGCTGCAGGCGGTCGGTAGAGAACCGGCTCATCATTGCCTCAGTTCCCAGCCAGATCATCCACTTGACCATGGGAAAACTGATGGCATGCAGCTGGGTAATGGGGTGGATCGGCTCGGTGGCATAGATCGGGGCTGCCGATAAAAAAAGACGGGGGCTGTAAAGATTGACGTGAAAACCTGCGGCAGTAGCCAGGCCCTCAAGCAGATCCGGCGCGCCCAGTGCCTCCGTGGCCCTGCGGCTGCCTTCGGCCAAAATGTCGCCGATGCCCCGGCGCTGAATTACAATGTCGATTAACTGAGTGATCCACTCGCAGCTGCCGTAGTCTGCGGGGTCCAATCCGACCGCAGGTCCGTCTATCAGTCCGCTCTGCACTGCCTGCGGCAACCACTCCACCAGCATGTTGATCTCATTGCAGCACAGACCGTGCCGGTTGGCCAGTTGGGTTGCCCAAAAAGATGCTTCTCCGATGCCGCCGCTGCGGGCTTTCTCCGCATAGGCGTACGAATAGGCTGAGGCACAGTTTTTGCCATAACCGCTTTCGCCCCGGCTGTTCGTGTACAGCCCGCGTCCGCATATACCCGGGCAGGCAAAACAGGGCGTGGCCTTGACTTTTTCCACCCCTTCCAGCATGGCATCGATCCAGTAGCGCTCCGAGGTCTCCCCGCGCCACAGGGCCGTGATGTCGCGGGTCACCGCCCGGAAGGCCTCGGGTTTCGCGGGCGGCAGCACTGACCGCTCAGCCCGCACTACCATGGCCTTCAGGTTCTTGGCGCCCATGACCGCTCCGAAGCCCTTGCCGCCTGCCGCGCCGTCGCCTGCCATTATCGAGGCAAACCGGACCCGTCGCTCCCCGGCACTGCCGATCACAGCCGCCTCGGCTCCGGCTCCGTAGCGTTCCTTCAGGGCCGCCATGGTATCCGGCACATCGCGGCCCCACAGGCCGGATGCATCCGCCAGGGTCACGTGTCCGCCTGTATTGATTTCAAGAATCACCGGCCGGTCGGCAGCGCCGTGTATCATCAGCCCATCCAGCCCGGCCCACTTCAGGGCCGCGCCCCAGCGTCCTCCCAGATTGCCGCAGGCGTACTGCTCCGGAAATGCCAGGGGAGACTTGCCTGCAACCAGCCAGCGTGAACCGCCTTGAGCCTTGGTGCCTGCCAGGGGACCGGTCATAAAAAAAGCGGCGTATCCGGTGCAAAGGCGTCAGCGTCCGGGGATACCGTTTCCCAATAAAGACGGCTGGCCATGCCACGGCCTCCAATAAACCGCCGGGCATAATCCGCCGTGGAAATATGTTCTACCGTGCGTGCTGTCAAGTCCACCCGGGCGATCCGCCCGGTCCAGCCAAATGGTTTTTCCATGCTGTTATCCGATTATACGAGGGGTACCGACGTTTGCGTCATTGTTTGCTTAAAGGTTGCCCACAGCATGACGCCGCCGGCCAGAGAGACGAGGATAATTGCGGCGGCAGCCAGGGGGGGGGATATTCCCCATAACAATCCGGTCAATGCGCCGCCGATAAATGAACCGACGTTTGTAAGTGCGTTATATGCGCCGGTCACGGTCCCCCGTGTTTCGGCTCCGACCATATTCGTTATGGTTGCAGGCACAATCGTGCTCTGAATCATGTAGCTGACAAAGAATACTATCGAAGCGACAAATATCGCCGGTACGGTGTCGGCCAGAAACAGCAGGCCTGCAAGTATTACCAGACAAATATGAGCCGAGCAGCAGCGTTCTGGTTTTCCCGGCGTCAGCCGCTTTCGTTGCTGGGCGCATCACCGCCATGCCGGCGATTACGGCGGGGACAAGAAAAATCCACGTATCCTCGCGCGTCATGTGTTTTGATATTAATTGAGGCAATATATAAAACACGGCGACAAGAACATAGTTCATAATCATGCCGGACATGTACAGCGGCATGAGCCCGGGGCTTTTCATCGCCACGAGGTATTCCCGAGGGTTGAAAGGAACGGGTTCAGGCTTGGCCCCGGGAGATATGAAGAAGATGATATAGAGCATTGCCGCCGCGCTGATTATCGCGCAGATCAGGAACATCTGTTCGACCGTGATGAACTTGATCAAAACAGGGCCGCCGATGAAGGCGAGGGTCGACGATATGCCGACGGCTATCGCGGGCAGGGACATTGCGCGGTTTCTCTTTTCCGCGGGGATCACGTCTCCGATCCATGAAAAAATGACCGCGGCCACGGCCCCGCCGCCCTGCAGCGCCCGCGCGATTATCAGCATATAAATAGAAGTCGAGAAAGAGGCCAGGACGAGCCCGAAGGTAAAAATAAGCATCCCCGCGATGAAGGGCTTTTTCCTGCCGATGCGGTCGCTCCACAAGCCGTAGGGAATCAGCAGCAGTCCCTGGGTCAGGCCGAATATCCCCATGGCGAGTCCGATAAGCGCGGGCGTCGCCTTTTCAAGGCCCACTCCCCATGTTGAGAGAAACGGAAGAACCAGCAGAAGCCCGAGCTGCCGCAGGCCGAGAGCGGCGCTCAAGCTTATGAGTATGCTTTTTTCCTTCGGGGTGAACAGTTTTTCTTTTGGTTTTTTATTCATGCTAAAATTTTGTCCCGTCTTTCCAAATGCAGTTTTTTTAACGGCGCTCCCTTTTGATTTCAAAAGGGGCCTGCAGGCACGCATATTTTTTTGATGCATTTGCCTGCTAAGTTCATTACCATATAACTGAAATCCACATGCAGGACAAGTAAAACGTCAAACAGCCGGAGAGATGTTGTAACTGCACATGCATTACCAACAGCTTGGCAAATTCCGGCCTACATGTTTCGCGTATCGGCTACGGGGCCTGGGCCCTGGGCGGACGCGGCTGGGGCAACTATAATGAAGGCGAAGCGCGCCTAGCGCTTGAGGCCTGCCTTGAATGCGGTATTAATTTTTTTGATACCGCGCCAGTATACGGATTCGGCCGTTCCGAGCAGATGCTGGGAGAAGTGCTCTCAGGGGTCCGCTCCGCAAATGTTGATTGCCACTAAATGCGGGCTGGTGTGGAATGACAGCGGGCAGGTGCGCCACGATCTGTCGCGCGCCAGCCTGCGGCGAGAGCTTGAGGCCAGCCTGCAGCGGCTTAAAACCGACTATATTGATCTCTACCAGATTCACTGGCCCGACAGGCGCACACCGCTTGAGGAAACGCTGGACGAGCTTGTCAGCTTTCAACGCGCCGGCGTTATCCGCCACATTGGCGTGTCTAATTTTTCAGCGCAACAGCTGCAGAGCGCCTGTGCGCTGGCTGGCATTGTTTCGGTGCAACAGCTCTATAATCTGCTGCAGCGCGACGCGGCCATCGAGGTACTGCCCATATGCCGGCAGAAGGGTCTGGGCTTTATTGCCTACAGCCCGCTGGCACAGGGTGTGCTGGCCGGTGAAATGGACGCGCGCAGCAGGCCCGGCCGCCATGATGTGCGCCGCCGCAACCCGCTGTATCGCAGCCCTGAGCATTTTGAGCAGGCTGTGCGCTATGCGGACAGCCTGCCGCACCCGGGAGCGATTGCAGCGCGCTGCGTTTTTTTCTTGAGCAGCCGGAGGTTACCTGCGTGCTGGTCGGCATGACACAGCGCAGACACGTTGAACTCAACATTCAGGCGCTTGAACTTGTGAAGCGGCCTGAAGCACTGTAGAACCATTTTCATGAACGGAGATTGCTATGAAAAAAACCATCATGCTATGCGTCATCGCTCTGGCGGCAGCGTGCCTGCCGGGCGGCTGTTCATCCTGGCGTGAAACAACCCTTCGCATCACCGAAAAGCAGCTGCAGGAGCGCCTGAGCGAAAAATTCCCTATTGTGAAAACGCATCCACTGCTGGGTACCGTCACCTATGAAAACCCGCGTATCAGCCTGCAGCGGGAGGACAACCGGGTTGAACTCGGGCTTGATATCTCCCTGAGCAATATCGCAATCAATGGCAAAGAACTGCGCGGCACCGTAAAGATGCTTGCTTCCGCAACATACGATTCAGAGGAAAAGGCGCTGTATTTGAAGAAGCCGCAGCTGCAGGAGTTTATCCTGAACGGGGAGCCGGAACAGAATGTTCAGCTGCTCAGTGGCTTGTTTATGCCTGCCATTGAGAAGCTGCTCAAGCGCAAACCTTTATACCGCTTAAAAGATCTGGAAGGCTTTAAGAATATCGCTGCCATGCTGGTTAAGGATATACGCGTGCGCGACGGCTGTCTGGAGATTCTATTCGGGGTATGATCCTGCTGCAGTCAGCGCTGACGCAGCCACTCACGCAAAGCTGCATACATGGCCTGTGCAACAGCTTCCGGGTTCTTTTGCGCGGACTTCCGGGGCAGCTCAATCTCCAGGGCCGGCATCGAGGTTTGAATGACCGCTTCATGCGTTGAGTTGAGGATGGTGCATTCTTTGCACCCGCTCAGCCCCTGCGCGGCAAAGGTTGCCTGCAGATGCTGCGCCAGGGCCAGTCCGGCCGCGCTGCGGTGATAATGACCGGCACTGCAGTTGCCGCCCTGCGGCGCTCACGCATAGAAACACATCCGCCTTCTCACGTGCGGCCTGCATGACGCGCGCCTGGTACGAAGGCGCCGGCGATGACTGCCAGGTAAAAACCGCACGGCCGCCCGCATGCTCAATTTTGCTTTTCAATATTGCAAGAACGGGCAGGGCGTCAGGACCTTCGCCGTCGGGGTCAAGCATGATCGTCCGGTTAATAAACACCCCCGCGTCAATCGACTGCAGCACGGCATTTTTAACCGTCATGGATCCGACAGCCGGATTGAGCGTAAACTGAGACGGTTCATACCCCTGCCTGACAAGTTGAAATTGCCTCAGTCCGGCGTCTGTTTCAGCCTGCAGGCACCCATAGCAATCAGAGCGTGCCAGGGTTTGCGTTCCACACATCAGGGCTGCGTCGCTGACCGGACGCCCTTCTGTATCGCGCACCCACAGTGTAAGCAGGGCCCGGTTCGGAACGGCAAACGTGACGTGCGTCTCAGCCCGGACGCTGCCGGATGTTGCGCTGAGCATTGCTGTACCGGCATTTTCTGCTGCGGCCAGCATGGCGCGGGCGCGTCCGTTGCTCGTGGATGTTTCGGCCTGCAGGAGTGTCCCGGCCGACGTGGTTATCGCAACAGGCGTTCCATCTATAACAGGTCGTCCGAGCCGGTCGCGCACACACATCTCAACAGCGGTTGCAGCATGGGGGTCGGGCGGTATGACTGAAAACCGGCTGGTGATTTCAATGCTGTACGGCGGCAGCGCAACAGTAATATCAGCACAGTGCTGTACTGAGTTGCCCAGCGTGTTGCGGAACGCAACACAGGCCCTGTGACGGCCGTTTGCCAGCTGCGGCGATACAAGCTCAATGCAGTTCTGTTCCGTTGCGCGGTACCGGACCGGTTGTGCATTAAGCGTTGCAAGCACTGAACCGGCGTCCACACGGGCATGCTCGTGTCCGGGATCAAGGCAGGCGCGGATCAGGGGACTGACACTCGCTGCGCTCGAATCCGCAAGGCTCAGGTCACGCACCAGGGGTACACCCCGACTGAAATATTCAAGAATTCCGTCGAAATAGCCGCGGGCCTCAGCAGCAAGCGTACGACTATAGGCAAGGTCAAGCTCGTTTTCCCTGTTTGAAATAAAGGATGCCTCACCCAGTATCGCCGGGGCCGTGCTGGAGCGCAGCACCGTATAATTACCGGGCTGAACACTGTGGCTGTCACGGTCGAGCCTGCTCTGCAGCGCTGTTCCGACGGCCATGGCCGCATCCCGGGACTGATATGGATCGGCCATGGCATAAAAAACAATCAGCGTATTAACGCTGCGTTTCAATGCCGCATTGTGATGAATGCTGACAAACAGGTCGGCTTTGGCATCAGTGGCGACCTGTTTGCGCAGTGCAAGGTCCGCAGGCAGATCAACTTCAGGGCCAACAATCAATGCCTGATCAGCGCTGCGTGTCAGTACCGGCCGTGCCCCGGCCTGTTTGAGCAGGCCCCACAGATGCAATCCGACAGCCAGATTAACCTCGGCCTCGGTTATGCCGCGCATACCAATTGCTCCGCGCTCCGGCCCCCCGTGCCCCGGATCGATCACGATGACCCTGTCCTTCAGGGAACCGGTATCAATGCCGAAGAGCGAAAGGTCGGGACGAAGCGGCAGGCGCGGATGCGCGCAGCCGAAGACAAGCAGAACCGCAAACAGCATGCAGGCGACTGCTTTCGGGCGGGTGTATACGTGGGCGGATAATTTCATGTTTGTTTTACAGGCATCGGCGCTGTCTGCGGCGCAGGTCCGGACACCGTGCGCTCATGAGGCATGCCGCTTAAAGGCCATGTTCATTTCGTATTTTTACAGACAGGTCCCGCGTAAGCTCAAGCACTTTGGTCGCATGCGCAAGGCTGAGCGTGCCGGTTCCACAGCTTGGCGTTATAAAGCCCTGTGTCAGTATGGTCTGCCTGGAAACACCCAGGCGCTCAAGGGCACGGACCTGCTCCAGCCAGCGCGCATACAGAGAATCAACTGATTCCCTGTCAATATCGTCGGTGTTTCCGGTCGGCACAATACCCCAGGCAAGCATGCCGCCCGCCTTTAAAAATGATGTGAGCTGAGCATCAAACAGGATGAGCCTGTCAAAATACGAATAGGCATCAAAGCTGATGATATCGGCCTGTGATTCAAGCAGGATCGACCAGTCGGCATTTGCGCACACATGGACGCCGACAAGACCCCCGGCGCTGTGCGCGGTCTCGATAACCTCCGCAAGCGCGGCAACAACCATCTCGCGCGATATGCTGATGTAGGCCGATGTTCCAACGCTGACAAGACCCGGGTCATCAAAAAAAATAATGGCCGGCACTCCCAGGGCCTTGAGCCGCTGCACCTGCCAGGCCGCTTTCATGGCCAGATGCTTGGTAAGCATATCGCGAAGGGTATCATCGTAAAAAACAAAGCGGCCGTCCTGGTCCTTCAACCCGATACCCATGGTCACCGGCCCGGCAATCTGGCCTTTGACCGCGCAGGGCAATGTGCGATTGCCGATTATATCGCAAAACACCGAAAATCCGCGCGCGGTTTCATCACTGAGCGCGAAGCGCGACGAGAGAAGCCAGGCAGGGTCCTCCAGGGCCTTGAGATAGTCTTCGTAGAATTCAGCCAGCTCCGCGTGGAAACTGTCGGCGCGGCTGTCGATATGGATCCGGCCATCGGAGCGGACAAGACCGGGCATGCCCGGGGCGAACTGTTCAATCATGCCTTCCTGCGGCAGTCCGGGCAGCTGCACCCACAGCGGCAGATCGGGCGTATACTCCAGCATCAGCCGGGTGGCTTCAATGTGGTCGCTCAGGGGAATGCTGCCGATCAGCAGGGCACGGCTTTCAGGGCGAAATGCTGTCATGCTACATACATCCTTTTCAAAGGGAGAGAATCAGGTTGCCGCGCGCACTCATATGCCGTGGCGGTGATGATGGTGGCCTTCGTGCTCGTGCGCCCCGGCCGCTCCTCCCGCTTTTTCAAGTGCTGCGATCAAGTCGGCTTCGGCTTTTTGCAGCTGGACAGCCGCGTTTTCAATCAAGGCGGCTGTCTGTTCTGCACCGGAGGCGCGCGCCAGGTCAGCCCAGCGCACGAACTCAGCCGCGTGGCTCCGGTTATGCTCTATCCAGTGCGGAATCAGGCGCCGCAGTTTTTCAATGTCGGTCAACGGATCCATGCTCGGCTCCACGCGGGCTCAGCGTAATAAGCGTTGCCATAAAATCAATTTTTTTAACCGCTGATCCAACAATCAGGCGCGGCTCATCAAACAAACTCTCTAGCACGATACCCTCAGAGGTGACCTCAAGGCCGGTCACCTCTTCCATGATCTGCTCCGGGCCGGCAGCGGTTTCCATGATCACGCGCATTTGACACATATGCGGCTCCTCGTAAAGACTGTGCAGCCTTTTTCCACGGCTATTCGTATTATAGACAGGCGCTGATTTCAGTGTCAATTGAAAAGCGGTGCGTGCGGCGGGCTCAGCGTTCAATCATCGCAATAAAGTTTTCAACCAGCTCGGGATTCAGGGCGAGTCCGCTTTCTTTTCGCAGTATGGCCAGTATCTTGTCCTGACTGACGGGGTCGCGGTAGGGCCTTTTGCTGCGCAGGGCATCGAAAACATCGGCAACGCTGACCATCTGGCTGACGATATTGGGGCGCCAGCCATCCCGTATATGCGGATATCCGCTGCCGTCGAATTTTAAATGATGTTCCATGACGGCGATCATGGCCAGCGACGGAATATCGTTCTGCGTGGCAAGATATTGCATGCCCCTGCAGGGGATGGGTCTCCATGACCGAGCGCTCGTCAGCATCCAGCGCTCCGGCTTATTAAGGATTTCATCGGGAATGACCATTTTCCCACATCATGCAGCAGCGCAGCGACACCGATGTTTTCAAGGGGTTTGCCCGTGAACCCGAGATACTCGGCAAGGCACATGGTCAGCAGGGCCACATTAGTCGCATGCACATAGGTATATTCATCCTCGGATTTAAGGGAGGCAAGCAGGTTCAAAGGATTTATTGTTCGCGTGAAGTTGTTGATGAAACTGGGAAACAATGCTTTGTACATCGTCAACATCCAATCGTTTGCCGGACTGCGGATGCCATAGTAGAGCGCTTGCATGTCCGAGAGCATCATCTCCCGGAAAGCAAGGAAATCACCAATCTGTGCATCTGTTAAGCCTGATCAAACGTAATTTTTCCTGTTTTTATGCAGGGCCTGCATGAAATGGTTTTTACATCAACAGATGCAAGATCACTCAAAAACTCAAACAGCTGCTCCTGGGAAGACCTTCCAGCAGCGTAATATGTTCATTTCCTTTTTTTTCAGAAGTTTTACAAATGATTTTCCCACAGGGCCGGCATCGGTCAGGGGCTTGCCATGCAATACAATATCATCGTCAACAATAATAATCGTCAGCTCGGGAGCTGATTCCAAAGCTCGTGAAATACTTTCGTACAGTTGGTCCACAAGCGGAGCAACCTGGGGATGGGTGGGCGGATACAGATGGATGTTGGTAACCGTGGAAACGATCTCCGCAATGATCTTTACAATATCTGCTTGTTTGTGTCTGCCATGAAAAGCACCTGTTCTTGCTGTGGCGCGATCGGCCGGCGACGGTTTGGCGCATTCCGCTCGATTGAGTATTTCCTGACACACTCTGCGTATGCGGGATTGCCGGAGCCGGCCCTGCTGCATAATGGCGCTCAATAGAATCAAGCGGATATCCTGTAAAAGTTTTGTACAGAAAGAACAGCGTCTGCCTTAGGGCCAGCGGCGTAAATGAAAACGCGCCGAGGCTTTTTGTTGAAGAGCTGGCATCACCGCCGTGTTGCCGAGTGCGGCCAGTACACTGAGATAGGCTTTGTTGCGGGCAAGGCGGCTCCTGGCAATAAACAGCGTTTTGATCATTGCGGCCAGATCGGGGGCCAACTCTTGAACGTCATTTTCCTGAATCAATTTCAGCGCCGTTTCTATTGAGAGCTTGATTGCGCGCATAGAGCATTTTTTTCAGGACTGGGCAGAGCGGAGGCGTCTTTGACCTTCAGCAGTGTCCGCAATGCCTCCAGCCGCAGCTCGGCGCTGTCGCTTGACAGCAGCTTTCGCACCGGCACTATACAGGCATTGTCCCCGTAACCCGGATCAATTGCAGCAGAGCCATAGCCTGAGCGATCATTGCATTCTGGCAGAAGATCAACAGCCTCTTCGGCGGCCTGCGCCCCGAAGCGGCCCAGCAGGGGAAACAGCTGCTGCCCGCGTGCGCCGCTGTAAAGCTGCAGATATTGCCGTATGAGCCATCCGAGATTCGTGGCTCCGGTAAGCATAACGAGCTCTTCAAACGCGTTGGTCCTTCGGGTCGGTCCGTGCAGAGAACGCGTCGGCAAGCAGCTTTATGCAGCGTTCTTGTGAAAATGCATCTACCGTGCAGTTGCGGCGGCAATCCGGGCCGCAAGCCCCTTTTTGTTGGAGCATGGTGAACCAGCGTTTTGTATACATTGAAACAAGCAGGCCGTATTCATGGGCATGGATCAGATCAGGGACCTCCGGGCGAGCCTGATGCACAGAATTCGGCATAGACCAGCTCATCAATGGTCGTCGTTCATCATGGTCATCAGCGCGATGGTGATGTCACGGTTGAGACTTGTCATCCTGCAGTGCCCGGTAGGTACTTGTCCACGTCAAAAATGCGACTGTTTTGTCGGTGCTGAGAAGCCCGGTTGAAATTTTCTGAAGAATAGCGGAATAATCATCCGGCACATATTCATCGTAGCGTTCTTTGTTGAGCAGCTTTTGAATTTTCTCCCGGGTGGCCGGAATCAAACTATCCCGAGGTGTCCGGCGCCCGCCCCTGCTCCTGCGCCCGGGCTATGTTCGCCATCAGTTTTGTCAGTGCTGGCGATATTTGCTTTCCCTCTCCGGAGAATACGCTCCAGCGCGGCAAGCAGCATTTCGCCCGGCATGCTGAAAAGCATCTCCTGAATCAGGGCCTCGTCCTCAATTTCTTTCAGGTGGCTGACGGTTATTTCCATAAGCTGGTCTTTCAACTCTTCGGCAAGATCGGATCAGGGCATTTTGAATGAGAATCGAGAAATGCCTGCTTGCCGACCAGTGCGCTGCTGTATTCGTCGGCGTCTGAAAAAATTTTTTGAAGCATCTCTTTATAGCTTTCAGCAGCCGGCCCGGAGTAACGTTATACTTCATACAGAACTGTTTGAAGCCGTCACGGTCATAGCCTGCGGTTGTATCCACCATTGCCGCAGAGCGAAGCTCTCGGCATTTCATCCGGAAGGCAGTTCAGCATGAAGTCCTGCCAGAATGTGGTGTGCTTGCCCTTGTGGGCCGCGTCGATTGAAGTGCCGTCATCGGTAAGCAGTGCGCCGCTGAAATCAAGCTCCGCAACCCGCATGTGGGACAGCGCCCTGATCTGCTCCTGAATATCAGGGGCCTGGTACAGCAGGGCTGCCGGCGGAAGCGTAAGCGCCAGGCGGAAAAATTGCTGCAGATTTTCCGCATCGAGGTCTTTTTCGATGCTCAGCGAGCCTATGCCCCGCTGGTTGAGAAACAGAGCGAACTCCTGCATGTGGGGACTTTTTGATTCAAAGGGGTTGCCGTTGATCGAAAGGGCTTTTTTGGTGGCTGCGATCGCAACACATGAACTGTCGGCAAAAACATCGCCTAAAATCTCAAGCAGATGTGTGCTTGTGCGGTTGATGGTCGTATGGCCGGGGGGATAAATCCCGATATTCTTTTTAAGAACGGTCAGGCCGGTAATCAAATCCTGTATAAGCTTATCGGCATATTGTGTTGTATCCACGTTTGACATTGCTTCTCAGGCCCCTGAGTGTGTCGTTTACGCGCGGCGTATGCTGTATCGATGTATTGTGCCGGCGGATAGCGTATTTCTTATGCCCGGCAACCTTCTTTTTATAGGTAGCACAGCTTCATGCGATGGTAAAGCCCTTTGCCCTGATCACGCACTAACAGGTTGTGCTTTTTTAATGAATCGTCTGTCAAGATACACATTCTGTAACGGTATTTTCATGGAAGGGATAAAGCATTTTTTTACAGCCAACAGGCATCAGGCTTCCGTTTCAAGCCACACCGCCGTACACACCGTATCATCGAAATAACAATAGCAACCGTGGAGGTGTTCACCACCGGGAACTGCGGATTGAATGCGCGGGCACAGGGATATTTTTATTGAGCATTGATCGGGCTCACATTCAATCAGAGCATCTTCAAACCCGATGCGGCTTTGCAGCAGGGGATGCAGGCATTTATATATGGCTTCCTTGGCGCTGAAATACAGCGCCAGCAGGCGCTGCTGAGCGGAGGGGTCCGGTTGATTCTGCAAACAAACTTTCTCGGGCTCTGTCAGAATTTTGCCCGCAATCGCCGGGGATACCCGCGATACAGTTTCCATATCAATGCCAAGACCGCGCGCTCTTGAGCTCTCGGCAACAGCTGCTGCCGCGTATGTCGTGCTGTGGGTGATTGATCCCACAATGCCCGGCGGCCACAGGGGCGCCCTGTTTTGATCCTGGACAATCGGCGCGTCCGCGCAGCCAAGCTCCCGGAGGGCCTGCCGGGCGCAGGTGCGGCCGGCGCTGAATTCGCGGCGACGCTTCTCAACAGCCTTTTCTACAAAAGGCCGCTCGGCCTCAAGCGCATCGGGCGCGGCATCCTGCACGCGCATACAGGCCAGGCGAACATAGTCCGGAAACAATTCAGCAATTGCGGCACATTCAGGCGGCATGGCAGGCATGGGTACGGTATCCGGGCTGTTTTTTCACAAAGGGCTGGGCGGCAGGACTGTCGCAGCGCTCAAGCCATCCACGGTTTGTTTGTTGCTTATGCTTGCAGGGCCCCGGCCAGCTTTTTCCCGGCTTCCCTGGCCCGCGCCAGAGCCTCCGGTATATCGGCCACATCATTCATCCCGACTATTTCTGCCACCTGATCAACAATGCGCATGCGGTGACAATCATCAAAAGCAAGCTTGAGCGACTCGATCGCGCGATCATGGAAACCCCCGGCAGTTGTAACCACCAGCACGGCCGGCTTGTTGTTAAAGGGAACCGTCCCCAGCCAGGGCATATTTTCGTTATAGGCCGGTCCGATATCGCGGTATTTGACCGCCATGGTACGGTCGATGAAATCCTTGACCGCGCCGGAAATATCCATGAAATACGTAGGCCCCCCGATAATAAAACCGTCAGCGGCCAGCAGCTTGCCATACACGGCCTGCATATCATCATCAATCGGGCACAGGCCCTCATTCATCATGCACATGGCGCATCCGCTGCAGGACTGTATGTTCAGGCCGCCCAGTTCAATAAACTCACAATCAATCCCGGATGCTTCAGCTACAATACGTATCAGTTTATTGGTGTTGCTCTCCTCGCGAAAACTGCCGCATACAGCTACAATTCGCATGGTTCAGCTCCTTTATTGTGTGATTGTTAAAAGTTTATCACCGCACTGCGTGCTTGACACAGCAGGCCGTGCGCCCCGATTTCGCTTATACCACAGAATGCCGGGGAGCGCATGGAAAAAGCCTGCGTTGCGGCCGCCTGATTTCCGATCACCTCAATCTTGAACGCATCCGGGAGCGGCAGCAACCCTGGAACATAAGCGGCCCGGCCCGGCTTGCCGGGATTGAAGCCCTGAAGGATACAGCCATATTCAAAAAATCATTCGGTATGGAGTTGGGGCGAAAAAAGACTCCTCTGTTTTTTAAAAAGGTATAGGTCAGCCCCTGCTGCGGGGAGTTGTCGTATTGCCGCGTGCAGGGTATTTTTCAAGCCCCCTTTGGCAAAGGGGGTTGGGGGATTTGCCGGAAAAATGAAGCCGGGACGTTCATCACGGAAGTGAAGAAAATCCTCGCCTGTTAAACGTCCGGCCCTTCGCTTTGTTCTGTCAGCCTGCACAACCGGTTTAACCCCAAACCTGTTCAATCAAAAAGCGTTGTATCAACGCAGTCCATTCAGCGGAATATTCTGCGGCCGTCCTCAAGGTCCTGCAGGTTTTGCCAGGCCTTTTCAGCGAACAAGCCGTGCTGCGGACTCTTGAGCGCAAGCGAGTAGAGATACACCGCCTTTTCCTTATAGAGCTGCGCTTCAGCACGATTGGCAGCATCCGATCGGTTTGAGAACGCATACAGCTCGTAGAGCTGGTGACAGCGATTCGCCATGATATAGAAAATTTCATATCGAAACGAGGTTGACGGGTAGCGCTCCAGCACCCGCTCAAAATCCTGCAGTTCCTGTTTGATGTCTTCAGGACTGTCATGAGAATCTGCGCGCAGCAGCACCAGCCGGTAGGCGGCCTCGTCTGCGATGTTGCTGTCGGGATAGTCATCCAGGATCCTGCGGTAATCACGGCCGTCATAGTTCAGGCGGCCGCCATCGGTCACCCAACAGGCATAGGTTCCATACGATGCAAGGAACGTTGCCCGGGTCGCGGCTTCATTCTGCCCGCGTTCAATCGGGCGCAGATACTGGGTTTGCAGCAGCCCTACCATGGCTTCACCCATGCGCTGCAGGGCCCAGGGGTACTGCTTGGACTGTGGAAACTCCCGCAAAAAAATCTCCAGCAGTTTGGCTGCATCAGCATAATCGTGCGCATCAAGGGCATGCTGCGCCTCGGAAAAGATAAGCCTGTCATCAGACAAATTGGGCGTTTGCATGTTTCCGGAGGGAATGCATCCGGACAGAAACAGCGCGGCTGCAAGGCCGGCCACACACCGTATAATCTTGATTCTCATCATTTGTTTCTAACGTTCTCCATCAAACTATAGAACGCATATGGTTACCCGTTTGTCTTGATGACAATAACGGTACTATTATCATCTCCGCCGCGTGCGTTGGCACAGATCAATAAGCCGTGCGCAGGCATCGCGGGCGCTGCATCGCCGGACAATGGCGAGCATCTCTTCGGGCTCAACCGCATTGCTGAGTCCATCGGAACATATAATGTAGACATCGTCTGCACAGCAGGGCAGTGTATGGATATATGGCTGCACACTTTCATGAGTGCCAACGGCCCTTGTAAGCATATGCTGAAACTGTTTGGGCAGCAGCATCTGGTCTTGCAGGGAACCGGCCTGCTCGGCAGCCACGGTATGCATGGCTGAAATCAGTTCAATGCGCCCGCCACGCACAAGGTACATAGGGCTGTCGCCGACATTTGCGGCCACAACGCGATTGGGCGTAAAATACAGCGCGGCAATCGTTGAGCCCATGCCGCGGCACTGCTCGTCGCGTTGCGCGTGCAGGTACACATTGCGGTTGGCGCTCCTGATCCAATGCAGAACCAGGGAGCCTTCTGGCGAAAGAGAGGCTTCCCGGTCCGCGGGCGGGGGATAGCCCGGATCAGCAACTGCCGCCTGCAGGGTTTCAATAATAATTCCGCTAGCAACCTCACCGGCCAGATGGCCGCCCATGCCGTCGGCGACAACGTAGAGCCCGTGCTCATCGTCAACCAGAAAGGCGTCTTCCTGGTGGTCGCGATTTTTGCCGATATCGCTCAGGCCGGCTGTTTCAAGCTGAAGCATATCACCTCCGGGCATCCGAATGTAACCGTGAGGATAGTTCCTAACACTGTTGCAGCGATAATGCAATCTGATTCCAGGATAGCGCTCGCCGTTACAGTTTCGGTCGGGCTGACATGCAGCGTTAATCCGACTGCATCTCTAGCCCTTGGCGTGGGTGCAGGCATCAAGGGTAATCAGCGTAATTTCATTGCTGGAGCCAAGGCGCATGGGCGGGCCCCAGGTGCCGGTGCCGGGCGTAACATACAGAAGCAGGCCGTCAAGAGTCATAAAGCCCGCGCGTGTAGGGATAAAACAGTTTTACCAGCAAATTGAAGGGGTACAGCTGGCCGTTGTGCGTATGCCCTGAGAGCTGCACTGATACGCCGGCCCGGCGCGCGTCTTCAATGCCCACCGGGGCATGGTACAGCAGCACGTTAGGCCTGCTGCGGTCAAAGGCGACATTGTGAATTTGCTCATTGTCCTTGCGGTTTTCCCGCTCAGGATTATCGATGCCGATTATCTGCAGGTCCCTGAATTGCACAACCGTATTTCGCAGCACCCGCACGCCGGTTGGCTCAATCAGGCCCTGCACCCGGTCCATGCCGAAGAATTTTTCATGGTTGCCCATGACAAAAAAGCTGGGGGCCTGCAGGCCGCTTAGCGGCAGCACGGTTTTTTCGGTAATCGGGCCGGTTCCGTCAAAAAAATCGCCGGTGATGAAAACAACGTCCGGCTGGAGGTTATTGGTTTTGTTAACAATCCGTTTCAAAAACCCGCTGTTGTGAATGGTACCCACATGCAGATCGGAAAGAAGTACGGCCCGCACGGGTTTTTCAAGGCCTGCAACCGGTAGGGTTACCTCGGTAACCCTGACAAACAGGGCATTGATAAGGCCGAATATGCTCAGGACGGCTACAAACGCCACGACGCATCTGCCCACCAGCGGCGTATTGATATGCACGAAGGGACGCACCGGTTCCAGCATAACCAAGCGTGCTCAAAAACAAGAACAGTACGCCCAGCCAGCTCGCGGCCACGGTGTAGAGCAGCATGGTAAGGGTGTTGGGGAAGAATTTTTCAAGCAGGGTACATACCGGAAAGGACAGCGCAAGCACAATAACGGCTGTAAGGTACCAGTACGAGGGCGCCGGGGAAAACATCTTCTTCAGCCGCAGATAGACATAGAGGTGCATGCCGAAAAAAGACAAGCAGGGAAACACTGTAAAAAGCAATATATTGAGCGGTTTTACTCACTGGCGGCACTCTCTGTTTTTAGCAGGCTGTTGGCAGTATATCGTTTTTCGGTCCCGTCCGGACTCCGGTGGCTGTTGTCTGCTCAGGAGCTAAGAGTATCACATATAGGCTGGAAAATCCATGCCAGAGGCATGCGGGCTTTTCAGGACTGCGCCGGGCTTTATTCCAAAACCCAATCTTCATGATGACACGCACAAGACACTGTTGCAAAATAAACAGCGAGGTATATAATTGTACCCTGTCAATTGCCACAGGGCTCCCGGTAGTGGGGCCTGTGGGTCACGCACTTTTAACCGGTGAAGGTCACGTATGAAAGCACACATTTCTGAAGACAAGAAACGCCTCACAAGAAACCGCCGCCTGATGGTGACGGTGATACTTGCGCACATCGCTCTTGGAGCACTGCTTTCCCTGTGGGTAACACGATGGGTCGACAGGGAAATGCGCAACGACCTGCTGCGCCAGACACAGCTGCTGGCTGAAACCATCAACCCGGATCGTCTTGCGGCGCTGTCCGGCAGCGAGTCCGACATTGCGAAGCCGGAGTACCAGCGGTTCAAGCCATCAATTTGCTTCTGTCCGGCAAACCAATGACAAATGCCGCCGCGTGTATCTCATGGGCTGCAACGCTGACGGGAAAATGGTTGTTATGGTAGACAGCCTGGCGGCCGACTCCTCGCAGGCCCGGAAGCCGGGCATGACCTATGATGATGCTCCACAGGAATTTGTACGCATCATGCAAACGGGCATCGGCATGGTGGCAGGCCCTTTTCGCGACAGCCGGGGCGCTTGTATCAGCGGGTGCGTGCCCGTTAAGGATCAAGCCGGAAAAGTCCTTGCCCTGCTGGCAATGGATTTTGACGCCTGGGACTGGAGGTTCGGACTTGCACCCTCGGTTATGCCGCTTGCGGTGCTCACGCTGTTGTTGTTTGCGATTCTCTCGGTTGGTGCGGTTCTGTCATTTTTTCGAAACAGCATGCCCGGGGAACTTCCCCGCTGGATCCGCTACCTTGAACTGGTGCTCATGGCTGAGGTCGGCCTGACACTGACCATTTTCGGAGCCTGGACCGCCCATCTGCACGAACAGCATCGTCAGCAGGGAATTTTTGCGCAGCTGGCGGCAAGCCGCACCCTGACAATTTCAAAAACAATGCGGGCCCTTCGCGACACTGAGCTCGAGTCTTTGGGTAGGTTTTATGAAAGCCGGGCCCAGGTATCGCCGGATGAATTTTATCGCTATAGCCGGATTTCTCACGCAGAGCAGCGTGGTTCAGGGCTGGGGCTGGGCACCGGCCGTAGCCGCAGCCGACACAGAAGGCTTTGAACAGGCTGCGCGTGCGGCCGGTGTTAAAAATTTTTCCATCTGGCAGCAGGATGCCCTCGGCAAAACCGTTTCAGCTTCCGGGCGGCAGGTGTATTATCCCGTTTTGCTGATAACTCCCCCGGCACTCAACAAATATGCCGTTGGTTTTGATCTCGGCTCCGAGCCGGTGCGCAGCGCGGCCATTGATGAAGCGCTCCGTTCAGGCCTGATAACCGGTTCTGACCCCATCACACTGATTCAGAACAACGCCGGCTACAGGGGGTTGCTGGTTTTGCGCCCGGTATTTGATCGCGAGCGTTCCGGGCGCCTGCGGGGATTTGTTTTTGCTTTTCTGCGCGTTGAAAAGCTGCTGGAAAGCGCTGGTCCTGATACTGCAACAACCCAGCTTGCCATCTCGCTGCTGAGACCTGACGGCAGCAGTGAATTGCTGGCGGGTTCCACCGCTGGCCTGAAGCCGCTGCGCGAAAATTTTTGCATGGTGCGGCCCGTGCTTGCTTTTGACAAGACCTTTGCGCTGACCGCCCGGGCAAGCTCAGAGTTTGTGAGGCTGCATCCGGCACGCGGGGGCGTCTCTGTTGCCGTGCTGGGCGTGCTGCTTACCGCGGCGCTTACTGCTGTCTTTGCCCTGATGTTTCGCAACAGCTCGATTCAGGATGAGGCAGCTGAGGGGCACACATTGGCGTATCCAGTTTCGGGGATACCGAGTGCTGCCTGTCGCAACCGCATGCCGAAGCGTCGGCGCAAAACGCAGCGCGTTCGATTTTCAGGGCATGCGGACCGGCAAGTCTGATGCTGACAGCGACACAACGCAGCTGATGTGCGGAACAAGCCGGCATTTTTGTATAACAGGGATTGTGCATGCCGATTTATGAATATGAGCATATCGATACAGCCTGCGCTCTGGGGCATGTCTTTGAACGTGAACAGTCCGTTCATGCTGAGCGCTTGAACTGCTGCCCTCTCTGTGGCGGGCCTGTGCGCAAATTGATTTCCCGCATCAGTATTTCCGTGCCGAAATCAAACAGCGCGCTGAAGGACATGGGCTTTACCAAGCTGGTCAAGCGCGATGACGGCGTGTATGAAAATGTTACCGCGCGGGATAAAGAGAGCCGCTATGTGCACCGCGACCGGCCGGAGACGCTTCCCAATTTAAAAAAAACAATAACCGATTGATACCGGGCGTCCTACAATGTCTGAGCAACGCTATCATATTATATTTTCAACCCTGATTGAAGGCCGTCAGCCCGGGCGGGTTTATCACGACCTGGCTGATCTTTTTAAAATAGAACATGAGCTGGTGCAGCAGATATTCGCCTGCCAGGGCTCTATTGTTAAAAGCGACCTTGATCGCGCAACCGCCGAACAGTATGTGCAGATTATCCTTGCAGCCGGGGCTATTTGCGTTATCGAGCCCATGCCGACCGAAGTCATTCCTGTGGATGCTGCGATGGATGTGATGCCTGAAGAGCAGGATGACCGTGGCCGGACCGAACCGCCCCCGGATGTGGAAAAATGTACTGAATCATACGCATCGGATACAGACCATCCCCCGCAGCAGCCGGACCGCGAATTTCGCGTAGAGACAGAAACCGGCAGGGATGTGACCGGTTTTCGTACTCCGGTTCTTGCCGCGCTGGTGCTGCTGGCAGGCGCATGTGTACCGGTCCTTTCCGGCAGCGGACAGGTTCACTGGCCCTGGCAATTTGCCTTTGAGCTCCAGCCGCCGGGATTATTGTGGTGGGTGGCGGTTCCCGTTGTGGTAGCCGGGATGCTTATGCTGTTGCGCGCTCCGGCCTTCAGCCTGATAGTGGTTTTCGCGGGCGCTGCCTTGCTGCTGGGTACTGTGGTTGTACTTTGGGAAGCCGCCCTGATTATGCCCTTGCGCATTTTGCCGCTTGATCGCGCTGCTGCGCTGGCATACGTTTTGCCGCTTCTGGGAGCGGCCATCTGCAGCGCAGCCTGCAGCTCCATGGACGAGTTGGGAGAACTCCTTATGCTGCGCCTGCTTGCGGCCTGCGGCAGCCTGGCAGTTTTAATTCCCGCCGGTGCTGCCCTGTTCATATCAGGGGATATCTGGAGTCGCTGGCCGTTGATACTGCTGTTGTTGCTGCTGCTGCTGTATGCTTCCCTGGTGCTTGTCTGTGCCTGCCTGCCATCGATTCCGGAAAAGTTGCTGCAGCAGGCAAGGCTGCTGAGCATGCTTCTGTTGTTCTGGGCGCCGATTGCGGTTTTTCTGGCACATCTGCCGCTGTCTGAACCTGACACCGACCGAGCACTTTTCATGGCCGTGCTGAAAATGGGGTTACTCTACTACGGAGGTCTCGCAGCAATATCCAGCGGCCTGAAGACTGAATTTCTGTATCGTTTTGAAAAATAAACACGCTGGATGCCGGATTAAAACCGGCATGGCGAAATAGTCACAGTACCTCATGCTACCATAGCCATGAATCAGCACATCCTCTATGTTGACGGATCGGTCAAGACGGTTGTCATGGACAGTGTTTCCTATGTAACCGAAGAAAACCAGTCCGATATTATTGTCAGCGGTTCACATGGCGGTACGTCTTCAGCCCGGTACGCCATTGATGTCGCCGCGGCTGCAGTTTTTTTCAATGATGCCGGCTGCGGCAAAAACAACGCCGGGATCAAGGGGCTTGAACTGCTGCAGCAGCACAGCATCATTGCCGCTGCGGTTGATCACGGCACGGCTGAAATTGCCAACGGGGCCGATACCTACGCAAACGGCATTATCACCCATGTGAACACCTGCGCTGCACAGGTCGGCCTGTGCAGGGGCATGCGCGTCAGGGATGCGGTTGAACTGCTGCGCAAGCGCCTGGCGGCGCGCATTGAGGAACGTCCTGTCCGCAGCAGGGCTGATTTTTGTCCTGCTGCAGCCACTGCAAGCCTGAGCGCGCGCAACCGTAACGCTAGGGCGCGATATCTGCAGGGCAGGCGTTGCCGAACCCTTGTTTCCAGCAGGAAGGTGCCCGTGAAGAAACGAGACGTAAGGCGGGGTTTGTCAAGTGTGTAGACCGACGGACCAGGCAGTACCTGATGTTTAGACTTTCATCAAAAAATGCACAAAAGACATGCAACCCAAAAAAACAAATAGCAAGCCCAAGATCAAATAATTAATATTTGATCTTGGAAAAATAGTATTAAGACGTACCCAAGAGAGAATTTTTTCAATACGTGGACATACCTGATAGCCTTTTGCTTAAAAGCAATAAAGAACCCAAATATATAAATAGAACACACTGCGAACTGAAAATAGCAGGAAGTTACCATTAACCCAAAAAATATTAACAGAATGGAATATTCAAAAAATTTATTTTTCATTTTTCTCTCAATTTTTTAATTTACCGGGCAGCATTTTTCATCTGAAAGTTTCTGGATGAGGACTCATTCAGTCAAAATCAGAAACGCAACTTAAACGGGGCCACGCTGAGCTTGGCAAACCCTTCACCTGATCAGCCTGCCTTCACTGAACATCTTGTACCTTGGCATGCAGAACAGGGTTGGCAAGCCGCGGTGAGTTTATTTCCGTTTGAGGAACCCGGAGGTGGTCAGGCACTACTGCATTGCCGCGCTTGCCAGAGCGACATCCCCGGGATGCATGCAAGCGTGACCGTAGCGACCGCCGCTATTTCCTGCGGCCACGAAGAACTCACAGCAACAACCTGCCGATTAATGTATCACAGAATTTTACAGGTACACGTCCAGTATCCGGCGGCTGTGGCCGCTCATCTTTTGCCAGTCGGGGATGAGGATACCTGATGCCGTTCATATCTTTCAGCAGAATCCTGTTGCCGGAAAGCCGGTAAATATCCTCAGTATCAACGGTGAAATCCGTCTCGCCCCGGTCGGTTTTGACAAAAAGCCGCACATGATCTCCAAACGGCACCGACCGCTTGATGCGCGTGATCATGGGGGTGAACATGGTGCGGTTCAGCTCCTCCTGGATTATGGGCCGAAGTGCGCGGGCACGGCTTCAATGCTCTCTGATGCAGAACAGCTCCTTTGCCCTGCCTGTCGCAGATGGACAGCCAGCCCGTCGGGGTCCGTAATCGGAAACATGCGCACGGGCAGCACGTCCTGGTACTGCATGCCCTGATCGTCGGTGACGAATCAGCACTGCCCTGGCCGTCGCGGAAACCTGCGGTAATGGTTTTAGGGGAACTACGCATACTGCTCTTCCTCAGTCGACGCACGCGTTTCGTTCAGGCTTCGCCCTTGAGCTGGGACGGCGGCAAGATACATCTCGGCATTGGTCCGGTGAAACCGGGCATAGGTCAGGCTGGTGTCGAGAAGCTCCGTATGCCCGCCGACACCGGTTATTGTGCCCTCCTCAAGCACCACAATCCGGTCGGCACGCTTCAAGCGTGCTGAGGCGGTGGGCAATGGCAAGCGTTGTGCGGCCTTCGATTAAATTCTCAAGGGCCTGCTGAATCTCCTTTTCCGTTTCCACGTCAACCGACGAGGTCGCCTCATCAAGTATCAGGATCGAGGGGTTGATGAGAATGGCCCGGGCTATGCTGATGCGCTGCCGCTCGCCGCCTGAGAGCAGCTGACCGCGCTCGCCGACCAGCGTGTCATAGCCGTCGGGCAGGCGTATGATGAAATCATGGGCGCAGGCGGCGCGGGCAGCCTCGACTATTTCGATCGCGGGAGGCATCAGGCCTGCCATAGGCAATGTTCTCGGCGATGGTCCCATAAAAAAGAAACGGGCTCCTGCAGGACGATGCCGATATTTTTGCGGTACCCTGCATATGGATCATTTCGCGGATATCGGTATCATCAACCAAGACCGCGCCCTCGCACACGTCATAAAACCGGCACACCAGGTTCACAAGCGTGGTTTTGCCTGAGCCGCTGGGCCCCACAAAGCCGATCATTTCGCCGGGCATGATGGTCAGGCTGACATTTTTCAGCAATATCCCGCTTGCCATAGGAAAAACCCGACATCTTTGAAATTCAATTTTTCCGCGCAGCTTGCCCGGCATAACGGGATGTGCAGCCTCGACGATGCGGGGCTCAATGTCGATAACGTCAAAAATACGCTTGGCGCTTGCCGCGGTGCGCTGAAAGGCGGACACCATGCGGATCATGGACTCCAGGCGGGCGTAAAATTTGCTGATATAGGCAACAAAGGCCGTCAGCACGCCGACCGTGATCTGATTCTTGAATATCATCCACACGGCAAACCCCAGATGATCAGTACGCCCAGATCAGTCAGAAGCGTAACCATGGGGCCGAAAAAAGACCAGACCCTGTTGACGCGGTCATTGGCCCGCAGCACGAGCCTGTTTGCTTCCTTGAACCGGTCGGTTTCGCGCTGCTCCTGGGCAAATGCCTTGACGACCCTGACGCCGGGTATGGCGTCGGCAAGAACGCTGGTCATGTCAGCCCAGGCGCGGCTTCCTTTGGAAAATCCGCGGCGCAGGGTTTTGCGCACCCGGTGGGTAAGCCACGAAAATAAACGGAAACGGGCAGAGGGTGACAATGGCAAGCAGGGGGTTGATATACAAAAGAATGCCCGCAGTCATGATGATCATGAGAATGTCGGCGGCAAAATCAAGCACGTAGACGGACAGAAAAAAACAGATGCGGTCCGTATCCGTGCTGACGCGCGAAATCAGATCGCCTGTGCGTTTTTCGCTGAAATAATCAAGCGAGAGCCGGTGCAGATGGGTGTAAATGGTATTGCGCAGCTGCAGCGCTCACCCGCTCGCTCACCCGGCCAGCACAAAAGTGCGCGCCCAGCCCAGCAGCCATGCCAGAAAGGCGGCGCCGCCCGAGAGCGGCAAGATAAAAAACAACACGGCCCTCATCCACGGGCTTGCCGTTCTGAAAGGGTATGAGCACCTTGTCGATAAGGGGCATGGTGATATAGGGCGGGATAAGGCCTGCTCCCGTGCAGGCGACGCTGAGCAGAAAACTCAGCAGGAAAAGACCGGGTCCAGGGCCGGGCAAAGCTGACGAGCGCGGCCAAGGGACCGCATGGTCGTCTTGGAGGTGATTTCGGTCGGCGGCGTCAGCTGAAGATGTCGGGCGCGGCTCCTGCGGTGCCGGAGCAGGCTTACGATCTGCGGCAATGCCGGCGGGCTGTTGCAGCGGCCACGCATTGAGCGATTTGCACAAAGGCGCAGGCTTCCGCATGTTTGCCGATGGTATAATGCCAGCGGCCAAGCAGGCGCTGCGGGTCTCGCAGTTCAATTTCCCCTACGCCGTTATAGGCGCTGGGCTGTTGCGGTGAGCTCGGGGGTAAGATCCCAGAGCCATCCGGACCGCATGCGGGCTGACAGCGCTCTGCGAGATTCCCGCGTGGATGCCAGGCAGGCAGCTCTTTGTGAAGCAGCCGGCTGTTGGTAAGATCAGGGCGAACTGACGGTAATAGAGCTGCTCGTCAAGGTCATGTTCGAAACATGCCGCATGCAGTCCGTCCGGCGCCGGCATATGCTGTAGGGCATGTTCAAGCAAGGGGCCACTCATGTCGTAGAAAGTTTCCGTCAGCCGGGCGCAGGAGCATCAGGCATGTGCCGCTGTTGCAGGCAGCGGTATGTCAGAGGGAAAGTACTTGCGCATATAATCGACTGTTTCATCAACTTATCGGCCTGGATAAGCAGCAGGCTTCCGGGGGAAGGTTGCTCATGGCGACATCAATGGCATTGAGGGAGCCGAAAATTTCACTGATACTTCCTTGGCCCGGGTCGCTCCTGCAAGCCCCTGCCTGAACAGCCTATGATTTCACCCTTCTGCCGGCCGCGCAGGTAATGGTCTTCATACAGGATAACCGAGTCAAAGGCCTCTCCCAGCAGCTTTCCCTGCAGGATAATATCGCAGTCCCGGCGGTCTCCGGCTGTTGAATAAATGGCCACACGCCGCTTGTGGTCATAATTGTCAAGGGCTGCGATGATTGCTTCAAGGGACGAGGGATTATGGCCGTAATCGACGATGATGGTTGAGCCGTCGTCTGCTTACGACATTGAACCTGCCGGGAAGATTGATGAAATTGGCAATAAAGGTTTCGGCGCCGTGAGTATCTTCTCAAACGGCAGGCCCGAGCGCCCAGGCGGCTCCGATTGAGGCCAGCACGTTTTCAACCTGAAACCGTATCGTTCCCCGGTGGGTCAGCGGGAATCTTGTCAAGCAGGGCGAAGTGAACCTCCTGTGCTCCATCGGCAAGAATGATCATCTGATCGCGAACAAACAGCGCCCTGCCGCCTTTGGCGCAGTGCTCTTTGATAACCGGGTTGTCGCCGCTTAAGGCAAAAAAGCAGACCGACCCCGGGCAATGCTCTGCCATTTCCGCCACAAGAGGATCCTGCGCGTTGAGAACGGCCGTGCCGTTTTTGCAACCGCTTCAACAACCGTGCGCTTCACCACGGCCAGCTTGTCAAGGGTGTTGATATCATGCTGATCGAGATGATCGCCGCCTTCGATATTGGTGACAACGGCGACATCGCACTTGTCAAAGCCAAGGCCTTCGCGGATAATGCCGCCCCGCGCGGTTTCCAGCACAGCGGCATCGACAAAGGGGTTGAGCAGAAGGCTTTTTGGCGCTCTGGGGGCCGCTGCAATCGCCTTTTTCAATGCGCCTGCCATCAACATAAATGCCGTCGCTGCAGACCATGCCGGCCTGATAGCCCGCGCTTTTCAAAATATGGGTTGATAAATCGCGTGGTGGTGGTTTTGCCGTTTACTCCGGTTACGGCCACAAGCGGTATGCGGCCGGTTTCGCCCTCGGGAAACAGCATGTCGATGATCGTCTGTCCCACGGGCTGGCTCTTTCCTTCAGAAGGAGCCATGTGCATGCGCAGCCCGGGAGCAGCGTTGACTTCAATCACTTTGCCGCCCTGCTCATCAAGGGGGATGCTGATATCCTCGGCAACAATATCAACGCCCGCAATATCAAGCCCCACACATTTGGCAGCGCCTACGGCAAAGGAGGCATTCAGCGGGATGGACGTTATCGGTAACATCAATGGCGGTTCCGCCGGTGCTCAGATTCGCATTTCGGCGTATCAGCACGCAGGCGCCTTCAGGCGGCACGGAATCGGGCGTAAGGCCCTGGGCTCGAGAACGGCAAGGGAGACGGTATCAAGGGGTATTTTGCTGAGGTTCAGGGCGTGGTTGTCACCGCGGCGGGGGTTGGTGTTTTCTCTGGCCACCAGTTCGGCAACCGTATGCACGCCGTCGCCGGTGACCTGCGCCGGTATCCGGCAGGCTGCAGCGACAAGATGGGTGCCCACAACGAGAAAACGGAAGTCCTTGCCCTGCACATTTTCCTCGACCAGCACGTCGCTGACTTTCTTGCCAGGCAGCGTCATAGGCGTGCTTTAACCTGTTCCTCCGTGCTTAAATTAACGGCAACGCCCCTGCCCTGATTGCCGTCGGCGGGCTTTACGGTCACCGGAAGCCCGATGTCCTGCGCCTCCTGCCAGGCCTCCTCGCGGCTGTGCACGATACATGCCGTGGGGAACGGGCACCCCGGCTGAGCTTGAGTATCATTTTTGTAAGCTCTTTATCCTGGGCAATGCTCTTCTGCGATGGCGCTGGTGCGGTCGGTTTCTGCTGCCATGATGCGGCGCTGCTTTGCGCCGAAGCCAAACTGCACAAGGCTTGCCATCATTGAGGCGTCGCACAGGAATGCCCCGTTTGACGCGCGGCATCAACAATTGACGCTGCGTGCTGGGGCCAAGGCAGACATCGCCGGCAAGATCTTTCAGCCGGGCTATGTGGCCTCGACTATCAAACTCGTCATCGCTGATCAGCAGCACGGCAAAAATCCCAGGCAACGGCAAGGCACTCGCGGGCGAGCTGTTCATTTTCATACTCGATGGCAACCTTATACACGCCGGCCTCATCGGTTTCGCGCGCTTTGCCGTATCCACATCCGTTCCCGCAAGGGTCTGCAGCTCAAGGGTCACATGCTCAAGCACATGGCCCAGATAGGTTCCGTCTTCAAGACGCTGGAAAAAACCGCCGCGCACACCCGGCCGCAGCGGTGCTCGATAAGCGAGGGCAGCCGTTCCTTGACCCTTTGAGTAAATCCGGGTATGGTTGCTGAGTGCTTGTCCTTAAATTCCTCAAGATCAACAAGCACTTCTAAGCACAGTAAAATTCGCCCATATATTAGGCCCTCGCAACGCACGCACCGCACGAATCTTCATACATCAATCTCCAGGTTGATCCGTAAAAAACTTTTACCGGTTGTTCTGGCGCTTATGCGCTCAAGAGACTGAAAAATTTTTACATTTTAACCCTAATTCCGGCGTTGACAAGCACTATTTTCAGCACACCGTGCGAATGCCGACCCGATGACCGGCAGTCAAGCCCGCAAAAGGGGGCTGCCGGACTGGATGCCGATACATAGTGATGAGCGGAAAAAACCGGATCAGGATCCGCTTTGCCCGGACTGGTCGGAAGACTGCTCCTGAGTCGCCTCGGGAGCAATCATGGCAGGCGGGGCCGTGATGCTGCTGATGAGTTTTTGCGCGGACAGGCGCGAAAAGGCACTGATCCAGGACATGGCGACAGCAGCGCAATAGGGAATCGACAGAATCAGCAGGACCGCTACCCACACGAGTACATCGGTCGTTTCAGTGCCCTGTACCCTGATGACAGTGCCGGCGGCAAACAGGAGCGCCAAAAACATCAGGCCCTCTTCGCGGGCTGACTGCAGGGCATTCCAGAACACCTTGCCGCCTACCATTTTCGGCGTTCTGAAAAACGGCAGGTTCCGTGTTACAAAACCATACAAGATGGACTTGGCAATGGTATGGGACAGTGACAAACCGGCAAGCGCGGAGGCAAGGGTCTGGGTAAGGGTGGCTCCGACACGGTTGCGGTACAGGTAAAACATTTTTGCAATTTTAAATACAAAAAACACCAGCGGCACAGATGAAAGAATGACCATAGGCGGGTCAAATTTTTTGGGCCAGTATATCATGCCGATGGACCACAACAGGGCCGCAAACGTAAAAAACAGGTTGATGCTGTCGGCAATCCAGGGAAGCCAGCCCGCTATGAAATGATAGCGCTGGCCCAGGGTCAGGCGGCTTTTGTCTTTTCCCAGCAGCTCACCGGCATGGTAGCGCATGATTTGAATCGCGCCATAGGCCCAGCGGTAGCGCTGTTTTTTGAAGTCGGTAAACACATCCGGCATGACCCCGCGGCCGTAGCTTTTTGACGTATACAGGGCCTCATATCCTTTTTCAAATATCCTTAAGCCCAGTTCGGCGTCTTCAGTGATGCACCACTCGGCCCACCCGCCGACCTCTTCCAGAACAGACCTTCTCACCATGGTCATGGTGCCGTGCTGAATGATGGCATTGCGTTCATTCCTGGTGACCATGCCGATATGGAAAAAACCGCAGTATTCGGCATAGCACATTGCTTTGAAAAGGTTTTCGGCCTCATCCCGGTAATCCTGCGGGGCCTGAACAATGGCAACCGATGGTTTCAAAAACTGGGGGACCAGGTCTTTGAGCCAGTCAGGGGTAACCATATAGTCGCTGTCGATAACGGCTATGACTTCCGCATCGGGTGCAGTCTGCTTGAGACAGTAGTTCAGGGCGCCGGCCTTGAAACCCTTGAGCTGCCCCTCATGAAAGAAGCGGAACTTCGGCCCGAGCTTTCTGCAATGCTCTTCCACCGGTTGCCAGACGGCCGGGTCGCGGGTGTTGTTGTCCATGACGATGACTTCAAAGCGGCGATACTCAAGAGCGGCTAGCGCATTCAGGGTTTCGATCATCATGTCCGGCGGCTCATTGTAGGCGGGCACATGGATGGATACCATGGGAAGCGCTTCTTCCGGCACTTCAACCGGAGTCAGGGGCCGCCGCATCCGTGTCGTCCAGATAGCCTCGGCCCATTCATGGGCTTCCGTCATCAGCACAATCGCCACTCCGGTGATCCCCAGCAGCATGAGGCATCCGACAATGATAATGGAGACGGTAAGATACTGCTGTGAATAGCTGTAGACGATCCAGACCGCACCGCTTGCCGCCAGAAAGGCTATGCCGGCAAGAAATCCGCGGCCGTAATGCCCCAGGGAAATGCTGTCGATGAGCAGCAGGGAAAGCGTGATTGCAGCAATGATGATTGAGATGCCGGCCAGTACGCGCCATTCGGGAATGCCTACAATGGGCGCCTTAAACGGAAATTTTAACTGGCGGTACAAATCGTACACGCCCCAGTAGCAGCCGACCGAACCCTCGTTTTTCCTTTTCCAGGGCTGGTCGAAGGCCTCCATGACGTAGTAAATGTAGTCAAGATCTTCGGCCTTGTTCAGAAAATTCCGCAGAAACAGGGCTTGATTGGCAAGCGAGGACACCGCTTCTCCCCTGGTTCGGCCGTTGCTCGGCCAGCCGACTTCGGCGATAACCACCTGCTTGCCGGGAAATGTCGTTTTGAGAAGCTCCATCTTGTCGATGATGTAGTCCGCGGCTGTTTCCATTTTGACGCCTTCCCAGTAGGGAAGCATGTGGGTTCCGATAAAATCGACATGGGCGCCCAGTTCCGGGTATTTCGTCCAGATGTGCCAGGGCTCGGCCGTGCTGACGGGAATCTGTAGCTCGGCCTGAACCCGGTCAATATAGTCGATAAGTTGCTTGACCGTGATGTCCTGGCGATAGAGCGACTCGCTGCCGACAAACACCCGGACGACATTGCGGTAATTTTCCCTGGCCACCCGGACAACCGTGGCAATCTGCTCTTCGTTGGCCTCAAGATCAGGGCTCAGCCACGCGCCCAGGGCAACATTCAAGTCGTGTTTTTTTGCCAGGGACGGAATAGCGGCCAGGGTGGATTCAACCGAATAGGTCCGGATTGCATTGGTTTTTTTTGCCAGCAGCTGCAGGTCTTCTTCAATTTCGGTTTCAGTCGGGAAAGTTTTTCTTGTATGGGGTTGTTCCACGCCCGCATGGGAGAGAAGGAAAAACCCTGAATGCGGCCGGGCCAGGAGGGGGCACTCTCCGGTTTGTTCATCAGGGACCAGAAACTGAAAACTATAACCGCAACAGCCAGAATGATAATTATGTTTGTTATTCTTCTCATGGGACCTTGTACATGCAGGTTATTAAATTGTATACAGCACGCTCCAGGGAGGCGGCGTGCTGTGCTTAAATATTACAGGGCATAGAGGTCAGAAAGCAAGTGCATAATGAGAGGACCCCCGCTCCCAATCCCGTCGCTCGGGCAGTCCCGACAATAGTCGGAACCAAGGTGCACAGGCGTGCTTCTGCGTGTCCGGGGTGTTGTTTTTGTTGCTTCGATTTCTGAATAGGTTGAATTGCAGCGCTTTTTCGTGCAGCGTAAACTACAATTATGGTATCTCCACAAGAATGTCTGTAATGCCATCGCGCGAAAGTTCCCCGGCGGTCAGCCAACGGGCGCCTCTTTTGAAAAAATTCGAAGCGTCTAAAATGTTTTCAGAAAGGGCCTGTTGCGTTTCGTCAAAGGAGCCTTCAAAAACCACGGACTCCGTGGCCGCATGCATAAGGTACAGTCTGAAACCGACAGAAGCGGGGCGCTCAATGCCGCTTGCGCTGCCCACACGTTCGATATAGCTTTCAAGGATGCCGATCATCACATACTCAACGCCAAGCTCACGTGCACAAGTTGCGGCCAGGAACCGCAGTGTGCTGTGCGGATTATCGCGCGCCAGCTTTCTGAAACCGAACATGCCTGCGTCATAATCTTTCACGGCCGGACCGTATTTTTTTTGCAGTTCCTCATGAAGAATATGTGAAATCTCCTCCGATGCCCCGGCAGAGTAGAATTCGACGGGGTAATTAATGGCAGAGAGCCTGCAGTCAAGCAGGGCATTGCCTCCGGATGGAACCTCGGTGCAGCTGCGCCCCTTTACAAACGGCATACAGGCCAGTGAGGCCATCTTTGATGATTGAAATGTATCATCCCGCACCACGGTCACGGAATTTGAAACACACCCAGCCAACACAACGACTCCCAAAAGCATCCATATTTTTATGGTACGCATAAGCCCTCTTATTGTAATTATCGATAACCCGGCATCTTTCTCACAAGGTTTTCCTGATCATCAGAGCCGGTGCGCAGCCGTCGGTCATTATGCGCAGGAAGTTCGTTCCGATTTTCTCACAAGCGTTATACAATGACAAGAGCCAATGTGGGGTGTGAATAGAGCATATGGCTGCGCAGGCCGCATTTGATTTCCCCTTATTTTTTTGGTATGCTTCCGCCCGCAGTATACTAATAAGGTAGCAACTGCGCGCGCAGATACCCGCGTAGTGTGCTCTGGCAGAAGTATACATAAAACTCTTTGTATATCAGTGAAAAGTTCATACGCGAGGTGTTGAATGGATGTGAGAATTGAACCGGTTCAACCCGGAAAACTTAAGGGCGGCGTTGTTCCCGGACAGGCATTTGATTTCGGCAAGGCGTTTTCCGACCGCATGCTGACCATGAGCTATACCCCGGAAAAGGGCTGGCATGATGCCTGCATTAAACAGTTTGGTAATTTTTCGCTTTCCCCGGCAACGATGTGTTTGCACTACGGGCAGCTAATTTTTGAAGGGTTGAAAGCCTATCGGCAGCAGGATGGCCATATCGGACTCTTCCGGGCAAGGGATAATCTTGAACGTATGAACGCATCCGCTAAGCGCATATGCATGCCGACAATTAACGTTGAGGAAACATATCAGGCCATGGCGCAGCTTATTGCGCTTGATAAAGATTGGGTTCCGCATGATGAAGGTTCCTCGCTCTACATACGGCCGACCATGATTGCCACGGATCCACTGATCCGCCTGAAAACCTCTTCGACCTACCTGTTCTATATTATATGTTCACCCGTGGGCCGCTATTATGCCAACGGCATGAAGCCGACCGGAATTATTGTGGAAGACCAGTACGTGCGCGCGGTTCGCGGTGGCGTTGGTTTTGCAAAAACAGCCGCAAACTATGCGGCCTCGCTGCTGCCCGCCAAAAAGGCCGAGGCAGCAGGCTATGATCAGGTGCTGTGGCTTGACGGCGTCAACCTTGAGTATGTTGAAGAGGTCGGCTCTATGAATATTTTCTTTAAATACAAGGATCGCCTGGTAACCTCGCAGCTTAACGGTTCTATCCTGCCGGGCATTACTCGCGATTCGGTCATGCAAATCGCACGCTCCTGGGGCATGCAGGTCGATGAAGAAAAAATCAGCATACAGGCCTGTGTAAGGACATCGAGGCCGGCAGGGTAGAGGAGATTTTCGGTTCCGGAACCGCAGCGGTTATTTCCTCGGTCGGCACCCTTCGTTATAAGGGACGTGATTATACTGTCAATACCAGTGAGCCCGGCGCGTTCAGCCTGAAAATGTATGATGAGCTGACCGGTATCCAGTATGGCTGTATTAAAGACCGTTTTGGCTGGACATCCATTGTAGCCTGAACACCCGGCGCTACCTGCAGCCACGAGACGGGTTTTAAGCGGCTGTACACGTAGTCATGGTCAATAACGGCGCGTTTCAGCAAAAAGCGCAGGAGATAGGTTAATCACCATGTTAATGCGCATGTACGAGTCGCACCCGCAGGCGCGAATGATTGAAAAGGCCATCGAAGTGCTGCGTGCAGGCGGGCTTGTGGTCTACCCCACCGACACATTAGGCCTTGGCTGTAATCCTCATAATAAAAACACTTGAAAAGCTCCACCGTCAAAGGCCTTAATGAAAAAAGCCCGCTAAGCTTTACTCCCGACCTGAGTCACGTTTCTGAATATGCCCAGGTATCAAACCGCGCCTACCGGCCAATAAACAGGTATCTGCCGGGCAGCTATACCTTTATCCCTCCTGCCGCCCGGGAGGTCACCCGCTACATGCCTATAAGCGCAAAAATATCGGCTTCCGCGTGCCTGCAAGCAATGTCTGTCATATGTGAGCGAACAGCTGGGCAATCCGCTTATTCCAACCAGCGTATCCCTGTGGCGCGAGAAGTTTTTGAACTCGGGTGAGGTCATTGATGATTATTTCGGCCGACAAATTGACCTGGTGCTTGATACGAATGTGCTCATTTCGGAGCCATCCACCGTAGTGGATCTGTCCGACGACGAATACACGATCACCCGGCAGGG
>CAVRPV010000016.1:0-93796 GCA_963723235.1 uncultured delta proteobacterium
CAAAGGGGCAACAAGCGAAAATACTAAATAAACCAGAAAATCAGATGGATCAAAGCGATCAGCGCTGAGCCCGGTTTTACTACTACTAAATACCGAAGACAGGGCCTTCTGTGGCCCTGCCTCTATTGTACTTGTTGGCTTATTTTTGTCTCCAGACATTAATCACTAAGGCGTACAAACCACCTCACACGTTGGCTGCCCGCACCCGCCGCAGCCCGGTGCTGTGTCGCAGACATCGCCAATCCCGTCGCCATCTGCGTCCTTTTGCTGAGTGTTGCACATGTCCGGACAGTTATCCTCACTGTCAACAAACCCATCAAGGTCTGTATCAGTTCGTGCGACCTTAAAATAGTATGTTGCCGACTGCGTTGTCTGTGAAGCGCAATCGGTTACCGCAAACCGGAAGGCATACGTGCCGTTCTGCAGGCTCTCTACCGGCAGCGTAACCCGGACCCGTCCCTTGGCAACATTGACCGTAACGGGAAGCGCTGTCCAGGTGCTGCCGCCAACTACCTGGTACTCGGCAACGTGCGTGCACGCACCAGAACAGGAGGCAAAATCGTCACTGAAGGTCCACAGCACGTCATAATTTACATCCAGTTCAAAGGCGCTCTCAGCCGAGGTCGGCAACAGCGGCCACCAGCCCGCTGCCAGAAACGGACCGGAGGTAAGGGCGGGAGGATTGTCCTGTATCGGTTCGCACGTCCCTTCCACGCATTCATAGCCTTCTTCACAGTCGACGTCGTCCTCGCACTCCGCGACATCAGGTGTGTAGTGAATCACGATGCCGTCATCTCCTGCGAAGTAAATGCTTTCAGCCGAGATGCCGCACACTGTTTGCAACGCCACCGAAGCAGGTAACTCAGATGGTGAGCTGAGCTGATATTCCGGTGACAAGTCCTGTTGGACCAGACTCGCTGCAGCAATGTTTATATGCGACCATGATACTCCGTCATAGTGGAGGATCTTGCCACTTGTCGTAGAGGCATATACATCCCGAGAGGAAGAGCCCCATAGTCCCGTCACCCACCCGGGCTTTAGGCTGGAGATGTCAATCTTCGACCAGGTACTACCATTATAATGAAGGATTATGGCGCCCCCTGCGGCAAAAATATCATTCGAGGCTGTGCCCCAAACCGAATACAGGTCATAGCTGGTGCCGGCGAGACCGGCATTCAAGAGGCTCCACTCACCATTAGCGTTGCCGTCATAATGCAATATAGTGCTCCATCTGCCTACGGCATACATATCCGATTGTGAGGTGCCCCAGAATCCCCGTATCTGAATGGGGGTACGAAGCCCCGCCGGCAAAATCATCGTTTGCCACTGGCCGGCATGACGGCGCGCGATGACGGGCGAGTACGCAAGGAAAAGGTCGCCCCCCTCGAACCCCCACACGCCTTCCGTAATCGTGGATCCTTCGTATGTCCAGGTGGAGCCGTTATAATGCCACCAACCTTCAAGACCCGCGACATAGACGTCATTACCGCCAACTCCCCAGATGTCAAATATAGGTCCGGAGATACTATGAAGAGCGCTTATCTCTATCCAGCCTGCCCCATCATAATGGTAAAGGCATGCGTCGTAAGTTTTACCGCCCCCGACATATATATCGGTTTCTGAAGCGGCCCACATTGAGGTAATCATGCAATCCGGATCGATTTGTTCATAGCTCCATTGGCCAAACGCCGGAAAGGCAAGGAATGCGCACAAACAAAATGAAAAAAATACGGAGCCGGTAAACACTCGCAATTTTCTGTTCATACAATCCCCCCTTATTAGACTTCATTGTTATCAAAGTATGTTCGTATATTTCGAGATATAGCATTAAAGAAATATTTATCAATGTAAAATTTTCACAATATTCAAAATTAATCATTTCGGCCTATGCCAGACGAAAGCTGCGCAAATAGGATCTGTTCTTAGTGTTCTCTACCCCCTCAAGAAGGACAAACCAATCATGCTTCACTCCTCTACAATACGCACAGGTGACAGGCGAAAAAAAACTAAAAGCCAAAAAATCGGACGGATTCGCCGGATCGGACGGATCTGAAGAATCAGACAGACCGGGGATGACCATTGCATCAAGCGGCAATCCACAACATATGTGCAAAGGCTGTGGAAAAGGCTGTAGAAAATATCTCACAGGGCTTTAAAAACAGGCTTTTCAGCACATTGCCTCAAAATTGAGCACTTATTATAAAGACAAGCTAATTCAATAGTTTGGAAAAATAAACCTTTAAAAACGCTGTGTTTATCGCTAACGCGCCCGAAAACACCTATGATTTCAACAGGATAAAAAATAAACCATCTGTTTTCAGGCGATCGCTCACAAATCAATGTATTTTTTAACGTGATATTGTGCCGACGCGAGTGGTTATTTATAAACGTAACCGGCTTCTCAGCACCGACACAGTCCTGCATTCAAGAGGCATGCGCGCGCAAGGGCAACAATGATTATTTTTCAGGCTTTTCAAAAACGCTCAGAAGCGAGGCGTGCGCTGTCTCTGAAACCTCTGCAAGAGCACGGCATGCCGTGCCCCTACCGCACGCCGCAAAGACGAATGATGAGCGCAACGCAGCAGGCGGACTTTTTATGCGTACATCAAAATTTATTGGTTTGACAAATCAAGGCGGCTGTGCGATTTTGCAAAAACATTATTTCATGAACACATTCAAAGGAGCAGGCCGGAACAATGACCTATATAATCTTCACAATTTCAATAGTCTTAAACGCGCTCGCCAATATACTGATGAAGGTCGGCGCCGTAAAGGATAAAGATTCAAATCAAATCGTTGATGTTATTACCAACATGGCGACAAACCCGATTATCATCAGCGGCATCATCTGCTTCGCACTCGGGCTCGCCGCGTTCAATTACGTTTTGATAAAGATCAACCTGAGCGTCGCCTATCCGATCAACACCAGCCTTGGGTTTGTGCTGGTCGTGCTGGTTTCGTGGCTGTTTTTGAAGGAAACCATCACGCCGGTCCAGATCAGCGGCATCGGTCTCATCATTGTCGGAGTTTTCATGGTGGCCCGCTGACAGGCAACCGTTCACAGATGTTGTGGTATCCCATGCTCCGCACCCTTTATTTAATACTGAGAAGCATCCGCCCGCAGCAGTGGACCAAGAACCTGCTCATCTTCGCGCCCCTGCTCTTTTCAAAACAGCTCTTCGTCTATACGGAAACACTGCATACCATTTCAGCCTTTATTTTTTTCTGCCTGATTTCCGGCAGTGTTTATCTGCTCAATGACCTCATTGACCTTGAAAACGACAAACGCCACCCCCTGAAATGCAAACGCCCGCTGGCCTCAGGGGCCCTGTCAACCCGGGCGGCCATGATCGCCTGCGCCGTGCTGCTGTGCGTCTGCGCGCTGGCAGGATTGTATCTATTAAATACCGGCTTTCTTATCACCGCAGCCGCCTACCTTGTTCTGCAAATTCTGTATTCAACCTTTCTGAAACATGTTGTCATCATCGATGTATTCTGCATTGCCGCCGGATTTGTGCTGAGGGTCGTTGCCGGCGCCGAGGCCATCGGGGTCAGCTTCTCGACCTGGCTCATGTTCTGCACGCTGCTGCTCTCCCTGTTTCTGGCCCTGAGCAAGCGCCGCCATGAGCTGCTGCTGCTGGAAGGTGACGCCGTGCATCATCGCAAGATTTTGTATGAATACAGCGCTGAGCTGCTCGATCACATGATCGCGATTGTAACCCCCTGCACGCTCATTGCGTATATGCTCTACACCATCGATGATAAGACCGTTGAAAACTTTGGCACTGACGGCCTCAAATACACAGTCCCGTTCGTCCTCTACGGAATTTTCCGCTATCTCTACCTCATACATAAACGTAACGAAGGCGGCAGTCCGGAAAAAGTGCTGCTGAACGACCTGCCGATTCTGCTGACCGTAATCTGCTACGGACTCACCTGCGCCCTGATTGTCTACCGGTAAAGCAGGGATGCACGCAAGCCTGCCCCAACCCCAAGCTTGCCGTTGACTTTGCCACACACTCCTGCTAATACAGTACCCCATACTCAAACTGAGCAGCGAAAGGAAATGGTGTGTATAAAACAGCACGATATCTTGTTCTGGCAGCCATCCTGATATGCACGGCCGGCTGCATAACGATCGGCAAGGACTTCAATTCCTCCGATCTCAGCTGGCTTCGAATCGGCACAACCGGCAAAAGTGAAATATATCGCAGCCTGGGCGATCCGTTCCGGACCGGCGTGGACCAGGGCAAAATCACCTGGACCTACGGCTACTACCGCTACCGCGTCTTCGGGGAGACCTGCACCAAGGACCTGATCATCTACTACAACCCCGACGGAACGGTGAGCAGCTACACGTTCAACACAAGTTTTCCCGAGGAAAAAAACTCGTGGCGTGACCGCAAAACCCCTTAAAAACGCAAAAGGTGCTAAATGTGCACGTTACAGGCAGGCATAAAACATTGACACGAAACAGGTCAAGACGGGGGGTGGGGCAATTGCGCCTTTGGAGGCCTTATATATATAGCGGCTCGATATTGACATATCATCAGGCACAAACTATACTTTTTTCGATTTCCACAATAATACAACTTCACAGGGGGATCAATCTATGAAAACACTATGCATGGTTATAATGAGCTGTTTGCTTGTCAGCATGGCCGCATCAGGCGCTTTTGCTGAAGAGCCCTATCGTATCGGCGCCATCTTCGCGGTTACCGGTCCGGCCTCATGGCTTGGAGAGCCCCAGAAAAACACCGTCAAAATGCTCGAAGAGCAGATCAATGCCGCAGGCGGCATCAACGGACGCAAAATTGAAGTGATTATCGAAGACAGCCTCGGCGAAGAGGCCAAAACCGTGCTGGCATTCAAGAAACTGGTGGAACGCGACAAGGTGGTTGCGGTTATCGGCCCGTCGCGCAGCGGTTCGGCCATGGCCATTAAACCGCTGGCAGAGCGCTACAAGGTTCCGCTGGTTGCCTGCGCCGCAGCCGAAACCATTGTCAAGCCGGTCAATGCCTGGGTTTTCAAAACGGCCCAGAATGACGCTGACGCTGCCCGCAGCATCTTCGACAAAGCCCGCTCAATGGGCATTAAACGTATGGCGATCATATCCTCAACCGATGGCTTCGGCGCAGCAGGACGCGGACAGCTTCAAACCATTGCCCCTGAGTACGGCATCAGCATTGTTGCCGATGAGACCTACGGTCCGAACGACACCGACATGACGGCACAGCTGACCAAGATAAAGGGCACGGATGCTCAGGCAATCATCAACTGGTCGATCGTACCTGCCCAGACCACCGTTATGAGAAACAGCAAGCAGCTCGGCATGACCATCCCGTTCTTTCAAAGCCACGGGTTCGGCAACATCAAATATGCGCGGGAAGCCGGCGCATGCCGCTGACGGCGTGCTGTTCCCGCAGGGCCGCATACTGGCTGTTGACACCGTCGCCGACGACCACCCGCAGAAGGCCGTGATTGCACAAATATAAAAAAGACTATGAGGCACAATTCAAGACCGACGTCAGCGCCTTCGGCGGCCACGCCAGTGATGCCCTGATGCTGGTGGTGGATGCGCTTAAGAGCCGTGGGTGGCGACAGGGCAAAAATTCGCGACTATATCGAAAACCGGAAGAACTTTATCGGCGTCTCCGGCATTTTCAATTTCAGCCCCGAGGATCACGGCGGCCTGGCCAGAAATCCTTTGAAATGCTGACCGTCAAGGATGGCAACATTATTGTGGCGAAATAGCATTGCATGCATGCTGCCGGCTGATGACGCACAGGGCTAAGCCTTCAACGCACCCGCGGGGTTTAGCCCTTTTTATTACCGGTGCACTACACGTTCACGTTGTGCCGAACCGAAGCGAGGAAAGCCTCCCCATGTCGCTTGAAAGCCAAATCATTCAGTTTCTGTTCACCGGCATTACCATCGGCAGCATCTATGCCATGGTCGGGCTGGGGTTCAATATCATCTATAATGCGACCGGCATCATCAATTTCGCCCAGGGCGAATTCGTCATGCTCGGGGGCATGGTGATGGTCTGGCTCAGCGTGACCAATCTGCCCCTGCCTGTCGGCATTTATGCTCCGTTCTGATTGTCACCGCCATCGGCGCGGCTGTTTGAGCGGCTTGCAATCTATCCCGCTGAAAAAACCGCCGGTGCTGATCCTGATCATCATAACCCTTGCGGGCTCCATCATGTTCAAGGGCGGCGCCATGCTGCTGTGGGGCAAGCAGACCTACAGCCTGCCGCATTTTTCAGGCGAGGAGCCATGCAAATACTCGGAGCGACCATTCTGCCGCAGGCCCTCTGGATTATCGGCATCCTTATAGCGGTTGTGGCGCTGCTGGCGTTTTTTTTCAATTTCACCATGCTCGGCAAGGCCATGCGCGCCTGCTCGGTCAACCCTGTGGCTGCAAGCCTTGTCGGCATCAATGTGAAGCGTATCGTGCTGCTGTCCTTTGCCATGAGCGCCGGCATCGGCGCTGCTGCCGGCATCGCCTTTACCCCGATCGTGCTTATGGAGTTCGACCGCGGGGCATTGCTGGGTTTGAAAGGCTTCTGCGCTGCCGTGCTTGGCGGCCTTGGCAACGGCACCGGCGCGGTCATTGCGGGGCTTCTCATCGGCGTGCTTGAATCCTTCGGCGCCGGCTTCATATCATCGGAATACAAGGATGCCATAGCCCTGGTCGTTCTGCTGATCGTGCTGCTGGTGCGGCCCAGCGGTATCATGGGCAGCCGCGAAGCCAGCAAAGCTCAAGGAGTTTTAGCATGGCGTATCAAGCGACATCTGCCGCTCATGCATGCTTGCGCTGGCGCCGCTGTGCTGCCGCTTGCCTCAAAGACCCCTATTATCTGGGCATCCTGGTTTTTATAGGCATATTCAGCATCGCTACCATGGGCCTGAACCTGCTCATGGGCTATGCCGGCCAGATATCCCTGGGGCATGCCGCTTTTTATGCCCTGGGCGCTTATACCACCGGCCTTCTGACAGCAAAATACAATGTTCATTTTTTGCCGGCGCACTGGCCGCGGCCATCATGTCACGGCGCATTGCCTATGTGATCGGCATGGCCTGCCTGCGCCTCAAGGGCCATTATCTTGCCGTGGCGACCCTGGCCGTCGGCGAAATTGTTTTCATTTGTCTGAATGCCGCCGTCGGTTTTACCGGCGGCCCTTCGGGCCTTGCAGGCATTCCGTCCATTGAGATCGGCGGATTCAGCTTTGACTCTGATTTCAAGTTTTATTATCTTGTCTGGGCAGTGTTTATACTCCTTTTTATTCTAACTGCCAATATCATCAATTCCCGTTCCGGACGGGCGCTTCGCTGTCTGCACAGCAGCGAACATGGCTGCAGCGCCATGGGCATCAATGTAACCGGCATGAAAGTGACAGGTGTTCGTGCTCAGCGCCGTCTATGCGGCCCTTGCAGGCGTTCTGTATGGCCACAGCGTAACCTTCATAAGCCCGCAGGCAAGTGACCTCATGTTTTCGGTGAAACTGCTGACCATGATTGTCGTGGGCGGCATGGGCCATTTATGGGGCGGTGTGCTCGGCGCGGCGCTTTTAACCTGCTGCCTGAAGTGCTCAGCTGCTTTTCAAGATTATGAACTGGTCATATACGGCAGCATACTGCTTGTGATAGTCATGTTCCTGCCGGGCGGGCTACATGAGGGGTTTGAGCGCCTGCTGGGCGCGCTGGCAGCCGGAGGAAGCGCCTCATGAGCATGGACTCAGCGATAGTACATATCCGGGACATCAGCAAAAAATTCGGCGGTCTGGTCGCCCTGCAGCAGGTCAGAATTCGGGGTTCAGCGCGGTTCCATCACCGCGGTCATCGGGCCCAACGGCGCCGGCAAATCAACCCTGATCAACGTGCTGAGCGGCTTTCTGCTGCCGGACAGCGGTTCGATCCTGCTCAACAATACGCTGCTTACCGGCAAAAAAGGCCATGCAATCACGCGCCTGGGCATGGCCCGCACCTTTCAGACCGCGCAGGTGTTCGGCACGATGAGCGTGCTGGAAAACGTGATGGTGGGCTGCCACGTCCGCACCCGCGCAGGTCTTATTGGTTCGGCCCTGCGCCTGCCCGGCGATGCGGCTGAAGAACGCGCCATTCGCGCCAGGGCCCTGGAACTGCTTGACATGGTCGGCCTCATGGCGCAGGCCGGGCATTACGGCCGCGAGCATGCCCATCGGCAGCCAGCGCCTGCTTGAAATAGCGCGCGCACTGGCGTCAAGTCCGCAGGTGCTGCTGCTGGATGAGCCTGCCGCCGGGCTCAACACGCAGGAAACCCGCCTGCTGGGAAAGCTGCTCCTGTCAATCAAAAAGCAGGGCATAACGATCATGATGGTCGAACATGACATGGAACTGGTGATGGATATTTCCGATGACATCGCCGTGCTTAATTTCGGCAAAAACATTGCCCGGGGTACACCCGGCGGCAATTCAGACAAACCCCGACGTCATCGCGGTGTACCTCGGGGAGGATTGATTCTCTATGCTGCGTATTCAAAACATCAGCACCGGCTACGGTGATATTGCCGTGCTAAAAAATATTTCCCTGCACATCGGCCGCGGGGAAATCGTTACCCTTATCGGCGCCAACGGCGCCGGCAAGACCACCCTGCTCAACACCATCTGCGGGATTGTGCGCGCACGCAGCGGCAGCATTATCTACAATGACCAGCCGATCAGCGCGCTGCAGCGCAGACCGGATTGTGCGCCTCGGCATATCCCAGGTACCGGAAGGCCGCCAGATATTTGCCCCCTTAAGCGTGCTGGACAATCTGCGTTTGGGCGCGTATGTGCGCTACAGCGACTGGGGAACAAAAAAAGTACAGGAACAGATTGAACGGATGTACGCACTCTTTCCGCGCCTGCATGAGCGCAGGCAGCAGTATGCCGGCACCCTGAGCGGAGGAGAGCAGCAGATGCTGGCAATCGCCCGCGCGCTGATGGCCTCACCCGGCCTGCTGGTGCTGGATGAACCGTCCATGGGGCTCGCCCCTATGGTGGTCGCTGAAATATTCAAAACCGTAACACGCCTGCGCGACGAGCAGAAAACCACCATTTTCCTTGTTGAGCAGAATGCCCGGACAGCCCTGAAATATGCCGACCGCGGCTATGTGATTGAAACCGGCAAAATCATGCTTGAAGGTCGCTCCGAGGACCTGTTGGATAACCGCGAAGTGCAGCGGGCCTATCTGGGCCGGCAAAAGCAACCCATCTGGGAATAGAAGGAGGAGAGCATGGCAATTTTTGATACGCGCATGGAGTGCTGTCCGCGCGAGGAACTGGAGCAGCTGCAGCTGGAGCGCCTGCAATCAGTACTCAACCGGGTCTATAAAAACGTCGCCTTCTACCGCAGCCTGTTTGATGAGCGCGCCATTGTTCCCGAAGACATCTGAACCATGCAGGATTTTCAAAAACTGCCCTTCACCACGCGCCGGGACCTGAGCGACAACTACCCGTACGGCATGTTCGCGGTGCCCCTGCGCGAGGTTGTGCGCATACACACCGCAACAGACACCACCGATACACCCACCGTAGTCGGCTACAGTGAACATGATCTGAAGACCTGGGCCGCGCTTGTGGCCCGGTTCCTGACCGCCGGAGACGTGACCCGCGACGATGTCATCCAGATATCATTCCGCTACGGTCTTTTCAGCGGCGCCTTCGGGCTGCACCATGGCGCCGAGCTGATCGGCGCGTCGGTTATCCCGGCCTCAAGCGAGCACACCGACCGCCAGATACGCATCATGCAGGACTACCGCACAAGCGTGCTCGTCGCAACCCCCTCCTTCGCGCTGCTGCTTGCCGACAGGATGGAGGCGCTCGGCATTGACCCCAAGCAGCTGATGCTCAAACGCGGGCTGTTCGGCGGTGAGATCTGGTCTGAGAACACCCGGCAGCAGATCCAGCAGCGGCTGTTCATCGAAGCCCTGGACAATTACGGCGTCAGCGAACTGATGGGACCCGGCATTGCCGGCGAATGCTGTGAGCGCGCCGGGCATGCATATCTGCGAGGACCATATTCTGCCGGAAATCATTGACCCTGAAACGGGCGCGCCGCTGCCTCCGGGTGAAACCGGCGAGCTGGTACTGACCACGCTGACCAGGGAGGCGTTTCCGCTGGTTCGCTATCGCACGGGCGATGTGACCAGCCTTGACTACCGGCCCTGTGCCTGCGGCCGCACCCTGGTGCGCATGCGGCGCATCGAGCGCCGGACCGATGATATCATTATCATCAAGGGCATCAATATCGTTCCGCAGCAGATCGAAAAAATTCTCATGGAAATCGAAGGCGTTGAACCGCATTACCGGGTCATCGTCAGCCGCGAGAACAACCGGGACATGCTCACGCTGCATGTTGCGGTCTCGGATCATGTTTTCCTTGACGAGGTCAAACATCACGCCTCGTTCCTGGAGCGCCTGCGGGGTGAACTCATCCGCAGGCTGGGCATACGCGTTGAGGTGAAGCTCACGGAGCGGCGCACGCTTGACCGCGAACTTGAAACCAGCCCACGCGTTGTTGATACGCGCCGGCTTTAGCCGCGTGCTGAGCTGAATTCTGCGGCTGCTGTCAGCGTCGGCCGCAGGCCTGCGCCATGGGCACAACGGCCGTTAAAAATAATTAATATCAGGGTACTGAAAACGTTATTTTTTTATTGCATTGCTTTTTCCTGAATGGTATAAAGTCTCAACAAAAAACACCGATAATTATACAGATGTCGCCGATGAGCTCTTCGGTTGGACCATCTAACTGTACGTAATAAGCAGTACAATTAATTTTTTTTAAGGCTTAGCTTTCCCCTGGCCCGGTTATAAAAACGGTGCAGCTTGGCTGCGCAGCAAAGAGAACCCTGAAAAAGACAGGAATACCATGATGAAAAACCTGAAATGTATTGTGGTGATCGGATGTTTCCTCGGCATGTGCCTGGCAGGAACAGGCATTGCCAATGCCGCGTCATCGGACGTTGAAAAGCAGCTCCAGATGATGCGTCAGCAGATGGAAATGATGCAGAAAAAAATGATGGAGATGGAAAAAGAGCTGCAAACCACTCAGCAAAACGCAGCGCAGGCCCAGACCCAGTCTCAGCAGACCTCTCAGGAAGTACAGAAACAGATGACCGATGTTGCCGGCAGGTTCAAGGCGCTTGATGACCTGACAACTAAATTCGGACATATCAAGCTCAACGGCTATGTCAGATCGCGCTGGTGGACAGGTCAACATCGAGCAAAGCAGCTTTGATGTTACCGAAATTGCCCTGCAGCTGCGCTATGACGTAAGCGAAAATATCTCCGGAGAATTCCACCTGTGGTATCACCCCAGCGGCAATGACAACCCAGCCAACGAATACTCCAACTGGGCCGGGCCTACCACGTTTTTTGAATCGGCTTTCGCCGAATTCAGGAACCTCAACATACCCTTGGGGGACGAACTCGGGCAAATCAACGGCAAGCTGATAGTCGGTAAAACCCGCAACCAGGCGTTTGGTATTGTACCCGGAGGAAACTACGCCGGCCGTGTTACAAGCGACTACAGCTTGTTTCATACAAGTATTAATATCTCCCGCATTACCGGCATTCAATACCTGACAAACTATAAAAACTTCAAGTGGAACTTCGCCGTTTTTAACGGGTACGGCTATTTAGGTAATACTTACAATAATGCTTTCGGTGGCAGAAATGCCGGCATAAAACAGATTGCCGTAGCCCAGGAAAATACCGATGATAACTCGAACAAGGCCTTCAGCACCCGGCTGGCCTATGCCTTCCCGAGAAACAGACTACTACGACAACCTTGAAATCGGCGTATCCTATCTCACCCAGACAATCACAGACAATGATCGGCAAAACATCTACAACATCACGGGCAGAGGCCCTGCTACTGCCGGCCTGCTCTCGAAGCCGGTGGAGTCTTATAGCAAGAACGACCAGAAAATAGGACTTGATTTTGCATACGACAAAGGTCCGTTCCTGTTCAAGGCTGAATTCGTGCGCGGCGAGACCTCGGATATAGATGCTGACTACTGGTACGTCATGCCCGGCTACTGCCTGAGCAAAGTCAGCCGTATCCCCCTGGATTTCTTTATACGCTATTCGGCGGCGGATTATGACGAACGCACATATGCCAACTTATCTGCCAGCGGCGGCTGGGACAAGTCACAGTGGACCCCGCTGATGGTCTGGACCATTCATCCGCGCGCCAAAGTCTACTTTGAATACTACTTCAACGATACCGACGCGCCGAGTGGCATAAGCCCAGAGGGCAACAATTACGGCTTTATTGAGTTGATTCTCCTCTACTAAAAAGCCCAAAACAACAGTACACAAAAAAAGGTGAGCAGCGACTGCTCGCCTTTTTTTGTACCTGTTCGCACAGCTTTTCTGTTGACTCAAAACCGGGACAGGAGTATAGTTGTTTCATAAAAAAACGCATTGTCCTTCCCGTGACAATCTCTGAAACACACCTGAAACGATGCCGAAAAAAAAGACAGCAATGAAAGTTTTACTCTCAGGCAATGAGGCGATCGCGCGCGGTGCCTATGAAGCAGGGGTCAGCGTTGCCTCGGCCTATCCCGGAACGCCCAGCACGGAAATTCTCGAAAACATCGCCCAGTACAAAGACATCTATGCCGAGTGGGCACCCAATGAAAAAGTGGCCCTGGAGGTGGCAACAGGCGCGGCAATTGCGGGTGCGCGGGCCATGGCAGCCATGAAGCATGTCGGCGTTAATGTTGCAGCAGATCCGCTCTTTACGGCATCCTATACGGGCGTGCGCGGCGGGCTTGTCATAATTTCAGCCGATGACCCGGACATGCACAGCTCACAGAATGAGCAGGATAACCGCAACTACGCCAAGTTCTCCAAAGTTCCCATGCTTGAGCCAGCCGACAGCCAGGAGGCAAAAGAATTCGTGCGGATTGCCTTTGAGCTGAGCGAGCAGTTCGACACCCCGGTATTCATCAGGATGACCACCCGGACCTCGCATGCAAAGTCCGTGGTCAGCTTGAGGAGCCGCACGCGGACGCACGCAATTTCTTGGAGCGCATCGCAAGAATGGAACCGGCGAAAACGGGCGCGCCTCCGTTCTGGGCGCGTTCCTCGTCCACCCGCAGCGGTCGAAATTTGTCATGCTCCCCCAGCAATGCCCGCAACCGGCACCCCTTTGTTGAAGAGCGGCTCAAAAAACTCGGCGCGTTTGCCGACACATTCGAGCGCAATGAAATCATCATGCAGGACAACTCCTGCGGCATTATTACCAGCGGCGTTTCATATCAGTATGCACGCGAGAGCTTCCCGGAAAAATCGTTCCTGAAGCTTGCCATGGTATACCCCCTTCCGGTTGCAAAAATCAGGCAGTTTGCGGCACAGGTTAAAAAGCTGTACGTTTTTGAGGAACTGGACCCGTTCTTTGAGGATCAAATCAAGGCCCTCGGCATTGAGGTTACGGGCAAAGCAGTGTTTCCGATCTGCGGCGAGTTCAACCCCTCGGTTGCGGCACAGGGTATTGCCGGCGTGCAGGACCGCCGAAACGAGCCCCCGCTTGTTCAATACCTGCCGCCGCGGCCGCCGAACATGTGTCCGGGCTGCCCGCATCGCGGCATTTTCTACACGCTGAAAAAAATGAAGTGTTTGTCGCCGGCGATATCGGCTGCTACACCCTTGGCGCCCTGCCGCCCCTGAAGGCGATGGACACCTGCATCTGCATGGGCGGAGGCATAGGCTGCGCCAGGGCATTGACAAGGCCCTGCGCAATAAAATCTCCGGCAAACCGTGGCGGTTATCGGCGATTCGACATTCCTGCATTCCGGCATCACGGGCCTGCTCGATATCGTCTACAACAGGGGCGCATGCACGGTCATTATCCTTGACAACCGCATTACCGCCATGACCGGCAGGCAGGAGCATCCCGGCACCGGATATACCCTGCAGGGGCAGGAAACCAAAGCATCAATTACGAAATGCTGTGCAGGGCTCTCGGGGTTGAGCATATCCGCACGGTCGATCCATATGATCCTGAAGCAGGTTAAAGAAGTTATCAGCGAAGAGGTAAACCGGCCCGAGCCGTCCGTCATTATTTCGGAAGCGGCCGTGCAAACTGCACCGCCGGAGTCAAAGCAACCCCCGGTAGTGCCGTATACGGTCGAAGAGGATCTCTGCAGGGGCTGCCGTGCCTGCCTGCAGATCGGCTGTCCGGCGCTTGAGTGGAAGCCTGCAGCGACCAGTTGACAAGGCGTTCATTAACCAGGCGCTGTGCGCGGGGTGCTCGGTCTGCGCGCAACTGTGCCTTATCGATGCAATCGTGAGAACTGAAGAACATGAGTAACGCGACAAAAAATATTTTGATGGCAGGCGTTGGCGGGCAGGGCGTTATTCTTGCAAGCGAGATTGTGTCCGAGGCCATGATGCTGGCCGGCTTTGATGTCAAAAAAAGCGAAGTGCACGGCATGGCCCAGCGGGGCGGTCAGTGTCACCACCCATGTCCGTTTCGGCAAAAAAGTCTATTCGCCCCTCATCAAGGACGGCGAGGTTGACATCCTTTTTTCGTTTGAACTGCTGGAAACAATGCGCTTTCTGCACTGCGTTAAGAGCCTGATCCGTCATTCTCGTCAATAACCAGAAAATACTGCCGCCGTCGGTGACGCTCGGCAAGGATGAGTATCCGGACAACATTGCCGGGCTGCTGTCAGAAACGCTATCCGCGCTTTGAACTGGTGAATGCTCTGGGGCTGGCACAACAGGCCGGCAATGCCAAGGCAGTTAATGTGGCCTTTGTCGGCGCGCTGTCGCGGTTTTTTGATGTGGCGGAAAATATCTGGCATGAGGCCATAGAAGCAATGCTGCCGCCGAAGCTGGTCGAGGTTAATTTAAAAGCCTTTGCCTTGGGAGAGACAACACAAAACTACAGGAGGTTTCCCTATGATCTGGAACGAGGAATTCGAAACCCTGCCGCGGGAGGCGCTGGAGAGCCTGCAGCTCAAAAGGCTGAAGGCAACGGTCGACCGCGTGTATGCCACCGTTCCGTTTTACAAGAAAAAATTTGATGAAACCGGGCTTAAGCCTTCGCATATCAAGTCGCTCAAGGACATGCGGCTGCTGCCCTTTACCGTCAAGACCGACCTGCGCGACAACTATCCCTTCGGCCTGTTCAGCGTTCCCATGTGAAAGCGTCGTGCGCGTGCATGCCTCATCCGGCACCACGGGCAAGCCCATCGTGGTCGGGTACACCAAGCGCGACATCGATACCTGGGCGGAACTCATGGCCCGCACCCTGACCGCAGCGGGCATTCATCAAGGGCGACATCGTCCACAATTCCTATGGCTACGGCCTTTTTACCGGCGGCCTGGGTGCGCATTACGGCGCCGAGCGCATCGGCGCCTCGGTCATTCCCATTTCCGGCGGCAATACAAAGCGCCAGATCATGATCATGAAAGATTTCGGCCCCACGGCCATCACCTGCACGCCTTCCTATGCCCTGCACCTTGCCGATGTGGCCCGTGATATGGGCATTGACCCGGCCAAGGACTTCAAGATCAGGGTCGGCTGTTTCGGCGCGGAGCCGTGGTCGGAAAATATGCGCGGAGCAGATTGAAAAAATATTCAATATCGACGCAATCGATATTTTCGGGCTGACCGAGGTCATCGGCCCCGGCGTCTCAAGCGAATGCCTCGAGGCTAAAAAAGGCCTGCATGTTTTTGAAGACCACTTTATCCCTGAAATTATCGATCCCGAAACGGGTGAGCCGCTGCCCTACGGCGAAAAAGGCGAGCTTGTTTTCACCTCGATCACCAAGGAAGCCTTCCCGGTTATCCGCTACCGAACCCGCGACATATCATGCCTGAACCCGGAGCTGTGCGTCTGCGGCCGCACCTTTGTGCGCATGGAGCGCATTACCGGGCAGAACCGACGACATGCTCATTATTCGCGGCGTCAACGTATTCCCCTCGCAGATTGAAAGCGCGCTCATGCAGATCGAGGGCCTTGAGCCGCACTATCAGCTCATCGTCGACCGCAAGGACAACCTGGACACCATCGAGGTGCAGGTCGAGGTCAACGAAAAAATATTCTCCGACGAGGTGAAGCAGCTTGAGGTGATTGAGAAGCGCGTCGTGCATGACATCAAGGAAATGTTCGGCGTGTCCTGCAAGTGCAAGCTTGTTGAGCCAAAGACCATCACAGCGCAGCGAGGGCAAGGCCCAGCGCGTTATCGACAAGCGGAAATTATAAATAGATAATTCGGGATTTGGGATTAAGGAATTGAACACCTGAATCAAAACCCTACAATTCCTAATTTTTAGGAGGCACTATGAAAGTAGAACAGATATCGGTGTTTCTGGAAAATAAATCGGGCCGTCTGGCTGAGGTCATGCGGGTGCTGGGCAGCGCAGGCATCAATATCCGGGCGCTTTCCATCGCCGACACGTCCGATTTCGGCATTCTGCGCATCATCGTCAATGACAAGGAAAAGGCCTTGACGCGCTCAAGGACAATGATTTCACGGTGAGCAAGACCGAGGTAGTTGCGGTTGAAGTGCCGGACAGCCCCGGCGGGCTTTCAAAAATACTCGATCTGCTCGAAAGCAAAGGTAAATGTTGAGTACATGTATGCCTTTATCGAACGCCATGCCGACAACGCGGTCATTATTTTCCGTTTTGATGAAAATGATAAGGCCGTCACGGTTCTTCAAAAAGCGGGCATCACCATTCTGGGCAGCCAGGAAATCTATAATCGCTGATTTTCTTGCTGTACGTAAAAGGGCAGACGACGGGTCTGCCCCGCTCAATACCCCTGTGCAATCCGAGAATAAAATACCTAAAAAAAAGGCAGGGCCATGTGGCCCTGCCTTTTGTGTTATCCGTTTTTGCCGGCTGTCAGAGCGGCTATTCCACCGCAAAGTAGTAAAAGTTCGTCGAAGAGGTGCGCTGACCGGCACAATCCTGCATGTCAAAATGAAACTGATACATCCCGTTTTCCAGGCTCTCAACCGGCAGCGTGGTGTAGGCGTACCTTTTACCCGTCGGATCAGCGCTGACCGTAATCCATGTCCACGCCGTATCGTCTACCTTGCGATACCGCGCACGATGCGTACACAGACCTGCGCAGGAAGCATAATCATCGCTGAATGTCCACACCACCCTATAGTTCTGGTCAAGCAAAAAAGCTCCTGACGCCGAGGTTGGCAATACCGGCCACGAGCCTGCTGCCAGAAACGGACCATCCCCGATCACCGGCGGTGCATCTGAGGTTGCAACCCGGAAATAGTATTCACCCGACCGCGTAGTCTGACCAACACAGTCGGTTACTGAAAACCGGAAGGCATATGTCGTGGCGTTTTGCAGGCTCTCAACCGGAAGCTTTACATACGCAAAGCGTGTCCCATCACGGTCGGTGCCAACCTCAAGAGCGCTCCATTTGCTTTCACCGACCGCACGGTACTCGGCAATGTGACTACAGAGCTTTGTGGTTCTGCAGCCAACGTAATCATCACTAAAAGTCCACAGCACCCTATAGTTCGTCTCAAGGACCATAGGGCTCTCAGATGATGTCGGCAATACCGGCCAAGGGCCGGCGGCTAAAAACGGACCGTCGCCGATTTCCGGCGGCTGGTCGGCGCATATGTCTGCAGGATAACCCTCCCACTCTGGACTTGTAAATCCTTTAGCTTCCTTGGTGTAACAGACTTTAAATTCAGGGTCGCAACCCTTAAAAAACAGCCTCACCCATCTTGGGTGCATGCCCGCGAAAATACGCAAAGGCTAAAGTGCTGCATTCCATAAACGCCGAATCCTCAATTTCAAAAACGCTTTCAGGTATTGCTATGCTGGTCAGTCCGGTGCAGTAAGCGAAAGCCGCATACTCGATACTTTCAACGCTCGCGGGAATTGTTATGCTGACCAGATCGGTGCACTCGGCAAACGCCTTATCTCCGATACGGGTAACGAGTGATTCTTTTATATACTCGGGTATTTCAATAACGCTTTCCCCACCAGCATAACCAGTAATTGTCATTTCGCCGTTTTGTTCTTCCGTGAAGCAAAATCCTTCCCATTCATTGCCGGAGCATTTTGACTCACATTTAGCAAAAGCGCCGGTTGTCATAAAAAGCCACAGGCACACCGTCAATCCAATTATGATTTTCTTCAACATACTGTCTCCTCCTCCTTAAAAAATTTTTTATACCTCAATGCTGAAACGCTACGTACATACACCCCCATATAATATCGGGCTACCGAGGTTTTTTAATGAAAACAACCCCATAATATTATGCCCGTTATAATCGAAAAACGCATTTGTGACACCCTGCTCCCAACTCGGCATCGGTCAACACTATACGCTCTAGACAGACAAAACAATGGCCCCAAGGTCTATATTTCGGGCACGAAAGGGCCTATGGGCAGGAGAGGTAATGGTTTGGATGCAGTAGTCACTTGGCCTGACAGGTAACGGTTTTGTGTCAGATCAGCCGTAGGGTGCGCACGGCGCACCCTACGTTCTACGATACGATGACACCTTCCATGTGGCCGGACAAAACGTAGTGTGTCCGGCTTGTTCTTCATTGGATTATTCTGCCGGACACGCTGCGTCCTTCGACTTCGCTCAGGACATGCTTTGTCCGGCCTACATGTGGTGATGTATTGCACGCATTATGTATTACGAGGCGCTTTATGTCCGGCCCCGTAACCAGCCCCCTGTCTTGACAGCTGCATAACCGCCATAGTATAGCTCAACAAAGTGCAATAGCTGCAGGGCACTCCATAATCACACTGAACGGGCCTTACAAATCATAGAGCATGTGTCGATGCACACCACATGCAATAACCATACATTATGAGAAAGGAACAGGCTATGGTACGAGGATTAGCATGTATTATGGCGGCAGCAATTCTGGCAACCGGGCTGGGATGCGGATTTTTGCAACAGGGCGGCTCTACTGCAACGAGCGTTTCTCCCCCTGTACAAGCGGCAGGCAACATTGAGCTCCCCGCTGCAACGCAAGCAGACGTCGACCCTGAGCACATGACGCTCTTCGGGAAAGAGTGGTCATGGGTACGAACGATGTACAATAATGACACAATTGTTGTGCCGGCCAAGCCGGGCGTTTTCACGCTGACCTTCAACAAAGACGGCAGAGTAAACGCAGGCACCGATTGCAACCGCATAACCGGCAGATACAGCGTGGACGAAAGGTTGCTCACCATCGGCGATCTGGCCGCAACAAGGATGTACTGCCCCGATTCGCAGGAGAATGAATTTGCGAAGATGCTCTCGCAGGTCTCAGCCTTTTTGTTTACGTCTGACGGTGAGCTTGTACTTGAACTGAAATTCGACAGCGGCACAATTCTGTTCAGGTAGATCCGGGCGCATGCGGCCTACTGCATGCGCATTTTTTCAAGCTCAGCAAGAATTGTCTGCGTGTGTTTGGGGTCGGCAGATTCCTTGACGCTGAGCATCACCGCGTCCTCTGAAACGATTTTCCGCTCTCCAGCCTGCGCCGCAATGCCGTCCATTATTTTCTTTTTCGCCAGGGGCCTCACGAAAAAAGGTATCATTGACAGGGCCTTTTCATACATGTCCCGGCTGTTGTTTTCCCAGGTCAAGCCGTCGGCTGACACGGTTTTTTTAACCGCAACAGCAGGCTTTGTCTGCGCGGGAGCGGGAGTAGCGGGGGGTGATTCCCCGGCGTCCTGATAGGAGAGCACCGGAACCGGGGTAACGGTTTCAAACTTTGCCAGCTTCCAGAAACGCACGTCAAAAATCGAGTGCATCATTTCCGGCGAGGCATAGTTGAACATATTGATAAGGTCCTCTTTCACAATCCCCGTATCCGGCGCGAGCCAGATATAGCCGACGCGGATAACGTCGAACTGCACGGCATAGGCACGGGCCGTGCTCGCCAGGGCTATCTTAATGCAGCCCTTGAACACGCCTGCAGGCGTCACAACATCCTCAATGCCCATGGGCACGCTTGAATAGACAAGCTCAAGATCAGAAACGACCATTTCGTTCATGCTGGGCCAGCGCCGGGAAATGGTGTGCGAGCGCGAGACGGTGAACACGCCGGCCTTCAGCTCAGCGGGCAGCATAATCGTAGGACGGTCCTGGTCTCCATCAGCCTGGCAAAAGCCATTCAGGTTCCAGTATTTCTGCGGCATTGCCAGCCCCGCATCCTGCATGGTGATAAAGTGAACGTCATGCAGATAATCCTCAAACGGCATGAGCATCAGATTTTCGGCAAGCTTGGACTGGACGGGAATTTTTATTTCATTCACGCGCTGAGCGCCGTTTTGGTCCTCATAGGTCCAGCGCAGCCCGGGCTTTACCGGGAAATATCTGCTCAGGGCATAGGACGTCGGTTTTTTTTCTGAGCCGGCCCAGGACAGAATTGTGTAGACCTTTTCACTGCTGCCGGACTCTACGGTTATTTTTACCGGACCCACTGTCCGGGCAAGCCACAGGGTTTCCCGCACAACGGGATCCTTACCCCGGCTCGTTGTACGCTCGATAACCACGCAATCGGGGTGCTGCCTTCCTCCCGCCTCAATTTCCTCCGAGCTTTTGAAAGGCAACGCTGATATGGCGGGTTTCTGTGCCGGTCTGCTCGTAGGTGTCATTTTTCTGAGGGGATGTGTATATCCTGAGGGTAACAGTTTCCTGCATGACCGCCCCGGGCTCTGTGGAGATGTCGCGAGGCAGAAACATGTAGGGCTTGTCGGGCAGATAGAATGCGTCCGGCGTAATTTCTGCGTAGACGCGCACGCCTTCCCAGTCCTGCTTCATGCAGAGCACCCGGCCATTGCCCTGATACATCATAAAAACACTGCCGGCGTCGCGCAGGTTGAAATCGCCGTTAATTGCCCAGCTCATTGTTTCGGATTCTTCCGCACAGGAAAAATTCCAATAATGCCCCTGATGCATGGGAAAGTATCCGCTCAGAATTGCCGCGCCGGCATACTGCGCCGACATACAACCGGCCAGCATAACCATACCCAGAACCAACATGCTTGTAGATGTTTTTTTATGACTCATAGATGCCCCTTTCCTGCGAGCTGGTACGATGATGTCGTGCTTAATGTTCAAGGGCAGGCATTACTTTGTGGCCGTAGCCACAGCCGGCACAGCGCTCATTCAGGTGTCAACATAACACACTTGCCCTCCCGTGTCATCCGGTTAAACCCATCATGTCTGCTCCCTGCGTTCTTGACAGCGTGGGCGCTTGGCTCTATAATCTGGGACTTCTTACAGGAGGGAACAGGTTCAACCATGTAACCGTCCACATGACAGGGTGATGCGGCCGCAATGAACGCTTCCGATTTTCTTGAATTTAAAAATGTATCCAGGCATTTCGGCAGCATCCGGGCCGTTGATCAGGTCTCCCTGTCGATTCGCATGGGTGAGTTCTTTTCCCTGCTCGGCCCCAGCGGCTGCGGCAAAACCACGCTGCTGCGCATTCTGGCCGGCTTTGAGCGCCCCGACACGGGCTGCGTCATTTTAAGCGGCCAGGACATTACGCAGCTGCCGCCCAACCGCCGCAAAGTCAACACCATCTTCCAGAGCTACGCCCTGTTTCCGCATCTGACGGTCCGCGACAACATCGCCTTCGGCCTGCGCATCGAAAAGCGCACCCGCTCCGAGATCGACTATGAAGTCGACCGCATGCTCGAGCTGATCCAGATGAAAGCCGAGGCCGCCAAGTATCCCGACACGATCAGCGGCGGCCAGAAGCAGCGCGTGGCCATCGCGCGCGCGCTGATCAAGAAGCCCCGGGTGCTGCTGCTCGACGAGCCCCTGGCTGCCCTCGACCTGAAGCTGCGCCAGCGCATGCTCATCGAGCTCGACCTCATTCACGACGAGGTCGGCATCACGTTCCTGTACGTCACCCACGACCAGAGCGAGGCCATGAGCTTATCTGACCGCATCGCGGTCATGAACAACGGCATCATCGAGCAGGTCGGCACACCCGCGGAGATATACGAAGCCCCCCGCAGCAGCTTTGTGGCCGCGTTTATCGGCGACACGAATTTTTTCGAGGGCAGGGTCGCCGAGCTTGTCGGCAGCGAATACAGCCGGCTCGTGATCGACGGCTTTCCCGACGTGCTGGTGTTCAATGACAAGCAGCTTTCCGCTGACAACCTGGTGTACCTGAGCGTGCGGCCGGAGAAGTTCCATGTTTCGCGCGAGCGGCAGGAAAAAAGCCCGAGGCATAACGTAGCGCAGGGCCGCGTTGAGGAGGTCGTGTACCAGGGCTCGCAGACCCGCTACTGGGTGCGCGTGCAGGAGTACCGCATCGCCATCGTGCAGCAGCACAGCCGGTTTCTGCTTGATGAAAAGCCCATCACCTGGGATGAGGACGTGTGGGTTTCATGGCATGCCGACGACGGGTTTATGCTTGAGCGCTACAGCCAGTCCGACGAACAGCTCGTAACACTGCCGGAATAATGGCCATGTATACAGGCTTCAAACCATGACACGAGTGCGCGCGCGGCTCAATGAATTCCTGGTGACGCTTCCGTCAGCCGGATGGCTTGCCGTGCTGTTCCTGGTGCCCACGCTGATCGTTGTCGCCATCGCCTTCAAGCCCACCGATCCGCTCGGAGGGGCGGCCGCGGGCTGGACCCTTGACACCCTGCGCAGCCTGGGCAACCCCAACTACCCGGCCATCATCTGGCGCACGCTCTGGCTGAGCATCGCGACGACGGCATTCTGCATCGTGCTGGCGATCCCCGTGGGCTACTGCCTCGCTCGGCTTGAAAAGCGCTGGCGCCAGTTCGTGCTGCTGCTGGTGGTGGTGCCCTTCTGGACGAGCTTTCTCATCCGGATTTTTGCCTGGAAGATGCTCCTGCATCCGGAAGGGCTTATCAAGAGTTGCCTGGTGCAGCTGCACCTTGTTTCCCCGGAAACGCCCCTGCTCTACAATCCGTGGGCCGTGCTGCTGGTCATGGTCTACACGTTTCTTCCCTTTGCCATCCTGCCGGTCTATGCCGCTGCGGAAAAATTCGACTTCCGCCTCATCGAGGCGGCGCGCGATCTGGGCGCGCGCAAGTTCCAGGGCTTCTGCAGGGTTTTCCTTCCCGGCATCCGGCGGGGCCTTGTGACCGCCATGCTGATCGTGTTCATACCGGCCCTGGGATCCTACGTGATTCCCGATATCGTCGGCGGACCCGGCGCCGAAATGCTCGGCAACAAAATAGCGCAGCGGGTTTTTGTCGACCGCAACCTTCCCCATGCCTGCGCCCTGTCGCTGCTGCTGATCCTTGCGCTGCTGCTGCCCCTGATCTGCGTGCTCGTCCTGCAGGGCGCAAAAGAAAAATCCGTGCCCATTATCGAGGAGGACGCATGAAGCACAGCCGTCTTCCGCTCATCATCACCGCGGCCATACTCGTTTTCTTCTATCTGCCCATACTGGTGCTGGTGGTCAACTCGTTCAACTCCTCGCGATTCGGCAGCTCCTGGGAGGGCTGGTCGCTGGTCTGGTACAGCCGCCTGCTGTCGCACCGTGAAATCTGGCATGCCCTGACCAACAGCCTCATCATCGCCGTGAGCTCATCCGTCATTTCCGTGCTGCTCGGCACGACCGCAGCCGTGGCGCTGCACCGCTACAGCACGCGCCTGCAAAAAGCGCACTACATGCTGATCTACACGCCCCTGCTCATGCCCGAAATTCTCATGGGCATCAGCATGCTGCTCTTTTTCATTGCCCTGGGCATGGATCTCGGTTTGGTCACTATTTTTCTGGCGCATGTGACGTTCTGCATCAGTTTCGTCGCCATGGTGGTACTGGGTCGTCTGCAGGACTTTGATTTTTCCATCATCGAGGCGGCCCAGGACCTGGGCGCGAACTGGTGGACTGCAACCTGGAAGGTGCTGGTGCCGCTGCTCATGCCCGGGCTGGTTGCCGGAGGGCTGCTCGCCTTCACCCTTTCGATCGACGATTTCGTCATCACGTTTTTCGTGGCCGGCCCCGGCTCCACAACACTGCCCATCAGGATTTACAGCATGATCAAGCACGGCTCGCCGCCCCTGATCAATGCCCTTTCCACCATACTGCTGGTGGTAACCTTCGCCGCTGTTTATCTAAGCCAACACTTAATGGAGGACAAGAAATGAAAAAGACTGCCGTAATTACTTCGGTGCTTGCCATGCTGGCCTTGATTGCCTGTTTGTCCGGCTGCAGCAGGGAAAAATCAGTATTGTACATCTACACCTGGGCCGACTACATCAAGCCCGAACTCATCACGCAGTTTGAACGCGAAGAGCAGTGCACGGTGGTCATTGACACCTTCGACTCAAACGAGGTCATGTACGCCAAGCTCAGGGCAGGCGCATCGGGCTATGACATCGTGACCCCCAGCAGCTACATGGTAAAAATCATGCACGATCAGGGAATGCTGCAGAAGCTCGATCACAGCCTGATGCCCAACCTGAAGAATGTCGACCCCGAGTATCTCAAAATCGCTCTTGACCCGAAAATGGACCACAGCGTGCCCTACATGCTCACCACCACGGTCATCGCCTACCTGAAAAGCATGGTCGCTGATTTCGAGCCCAGCTGGGCCATGTTCGGCCGCCGGGAGTACCGGGGCCGCATGACCATGCTGAACGACATGCGCGAAACCCTCGGCGCGGCGCTGAAATTTCTGGGCTGCAGCATCAACTCAACCGACGATCAGGAGCTTGCCCGGGCGCGCGACATTGTTATCGGCTGGAAAAAGAACCTGGCCAAGTTCGAAAACGAGCAGTATAAAACCGGGCTTGCTTCGAAAGAATTTTTCATAACCCAGGGCTACAGCGGCGATATCATGGCGGTTCAGGAAGAAAATGACGACATCGCCTATGCCGTGCCCTCTGAGGGTACATCGATTGCCTGCGATGATTTCGTGATTCTCAAGTCAGCGCGCCAGGTCGATCTCGCGCACCGGTTCATCAATTTCCTGCACGCTCCCGAGGCTGCCGCTCAGAATACCGAAGCGGTTAAGTATCTCTGCCCCAACGCGGCAAGTTACCGCCTGCTCCCGCAGGAAATACTGGACGACCCGACGATCTTCCTGCCCGAAGGGATTAAGAAAAAATGCGAAGTCATCAACGACGTGGGCCCGGCAAACGCCAAATACACTGCCATGTGGGACCAGATCAAGGCGGCCCCGTGACGGTGGTTGACAACACCATATACGAGGGCGGGCTTTCAGCCTGCGTGCCGCAACAATTGTCTGTCGGAGTGTTGAAAAAATCTTTTTCTACAGGCTGTTCAAAAATGCTCAGATGCAAGGCGCGCGCTATCATGAGGAATGAGGCGTACTCTTTTGTACGCCGCAGTAACGAATGATGCGTGCAACGCAGCAGATGGGCGTTTTTCAACAGCCTGCTCAAGGAAGATCACACATGCCATTTGCCATCGATAACGAACTCTGCGCCCGCTGCGGTTCCTGCATCGGCAGCTGCCCCAACCGCGCCATCGTGCGGCAGGAGGACAGGGTATATCATAACCGACATGTGCTGCGACTGCGGCGTATGTGCGCACTACTGCTGCGTGGGTGCAATCGCCATGGGGCCGGTGAAAGCAGAGCTTGACAGCGAAGCACTGTGCGCGGCCCTCAAAGAAAAACTCGGCCTGACGCGGGGCATCGCTGCCATGAAATTCAGCGACCGGCCGCCTGCGGATATCCCGGTCGAAGAGGGCCCGCAGTTCTGGTGCGCCATCTGCGGCGACATTTTCGAAGGCCAGGGCTCACCCCTGCTGTTTACCGCTGCGGCGAGCATGTGCGGCGGATGCGCCAACATGGGCCTGGGGGCCAGGCGCGTGACGCGCGAGGAATTCGATGCGGCGATCGAGGCCTCCGTTGTCGGGAAGGGAAACCTTTTCGCTTCGCGCGAGCCCATGACAAAAAACAGGGACGCCTTCCCCCGGTTCAGCCGCGTGTACCGCGGCATGATCATCGGCGCGTTTGAGCGCATCAGCAGGCCCGACCTGGTGCTGTTTCCGGCCACGCCCGAGCAGCTTGCCGCAGTCTCAACGGCTTTTGCCTTTGAGACGGGCGAGCTGATCACGGGATATGCGGGCAAGTCGACCTGCCTGATGACCATTCCGGCGACCCTTGAGGCAAACCGGCCCGTGTTTACCGCCGCGGATCACGGGGGCCGCATGTTCATGCGCCTGAAGCCCGAAGAGCTGCTCATCGGCTTTCCCTTCAGCCTCGTGCCGGGGCTTGTCAAAAACCTTGATAAAACCGTGTACGCGCATCACCAGGAATAAAGCGGTCTTCAAGAGCACGAATTGCCGGCAGGAATGTACTACTGGATGTAGCCCGGCCACCTGAGTGCATCGCGGTCTTTGCCGATTAAGAGGGCGACTGCGCTACGCCGGGTCATTTTTTTTCATATTCCCAGCAGCACCCGCCCTCTTCCCAGACAATATTTGTCGGAACAAATCCCATCCGGCAGCCCGGATGGTTGGGGTGAGTTAAGTGCATTTTTTCCACCTCGCAAATTTCGCGGTCATCCATATCGTAGCCGAGCTGCTTGATCAGCTTTTTATGCCGCTTGAGGCGCTCGCAGTTTTTCCAGCGCACCATGATTTTGCCGTCTTTCGCCTCGGAATATTCAAATTCGGAGATGTCATGGTGCTGCTGATCAAGGTTAAATACCGAATCAAATATTTTTTTCAAGGACAGATTGGGGGCCAGCTTCGTCACGGTTTTGACAACCGGGCCCAGGAACAGGGGAACGGAATGGTTATAGGCGGCCACCGTGTCATTGACCCACTCCTTGACGGTTCCCAGCCTTTTGTGAGTGTAGTAGCTGATCATGTGATCCATCTCAAAAAAATCACAGCAGCGGTCGTATTTTTCCTCCAGCGACATGGCTTTCGTATCCGGTTTGAACATCTTGACTTCCGGTTTATGCCTTTTTACTTCGTGTGCCATGGTTCTCTCCTTTTTAATTATGAGGGTGATGTACAGGCATGAATACTGAACACAAACAGCATGCATGCGCTGACAGAGCGCTACGTGCCTTCTCCTATATATCCGGCGGCATGCGGCAGGCCGAAAAGCCCGGGTTCCGTTCGTGGGGCGACCACGTCCTCTTTTTCCCACCACGGCGGGAAACCGCAGGAAAATGGCCGCGCCGGTCAGCGCCATGGTCTGCAGGATGAGAAATATCCACTGATTGTCATAGATGGCCAGGTAGGTAAGGCACAGCGTCATATTGGGAATATGCGAGAACACGGTTTTAAGTTTGAGTGATCTCGGCGTGTCATGCTCGGGCACAACATACACATCCCAGTAAAGGTCCTGCCACAAACCCATAAACGCGCTCAGCAGAACATAGGCCGCGAGCCACCGGCACCACATGGGCCAGTCAAACGAGCGGCACACGTTCCAGATAGTCAAAAATACCAGCGACATACAGGTACCCCACACCAGCCCGAAGCAGAGTTGTGTTACCAGGTAGCGCTTGCGGTTGAACGTAATCGTCATGCCGGCCCACACGATCCAGTAGGCGATAAAGACGAAAACAAAGCAAACAGAGGTGTAGATGATCCACGCGGTGCTTTGCAGCTGCTCGGGCGTGAAAAGGGGGTTGGCAAGCAGAGTGTCAATGGTCCCGGCATGCCAGGCGAGAATGAAACAGACACAAAAAACAATCAGGGCCCTGAGCCAGATTACCTTGGGCCTGAAATCAGTCTGCGCCAGGCCCCGGTAATTCTTCAAGTACACACTCAGCAGAAAAATCAAAAGGATAACAACGCCTGTCATGAACACAGCAACCATGAGCTATTCCTCCTGTTGTACATAGAATCGTGCGATGCAATGTTTCTTAAAAAAATCATACGGAAGGTATCCGTTGCTTTGTAAGGGCCAAGAGCTCTTTCTGTATCCGGGGTGTATTATATTTTGATTTGACCGGCACCGGTTTCTGCTTTGAAAAGTATTTTCCGGTAATACCGGCGACCTCATCGGAGCAGGCAAGATAAATGCTCGTGAGCGCGCCCTTGTCCGGAGAGATAAGAAGCAGATGCAGTATTTTAATGAGCAGCCTCTGGTACCATTTCGGATGCTCCCACATGTTCCATATACCGGTTGCAACATGCCCGGGATGCACGGCATTTACCGTTATGCCGGTGCCCTGCAGCTGCTCGGCCAGTTCCTGTGTGAACAGTACAATAGCGAGCTTTGACAGGGAATAGGCCTCCATGCCGGTTTTATAGTTACCCCGTGTCTGCAGATTATCAGGATCAAACGTTGCCTGTTTGTATGAGTCCGAAGAGACATTGATGATACGGGCCTTTTCGCCCCGTTTGATAACAGGCAGCAGCAGGGTTGTGAGAAGATAATGGCCGAAATAGTTAATACCTATGGTTCTCTCCAAACCGTCTTCGGTTTCCAATCTCTTCAGGGAAAAAACACCGGCATTGTTGATCAGCACGTCAAGGCGGTCATAGCGTGCCGCAAACTCCGCTGCAAATCTGCGGATATCGGTCTGCGAAGCCAGATCAAGCTGCATGATTTCGATATCGTTGTTATCGGTTTGCCTGATGATTGCATCTCGGACCGGTTCAGCCAGCTGCGCGTCAAGACACGCCATAATAATACGCGCGCCTTTGAGCGCGATACCTTGCACCGTATTCCTTCCGATGTCGCCGTCCGCACCGGTGATGAGAACTGTTTTGCCGTGCATGCTGCTGTCTCTCCCTTGCATCCGCTACTCTCTCACATCCCCGCCAGCCCGGTTTGAATATTTTTATAATTTTCCATGATAATCGGCAGTGTTTCCCAATGGATAAGCGCGGAGAGCTCACCTTCCTCCAGGCCCATTAAAAGACGCGACTGCTCATCTCCGGTAGCAAATGACATTGTTTTTGTTTTCAAAACATGCGGGAACGAACAGGTGCACCAGGCAGAACCTGACAGGCCCTGCACGAGCTCGCCCGTTTTCCAGGTATAGGACTTGCACAGCCGCATGGTTCTATAAGAATCCGCAACGACCATCACCATATCCGGATCTTCGATATCCTCAAGAACCCCGATCAGCAGATATGTGTGCGGCAGGAAAACATGCGACACCTGCTGGTTGACCCGCCGGAACTGAGCGCGCGTTTCATAGCCGCACCCCACGCCGATGGTCTGGGACATGCCGCCGTCAAACTCATCCTTGTCAACCTTCCGTCCACCGATTCCGGCGTACAAAGGACCGCCGCACAGGCTGTTGTTAGCCGTAATATAAAAAGGCTTCCGGCCCTCTTCCCATGCCTCGGCCACGATTGCGCACAGGAAGGACATGCCGTCACCGTAGCCTTCCGCTCCTGTTGGAATTTCATTGCATAATTTAAACGCGATAACTTTGCGTTGATAGCCCATCGCCTTGAACTGCGCGGCATATTCTTTGTTTTTGCTCATCGCTTCTCCATCGTTACCATGCACACATTGTAATGTGACCCGGCGTTAGAAAAATTATTTTTACACGCTTTTTTGTAGGGGCACGGCATGCCGTGCCCCTACCGTAATCCCGCTAAAGCGGGAATAAGCGCAACGCAGCACTTCGGCGCAGCTCAGGGCCGTGAGCCTGTCGAAAGGCACATGGCTGTTTTTCAACAACCCGTTACATCTCGGAAAGCATTTCATCAAGATCCATGCCCATTGCCTCCATCTGTTCGGCAATAGACTTTTTTGTGACCTTTTGATAGGCTTTTTCGCGGGCATAGGTCTCAGAATTTTCAATGATAAATTCCGTCATTCCTTCGGGGGATTTACCCACCAGTTCCTTTGCTTCCTCATCCCATTCCATTGTATAGGGGGATTGCTCTGCTTCATCAGGATTTTCAGCCTGTTTGACGTAGTCTTCAGATTTTAACCCTTTTTTGTTCCAGAAGGAAGACCACTCCGGTTTTGTAAAAGCAAGATTTGCGTTCACATCGATTTTCATATCATTGAACAGCTTTGGAATGCAGTCGGCAAACTCAATCGGAATAACGACAAACAGCTGGTCCTGCTTGATCCTGTTGTTCATCCTGCCGCCGAAATCGCCGAAGGTAATGATGATGTTTTTTTTATGCCACGGGCTTGAGAAAATATCTCCGCACAGCGATGTACCGAATGCCCCATGCGCTACAATACCGTCCTGTACAACCCTGCAGCCTGCAATCTGGTTTGCATTATGCGGGTTGGCAACAACAACGATCCAGTCAACCTGCACGCCTTCCGGAACAGCGTCAAGCGGTGCGGCACCGATGGCCTTTACCATGCCGGGCGGAAGGTTCACCATGCCGGACTTCAAGCGGGCTGCGCCCTCGTAGGTAAAAAAGCTGCTGGTTGTAGAGAGGTATTCGCCGGACATGATTTCACGCTTGCCCGGTATCATGCCGCAATGATACACGCCGACCAGGCAGTCATGATGGTCGGCATCGAAGTATACAGCTTTGCCCTCATCCATTGCATAGCGCACAATGGTACAGGGTTCCTCATTGATCGGCTCGTATGATGATGGCGGGGTGTCACGAAACAGGGTTATGGCAACCGGTCTGCCCCGGACCTTGCCCTTTTTAACAAGCACCTCTGCGATGGCTTTTAAATCGGACATGCCTTTCTCCTGCAGGCTATTTTATATTTGTAATACCTTGAAAACCCAACATATCAAACAAGGTTTAAAATTGCGAGTGGAAATTCTGCACTCCTCTCAAACAACACCTGTTAAACTTTTACTTAACAATAAACCTGGAAAATGCTTAAATTACCTAATACCATGGGAAACCATGGCTAAATGATGGTGTACACGTAAACGTTTGATGTGCTTTGGTGTCGTATGAACAATGCAGCTGATGTGTGCCGTGAACTGCAGCAGGCGCTTCGTGAGCGCACACATGAACTTGCCTGCCTGTACGCGCTCGAAAAGGCCGCAGCAGCATGCGGGGATTCGCTTGACGGGCTGTTTGAAATACTTGTCGAGCTTATTCCGCTTACAGGTACCTGCCCCGAGCATACCGGTTGCTCTCTGCGTATCGGTGAAAAAACATTTTCAGGAGGCTCGCGCAACGAGCCGGTCAGCAGTTTTCAGGTCGATGTTAGTGTCAAAGGCCGGAAAGAGGGCCTGCTTCAGGCATTCCATACAAGCGGACATCCCGCATCAGGCACAGAGCCGTTTACGCCTGAAGAACAACACCTCATCAGCATGGTCGCCAGCTGGACAGGCAACAGTATCGAAGCCCGGCAGGCCGCGCCGCTTCCATCTGAAAGCGACAACCGACTTGCGCAAATAGTGCAGAGCAACCCAATCGCGACATTTGTCATCGATGCCCGCCACCGCACCACCCACTGGAACCGGGCCTGCGAAAACCTGACCGGTGTTCGGGCTGCCGACGTGATCGGCACAAACAGGCACTGGAAGGCTTTTTATGCCGAGGAGAAACCGGTGCTGGCTGATCTCATGGTTGACCAGACCCCGGAACAAAAAATTATAGAGCATTATGGCGGCAATGCGCACCGGTCGGCAATCATGGACGGCGCCTATGAAGCCGAATTCTTTTTCCCTGATCTGGGGACTAGCGGCAGATGGGTCTATTTTACGGCCTCACCGTTGAAAAACATCCGGGGCAAGGTGATCGGCGCTATCGAAACCCTGCAGGATGTCACGCAGCGCAAGGAGGCGGAAGAGGAACTGCGCTGCGAGCTTGCCGGACTGGAGCAGGAGCTCAAAGGCCGGTTTCGCTTTCAGAGCATTATCGGGCAAAGCAGCTGCATGCGGAAAATGTACGCCCTGCTGGATGATCTGGCGGCAACCGATACCACGGTGCTCATACGGGGCGAAAGCGGTACCGGCAAAGAGCTGGTAGCCAAGGCCCTGCACTACAGCGGCGACCGGGCGGCAAAACCCATGGTGACCGTCAACTGCTCGGCACTCACGGAATCTCTTCTCGCCAGCGAGCTCTTCGGCCATGTAAAAGGCGCCTTTACCGGCGCTATGAAGGACAAGGTCGGCCGCTTTGAACTTGCCGAGGGCGGAACCATTCTGCTGGATGAAATCGGTGATATTCCGCCCGGCATGCAGATAAAACTGCTGCGCGTACTGCAGGAAAAAGAATTTGAGCGCGTGGGTGAGTCAACCTCGCGCAAGGCCGATGTGCGCGTGCTGGCTGCAACCAACCGCAACCTTGCTGAACTGGTACGCACAGGCATCTTTCGCGAAGACCTCTATTACCGTCTGAAAGTCATTGAGGTACACATCCCGCCCCTGCGGGAACGCCTCGACGACATGCCGCTGCTGCTGGATCATTTCATCTCAGTGTTCAACCAAAAATATAAAAAGGATATCAAGCGCATTTCAAAAGAGGTTCTTGATATTTTCATGAAACACCCCTGGCCCGGCAACGTGCGCGAGTTGGAACATGCCCTTGAGCATGCCTTTATTCTCTGTCACGCTTCGGTTATCATGCCCGGTCATCTGCCGGCAGAGCTGATTGAAACACCAATACATGCTTCAATCGCTGCAGCCGCCTCCCGCCTTCCATCTGCAGAGCAGGTGCTGCATGCGCTCAAACAAGCCGGCTGGAACAAAGCAAAAGCCGCCCGCTTGCTTGCAATGAGCAGACCGACGCTCTATCGGCTCATCAATACGTATGGATTGCATGACAAGCCCGGTAAAGTGTAACTATGTTTACATAAGTGTATCGTTACACTACTGTAAGCGTACAGCCCGCCCGCCACCCAACACTACGACAACACACCAAAGAATAGCTAACCATACTGTAAAATCATTATTTTAAAAATATGTATTTTAAAAACATGCTGGCATCCTTTGTGTAATGTATATGTGTGTACGTGTTTAACCTTACATTAAGGAGCATTGCCATGTCAGACATTATCAACAGAACAGTAGTAAATGAGTATTATCCCTGCGGTGCGCTTCTGGCTGAAAAGCGCCTGAAAAACGGAAAACTCGACGGTGTGAGCAAGTACTACAAAAAAGACGGCAGGCTGTGGGCAAAACAGATTTGGATTAACGGCATCGAAAAAGCAATTGAATACTGCCTGCCGCAGCGCCCGCCAAAGCAGATTTTTATGTAAACAGCCCCACCCTTCCGGCCGGGGGACTGTACGTCCCCCGGCTCCCCGCATTGGCAGTAAGGTACATGTGCCCGAGCATTATTAAATATATAGTGCTAGTCCGTTCGACCTGAGCCGTCGAAGGGTAACGGACACTTTACGGCCCGTTCATGTGACAAGCTACCACAACGGGGTTACTTTTTTTCGAAAAAGGGCAGAAAAACTTAAATGCCTACTGTGCCCCGGTTATTTTTTTGGGAAAAGACTTTTCAAGGCAATCAAAGCAATGACCAGGTAGGCTACGGTTTTCGGAATCATCAGCATCCCGATCATGGGCACCCGGCCCCTGAGGAAAACAGCCGGCGCGTAGCAGACAAACGATACCAGAATCAGGGCGCTGATCCGGACAAAAAGTGCATCCTTGCGCGCAATCGCGTCGCGCATAAACAGGAACGCGACGATAAGCTGCATGAGCATCAGCGGCACATTGCGGTATATGGACCAGTCCTGCGGCACCTCGAGGGAATTCCAGTTGTTTTCCGGGCAGGCCATGATCAGGAACCGCAGGACCGCCAGAGCAAACCCGCCATAGGCCAGAAGTCCATACTCTTTTTTAAAGCGCGCTTTCCAGATCATCAGCATGGCGATATAGAAAAGCGTGAATGTAATTGCCGTTGCCAGGGAGCCCATGGGCGCCAGCTTCAGCTGATGGCCGAACAGCTGCACGCTGGTTTCAAGCCCGCCAAGGGCGAACGCAACAAGCCTGAATCCCACGTGTCCTATGTCCCCCAGGCCCAGAAAGAAAAACGCCAGCATCATAAGCCAGGCTGTTCTCGATCGCTCTCAGCGACCAGGCTGCGCCGCTGCCACATGACCAGCACGATCCACCAGACCGCTATCAGATACATGATATTAAAAGAGGTTTCCACCCACAGCCGCATTGTCTCAGACATGATGTCTCCTTCCCCGAACAGGTTTATGTACTATGTTTTTTCATCATTTGTTGTTTAACGCCTCCAATCACCCGCAGCGCAAGCAAGCAGGTAATCGATGAAAATTATTAAACACCGAACTTCGCAACAGCTTTAACCGTGCGTTTTTGCTGTCGGGTGAATTGGTTTGTTCGGCCGCTTTTCATCTTGTAATTTCTCTGTAAAATATTCTTATATATCTTATGCTTGATAAAAGTAGAGCCAAACCAATACCTATGTATAAAATCGCTAAATCTTTTTTGGGAATCATTGAATGTCGCAGTAATGATCCCATGATAACCATAGTCCCGATAATCAGATAACTCTTCCAGGGAATGAAGGAGAAAAAGCATCTTTTTTCATTCATTTGAAGGATTCGCTTTAAGTTTTTATCTACTATTTTCAGAAACCCAAAATGGTGTACCAATAGCGCCAACAATATTCCAGCACCCGCATATAGGTAAATATTTATATTAGATGCTTTTGATAACCACGAAAATGCCAAATACAAAAGCATTATTCCAACACATTCCCAGACAATTCCTGCAAGAATTAACAGCATATTCTTGGTTACACCCGGTTTGTATTTGTCTATATCTCTCATAACGAATTCTGTCTTATTTGGCCTAACAATTAATATACTGAATCCGTAATTTGTGGCTTTGTATGAGAAGGCTTATCGCAAAAGATAATAATTTTGTCAAATTTTTAATCATGAATTCCGCAATGTGTTGGTAATACCGTGGTTATACGGATTCCATATAATATGGGCAGGGGCTTCAAAGGCTGCGATGCCCGAGTCGCAGGCATATAAATTTTGCCTGTCACCCCGGTCGAGGTGACAGGCGGGTACACGATGTGACCGGAAGGTGTGCGGCGTCTGTAAAACGCGATGGTCAGGCTCAGTGGGCAATGACAATTCAAATTGGCAGCAATATTTTTAACGGTAGGAGCGACCTCTGGTCGCGAATTTCGCGGCTAAAGCCGCTCCTACAAAGCATCAACATACAAATTTAAATGTCATGATTCACTAGTCGTCCTGAAGTTCGCGTTTTTTTACTTGGTGCCCTTGTAATCTTCCAGAGCATCTTCGCGTGCGCGCTTATAGTCTTCCCGCGCCTTTTCCTCTGCATCCTTGCGGTCTTGTTTTGCGTCCTTTATAGCATCGTGCTTTTGCTCCTTAGCGTCCTTGTGAGCCTGATGCTTTTGCTCCTTTGCATCCTTGCGCGCTTCTTTTGCATCCTTGTGAGCCTGATGCTTTTGCTCCTTTGCGTCCTTGCGGGCTTCGTGCTTTTGCTCCTTCTCGTCCTTGCGAACCTCGCGCTCTTGGTCCTTGGCGTCCTTACGCTCTTCGTGCTTTAGCTCCTTGGCGTCCTTGTCGGCTTTGCGCTCCATTTTTGACTGCTCTTTGTCAGCCTTGAGATCCGACATGTCCGATTGGGCAAACGTTGACGTTATAACCAGTGACAACGAAGCCAATAACAACACACCCATAAACAAAATTCTTGCTTTCATATCCGTCCTCCTATTGATTGAAGTTTTTTGATGATGCCTGCGTAAAAAATTTATCCTTCCGCATATGCGGAATTCGAAATAACATTCGAGCAGACAATACTCTCCAGAAGAGTTGCGGCCAACAGGCACAGGCTTCAGTGCAGGCTGTAATCAGGCCCTGCGGCGGTTGCGGTACAACTCGGGGTCAACTGCGCGGATCATGGCATCGCGGTTCAGTGTGCCGCCGAGGAATGCGTTCACCCGGTCAACGGCCGCTTCAGGATCGGCAATCATGTCGGCGTAGCCCACGCGCAGCATTGAAAAATTCTTCTGGTTGCTGATCCAGTGCTCAAATTTTGCTAAGTTGCGAGCGAAACAGCGCGGCCATTGTATCTTCCGGCACACCCCCGCCCTTCTGTGCGCGGCGCTCAAGCATTTTTTTCTGAGAGGCCAGCACCTCCGCCATGGAGCGCTCCATAAACACCACGCGGTACTGATACTCTGCGGGCAGATCATAGAGCAGGCTGTAAATCACCTTAACGACCATGCCGCGCGCGCCCGGCACCCAGGACGGGTCGGTCTTGGTCTTCTTGACCGGCTCAAACTCGTAGTAGCCGCGCGGGTTGTCATCGTCTTCAGAGCGGATGTGATCGCAGAGCACGGGCAGACCGCCGGCTTCAATCGCCTGCATCATCATGGATGTGCCTGAGCGGGGCAGGCCGGATACGATGGTAATAAAATTATTTTTCATAATCGATTAAGCCCGAATTTTTATAAAAGGTTTTGCCAGCAACGCGAAAATCATTGAAATAATACAAAAATACAGCATCCACCAGTCAGTGCCGTAAATTTTTGAAATACGATCGGGATAATCAATCTGAATGGAGCGCACGGCTTCGCCTGACAGCGGCTTTTCAAGCGGAAACAGCAACATATCAAACAGATCAGATGCGCCTGGTCGCACAGGACTCAAACGCGCAAATCCCGCACCCGCACTGAAAGTTTTTGTGTATGCCGTATCGTCGACATAGAAATGAGAGTTCATGCGTGCCCTCCTCAAGGGGCTGCAAGCTCCCAGTACACTTCCGACCGGCTGAACAGACGCACAGGCCCGGTCACAACGCGCACAGCCGCATTCTCGGCAAGGCTGATCGCGGGCCATTCACCCTGTTGCTCCTGCAACTGCAGCTTGACCTGCACGGTCTCCATGCCGGGCACAGGAGGGCGAAACTGATACCACGCACCCATCTGCGCCAGCACGAACACCAACGGCAGGCTCATGATCAAAACCGGAAACAGCGAATACCACAGCAGCTTCACAGAGCACACCAACAGACGCGCTTCACTGCGCATGGTGACGCGGATGTTGTCCCTGAAGAGAAACACCGCCAGGATGCTGGCCATGATCGTGTCGACAACCCGGCTGAAAGCGCTGCGGTTGGCCGTGTACATGAAAATAACGAAAATCACCACGCCCAGCACGGCCGAAATCAGGGTGATTGACAGCCAGCCCGGCAACCGGGCAACCGGCGCAAACACGAGGGCAAACAGCGCGTTTGAAACCGTGTTCAGAGCGGCGATAACGGAGGCGGCAGCATTCATTATTGATGATTCCCTGAAAAATTGTCACACCGGTAAGAGACAGTTGTAGCCGGACTAAGCTTGCTCTGAGCGAAGTCGAAGGGCGAGTGAGTCCGGCGCCTTTTGTATAAATCAAATTTTGCCGGACACGCTAGCGCTTGTCCAGCCTACGCTTTGATGCTTTTTCGAAAAAAGGCGGACTTACAGAGTCTGCGCCGAATGGGTGCAAAATAGCAGCATCCGGACTTTTTACGAGTGCGCCATTATTCTATGTATCCAAGACCGCGCAACTGTTCCTCAACCGCACGCGTATCATCCGGCGATGATTCAAGCCGGCTGAGTTCCTTTTCAAGCACAGAGGTCAAAAACTCCTCAAAGCTTCCGTACTCGGCAGCGTCTGCAGCCTTTTTGGCCCGTTCATACAAGGCCGTATCGATCTTCACCTTTGTCATGATGGCTCCTTGTGATTAAACGTTAAAAATATTTTTACCGGTCATGGTCCCGGGCACAGGCAACCCGAAATGCGCCAGGATCGACGGCGCGATATCAGTCAGATTAGCCCCGGCCGCGGCAATCGGACGATTACTGAACAGCACGCCGGGCAGTTCCACTGGATCCATACAATGATCCGCGGCCCAGGCCGAAGTGTTGTCCAGCAACATATCCGATGTTATATCTCCCAGGCAGGATTCCCAGGAACAGCGGTAATCCCGGTGATAGCCGATAACCAGATCAGGAGCGTAGGTCAAGGACGGACCCTGATATATTTTGTCAGCACGGTACACCGTGCGAATAACCGGTCGACCGTCAAAATCACGAACCGCCTGCAGTTTAAGAACCAGCTCGTCGAGCAGCTGCTCTCGCTCACGCCCCGGCTCGACAATGCCGTAGACCTCCCTGCCCTTCATGTTCAAATACACGCTATTAATTCCGAGGCCGAACGCCCGGCTTTTGCGCCAGTCGACATTGCTCAGCACAGCGGTGCAGTCCGGCGGCCCAAGGTATCCATTGTCACGCAGCCAGGTATTGATATTAAACTGCCTCCGAAAATTTGAAAATCCATGGTCGCTCATGATCATTATGTGGGCCTTATCACCGTAGCGCTTCAACAAATCACCCACGATTGCGTCCATGCGCTCATATAACTCATGAATATGGCTGAAATAATGTTTGGCTTCGGACTTGCTGCGATAGGGATGCGGAGCATCGGTATCCCACCAGAGCATATGCGCCTGCAAGTCCGTGCTTGAAAAATAGAAAAACAACAGGCCGTCATCATAATCGCGCAGCGCATGCTCGTAGAGGGACAGGCGTTCCTGCAACACCATACCCGCCTGCCGGACGAATTCGTCGTCACTAAAAATTTTATTGGACAGGGCCTTATGGTCCTCCTGAAACCCGGTGGTGTAAAAAGCACCGAGCCGATCGCCAATGCCCTTCACAAACGCGGGCGGCTCCGAGATATCGATTGCCGGGTTGCGCGGATCGGCGTTTACGGGGGATACGTAGAGCTTAAATATCGGCTCCACCTGCTGCAGATAAAAGCGCACGATACCGTTGAGCTTCTTGTCCGGAGTTATAATAGGCGTCTCCAGCTTGAACTCAATAGCAACCCACGAGCTCCAGTCGCCCTGCTTAAGCACGATGGTGCGGTTATCAACTTCAATGATCGCGGAGCGCGCATCCCGGTCACGGTGTACCCGGCACTGAACCTCGCTTGGCTGCGTAACTTTCAGAAACGTATTGGGCGGGCCCGTAATGACAAAAGGCTGTGAGGATTCACCTTCAAAATTAAGACGTACCCTGCGTCCGCCACCCTCGTTCAAAGGCTTCACAGGCGCGTCTTCACCGAAATACTGGTAGGTGCCGTACGTGCCGAGCAGGTCCGGGGTGCCCATGCCGGACAGGCAGCGGTGATTACCGTGCGTGGATGGGCTCGGCGGGTAATTTGACGGCAGACAGTAAAAGGTGGAAGGGATGCCAGCCGCATCCAGATAATCCCAAAACGGAACACCGGCGCGCCGCAAGACTGTCTTGGGAGGGGTATGGTTGAAGGGCCAGAAGTCAAACTGCAATTTATATGTGCCCATTTCAACATAGCCCAGTCCGGGCATTGTTTCAGCCGCGGCAAAAAACGGGTATACCTGCCGCAAGGGGTCGCGGTGAATAAAATCAAATATGCCGTGCGAGCCGGGCCCGGCCCCGTTGATAAAATTGGCCCAGGCCACCGGGCTCTGCGGAGGGTTGCTGGTTCCCAGGCGCCGATACCCTCCGGCCTGACGCATGCGGCTGAGATTGGGAAGACGTCCCTGTTTCATCAGCAGTTCACACAGAAAGGGATCAACGCCGTCAAAACCGATAACAATCACCTTGCGCCCGGCAGCCCGGCTTGCATACGCATTGCGCACCAGGGCAGAGAACGGCTGAAGCGCGGCCAGCGCCGATGCTGCGGCCGATGTTTTTATAAAATCACGACGGGTATATTTGTTCACACAACACCTTCCTTCTGTGTGCTGTCAGGCTGTGCAGATGCGCCACCCACGCTCCAGGCTTTGCCATCCATGTGCTCCGGCACATTGACGCCGAACTGTTTCATAATTGTCGGGCCGATATCAAGCAGCCGTGGAGCGGCGTCCTCAACCACACGGTTACAAAAAAGAATACCCGGCACCAGCGACTGATCAACGCAATGGTCACCACTCCAGGCCTTCAGGTTGGGGTGAAACAACGTATCGGTTACCTGGCCCACTGCGGTTTCCCAGGAAGCGCGGTAGCCGATGTGAAAGCCGACCAGAAGGTCAGGAGCATCCTGCTTATAGGGTCCGGCATAGGTTTTGAGCGCATTGTAGACCTGCTTGACAACCGGCTGATTGTCGTGCTGCGGATCAATCAATGTATTCAGTTTGGCGGCTATCTCATCGCGCAGTTCCTCAGCCTCAGCACCGGGATCGACAATGCCGCCGGCCTCGCGGCCTTTCAGGTTCAGATACATACCTGCCAGTCCGACCGCGAATGCGCGCGTGCGCGACCAGTCAATGCCGGCCAGGTTTTTCAGGCCGCGGCCCTGTTCCTTGAGAACAAGATATCCATGTTCCTCAAGCCACACATTAAGGTCAACCCCGTAGCGAAACGTGTTAAATCCATGATCGGAGATAACCATAAGCAGGGTCTGGCTGTCACGGCATGTGCGCAGTGTTTCGCCGACTATCCTGTCGGCATTCCGGTAGGCTTCTTCAATCGCGCTTACCATGGGCGGCTGAAAATCGCCCCGGTGAGCGGGATGCAGAGGATCAAGCTGGCGCCAAAAGGAGTGCTGCACCCGATCGGTTCCGTCAAACACACACACGCACAGACCTCGAGTGGTTTTCTCAAGCGTATCAAAAAACATCAGTTCACGCTCATGATCGTTCTGGCGGCACTGCTCCAGAAACCCCTCATCATCAAGACAGCGGTTATTCAATGCCCAGCTGTCCTCGGCAAGGCCCAGAGTGGCATAGCGGCCCTGATTCTTGGCAAGATAGGTTGAATAAATGCCGGGATGACTGACCGGCATAACCGGCTTGGCAGGGTCAATCTGCACAGGCGTTACGTACAGACAGAATTCCGGATCAATTGCCTGCAGCAAAAAACGGCATATGCCCGAGATCTTCAGGCCCAGTGATGCCCGGAACACGACCGGTATCCACGGCGAATATACTCCGACCGTCAGCGGGTAGCGCGATCCGTTGATGCTCAACTCAGCCTTCGCTGAACCGTTGAGCCCAACCGTAAACGGACACGTGAGCGCTGTGCTCTCTCTGAGAAAAGGGTCATCCGGTCCCAGCAGCGCTGCTGTGATGGTCGACCCGTTTTTCGCAACCCGTGTAACTTCACCTCCGGTGCTTTCGCCCTCAACAGGCGGGGCTGTTGTAAAATACGAAAAAATCCCCTGTGAGCCTCTCAGATCAGGTGCGCACATGCCCGAGAGCTGCACGCCGTAAAATTTTTCCGGCGGAAACGTGATCGGCACGCGGATGATGCTGCTGAAAATACCGCTGTCTCCGAGGATTTTCCAGAATGGCGTGCTTTTGCGCAGCAAACGTATATCCGGCCTGCTCAGGGGTATGGTGTACTTTCCCAGACGAAGCGTTCTGGCAGCGCCCCGAATCTCGGATGAACTGAGCCGGGGCGCGTAGGTTTGCAGGTCACGGGTCAAAAAATCAAAAATATTGTGCTTGCCGGGATTAACACCGGTTTGAAATGATGACCAGGCAACAGGTGAAATCGGCGGAATGGTTGAGCGCAGCGGCTTAAAGCAGCCCTCATCACGCAGGGCGGCAAAGTTGGGCAGTTTGCCTTCTGCAATCAGTTTGCTGGTCAACGCATAATCCATACCGTCGAATCCGAGCACGATAGCGCGGCGGATACGCGCGCGGGCATACACGTTGCGAAATCTGATTGCCCGTATAAGAGCGCGCACGGGCCAGGTGATCAGAATAATCACCGCGGAGATAACCGCGGCGAAAATAACCAGGAATGAACCGGCCACCGCAAAGCCGGCTCCGGGGCCAATATAGGCATATGCCGGCGCAGCAAAAAAAACAACCGGGAAGAAACTAATGACGAGTAACCAGATACGCACGCAAAAAACTTTCTAAAGGAAAACCGGATTCCGTTTTTGAATATATGAAGCCCTATATGGTAATCATTATTATATAGTATACCACTATACCCCGCCTCGCAACCCTGTCATGCGTTTTCGTCAAGCGCCTGTGCTTCTTCCTTGAACCTGCTTTTAATTTTCCAGCGATTATGCAGCCATCCGAACCACTGATCCGGATGGAGCCGAACAATCTGTTCAATGAAGTCATTGTACTGCTGCACCGTTGCGAGCAGATCCTGCCGTGGGTCCCCGGTATCGATGCGCTTGAATGGCTCATGCAGCACCATCCGGTGCCGTCGGAAACCGGGAAGCTTTATAAAATAGCCCGGAACAACCGGACAGCCTGTCTTGAGGGCAAGCGCGGCCGGGGCGGCATAGGTTATTGCCGGGTGGCCGAAAAACGTGGCCAGAATGCCGTCGCGGCCGGCATTCTGATCATACAAAAAAACAACCGCGTAGTTTTCACGGAGCCGGCGCATTATGGATCTGAGCGTATTCTGATTAGGAATAATATCCATATTGCTTTTTGCACGCTCCGCGCGCACATGACGGTCGATAAAACGGTTTTTCAAGGGTTTATAAAGCGTGGCCGTCCTGGGCAGGCGTGCTCCGAAGATGTGCCCGGCCAGTTCCCACATGCCGAAATGCGGCCCCATCAAAATGACACCCCTGCCGAGTGCGAGGGCCTCTTCAATGTGATGAAAGCCCTGGATCTCAACATTTTTCTCAACGTCTTCAGGCGTGATGATGATTGACTCTACCAGCGCTTCACCCAGCAGCGCCATCAGGGAGCGCAGTATGCGGCAGCGATCCCCATAGGAAAATTGATCGCCGAATGCCCGTATGAGGTTCTCATGGCCGAGCTGCATGCGGCTTTTGATAAGCCGCCCCGTCACAACACCCAGGAAACGGCCAAGCCTGATAGCAAGAGCAGCGGGCAGCACCCTGATAATGCCGGCCAGCATGCAGGCGGCGCAATATTCCAGCAGATGTCTGAAAAATTTTTTGGGAATCATGCTGACCCTAGCAGACTGTTGAAAAAGTCTTTGTATACAGGCTGTTCAAAAATGCTCAGATGCAAGGCGCGCACCATCATGAGGAATGAGGCGTACTTTTCGTACGCCGATGGAGCGCACCGCAGCAGGTGTGCGTTTTTCAACAGCCTGCTCGTGATCCGGGAGCGGTTATCGTCTGGAAAACCGGGTACCCAGGGGATAGCCCTTAAAAATCCACAATGAGCGTTTTTTTTGAACCGCCTCAAACAGGGCTGCGCGCTCCGCATCCATGGTTCCGGGGCAGACCCTTTGCCAGCACTTGTAGACGCCCGATAAATCAATCGCCTTTAACATGCCATGAAACATGCGCGGGATGCGATCAAGTATCAGGCCGGACTGAAAATCAAGAATCGCCGGGGTTCCCTCGGAGGTTACGAGAATATTGCGCATATAGCGTATATCAAGATGCACACAGTTGCGCGCGTGCATGCGCTGCACAATATCCTCAAGCTGCAGGAAAAAATCCGGCGTAACACTGCCTGAGCGGCGCGCCTCCTTCAGGGTCATGCCGGGGATAAACCGGTATGCCAGCGCAAACGGGCTTAGGCGAAACGGTTCAGCCGCGATACCGGGAATACCCTGCAGGCGCTTGAGCGCCCGCAACTCACGACGCACCATGAATATGCCCACGCTGTACCTGACCGCTGCCCTGCATGGGCTGAAGTCCTTGATCACCCAGGTCTCGGCACCGTTCTCATACAGGGAAAGGTCCGCATTGGCCCAGCGGCCCTTGGCAAGAATGCGCGGCGGATTGTTCTTAATATCTTCAGGGGTAAACGGCATCATGATAAAATTTATATACCTTTCGTGCGCCTGTCTGTACCATGTTGTGGCCCGGCAGGTTTACTCCCGGACAGAGACTGAAGCCGCCTCAGCAGCATAATTATCAAGCTGTGTATCATACAATATTCTCCTGTATTGACAATACATTTCTGGATTCTTTATATTTGCACACTACAGAGTTCACTCTCACAGGATGTTGAAAAAAATATTCTTATACAGACTGTTCAAAAATGCTCAGATGCAAGGCGCGCAAAATCATGTGGAAGGGCACGGCATGCCGTGCCCCTACCGTACGCCGCAAAGACGAATGATGAGCGCACCGCAGCAGATGGGCGTTTTTCAAGAGTCTGCTCATGCCGTGTGCGGGAACAGACAACCCCTGCATACAATTCCGCTCTCAAAAAGCACGCCAGCCCTTTGAATTATCGGGTGTTTTTAAAACCATCGCACAATTCTTCTTTTCAGCCCCCGACACTGTCGTTCACTGCCCTGTTGTATCTAGTCGACAAAACTTCTCTTTTAAAAAAAATAAAATACCCCTTGACTTGCACTGACCCGATCATTTATTACAGTGGCTCACTTAGCAGCACGAATACCACCAAACAAACCCAATACTGCCAGGAACATAGCAGCTATGAGTCGCACACAGCTACTTGAAAAAAATATTGAGTACCTTCCGGTTGTGTACCTCACCAACAGCCTCAAGCAGCTCTATCAGGAGTGCGAAGGCCTCTCGAAAAAAAAACACCATTCAATCCTGATCACCGGCGAAAGCGGCACAGGCAAGGAGTTGCTCGCAAAAAGCATTCATTACAGCCGCTGCCCGAACGCCCCTTTTGTGACCATGAACTGCATCAATCTGCCGCTTGATCACTTTGAGGAAAAAATCAACACCTGTTTTTCAGCGCTGGGCACGCTCTCCGACAATGGAAACCACCCCCAGCATGCACCCGAAGCAACCCTGTTTCTGCGTGATCTCGGCAAGCTCGAAGAAAAAGTAAAACACCACCTTCTGGAGCTGCTCTCCGAAAAAATGCAGTCCTTGAAAAAAAACGGGGACTCCCCGGTGCGGCTGATTTTCTCATCAAAGGAGTCTCTGCCGGATACGGGCACCAAAACAAAAGACAGCTCCCCTGTGGCGCAGTTTAACCCATATCTACTTACGATCCTGCCGTTGCGCAACCGGCGGGATGATATCAAACCCCTTGCGACTTTTTTCATGGATAAATTCAGCAAGGAATACGGCAAAGATATCGGCGGAATTCACAGCCGGGGCATAGCCCTGCTTGAAAACCATGACTGGCCTGAAAATGTAAGTGAACTGCGCGATGTCATGGAAAACGCCGTTCTGCTTGCCGACGGGCCGCTGATCACAAAAGATGATATTCGCTTTAATATTTCAAAAAAGGCGATTGCGCTTGAAAGCTTCTTAAGCCGTGAAGATTTTTTCACGCTGGAAGAAATCGAGCACATTTATATCAACACCGTTTTGCGCCGCCTGAAAAACAATAAAAGCAAAACAGCAAAGGTGCTGGGCGTCTCCCGCAACACCCTGCAGCGCAAAATCGGCATACTCGAGCAGCAGCCCGTTCGCAAAAAACGCCGCAAAAACAATCACCAGCCACGTCTGTTGTAATCAACTCATCACCAACGGCTGGTGCGAACGATCAAGTACCGGATCGCCCCCCGCATTCCCTTGTACAAAACATTTTTTAAAATAGTCAAGCTGATCGACTCAGGCCAAAGATTATTACAGGCAATTCAAAAATGGCCGGGTGCAAGACGCACGAAGGCATGAGGAACGAGGAGTACTTTTTTGAACGTCGCAATGACGAATGGCAAGTGCAACGCAGCAGAACGGACGTTTTTCAACTGCCTGCTAATGCCTTTTGATACCGCTGCCAGAGGGCCTGTTTGTCGATTCCATGATCGAGAACATCCCAGGGCAGGAACTCATCAAGGGTGCGCTGCCGGCAGGCAAACGCGGCCGGACTCAAACCCGTTCTCTCTGAAGGCCCGCGTCCAGTTCCCCTGCAGCGCATGCGCGCTCAGCAGGATCGTGGACAGGCGCCGGTCACCCCTGCTCAACAGCGCCTGCACCAAACTCATTCTGGGAGAATCACAGCTCAAAACTATCTTTTTTTCTTTACGCAGAGCAGCCTGTATGCATGCCAGCTTGCGTTTAAGTCCCTCAACCGTATCAAAGGGATGCCATTGAAACGGCGTGAACGGTTTCGGCACAAAGGGACTGATGCTGAGTGTTATGCGGCGCAAGCGGTCCCTGCCCCCGCATGCTGTGCGGTATCGGGCCGCAATCTCAATTGCCAGGTCCGCGATGGCCTCGATATCCTCGTCGCGCTCGCCCGGCAGGCCGATCATGAAGTACAAACGGATTGAGGTCACGCCCTGGACTGCGAACATTTCCGCAGCACGCATAATGTCGCTGTGCGAAATTCCCTTGCCCAGAACATTGCGCAGACGCTGGGTTGCCGCCTCCGGCGCGATCGTAAACGTGGTGTGCCCGCAGGCGGCCAATAACTCGACCATATCAGGGGTCAGCGCGTCCGCACGCAGGGATGAAATGGAAACATGTCCGCCGCGCTCCACGATAGAGCGCATCAAAGGCAGAAGATCGGGGTGATCTGAAACCGCTGCACCCAGAAGCCCTATTTTTATCCCGCGCTGCAGAAAGGGCTCAACCTCGGCTGTCAGGCTCTCACGTGAGCGTATGCGGTAGGGCGGATACAGGCATCCTACAGCGCAAAAACGGCAGTTGCGCGCACAGCCGCGGCTTACCTCGACAAGCGCCATGTCGGCAAACTGCGTATGCGGCGTCAGGATACAGGAACTTCCGTGACAGGTGTTTAAATCGGCCGGGCGTCTGCCTGCAACCGGCAAAGCGGCCTGCGATGCGCCCTGCATGCCGAGCATGCGCGCGCCGTCAAACACCGGACTCACCCGCCCCGGTGCATACATACCGCCGATATGGTAAAAATCAGCGGGGTTCAGCCTGTGTGCGCGTCCCCGCTGCAGAGATGCAAGCGCCTGTTGCAGGAAATCCGGCAGCACAGCCTCCGCCTCTCCGATCACAAACAGGTCAAAAATTTCAGCCAGCGGCTCAGGATTCATACTGACCGCCACCCCGCCCGCCATGAGCAGCGGAGCACCCGATGCGCGGCCGGATCGCAGGGCCGGTACACCGGCCAGCGCGAGCATGCGCACCACATTCACATAGTCACTTTCAAACGACAGTGAAAAAGCGATGCAGTCAAAGCTGCCGGGCAATGCGCCGCTTTCAATGGAGCGCAGATCACCGGGCTGAGCAGAACCGCGCGCGGACGGATCCGGCAGAAAAAAACGCTCGCAGCGCACATCAGGTTGCAGGGCGAACAGCCGGTAGGTCAACTGAAAACCGAGATTAGACATGCCGACATAGTATGTGTTCGGAAATGCAAGCCCTATGCTCAGACGCGCCTGTTTGCCGTTGGGAGCAATCAGGCACTGTTCATGATCCCGGTATAAACCCGCTGAGGGATATTTTTGTTTGCGCGGAGATTTGGCCATATACCGTTTTAATCCTGTGCAGGGCGAATACTGAAACCACCTGCTACAATTACTCCATAGTTATATAGCACACATCAGCTGCCAGGGGGCTCTCATTCCCGCCCGCAAACACAAAGCCCCCGAATTGACTTTCGGGGGCTTTGTCAAAAGACATGCAGCGAACCTGTCCGGTTAAATCACCTGCTGCTGTCGGACGAATGTCGGGATATCATATTCACCGTCCTCGCCGAATTCACTGATAATGGTTCCGATTTTAATGACTTTTGCATCCTTGCGGATTTTGGTGAGCTCGATATCCGGCAACTGCACTGCAGGCGCCGGACGGGTATTTGAAACCAGTTCCGGAACGGCTTTTTTGACTGCATCCTGCATGGCAGCCGCAGCGGCTTCGACCTGCTGGTCGGCCTGCTCATGTGCAAAACCGGTAGCAATAACGGTGATCCGGAAATTGTCTCCCATACTCTCATCAATTGCCGCGCCGAAAATGATATTGGCGTCCTCATGCGCCTGTTCGCGAATGAAGCCGGTGGCCTTTTCCAGATCCTCAAAGCTCAACGAACTGCTGCCCGTAACATTGATAAGCATACCCCGGGCACCCTTGATTGATATATCATCCAGCAGCGGATTTGAAATTGCCTTGCGTGCAGCCTCCGCGGCACGGTCATTCCCGCTGTGAATGCCCATACCCATGAACGCCATACCCATATCCGACATAATGGTTTTAACATCCGCAAAATCAAGGTTGATCAGCCCCGGCATGTTGATAAGATCGGAAATGGACTTGATGGCATGCAGCAGGACATCGTCAGCCAGCTTAAAGCCATCCTGCAGCGTTGTTTTTTTCTCGGCAATCTTGAACAGTTTTTCATTCGGAATCACGATCAGGGAATCAACATGATCTCTGAGTTCACGCAGACCTTCCTCCGCGATGCGGGCCCGGTGTTTGCCCTCGAAGTTAAAGGGCTTGGTGACCACACCGACGGTCAATGCGCCCATTTCCTTCGCGGCCCTGGCAATCACCGGAGCGGCACCGGTTCCTGTGCCGCCGCCCATGCCGGCCGCCACAAATACCATGTCGGCATTTTCCAGCAGCTGCTGGATCTTATCAATATCCTCAAGAGCGGAATTGCGCCCGATCTCAGGGTTGGCACCCGCGCCCAGTCCCCGGGTGATGGCATCGCCAATTTGAATCTTGTGCTGTGACCGGTTGTTTTCAAGCGCCTGACGGTCGGTGTTGGCGACAATAAAATCAACACTGTCCAGCCCGGCCGCAATCATGGTGTTAACGGCATTGCAGCCTGCTCCGCCCACGCCGATTACCTTGATTGAAGCGCCATGCCTGTGTGGTTGCTCAAAGGTAAATGTCATCGTCTGTCCTCCTTGAAAAAATTTATTTGTAATTTTTCTTTTCTGACCTCGTATTTAAAAAGCTTCCGCGAACCAGTGTTTCATTCGCTCACGCAGTTTCCAGGTATTTTTAGCGTTATGATTGACAGGCGGCATACTGACGACCGGCTGTGATGATGCTGTTTTCAAGAGGCCGACCGCAGTTGCAAACTGCGGACATTTGATATCGGTGATACCGCTGATATCGAACGGCAATCCGATTCTGACCGGCAGACCCAGGATCTTTTCGGCCATGTCACGCAGACCTTCGAGCTGGGCACTGCCGCCGGTCAGCACGACGCCGGCCGCAAGATGTTCAAGCATGCCGCTCTGGATGAGTTCGCGGCGTACAATCTGCAGTGTTTCCTCCACCCGCGCCCCGATAATGCGGGAAAGCGTGCCCGCGGAGATTGAGCGTGCATCATCACTGCCGATGCTTGCTACGGTAATGGAGTGCTCGGGATATTCGGACGGAAACACGGCGCAGCCAAAATCCTTCTTGATGATTTCAGCCTGCGAAATAGGGGTGCGCAGTCCGATTGCGATATCGGATGTTATCTGGTTGCCCCCGATCGGAAGGGTACTGCAGTAACGCAGGCTTCCGCGGCAGAAAACGGCCAGGTCGGTCGTGCCGCCGCCCATGTCCAGGACCGCGCAGCCAAGCTCCTTTTCATCTGCAGTCATAACCGCCTCGGCAGATGCCAGATGATGCGGCATCATGTCCGTGACCTTCAACCCGCTGCGATTCATGCACTTGACAATATTGCGGGCAGCTGAAACCGCTCCCGTAATAATGTATACGCGCGATTCGAGCCGCACACCCGCCATGCCGAGAGGATCGACGATATCATCCTGATCATCAACCCGATACTCCTGGGAAATAATCTGAATCACCTCCCGCTCGGTCGGAATGACTATCGACTTGGCGGCCTCCAGCACAGCGTGCACATCAATCTTGCGCACCTCACGCGTGCTCAACGGAATGGCCCCGCTGCTCTGGAACCCCTGAAGATGACTGCCGGCAATACCGATGCGCACGTTTTGCACATCGATGTCGGACATAATTTCAATATCCTCAACCGCACGGCGAATGGCATCCACGGTACTGTCCATGTTAATGATCAGCCCCTTTTTCACGCCGTAAGAAGGATGCGAACTGAAACCGGTAACAATGATCTCATCGTTTTCCTGCTCAGCGGCAAGCGCAGTAATTTTTGTGGTGCCGATGTCAATTGCTACAAATGGTTTGCTTCTTTTTGCCATATGCTGACTCTCTCCGTTGTTAAATAAACTTTAACAGCCTCCATCAGGAGGGCACGTCTCTGCCGCCGGATCTTCCGGCATGTGCCTGGCGACTGCTGTTGTCCTGATCCAGTTTTACAAATGCGCGCTCTTGCGAATGCAGGTGAATAGAGCGGGCTGTCAAGCCCCGACTGTGAAGATCGGCAAGCATGCGGGGCAGCGCTGACAGTTTGGGCTCATAGTTATCAAAGCCGAGAGAAATTTCAGGTCCGCCCGGTTCCGTCTGCAGGGTATAGCCGAATTCGCGGCTGCAGGTTATGCGGACATTGTCATCCAGCGGCAGTCCGTGGCTCTGCAGGCCCGCGATGATCTGCAGACCGGCACTGATCATCTGCGCGGCCGTATCGGGATCGTTTTTAAAGTCATCACGCCCCAGCCCGTACAAAACCGGCAGATCCCTGCGTTGCTCTAATGCTGTGGTGAAAACAATGCCGTTGGCATCAACCAGAAAAGCCTCATCAAGCGCAATGACCGCCCGGGCTTCGCGCACTCTGACCCTGATTGAAACCGTGTTGGGATACTGCCTGCGGATAACGGCCTGTTCAATCCAGGGATTGCTTTCTATCCGGTTCCGGAGTGCGTGCAGGTTGGCAACCACGATATTGCCATTGCGGTATGGTTCGGCATGCGCAAGAACCTCTTCGGCAACAGCACCCTCGCATCCGGCGACATAGATATGGGCAATACGCAACCCCGGGGCATCATAGACCATAAGGCCCGCAAACACGGCCCCGGCAAGCGCCAGCAGAACAATGGCAGCAACAGCTGCCGTACGCATAAGCCGCGCACATTGCACCTTTCTTTTCATACGCATCCTGTGAACACTTCGTTTTCTCATATCGCCATCCTTTCCGAAGTTTTATGCAGTGCTGCGCCGTGCAAAATTCGCTCCACAAGTACATCAAATGACAGACCGGCCTGTCGTGCGGCCATGGGCAGCAGACTTGTTTCCGTCATGCCCGGTATCGTGTTGATCTCAAGCACAAAGGGCTGGCCTGCGGCATCCACGATAAAATCAATCCGGGCAGCCCCGGCACAACCCAGCACACGATACACGCTTACGGCCAGAGACTGCAGGTGTTCATGCAGTCCTGCGCTCAGATCCGGACGCTCAATGTAGCGTGTTGCGCCCTTGCTGTTATACTTGGCGTCGTAATCATAAAAACCGGCATCAGGACTGACTTCAATCGCGGGCAGCGCCAGTCCGTTCAACACGCCCACGGTGATTTCCCGGCCGGCAACGTACGCTTCAATCAGGATGTCGCCGCTGTCCTGGCTTGCGGCCTTACGCAGCGCTGCGACCGCTTCAGCCTGGTCGCGCACAATACTGATGCCGATGCTTGATCCTCCCTCGCAGGGCTTGACTACAAAAGGCGGCTGCATGCTGATACGGGCAGGCCCTGTGTCCGCAGCCAGATCCCGGCCCGGGAATACCTCAAAGGCAGGCGTCGGCAGTTCGTGAAATGCAAATATTTTTTTAGCGGCAGCCTTGTGCATTGCAACTGCACTGGCAAGCACTCCCGATCCGGTATAGGGAATGCCCAGCACTTCAAGCATACCCTGCACGGTTCCATCCTCACCCAAAGGTCCGTGCAGGGCGAGCACGGCAACCTCAATCCGGTTGCGTGCAAGCGCATCGGCAAGGCTGCGGTCAGCCTCAATGGCAGTGACCGTGTAGCCCAGGCGCTGCAGGGCCGCAGCCATTGCCGCACCGCTGCGACGCGACACATCAGACTCAGAAGACTGGCCGCCCAGCAAAACGCCGATACGGCTTTTCTTGAAACAATCTCCGGTATGCTGCTGTTCAGCCATGAAGCGCTCCTGTTCCCCTATACTCGGCTGCGTGCCCGGCATGCCGTGCATGCGCTGAGCAGGCTTTGCCTGGTACGCTCAGGCCGTACGGCCTGAAGCCCGATCGGATGATTCACCATGTGACTCGACACCGTGGTGATCAACCGGTTGCCGCGTTTGCCGTTGCCGTTTGTTTTTAGCGCATTGCCGTTCTGTGTATCGCTCATGTCTCAATTCTCCCTGTGCTTCTACCCCTGTCAGGCTTGTTTCTGCAGGGCCTTCATAACCCGGGGGCCAACCGTGCATACATCACCGGCTCCCAGCGTCAAAAAAACATCCCCCTCTTGAACAGTTTCAAGCACCAGCTTTTCGGCCTGGCGCAGATCATGCGCGTGCAGCACATGTTTATGCCCGTATTCCCTAAGGCCTTCATAGAAACGCTCCGAGGTCACACCCGCAATGGGCTGCTCGCTCGCCGCGTAGATACCGGTCACAATCAATACATCCGCATCATAGAACGCGGTCATGAATTCATTAAAAAGATGCTGCGTGCGGCTGTAGCGATGCGGCTGAAACAGGACCACAACCCGCTTTGCGTTCATTTGCCGGGCAGCTTTCAGGGTCATTTTAACCTCAGTCGGATGATGCGCATAATCGTCAATCAGGGTAATGCCGCGCCGCTGTCCCAGCATCTGAAAGCGTCGCTGAATGCCTTTGAACTCACGCAGAGCCTTCTTGATATTTTTAAAAGGAATCTCCAACTCCAGCCCCACGCCGATTGCTGCCAGGGCGTTGAGTACATTATGGCTGCCCGGAAGACGCATCGTGATTTGGCCCAGGCGCCTGTCGCGAAAATACACCGTAAACGTCGTGCTGAGCCCGTCAAAAGTAATCTCGCGTGCCTGCAGATCTGCCTGGCTTGCGCGCCCGTAGGTCATGATGCGTTTTTCCATATACGGGATCGTGCTTTGCAGATGCTCATCATCCAGGCAGATCAGGCACATCCCGTAAAAGGGAACCTTGTTGAGAAACTGCAGAAAGCAGCTTTTAATCTGTTCAATGTCGCTGTAGTAATCAAGATGCTCGCGGTCGATATTGGTGACGACCGCTATGGTGGGGGGCAGGGTCAGAAACGATCCATCGCTTTCATCAGCCTCGGCAACCAGAAAATCGCCCGCGCCCAGAAACGCATTGGTATTGGTTTTCATGAGCTTGCCGCCGATCACAACGGTCGGATCGAAATGACCGTACTCAAGAACCGCGGCTATCAGCGATGTCGTGGTGGTTTTTCCGTGCGCACCCGCGATGGCAATGCCGTACTTTAAGCGCATGAGCTCTCCGAGCATTTCCGCCCGCGGTATCACCGGAATATTTTTACCGTGCGCCTGCACGACCTCGGGATTATCGGACCGCACCGCAGAAGACACGACCACAACGTCGGCGTCTTTCAAATTCTTCTTTTCGTGCCCTGCGTACACGGTGGCACCGAGCGAGCTGAGCCGCTGCGTAATGTCGCTCGCCTTGACGTCGGAACCGCTCACGCGGTATCCGAGATTAAGCAGCAGTTCGGCTATGCCGCTCATGCCGATGCCGCCAATACCGACGAAATGAATATGCTGGTTCTTTTTATACACGCCTCTACCGTACCTTTCCGGGCCTGCTGCCCTGCTATGTCTGCCGCCGGCCGTAATAAATCAGACCTGTCTTAATGCACAATCCCTCTGCCGCCAGAATGCATTTGACCATCCGGGGTCTCCTGCGGGCCTGATACCGGCATTTAAGCAGGAGATGCAAAAGCAGATGGTTGATGCCGTTGCGAATATTGAGTATCATGTGTTGGTTCCTGTCTATGCCGCTGCCAGACGGCAGCACTCGTCAACGATGAGCTGCGCGGCCTGCGGCTGCGCAAGCAGCCGGGCCTGCTGCGACATGTGCCGCAGGCGCTCAGGTGAGCGAATCACATCAAGCACCTGCTGTGCAAGCACGGCACTGTTCAGCTCATGTGATTCCAGCAGCAGCGCGGCTCCCTGTTGAGCGAACATCAGCGCGTTTTTTTTCTGATGATCCCCTGCTGCAAACGGGTACGGAATCAGAATCGAAGCCCGGCCGCAGACTGCAAGCTCGGCAAGCGTGCCGGCCCCGGCACGCGCGATCACAAGATCGGACTCGATAAAACGCTCAAGCATATCGTCAAAAAACGGTGCGACCTCGGCCTGCAGGCCATGCTGTTGATAGGCGGCTGTCACGCGCTCGGCGTCCTGTACTCCGGTCTGATGAATAAAACGCATGCGCATGCCGCTGCTTTTAAAAACCGGCAGGGCTCCGATCATTGCGCTGTTTATCTCGCGGGCGCCCTGGCTGCCGCCAAGCACACAGACAGTGTGCACGCTGCTGTCACGATCCTTCTCCCGATCACCAGCGGGCAGAGTGCGCAGCGGCAATCCGGAATGAATCGTTTTGCGGGCCGGAAAACTGTGCATGCTTTCCTCATAGGTAACAAAAATACGCTCAGCCCAGAAGCCCAGCAGCCGGTTGCTGAGCCCGGGCACGCTGTTCTGCTCATGCAGGGCCACAGGCAAACCGAGCATATGTCCGGCAATAACGGCTGGAAATGAAATATAGCCGCCGAACCCGATGACAATATCCGCCCGGAACGCGCGCAGCAGCCTGCGGGCGCGCATTATTGACGGCAGAATCGAAATGAGCGACTCGATTTTTTTCAAGGGCCCTTTCCCCGCAAATCCTTTGATATCAACTGTTTGCAATAGATAGCCCGCCCTGGGAAGCACCTGCGCTTCGATGCCGCGCGCACTTCCGATAAATTGAATTGCATGCGTGCGATCACGCCGTTGAAACTCCTGCGCTACGGCAATTGCCGGAAAAAGATGTCCGCCGGTTCCGCCACCGGTAATGGTTATATTCATGTGGCTTTAAAATCCGCCTGTGCTGAAACACTCAATAAAACACCCACGGCCATCAGATTCATTACCAGCGAAGTACCGCCATAGCTCACAAACGGCAGCGGCATTCCCTTGGTCGGCAGCAGGCCCAGCACAACGCCCATGTTGATGATGGTCTGAGTACCGAGCAGCATCACGATTCCCACAGCCACATACGCCCCGAACAGGTCCTGGGCGTGCATGGCGACCTTGAGACCGCACACAACAATCGCGACAAACACGATAACAACCAGCATGACGCCCACAAAGCCGAGTTCCTCGCCGACAACCGATAAAATAAAATCCGTATGCGGCTCGGGCAGATAAAACAGTTTCTGGGTGCCGTTGCCCAGACCGGTTCCCCGCAGCCCGCCGGCGCCGAACGCCAGGAAAGACTGAATGATTTGAAACCCCGAACCGGTTGATTTTTCCCACGGATCAAGAAAGGTCAGCAGGCGCTCCATCCGGTAGCCTTTCATCGCGATCAGCGGCACACCGGCGCACAGTGCTGCGCCGATAAGACCGAACAGATAGCGCAGACGAACGCCGCCGATGAACATCATGCCAAACAACAGCGTAGTGATCATCGCTGCTGTTCCGAAATCAGGCTGCACCAGAATCAGGGCGCACAGGGGCATGATCAGCAGCAGATGCGGCACAACCCCGATCGAAAAATTTTTTATTTTATCGCGGCCCTTCTTTGACAGTGAATACGCCAGCACAATGATCACAGCAAGCTTGGCGAATTCCGCAGGCTGAAACGACAGAGGGCCGATACGCAGCCAGCGCACGGCACCTCCTATTTGCGTACCGATACCCGGCACCAGAACACACACGAGCAGGCCAACGCTTATAATCCAGAACGGATACGCCAGGCGGCGCAGGCGGTCATAGGGGATACGCATGATCAGCAGCATGCACAGCGTGCCGACCATGGCAAAAAGAAACTGCTTTTTCATGAAATAGCCGCCATCATGAAATTTAGCGTCAGCGAAAATCGAGCTGGCGCTGTAAATCATTATGATCCCCAGACATACGAGCAGGAGCGGTCCGAACAGTAAAATACTCTGGGTAATGCTTTTATTATACATGGGTGCCCGCTGTACGCTCAAGGTTAGTGACCAGGGCTTTAAAACAATTGCCGCGATGCTCATAATTATCAAACATGTCAAAGCTCGCACAGGCCGGTGAAAGCAGCACGCTGTCACCCGGGCGCGCCAGACGCGTAGCCGCGCTCAACGCTTCCTCAAGCGAGCCGGCCCGCACAATCGCCACGTACTGTTCCAGTTCGGCCTGCATGCGATCGGCAGCCTCACCGATGAGCACCAGCGCGCGTGCTTTACTGCGAAGCGGTTCCGCGAGAGGGGCGTAGCTGCCGCCCTTGTCCTGCCCGCCGGCAATCAGCACCAGGTTCCCGTTCACGCCGGCGATTGAGCTGAAGCAGGCGCCAACATTTGTTCCCTTCGAATCGTTAATGTAGGTGACGCCGTTGACCTCCCCGGCAAACTCCATGCGATGCGGCAGGCCGCGAAAACTTTCAATGGCTTCGTGAATCGCCTGCGCGGGCAGGTCGCACAGATATGCAGCCGACACGGCAGCAAGCATATTTTCACGATTATGGTTTCCGATGAGCCCGGCACGCGTAATGTCAAGACACAATTCCGGACGGCCCGGATAGTTAAACCGCAGATTGCCGTCATCATATGCGCCGCACTGCATGGCGCTGCAGCGGCTGAACAAAAACACCGTAGCGCGGGCCTGTTCGATAATCGGCTTCAACGCGGGGTCATCCCGGTTGGCGATCAGAAAATCATGTTCATCCTGGTTTCTGCATATCGCGGCCTTGGCCCGGCGATACTCTTCAAAAGAGGCATAGCGGTCAAGATGATCATCCGTTACATTCAGAAGCACGCTGATGTAGGGACGAAATCGCACAATGGTCTCAAGCTGAAAACTGCTTATCTCGGCAATGACATAGTCCGGCGCAGGATTGAGCCCGACAGCGCCGATAAGCGGAATGCCGATATTGCCGCCCACAAACACGCGCTTGCCGGCGCTTTCAAACAGATGCCCCAGCAGGGACGTGGTGGTGGTCTTGCCGTTGGTTCCCGTAACCGCGATCATCGGCGCGCTGATATTCTGAAAGGCCAGTTCAACCTCGCTTATGACCGGTATGTCCCGGGCCTGGGCCTCAATCAGGGCACGCGACATGAGCGGCACGCCGGGGCTCAGCACAATCATGTCCTGCGAAGTAAAGGTTTGAATTGAGTACTCTCCCAGTTCAACGCGCATGCCGCGTCCCGTAAACTCGCGGGGAACCTGGAGGCGCGCATTGTGGTCGCATACAGTCACGCGCGCGCCGCGGTTCAGCAGAAAATCAGCCGCGGCCCGCCCGCTTCTGCCAAAACCCGCCACCAGTATTTTTTTGTCGCGCAACTCCATGCCTACCTCAATTTCAGCGTGCTGACGGCCAGCAGTGCCATCACGATGCCGATTATCCAGAAACGCACGATAATTTTCGATTCAGCCCAGCCCTGGAGCTCAAAATGATGATGCAACGGCGCCATTTTAAAAACGCGCTTGCCGCGCAGCTTGAATGATCCGACCTGGATGATGACTGAGAGCGCTTCAACAACAAACATGCCGCCGACAATGGCCAGCAGGATTTCATGCTTGGTAATAACGGCAACGGCTCCAAGAGATCCGCCCAGCGACAGCGAACCCACATCACCCATGAACACCTGGGCGGGATGAGCGTTGAACCATAAAAATCCCATACTGGCCCCGACCATGGCGCCGCAGAAGATTGTCAGTTCGCCTGCACCGGAAATCGGTGAAATCCTCAGGTACTCAGACAGCACAGCATGACCGGTCATGTAGGAAAGCACCATATACGTGGCTGAAACGATCAGCACCAGCCCGATGGCCAGTCCGTCAAGCCCGTCGGTAAGATTGACGGCATTGGACGCGCCCACAATCACGAATATTGAAAACGGCACGTACCAGATACCGAGGTCAGGCTTGATATTCTTAAAAAACGGCACGCTCAGATGCGCATCAAATCCGGCCTGGCAGTAGAGTACAATCGCAACGACGGCTGCAACCACGGCCTGCAGCAGCATCTTTTCACGTGCGGTGATGCCGCGTGTGTTTGAATGCCGGATCTTCTTCCAGTCATCCAGGAATCCGATTGCCCCCATGCCGGCCGTAGCAAGCAGCGCAATCCATATGTACCGGTTGGTAACATCGGCCCACAGCAGGGTTGAGGTAATGATTGAAAACAGAATAAGGATGCCGCCGCCGGTGGGTGTCCCCTCCTTGACCAGATGTGATGCAGGCCCGTCACTGCGCACATTCTGTTTAAAGCTGCTTTGCCGCAGCAGACCGATAACATAGGGACCAAGTGCCAGGGTCAGCAGAAGCGCCGTTACGGTCGCATAGATCGTGCGAAACGTAATGTATCTGAAAACATTAAAAATAATGAATTCAGTGTGCAGCGGATACAGAAGATTATACAGCATCAGCGCATTCCTCTCATGGTTGCAGGCCGGCATCCGGCAGCAGCTCAATCAGTTTTTCAAGCTGCATCCTGCGCGAACCCTTCAACAGCAGCACATCACCCGGTGCGGCAACAGCCACCAGCGCGGCCGCCAGTTCGGGCAGAGTATCAAAGGCGCGAATCCGATCTTCCGGCATACCTGCGCTGCGCGCAGCTGCGCATACCAGCGGGGCAAATGCGCCCAGCACAAAAACCAGTCCGATATTCAATGTCGCGACATACGTTCCGATATCACGATGATAGTCAGCGGCCTTTTCACCCAGCTCAAGCATGTCACCCAGTACCGCTATTGTGCGCCGGCCCGCACTGCCGGCGGAAAGGGTCGCGAGTGCCGCGCGCATTGATACCGGGTTTGCATTATAGGCATCATTGATAATACTGAAACCCTTGATCTCGAGTGCCTGCATGCGTCCGCTCAGCGAGCCGCATGCGCTCAGGCCCGCGGCGATATCATCAAGACCAATGCCCGCTGCATGCGCAGCCGCAGCTGCTGCCAGCGCATTGCTGACAAAGTGCGCGCCCGGCAGACCGAGACGCACCAATGCGGATGCAGCCGCGATATGCAGTTCAAATGCATGCACGCCTCCGGTGCCGGTTTGAATATGTGCGGCATGCACATCGCCCGCTGACAGCCCGCAGGTAATCACCCGCGCAGCAGTTGCGGCCCCGAGCGCTCTGACGCGCTCATCATCACGATTGACAACCGCGCAGTCAGCCGGCCCGAGCGCCTCAAAAAGTTCACCCTTGGCAGCCGCTACAGCATCAAGGGATCCGAGCTGCTCCAGATGGCAGGGACCCACATTGGTAATCACCCCGATAGTCGGCGACGCGATCTCAGCCAGACGTCTGATTTCACCGGGCTCACTCATGCCCATTTCGAAAACAGCTGTGCGATGTTCCGCGCTCAGTTTCAAAACACTGAGCGGCAAGCCGATCAGATTATTAAAGTTGCCTTCGTTTTTCAGACAGGGCCGACAACGGCTGATAATGGCAGCAGTCATTTCCTTGGTCGTGGTTTTGCCGTTGCTGCCGGTAACAGCAATAACCGGCAGGCTGAACCTGCGCCGCCAGCAGGCCGCGATGTCACCCAGAGCCCGCAAGGCGCAATCAACAGCGATGAGCGCCCGGCCCGGAAAAGGCTGCATTGACAGCGCGCTACCCTCGGTTAAAGCCGCCGTAGCACCCTGCATAAATGCACGCTCGATAAAAGCGTGGCCGTCGTGGCGCGTACCCCGCAGCGGGACAAAGAGGCTGCCCGCAGCAGCGGTGCGTGAATCAATCGTAACGTCACACACAAGCGTACCGGCTTCTCCGGCCAGCAGTGTTCCGCGGGTTGCGCTCAGAATATCGGCGATGCTCAGGTTCATGCAATAACGGCGCTCCGGTTACACATGATTATCCATTATAATATGCGCACAGTTTCAGGGCCTCTCTGGCCTCCTCACGATCGTCAAAAAAACTTTGCACGTGTGCAAACTGCTGGGTTGTCTCGTGGCCCTTGCCGGCAATCAGCACCACATCTCCGCTTCCGGCCAGCCTGATAGCCTGCCTGATAGCCTGCCGCCGGTCAGACATGACGCAATAGCGGCCCTGCGTACGGCACTCATCCGGGACATCAACCCTGACAAAGCCCTCAGCAAGCAGACCCGGCTCAATTTCATCGATAATCGACTCCGGCGCCTCGTTGCGCGGATTATCCGAGGTCACGATGACGCTGGTGCTCAAAGAAGCCGCGGCCCGTCCCATGTCAGGACGTTTAGCACGGTCACGATTCCCTCCGCAGCCGAACACCGTGAAAATCGTTACGGCTCCGGCAGCTCTGAGCGTCGTGAGAACCTGCGTGAGGGCATCGGCCGTATGGGCATAGTCAACAAACACCAGAATACCGCGCTCGTTCTCAATGCGCTCCATGCGGCCCGGCACACCGTCGGCCAGGCTGATCCCCTTTTGGATCGCGGCAATACCTATGCCCAAAGCGCTACAGGCCGCAGCCGCTGCCAGGATATTGTACAGGTTAAAAATGCCGACCAGCCGGGAATTGATCGCAAAGCTCTCCGGGCCCTTCACAAGCGTCGCCCGGATGCCTTCCAGCGAACAAACCGCATCAACGGCGCGCACGTCACCGTCGTGCAGCCCGTAGGTCACGACCGGAACGGGACACTCAACAGCAAGGCGCTGACCGGCCGGATCATCAGCATTTATAACGGCAACTGCCTGTTTGGCGCTGCCCGGCAGAACCGCGTTGAACAAACGCTGCTTGGCCTTAAAATAGCTTTCCATATCCCGATGATAATCCAGATGCTCGGGGGTCAGATTAGTAAAAATCGCGGCGTCAAAATGGCAGCCGTCGATGCGCCGCTGATCAAGCCCGTGGGATGAAACCTCCATGACCGCCCACTCAACAGCACTGCTGGCCATTGAATCAAACAGCTCCTGCAGCTCAAGTGCGTCCGGCGTTGTGCGCTGTGCCGTCCGGGTGAAGCCTGGGTAGCGATACGTTATGGTGCCTATCATGCCGACATTTTTTTCATCCGCACCCAGAATTTTTTCAATAATATGCGCGGTTGTTGTCTTACCGTTCGTGCCGGTAATCCCGATCAGTTTCATGCGTCTGGTCGGCTCGTTATAATACGCGGAGGCCAGTTCGGCCAGGGCCGCGCGGGCGTCCGGCACTGTCAGGCTGAAGGCATCGTCACGCTGATAGGGCTTTTCGGTTACAAACGTGCGTGCACCACGCTGGTAAGCATCATCCAGAAACACATGGCCATCGGCCTGAGCGCCGCGCACAGCCACAAACAGGCACCCCGGCGCCGCACGCCGGGAATCAGCCGTAATAAAGGCGATATCCCCCGCAGGATTACCGCAGGGGCAGGCGTTCTTAAGCACGTCAGTGAGCTGTACACACGTCATCCGGGGCTATCCGTTGCAAGGCGTTTATGCTCCGGTGCCTGCCCGGGTACTGCGCCGATGGCAAGCTGAACACGCGGGGCAACATTCAAATAATTCAGGACCTGCTGCGCTATCCGACTGAAAGCCGGGGCCGCGCTCTGGCCGCCGTAGGTCAGCGTTTGCGGCTCATCAATGATAACAACCACGGTAAGCCGCGGATTGTCCACCGGAGTGAATCCGGCAAAGGAGGCGACAAGGTGTGTGTTGCTGTACATACCGTTGTATATCTTACGGGCGGTTCCGGTTTTACCGGCCACGCCAAACCCGGGTACCGCTGCTTTTGCGCCGGTTCCGCCGGCCTCTACAACCGTCTGCAGCATTTCAGTCAACAGCTGCGCAGTGGCGGGATTGACGACGCGCTGTCCCGTGGCATGCGCATTATGCGGTTGGGGGATTCCATCAGAAGTCCTGATCATCTTCACCACATTCGGCTGCATCAGCACCCCGCCATTGGCTATGGTGCTGTAGGCCTGTGCAAGCTGCAACGGTGTTACCGAAATACTGTGACCGAATGAAATAACGCTGCGGGTATGCTCGGGAAGCTTATCAGGCAGCGGCATGTTGCCTGTGGCTTCCGCCGGAAGCTGAATGCCGGTCGGCCGGGCAAAACCGAATTTGTGGATATACTGGAAGAACAGGGTCGTACCGATTTGCTTTGAAATCTTGCTCACGCCGATGTTGCTTGAGTGTTTTATAATATCGGAGACGTTCAGCCAGCCATACGGGTGAACATCGCTGATGATTCTGCCCCCGATCATGAATTTGCCGTTCTCACAAAAAAACGTGTCCTCGGGGTTAATGATTTTTTCTTCCAGGGACGCGGCGACCACGAATATTTTAAAGGTCGACCCGGGCTCAAGCACATCGGCAATCGCACGGTTGCGCCACAGGCCCGGACTGAACTGCGAGTATAGATTCGGATCAAAAAGAGGCGCAACGGCCATTGCCAGCACGTTGCCGCTCCAGGGATCCATGACGAGGGCAACGCCGCCCTTGGCGCGCGTAGCCGCAACCGTGGCCTGCAACTCCTTTTCGGCAATGTGCTGGATGGTTTTATCGATTGTCAGGTAAACATCACTGCCATCGTCCTGACTGGAACTGCAAAACCCTTCCGAAAACAGGCGCCTGCCGCGCGCATCGCGATTGGCGGCCACCCGTTGGGGCGTGCCGCGCAGAGCGTCGTTCAGCTTAAACTCAAGCCCTTCGAGTCCCTCGGAATCAAGACCGGTAAACCCAAGCACCTGCCCGGCAAGTTCACCGTTGGGATAGGTGCGCTTGCTTTCCTTTGTAAACTCAAGACCCGGCTCCTTCAGCTCGCGTATGGCCTGCGCCTGCTGCGGTGTAATTTTGCGCGCAATCCACACAAAGGGTTTTTGTTCCCGGAGCTTGCCGGAAAGCGTGTCGGGCGAAACCTGCAAAATGTCAGCCAATCGCAGAGACAACCTCGCCGGGTCACTGATCTGATGCGGACGCGCGAAGAGCGATTCCACTTGGACACTAATGGCCATTTCGTTTCCATTGCAGTCATAGATCGTGCCGCGCTTTGGGGAAAGCAGCACACTGGTTTTATACTGGCGCTCCAGCGTGCTGGTTAATTCCTGCGAGTTCAAAATTTGCAAAAACCATGCACGGATCCCGATGATCGCAAAAACCACGAGAAACAGCAGGGCGCATATCCTGATGCTGCTCCTGAGTTCTGTGCGGGCCTGAACGGTTACCATGACAGTGTTATGACCTGTGTATTGTTAGGCTCAACCATTCCCAGCTCTCCCCGGGCAATTCCCTCAATACGCGCGGGGGCTATCAGGGATGCGCGTGCAATGCGCAGCTGGCGGTTTTCCTCCTGCAATGTCTTGCCGGCTTCCACTGTTTCCGATATACGATAGCCAATGTCGATAATATAAATGCGCACCCATAGAAAACAAAAAACGCTCAGCAGCCCGAGCAGACCCATGACAACCACGCCCAGCGGCAGTATCTGCTCACGGGATTTTGCACCCTGCACTTTTTGGCGCGCCAGATAATTTGTATGGATAAAACGCTCGGTCATACTATTAAAGTTTCTCCGCCACGCGTAATCTCGCGCTGCGCGCGCGCGCATTGTCGCCGACTTCCGCACTACCCGGCTGAACGGCCTTACGGGTAATGATGCGTACCTGTGCTGTGCAGCCGCAAGCGCACACCGGAAGATCGCGCGGGCAGACACAGCCGCCTGCCCATCGTTTAAACATGGTTTTTACAATCCGGTCCTCAAGCGAATGAAAGGCAATCACGCACATGCGCCCGCCGCTGTGCAGTGCTTCACAGGCGGCCTGCAGGCCGGTCTCAAGCGCCTGCAGCTCATTGTTAACGGCAATGCGCAGGGCCTGAAATGTTTTCGTTGCCGGATGGATGTTTCGAGGATGAAAACGTGCTGGTATTGCCTGGGATACGACCAGAGCCAGATCGGCGGTGGTGTTGATGTCAGCCTGACGGGCCTTGATATGGGCAGCTATGCGGCGCGAGAAACGCTCTTCGCCGTAGCGGTAAATCGTGTCGGCAAGCTGGTTGGTATCAAGCTGTTCAATCAGGTTCTTGGCATGCAGAGCCGCGTCGGCATTCATTCTCATATCCAAAGGACCCTCAAGATATATGCTGAAACCTCGCGAGGGATCTTTCAGCTGCCCGGTCGAGACGCCCAGATCAAAAACAATACCGTCTATACCGCGAATGCCGGCCTGACTGAGAATATCCCTCAACTGAGTGAACGACTGGTTAAAAAACGTAACTTTGTCTTCAAAGGATGTAAGCGCTGCGGCCGCACGTTTAATTGCATCGCTGTCCTGATCTATACAGATTAATCGCCCGATATCAGGTTCGCGCTCCAGAAGAGCCCGCGCATGCCCGCCGTGCCCGACCGTTGCGTCCACATATATTCCGCCCGCCACCGGCCGCAGTTGCGCAAGAACCTCATCGACAAGCACCGATATATGTTCCATGTGCGCACGGCCTTAGAAGTTGAGCGTGTCAAGAATAGCCTGTATCTCCTTGCTTTCCTGTATCTTGTCTTCCAGACCGATGAACAGGGTCTTGTCCCAGATCTCGAAATGATCGATAGCACCGGCTATGACAATACTTTTATCAAAACCGGCAAACTGTTTCAGGCTGGGAGGAATCACGATGCGGCCCTGCCGGTCCATGGTGCATTCACTGGCCGAAGCCATGAAGACGCGCTTGAACATGCGCACTTCCCGGCTGCCTGTCGGTACCTTCTTAAGCTCGTTTTCTTTTAGAATCCACTCTGCAACAGGAAATGCCATCAGACATTTGTCCAGGACATGCTTGGCAATGACCAGATTCTGGTCATACTGAGCAGACAGGAGCTCCCGGAATTTGGCTGGCAGAATGATACGTCCCTTGGGATCTATGGATTGATGATATTCGCCGCGAAACATAGCCTTTTAACACCCCCTTAATCCACAATAAACCACTTTACTCCACTATAACCACATATATAGTATGTTAGACTAACCCTGTCAAGTCAAAAAACGAAGTTTTTTCAATATGTTTGGGGTGCACCCTAAAAAATCGCGTCATACTATATATTGATATTCAATACCAAGAAAAACACTACATATTGTGCTTTTAATATATTTTATGGGAACCAAAAAGGACTCGGCGGCAAAAAAAATTTTTTTTATTGAACAAAATATGCTATTAGTTCCCTGATATTTGATTGTACTTGTAGAAAAAAAACAGCAACCCCTTTTATAAATAGATTGTGACACCATGAAAAGAAGCAGGCTCGGCCAACGCCCATCAGACCTCAAGCAGCGCGGCACCATGATGGGACTCGATGATGACAGCAATGATACACAAAAAAGCAGGCTCGGCCAACGTCCATCAGACCTCAAGCAGCGCGGCACCATGATGGGACTCGATGATGACCGCAATGATGCACCCCGAAGAACCGATGTGCCGATTCGCCCGCAAACCAGGCGCAGCCCTGCGCGCATGTCCGGATTTTTGAAAACATTCCTCATTATGCTTCTCATTATCGGTGCTGCAGGGGCCGGCGCCATGTTTGTCTCATCCGGCAATATATTTACACTGCGCGTTAAACATGTTGAAATGCAGCTCGGAGATTCACTCAAAAAAATAGCTCCGGGCGATACACTTGAGGCTGCCTTCAGCAGCAGCCTGATCTGCGCACGTATCGCGTTCGCAGGCTGGTATCGGCTGTTTCCGCCATCGTCGGCCGTTTTTTCGATTGAGGGTGTTGAGGGATCCGCCAACAAATTTAATGAAAACCTGCTGCCGCTGCTGGAACCTGAGCGTCAACTGGAATACCGCTTCGTTGTCACCGGGGCGGACATGCACGAACTGGGATCTTTTCCCATTCGCCTGACAATGACAGCCGCTGACTGGATTACCCGCTCCAAACAGGTCTCTGAATCAGCGGCCCAGGTCAGCTGTCTTGAAAAAGCCATTGCGCTTGATCCCAACTCACAGGATGCACGTGTGGCCCTGGGACTGCTCTATGAGGGTCGCAAAGAGCGCGGCAAGGCCGCCGTGGAGTATGAGGCTGTTCTGAAGATAAACCCGGACCACACCGGTGCGCTTAAATCACTGGTAAGCCTGTATGAAGGCGACAAAAAAAAATCAGCGCGCCTGCTGGAGCTCTATGACCGCCTGGCCCAGGTGGACCGGACCGCGGCCGACAGCCTGTACTTCAAGGCCGGGGAGCTTGCACGCACGACCGGCCAGACCCAGAGCGCGATCAATTTTTACCGCAAAACAATGGAGATCAATCGCGGCCACATTGCCGCCCGGCAGCATCTGATTACAATCTATGAGTCCCAGAAGGATTGGAACCGCGCTGCGGGCAATACCGTTGTGTTGCTTGAGTATGAGCCCAAAAACGCCGATCTGCACCTGTTCCTGTCCCAGATGTACATGAACATGAACCAGTTCGATGACGCCCTGCGCGAGGCTGAAAAAGCCTCTCAGCTCAGGCCGGGCAGTGCCGCCGTCTATCTGCATCAGGCCATGCTGGCTGAAAAGGCTGACAAAAAAAAAGAGGCAATCGAATACTACAGGCAGGCCGTCAAGCTGGATAAAAAAAATCACGTTATCTGCAATAACCTGGCAATGCTGCTTGAAAAACAGGGCAACCGCAAGGAGGCCATTACCTATTACAAACAGGCGGTTGAGCTCAACCCGTCAAATGTCGGCTATCACACAAACCTGGCTGACGCCTATGAAAAGGACGGCCAGCTGCAACAGGCAGCCGCAGCCTATGAAGCCCTGGTCGCCCGCGATAAGAAAAATAAAAAGGCCTGGGAAGCGCTTGCCGTTCTGCAGGAGCGCACAAAAAATCCGCAAAAGGCCCTTGCCGCCTATCAGGCTCTGAACGGTCTTGAGCCGAAAAATATTTTCTGGCTTCAGAAAATGGCGGCCCTGTATGAACAGCTCGGCAATATTGCCAAGGCCCGGGACACATATAAAGCGGTGCTTGATATCGACCCGAAGCACACGCAGGCCCGCCAGAAATATGTGGAATTGTCCAAACAGCTGGTAAAGAAATAGAAGGGTTGTTGAAAAAGTTGTTGTTAACAGCCCACCCAATGCGGCTATGCGGCCGGCAGCAGCAGTGAAACCGTGGTGCCGCGGCCAAGCTCGCTCGCAACCGTAATACCGCCCTTATGGGCCTCCATGATTATCTTGCAGATGCTCAAACCCAGCCCGTATCCGCCGGTGTGCTTGCTGCGGGACTTGTCGACCCGGTAAAACGGCTCGAAGACGTAGGGGATATCCTCTGCCGGGATGCCATGACCCGTATCCCGGACCTGTACAACGATATGGGGAATCCTCTTCACAATCGCTATCCGTACCGGTTCCCCGGCAGGGTCTGAATATTTTAAGGCATTATCAACAACATTCTTGAGAACGGTTTTAAGACGCGTTCGGTCGACCGCGGCTGTTATGCCGGGCTCAACATTTTCAAGTATAACTGCGGGAGTACTGTGCGCCCGCTCAGCAACTACCTCCCGTATCAGGGACACCAGATCTGTCTGCTCCAGGTTGAGGCTCCCGTACGGGCTTCCCAGCCGCTGCGTTTCCAGTATCTCCGATATCATGACCTCCATATCATGAATATCAGCCTGCATGCCCTGCGCAACCGCCGAATCAGGCATGAATTCAAGGGCGACCCTCATACGCGTAATGGGCGAGCGCAGTTCATGGCTCACGTCAAGCAGCAGCCGCTCCCGGGCGTGCAGCATCTCCCTGATGCGGCCGGTCATGGCATTGAATGCCTCCGCAAGCGTGCCGAACTCATCAAGGCGTTCCACCGGCATACGGTAGTCAAAATTGCCGCTGCTCACCTGCCGCACGCCGTCGTTGAGCCACGTGACCGGTTTGAGAATCCAGCGGATGACAACGGAGCCGAACAGGAGAATGCAGGTCAGCAAAACGATTAAAAACATGATCTTTTCTTCGGTGAAATGCTGCCCTGGATAGGTTTTCATCATATCGAACATATAGCGCCTGCCTGCGGCCTCAATCATGAGTATGCCCCTGCCCTCGTAGCGCCCCCAATAGGCTGGCGGTTGATCACTGATTTTTTTCAACGCGATCGCGTCAACCGGCGGCAGGCTGCCGGTTGACTGCCAGATACCGTCATCTCCTTCGAAGCCAATGGTGAGTGACAGTGTCTTCCCCAGGCTGCGCGCATGTTCAAGGCTGGGAGGCTCTCCTATATCCCGCACCAGGTAGCCGATATACTGCACCCAGTTCTTCCTGAACGGCATGTTCTGCATGTAGCCTTTGGTGAAGTAATAAAAGAAAGACCCGACCGCCAGGTTAATGCATATCCCGGCGATGATGATGACCATCAGCAGCTTCAGGAAAACCGAATGGACAATTTTAGAAACCCATCTACGGTGCATCGGGGGCCTCCTTGGCAATGAACATATATCCGGTACCCCATACCGTCTTGATGAAACGGGGGTTACGCGGGTCATCGTGGAGTTTCTGGCGCAGGCGGCTCATGGTAATATCCACTGAACGGTTATATGCCTCGCACTCTATGCCGCGCAATTCGTCAAGAATCTGATCACGGCTCAGCACCGTGTGCGGATGTTCGGCCAGGAGCTTCAGGGCGGTAAATTCGGTGGTGGTCAGCTCAATTGCCCGGCCGTCCACCTCCAGGCTGCGCTTTGCAGGATCTATGCATATATGTAAAAACCTGAGGGTTTGATCTTTTCCAGACGGTTTTGTCCGACGCAGCACGGACTGAATACGGGCCACAATTTCGCGCGGTTCAAACGGCTTGGCGATATAATCATCGGCGCCCAGTTCCAGCCCAACCACCTTGTCCATCAAATCGCCCTTGGCTGTCAGCATGATAATCGGAACATCACTGGCCTTGCGTATCACCTTGCAGACCTCAAAACCGTTCATGCCGGGCAGCATGATATCAAGGATGACCAGGTCCGGTTCTTTATGCCTGAGCAGTTTTAAGCCTTCATCAGGATGCGTAGCCGAGATGGTTTCAAATCCGAACCCCTCAAAAAATCGTGTCAACAGGGCGTTGAGCCGCTCATCATCGTCAATCACCAGAATTCGCTGTTTCATGGTTCCCCGCATCATTATTCGGGCGCCGCGCCCGCCGACCGGCTCACTGGTGAGCCCGGCTGTTCCGCACTTTCTACTACCACATATCCGCCCGCCGTTCAAAGCATTCAGCATTGCCTTTAAAAAGCCGTGGCGCGGGCTCCCGCACCTGCGCCTCAATAAACAAACGGGAAGGCCGTTACGTACAGTAACTCGCGGGGCAAGGTACTTAAAAGCTGCACGGTGTTGCTGTAGCTTGCCAGCGCCATAAATATTTTAAGCATCAGCGTCAAAACGAAGCAGGTACATATCGTATCCATTACCATATGCGTTTTCATCACATTTCTCCTTTGTACACGGTTATAGTCAATGTCCAGCCTGTCTTACATATAACCGGTCTCGGGAGGGAATGCTTTTCGAAGCTGTAACAGTTTGTAACAAAGTGTAACAGGAAAATTCCACATACACCATACGATAAGCACACCATCAATCTGTGTGTTGCGAACGGTAAAAAACAAACCAGGCCAACCGGTTTTGCTGTTGACACATATTTGCACAACCGCCTATACTTGCTCCATGCGGCAGCAATTCCTGCCAACGTCTAAAGCCGAACACTGACAAAAAACATAATGCCGTCAAACGCCGAAACCTGAAACCGCCCACAGGGAGCACCCTATGCTGACCGAAGATTTGAAAAATTTCATCCGTGAAAATTGCGGCAATCCTGCCGTCGGCATAACTTCAATGGAGGACTTTACACCGCAGGAAATCAAGGACCTGGAAGAGTCCAACCGGACAATGGCTGCCTACACGCCGCTGATATCAGCCGACATGCCGGTTCTCAACCCGCGGGAATTCATGGATGGGGCCCGGGCAATTATCATGGTTGGATACAATGCTTTTTTCGGCCGGGACCATGCACTGCCCGGCAAACCACCCCACGGCGAAATCGTGAACGCGTTCGTCAACCAGGAATGCATCGACTACAACGCCGCACAGAATGACAAAATAATCACCTTTCTTGAAAAGCACGGCTATAGCGGCCTGTTAATACCTGCGGGCATCCCTCAAAAAATACTGGCCGCCCGCGCAGGCCTGGGCCGCTACGGCAAAAACGCCCTGATTCAGGCTCCGGAAAAAGGCAGCTGGCTGAGCCTGTATACCATCTTTACCGACGCGCCGCTTGAACCGAATACACCCATCACCGATATGTGCGGAGACTGCGAAGAGTGCAAAAAAGCATGCCCGACAGGCGCGCTCAATGTGCCCTACACCTGCGATATTGAACGCTGCCTGACCATGCAGGCAATGTACAACAAGGGTTCGATCCCCCTTGAACTGCGCGAAAAAATGGGCAGCTGCATTGCGGAATGCTGCATCTGCATGGATGCCTGCCCCAGGAATAAAAACCTGGCTGTCAACACGGCCGTATCCATGCCCCTGCACCTGGTGCATCCTGAAATCGCTCCGTTGGTGAACATAACCGATGCCGAGTTTGACAGGCTCTTCGGAGGCACATTTTTCGAATTCCTCATCATGGAGAAAAAATATCTCCAGCGCAATGCAGCTATAGCCCTGGGCAACCATGGCGACCCTGACCATGTTCCGGTGTTAATTGAAGCGCTTGAGACACAAGAGGATGAACTGGTGCGGGGCGCGGCCGCATGGGCCCTGGGCAAAATCGCCACACCGGATGCCCGGACCGCACTTGAAACCTTCCTGACACAGGACCCATCTGAATCTGTCCGCTCAGAGATACAAGGTGCACTGAATCGAATGCAGAAGCACTAAGGGATTGATCGTGCATACAGGGTGTTCAAAAATACTCAGATGCAAGACGCGCGAAGTCATGAAGAATGAGGCGTACTTTTCTGTACGCCCTGTGTAGCGCACCACAGCAGATGAGTGTTTTTCAACACCCTGCGAAAAAGGTTCCCCCCATGCCAAACGCCTGGGATGTAGACATTCATAACTCAGCTGATCCCACGCAGGCCCTCATCCTGCAGCGCTTCTTCAAAACCGGGCCCGGTGAATACGGCGAAGGCGATCTTTTTCTGGGTATCAAGGTACCGATACTCCGCAGCCTGGTAAAAAAACATTGCCGGAACACAGGGCTGGCTGACATTAAGAACCTGCTCCACTCCCCATACCATGAGAAAAGGCTATTCGCCCTGCTGCTTATGGTTGCCAAATTCCAGACAGAAGATAACCGGCAGGAAATATTTGATCTCTACCTGGCCAATACCCGACATATCAACAATTGGGATCTTGTTGATCAGAGTGCCCCGTATATCGTCGGTGCCTTTCTGCAAAACAGGAGCAGGACACCGCTCTACGCCTTGGCCCGATCAAACGACCTCTGGGAGAGAAGAATTGCCATGGTGGCCACATTTCACTTCATTCGACAGGGCGAGGCAGGCACGGCCCTTAAAATCGCCGCTATGCTGCTGCATGACACGCATGACCTTATCCACAAGGCTGTGGGCTGGATGCTCAGAGAAATCGGTAAACGCTGCGGCCAGGAAACTGAGGAGGCCTTCCTGCGGCAACACTACAAACACATGCCGCGTACCATGCTGCGCTACGCTATAGAGCGCTTCCCCGAGGCCTTGCGCCGGGCCTACCTTACCGGCACTATCTAAAATATTTTTCTTTTTGCTATACAACCATATTTGCAGTGTCATTTGACCGCAGGGAAAACTCTTTAAAGATTGATGCGCACGGCGCAACCTTCGGACTCACCCCGCTATAAGCGGGATTCGAAAGGACAGCATGATCGTAGTGCTTTAAAAAATGCTTTGGGGATTTCCTGAGAATGCAAAAGATACGGCCCTGCGGGAAGAAAACCAATGGGCCTGCGACTATACTGCACAAAAGGTGAAAAAGCGGAGGGGCTTTTAAAGAGCAGCGGGCTTACGGCAGCGGGCAATGCTGTGCGGTATACTCCTGCCGACGACCGCATTTTCATTTCTCAAAACAGATTTCAGCTCTTCAGAAACCTCAGGAGGCCATAGGCCTGTCTGAGACACTATTCATACATGCCCATCAGCACGTCGGCATCGGCGGCACAGTCGCCATTCGGATAGTTGGTCTTAAGCAGCTGCAAAATCCGCTTGCCTTTCTCGACCTGGCTGTCATACAGACAGGCTTTTGCCATGGACAGCAGCACTTTGTCCCGGGCAATGGCGTTGGGATACTGAAGAAGCACCTGGTCAAAACGCGCATACGCGCCGCGATAATCATTGTTCCTCAGGTAGAAATTGCCTACAAAAAACTCATATTCCGCAATATGCTGCTTAGACTCCACTATCTTGCATAATGCCAGGCCGGTATAAGGACTTGCAGGAAAAGCCTCCCGCAGCATTTCCAGCTGCTTGACTGCGAGACGGGAAGCGGTCTGATCACGGTCATATTCCAGTACCTGTTTAAACTGGCACATACCCGCCATGAACATGCTGTAGGCAACCTGTTCATGGCTCGGATGCAGACGCCGGAACGTGTCAAACTGATACTGGGCCTCTATATAGTTTTTGTCCATGTAATGACATTCACCCATTCGCAGCAGCGCCTGAGACGCGTAAGAGCTGAGCGGAAATTTTTCGCGCAGGTCTTCGAAAGTCGGAATCGCCTCACTGTAATAGCTGCGCTCCATCTGATTCATCCCCTGCTTGTAATACTCCTCATCGCGGGCAGAGGAACTGAGCGGGGGCATCGTAGTACAACCCGAGATCAGAAACGCAAACACCAGAAGATGGACGATTGTTTTTTTCATAAATATGATATATCCTTTCGCATCGTCCCCCGTCAGGGGGCGGTAATAATTTATACGTTATGCCACGGTTATCCTGTCTTTGTCAAGAAACCATGAAAGGTACATGCATGGAAAAAAAGGTTTGCATTGTGCTGGCTGCGGGCAAGGGAACACGCATGAAATCAACCCGTGCCAAGGTACTGCATCCAATAGCAGGGCGCCCCATGCTGCACTACCCCCTGCAGACAGCCCGGGCAACAGGGTGTGAGCGCATTCTTGTGGTGGTGGGCCATCAGCGAGCCGAGGTCGAGCAGGCTGTTGCCGCTGAGGATGTTGCGTTTGTAGTGCAGGAACAGCAGCTCGGCTCAGGCCATGCCGTGGCCGTGTGCGAGGAGGCACTTGCGCATTTCAACGGTGATGTTTTGATCCTGTGCGGCGATGTTCCCTTCATTACGATTGCCACGCTTGAGCGCTTCATGGACGCGCACGTACAGGCTGATGCGGCCGTCAGCGTGCTGTCTGTACATCTTGAAAATCCGCATGGGTACGGACGCATCGTGCGCGGTTCTGGAGGCGAAGTGCACGCCATTGTCGAGCATCGCGACGCCACGGCGCCGCAACTGCTCATCCATGAAATCAACACCGGTATTTACTGCTGCAAGGCCCCCTTCCTGTTCAGTGCGCTCAAGCAGGTCGGCACCGACAACAAACAGGCGGAATACTATCTGCCGGATATCATTGCGATCGGACGGACCGGCGGCCTGATTGTTCAGGCTATTGCAACCGAGGCATGGTGGGAGGTTGAGGGCATCAATGACCGCATTGGGCTGGCCCGCGCCGAGGAGCGCATGCAGGCCCTGATTCAACAGCGCCATATGCTGGCCGGGGTCAGCATACTGCAACCGTCTTCAACCTACATTGACGATCAAGTTGAGGTCGGCAGCGAGGTTGTGCTGCACCCGGGTACGGTTCTGCGCGGCAGGACCGGGATTGGCAACGAATGTACGATCGGGGCCGGGTGCGTGATTATCAATACACGCATTGGAAACAACGTGCATATCGGTCCATCCTGTGTTATAGAGGATGCCGAAATCCAACACGATGCCCGCATAAGCCCGTGTACACATGTGCACCCCGGAACGGTGTAGCACAACCCGGTTGTTCGTCCCCCATTTGCCGCAAAGCCACCCGTGGTTGACTGCGGAATTGATGGAAAAACCCAAAGGAAACACAGCGGTATGAAACTGTTTCTACGTTTGCTGCAGTATATTAAACCCTATACCGGATATCTGGTCGGCGCACTTGGCTGCATTATCGTGCTGTCGATAACATCTGGGCTGATTGCCTATATGGTCAAACCGGCAATTGACGAGATCTTTGTTAAAAACACCTCCATTGTATCGCTCTCTGACGTGAATAACCCGGAGACAATCGATCAATTGCTTACCGGGGACTCTGACCTTTTTGAAGCGCGCATCCTGCGCGCTGCCGTGCCTGCTGAAAACATGCGGCAGATACAGTCTGCTGCCGCAAAACCGAGCGGTCTGATTGAGCGCGCACGCGCCTTTATAACCCGCCTTGTTGCAAAAAAACTGAGTAAAAAACATAAGAAAACCGGTGGGGCTCTGAGCGTAAAACCCGTCCTCACACGTCCTGAGGCACTGCAGGAAGCCTCTGTCGCGGCCTTTAATGCGCTGGTTGATGATAAAGAATTCTATGTCAAACATCAGGAGCATATCAGCATGCCGGAATCAGGACCTGCCTTCAGCGCCCGGGAGAGCCTGGCCGCGAGCGGCCTGCTTGCGCGCGATAACGCCGGCACATGGTGTCTGGCACGCCAGCCCCGGAAATCAGAATCCGAAGACCTGCGCTGGTTCAATATTGCGCTGCTCTCCGGAATGTATCCCGAGATTCTGACTAAAAATCAGCAACGCGATTACAGCATGCTCATGTTTATTCCGCTGCTGATCATTATCTGCTATGTACTCAAGGGAATCGCGGACTTCGGCCAGAACTACCTTATCGGCATAGCCGGCAACCTGGCGATTATGAATTTGCGCAGTGATCTATACCGCCACATACAAGGCATGTCGCTTTCATTCTTTTCCCGGGTAACAACCGGTGAGATCATGTCGCGTATTTCCAATGATGTGAGCCTGCTGCGCCGGGGCCTTTCCAGTATAATCATACGACTGAGCCGCAATGTTTTCATGGTTATCGCTTTGAGTGCCGTAGTGGTCTATCAAAACTGGCAGATGGCCGTCATGTGCCTGGTTGTTATACCGACTTTTTCCTTACCGATAGTAAAATTCGGCCGCAAAGCTCGCAAATACAGTTTACAAACGCAGGAGCAGATGGCCGGGGTGGCAACCTTTCTCGATGAAACCATTTCCGGCAACCAGACTGTCAAATCCTACTGCATGGAGCCCTATGAAAACGCCCGGTTCATCGCCGAGACTGAACGGCTGTACCGGCTCAGCGTCAAGAGCGTCAAAAACTCGGCACTGTCCTCGCCCATCATGCATATTTTAGGAGCGTTTCTGGCTGCCGGCATTATTTACTATGGGGGCTCGCAAGTCATACAGGAGCGCATGACTCCGGGTCAGTTCTTTTCTTTCATAGCGGCCCTGGCCATGCTGCTGAAGCCGATTAAAACCATCAGCCGCGAAAATATCCAACTGCAGAATATCATGGCTGCTACGGAACGGATATTCGCGATGATGGACATCAGGACTGATATCGTTGAAAAAAACAACGCGCTTGCACTGCCGCCGCTGCACAGCAGTGTTGAGCTGCGCGATATGTGGTTCCGCTACGAGGAAGACTGGGTCCTGAAAAACCTGAGCCTGATCGCACCGAAAGGCAGCGCAACTGCCCTGGTAGGCCACAGCGGCGCCGGCAAAAGCACAATCACCAATCTGCTGCTGCGTTTTTATGATCCGCAGCAGGGGGGAATTTTTATCGACGGCGTTGATATCCGGGAAGCGACCATACAATCCCTGCGCGCTCAAATCGCCCTTGTGTCTCAGGAGACGATACTGTTTAACGACAGCGTTAAAAACAATATTTCCTATGGAAGCGCCGACATAACGGATGAGACCATCATTGCCGCAGCCCGCGCCGCCTTCGCACATGAATTTATTGAGCAAATGCCCGAGGGCTACGAGACCATCATCGGCGAAAAAGGTGTCAAGCTTTCCGGCGGCCAGCGGCAGCGCATTGCCATTGCCCGCGCCATTATGAAGGACGCGCCCATTCTCATCCTGGATGAAGCAACCTCGGCACTCGATACGCACTCGGAACAAATCGTTCAAGACGCGCTTGAGAACCTTATGCGGGGCCGCACCAGCTTTATCATCGCCCACCGGCTTTCAACCATTCGCAACGCGGACCAGATCCTGGTGATGGCCGACGGTGAAGTGGTGGAACGCGGCACGCATGCCGATCTCATACAGCACAGCGGCGTGTACAACCGCCTGATCGACATTCAAAACGGCTATCAGAAAAAACAATCCGCCTGTGAGCATATCGTCTAGCAGGCTGTTCAAAAATGCGCAGATGCAAGGCGCGCACTATCATGAGGAATGAGGTGTACTTTCCGTACGCCGATGTAGCGCACCGCAGCAGATGTTCGTTTTTCAACAGCCTGTGCTGCCGGGATCCTTCCTTTTCATGCTCCCCACACTGCATACACCAGCGAATAAACACCGCGATACCAGAACAAGCGGCATATAAAGCCGCCCCTGCAAAAAGGCTGTTTTTCAAGCGATTACAACGGTAACCTGTTATGTTTATTGACTTTTTTTCAAAAAACGACTATGTATTAGGGTCTGCCTGCGACATGGTGCATGCAGATTTTTTATATTAATCCGCGAGAGTGGTGGAATTGGTATACACGTACGGCTTAGGACCGTATGCCTCTGGCATGGGGGTTCAAGTCCCCCCTCTCGCATTTTCGAGAAAATGAGGAGTTAATCAATGAAAACAGAAGTTGCAAACGTTTCTGAGGTTGAACGCCGCGTCACGGTTGAGCTTGATGCTGAAAAAGTTTCCGGCGCTATCGACAAAGCCTATAAAAATCTACAAAAAAAGGTCCGTCTTCCCGGATTCCGGCCCGGCAAGGCTCCGTTGAGCATATTGCAGAAACATTTCAAGGCCCAGATTGAGGAGGAAGTCATCAGTGAATTGGTGCAGACGTCCTTCCCCGAAGTCATGGAGCAACAGAACCTCAAGCCGGTATCCATGCCGAAAGTTGAAAACGGCGTGCTTGAAAAAGGCAAGGAATTTTCCTATACGGTTGGCATTGAGATTAAACCGACAATAGACGTAAAGGACTATACGGGCCTGAAAATTGAACGGCTGCAACCGGAAGCCACCGATGCGGACGTCACCGGGGAGCTTGAGCGCTATCGTGCATCCTATGCGGACATGCGGGAAATAAGCGGACGGCCTGCTCAAACCGACGATCACGTGCTGTTTGATCTGGAAGGCTTCATCGATGAATGAGCCCTACCTTGGCGGCAAGAAAACCGATTATTTCCTGGAACTGGGCCGGGACATGCTGCTGCCCGGCTTTGATGAAAATATTATCGGGCTCAATCCCGGCGACACCAAAGAATTTTCGCTCGACATTGCAGCCGATTACGGCGACGCACAGGTAGCCGGCAAGACCATTGCGTTCAAGGTTGACCTTAAAACCATCAAGGAGAAAGTCCTGCCGGAGCTCAACGATGACTTTGCCAAGGATGTAGGCGAGTATGAAAACCTGGATCAGCTTAAAGAAGCGGCACGCAAAGCCCTAAGCCAGCGTAAACGCCAGCAGTCGGAGGGCAAGGTGCGCGACCAGATTTTCGAGGCCCTGATCGAAAAAAACCCCTTCACTGTACCGCAGGGAATGGTTGAAATGCAGGCGCAGAACATGCTGCGCGAGGTGCAGCGCATGTTTCAGCAGCAGGGCCTCGACATCAATGAGATGGGTCAGAGCCAGGCCCAGATGCTTGAAAACTACAAGGAACCGGCTGAGAAACGGGTACGCTCAGGCCTGCTGCTTGAAGCTGTGGCTAACAAAGAAAATATCAAGGCTGAAGATGATGATTTTGAGAAGCAGTATGAGGAACTCGCCACCCTGTACAATGAAAAAGTTGAAATCATCAAGGCCAACATCAGTAAAGACAAACTTGAGTCCCAGGTTATGGAGCGCAAGGTTATTGATTTCATATTGAGCAGTGCTGAAATCACTGAAAAATAAAAATCGAGACAAGGAGATGCGCGTGCAAAACGAACTCAACAGCCCTTCGGCTCCGTCCATGCAGCTTGTGCCCATGGTGGTTGAACAGTCCAACCGCGGTGAGCGGGCCTACGATATATACTCCCGCCTTCTCAAGGACCGAATTATTTTCCTGGGCGGCGCTATTGACGACCATGTCGCCAATATTGTGATTGCCCAGATGCTGTTTCTCGAGTCCGAAGATCCGGATAAGGACATCTACATGTACATCAATTCGCCCGGCGGCCATGTAACGGCCGGACTGGCTATTTACGACACGATGCAGTACATCAAAAGCCCGATTTCAACCCTGTGCTTCGGCCAGGCCGCCAGCATGGGAGCCGTTCTGCTGGCAGCCGGCGCAAGCGGTAAACGCTGTGCCCTGCCGCACGCCCGGATTCTGCTGCATCAGCCCATGGGAGGCTTTCAGGGCCAGGCCACGGATATCGGTATTCATGCCCGCGAAATCATCCGCATGCGTGAGGATCTGGAACGCATCCTTGAGAAGCATACCGGCCAGTCCCTTGAGCGCCTTAATACCGACTGCGAGCGTGATTTCTTCATGAGTGCGGAACAGGCCGCAGAATATGGTATAATTGATAAGGTTATAGCCTCGCGGCAGTCGGCATAACAACGCTCACACGCAGGCGCACAGAGGTCGTGGCAAAATTATTCAAACTATGGCAAAAAAACCATTGAGCTACCGGCACCACGATCCGAAGATATATAGGCACACAGGCAAAAACGATATGTGCCCGGCATGTAAACGGCACGCTTATTCGGCATGAGGATGGTATGGTAACAAAAAGAGGAAGCAAAAACAGTCATCTTTTCTGCTCATTCTGCGGAAAAAGCCAGGATGAAGTAAAGAAGCTCGTTGCCGGCCCGTCCGTCTATATTTGCGATGAATGTATCGAGCTGTGCACTGACATTATTGCAGAAGAGCAGGAACGCGAAGACCTTTCGGTCAACCAGACCAATGTTCCCAAGCCGCATGAAATCAAAAAATTTCTTGATCAATACGTTGTCGGGCAGGACAAGGCCAAAAAAGTCCTCTCTGTCGCCGTCTATAATCATTACCGCCGTGTAGATTACCGGCGCGGCAAAGATGATGTTGAGCTGCAGAAGAGCAACATTTTGCTGATCGGCCCCACCGGCACCGGCAAGACCCTGCTGGCCCAGACGCTTGCACGCATTCTGCATGTGCCCTTCACGATCGCTGATGCGACCTCGCTGACCGAAGCGGGCTATGTCGGCGAAGACGTGGAAAATATCATCCTGAGCCTGCTGCAGGCGGCCGATTATAATATTGAACGCGCTTCGCGCGGGATCGTATACATTGATGAAATTGACAAGATAACGCGCAAATCAGATACCCCCTCGATTACCCGGGATGTCTCCGGTGAAGGGGTGCAGCAGGCCCTGCTCAAAATCATCGAAGGTACCGTGGCCAACGTACCCCCCAAGGGCGGCCGCAAGCACCCGCAGCAGGATTTTCTGCAGGTAGACACCTCAAACATACTGTTCATCTGCGGTGGTGCCTTTAACGGCCTTGAGAGCGTTATCCAGCAGCGTACCGACAAAAAAACCATCGGGTTCGGCGCTGAGGTAAAACACGCCGCGCGCAAGGACGCCGACAGCATTTTGAAGGACGTACAGCCGGAAGACCTGATCAAATACGGACTGATTCCCGAATTCGTCGGCCGCCTGCCCGTTCTGGCAGCGCTGGAGGAACTTGACCGGGCCGCGCTCATCGAAATCCTGACCACGCCCAAAAACGCGCTCACCAAACAGTATGAAAAGCTGTTCGAATTTGAAGACGTCAAGCTGCGTTTCAGCCAGGAAGTGCTGGGCGTGATTGCCGATATGGCCATTAAGCGCAAGTCCGGCGCTCGAGGACTGCGGGCCATACTCGAGGATATCATGCTTGAGATCATGTACGATCTGCCGACCAGCCAGGACATTGAAGAGTGCATCATCAGCGAGGAAGTTATTACGAAAAAAGCCGCGCCGATCATGGTGTACAGCACCAAGCAGAAAACAGCGTAGTCCCCGCCGCAGCCCCGTCACACCTGCCGTGCGGCGGCATACGGAAAAACTTTGTTTCGTCACGACGCACATACCTCAGCACGTTTGCCACGCCCGTGATGTACGGACGTCGCGCACCGACGACACTACCGACAGGAATAAGGAAGCCCGCATGACGTTCTCATCCCAGAAATCCTCCGCCGTCTGCGCGATGATGCCCCTGCGCGACATCGTCATATTTCCCCATATGGTCGTGCCGCTTTTCGTCGGCCGGCAGAAATCAATCCGCTCGGTTGAAAAAGCGCTTGAAGAAAACCGGGAGATTTTTCTGTGCACACAAAGGGATGCATCCATTGATCAGCCATCCAGAGAAACGCTCTACCCGATCGGCACGCTTGCCGCTATCCTGCAAACACTCAAACTTCCCGACGGCAGCATTAAGGTGCTGGTAGAGGGCCGCATGCGCTGCCGGCTGCAGGAATGTATGCCGATCGATGAATTCTTCTCCGCGAGGATTGAAACAGTCGACGAGGTACTGGAGGATACACAGGAGACCGGGGCTCTCATGGGCCTGATTGTCGGTGGTTTTGACGGCTACATGAAGCTCAACAAACGACTCTCAAAAGAGGTACTGGGCACGGCTGCTTCAATCAAAGATCCGTCCAAGCTGGCTGACGTGCTTGCGCCTCAGCTGCAACTCTCACTTGAACAAAAACAGGAGCTGCTTGAAACAGTTGATGTGAGGGAGCGTCTTGAGCGCATCTACGCAATCATGGAAGCCGAAATTGAAATGCTGCGCACGGAACAAAAAATCAAGAACCGTGTCAAGAAGCAGATGGAAAAAACGCAGAAAGATTATTACCTGAATGAACAGATGCGTGCGATTCAGCAGGAAATGGGCGATAAGGATGACCGCCTGAGTGAAATCAGCGAACTGGAAGAAAAAGCCAAGGCCAAACAGCTCTCTGAAGAGGCGCGTTCCAAGGTTGAAAAAGAAATAAAAAAGCTCAAGTCCATGTCGCCCCAGTCGGCCGAGGTCAATGTTGTCAGGAACTACATTGACTGGATCCTGGCAATGCCCTGGGGAGAAAAATCAGAAGTGGCAATTAACCTTGATGAAGCCGAGCTGATTTTAGAGCAGGACCACTACGGGCTCAAGGAACCCAAAGAACGCATTATTGAATACCTTGCCGTGCAGAGCCTGGTCGAAACAATTAAAGGCCCTATTCTATGCTTTGTCGGGCCTCCCGGTGTCGGAAAAACCTCCCTGGCAAAATCAATTGCGCGCGCAACCGGGCGCAACTTCGTGCGCCAGTCTTTGGGCGGCGTCCGGGACGAGGCGGAGATCAGGGGGCATCGCCGCACCTATATCGGAGCCCTGCCGGGCAAAATTTTGCAGAGCCTGAAAAAAGCCGGCACCGACAATCCTGTCTTTCTGCTGGATGAAGTGGATAAAATGAGCACGGACTTCCGCGGCGATCCATCATCCGCCCTGCTGGAAGTACTTGATCCCGAGCAGAACAACACGTTTAATGATCACTATATTGATGTTGATTACGACCTGTCTCAGGTGATGTTTATAACCACCGCCAATACGCTGCAGGGTATCCCTTCCGCGCTGCAGGACCGCATGGAAATCATTCGCATTCCGGGGTATATGGAAAGCGAAAAACTGGCCATCGCCAAAGCCTACCTGTACAAAAAACAATGTGAGGCCAACGGGCTCACCTCCGGGAATCTTGAATTTTCCGATAACGCCATTCTGCATATCATCCGTCATTTCACCCGGGAAGCCGGCGTTCGCAATATTGAACGCGAAATCGCCTCTATTTGCCGCAAGGTTGCAACCGAAGTGGTTCGACATGGTACAAAAACCCATGTTACCATCGACACGGCGCAGGTAGAGAAATATCTGGGCATTGCCAAGTACCGCTACGGGATCGCCGAAGAAAAAGATAAGATCGGCATCACCACCGGCCTGGCCTGGACTGAAGCAGGCGGAGAGTTGCTGCTGATTGAAGTTACCACCATGCCGGGCAAAGGTGAACTTATCATTACCGGAAAACTGGGTGATGTCATGACCGAGTCGGCCCGGGCCGCGATGAGCTACGTACGATCGCGCGCCGAGTTGCTGGGACTGGAGAAGGATTTTTACCAAAAAATTGATCTGCATATTCACGTGCCCGAGGGCGCAACGCCCAAAGACGGCCCCTCGGCCGGCATTGCCATTACCAACTCTATCGTTTCGGCCCTGACACGCATCCCGGTGCGCAGAGATGTGGCCATGACCGGTGAAATAACCCTGCGCGGCAGGATTCTGCCGATCGGCGGCCTGAAGGAAAAGATTTTCGCGGCGCATCGCGGACTGATAAAAACTGTGCTGATACCAAAGGATAACGAAAAGGACCTGAAAGATATTCCTGATGCAATCACACAAAATCTCGAGATTATCACGGTAGAGCACCTTGATGAGGTTCTGAAGCTGGCCCTGTTGCCGTCCCATCCCGAGGCTTTCCTCAAAAAAGAGCCCGGCGTTGATACATTTTACCAGCCGGAGCAGCAGTCCTCGCAGCAACCCGTTGCGCAGTAGAACAAGCATCCATCGGTATCGCTGATCGGTATCGGGTTCGCAATCAGCGAATTCCAGGCCCTGTTGCAGTATTCTGGGTTCGATTTTGATCCTGATCCCGATAACGATTGGAACTATGCGGCACCGCATTAATGCTTGAATTTTTACCACCGAACAGGTACTATTTTTATTTTTTTCACGCCGGATACACCGGCCGCACAGAGGCGCTCAGAAACCCGTGGGAATTTTTTCAGGATCAGCCAGTTATATCCGCTATCGCGTCACAGGAGATGTTCCCGAGGCAGTCAAGCCGTTCGCGCTTGAAAAACTGCAGTGGCATGCCTTTCATGAAATCGATCCCGGCACCCTGACCGATAAATCGATCGGCTGGGTTTCAGCTGAAAACATGTCACTGGCAAAATTTGATGACATGCATTTTGCCAAGGACCCCTACCTGGTCTTCTCCCTGCGCATTGACACGCGCCGCATACCGCCGATTGCCCTGAAAGCCGCTGTTTTGCGTGAAGAACTCACGGCCAAGGAACAGATCGGCCGCGAGCGGCTCAACAAAAAACAAAAAATGGACATCCGGGAAGAACAGATGCAGCGATTGCTGAAAAAAGTGCTGCCCCTGCCGGCTGTGTATGACGTCTGCTGGAACACCGGCGCAGGCGAAGTGCTCTTTTTCTCAACCAGCAAAAAAGCCAACGAGGAGTTTGTGGCTTTTTTCTTCCGCGCCTTCGACCTCAAACTCAAAGCCAAGACACCGGCAACGCTTGCTGCTGAGGTTCGGCCGGACAGCGAAGAGATCATTAACAAACAAACCCCGTTTCTGGTTTTACACAATGGATGAGCAGCACAGCAAACATGCCATGATCGGCCGGGAGTTTCTGACCTGGCTCTACTACCAGAGCGACTCGCGGGCAGGCCGGGTAGAGGCCAGCGGAGAACTGTTTGAACTCTGGCTTGATCGCAGGGTCACACTTGAAGACGACAGCATTGACCCGCCGAGCTGCGTCTCATTCTCCGGTGACACCTTTACCAGCGAAGATCTGAAAACCGCGATCAGGTCCGGCAAAAAGATTCGCGAGGCGCGCTTCCGGCTGGAAAAGGGTGAAAACACCTGGTGCTTCAGCCTGCGTGCCGACCGGCTGGAAGTGGCTGCTCTCAAAATTGATCTGCCCGGCGCCGAAGATATTGACGAGCGCTTTCATGGACGCATTATCGCCATCAGTGCTCTGAATGATTTTCTGGACACATGCTTCGGTATTTTTCTGGATAGCGTGCTGAGCAAAAAATGGAAATCCGGCGGCTGCAAGGAATTTCAAACCTGGCTTGACGTACCGGCCGCCTGAGCCTCCAACAGGATGGTGAAAAGTTTTTTTACAGGCTGTTCAAAAAGGCCCAGATGCAAGGCGTCGCGAAATGCATGCTTCAGGCAATCGGCATGCGGCGTACTTTTCCGTACGCCGCAGTGACGAATGATGAGCGCAACGCAAGCAGATAGGGCGTTTTTCAACAGCCTCAAGGGATACCTGCCATGCTTGATGTACGATTCGTTCGCGACAACAGCGACACAATCAAACAGATGCTCGCCAGCCGCAACATGGATGTTGATCTGGGCGGTTTTCTTGAGCTTGATGCCCGGCGGCGGCAGGCCCTGCAGGAAATTGAAACCCTGCGCGCCGAGCGCAACCGCGCCAGCGAAGAAATCGCGCTCTGCAAGCGCGAAAAAAAGGATGTTGCTCCGGATCACTTCAAAGCCCTGAAAGAAGTCGGCTCCCGAATCAAAACCATTGAAGAATCCCTCAATCAGATCGAAGAACAGACCAGCGCTTTCTTGATGAACCTGCCCAACATTCCGCACCTTTCAGTTCCGGTGGGGAAAGATGAAAAGGACAACATCGAGGTACGCACCTGGGGAACGCAGCCGGAATGTAACTTTGAGGCGCGCCAGCATTTTGATATCGGTGAAAAACTCGGCATACTTGACTTTGACCGGGCCGCACGCATGACCGGCGCTCGTTTCAGCCTGCTTACCGGTGCCGGCGCGCGGCTGGAGCGCGCCCTGATCAATTTCATGCTCGATGTACACACCACCGAGCACGGCTATTGTGAGGTGCTCCCTCCCCTGATGGTCAACCGTCAGGCCATGACCGGCACGGGCCAGCTTCCAAAGTTTGAAAAAGATCTGTTTAAAATAGAAGGCACGGACTACTTCCTGATCCCGACCGCCGAGGTGCCGCTCACCAATATTCACCAGCAGGAAGTCCTGGCTGAAGACGACCTGCCCTGCTGCTATGTGGCTTTCACCCCCTGCTTTCGCAGTGAAGCCGGATCATACGGACGCGATACCCGCGGCCTCATTCGCCAGCATCAGTTCAACAAGGTCGAACTGGTTAAATTCACCCGGCCGGAGGATTCCTACGATGAGCTTGAAAAGCTGCTCGTCAATGCCGAGGCAATTTTGCAAAAACTGGGTATCAGCTACCGCGTGGTTAGCCTGTGCAGCGGCGACCTGGGATTTTCCGCTGCCAAGACCTATGATATTGAAGTCTGGCTGCCCGGCCAGAATACCTATCGCGAGATATCATCCTGCAGCAATTTTGAGGATTTTCAGGCCCGCCGGGCCTCCATCCGCTTCAAGCGCAAGGGCGGCAATAAAACGGAACTGGTGCACACCCTGAACGGCTCGGGCCTGGCCGTCGGCCGCACACTGGTCGCGGTGCTCGAGAACTATCAGCAGGCGGACGGAAGCGTCATCATCCCCGAAGTCCTGCGTCCCTACATGGGCGGCCTTGAGCGCATCAGCCAAATAGCACAATTGTACCAAGCAGCTGTAGGGTGGACTCGCGAAGCGTGTCCACCATCATCGCAACCGGTGGACATGCTGCGCAAGTCCACCCTACACGCTACATGTCTGTCAAATATTTCAGATGCAAGGCGTGTGAAGTCATGAGGAATGAGGCGTACTGTTGTGTACGCTGCAATGACTCATGACAAACACAACGAAGCAGATGAGTGTTTTTCAACAGCCTGCACATACCAGGAAGAATTATGTACATAGCACTCGGCCTTCTTTCCGGCGGCCTCGACAGCATCCTGGCCGCTCGTCTCCTGCAGGAGCAAAAGCAGCTGCAGGTCGAGGCTGTTACGTTCATAACGCCCTTCTTCGGCCCGGGGCGCGCCCGCGCTGCGGCTGCACAGCTTGGCATCCCACTGCACGAAATCGATATTACCGACATCCATTTTGCCATGCTGCAAAACCCGCCGCACGGGTACGGCAAAAACATGAACCCCTGCATCGACTGTCATGCCATGATGTTTCGCGAAGCGGCCAGCCTGCTTGAGCGCCTGGGACCGGGCTTTCTTTTCTCGGGCGAGGTGCTCGGCGAGCGGCCCATGTCGCAGAATCGCCAGTCGCTTGCAACGGTCGCAAAAACATCCGGCTGCCCCGACATGATCCTGCGGCCCCTGAGTGCAAAACTGCTTGAGCCGACCCGGCCCGAGCTGGATGGCATGGTTGAGCGCGAGAGACTGCTCGACCTTCAGGGCCGCTCGCGCAAACCCCAGTTCGCCCTGGCAAAGCAATGGGGCATCACGCAATTTCCCAACCCCGGGGGCGGCTGCCTGCTGACCGACCCGCCCTTCAGCCAGCGCCTGCGCGACCTGCTTGAGCATCAAAAGAATATTACCCGCTTTGACCTTGAGCTGCTCAATACCGGCCGCCATTTGCGCGTGCGGCCTGACCTGAAAATCGTCGCGGGCCGCGATGAAAAAGACAATGAGCGACTTGCCGGCCTTGCACGTGACACGGACACACTCATCTCTCTTGTTGATTTTCCCGGCCCGATCGTTCTCATACCGGAAGAAGCATCCGGACCGGATTGCCTGCTGGGGGCGTGCATATGCGTGTCTTTCAGCAGCGCGCGCACCCGGGGCGACGTCGATGTTTACCTGCATCGCAGACAAAGCAGTTCAACCGTAAAGGTCTCTGCACTGCCGCGCGAGCAAATCGACGCCTGGCTTTTATAGCAGGCGGTTGAAATCGTCACTGCGGCGTGGAATAGATCCGGTAGGGGCACAGCATGCCAGTGTCCGCTACACTTGTCATGACTGCACAAACGCTTTGCATCCAGCATCGTTTTTAAACAATAATCAGATGCAAAAAACCGTAGGGTGTGTGCAGCGTAGCGAAACCCACCGATTATTATATAAAACATTGCTGGTGGGTTGTCACCCACCCTACTCTATCCGGGGATACTTATTACATGCTTACCCGCACCTTCCAACACATGCAGGGCATAGGCGAGGCCACCGAGCAGCTCATCTGGGAGCGCGGTATCCATACCTGGGAAGATTTTAAGCCGCCGTTGAACAACCGCTCAGCGCCCGAACCCGCGCCATGGTCGACCGCGCGCTGATTGATTCATTCAGGGCGATTGCGCGCAGGGATGTGCAGTTTTTTTCACGCGCCCTGCCCCACTCCATGCGCTGGCGCATGTTCCCCGAGTTCATGGACAATGCAGCCTATCTTGATATCGAAACAACCGGGCTTGACCGCAGCCACGACACGATCACCACGATTGCCCTGTATGACGGCAGCGAAATCAAATGGTACGTGCAGGGGCAAAACCTTGACGATTTCCCGCGCGACATCGAGCACTACAACCTGCTTATCAGCTATAACGGCTCCTGCTTTGACGTGCCGTTTATCGAACGCTTTTTCAAAATCCGGCATGCACGCAGGCGCAGATTGATCTGCGCTTCGTTCTGGGAGCTCTCGGATATCGAGGCGGACTGAAACGCTGCGAGAAGACTCTGGGCATTGAGCGCCCCGGCATGACCGATATCGACGGCTACACGGCCGTGCTGCTCTGGCATGACTACAGGCGCACCGGCAACACAAGCGCGCTTGAAACGCTTCTGGCCTACAACATCTGTGACGCAGTTAACCTTGCAGCCCTCATGACAATTGCCTACAACCATGCAATCAGCCAAACACCGTTTGCCGACCTACACTGCCCATGCCCAATCTTCCTCCCCTGCCCTTCGCGGTCGACCGCGAAACCGTCGACCGCCTGCAGCACTCGCACCCGTCCTATACATAGGCACAAAGACCTGAAGCATTTTCAGAACAAAAATTTTTGAAATTCCAGCAATACATCGACAGCCATAGCTCCTCCCCGTATTATATGGAATCCGCATACCCACGGTATTACCAACAAATTGCGGAATCCACAGCATATTAATTTGACAAAATTATGATCTTTTGCAATAAGCATTCTCATGCAATGCCACAAATTACGGATTCCATATAATGATTGTTAGGCATATCAACGAAACGGAGACAATGAAATGGTGACTCGCCTTTTGCAAGTGTTGGCTGTGGTTGCTCTGATGACCAGTGGCTGTGCTGGGACGACAGCGATCAAGAATCTGGCTTTGCCGCCGGTAAGCGCAATCGAAGGAATCATCACCCAACTGGATGGAAATGGTTTTACTCTGACGGAAAATTCGGGCTCAATCTTTGTTAGGGCGAAGTTACCAGGCGACAAGAAACTAAATCTTTCTCCTGATGAGAAAGTAAAAGTGTATGGCAACCTACAGGGTGGCCAGGAAAAAATATTTGATGGGTATGTTATTAGGAAACCGACGAGTGAGCAGATCATTGTAAGCAATCCCTTCCCGCACTTCGGGTTCATTATTCAGAGTTCTTTTAAGTGATTCCTAACAACACCATCAACCCGGCATGCAAAAGCGTCGCTTCACTCTGCTTTTGCACGCCGGTTATGAAGAACGTTACATACTGAATAAAAAAAGATACCTTTAGACATAAGCTGAACAATGATCACCATGAGAAGAATTTTCTATATACTGGCTTCATTGGCTTTGCTGTGCTTTTTCGCGGGCGCAACAGATGGGGTATGCGCACAGACGGAAGGAGGTGCGAACATGACGATGACGATCACAAGCAGTGCCTTTACCGATGGCGGCATGATCCCGAAGGATTATACCTGTGACGGGAGCAATGTCTCGCCTGCCCTGTCATGGTCAGGCATTCCCGCAGGCACGAAAAGCCTTGCGCTTATCTGTGATGATCCGGATGCGCCAATGGGAAACTGGGTGCACTGGGTGCTGTTCAACATACCGCCGACTGCCAGCGGGCTGCACGCAGGGCATAGCGCCTGACAAGGCTTTGGAGAACGGAGCCAGGCACGGCATCAATGATTTCCGCAAATACGGCTATGGAGGGCCGTGCCCTCCGGGAGGGACGCACCGGTACTTTTTTAAAATCTATGCTTTGGATACTGAGCTTGCGCAGGAACCGGGTCTCACCAGGGATGCTTTGCTCAAAGGCAATGAAAGGCCATGTCCTGGCCGAAGGCCAGCTCATGGGAAAGTATAAACGGTGAAGTAATAAAGCAGGCATTGCAATGCAGCCGCCTGCCGGACGTGAGCGCATAAGCCGCGTCTCCTCAAAAAATTCTTCAGGGCGGGTGCCGAACCGCCGAATATACAAACACATGGATAGCGGCCATGGCACCCGCCTTGCGGATCGCAGTGCGCCAAAAGCAAGGAATACAAACCCGGGACAGACAAAACATGATAAATACAATTCTGGAGGTATGCGCCATGAAAAGATATTTTTTGCCGGTAATAGTCCTCTTTTACGTATGCCTTGCAGCCGCAGCGCAGGCACAGTCGATCATCATCGATCATACGTGTACTGACATCAACCAGATACCATCGTCATGGATCGAGGCCGCGAAAAGCAACCTGCGTATAAGTTACGGGCATACATCCCATGGCAGTCAGCTTATAACCGGCATCGATGCTATCAGCGACTACAGGGGCGCCCCGTTCACTTTTTCTTACGCAAGTGGATATTCGGCAGGAATCTTTGTAAATGATTACACGCCGGAAGGCGATCTCGGCAACCCGGACCGTACAACCTGGGCGCAGAGAACACGGGATTTTCTCAATCGCTCAGGCGGTAACGACCGCAACGTTGTCATGTGGTCGTGGTGCGGCCAGGTTGATGGAACCGAGGCTGAAATCAATACATACCTGAATCTCATGAATGAGCTGGAAGAAGATTTTCCTGACGTAACATTTGTCTATATGACCGGCCACCTCAACGGCTCCGGAGAAAGCGGTAACGTTAACCAGCGCAATGAGCAGATCCGCAGCTATGCCCGGAGCCACGACAAGGTTCTGTTCGACTTTGCGGATATCGAAAGCTACGATCCGGACGGAACAACGAATTACATGGAACTGTATGCAAATGACAATTGCGATTATCGGCGGCCACAACTGGGCAACTGACTGGATACATGCAAATTCCTCGTCTGAGCTCGCCCAGATAGCCGGCCAATGCGGCGATTGCGCACATTCTCAAACCCTTAACTGCGTCCTCAAGGGTGGTGCCTTCTGGTGGCTCATGGCCAGTCTAGCCGGATGGGATGGCGGCGTGGAGCCGCCAGAAGTGATTGGCGAGGGCACTATCGGCACGCAGATCACGATTACAGGCTCGGGCTTTGGCACAAAAAAGGGAAGTGTCCTGATCGGAGGCGCAGCTACAAAGATAGCAAAGGACGGTTGGAAGCCTGATTCCATCACCTGTATTGTCGCGAAGGCCCTGCCTGCGGGTACCTATCATGTAACGATCAAGCCATCTAGGCAGGCCGCTATTACCCTGCCAAATGCCTTTACCATGAAGCCCCCGGAGATAGATGCCCTTGACTACAATCAAGGTGGTGCCGGGGACCCGATCACCATAACCGGGGATTTCTTCAGTACGAAGAAAGGCACTGTGTACCTTGAGGATTCTGAGAACGGCAGGAAGATAAAATGCAAGCTCACAGCGTGGGGCATGGATAGTATCACTTTTGTCGTGCCGAAGGCATCAAAGAGTTTCCCTGCGGGAACGTATTCCCTGAAGGTCACAAACAAGGTAGGAACAGCAGCGGCTCCTTCAAGCTTCACCATAGAATGATAGTGGGAAAAGGAATAATACTGAGCACTGCATGCGTATACACGAAAAAATATTTTTTGCCGGTAATAGTCCTCTTTTGCGTATGCCTTGCAACCGCAGCTCAGGCACAATCGATCATCATCGATCATACGTGTACTGACATCAACCAGATACCATCGTCATGGATCGAGGCCGCGAAAAGCAACCTTCGTATAAGTTATGGGCACACATCCCATGGCAGTCAGCTTATAACAGGCATTGATGCCATCAGCGACTTCAGAGGCGCCCCGTTCACATTTTCCTACGCAAGCGGCGGATATGCGGCGGGAGTCTTTGTTAATGATTACACGCCATCGGGTAGATCTCGGGAACCCGGACCGTACAACCTGGGCGCAGCGGAGACGCGATTTTCTCAATCGCTCAGGCGGCAACGACCGCAACGTTGTCATGTGGTCGTGGTGCGGCCAGGTTGATGGAACCGAGGCTGAGATCAATACGTACCTGAATCTCATGAATGAGCTGGAAGAAGATTTTCCTGAGGTAACATTTGTCTATATGACCGGCCACCTCACCGGCTCGGGAGCAAGCGGTAACGTTAACCAGCGCAATGAGCAGATCCGCACCTATGCCAGGAGCAAGGACAAGGTCCTGTTCGACTTTGCGGATATCGAAAGCTACGACCCGGAGGGAACAACGAATTACATGGCACTTTATGCAAATGACAATTGCGATTATAGGCGGCCGCAACTGGGCAACTGACTGGATACATGCAAATTCCTCGTCTGAGCTCGCCCAGATAGCTGGCCAATGCGGCGATTGCGCACATTCTCAAACCCTTAACTGCGTCCTCAAGGGTTCTGCTTTCTGGTGGCTCATGGCAAGGCTCGCCGGATGGGATGGCGGCGTGGAGCCGCCAGAATTGATTGGCGAGGGCACTATCGGCACGCAGATCACGATTACAGGCTCGGGCTTTGGCACAAAAAAGGGAAGTGTCCTGATCGGAGGCGCAGCTACAAAGATAGCAAAGGACGGTTGGAAGCCTGATTCCATCACCTGTATTGTCGCGAAGGCCCTGCCTGCGGGGACCCATCATGTAACGATCAAGCCATCTAGGCAGGCCGCTATTACCCTGCCGAATGCCTTTACCATGAAGCCCCCGGAGATAGATGCCCTTGACTACTATCAAGGTGGTGCCGGGGACCCGATCACCATAACCGGGGATTTCTTCAGTACGAAGAAAGGCACTGTGTACCTTGAGGATTCTGAGAACGGCAGGAAGATAAAATGCAAGCTCACAGCGTCGGGCATGGATAGTATCACTTTTGTCGTGCCGAAGGCATCAAAGAGTTTCCCTGCGGGAACGTATTCCCTGAAGGTGACAAACAAGGTAGGAACAGCAGCGGCTCCGTCAAACTTCGCCATAGACTGATAGTGGGAGCAGGTCAAGGTCAAACTGCCCCCTATCCTCCCGAGCCGCAAACCAATAACAGCAGGTCACCAGATGCAAGCAATCGCCAAAAAGCTTACATCCGCCTTGGCGGCAACATTTGTTACCCTCCCGATTGTCAGGCTGGCAAAAAAAATTATAGGTACAGCGTTGTTCCCAAGTGATATGATCCATCACTTCCTTGTTTTATGGCCAATTAAAGGTAATCATGAATTATCTATTGCACACGAAGAATAAGCGCTAAACAATAACTGCAGACAGGACAGAATGCGCGGCAACCGGGTCGGACCCTATGTACTGAGAAACAACGGCAGGTCGACGCCAAGCCCTCTTGGATGTCTCAGCCATTTCAATATCTGCCATTATGAGGTCTCATCATGATGAGTAATAGCATTCCTGCTGGTTCCATCAGCCTGATACTGCACATTTTAGTGCAATATACACTTATCGTTCGGGTGCTGCTGCGGCCTCACCGGGAACCGGCTTCCCGGATCGCTTGGGTCGTGGTTATCCTTGCCGTTCCTGTGGTGGGTATTCTGGCCTACATTTTTTTGGGAGAGACAAACATCGGCCGCAGCCGCGTAAACCGGATACGCACGTTTCTCGCACGGCTGAGTGATGTGTTCGCTGCGGAAGCAGTTGGCTTTGATATGCACGGCGATGTGCCGCAAACCTATAAGCATTTATTTCACGCCGGGAAACACGTGAACGGCTTCGAACCGGTCGGGGGTAACCATGCAACCTTATTGCAGGATTCGAACGCGACCATTGACTCCATGGTAGCCGACATTGATGCCGCACAAGACCACGTCCACCTCTTGTTCTATATCTGGCTGGAGGACAAGAACGGCTGCAAGGCGGTCGAGGCGATCAACGCTGCAGCACGCGGCGACCTGCCGCGCGATGGCTGACGGTCTGGGCTCGCGCAGCATGATCAATTAAAACGCTGGTCGGCCATGCACGAAGCAGGCGTAAAAGTCGCTGTCGCCCTGCCAATTGGCCACCTGCTGCTGCGGACACTCAAAGGCCGCATATTTGCGCAATCACCGCAAAATTGTTGTTATTGATAACCTGATCACCTATTGCGGCAGCCAAAACTGTGCCGACCCTGAATTTCGTGTAAAAGCAAAGTACGCTCCGTGGGTTGATATCATGATACGCTTCAACGGTCCGATAACACTGCAGAACCAGTACCTTTTCGCCAGCGACTGGGGGGCGGAAACAGGTGAGGATATCAGCGATCTTTTGCGGCAGCCCCTTCCGCCGGCACAGGACGGGCTGACAGCACAGGTGAATGGAACCGGCCCGATGATCCAGTACGCTGCAATGCCCGAGAGATTCGAATCAATTATGTATGCTGCTGAATACGAGTTGTTTATTACGACTCCGTATTAATTTCGAAATCCATACAAGCCGGACTGTGCGCATGCGCCCGCCGAGGGGTTGCTACGACAATCATTTTCCCGGCCAGAAACGACTCATGGATTGCCGGTGCAGCAAGCCGAAGCTATTACGATGATCTGCTTGCAGCCGGTGTGAAAATCTTTGAATATGGGGGGGTCTGCTGCATGCGAAGATGTTGACGATTGACTATAAAGTTACCCTTATCGGATCAGCAAATATGGACAGACGCAGGTTTCGAACTGAATGATGAAAAAATATACTGCTCTATTATAGCGCATTAACCGCACACGTTCGCCAGCGACAGCAAAGCTACCTCGACCGATCAAGAACGATTACCGGCGATATGGTAGCGCAGTGGACCTGGCATCATCGGCTCTGGAATAATGCCATCGCTCTGTTCGGCCCGGTGCTGTAAAAATACACATAATGTGCATGACCCAGTGTACTCGAGTACTGGATGTTTCGCTGCCGACGGGTTACTTACATACCCGAACAAATAAAGCGGCTACCTGCTTACAAAACAGGCTCGACCTTTTCTTTAAGTGCGCGGAAAACCGGCAACACGAACAGCAAATACACTCAATAAAGAATAAGCCCCGGGGAGATCAGGGGCTTCTTTTTCGCATCATCTGCTTTTGTTTACGCTGAAGGTGCACAGCCGCAGCAGACCCTCCATTACCGGATAAACCT
>CAVRPV010000017.1:0-5000 GCA_963723235.1 uncultured delta proteobacterium
CGCCGATACTGCTTGACACTGAGATGGTCAATGCGATTCATGAACAGGGCGGCACGATTCTGGGTTCTTCGCGCGGCCCCCAGGATCCGGGCCGCATGGTTGACTATTTGCAGGACCTGAACATCTCGATACTGTTCACAATCGGCGGAGACGGCACCCTGCACGGCGCGCGCGCGATCGCGCAGGAAATTGAAAAGCGCGGCTACAAAATCGCCGTTATCGGCATACCCAAAACCATTGACAATGATATCTGCTATGTTTCACGCACCTTCGGGTTTGAAACCGCGGTTGAAGTCTCACGCGCCGTGATACAGGCCGCGCACACCGAATCAAAAGGGGCTGACAATGGCGTGGGCCTGGTGAAACTCATGGGCCGCGATTCCGGTTTTATCGCTGCACAGGCAACCCTCGCGAACGCTGATGTGAACTTCTGCCTTATACCCGAAGTTCCCTTCACGCTTGAAGGGGAACGGGGCTTGCTGCAAAAACTGGAAGAACGCCTGCGGCGCCGACGCCACGCGGTTATTGTCGTTGCCGAAGGCGCAGGCCAGGATTTAATGACCGGAGATGAGCATTGTGACGCTTCCGGCAACAAACTGCACGAAGACATCGGTATTTTCCTGAAAAACAGCATCACCGGTTACTTCCAGCAACGCCAGGTGCCCGTAACCGTCAAATATATCGACCCCAGCTATTCCATACGCAGCCGCCCGGACAACGCCAGCGACTCGCTGATATGCCTGCAAATGGGCCAGAGCGCCGTGCATGCCGGCATGGCCGGAAAAACCGACCTGATGATCGGCTATTGGAACAACCACTACACCCATGTGCCGCTCGCAATGGCGGTTTCAGCCCGTAAAAAAATTGATCCGACCGGGCTGCTGTGGCAAACCGTGCTGGCGGTCACCGATCAGGGTTTCGGGGGCTGAACGGGTGGCGGACATTGAGCTGCAGGGGCGCATAGAAAAAGTACTCTTCTCCAACGCGGATAACGGCTACGCTGTTTTAGTGCTGCAATGCAAAAGCAACGCTGAAGAGCAGGACGTTACCGCAGTCGGCACCATTTTGTCTCCCAAAGTCGGCGAAACACTGATCATGCACGGCACCTGGATCGAGCATCAGCGTTTCGGGCGCCAGTTCCAGATAAAACGACATGAAACCGTCATGCCCACAAGCATTGAGGGGCTTGAACGCTATCTGGGCTCCGGCCTGATAAAGGGACTGGGCCCTGATCTTGCCGGACGAATCATCAAAAAATTCGGAACCGGCACAATTGAAATTCTCGATTCTGATCCTGACCAATTGCTGAAGGTTCGCGGCATAGGCAAAAGCAAGCTCGCCGGTATTAAGGATTCATGGTCACAGCAGCACGGCATACGCAATTTGATGTTGTTTCTGCAGGAGCACGATATCGGGCCGGGTGTTGCCGCCAGGATATACCGCCGGTTCGGTACCAATTCCTTAACAGCAGTTCGCGAAAACCCCTACTGCCTGGCAACCGAGGTAAGCGGTATCGGTTTTGTAACCGCTGATCAGGTTGCAATGAAACTGGGCTTCAGCCGCTCAAGCCCAAGGCGCATGGAAGCCGGGCTTCTCTATGTGCTGCAGGAATTCTCAGGCGACGGCCATGTGTATGCACCGCGAGATATCCTGCTGCAGCGGGCCGGGGACATACTTGAGGCCGAAACAACTGAGCTCACAAGCGCCATCAACGCACTTGCCCTGCGCAGTGAAATCGTGATTGAACCGGTCGGGGTTCGTCTCACGGATAGCGATTCATCTGAATGCGTGTACCCGGCCATGCTGCACAGTTGCGAGCAGCAGATCGCCAAAAGCCTGTGTGAACTGCAAAGAGCCGCACCCGCACGGCAACACAAAAATGTCGCATCCCTGCTGCGCGCGGTTGAACGCACACTATCATTTAAACTCTCAGAACAGCAGGCACAAGCCGTGCGCCTTGTTTTCGAAACCCGGGTACAGGTTATCACCGGGGGGCCGGGAACAGGTAAAACCACCATTGTGCAGGCCGTGCTGCAGCTTGCCTTACATGAACACCTGAGCGTGATGCTGGCTGCCCCTACGGGGACGGGCTGCCAAGCGCATGACCGAGGCAACCGGCCGTGAAGCCAAAACCCTGCACCGTCTTTTGAAATATGACTTTCAAAGCGGCACCTTTGAACATCATGCCGGCAATCCCCTTGACTGCAGCATGCTGATTGTCGATGAGGCCTCAATGATCGACACCTACCTGATGTATCAGCTGCTCTGCGCGCTCAAGCCCGGATGCGCGCTTGTGCTGGTCGGCGATGTGCATCAGCTCCCCTCGGTCGGGCCGGGCAATATACTGGCAGATATCATCAACTCCGGCATCGTGCCGGTAGCCGAGTTGACCGAGATTTTCCGGCAGGCCCAACAGAGCCGGATTGTAATGAACGCCCACCGCATCAACAAAGGCCAAGGGCTGCTTGATGCTGAAGACACGAACAAGCTGACCGACTTTTACTTTATTGAGAAAGATGATCCCGAGGCGGCTCTCAAAACGATTATCGAGGTTACATCCAGACGCATTCCGGCCCGTTTCAAACTCAATCCCATGCAGGATGTGCAGATCATTACCCCAATGCACAAGGGCCTGATCGGCACTGAAAACCTGAACCGCGAACTGCAGCAGGTTCTCAATCCGGGATATGTCATCCTTGAGCGCGGCAGCCGCTGTTTCCGGGCAGGCGACAAGGTCATGCAGGTGAAAAACAACTATGACCTTGACGTGTTTAACGGCGATATCGGCTCTATCATGAGCGCATCCGCTGAAAAGAAAACAGCCATTGTTATGTTTGACGACCGTCCGGTCAGCTATAGTTTCAACGATCTTGATGATCTTGTTCCAGCCTATGCCATCTCAGTGCACAAATCTCAAGGGTCTGAATTCCCGGCTGTTGTCATGCCGCTTCTCACGCAGCACTACATCATGCTGCAGCGCAATTTGCTCTACACAGCGATAACGCGCGGCAAACGTCTGGTGGTAATCGTTGGCAGCCGCAAGGCCCTTGCACTGGCCATTGCCAATGACAAACCGCGCCTGCGCTATACCGGGTTGTGTGAGCGACTGCGAAATTTTTCAGAGAAAGGGAAACGGTTGTAAAAAGATAAGGTATGGACATGGTGGACAAGGTGGACGTAAAAAAAGGGCGACCAATCGGTCGCCCCTGCACTTCAAAGTAACAACATCAAAATCAACAACTCAGCCGAGCTTTTCCATCTCCTCATCGGAGATGTCAAAATTGGAATAGGCATTCTGCACATCATCATTATCATCAAGTGCGTCCATCATCCTAAGTACCTGTTCAGCTGCTTTGCCGGTAAGCTGCACAGTGGTCTGAGGGATCATTGAAATCTCGGCGCTTATGTAGCCGGCAACTTTTTCATCAGCATCAAGCGCATCCTTGACCGCATAAAATTCTTTCGGCGTTGTATAAACGGTCAGCGTAGTGTCATCGGCGATAACGTCTTCTGCGCCGGCCTCAAGCGCTGCTTCCATCAGTTGATCCTCATCAACCGATTTTTTTCATATACAATCGCACCCCTCTTATCGAACATATAGCCAACGCAGTTTGTCTCACCCAGGGTACCGCCGTTTTTTGAAAAAATATGGCGAATATCAGCGGCGCTGCGGTTTTTATTATCGGTCATGACTTCAACCATAACAGCAGTGCCGCCGGGCCCGTACCCCTCATAGGTAATCTCTTCATAGGTCATGCCCTCAAGCTCTCCGGCCCCCTTCTTGATGGCGCGATCAATATTGTCCTTGGGCATGTTCTCAGCCTTGGCCGCGGCAACAGCAGTTCTCAGGCGCGGGTTGGCTTCAGGATTGCTGCCGCCCATGCGTGCAGCTATGGTCAATTCCTTGATAAGGCGGGTGAAGGCCTGGCCCCGCTTTGCATCAATCGCACCCTTCTTACGCTTGATCGTGCTCCACTTTGAATGTCCCGACATAGTCGACTCCTGAATTAGCTCTACCTGTTCATAATTCTATCGCTATCGGGAGTTATCGGAATCAGGATTCGTATTCGATGGCGATCCCGATAGCGATTCCAATTAGTCTCATCAGCAGATAAAATAAAACCTAAACTTAATATAGCTACCATATTTTAATGCTTTTTAAAATAAAAAACCCGCCTTGCGGCGGGTTTAAAAAGATTTCGGCGACGTCCTACTCTCCCACACAGTCTCCCATGCAGTACCATCGGCGCTGTAGGGCTTAACTGCCGTGTTCGGAATGGGAACGGGTGTACCCCCTACGCTATAATCACCGAAAATATATATGTATTTTTTTGACGTTTTCTTAGTATGCGAGGTATAGTCTCGCAAGAATTAAATATGATCAAGCCTCACGACCAATTAGTACCGGTAAGCTAAATATGTTACCACACTTACACACCCGGCCTATCAACCTGGTAGTCTACCAGGAGTCTTTAGATCACCTCTCGGTGATAGGGATATCTAATCTTGAGGTTGGCTTCCCACTTAGATGCTTTCAGTGGTTATCCATTCCGAACATAGCTACCCAGCTGTACCTCTGGCGAAATAACTGGTACACTAGAGGTTCGTCCATCCCGGTCCTCTCGTACTAGGAACAGATCCTCTCAAATATCCTGCGCCCACGGCAGATAGGGACCGAACTGTCTCACGACGTTCTAAACCCAGCTCACGTACCGCTTTAATTGGCGAACAGCCAAACCCTTGGGACCTTGTCCAGCCCCAGGATGCGATGAGCCGACATCGAGGTGCCAAACCTCCCCGTCGATGTGGACTCTTGGGGGAGATAAGCCTGTTATCCCCGGAGTACCTTTTATCCGTTGAGCGACGACCCTTCCATACGGAATCGCCGGATCACTAACACCTACTTTCGTACCTGCTCGACATGTCTGTCTCGCAGTCAAGCTCCCTTATGCGTTTACACTCTACGACTGGTTTCCAATCAGCCTGAGGGAACCTTCGTG
>CAVRPV010000017.1:10000-283821 GCA_963723235.1 uncultured delta proteobacterium
GCAGTTCCTTGGCCTTTTGAATCCCACGATCAAGCTCCGTGCGGATATCTTTAACAGGCAAAAAGGTGAAATACAGCAAAAAGCGCTCTACATCCCTGTCATCCGTATTAATCCAGAACTGATAATAATGATACGGGCTGGTTCTCTCCGGGTCAAGCCAGACCGCGCCCGACTCGGTTTTACCCATTTTGCTGCCTGCTGCTGTTGTGATCAAGGGAAAGGTCAAACCGAAGGCCTCACCCCCGGCAACACGGCGCACAAGATCTATGCCCGCAACAATATTGCCCCACTGATCATTACCGCCGATCTGCAGCACACAGCCATGCTTCCTGTAGAGATGAAGGAAGTCATAGGACTGCAGCAGCATGTAATTGAACTCAATAAAATTGAGCCCGGTTTCAAGCCGCGCACGATAGGACTCGGCCGCCAGCATCCGGTTCACACTGAAATGGCGCCCGATATCACGCAGAAAATCTATGTAATTAAGCGGGGTCAGCCAGTCGGCATTGTCAAGGCACAGGGCCGTGTCAGGGCCTTCAAAGCTGATATAGCGAGACATCTGTTTTTTAATGCATTCAGCATTTCTGCCGACCTCATCCCGTGACAATATCCTGCGCATCTCGTTTTTGCCGCTGGGATCACCGATCAGGGCTGTTCCGCCGCCCACAAGCACAATGGGGCGATGACCGCAGCGCTGCATATGTGCAAGTGCCATAACCGGCAGCAAATGCCCCACGTGCAGACTATCCGCCGTCGGATCAAAACCGGCATAACAGCTCAGGGATGCGCCGAGCTTCACGCGCAGGGACTCTTCATCAGTCACCTGCTCAATGAACCCGCGCTCTGAGAGTATATCGTATGCGTGTACCATAAAAAAACCTATTTCGCGTACTCAACCGCCCGGGTTTCGCGGATAACGGTAACCTTGATCTGCCCGGGATAGGTGAGCGATTCCTCGATCTTCCTGGCAACATCCTTTGACAATACTACCGCATCATCATCATTGACCTCGCGGCTCTCGACCATGACGCGGACTTCACGTCCGGCCTGAACCGCATAGGACTTCGTGACACCTTTGAAGGAATTGGCTATTTCCTCAATCTCCTTCAAATGCTTCACGTAGGTGACCAGCATTTCACGCCGGGCCCCGGGACGGGCAGCCGACAGTGCATCAGCAGCCTGCACCAGCACTGCCAGTACGGTCTGCGGCTTTACATCATCGTGATGGGCACCGATTGCGTGGACAATGTCCTCGGGCTCACCGTGCTTCTTGGCCATGTCGGCGCCGATCAGGGCATGCGAGCCCTCAACCTCATGGTCGATTGCCTTGCCGATATCATGCAGCAGACCGGCCCTGCGGGCAGCCTTGGCATTCAGGCCAAGTTCATTGGCCATCATTCCGCACAGGAATGATACTTCAAGTGAATGCTGCAGCACGTTTTGATCATAGCTGGTCCGGTATTTCAAGCGTCCCAGCAGGCGGATAATCTCAGGATTGATTTTTTGAATGCCGACATCAAATATGGTCTGTTCGCCGGCTTCACGAATCGTCACATCCATTTCCTGATTGACCTTTTGTACAATCTCCTCAATGCGTGCCGGGTGAATCCTGCCGTCGGTGATCAGGCGCTCAAGCGCAATGCGCGCCACTTCGCGGCGAACCGGGTCAAATGATGAAATCAGGATCGTTTCAGGCGTATCGTCAATAATCAGGTCAACACCGCTTATCTGCTCAATAGCGCGAATATTGCGCCCTTCCCTGCCGATAATCCGCCCCTTCATCTCATCATTGGGCAGATTGACAACCGAAACGGTTTTTTCACCGACATACTCGGCGCTGTAGCGCTGAATTGCGATAGCAATAATGTTGCGGGCGACCTTGTCGGCATTTTCCTTTGTTTCCTCTTCAATCCGCCTGATAGTGCGCGCCGATTCATGCTTGGCTTCACCCTCAAGGTTTTGCATGAGCATTTTTTTGGCTTCCTGGGCGGTCATGCCTGAAATCTTCTCAAGCATCTGAGCTTGTTCCTGCAGGGCACGATTATACTTCTGTTCGGTCTCCTGCACCTGCGCCTCGCGCGTCTCAAGCGTTTTCTCACGCTTGGCTACAACGATTTCCTTCTGGTCGACAAGATTGACCTTTTTTTCAAGATTTTCCTCGCGCTGAGACAAACGGGCCTCTACCTTCTGCAGCTCGTTTTTCTTGTTGTGCGACTCCTTTTCGAACTCCGCCTTGGCTTTGTACAACTCCTCCTTGGCCTGCAGCTTTGATTCTTTTTTTAAGTTGGCGGCCTCTTTCTGTGCGTCCAGAACAATCTTTTTGCAGGATTCCTCCGCAGAAGCCAGCTTGCCCTCTACCAGTTTTTTGCGGAGCAGAAAGCCTGCCGCGACTCCGATCATACTTCCGACCAATGCGCATATAATATATTGTAGATTCAATGTATGTATACCTCCTGTTTCTGTTGCTGTATGGTTTGACACATGCGCATAAAGCCTATGCAACTCCGTTTTTACACATGCATCCTTAATGATTTTACACTGCATCTGCAGTGCACGCACCGTTTCCAGCGCACAGGAAAAACTGATTTTCCCCCGGCGCGCCTGCACCTGAACGGATTAGTTAAACGGTTACGCTTATAAGACGTGTTACATGAGGCAAGAAGAGGATATGAAGGCGTTACAAACTGTTACAAGGTTTATCAGACCGGGGCTGAAAAATTAAATGTAATCGTAATTTCATGTAGTTGGCAGTAATACCGTCAGTCATGCCGCTCCAGAAATAATTCCCATGCCCTTGCATGTTCAGTCCCTGTGCCTGTATTGTTTCAATAGAAAGTAACGTTTTTTGCAGGCATAAACCTGCATTCTATTCCTTCAAAAACTCGACTCACGCCCACAGCGTATCCGGACACTGCCCGGCGCTGCTCTTATATGGTGCGATTTTTACGCTACTGAGTTTTTTCTCCCGCTAAAAATGTTCAGGTTATTGTAGTACTATTCTCTGTTGATAAACTATACATCAAGATTCAGCTGTGATTCAAGCAAATTTATCAAGTCCGAAGCACGATTGTCAATATTTTTATATACGTCCTCAAGTTCGCGCTCTTTTGAAAAATAATCATCCACAAGGTTAAGCGCCACTAAAATCATCAACTGACTGCTGTCCACCGTACCACCGATCTTCCTGGCAGCATCGATTTTGCCGTTTAAAAACCGCTCAACCCGGGCAACATATTCAGGATCATGACTGCCCTGCAGACGAAAAGTCTGACCCATAATAACAATCGGAACGCTCTCGGGCATATGCTTACCAGCAACTAACTATTTAAAAAAAGTTAAGGATTATACAAGGGCTCTGTTTACAGCCGCAGCACCCCTGCCGTTCAGCTATGTCTCAAATATTCAAAGAATCAATGTTTTCCATAACCTTTATCAAGCGCTGCTTCAAAACATTTCTTTCCTGCGTCGCATGTTCAAGGCGCTTTTTCAGTTCCTTGTTTTCAAACTCCTGTTTTAAAGCCAATTGCTCCAGGCGCTTTTTTTCACGCTGCTCACTCGCGAAACGCTCCAGAGCGCACTCTATTTTTTCCTGTAGTTTTTCAAAAACAACACTTTCCACAAAAACCCCGATAAAAAGTGAGGCCCAACCCTGAGCTGTGATATTTTTACCGCTAATCTATACAGTTAGTCCTGATAAGTCAAGTTGTATATCATGCCTTAAACACCGGCCATGTTTGCGCATGCACCTTGCGCACCTCGGCTATAACACGGCCGACAGAAGTCTGTGAGGCCGGTTGCACACCCGTGTTCCCATCATAGAACTGTGCATTGTGCCCGGCAAGCGCATTGAGTGTGTGCTGTATGGATTGCGCGATGCCGTCAAGATGGTAGCCGCCCTCAAGCGCAAGCAGCAGCCGACCTTGGCAGAGTTCTTCCGCGAGCTGTTTCAGTCTGGACGTCATTGTACCAAAACCAACAGGCGTTACATCCATAGTGCCGAGCGGATCGTTTACATAGGTATCATAGCCGGCAGAAACGATAATAAACTGCGGCTTATATGCCCGGGCAAGCGGTACCAGAACCTGTTCAAGCAGCAACAGGTAATCAGCATCACCCTGCCCTCCCGCAAGCGGGATATTGACCGTATAGCCCGTACCCGCGCCGCTGCCGGTTTCATGGAGAGCCCCGGTTCCCGGATAATACGGGTACTGATGTGCTGAAACATAGAGTACCTCCGGCATGCCTGTAAAATGCGTTTTGCGTACCATTGCCGTGATGAATATCCCAGTCAAAAATCATAACCCGCTCAAGCCCGTGATGTTTCAACAAATAGCGGGCCCCCACGGCAACATTATTAAACAGGCAAAAACCCATGGCGCGGTCATGCTCGGCATGATGGCCGGGAGGACGCACAAGGGCCATCGCGTTTGCTGCCCTGCCGCTCATCAGCATGTCGCAGCCGTCAAGCACGGCGCCTGCAGCCAGCCTGGCCGCTGTCCAGGAACCGGCCGAAGTGCTTGTATCAGGATCAAGCCGAACCGGCTGCCTGCCGGCCGTAGCCTTGATGGCATCAATATAGGACGGTGCGTGATTTAAGGCGAGCTCCTCCCGGGTTGCCTCCCGTGGCGTGCGAAACTCATACCCCGCACCGGGCGCTTGCGCGTCAAGCATCTGGTAAATTGAAATCAATCGCTGCGGGCACTCAGGATGCCCGGCGGGCGTCACATGGTCGATACAGCGTTCATCGCGAAAAACAATGGTTGCGCTCATGAACTTCTCCATAGATATGTTGACTTTACGGCCAAAAGATTATACAAATTATAAGCTTAAGTCAAACTATGCATTTGAAAAATCTTGTTGTGAGGATCCGCCCACATGTTCGGACTCGGAATGCAGGAATTGCTGGTTATTCTGGTTGTGGCCGTAGTGATTATCGGTCCGAAACGCCTGCCGGAAATTGCCCGGGCCCTGGGCAAGGGCATGCGCGAGTTCCGCCGTGCCACTGATGAAATCAAGCACAATTTCACCATTGACCACGACGTCTACGACCCGGGCCCGGAGCTGAAGAAAATTCAGCAGGCCGAGCAGTCTCCCCCGGAAAAACCGCCTGAAGCGCCGGTTTCCTCTGCGCCTTCGCAGCCCGATACCAACACCGACCCGGACTCCGATACCTAAATGCTGGAAGAAAAATTACCATTTACCGAACACCTTGGAGAGCTGCGCAAGCGCCTTATCATCTGCCTTGCGGCCATTGGGATCGGTTTTGTGATCGCATATGCATTTTCAGAGCAGATATTTCTGCTCCTGTCAAACCCGCTCATCAAAGCAATGCCGGAAGGCAGCTCCTTTATTTTTACCGGCGTCACGGAAGCATTTTTCACCTACATGAAGCTTGCCTTTTTTGCCGGTATCTTTTTGGCAAGCCCCGTGCTCATTTATCAGATCTGGGCCTTTGTCGCTCCCGGACTCTATGATAAAGAGAGGCGCAACATCCTGCCGTTTGTTTTGCTTGCTGTCATTTTTTTTATTGGAGGCACGGCATTTGCCTATTACGTCGTTTTCCCGTCGGCATTTAAATTTTTTCTGACCTACAATACGCAATACGTTAAGATAATGCCCTCAATCGGCGAATATCTTTCTTTCAGCTGCCTGTTTCTACTGGGCTTCGGCGTCGTATTTGAAATGCCCGTTTTTATAGTCTGTCTGGCGCGACTGGGTATCATCAACCATGCGCAGCTTTCCAAAAACAGAAAGTACGTCATCCTCCTGATTTTTCTCGTATCCGCAATACTGACCCCCTCACCGGATGCCATCAGCCAGTTACTCATGGCCGCACCCCTGCTGGTTCTCTATGAAATCAGCATTGTGGTTGCCAGAATGTTTGAAAAAAAGCCGACTGCCGATGATGCGGATACCGACATTCCGGAGGCATGCACAGACAAGCAGCCGGACGCCTAACCGACCAATGGTCATCCCCCAGTGCTCAGCCAAGCCTGCCGCCCGGCTGGGCCAGATCCTTCAGCAGGCGCCGGTCAACTATTTCAATCTCGCGCTTACCATGCAGCTGTATCAAGCCGGCCTGGGCCATACGTGCCATGATACGCGACAGGGTTTCAGGTATCGTTCCCAAAATGCTCGCAAGCTGCGCCTTTGAAATATCCAACCGGATCATATTGCCCGCATCAGGACCGCACTGATAGAGCAGAAAGGCAGCCAGCCTGCCGGGCACTTCCTTGAGCGACAGATTTTCAATAAGATCGGTGAATGTGTGCAAACGCCGTGAAAGCACAGCCATCATATTCAGGGCAACGTCAGGATGAGAGCTGATCAGATTGATGAAATCATCCCGCGGAAAATACAGGGTTGCGGCAGCATCCAGGGCCATTGCATGCGCGGGAAAATGCCTGCCGGTAAAAACCGGAACCTCGCCGAAGGGTTCACCGGCACCGAAAATATGCAGTATCTGTTCCTTGCCGTCCGCAGAAAGCTTGAAAATCTTAACCCGCCCCTCGGTCACCACAAAAAAACCATGTCCGGATTCGCCCTCAGAAAAAATGACTCCCCCTTTCTGAAAGCGCCTGTGACGCACAATCCCGGTCAGGGCCTCACGGGCACTGCTGCTAAGTCCCTGAAACAGAGGTATTGCACGCATACTGGTTTCTATTCTGTTCGCCATCCATACCTCCCGTAAATATCCCACCTGTAATCGGAGGCTCATCGTAGCAGAAAATATTCCGGGGAGCGACAAAAAACAACCTGCGCTACTGTTGCGACGCAACCGTGAAGGGCATTCGACTCAGACGCACAGGAGCAATGGTATAGCCGGGAACAATATATGCGGAGGCACGGCCATGCATGCACGCCCCGTTAAGCATACTGCGTTTTTTTGAATACGGCCATTAAGCTGGCCATAAAAACTGTTGTGAAAAAATTAAAATATGGTATAGTGCAATCCACTAACAAAATACTCTCAGGGAGACTGCGCGAACATGCCATCAGAAATTTATGACCTGCTGCCGGACGATGTAAAAAAAGCATGGGATGAAGAGGATTACAAGATTTTCAGCCCCGAAAAACTGAGTGACAAGCCTGTAGTGACTGTTATTCTAATCAACAAAAATGAAACCGAAATTGTGGTGGAACTGCCCGTCGGTACGCCCCAATCGTAAACGGCCAATCATCCTGTACGGCCTGCTGATGCGACCCAATCAGCACTAAGCCGGACAGCCAACCCCTCTGCCTGCTGCGCTCCGCATGCAGGCGCCCCTACCACGAGCAATACGAAACCTATCCTGCCGCCGAAACCAGGACACCATACACTAAGAAAATACTATCCTGCAAACACCAGAACAAAGAATCACAACGCCGAAAAACGTCAACGTGATGAAGAGTGCGGTGTCAAAGCATTCTCACAACCACAGATTTTCGATGAAGCCGGAGCCGCCGGTGTGAACTGCCCGGGTTTCGAACAATAAAACAAAACACTGTGTGTGGATGAAGCGGAGCGAGTGGGTGGGTTGAAGTAGGGCGCGTACGCTTGATGCCCTTGCGCAACAGGCAGCTATGCACTTTCAAATTGCGCTCTAGCCCTTAAAAATATCGACAATTTTTCTGAATATTGATTTCTTCGGCACTCCGTAGTCTGCTGATATCGGAGGTTTACTCTGCCCCGCAGGGCCTTGAGTCCGCGCACTGGTTTGTGCGGCAGATTTCCCGCGAATGGGGCGTTTTTTTCGCTTGGAGGGTTGCGCAGGCTGCCTGGCTGGGGTGCTCGTCTGTTTGGCCGGAGTGCTCGTCTGCTTAGCAGAAGTGCTCACCTTATCAGACGGTGTAAACGACTCGCCATATTTACTGCGATAATGGGCCAGCCGCTCCTGCTCGTTCATCTCGCTAAGGCTTTTACCGTTTTTGCTGTCTGTGCGTACACGCTGCGGAGCGGCCGCAGGGGCCCGACGCTCAGCGGATCCTCCGGTCGAGCGGGTTCTTGCAGAGTCCCCGGTGCTTGTGCGCCCTTTGCGCCCGTCAGAACGGGAGCGGGTATCACGACGCGGTGAGCGCTCAATGTTGAGCCGCTGACCGGCGCTCTTATCCTCAACAAACAATTCACTCTCAGGCGACATGATCGGCAGTTTTCCCTTGATGTAGGTCTCAATCGCCTCCAGTCCGTACACAAAACGATCGCAGGCGAGCGATATGGCCTTGCCGGTTTTACCGGCGCGCGCGGTGCGGCCGATGCGATGCACATAACTCTCGGGATCAGAGGGCAGATCATAATTGACCACCATGCTCAGATCGTCGATATGCAGACCGCGCGCAGCAACGTCGGTTGCTACCAGAAAGCGGATTTCTTTGTTCTTAACGCCCTCAATGACTTTCAGCCGTTGCTGCTGCGGCAGGTCTCCCATAATGTATTCACAGGGATATCCGTTAAGCTCAAGCCGCTTGGCTACTTCAACCGCCATGTGCTTGGTGTTGGTGAATATAAGCGCGTTCTCGGGCATATCGCGCTGCAGCAGCCCCAGCAGCAGGCTCATTTTCTCATCGGATCCTACATGGTAGAGTTCATGGGTGACACCGTCAACCGTCACCTGCTCCGACTGGATTTCTATCTCAGCCGGATTATTCATGTATTCCCAGGCGAGCTCGCGAACGCGATAATCAAGCGTCGCGCTGTACAGCATGGTCATGCGCTGTTCGCGGGGCGGCATCTTTTTCAAAATCCGGCGCAGATCCGGCAGAAAGCCCATGTCAAACAGACGGTCAGCCTCGTCAATCACCAGCATGTTGATTTCATGAAGATTGATTTTGCCCTGCTGATTAAAATCAATCAACCGTCCCGGAGTGCCGATAAAAATGTCCAGACCGGCCTGCAGCATTTTTTCCTGCTTGGCGTAGGGCACGCCGCCGTAAAAACAACCTATGCGTACATCAAGGTAGCGCCCGAGAAGATTAGCTTCGGTTTCAATCTGCACGGCCAGTTCGCGGGTAGGCGCAATGATAAGCGCCTTGGACCGATGCCCCGGTTCCTCATGTGCCATCCGTTGAAAAATGGTTACCAGGAAGGCGGCTGTTTTGCCCGTGCCGGTCTGGGACTGCACAAACACGTCGCGCCCCTCAAGCGAATGGACGAACGTCTCGGTCTGGACCGGCATGCAGTGCGAAAAACCGGCCTCAACAATACCTTGAAGCAACTTTTCGTGGAGCTGAAGTGTGGTGAATTGCAACGTGTGGTCTCTTTTCAGTAGCGAGGGAGCAGCATCAGTTCTCAGTACCCGTCCGCCGGGATATGATACCTGACGTTAAAATGCGCTGTAAATATCTGCTGTTCGTCAATACTATAAAATTGTTTACCCTGTGCGGAAACCTTCTCTCTTTGTGCCCTTTACTTTCGGAACACTATATAGCATATCCTGCTGAAATACAAACATTAAATAGTTGTGGCCTGCCTGCTTGTTCTCGATCTAAAAATATCGTATAGTGGGGATGAGAATACAATGCGCGACCAATGTGCGGTTTGTACATTGACTGAACGTGAAACCCCTGCAAATATAAGCTGATTATGGAACACACATCGCAGCACACCGGAAAGAATGAAACCATCCGCCTGCTCAGCACGAGCCAAAGTGCGGGCCATATCAAGCCGGAGACCTGCGCCAATGCCAGCGCCTGGCTGGCTGATTCGTTTGCCGGCGTTGCAATCGAGGGCGAAAAGGTCGGCGCCTATATCACCCGGCTTGTGCAGGCCCAGGACTGGCAAACGCTCAATGACTGTTTTTTTAAAGTTAATAAATTCGGGACAGCAGGCGTGCGCGGACGTCTTGCAATCGGAACAGCGCATTTCAACACGATCGTACTTGGCCTGGGGGTTGAGGCGCATGCGCGCTATATTATTGAGGCCTATGCACGCAACGGCCTTGCGTTAGAGCGCGAAAAGGCCGTTATTCTGGCCTATGATTCCCGACGCGGGTCCTATGATCCCGCAAGCGGCGGCCCGGGCTTTCTGGTGCGGGAGGCTGCTGAAATTTATGCCGCACATGGCATCAGGGTATACCTGTTCGACACGGTGGCCCCCACGCCGGAACTGTCCTTTGCCGTGACGGAATGCGGTGACATACGCCCCTATGCCGGGGGCGTGTTCACCGCGTCGCACAACCCGGCATCGGATAACGGCTTTAAGCCCTATGACTTTTACGGCGGTCAGGTGGTTCATGGACGCGTTCAGGAAATAGCCGACACCATCCGCGATTACGCCCAGGTACAGCGCACGGATTATGACGACGCGCGCGCACGCGGCCTGATCATGACAGTCGGCCCGGGCATTGATAGGGCCTACATTGCTAAAGAAAATCAACTGGCAATCTGGGTGGATTCACACGGGCATTTCCTGCCCGGGAAAATCACTACCGATCTGCGCGTGGTTTTCTCCGCACTGAACGGAACATCCCAGCGCCTTGTGCCGGCAGTGCTTGCGCGCCGGGGATTTGACATTAAACACAACCTGCTGCCGGTGACCGAACAATGCCGGCCCGACGGTCTGTTTGCGACCTGCCCCAGGCCTAACCCGGAAGAAAAGCAGGCTCTCAACGAAGCGGTCACTCTGGCCATTCGCGAGAAAGCCGACATGCTTGTGGCGACCGATCCGGACGGCGACCGCCTTGGCGTAGGCGTACGCCTGACAGAAACACAGCTGTGTACCTGCGCAGAAGATCCGGCTGTGCAGGACGGCTATTATCTTTTAAGCGGGAATCAACAACTGGTTCTGCTTACTGATTATATTTTGAGCCAGCTTACAGAGCGCGACGGCGCTCTGCCGCGCAACAGCCTGATTTCAAAAACGCTCGTTTCCACCGATCTTGCCAAAACAATCGCGGATGCCTACGGCGTTATCACCGTCGAGCCGCATGTCGGCTTCAAATACATCGGGGAGAAAATTGATCTCTATGCCCGCGCCGCATGTGACGCTGCCCGCGCGGATGCTTCAACGAACAATGCACCTGACTACCGGGAACTGTCCCGTTGCGACCGGGTACGCCTGCTTGAGCGCTCTTCACTGTGCGTACTGTTCGGCGGTGAGGAATCCTACGGATCACTCATCGGTGATTATGTCAAAGACAAGGATGCTGTCAGCGTAACCGCCATGTTCGTAGAGATGGCCGGGTTCTGGAAAAAACAGGGCCGCAACCTTCTTGAGCGTCTTGAGGAGATCGGACGGCTGTACGGCTATGCCCGCGAAGAAACGATCTCAATCAGTTACAGCGGTTCGACCGGCAGCGATGCAATTGCCGCGATCATGGCCGATTTCAGGCACAACACGCCTGCAGAAATCGCAGGCCGCCCTGTCATCGCGGCGCTTGATTACCGTGCACCCGGACCCGGCAAAACCCGCAAGGCCCTGCGCCCGGACGGCAGCATTGTGTTTGAAGATACGGAGCCGACCGATCCTCAGGCGCATACCGGCTACTTCCCTGTCAAGGGCATTGACGTTCCCATGTTCTGGCATGCCGATTACCGCATCATCGGTTCCAGCTCCCGGCTTCCGGAAGCAGACATGCTGATGTATGTACTTGAAGATGGATCGAAAATTGTTGTCAGGCCTTCCGGCACAGAGCCGAAAATCAAACTGTACGTTCTGGCCAGGGGCACACACGGTCACTGAGCGCGCGGACGCGGAAGATAAACGACGGGTTAATGATTTTTTTCTGCAGGCCCGCCGCGAGCTTACCTCACGCCTTGATGCTGTTGCCCGACCGGTCCTTTCATCCGCTTCTACACGCACCTAACAGGCTGTTGAAAAAGTCTTTTTACACAGGCTGTTCAAAAACGCACAGATGCAAGATGAGCGCTGTCTGTGACACCTGCTTGCAGGCAATCATGAGGAATGAGGCGTACTTTTCGTACGCCGCAGTGACAAATGATGAGCTCAACGCAGCAGATGGGCGTTTTTCAACAGCCTGATAAACACTCAGCCCCCGGAGACACACCGCACCTGGTTCCCCATGCGTGTCGGCTCCGCAGACAGGAGATCCTTCAATGCTGATACGCTGTCTTGAAGACTGCGCCGAATTTACAGCCGGGGACCATACCCGTTTAAGAGAATTACTGCATCCTGAACGGCAGCAGGCAGCAATCCGCTACAGCCTTGCACATGCGCTTTTGGCACCCGGCGAATCATCGACAAAACATTGCCTGAAACAGCAGCGAAGTATATTATATCCTCTCAGGCCGTGGACGGATGAGAATTGATAATGAGCAATGCGAGGTAGCACCGGGTGCGGCTGTGTACATTCCCCCGAATACCGTACAGTCGATTGAAAATATTGGCAGCGAACCGCTTGCCTTTTTATGCATTGTTGACCCGGCCTGGCAACCTGAAAATGAAATCGTTCTGGAGAAAGCCTCAAGCAATCAGGGAAGAACGTTATGAAAGAAAATCCTGACAACCCTCGGCCACACAACGGGACCCCGCGCTCCTGACGACCATGCGCAACACAATTGAGCGCTACATGATGTTTGCGGCCGGCGACCATGTGGTGGTCGCGGTTTCCGGCGGTGCTGATTCGATTGCCCTGCTGCATGCCCTGTACGAGATAAAGGATGAGCTGGAACTGCGCCTGACCGTTGCACATCTCAACCATGGCCTGCGCGGGGAAGCGGCCCAAAGGGAATCAGATTTTGTGCAAAAAATAGCGCACACGCTTGCGGTGCCGTGCATATGCGAACTGAGGGATGTGCGCGCTGACAAACACACAACGGGTGAGTGCCTGCAGGAAGCGGCCCGCACTGTTCGCTATTGCTTTTTCACTGACGTGCTTGAGCGCTGTCATGCGCAGAAACTTGCCCTGGGGCACACCATGGATGACCAGGCCGAAACCGTGCTTATCCGTCTGCTGCGCGGTGCTTCAACCCGTGGCCTGGGCGGCATACCGCCCGTGCGCAGCGGCACGATTGTGCGTCCTCTTATTAATGTGCGCCGCTCGTCAATTGAGCATTTCTTACAAGAACGCGGCATTGCATTTGTGCCCGATACGTCTGCTGATGAGCCGCAGTACCTGCGCAACAAAATACGCCATGAACTGTTGCCCCTGCTCACCCGGCAGTATAATCCCCGCGTGGTGGAGGCGCTCTGCACAACCGCTGCCCTGGCCCGCGACGATGAAGAACTCCTGCAGGAAGCGGCCGCACGCGTTGCCGATGAAGCGCTGCTGCCCGGAGACGGCTGCGTGCGCATCCCGATCAGCCTTCTTAAGGGCCATCCGCGCCTGGCCGGACGAATCGTTCGACGCGCACTTGAACTGCTGTGCGGGTCCTGCCGCGGACTGACATCCGTGCATGCGGATGCCGTGCTGTCACTATGCGGCTGTCAGGGCTCAAACAAAAAGATCTCCATTCCCGGCGGCATTATCGTGCGACGTGAATACAACGAACTGGTCATGGGTCCCGCATGCAGCCCTGCGGCTTTTCATATACTGGTTGATCAATTGCCGGCCGATATCCTGCTGCCGCAGAGTAACGCCCGGGTGCGCATACAGAAACTTGCCCGTAACGATGTTGCCGCGTTGCAGCGCACGGCTGCCTCTGATACAGTACACTTGGCCGCAGAGAGCATGAGCCTGCCGATTGTCATCCGTTCATGGAAACCCGGTGATCGCATCCACCCGTTCGGTTTTAATGCCGAGAAAAAGGTCAAAGCTGTTTTTGCCGAAGAGAAAATTCCCGTACGCCTGCGCGAATGCATCCCCCTGATTGAATCCGGCGGCCGGATTGTAAGCGTGGGCACCCTGCGCATGGCCGAGCACTGCCGCGTTACTCCATCCTGCCGCGAGGTAATTGCTGTTACAGTCACCGGCACCGACACACGCTGAAGGGCTGCAGGGCTTAATTTTCCGGCACGCACGCTTTTACGGTTGTGAGGAGTACAGCGTTGTGATATAGTTTAACATTAAACACTGAACACTCACTCACTGCCGAAAAGGGTCTCTATCGCAGCTATGAATCCAACCTACAAAAATCTGGCCATCTGGCTTACGCTCGTACTCGTAATCGTACTGCTGTTCAATCTGTTTAATCAGCCGATTGCCCAAAGTAAAAAAATACTCTACAGCGAGTTTAAAATCGCCGCTGATCAGGGCAGCGTCCGGAAAGCGGTTCTGCAGGGCAATACCATTCAAGGCGAATTCACAAACGGTGAAGAATTCAGTGTCAATTCCATCAATGATTCCGAACTGATTCGCGAGCTGATCGCCAAAGGCGTTGTCGTTGATATCAAGCCCGATGAGCAGCAGTCATGGCTGATGCAGATAATTATCGGCTGGTTCCCGATGCTGCTGCTGATTGGCGTATGGATATTTTTTATGCGGCAGATGCAGGGCGGCGGCGGCAAGGCCATGTCGTTCGGCAAAAGCCGGGCACGCCTGCTCAATGAGAACCAGCAGAGAATAACCTTTGAGGACGTTGCCGGCATTGACGAAGCAAAACATGAAGTTGAAGAGATTATCGACTTTTTGAAGGACCCCAAAAAATTCACGCGCCTGGGAGGCAAAATCCCCAAGGGCGCTATCCTGATCGGATCTCCCGGCACCGGTAAAACCCTGCTGGCCCGCGCCATAGCCGGTGAGGCTGAAGTTCCATTTTTCAGTATCAGCGGTTCTGATTTTGTAGAAATGTTTGTTGGCGTAGGAGCCGCGCGCGTGCGCGATCTATTCATTCAAGGCAAGAAAAATGCGCCCTGCATCATCTTCGTTGATGAAATCGACGCGGTCGGACGGCATCGCGGCGCCGGCCTTGGCGGCGGTCATGACGAGCGCGAACAGACACTCAATCAGCTGCTGGTTGAAATGGACGGTTTTGAGTCAAACGAAGGCGTTATTATCGTGGCCGCCACCAACCGCCCCGATGTTCTTGATCCGGCCCTGCTGCGGCCCGGCCGCTTTGACCGCCGCATCGTAGTGCCGCTGCCGGACGTGCGTGGCAGGCAGGGAATTTTAAAGGTCCACGCCAGCAAAACACCCCTGAGCGCGGATGTTGATCTGCAGGTAATTGCACGCGGAACCCCGGGGTTCTGCGGTGCCGACCTGGCTAATCTTGTCAATGAGGCCGCGCTGCTGGCAGCCCGTGAGAACCAGGATTCCCTTGCCATGCGGCACTTTGACATGGCAAAAGATAAGGTGCTCATGGGTGCTGAACGCAGAAGCATGATCATCAGCCAGCAGGAGAAAAAACTGACCGCCTACCATGAGGCCGGACACACTCTGGTTGCAAGAAAACTGCCGGGAACAGATCCAATTCATAAAGTTACGATCATTCCGCGCGGCATGGCCCTGGGACTAACCCAGCAGCTGCCGATTGATGAAAAACATACCTATGCCCGCGATTTTCTCAATAACAACATCGCGATTTTGCTGGGCGGGAGGGTTGCCGAGGAAATTATTTTCAATGAAGTCACCACCGGCGCCGGCAACGATATTGAACGCGCCACTGATCTTGCCCGCAAAATGGTTTGCAACTGGGGCATGAGCGACAAGCTTGGACCCCTCTCCTACGGCAAAAAGGAAGAACAGATTTTCCTTGGCCGTGAAATCGCGCAGCATCGCGATTACAGTGAAGCCACCGCGGTCGCCATCGATGCGGAAGTCAAAAGCATTGTTGATGAAAATCATGCCAGAGTTACTGAGCTTCTGAGCGGTTGCCGGGAATTGCTTGTGGTTCTGGCTGAAAAGCTCCTGGAGCGCGAATCCCTGGATGCCGATGAAATTGATCTGGTCTTGAACGGCGAGGAACTTCCACCGGTCAAAATCAACGGGTCCGGCACTGCTGTGAAAGCTGCTGCCGGCACACAGACGGAAGGCGGCAATACTCCTGCGGACGCTGCTGAAAACACCGCAGGGAAAAAGAGTGCTGAGCAGCCACTGTAACCCTGCGTAGGCTGCTCCTGCAGCATGAATCGGCATTGACGGACGCTTTGCACACGTAATCGCCCAACAGCGCAGATGCCGCAATGAACCCTTCGAAGACTCTCACGCATTCGCTTACCTGCAACGCGCATGTTTTTGATCTGAACGCGCGACCCTGCCTGATGGGCATTCTGAACGTTACACCTGATTCATTTTCCGATGGCGGTCTCTATTTGGATCAGCGGCTGGCAATTGAACACGGCCTTAACCTGGCGGCCCAGGGCGCCGATATCATAGACGTAGGCGGTGAATCCACACGGCCGGGCAGCCGGCCTGTTGAGGCTGACGAGGAACTGCGCCGCGTTCTGCCGGTAGTGCGGGAACTCGCCGGGCGCGCCGGTCTTGCGGTTTCAATCGATACCATGAAAGCCGCTGTTGCCCGCCGGGCACTTGAGGCCGGAGCGTGCATGGTTAATGATGTCAGCGCTCTGAAAGACCCCGACATGGCAGCGGTTGTTGCAGATGCGGGTGTGCCGGTCGTGCTGATGCATATGTCTGCGCTGCCGGGCGAAATGCAGCAGCATACCGCCTATGATGATATTATCGCCGATATCCGCCGCTTTCTTGAAGCACGCATTGCCGCAGCCGTCGCTTCCGGCATCGCACCACACAATATTGTTATTGACCCCGGCATCGGATTCGGCAAGTCGCTTGACGAGGGCAACTTTACGCTTCTGGCCCGTTTGCGCGAATTCGCCTCGCTGGGGCATCCGATACTTATTGGTGCCTCGCGCAAGGCTTTTATCGGAAAAATTGTTGGCGACAACACGCACGCGCGGGACGCGGGCACTGCCGCAGCGGTTACTGCGGCAGTGCTGGGCGGTGCCCATATCATACGGGCACACAATGTAGCCATGATGCGCGCGGTCGCACTTGTCGCGTACAGGATCGCCCGCTTTCAGAGCAGCTGAGAAATTTTCAAAATAATGCCTTGAAACAGGACCGTTTAAAAATGCCAGAAATACAGAATGGGCGCAATGCGGACGATTGGCATTTTCCAACTCTCCGCTCACCCTCGGAAAGGAATTCGCCATGCATACTCTCGCGGTTAATGTCGACCATGTTGCAACCGTGCGGCAGGCACGCCTGATCAATGAACCGGACCCGGTTATTGCTGCCGCGCTTGCCGAGCTGGCAGGCTGCCATGCTATCATTGTGCATCTGCGCGAGGATCGCCGCCATATTCAGGATCGCGACGTTGAGGTTCTCAAGCGCACGGTCAAAACACGGCTCAACCTTGAAATGGCTGCAACCGATGCCATGATCGCTATTGCCTGCCGTATCCGTCCGCACATGGCCTGCCTGGTTCCTGAAAAACGCGAAGAGCTCACAACCGAGGGCGGTCTGGATGTTGCCGGCCAGGCAGCACATATGCGCCGCAGCGTAAAAACCCTGCAGGAAGCCGGATGCATGGTCAGCCTGTTCATTGATGCCGCTCCGGATCAAATCAAGGCAGCCTGCGACAGCGGTGCCGAGTTTATCGAAATCCATACCGGTCATTACGCTGATGCGAAGCTTTCATCAGACATCGACCGCGAGTTCAACACGATTGTTGAAGCAATCGAACAGGCTCGTACGCTTGGCCTGCGCGTCAATGCCGGTCACGGGCTCAATTATCACAATACCCAGCGACTAGTGCCGATTGCGGCAATTGAGGAGTTCAGTATCGGGCACAGCATTATCGCGCGGGCCGTGCTGGTCGGAATCGAGCGCGCCGTTCGCGAAATGCTCGACATCATTCGAGGATAACACACAAGAACAGTCTTCGCAGCGAAAGCTGAACGCTTTCAGCCTTCCGGCTGCACGCAAAGGAGGATCATGGCATGCATATCGTAAACGCCGCGCAGATGCGTGAACTTGATCGTGCTACAATTGAAACAATCGGCATTCCCGGCATCGTGCTCATGGAAAATGCCGGCCGCGGCACAGCCGAATACATCCTGCGGACATTTCCTGAATCTGCCCTGCGCCGGGTCGTCGTGCTGTGCGGCTGCGGTAACAACGGCGGTGACGGGTTCGTTATAGCACGCTGTCTTCTGGCTGCCGGTGCCCGGGTGTGCGCGATCCTGCCGGCTGACAGCACGCGTGTTCAAGGCGATGCCCGCATCAACCTCGATGCTTTTCGCGCTATCGGCGGAAATATCCTTGAAGTTCCTACCGAAGATGACTTCAAACACATACAATCTGAACTGGCCCATGCCTCTCTGTTTGTCGACGCATTGCTTGGAACCGGACTTACAAGCGAAGTAACCGGACTCTATTGCCGCGTGATTGAAACCGTCGGCGCTGCTGTGCACGTGCCGGTTGTCGCGGTTGACATCCCCTCCGGCATTGACGCTTCAACCGGCCATGTTCTGGGCTGCGCTCTGCGCGCACACAGCACCTGCACCTTCGGCCTGCCCAAATACGGCCATGTGCTCTATCCCGGTGCTGCCTTTACCGGCAAACTTATTGTTATCGACATCGGTATTCCCGCAACTCTGATCAACGAAGCACAACTGCCGGGCAGCCTGCAGGATGCATCTGATTTTGCCGCAGCGCTGAACACCCGTGCTGCGGATACGCACAAGGGCAACTGCGGGCATGTGCTGCTGCTGGCCGGCAGCGTCGGTAAGACCGGGGCTGCGGTCCTGAGCGCACGCGCGGCCATGCGCAGCGGAGCCGGACTGGTAACAGTCGCTGCCCCGGAAAAAGCGCAATCCCAGATTGCCTCCCATCTGCTCGAATGCATGAGCGTACCGCTTGAGGACTGTGACAGCGGTCTCAGCCGAACAGCCTTGCAGCAGATCCTTGATTTGTGCGCGGGCAAAACCGTTCTGGCCATGGGGCCGGGCCTTGGTGACACGGACGCGGTTGCCGCCATCGTGAGAGCCCTGATTGCAAACGTGCAGCTGCCGATGGTGCTTGACGCTGATGCCCTGAATGCTCTGGCCCGCGATCCGCAGGTGCTCACACAGGCTACAGGTCCGGTTATACTTACGCCGCACCCCGGCGAAATGGCCCGCCTGACCGGAAAGAGTACTGAGCAGATTCAGTCCGACCGGGTCGGCGCGGCCTGCACTCTGGCAAACAGGCTTGGCGCTATCATCGTGCTGAAAGGTGCTCATAGCGTGATTGCCGCTCCGGACGGGCGCCACTGGATCAACACCAGCGGCAACCCGTCCATGGCTACAGCAGGCATGGGAGACGCACTGACGGGCATCATTGCCGGCCTGCTTGCGCAAAAGATTCCCGCACTGACAGCCACGCGCCTGGCCGTGTTTATGCACGGCCATATCGCAGACAGACTGATTCAGGAACGCGGATCCGCCCCGATCCTGGCATCTGAAATCATTGAACGCATTCCGGAAGGCCTGCGGGAATGCACAGCATGAACGTCACAATTGAATCCGCAACGCATGCGGACACCGTGCGCCTGGGCCGCCTGCTCGCCGGTCTGCTGCAACCCGGTATGGTTATCGCGCTGATAGGCGATCTTGGCGCCGGTAAAACCACGCTGGTCAAAGGGATTGCATCCGGGCTGCTGAACATTGATGAACGCGAGGTAACCAGCCCTACGTTTACCATCGTGCAGGAGTACAGCGGTGCCATGCCGCTCTATCATGTTGATGCCTACCGGCTGGACAGCGCGCTTGATCTTGAAGCCGTCGGTTTTGAAGATTATATTGACGGCTGCGGCGTAACCGTGATTGAATGGGCCGACCGTATCATAGAGGCGCTCCCCCGTGAGACGCTGACGATCTCAATTGAGCAGCACGGGGAGCAGCAGCGCTGTTTTCGCCTGCAGGCCGCAACGCCGCAACAGGCCCTGGGCCTTGCCCGCATCGCTGAGCACATGAAAGACTCAAACGCACAACAGGTATAAATACAGGGAATCGTAAAACGCAGCCATACTACGCATGGATTGTCGTGCACACATAACAGGCCTGCAATGAAAACCATAACACTGTATGATGCAACACTGCGCGAGGGGAGCCAGGCCGAGGATATTTCCTTCTCAATTGAGGACAAGCTGCGCATAACAGTCCGCCTGGACAATCTCGGCCTGCACTATATCGAAGGGGGCTGGCCGGGCGCAAATCCAAAAGACAACAGCTATTTCAAAGAGATTCAATCCTACAGCCTCAAAAACTCTACTGTGGTTGCCTTCGGCAGCACGGCCCGGTCCGGCAAACCGGTTGCGAAGGATAAAAACCTGCAGGAACTCCTGCAGGCCCGCACCAGCGCGGTGACTATTTTCGGCAAGGTCTGGGATGTGCATGTGCGCGAAGTGTTAAAAATATCCCCGGCTGATAATCTCACGCTGATTGAGGAATCAATCGCATTTTTAAAGCAGCATGTCAGGGAAGTTTTTTTCGATGCCGAACATTTTTTCGACGGCTATAAAGCCAGCCCGGAGTATGCCGAACAGGTGCTCGCGGCTGCAACGCGCGCCGGCGCGGACTGCCTGGTCCTCTGTGATACGAACGGAGGCTGCCTGCCGCATGAAGTACAGCACATCGTGCGGCAGATCAAAAAACAGCACACAACCCGGCTGGGAATACATGCTCATAATGACGGTGACGTGGCCGTGGCCAACACCCTTGCAGCGGTACAGGCCGGATGTACGCATGTGCAGGGCACGATCAACGGTTTCGGAGAGCGCTGCGGAAACGCGAACCTGTGCTCAATCATTCCGAATCTGCAGCTCAAGATGGGCCTGAACTGCACGAGCGCTGAGCAGCTCAAAGGCCTGACCGATGTCTCGCGCTTTGTGAATGAAATGGCCAACTTCGCCCCGAACAAGCATCAGCCGTTCGTCGGCACCAGTGCGTTCGCACACAAGGCCGGCGTGCATGTCAGTGCCGTGAAACGAAAACCGGAAACATACGAACACCTCACTCCTGAGCTGGTCGGCAACACCCAGCGTATTCTGATTTCAGACCAGGCCGGGCGCGCCAACATTATCCAAAAAGCCCGCGAGTTCAAGCTTGATATCGAAACGCATGAACCGCTCGTGCAGGAACTGCTCGTCGAACTCAAGGAACTTGAACTGCAGGGTTTTCAGTTCGAAGGCGCTGAAGCCTCGTTTCAGCTGCGCATGCGGCGGGCACTGGGCGTGAGCAAACGCTATTTTGACCTTGTCGGCTTCCGCGTGATTATAGAAAAACGCTCCGATGACGAATTGATTTCAGAAGCGACGATTATGGTGCGTGTTGGCGGCAGCATTGAACATACTGCGGCGGTTGGCAACGGCCCGGTCAATGCGCTTGACAATGCCCTGCGCAAAGCCCTGGAAACATTCTATCCTACCCTGCGCGATGTCTCCCTGCTGGACTATAAAGTGCGCGTTTTCTCCACAGGCGCAGGCACGGGCTCACGCGTGCGGGTTCTGGTTGAATCCGGCGACCGGCATGACCGCTGGGGAACCGTAGGCGTATCTGAAAATATCATCGAAGCCAGCTGGCAGGCGCTGACCGACAGCATCACCTATAAACTGCTCAAGGATGAACTGTACCGGGAAACATAGTCATGCGGACAAACGGAGGGGCAACTCATGCGTGCAAAACGCATCGGCTTGTGGTAGTATTGTTGCTGTGCGCAATCCCCGCAACCATACAGTACTGCAGGCATGCGCACACGCAGGAACCGGCCCGGATAGTCCGGCCGCAGCGCATTGTCTATGAACTGCTGGGCAAGGTCAGACATCCCGGCATATACCGCTTCGGAGAAGAACAGACCATAGCGGCGCTTGCCAGTGTTTGCGGAGCAGAACACGCGACAGAATATGCTGGTGGCGAAGTGGTTGCCACGGGTACACGGCTGCTGTTTAACGACACAGGAACAGCAACCGGTAACTTGAACGCGGCAGTAATGCTGTCATACCATCTGCCGATATCGCTGGCAACGGCATCCGCCCGGGACCTTGAACTGATACCTGGCATCGGACCGAAAACCGCGCGCGCGCTGATTGACTTCCGTGAACAGGCAGGCCCGATTCAGCGCATTGAACAACTGCTTGAGGTCCGGGGCATCGGCCCTAAAACGCTTGAAAAAATCACGCGCTATCTCAGGCCCTGAGACCATAGCCGCAACAGCCGGATGAGCCCGGACAGGCAGACATACTACTAACCCGACACCGTATTCACATAAGGGGAACATCAATGGCAGCAAAGCAGAAAGTGGTTACCAAAGATCTTCTTGGTTTTGAAAACATTGTCGATTTCAACGAAAAGCTCAAGGCATATCTTGAGGAAAATGCCCGACAGATTATCGCCATTGCCCTGATAGTCTGCCTGACCGTCGGCGCTGTCACGTACTGGATGATCAGCAGCAGAGCATCCGCGCAGACTGCCCAGAGCATACTGAACCAGGCCCTGACCACGATGAGCGCTCCCGCCCCGACAGAGGCAGAGCAAACGGCCGCGCTGTCCTCGGCAATAACGGCATTGAGTATGGCGGTTGATACCTACAGCCGGACAGAGGCGGGACGGGCCGCATTGTTTTATCGGGCCCAGTGCAAACTTCGTCAAAAAAACTACAGCGATGCGATTGCCGACTATACGAACTTTGTACAGTACAACGGCTTAATGGTTGACCAATTGCGTCCCGTTGCCTTTGAAAATATCGGGTACGCTCATGAAGCCCTGGGGGATTCAGCCGAAGCGCTGAAATGGTTTGAAAAGGCCGTGCAGGCTGGCTGCAGTGCGGCGCTTGTCGGCATGGCGCGGATACATGAAGCTGCCGGTTCATCAAAGCTTGCATGTGAATGTTACCAGAAATACCTTGCTGGTACTGACACGGTCTATCGGGACATAGTTGAAATGAAAATCGGGGAAGTGTGCCGCTGACAGTTTCTGCGGCAGCGGGCTCACAAGACCTGCCCTGAGAAGGTAAGGCCTGAAGCGGCTTCAGGGCTGGGCAGATCAGGACAAACGGACATGCCATCCGGCCGACATGCCGGAGCATTGAACAGCTTATTATGCCTTGGCGGCTTCTTTCTGCCGTTCTTTCCTCTGTTTGAGCTTAACGGTGCGAATGTTCTGTTTGCGGATGTGCTTTCTCTTTGATCGAGCCATGTTCTGGGGTCTCCCTATACCGGTTTGCTGCAATCGTGTCTTTGTTCTTCTGTATCCGGAGAAGTCTATCAAACTTTCTCTTTATTTTCAACCTATTCTTGCGGGCCTGATTGACAAAATTATTGAAATGATTAACGTTGATGGAGTCGTAAAAGTTAGAAAATACCTGTTTTTATGACGCGCTCGAAAAAAGTTCGTAGACAAGGCGCGCGAATTCGAAGGAATGAGACGTACTTGCCGTACGCCGCAATGACTGAGGATGAAGCGCAACGCAGTATCCGGACTTTTTACGAGTGTGTCAAAGTTGTAACGATATCTGAAACACAGTTCGTGGAGGAGATACATGGCTGCAAAGGACTATTACAAGGTTTTGGGTGTTGAAAAAACAGCGACTGTGGCTGAAATAAAAAAAGCCTATAAGGAACTGGCGTTCAAATACCATCCCGACAAAAACCCGGGAAACGCTAAAGCAGAAGACCGCTTTAAAGAAATCAGCGCAGCATATGCTGTTTTGAGCGACAAGAGTAAGCGCGCACAATATGATCAATTCGGCTCAAGCGGATTTCATCAACGCTACAGCCAGGAGGACATCTTCAGGGGCGCGGACCTGAACGATATATTCAGGGAGATGGGATTCAGCAGCAACAACGATATATTCGGTCAGATTTTTCGGAGGCGGGCGCGGCCGCAGACAACAGACATACAGAATGGATGATATATTCGGTGGCAACAGCGGCGGATTCGCATCCGGCCCCAAGGCGGCCCGCGGTCAGGACCTGAGCCTTGAGCTTACAATTGATTTCATGGACGCTTTCAACGGCTGTGAAAAAACCGTCGAATATGTCCATGGCGGCAAAAAACATGGCGTTAAGGTCAAAGTGCCGGCAGGCATAGCCTCGGGTCAAAAGCTGCGACTGGCCGGCAAGGGTGGGTCGGGTCAGGGTGGATCGGGCGACATGTTTTTTACCATCACAGTTGCCGCCCACCCCGTTTTCAAGCGCGAGGGCTATGATGTTATTATTGATCAGGAAATAAAAATAAGCGAAGCAGTGTTCGGAACCAGCCTTGAAGTGCCGACCCCGCACGGCAACCGCACAATCAAAATACCCGCAGGCATCCAGAACGGCACAAAACTGCGCTTAAAAGGAATGGGCATGCCCCATTTCGACAAAAGCGATCAGGGCCATGCCTATGTCCGGATCTCAGTTACAATCCCGAAACACCTGAGCGAGGCCCAGAAAAAACTCTTCAAGCAGCTCTCAGAAGAAGGCTGCTGAGCGCACAGCTCTGACCCCCACGCCATGCGGGCATATCCCCGGCCTGACAAAAAGTTGTTGCAAAGAGCACATAAGGATGACACCGAATGAACTACACATCAAAAGCTTTGCTCGTGGTATCGTTGCTCCTGGTGGCGCTCACGACAGCTGCCTGTGAAAAAGAAGGCCGGGAAATTGACAAAACGCTGAACGCCTCAAAAGAAAAAATTTTGGCATTCACGACAGCTGCCTGCGCACCAAAAGACACCGCTGAAAAAATAGGCCGGGAGATTGACAACGCGGTTACCACCATAAAAAAAATAGCGGCATTCACGGAAGCAGCCCGCCAGAAAGAAGGCAGCGCTGAAAAAGCGGGGAAGTACATTGACAAAACGTTGAATTCGGCAAAAGAAACAATCAACGAAGCCACACGCTAGAGCATTTATCTAAATACTATAGCCTGCGATACAACACCGTCCGTTCGCCCTGAGCCTGTCGAAGGGTGAACGGACAAGGTATTTAATACTGAAACCCGTTCATGGTTCGACAAGCTCACCACGAACGGGTGAACATCTTCTTTTTAAAAAGGCTACAAAAAAAAGATAACTACGCTAGAGCAAATTAATTTTGAGATGTCCGGTCTCGGATTGAAAAACGGAGGCGCCGATCGGCACGTGCCATCTCTCGCGCAGAAAACTTATTTACTTAATTAAGGGCGTCCCGCTGATGGCCTCAGTGCCCTTCCCTTCGGCAAAACAATTCAACTAATTCAACAACGTCCCCGTAACCTCCCCCGCAGTGTTCACGATTACAAACTGAAACAAATCAACGAGTTTCTTTGGGGTAGGGGCATTTCAGCTTTTGGATGCTTGGGCGTGCAGCTTCAGTCCCAGGGCGTGTACAACCTTGAGGATGGTATCAAAGCCGGGGCTTCGATCACCTGAAAGGGCCTTGTACAGGCTTTCACGCGACAGGCCGGTATCACGGGGCTACCTGCGACATGCCGCGGCTGCGGGCAATATCGCCCAACGCTTTCGCAATAAAGGCGGCATCGCCGTCGGCCTCTTCAATGCAGGCTTCGAGATAGGCGGCCATTTCTTCAGGCGTGCGAAGATGCTCTGCAACATCGTAACGGACTAGTTTTTGTTTTTTCATCGATTCTTACAAGTTTGCTACCAAAGCAATGGAGCTTTCTTAATAATCACAAACTTAAGCGTTAAGTGTTATTACAAACCTCCATCAAGTGGCGCACCGTGACGCCTTTATCAAGCATGCGCGTCGTTATGCTGTCTGAGCACCCTGAATAGTGACGAGCTCATAGACGTACCCCTTCAGAATCGTGCCCGACGATTGGGAATGCCGCTATAGCCGGACTGCTCGAAACGCATGGCCGATCTTTCTCGCGAAAGCTTTCTATGCCGCCAGAGCAGAAAGAGTACGAAAACTAGTTGTCGTGTCGAATTTGACGTACATTCGTCACTGATTGTGAGCCGAATTGGCTAAACACCTGTCAAGGTTAATCTCGAAGAAATCCTGTACTGCTGTCAGCACTGTATTGTCGCCGGGTTTTCAAGTTTCTTCCCTGTAGCTTTTTAACCCCCATCGTTTCGTAGTTAGATTTGATACCACCTTTCTTTGCTCGGCAAAGAAAGGTGATACCCCCAAGAAAGCCGCCCCGTGGCACCTTGGCGTCCGCCCAAGGTCGGGATTGCTCTCGCCGGGACACACGATCGCGGGAACGGCACGAACTCGCACATTCGGGCGCTCAGACAGCGTGTCGTTCGTATCCGCGCTCATGCACCTGTCCTCCGCAGTAGCCTGCTACGGAGGGTGGACCCGGCTCGGCTGCGCTCCGATGGGGTTTGAAACCCCTGAACCTTGGACTTTTAACCTTCTTGTGACTTTGGACCTTCGACTTTGGTTTTTGGTCTTCGGTCCTTGTTCCTCCCCCTACCACGATAACGCCAAGGCCTGTCAGCGCTGTTTTCATACCCACCACTTTCATCAATAGATTCACCCAACGCTTACCCCATAAACCTCTGTACTGGTTACAGTTTCCGTTTGCACATTGAAATAAATAATTATAAGATCATTTGAAATTAACAAGATTAAACCAAAACCGCATTGAGGATAACACCGCAATGGCATAGGTTTTATAAGGGGCTTAGACGATAAATTTTAATGAGCGTATTTGGCAGAAATGGGCATGGGTGATTACAAATGACAATCAATGAATTGACTGAAAAACTCAGGATGTTTGCCAAAGAGCGTGATTGGGAGCAGTTCCACTCGCCTAAAAATCTTTCTATGGCTCTCGCGGTTGAAACAGCTAAGCTCATGGAACACTTTCAATGGCTTACAAAAGACCAAAGCCTAAATCTTGAAAAGACAACATTAGAAAAGGTTAAACAAGAAATCGGCGATACTCCAGATTTATCTGCACGTCTTGCTGACCAACTTGGTATTGATCCTCTACAAGCAGCAGAAGAAAAATTGAAAATGAATGCCGCAAAATACCCGGTTGATAAGGCAAAGGGATCGGCTAAAAAATATACCGACTTGTAAGGGCATAAGGCAAACTTGCACCTTTAACAGTAACTTCATTTCCATGCCATAAGAGTTAATCCAGTGATTGTTTACTCTGCTACAAAAGAAAAATTTCAGAACGATATCATGACAAATGATATCGAAAATATCATTTTAGATGCTTTTAAAACCACAACGGGCAGACGCACAATATCTTCAGAGATAATGTCATGGAAAAACTCGTTACCATGTATGGGGCGGATTTTACAAGACAATGCAATTCCGAAGGATACAGGCGTTGCAATTGAATATCATATTCCGCAATCATCCAAACGCATCGATTTTATTTTGACAGGTAAAGATCATCAAAATAAAGAAGCTGCCGTACTCATAGAACTTAAACAATGGGACAAAGCCTACCTGACAGATAAAGATGCAATCGTAAGCACACGGTTCAAGCACGGCGAAGTAGAGACACCGCACCCCTCCTACCAAGTCTGGTCATATAAATGTCTTTTAGAAGATTTTAATCAGACTGTACAGGAAGAAAAAATCGGGCTCTTCCCTTGCGCATATCTTCATAATTATGACCCTGATGATGTTATTACAAACAAACGCTATAGCAAATATATTCAAAATGCCCCGATTTTTTTAAAAAAAGATGCCCTGAAGTTGCAGCGGTTTATAAAAGAGTACATCAAATATGGTGACCGCAATCAAATCATGTACCGGATTGAGCATGGCAGGATAAGACCATCAAAAAACCTTGCCGATCAGCTTGTATCAATGCTTCAGGGCAATCAAGAGTTTGTGATGATTGATGATCAAAAGGTTGTCTATGAAACTGCTCTTAAGCTTACAGGGAAGGCATCTACCACTAAAAAACAGGTATTGATTGTTGAAGGTGGCCCAGGGACCGGAAAATCTGTTATTGCAATTAACCTTCTTGTTGAACTAACAAAGCAAAAGCTGCTTGCACAATATGTTACGCGAAATTCTGCACCTCGCTTAGTTTATGAAGCGATGTTAGCAGGTACTTTAACAAGAACGAATATATCTAACATGTTTAAGAGTTCGGGTTCTTATCATGCCATAGAAGATAATGTTTTTGATTATTTGATCGTTGATGAAGCGCATAGGCTTAATGAAAAATCAGGTATGTTTAATAACCTTGGTGAAAATCAAATCAAAGAAATAATCAAGTCAAGTAAATGCAGTATTTTTTTTCTTTGATGAAGACCAGCGGGTAACCCTTAAGAGATATTGGTAATAAAGAACAAATTCGCCAGTTTACAAAAGAATCTAATGCGGATGTTTTGGAGTGTGGACTCGAATCTCAGTTTCGTTGTAATGGTTCAGACGGGTATCTTGCCTGGCTTGACAATACATTACAAATAAGAGAAACGGCGAATGAAAAACTTAGTACGGATTAATATGATTTTCGTATTATTGATAGTCCTTTGAAATTACATAGTTTGATCCGTGAAAAAAATAGAGAAAACAATAAGGCACGTATCTGGTGGCGGGGTACTGTTGGAAGTGGGTTAGCAAAAAGAATCCGGTTCTTAAAGATATTGTTATTGGTGATTACAAGGCGACTTGGAATCTTGATAGCGACGGGCAGGTATGGATAATTAAGCCGGATTCAGTGAATGAAGTGGGCTGTATTCATACTTGCCAAGGGTTGGAAGTTGACTATATCGGAGTTATAGTAGGCCCGGATTTGATTGTGCGTAACAATGAAGTCATTACCCAGCCCCTTGAGCGTGCATCTTATGATAAGTCAGTTCATGGGTGGAAGAAAAGGATGAAAGAAAAACCCCATGAAACAAAGAAGATGCTCGATGATATTATTAAGAACACCTATCGCACACTTATGACCCGTGGGCAAAAGGGTTGTTATGTTTATTTTGTCGATCAAGAAACGCGGCAATATTTCGAAGCACGCCTTAAGTTAAATGCAGAGAGCATGGATGCTGTTTTGCAAGAAGCATGTTGCAATCAACAGCCTTTTAGACAGCTACCAGTTGAAGAAATAAGGCCTTACGAGAATTGTGTGCCCTTGTGTTGACTTTAGAGCAGCAGCCGGACATTTTAGTGATGAGCAACAGGTAACATCATGGATCAATGGTCAGGACGAAACGGAGATATCAGGAAACGACTTGGGTTGAGTTGCCGGATGTTTTTCGACCTCAACGAGATTTGTTTGTTGCCCAAGTTGTCGGTGAATCCATGAACCGTCGCATACCAAACGGCTCATGGTGTCTGTTTCGTTTGAATCCTGCAGGTTCTCGCCAAGGGAAGATAGTTTTGGTTCAGCATCGGGATATTGCAGATACTGATACAGGTGGGCATTACACCGTCAAGCTGTATGAAAGCAGAAAACAGGAAAAGGTGGACGGTAGTTGGCTCCATTCATCGATTGTTTTGCGACCTGATACTACAGCATCGGGGTATGAACCAATCATATTAAGCGAGGATCAGTGCGATTATTTAAGGGTAATCGCAGAATTTATTGCAGTTTTGTGAGCGGCTGTGATTTTTGGTGGAATTTTGGGTAATTCGAAATGCGGGGACACCATACTAATTTTAACTGTCCTTCGGTTCAAGAATGGGTATGCCCCCACTGATTTCCACCATTGTGCAGGCGCGGTGAAATATCAAAATTAACAGGCATATCAAATGCGGGGAATAAAGGGGCGCAGCCCCCTATTGCCGAAGGATTGCCAGTGAGAATCGTTTCTTGGAACTGCAACGGTGCTTTTCGGAAGAAATTTTCGCAGCTTGCAGCAATTGACGCTGACGTCTACATCATTCAAGAATGTGAAAACCCTCAATTGCTAGTCAACAAGAGTAAGGAGTTTCTCGAATTCTCCTCGAATCACCTTTGGCATGGCGAAAACAAGAACAAAGGTCTCGCAGTTTTTGCGAAACCTGATCTTGGGCTTAAAAAAGTGACGCTTAACCATGATTGGCATGGTAGATCTCTCAAGTGGTTTCTTCCTTTTTACCTTTCTAAAAGCAATCAAATATTTAAGTTCTTGGGGCTTTGGAATCATAGTGCTGGCGCAAAGGCGTTTGCCTATATTGGTCAGTCCTGGCTATTCTTCCAGAACAACAGAGAATTCTTTAGGAATGCCATTATCGCTGGCGATTTCAACAGCAACAAGATATGGGATTCGTGGGATAGATGGTGGAATCACACAGACTATGTAAATGAACTCTCAAATCTTGGTCTATGCAGTCTTTATCATTTCATTTATGGCCAAGAACAGGGGACGGAAACTCAACCAACTTTCCTTTTGCAGAGAAACGAAAGAGAAGAAATACCACATCGACTACATTTTTACCGATGCGGAAAAAGCACAGCGGACTACAGAGTTCAAGATCCATGATTTCAAGGACTGGATAGAACTAAGTGACCATGTGCCAATCGAATGGAATTTTAGTGAGCGGTCTGAAGGGAAGCTGAATGGACAACGATGAAGATTATGTACTTGATAAATGCAAAGGAAGCATCTAGAAAAAAATCACTCGGTGAACTGGGTGAGCTCTTTGCGATAAAGACTCTCGTTGACAATGAATTCGACAAGATCAGAAACCTAAATGACGACCATAGGAATGAGGCCTTTGCAGACATAGTTTGTGAAAAGAATGGCGTGAGGTATGTGGTCAGCGTAAAGGCAAGAAACAAATTTCAACTGGACGGCAAACTGAATAGTCGGTACAACTTGGGAACCAATGCGTATGAAAAGGCGCGATCAGCGGAGTACAAACATGGTGGAATTGCTCATTGGATGGCGATCCAGTTCGACCTTCATGAATATTCAGTCTATTTTGGGTCGTTGAGCGAGTTGAATTCGGCCAAAGCGATACCGATTGACAAGTGTGAAGCTGGTATCATTGGCAAAAAACTAGTTGACAGGAAAAGGCACTATTTTGATTTTGGATACTACAAGAACAAAATGAGGAGAAATCTAATATCAAAATCAACTTGACTCAGGCCGTTCGTCCTCCGTAGGTAACTTTTCAATGGAGGGGGAAATCCGGGGACACCATACTGATTTATCCAAATCTTACCGGGGTCGGACCTTGCCCGGCGGTGTTAAGCTGTTGAATCTGCTGATGTGTTCATTGCCGCACGGCACGTTTTTAGTGCTTAGAAGCCCTTTTTCAGTATCAAAACCCGCGCTTCGCAGGACCACACTACAACTGCATTCGATATGGGGCCGTTGCTGATCAGTGCGGAAGGGTTTGTAAACCGCAGTATTTTTCGATCGGGATAAAGTCCTTATCGTTGTGGAGAAGCGCCACATCGTGCTCAATGGCCGTGGCAGCGATCATGCAGTCAACGGGTGTTCGTATCGTGATGCCCCTGCGGCGTAGATCGCGATATATCTCCGCTGACCGCACATACACCGCATAGTCCATGGGAAGAAAAATCAGGTTGGCAAGCATGTCGCGCGTTTGCCGAAATTCGAAATCATCCCTGATACCCTGAAGCAGTTCAGTGAGAATCACGCCGCACAGGCAGATGTCCTCCCTGTCCTTAATGAGCTTTTCAAGGGTCCCTACATGCTGCCCGGCAGGGTGTGGCGAAAAAAAATCTATCCAGACCGTGGTATCAACCAGAACCATCATCCAGTACGTCCCCGCCGCAATTCATCCAGATCTCCGTCCCAGTGAATCCTGCCTTTGAGCTGTAGCAACTTTGTCTGCCGTTCATGGCGGAGCAGTTCCCGCAGGGCATGGTCTATAAGGCCCTTTTGGGTTTTAATACCCGTGGCTTTTATGCAATCGCCGATAAGTTTTTCGTCAAGCACTATGTTAGTTCGTTTCATCCCAGTCCTCCTTTGATGTTTGTATACACATTATATTATAATTTATGTGTATGTCAATGGGTAAGACCGGATAAATAATCACCGTTGATTCGGCTGCATGTTCGATTGATGGTTTTTAGAGCTTTTAACTGTCTTTATCTAGTCGCAGGACGCGGCGTATTCTTCCAGGTTTGTGTTGATTTTTGTGGTGAGGCAGGCTCGTTCTGAAAAGTATTGGAGAGGGATAGGTTGACTGGGTCGGACCTTGCCCGGCGGTGTTAAGCTTTGAATCTGTGAGTGTTCATTGCCGCATGGCATGTTTTTAGTGCTTAGAAGCCCCTTTTCAGTATCAAAATCCGCGCTGTAAAATCCACACCTTTTGCCTGCCTGCTTTCGCCCTTGTTTCTGCCGAACATTGTGTGCTATTCCTTTTGATGCCTGCCGAGAAACGTATTTAAAAAGAAAGGGTTGCAACCGTTTTCAGACGAACTATGTCACGATGTTTCACCCGTCTAAGATTCATGGAATTTTTCCCGCCGGTAAGCGACTATCCTTGGTAATGGCACCATAAAGATTGGCAATAATAAGTGACAGCGCCCTTTGTTTTTACTATCCATGCCATGCAGCAGCATACACGGGCAATTATAATGTAATAAACTGCTTGTAACGCATTAGGTTACATGTTATATATGTAGACATGATTAAATCATTCAGGCATAAAGGGCTGGAAAAGTTTTTCCACCATGATGACCGCAGTAAAATAATTCCAGACCATGCCCCCAGGCTGGCCCGCATACTTGACCGCCTGGACGCATCAGCAGGCCCCGATGACATGAATCTGCCCGGCTTTAAACTGCACCGGCTTTCGGGCAAAGAGAAGGACACCTGGTCGGTCTGGGTAAACGGCAATTGGCGTGTTACCTTTCAATTTGAAGGAGCCGATGCTGTGATCGTCGATTACAGGGATTATCACTGACTATTTTTAAGGAGCACACATCATGATTAACAAACGCAAACCCACACATCCCGGAGAAGTTTTGCGGGAGGATGTTTTGGTCCCTCTGCAAATTACGATAACGGAAGCTGCAAAACGTTTGCGCACGTCGCGGAAAACACTGTCTGCAATTTTAAACGGCAGGGGGCCTGTGACACCGGACATGGCCGTAAAAATCGCCCTTGCAACAGGCACTACGCCGGAAAGCTGGCTGTATATGCAGTCAAAACTCGACCTCTGGCATGCCGGGCAAAAGAAAATTAACGTTGGAGAATTGCGCGCCGCAGTTGGCGCATAGTGTGTCTGACCGGGGTCGGACCTTGCCCGGCGGTGTTACGCTGTTGAATCGGTTGATGCGTACATTGCCGCACGCAGGGTACTTTTCAAGCCCCCTTTGGCAAAGGGGGTTGGGGGATTTGTCGGAAGCATGAAATCCCCCTGTATCCCCCTTTATAAAAGGGGGAAATCGCCTCATGGCGCACCTACACACTGAGGAAGTTTACCGGCCGGAAAGCGGCTATGATATACGCCTTTGTTATCGGGCTCTGTTTTGATCGAGATAATAAGGAACAGGAGGTATAGGGGACATCCTTTAAAGGCCAGGCCTTAGTGATGAACAGCCGTGTCAAGGTGGCGTAAGGTGCAGTTGAATTACCAGAAAACAGGTTTTTCAATCCAGCCGTTTTCTGTGCTGCGAAGCTTTGCCGGGAATTGAGCTTTTTGCAATAGTATGTTCGGAAGGGTTTTAGCTTTATCTGCGGCTGCACGAATTTCCACAGCCGCCCCTCTTGTTGGATCGTTAGCCGGAACGTAAACAATAACCTCACGGTCCGGCCTGTTTCGCTTCAGCTCCCTGATAGCAGGAACAAGATCAGAATCACCACTTACCACTACAAGCCTTTCACAGCTATCGTTGAAAGCATCCGCAAGCATATGCACAGCGATATTAACGTCTGTTCTTTTTTCCTCCTGCATTCTGAAAAACCTGCTGCCGATATGCCTGCATGCCGGCACAAGGCATTTGACTGATTTTGTTTTAAATTTGCCGAGGTAAATGTGGACCAGGGGAAGTGTTGCAAGGGCTAAGAGGTATGTTTCCTGATTGCTCCGGTGAGAGCCATCGATGAGCGCCGTAAAATATTTTATTGCCTGAATGTCATCATCCTGCCTTAAAAGCGTAAAAAAGCGCCCCAGGTTCAACCATTTATAAGGGGTTCCTTTGACGGCGCCATAATACAGATTAAACCCATCGATATAAATAATGCTCCGCTTTTTTTTCATAGCCCCTCATAAAAAAAATGCACCCGTGTAGGGTGCACAACCGACATTACGTCGGGGAGTCGTCTTTTTTGCCCCGTTTCTTTATATAGGCATTTTACAATCGTTTGTCAACAGCATTCTTTTCACAGGCCTGCGCGTGGTTATGGCTGCCAATGCGACGATGGTCATTTTGTATTGGGACATAGGTCGGATGATTCTTGACCGTCAGAAAAACGAAGGCTGGGGAGCCAGAGTTATTGATCGTCTTTCGGCTGACTTGCGTGAAACTTTTCCCGATATGCAAGGGCTTTCACCGCGAAATCTTAAATACATGCGTGCCTTTGCAGCAGCCTGGCCGTCAAAAGAAATTGTGCAAGAGCCTCTTGCACAATTTCCCTGGTATCACCAGATAGCACTGCTTGAAAAATGCCGCACCCCCGAAGAGAGGCTGTGGGAAGTTACAGGACGTTGTTGAATTAGAGCATTTATCTTTTTTCTGTAGCCTTTTTAAAAAGAAGATGTTCACCCGTTCGTGGTGAGCTTGTCGAACCATGGACGGATTGCAGCGTCAAATACGTTGTCCGTTAACCCTTCGCCAGGCTCAGGGCGAACGGACGGTGTTGTATCGCAGGCTATAGTATTTAGATACATGCTCTAAAAAAATAAGGGGGCATCCTGTACGAGCGATGCCCCTGCAATCAAAGCAGTGCTGCCAGACTTATGGCTTTGCAGAGCCTGCACCGAAGCCCTGCTCAGTGCCCTTCATGACCGTGAGGGCGGAAGCCACCATCGTGGAAATATCGGTAAGGTTCGATGGCACGATCATGGTGTTGTTGGTTTTGGCGAGGTTGCCGAACTGCTGGAGGTAGAGCTCGGCCACGCGCAGGTTTACGGCTTGCATGCCGTTGGGCTGGCCGATGGATTTAGATATTTCGCCAATGCCGGCGGCGGTGGCCTCGGCCACCAGCAGAATCTCCCGGGCACGGCCTTCGGCCTCATTGATGCGCCGCTGTTTTTCACCCTCAGAGCGCAGGATGAACTCCTGTTTTTCGCCCTCGGAGCGGTTGATCTTGGATTGGCGGTCACCTTCCGATTCAAGAATCAGCGCCCGTTTTTCACGCTCGGCGCGCATCTGCTTTTCCATGGCCTCGCGGATCGACTGCGGGGGCTCGATGTTCTTCACCTCATAGCGCATGACCTTGACACCCCAGGGATCCGAGGCTTTGTCAACGGCCTCAACGATGGAACCGTTAATGGTGTCACGTTCCTCGAAGGTCTTGTCAAGGTCGAGCTTGCCGATGACTGAGCGCATTGTGGTCTGCGCCATCTGCATGGAAGCGAACTGATAGTTATTGATGCCATAGCTGGCGTTTTTGGGGTCCACGACCTGCAGGTACAGTATGCCGTCAACCTCGACGGGGATATTGTCCCTGGTGATACAGGTCTGCGGTGGCACGTCTATGGCCTGTTCCTTCAGGTTGAGCTTATAGGACACACGGTCGATAAAGGGAATGAGGATATGGAAGCCCGCTTCGAGCGTTGATGAGTATTTGCCCAGCCGCTCTACGATGAATGCGCTTTTCTGCGGCACGATCATAACGGTTTTGAGAAAGGCGGTTATGATAAAAATGACCAGACCGGCAAGTATTATTGTTGTAATCGACATAGTGAAGGAACTCCTTGTATGTGTGGTGTTTGGAAGTAAGTGCTGCGCCAGGCTGTTTACAGGCGCGTAACTTTGAAGCGCAGTCCGTTTCTGTCAATGATTTTTACGCGAGTATCAACTTCGATACTGTCATCGGCCTCGGCATCCCAGGCAACTCCGTTGAATTCAACCTTGCCGGGCCGGGCGGGCTCTATGCGGATTGTTACGAGTGCCTCACGTCCGAAAATATCCTCTATATTTTTGCCCGCCGCCTCCTGCCGTGAGGTTACGTTGCCCAGAAACACGGTCTTGAGCTTTCTGCGGAGCAGTACCAGCAACAGCAGGGATGATACCCCGAAAACCATGAGCTGCGCAGGCAGTCCGATACCGAATACCAGATAGAACACGGTTACGACCCAGGCACCCAGTCCGAAAAACATCAAAATGAGCGCTGGAGCAAACAACTCGGTTAGCAGCATGGCAAGCCCTGCGATAAACCAGAGCAATCCAGGATTGGTCACAAGATTTAAAAACATTGTTTCCCCCTCTTTTCAAGGCTTTGCACCCGCCCTGTTTGACCGGGCATCACCTTCGCTGTTAAGAAGTTTTTTGAGATGGTGCAAGTATAGGCAGGACGCCCGTGCATGTCAATCAAATTAAACAATTCAGCGCCCGGATGTATGGGTGTGACGGGTCCGACGGTTGTGTATATCGAGTTGGCCAAAGGCAATAACCCGCACAAAAGAATACCGGCATGCCCTTCCCTGCTAACAGATACGCGGGAGCTGGTCTGACACGAGAGAATCGAGAATGCGCTTGCCGCGCGAGCGCGTCTGAAGATACACCCGGGGCTGATCACCCTTCGCCTCAGATATCTCGCCAATCACGGCGGCATTGTTCCCCAGCGGATGAGAACGCAGCCGGCTGAGCACCGCAGAGGCTGCCTCACGGGCAACAATGAGAACAATCGTTCCCTCATTGGCAAGATACCATGGACTCATCCCGAGCATCTCACACAGCCCCTCCACGGGCGGTTTCACCGGCATGTCTTGTTCCACCAGCAGCACATCGTGACCTGATTTCAAGGAGATTTCATTCATCACCGTTGCCACGCCGCCGCGGGTTGCATCCCGCATGAATTTAACCTCTCCAGGGAACTGCTCAAGAATCGGCAAAACCAAGTCATGCAGTGATGCACAGTCGCTTGTAATATCGGCCTGTATGTTAAGCTCGCCGCGCGCAAGCACAATGGCCGCACCGTGATCCCCGATGTCACCTGACACGATGACAACATCACCTTCTGAAATACGCCCCGTCCCGAGGTCTGTTCCGGGATACAGGCTGCCGATACCGGCAACCGTAATAAAAACACCGTCCCCTTTGCCGCGCTCCACTACCTTGGTATCCGCTGCAACCACCTCAACGCGGGCAGCCCGACATTCGCGTGAGAAACTTTGGACAATCAGGGAGAGTTTTTCAATCTCAAAGCCCTCTTCGATGATAAATCCAACCGTCAAATATTTTGGAACAGCGCCGCATACCACCAGATCATTGACCGTACCGCATACGGCGAGTTTCCCAATGTCGCCTCCGGGGAAAAACAGCGGGCGCACCGTAAACCCGTCTGTTGTGGCTACTAAGCGCTCGCTGCCAAGGGTGACCACTGCCGCGTCGTCGGCCTCATCAAGCGCGTTACTGCGCAGATGCGGCTTAAAAACCTCATCAATCAGGCGCTGTGTCAGCTTTCCGCCCGAGCCATGTCCTAACGTAATTTTCGCGCTCATGTCAGCCTGTTCACCTCGTCCAGAAGCTCAAGCGTGTCGCGCGCTGAATCCTCATCAAGCTTGGCGATTGCAGAACCGATGTGAATCATCAGCCAGTCACCGACCTTCAGGTCTTCGTCCGCAATCAGCGCTATCGAAACCGCCCTGCGCACCCCCTGGGTTTCAACCGTAGCCCTGAAAGGGGGCATAATTTCCACGATCTGCATTGGAATTCCAAGACACATAGCTACGACCTCCTTGTGACTGCGGCGCCGAACCGGCTCCAGATATGACAGGCCCCCTCTTCGGAAACCATGCACGGCCCGACAGGATCCATCATTGTACAGTTTTTTTCAAATAAAGCACAGTCACTCGGATAGGACTGCCCGAGAACGACCGTGTGACAAAGACATCCCGTGGGCACATCTGAGCCCGCTGTGTCCTCCAGGCTCACACCATACTTTGCACGGGCATCAAAGGTCCGATAGGCGTCGGTCAAAAAAAGTCCCGAGTCCTCGACCCAGCCAATGGCACGCCAGAACGCCCGTTCCACCCGAAAAACCTTGTCCATCCATGACTGTGCCGACCTGTTGCCCCCGGGTTTCACGTAGCGGGCGTATTCATTCGCAAGCTCCGCCCTGCCCCGCTCCAGCATTCGCATGATCATCTCCAGGGCCGTAAGTATATCCACCGGTTCAAACCCTGCAACCGCGACCGGAAGATTGTACTTCGCAGGAAACCGCTCCCAATCCTGCGCGCCCGTGATCACCGCAACATGGCCGGGTGCAAGCAGACCATCCAGAGTATGTACCACCCCGGCCTCCCAGCACCAAAGCCTCCACCGCAGGCGCAGTCAGTTTAAGGGCTGTCAGCAGCGAAAAATTGGACGGCACCGGCTGGCTGAACAGTGCCGCCATGGGAGCCGCTGTTGTTTCAAATCCAACGGCAAACAGGACAAATTCGCGCCCGGGTTCTTTCTTCGCCGCCTCAACAGCATCGTCGGGACTGTAAATGATTCGCACATCAGCGCCTTCGGATCTCGCGTCCATCAATGCGCCGTATTTCGTGCGGACGCGCAGCATGTCCCCGAAACTCAAAATGGTCACGCCCCGTTTTGCAATTTCAATCGCTTCACCGATATCATGTTCCGCGCACACACATACAGGGCATCCGGGCCCAGGTATCAGCTCGAGCTGCTCCGGCAGCAGGTCGCGCAGGCCCCATTCGGCAATCGAGCGCTCGTGGGAACCGCAGACATTCATGACCTTTATCCTGCGGTTAATGGCAGCGCACCGCCTGTGTATGGACGCTGCCAGCAAGTCCATGGATTTTTGATCGCGGTATTTGTTCTCCATTATCTCAGGCCCTCTTTTCCTGATGTGCGGCTACAAGAATCTGCCCCAGCGCAATCCCGCCATCGTTAGGCGGAATCAGCTGGTGAGAATATACCTCAAACCCGTCATTCAGCAATGCCTTTCTGGTATGGCTGAGAAGCAGCGAGTTTTGAAACACGCCGCCTGAAAGCACAACCCTTTTGTGCCCGGCCGCGCGGGCCACGGAGCGGATCATCTCCACAAGGGTTGCGTGAAAACGCCGGGCAACACTGCGGGCGTCTTTTTCCTGCACAATCAGGGCAATCGCGGGCCGCCAGTCAATCACTGACACCCCGCCCGTGTTGCGAAGTTCGAAGGGATACGGTGTACCCAGCTCCCCATCGGCCGCGTGTTCCAGCATCATCGCAGCCTGGCCCTCAAAGGTCGAACGGCGGCATATACCCGATATCGCCGAGACAGCGTCAAAAAGCCGGCCTGCACTTGTCGTGCGCACTGTATTCATGCCCGTCGCAAGCATCGACGTCATGACCTTCAACTCATCCGGCGTAAACATCTCCTGAAGGCATGCGCTCTCAGCCGCGCCCTGAGTTTCTGTAAGAACCCCGAGGGCGGAGCGCCGCGGCTCGCGCACAGCAGCATCTGCGCCGGCAAGCCCGAAAGGCAGCAAATGCGCTACGCGCTTACAGGATGCGTAGGAACCGGCCAGGAACTCGCCGCCCCAGACCGTTCCGTCCGTGCCATAGCCTGTTCCATCCCATGTCACGGCAAGGACATCACCTTCAAGATGGTTTTCAAACATGCATGCGGCCATATGAGCATGGTGATGCTGCACCTCGACCAGCGGAATATTGGCAGCCTGCGCGAACGAATGCGCATAGCGATGTGAAAAATAGGACGGATGCATATCAGTTGCAACCATGTCCGGGGCCCAGGAAAAAAGTTTCTTGAAATCGGCGATGACGCGCTGAAAGGCCTCAAACGCTTCACCGGTTTCCAGATCGCCGATGTGCTGACTCATGACGATAAAATCATGCTGGGAAATGGCGATCGCATTTTTCAGATCACCTCCGGTTGCAAGCATGCGGGGAAGACGGCGGCCTGCTGGAAAGGGAAGCGGGGCGTATCCGCGCGCACGGCGCAGCATAATGATCTGACCGTCAACCACGCGTGCAATGGAGTCATCCGCATGCCGCACAATCGGGCGGTCATGCACAAGAAACGCGTCTGCGAATGCAAGACGTTTGACAGCTTCGTTTTCATCCGTGCACATGGGTTCATCGGCAAGGTTGCCGCTGGTTGCCACCACCGGGTTGCCGAGCTTTGAGAGCATCAGAAAATGAAGCGGCGTATAAGGAAGCATGCATCCAAGGCAGGGATTTCCCGGCGCAATCACGTCAGGGAGGTTAGACTCCGGGCGCTTCTTTAAAAGAACAATCGGCGCCTCCGGGCCTGAGAGCAAAACCTCCTCGGCATCATCCACGAAGCAATGTTTTTTCACAGCTGCAATGTCAGGAAACATCAGCGCAAAGGGCTTGTACTCGCGCGTCTTCAGGCTGCGCAGGCGCTCAAGCGCTGCGATGTTGAAGGCGTCCGCCATGATATGAAAACCGCCCAGGCCTTTTACCGCTACAATCTCTCCGGCGCGAATATCTGCAACCGCACGCTCAAGGGGATCCGCACCGTCAAAAGAAGCACCGCCCGGAAGCAGATATCTCAGCTGCGGACCGCAGCAAGGGCATGCCAGAGGCTGTGCGTGAAAACGCCTGTCCTGAGGATTTTCATATTCCTCCTTACAGGCTGGACAAAGGGGGAAACCCTGCATGGACGTGTTGGGCCGGTCATAGGGTATATCCGTCATGATGGTAAAACGCGGTCCGCACTGCGTACAGTTGGTAAACGGGTAGGAAAAACGCCGCTCGGATGGCTCCTGTATTTCCGCAAGGCACTCCGGACACGTCGCAATATCAGACAGGAGCGTAAACATCTTCTCACCGCCGGCATCGCTGTGGCATATCTGAAAATCAGCAAAACCAGCAAGCTGGTGGAAGGAAAATTCAAAGGAGAAGATACGGGCGGCTGCGGGTGCCTCGGCGCGCAGTCGTTTTAAAAAGGCCTCAAGCGTTTGGCGGTCTGCTTCGGCTTCCACGCAAACGCCGGCGGAGTTGTTCAAAACCCGGCCGCATATCCCAAGCTCAACAGCCAGCCGATACACAAAAGGTCGAAACCCAACCCCCTGCACAACGCCTCTAATCTGACAGACAAGCCGGGTTTTTTCGTCCTTAATCATGCCGCTTCATGGTGTGCAGATAATCAAGCCACGCGTCCATACCCTCACCGGTGCGCGCACTCAGCTCGATGATGCGCGCCCGGGAGCCGGACTTGCGGATATAGGAATGGCACAGCTCCATGTCCCAGTCCAGGTGAGGGATCAGATCCGTCTTTGTGATCAGCACCACATCGGCGCGATTGAACAGAACGGGATACTTAACCGGTTTGTCCTCACCTTCGGCCACTGAAAGCACCGCTACCCGAACATGTTCCCCCAGGTCAAACGATGCCGGACACACCAGGTTTCCAATGTTTTCAATCAACAGAATATTGATATGCGCATCCTCATAGCTCCCGAGTTCCCGGGAGATCATGGCCGCATCCAGGTGGCAGCTCCGGTAGGTGTTGATCTGCTTGACCATACTCCCCCTGCCCTGAAGCCTTTGGGCATCAAGATCCGTTTCCTGGTCCCCCACAAGTATTGCCACCGTGCAATCCTGCGGCAGACGCTCCAGGGTTTTCTCAAGCAATGTCGTCTTACCGGCACCGGGCGAACTCATCAGATTCAGCGCTGTAATATGATGCCTGTCCAGCCATTGGCGGTTTTCAATTGCGATGTCGTTATTCTTACTCAGGACATCCTGCTCGACCCTGATCTTCCGTCCATGCTCGTGTTGGGGCTGATCATTATCGTGCGAATGCCAGTATTCCCTGCCATCAGGGCCACAATGGCTGTGACCGTGATCATGACTATGATCATGATCATGCTTGTGTCCGTGTGTATTGGCTGCATCTCCACAGCCGCAATCAATGCACATACTACTCAACCTCAAAGCTGATAAGTTTAAAGTCCCTGCCTTTAGTTACCATAAGATTCATTGACCCGCAATGGCAACACTCAATCTCAAAGGGCTCAGGATTGGATATGCCTCGGCAGTCACCGCACTCGGCCGTCAAAGGTACCTCCTCAACATTCAGTACAGCGCCATCTAATGCGGTACCATGTGCGACCATAGGGAAACAAAATTCAAGAGACTCACGCATCACACCGCTGAGTGCCCCGATACTGACGTCAACGCTCAGGATCTTCCGGCAGCCGTTCTGCTCCGCCAGTTCAGTAACCTGATCGACAAGTGCCTGTGCGAGGGACAACTCATGCATGGAATAGCCTTAGCTCCGGGCTCGCTTCGACTCCAGCGCAATACCGGAGGCCTCCAGCTCATCTCGAAGCAGCCCGACAAGAACGTCAACCTTGGGCTGAATGGTGGCAGTCATTTCCAAACCGGTGTCAAGAGACTCGGGTACGATCCCCAGAAGCACAATATGTTCTGGAAGTTGAGAGCCAACAGCGGTACACGTGAGGAGATCGGAAAGCCCGATTTGATGCGGAGATATTCGCTCACCGAGCATGGTCATAACATCGCTGCCGGAAAAGCGCCGGATCGTTCCCGGCGCCTGCCCGTCTGCACACATGGCATCCACGACGATAACGTGTGTCTTGCCCTCAAAATAGGGAACGAGGTCAAGGCCCATCGTGCCGCCGTCAATAACCTCCACCCCGTCGGGTATGGTAAAAGTTTGCTGAAAGCGGTTAATGACATGCACCCCCACGCCCTCGTCGCTCAGCAGGATATTGCCGATTCCAAGCACGAGAACGCGGGGCGCGGACATACTCAGAGCGCCTGTACCTTGACCCGGCGTCCCGTCTTAGGATCATGCATGTGAATCGCACATGCAAGGCAGGGATCAAACGAATGGATCGTGCGAATGACTTCCAAGGGCCTGTCGGGGTCGGCAACGGGAGTTCCAATAAGAGATGCCTCGTAGGGACCGAGTTCATCATGCTCGTTGCGCGGGCCCGCGTTCCACGTTGACGGGACAACGCACTGGTAGTTCTTGAGCTTGCCATTTTTAATGACACACCAGTGCGACAGCACGCCGCGGGGAGCCTCATGCATTCCCACGCCCTGCTGCTCACCTTTCGGAAACACCGGCGGATTAAACGTGTCCGTATCGCCCTTGCCGATATTTTCTATGAGCAGGTTATACTGATTATTGAGTGATTCATAGAGCACGCCCGCCCGTACAGCGCGCGCTGCGTGCCGCCCGATGGTCGAATGAAGCGCTTCAAGCGGAATTTTGGTTCCGGCGAGACTTTCGACAATGGAGATCAAACGTCCGAGATGTTTCTTCGTGGGCGCATGTCCGGCTGCATACATGCAGAGCACATGCGCAAGCGGACCAACCTGGGCAGGCTTGCCTTTAAACGTCGGAGCTTTTACCCACGAGTATTTTCCATTATCCTGAAAATCAGTGTAATCAGGCTCCGTCTCACCTTTATAAGGATGCAGGTTCGCATCACCCTTGTACCAGGCATGTTTGACGCTCTCGCTGACATTCTCTGCGAAAGCCGGATCATTAAAGCCGCTAATCGGCGTAAACGTACTGAGATCACCGTTGCTGATATAGCCGCCGGGAAGCTCAAACTTTGTCCCTTTGGTGTCAAGCGGCAGTTCCGGCACGCACAGATAGTTCGTCACGCCCTTGCCGTAGGCAGTCCAATCAGCGTAGAACGCTCCGATTGCCGCAACGTCGACCATGTAGACTTCGTTCACGAACGTGCCGAGCTCATCGATCAGCGTCTTGATTTGCGTGAGCTGGGTCATTGTCAGCGTGTTCGGCTCATTCAGGTTGATCGGGTTGGCAACGCCGCCCACCGCGAGATTCTGAATATGCGGGTGTTTTGCTGCCAAGTATTGTTACAATCTGATTGGCCTTGCGCTGAATCTGCAAAGCCTGCAGGTAATGGGCGGCCGCCAGAAGGTTCACTTCCGGTGAGAGCTTCATCGCCGGATGCCCCCAGTAGCCGTTGGCGTATATGCCGAGCTGCCCGCTGCCCACGAATGTCTTCAGGCGCTCCTGCACGGCAGCCATCTCCTTGCGGCTGTTGCCGGTCCAGCTTGAAAGGCTCTCGCCGATCCTGGATGCCTCGTTGGGGTCGGCCTTCAGGGCGGACACGAGGTCAACCCAGTCAAGTGCGGACAGGTGATAGAAATGGACGATGTGGTCATGCATCGCGTGCGCGGTCATGATCAGGTTGCGGATGTACTGCGCGTTCAGGGGAATTTCCAGCTGCAGCGCATTCTCAACGGAACGAACCGAGGCCATCGCATGCACCGTGGTGCACACACCGCAGATGCGCTGGGCAAACAGCCAGGCCTCACGCGGGTCGCGGCCCTTCAGGATTACCTCAATTCCGCGCCACATCTGCCCGGATGACCATGCATTTGTCACCTTACCCTGGTCGATGTCGCAATCCACCCGCAAGTGACCTTCAATTCGTGTAACCGGATCAATTGTAATTCTCTTGGCCATGAACGCCTCTCCTTCTTTGTAAGTTACGCATGCTCCGCTTTAGGAAGCACTGACAGAAATTTCACGAGAAAAAGATATCCCATTATTTCGAATGAAATTAAGCCGAACGTTATCAGCAACTCAGACGCTGAAGGGAAATACCTCCAGCCAAAACCGGGGTACAGCCCGACAAGGTACACGTTAAACCGGTAGATGCTGCCGGCAAACAGCGCGGACATGGCGCTGAGGAAAAGCGTCCGAGGCTCGCTGCGGCGCTTTGCGGACGCCAGCACTACGATTGGGATGATATAGAGTATGTTCTCGATCCAGAACATGATGCCGCAAAGATCAAACTGCATCGCAAGTCCCAATACCCCGCGTGACGCCAGTTCAATGAACCGCCCTGCAAGGTAAAGGCCGAGCAGCCAGGGAATGATACCGGCAAGTTTAGCCAGCATCGGCGTTTCCAGCGGACGCCCGAACCCGACCGATGACCACAGGGATTCAAACACCACCATGGCATATCCCATGGAATACAGGTGATCAGGAAAAACGCCGGAAGCCAGGTCGTCTGCCACAGCGGATACAGCTTATGCCCGGAGATGATCATCAGGGAGCCCAGCGATGACTGATGCATCGTGGGCAGCAACATGCCCAGACCGATAAAAACAAACATCCATCTGTTTAAGGGCCGGAGCCATTCGGGCTTGAACTTTTCGATAATTGCCGGCGAAAATTCGATCCACAGCACTGTGGTGTATGCCATCACGCACATGGCGATTTCAAACAGCGCCGAATTGAAATTCATGCGCCAGGGCAGGAAGAGATTATACGTATTCCAGTAGCGTCCGAGATCGATCATCACGGACGTGCCGGCGAGCGTGTAGCCGAACGCGCCCGTCAGAAGTGCCGAGCGCACCAGCGGATGGTACTGGCCGCGGTTGAGGGCGTATACCAGCAGGGCCACAGCGTAGCCGCCGCAGCCGATTGCGGTTCCGACCACCACGTCGTAGGCGATCCAGATACCCAGCGCGAAGCCGTCGTTCATGCCGCTCACCGGCCCCAGACCGACGAAGAAGCGTTTCAGGATCAGCACGGCTCCGAGAATAAAAATTACAGCCGCAGCCACAAAGGGGCGGGTCAGGATTTTTCCACCCATTGGCTGGAACTCGTCATGATGGCTCATTGTTTGTTACTCCTGTACGCCGCCGCCAACAGTCCCGCAAACAGGACAAGGGGCGCGATCATTCCTTTGTACAGCGTATGCTGCAGACCTTCGCTGATCGCCGAATTCGGCACATCTCCCACCGTGGGAAGCCCGAGCTTTTCAAACGGCACGTTGCCCAGTATCATCACCTGCGTGCCGCCCAGCTCTTTTTCACCGTATACGCTCGCGTTATACGCTTTGATTACCTGCTTGGCCGAGGAGTGCCTGCTCTCAATGTGGCCGATCGGGTAGTCGTGCCAGTCTCCGGGCTTCAGCGCCAGGCGCCTGTGGGCCTCATCCAGCAGCTTGTCGCGCGGGCCGAAAAGCGCCGCCCCGGTCGGGCAGCTCTGGCAGCAGGCCGCATAGCAGTCAACGCCCGTGTAGGTGCTTTTGCACAGTTCGCATTTCGTGATCCGGGGGAATGCCTTGTTCCACTCGAAGCGGGGAACGACGAACGGGCAGGCGACAAAACAGTACCGGCAGCCGATGCATGCGTACTTGTTCCAGCTCACGATGCCCGTGTCCGGATCCTTCGTAAAGGCCGACACCGGGCATGCCGACACGCATGCCGGATCGATGCAGTGCATGCACTGTTTTTTCATCAAACCGGGCGTGCCGTTTGCGTCCTTATGAATCTGAATAACAGTGTAGTTTTCAGGCGACAGGTCCTCCTGCTTGTCCCATATGCCGGGAGCCGTTTCTGAAGGCTGTCCGCCTCCTCCCGGCGCTCCGGCGTTCGTGGTGTCGGCCTCGATGCCGTTGCGCACCTTACAGGCGGCGCTGCAAGCCCGGCAGCCGATGCAGAGGGTAGAGTCGTACAGGATACCGATGGCCTCTTCAGGCACGTTTCTTGGTTTCGCGGGGTCCGAACGCATGACATGGCTTGGCGCCGGCCGCGATCAGAGTTCCGCCCGCTACAACTTTCATAAATCCCCGTCGTGAGGTATTATCCATGAGACTTTCTCCTTACCACGATCATTCGGGATGCTTTTCCGCCGTCGTATCGGCGGAAGCTTTTTTAAGGTTTTTTGCAACCACCGCGCTCGCTCCAAGTATCGCACCCACACCGGCGCCAAGAACCGCCGCCGCGCCGAGGGTCACCGGGGTGCCCTTTGCGGCATCCACTGCGGGGTAACCCGGACCGGCGGTCGGCTGCTGAACCTTGGCCTGCGTGAAGAGCGGAATGTTAAAGCCGACATGCTGCTCGGAGCAGCCGAAACAGGGATGCCCCGTACCCACAGGCCATGAACTGGATCCGGCGTCGCCGTAGTGCTGTGTCGGACAGTTATTGTACGTCTCGGGACCTTTGCAGCCGATCTGGTAGAGACAATAGCCCTTGCGGTGGCCCTCATCCCCGAACTCATAGGCAAAGCGCCCTGCATCAAAATGCGGGCGGCGCTCGCAGTTCTCGTGTATGAGCCGGCCATAGGCGAATTTCGGGCGGAGCTTAGCGTCCAGCTCGGGAAGCTTGTTAAAGGTCAGATAATACATGACCGTCGAGACAAAATTATACGGGTTGGCAGGACAGCCGGGGAGATTGATCACAGGAACCTTCATGTCCTTGAGGACTACGTAAGCCGGCGTAGCGCCGGTCGGATTCGGTTCGGCCGAAGCCACCCCGCCCCACGAGGCGCAGGATCCGATGGCGATAACTGCCGCCGCGTGCTGAGCGGTATCTTTCACGATGTCCACAAAGGTTTTACCGCCAATCTTGCAGTAAATGCCGCCGTCCTTCAAAGGAATCGCACCCTCTACGACCAGCAGAAACTTCCCCTTGTTCTGCTCAATCGCCGCTTGCATGGCTTCTTCGGCCAGATAGCCGGAAGGCGTACTGAGCGTCTCGGAGTAGTCAAGCGATATTTTTTCAAGAATCAATGTTTCAAGCGTGGGAGAGTTCAGGCGCAGCAGGGACTCCACACAGCCTGTGCATTCCTGACCTGAAATCCAGATCACACTGGGCCGCCTGGCGGATTCGGCCGCCTCAGCGATCTTCACGCCCAGGGCAGCCGGAAGTCCCATGTAAACGGCCATCGCCGAACAGTACTTCAGAAAATCCCTTCGGTTAATTCCCAATGCATCGATGTTCACTGGCTTCTCCTCACCGTTAGAGTGGTTACATTAGGGCTGTTGTTTTGCGTCATGTATAGGGCAGGGTTTTAGCAGGGGGTTTAGTGGTTTATATTGTCTTGCGCGCTTGTGCTTTGCACGCTTTTCACAATTATAAAAACAATCTGCTTGTGTGTCAACAAAAAAACACAAAAGAATTGCCCGGAATGCGGGTCCGGGACTGCTAGTGTCCCTGAGCATCAGTCAAAAGCATCACAGTACTCTGGCAGGCGGCAAGGGCGTCAACCACGCTGGGATCAAACTGCGTTCCGCGGCCCTTCAAAATTCGGCGCATGGCCTCATCGTGCGGCAGTGCCGCACGGTACACCCGGTTCGTGGTAATGGCATCATAGGTATCTGCCACGGCAACAATGCGGGCTGACAGGGGTATGGCATCACCGCTGAGTCCACTGGGGTAGCCTTTGCCGTCCCAGCGCTCATGATGACTGTAGGCGATCTGCTTGCCCAGGGTAAAGAACGACCGTCCGTCCATGCGCTTCTCGACAGACTCAAGGGCATCGCCCCCCAGCAGGGTATGCGCCTTGACAGACTGAAATTCCTCCTCGGTGAGTCGCTCCGGCTTGAGCAGAATCGCATCGGATACGCCCACCTTGCCGATGTCGTGCAGCACCGATGACAGGACAAGGTCTTCAACATATTCATCGGTAATATAGCTATCCATGGGCGGGGTGCGGCGGAGTTCCTCGGCCAGGATCCTGCACAGCTGGCTGACCCGCTGCAGATGCAGCCCGGTGTCACGGTCGCGATATTCTGAAAGGGTTGCCATGCCAAGCACGGTCTCAGTGCGGGCTTTCTGCAGTTTTTCATTGGCTGCGCTTATTTCAGCATTGAGCTTCACAAGCCGTGCCTGCTCAATCTGGATTTTTCCATGTTGCTTGCCGACCAGCGCACCGGCAAGAATCAGAAAGCAACCCCAGGTAAGCACATAATGAATGATCTGCACGATGCCCTGAGGAGTCTGAAACTGCGCAGGGGAAAGAACGGCGTACAACACAACCACGCACACGCAGAATACGGCACCGGGCACGGACAACCGCACACCGACATAATAACCAGCCAGGATGACCGGAAGGAAAAAGAAGTTCAGGAAGGAAATACTATTGGGCGCATAATAGGTGATAAGAGCAGCTGCAATGACGCTGGTCAGGATAAAAATCTTTTCAAAGTTGCCGCGCAGTAATTGGACTGGTTTTGCCAAACAGCACCTCGCCTTTCACGTCGTACGTCTCTACACAGTTGGGCCCGCTCGGAGCCTCATCATTTTCAAAGCGATCACCGCCCTATCTACTGAACCGCCGCAAAGCCCGGCGCATAATGTAATAATCTTAAGTCGCGGTATGCCCTTCAGTCAAATAAAAAAAAACCGCGGCAGGACAATACTCCCGGCCTTTCCAGCCACGAATGAGAAGCACTTCTGCAACGCACGTTAATTGGTCCGCTGCAGATTCGAAACAGTGAACATGTCCTCATTAATGGTTGGAACCGAGATAGCAGGCGCTGTCGTCTTCTGCTGATTAGAGATGCCGGAATGCACACGCTGAAGATCAAAAAAATGCGTGCCCACAATCACCGGTTTCATAACACCGGTTTCGGTCTTCAGCGGCTGTGTGCTGTTAAAACAAAATCTCCAGTAGCGGCCCTGTTTGTCGTACATCTCGCTCCACATGATATAGTATGTTTCAGGGTCAAGGTACCAGACGCGCTTGCCATATACGTATTCGGAGTCTTTACTGACTGCATCGACAACCAGCAGGTTGCAGCGCTCAAAGCTCATGCCGTTTGCAAACGACTGGCCGGACTCTTGTTTGGTCTGCCCCATCCCGTCATGCCGGGCGGTCAACATATCTTTTTTACCCCGATACGCATAGGTATTGCGCAGCAATTGGCCGTCCCACAGGTATTCATCATCGTAGATAAGGTTTGAGCCGTCAATCGCGTCTGTTCTCTGCGAGGTTGACACGCGCCGGATACGGCGAAACTGGTTGTACCACAGATACGAATCATCTTCCTTCGTCTGGTCAATATAGCGCAGCGTGTACATGCGCGTATTCAAAAATTCCGGGGGAAGGTACATGTGCAAAAACATGCCGCGTCGGTATCCTTTGGGGTTATTCCCAATCGCCGGCTTGGGGTCAAGCTCAGTGCGGTTAACAAAATAGAACTCCCAGTATTCCTGGTCGGATACGCGCTCGCTTTTGTTTTTCGGGTTAATATTAGGAGAATATCTTCGATAATGGTAGGTATCTCCCCGGTTCTGCATTTCAAAGTTCCAGGCTATTTTCATGGCGTCCTGACCGGGGTCCATGAACAGCCGGCCGGCAAGTTCGCCGATATTGGCAATAGTGCCGTCCGGGGCAAGCTGGGCCTTGCCTGCATTCGCCCGGCTGGCAGCAACAAAGCCGGGGGTTTCCGGAACAAACTCATACGGCCTGATCATAAAATAATAGCCTTCAGACGGAGCGCCCCACTGCGCAGGGTTTTTCATGATCCCAACCAGCGCATCCGGCAGGAACTGGGCAACCTGATCGACATTGTTCTGGTCGATCTTTTTACCAGCCCAGATTTTCTCCCACTCGCGCACTCCGGCAAGCTCGGCATCAGTATAAGCCCGCTGCATGTCCTGAGCCTGCGCATGGGCTGACAGTGCAAAAAAGAGCAGACAGGCACATGCCATTATTATTGTAGTAACTCTTTTGCTCATAGTCCTTTACTCCCCTAGAGGCTAATCTTTAAAAATAATACCCTATACAATCGGAATCCACAAGTCGACCGCAACCACCAAGGAAACAGCCTGTCAAAAAATCTTTCCGGGATTGAGCGTTCCGCGCGGATCAAAGGCCTGCTTGATGCGCCGGTACAGCTCTATTTCCTCCGGGCTCTTGGCCATGCCAAGGTACTCCCGCCGGATGCAGCCGATACCATGCTCGCCGGTAATGGTCCCTCCGTGGGCGATGGCCTGGCTGTATATTTCGCGCTTCAGCTCAGGCAGCATTGCATGCCATTGATCGTCAGGCATGCTGTCCTTCAATACATCTATATGCACGTTACCGTCACCGGCATGACCGAACATGACTGAGCGCAGCGAGCGGGTGCGCAAATAATCTTTGAGATTCCCGAGAAACTCAGCGATCTCACCGCGCGGCACAACGCAGTCCTCGGCCAGAAACACCGGGCTTTCCGCGCGCAGGGCCTCGCGGATCGAGCGCCGCCCCTTCCACAGACGCTCCTGCTGCAGCGCGGTCTGGGCGACAAAAACACTCTCGCCCTCAATGCCGCAGGCAGAGGCAATCGCCTCAAGGGTTTCATGGCAGGCCTGCTGAGTTGAGCCTTCAACCTGCAGCAAAAGATGCGCCCCGGCATCAGCGCAGGGCATGGCCTGCCCCAGATGCGCGGCAACCAGACGAATGGCGTCCTGCTCCATAAATTCTATCGTCGCCGGAATGATGCCGTGCTGCAAAAGCGCGCTCACCGCGGCAACCGCGCCATCAAGGTCAACGAACGGCAGCAGCAGATCAACGCTGCAGGCGGGCGCGGGCACAAGCCGCAGAAAAATTTTCGTAATAACGGCCAGGGTGCCTTCCGAGCCCGTCAGAATGCCGCAGATATTATAGCCGGTCGCGTTTTTTACGTATTTGCCGCCGCTGGTAATAATACTGCCGTCAGCCAGGACAAACTCGAGGCCGGTCACATAATGACCGGTAATGCCATACTTGACCGCGCGCGGCCCGCCCGCATTTTCGGCCACATTACCGCCGATTGAGCAGGTATCAAGGCTGGCCGGATCAGGCGGATATAAAAGCTGATGCTCACTCGCGGCTTTTTGAATGTCAGCGGTAATGGCGCCGGGCTCCACAACCGCGATCAAATTGCGCGCGTCGATTTCAAGTATACGGTTCAACCGCTCCATTGACAGCACAATGCCGCCATTGACTGCAACAGAGCCGCCGGTCACACCGGTACCGGCACCGCGCGGTGTTACCGGAACATTGTGCTGATTGCAGATTTTTAAAACCGCGGCAACGTCCTCTGCCGACTGCGCGCGCACGACACAATCGGGCCGGGCAACAAGATTGATAGTCTCATCCCGGGCATAGCTCTCAAGCACGTCAGGATCAATTGCGACCCGTCCGGGCAAGGCCGTTTGCAGCATGTTAATAACAACAGCAATTGGTTTCATGTCAGCGTATCTTTAAGTTCCCTTATATACATCTCCGCCCTGACCGGGCACCAAGCGTACAATTTTAAAATTGCTTAAAGTATATCATCTATGCTTATAATAGGAAAATACAATTGTGCTCGCAGGGATATGTATGGCAGCGATGACAACAATCTCACCAGCAGCACTTGCGGCTTTCCGGCGCGCTGTTCCCCAGCTGCTTGTTTTTACCAATGAGAAATTCAAGCTGGAAAGCACGTACGCCCGGGAAGAGGCAAGCGCGGTCAATGCGGCCCATATTGAGCAGTTCAACCGCGACCTGGCCGGTTTACTCAACGGGGTGTATGCATTTGACCTGTTCGGCAATCTGGACGGTGAATTCGTGCGCCTGGCAGGTATCCTGACTGCACACGGGGCAGGCAGAGGCATTGTCGAAGCCGGACTCAAGGCCTGGATCATGGCGCTGCAGACCCTGATCAAACGGCCTGAATCCGAAGAGCTCAGCGCACCCCTCATCAGTTTGTTCCAGCGTATCACCAGCCTGTGGGCCCGCGCTGAAGTCACGCCCCCGCAGCTTGAGGGCCCGGCCCTGCGCCTGCATGACTACCTGCTCGACCGCAACCGCAAATTTGCAGCAGAAACAGTGCTTGAACTGCTGCGCAACGGAGCAAGCATTGAGCAGGCCTATCAGGGCACGCTGCTGCCGGCCCTGCTGAACATTCAGCTCAAGCAGCGTCAGGGCAGCATCAGCACTGCACAGGAACAGGCGGCCGCTGATATCTGCCGCTACATCATGTACCGGGTGCTTGACAGCATTTTCAATGAGCGCCGCCTGCCGTTTAAAATTCTGGCAGTCTGCATGCCTGCCGATCAGGACCCCGGCGCGGAGCTCTTTGCCAATTACCTTGAAATGCAGGGCTGGTCAATGCTGTGCATGCGCGAATCACATGCGCACGATGAGATTGTCCGGGCGGCCGCGTCATTTGAGCCGCACATCATAGTGCTCTCAGCCGCGTCAATCCAGAGCCTGCCCGCAGCCGTTGAACTGGCCGCAATCATCAGGCAGACATACCCGCAGACACGTATTGCCTTTGAAGGCCGGGCGGCACTGCTGGCCCGCGAACGACTCGGCCCCTATGCCGATGCGATCGTCATCGGCTTTGAAAATGGCCAACGCAAATCAGAGGAGTAGGCGTTTCCGTACGCTGATTGAGATACTTCGCTGCAGAGGAACAGGCATAACATGCGCAGCATCGTCGCTTTAAAAATTCTCCTGTATGACAAGGCAACCACGGCCGGCTCCCTGATCGGTGTTATCGCCATCGTGTTCCTGGTCGGCCAGCAACTGGCGGTATTGTTCGGACTATTTTCCTACATGTCCGTGCTGGTTGACCACAGCGCTGCTGATATCTGGATCTGCAGTAAAAACACCAACAACATCAATGCCACCGACACCCTGCCGGAGCGCTATGCCGACCGCATCAGCGGCCTGGCGTTTATTGCATGGGCCGAACCTGTTCTGTTCGGCAACGCAACGTTTATCACCCGTGACGGAAAGGCCGAATCGCTGCAGGTTGTAGGCCTGCAGCCATCCAGCCGCGCGCTGTGGCCCTGGCGCTTTCATGAGGGCAGTGTCGATGACATGCTCCAGAATGAGGGCCTGACCCTGGAAAAGCTTGACCTTAACATATACGGCAACCCTGCGGTCGGCGACGTGTTCGAGGTCAACGATATGCGCGTACGCATCAGCGCAATCACCCAGAGCATCAAGGGCTTTTCCGGCAGGCTGGCCTTTACCAACGTGGTTAAAGCCCGCAAAATTCTCAAGGCAACGCCCGGGCGCTGCAAAGCGGTCGTGGTTAAGCTGAAGCCGGGCATACCGATTGAAGAGGCGATTGCCGGCATACAGGCTGTGCTGCCGGACACGGAAGTCATGTCAAGCGCCCAGCTCTCGGCCCGCACGCGTATCTATTACCTCAAAAATACCGGCATGGGAGGCAGCTTCGGCTTTTCAACCCTGATCGGCGCTTTGGTCGGCATCATTATCATCACGCTCACGATGTATACCGGGGTGCTGCAGCGCCAGAAGGACTTTGCCGTGCTGCGTGCCCTGGGCGCCCGCAAAAGCGATATTTTCGTCATTGTACTGTGCCAGTCGCTGATCATCGCCCTGGTGGGGATTTTTATCGGATTTTTGCTGCTGGGCTCGTTTCTCAACGGCACGGTTGACACAAACCTGCCGGTATACATGCCGCGCCAGATTGCGCCGATGCTGGCCCTGGGAACGCTGCTGCTGTGCATGCTGGGTTCCGTTCTGGCTGTGCGCAAAGCCATCAGCGTTGAACCGGCATCGGTATTCAGATAAGCGGCTGCTACAGCGTTACAAAACGTACGATACACAACTGCACGTAGGAATAAACTGAAAATGCCTGAGCCCATTTTAAAACTGTCCGGGATTGCGCGCGACTTCTACGACGGCCGCTCCTTGCGCCGCGTGCTTGAAAAAACCGATCTGGATATTTATCCGGGCGAGTTCACCATTCTGGCCGGCCCGTCGGGCAGCGGCAAAACAACGCTGCTGACCATCATGGGCCTGATACTCAAGCCCTCTGAAGGCACCATCGCCATCCGCGGCAAAACGGTCAGCGGCATTTCCGAGAGCGGCCTGGCATCCATCAGGCTGCACAACTACGGCTTTGTGTTTCAGCTGGCTGAACTGCTGCCCGCACTGAGCGTGATGGAAAACATTATTGTTGCAAGCGGCATACAGGGCCGCCGTGTTCCAGCCAGCCTGCGCAAGCGCGCCCAGGACCTGCTTGACGGATTCGGACTCGCCGACATGCATGCATCTGCGCCCTTTGCAGCTTTCCGGCGGCCAGAAACAGCGTGTTGCCATCGTACGCGCCCTTGTCAATGAACCGGCCGTGCTGCTGTGCGATGAGCCGACCTCGGCCCTGGACTCAGAATCAAGCAGCATCGTGCTGGATTCACTGAAAAAACTTTCCCGCGACACAACCCGCGCCATGATCATGGTAACCCATGACCCGCGCGTGTTTCCCTTTGCCGACCGGCTGATAAAAATTGAAAACGGAACAATCGTCTCCGACACGCGCGCAATCGACCAACCCATATCTGGAGAGCCGCACTGATGAAAAAACTGCTTAAACTGGGAATCCTGTTCGCTGTCGTGCTTGCGGGCAGCGCTTTTATCGTCTCAAGTTTCTTAAAAGCATCACGCCCTCCCCAGGCTGCCGAGCCGCCGGTCATCTCCGCAGCACCGGTTAAAGTGTTCGGCGTCATTGAACCGGCAGGCCGGGAGGTTTTTGTCGGTCCGCCGCTTTCGCGCAGGATTATCAGCGTGCATGCCGTCGAAGGCGACACGGTCGTGCGCGGGCAGTTGCTTGCCGAGTTGGAAAACAGCGTTGAGCGCGCACAGGTCGCGCTCAACGAAACAAAAATCGAGCTTGCCCGCAAGGCCATAGAGCTCGAAGAAGACAGCATGAAACGCTCCCAGCAGCTGTACAAGAAAAACATCGACTCGGAATACACCTACACTCAGACGCGCCTGCGCAAGGAATTGGAAGAAAAACGGCTTGCCGTCTCCAGCGAGGAGCTCAAACACGCTCAGGCCCAGCTTGAGCAGACAATGCTGCGCTCACCCATTGACGGCATGATCTACAAATTTGACGTGCGTCTTGGAGAGACCCTGCAATCCGGTGACAACAGCCGTATTATTCTGGGAGAAAAAGGATACTGGGCGCGCATGTGGGTTGAATCGTTCTGGCGCGAGCGCATACACCCTGAATCAGTATACACCCTCTACGACAGCGAAACCCGCCAGCAAATCGGCACCGGAAAATTTTTAAAACGGATCCCCTACATGGGCCGCCGCGATTTTCGCACGGAGGATTTGCAGGAACGCTTCGATACCAAGTTTCAGGAAGTCATTCTGGAAGTCGAACCTATTGCTGGAGAAACCCTGCCGATCGGGATTACGGTCATGGCCGAGCTTGCGCAGTAACGGACGCACATAAACATCCCTCCACAAAAAAAGGCAGGGCCATGTGCTGACCCTGCCTGTACCTAGCCATTATTTAAAATAGCACTTACTACGGTGTACAAACCGCCTCACAGACTGTCTGGCCGCAACCGCCGCAACCCGGTGCTGTGTCGCAGACATCGCCAATCCCGTCGCCATCTGCGTCCTTTTGCTGAGTGTTGCAGGTGGCTGGGCAGTTATCTACGCCATCAGCAATACCGTCATTGTCCGAATCGCACTGGCCCTGAACTTCGCAAGCTGTCTGGCCGCACCCGCCGCAGCCCGGTGCTGTGTCGCAGACATCGCCGATGCCGTCGCCATCTGCATCTTTTTGCTGGGGATTGCACTTGCTCGGGCAGTTATCCTGACTATCAACAAACCCATCAAGGTCTGTATCAGTATCCTCAACCTGGTACGCACGCACCGTTGATGCATTCATCGCCCTCTAAGCAGTCGCTGTCATCTATACACCAATCACCATTGGATCTGCACGGCCCGCCGCGCACCGCACGCACATAAGCATGGTCGCTCGTATAGCTGTAGTCCACGTTGCCGGTGTAGAAATTCATGCCCCACGCATCGTCGGTACCGAGTGCGTAGGTAGTAGACGACCAGTAATACCACCCCACCGTTTTGGGAAATGTTGTAGCCGGGCCATATCGTCCGTAATCTATTAGGGTTTGCAGCTCATTTCGTGTAGGCAGCCGCCAGTCGTTGTGGTCGAGATAGTTGCTGGTGTTGAGGCCCTGCACATGATCCAGCGCCTGTTGCCAGGTTGGGTCTGTGGCGTAGCCCGTGCAAGCAGCTTCCGTTCCATACCTGCCCGTAGTTGCACTGCTGCCACATCAGGCCTGTAGTTAGGGTCGGACACCGTACCATCGCCATTAATGGCCAAAGGATCAAATGACCGATACGGTCCGCCCCGCACGGCGAGCACGTAATCGTAATCTGACTCTTATAGTAGTTGTCCACGCCGCCGCCGTTGAACACCACGTACCACGCGCGGTCGGTACCGTTAGCGCGGGTAGTCGACGACCAACAAGAAGACGCCACCGAGTCTAAATATCGGGTCTATTGCTAGGATCGGGACGACCCGCATCGATAAGGCGTTGAGAGTTCGTCTATGCTCGGCAAACGCCAGTCAGTATATCCATAGTTTTCATTGATGCCTGCGTTCATTTCCGCCACGTAACCCAAGGCCAGCTGCCAGGTATAGGTGCCCGGGTGGTTGCCTGCTGCCACTCCAGCCCCGTCACATTATCCCGCACAATGCCGTTGCCAAGGTCGGTGTAGGATTTCGGGTTGCAGACCCGCTCATTGTCGAGGTGCCCCCGTGTCGAGCACATAGTTGGTCTGCGCCAACGAGTTTGTAACAGTCACCAGCAAAAAACAAACCGCCAGTCCGACAATACTTTTCTTAATCATGGTGCTCCACCCTTCAAATGTATTCTCTTGTAATAGCTATACCCTGTTTGGGTGTGCCCGTCCGCCGACCGGTCTGTCCGCAAGGGTTGTTCAGCCGGGTTGACGATGCAACCATCAGTTCACTCAACCGAAGAACCGTTACGAAATCGCATTAACAACTTCTATGTATATTGGCCAGTGCACATGGGTCTGGTCCCCACAGTGAACCAGTATTTACTACGGTGTGCACACCACCTCACACACCGGCTGCCCGCATCCACCGCAGCCCGGGGCTGTATCGCAGACATCGCCAATCCCGTCGCTATCTGCGTCCTTCTGCTGAGTGTTGCATTTGGCCGGGCAGTTATCTGTGCTGTCAGCAATACCGTCGTGATCTGAATCGCACTGACCCTGAACTTCGCAAGCTGTCTGCGCAGCCGCCGCAACCCGGTGCTGTGTCGCAAACATCACCGATTCCGTCGCCATCTGCGTCCTTTTGCTGAGGATTGCAGATGCTCGGACAGTTATCCTGACTATCAAAAAACCCATCAAAGTCACTATCAGTAAGCGATACGCATGCGCCTTCAACGCATTCAGACCCCTGTGAACAATCACCATTGATAAGACATTCAACGCACACGTCAGCTGCTTCATCGCAGACCGGTGTTTTGTCAGTGCAGGGGTTGCCCGCAGACCCGCACATGCCTGCCGTGCATGTCTCTTCACCGTTGCAGAACTCACCGTCGTCTGGACAATCCGCGTTTTCAAAGCATTCCGGGGCAACTCTAAACACACGCCACCCTCAACGCATTCAAAGCCATCTACGCAGTCGTTGTCATTAACACATTCGGGCACCTCATAGCGCCATAGGTCATTAAGGCGTGTGGCGCTGTCGTCTCTTATGCCTCCGAACTGCCAGAAATTACCATCACTGTCTATCCACGAAACGCCACGGCTACGAGCACCAGGGGTATTGGCCGCATCAGGTGTACCCTTGCTTCCGTAGACACCTGCCGTGTTGATTATCGACGAACCGTCCATCCAAACCCACTGGTTTGCTGCTGGCGCATAGCGCCACAGGTCGTTTAGATAGCCAGAAGATGTGGTATCGCCGCATCCATATCCCCCCCATAGCCAGACATTGCCGTTCTTGTCTATCCACGAAATGCTGTTCAGCCGAGTTCCCGGTACGTTGCCCGCATCCGGTATGCCCATTGTGCCATAGACGCCGGACTGTTCTGTTGTGTCAGATCCGTTCATCCAGGTCCACATCCCTGTGGTAGGGTCATAGCGCCATAAGTCGTTAAAGGTGATATAGTCGGGATTAAAAAAATACCCCCCGCCGAACAACCACAGATTATCAGAGCTGTCAGTCCAAGCAACACTGTTCCCTCGCGCGCCCGGCACGTTGGCGGCAGCCGGTGTGCCCTTGGTTCCGTAGGTGCCAGCTTGCTTTATCCTATTCGAGCCGCTTGTCCATGTCCACTGATTGGTAACACAATCATAGCGCCACAAGTCGTTCAGCTCGCCTAAAGTTTCTAAACTTGCAGTTGCGTCGAAACCAAACCCACCGAAGATCCAGAAATTACCGTCATTGTCTATCCACCTACCACCGCGACTACGACCGCCGGGGATATTGGCAGCATTAGGTGTGCCCTTAATCCCGTAGGTGCCAGCCTGGTTGATGTATTGTGTACCGCTCACCCACGTCCACATGTTGGTATCAGGATTATAACGCCACAAGTCGTTTAGATAGCCTTTAGCATTGTTAGTCGTGCAGCCATATCCACCGAACAGCCAGAAGTTACCGTTTTTGTCTATCCAGCAAGTACCGCCATTACGAGCACCGGGTTCAGTGTCTGTGCGAGGAAAACCCTTGGTTCCGTAGGTGCCAGCCTGGTCTTACCGTTTTCGAGCCTCTCATCCATGTCCACTCATTGGTTATAGGATCATAGCGCCACAGATCATTTAGGTGGCCGCTAGTTGTAGTGGTGCCATAACCCAACCCCCCAAACAACCAGAAGTTACCATCGCTGTCTGTCCACGAGATGCTGCCTTGACGAGCGCCGGGCACATTGGCGGCAGCCGGTATGCCTTTGATACCATAAGCGCCAAGCTGAGCTGATGTATTAGACCCGCTCATCCAGGTCCACTCACCGACAGCCGCCAGTGACATACCCGGCATCATAAACAAGATCAAACAAACTGCCAGCCCCAAAAAAAATTTCTTAGCCATTAAACACTCCATGCATTAATAGTTCCCACCCGGTTTTGCCTTGAAATGAGCGTGTGAGTTCATTATATCGGTTAATTTTTTTACAAAATTAACATATTTTATTCTTACCTATCAAACTGAATTATACGATTTAATCATTTTCAAATTTATATGATTAAGGCAAATAAAACGAACAAAAAAGCCCCTGATTTCTCAAGGGCTTTTATATGTTCCGTGAGTACCCCGGTTTATGTTTTGAAGAAGATCAGCTCCATCGAACAGGAGCTATAAAACACTGCGCATGTCGAGGGCGATTCTTTTAATTTTCACCCCATTCGTTTTCAATCGTCCGATCGCGTGAACTTAACCGGCGGAGTTATGCTTTTTGCCCACCTGCCCGACAAAATCTCAATATACCTGCTGGCGCTTCTCTTCCGTATGTCCCACACCCCGCATGACAAACATGTGACCACAGCGCAACCGGCCCTACCCCAAACGCCGCTTCGCCTCAGCCTTACTCATTTTCACTACACCCTGCAGCTGCCGGGCGGTAGCGGCCCGCAGTTTCAATGTCCCCTTTTTGCGTTCCCAGACGGATACGATCTGATTGCTGACCCCGACAAGCGTGGCAAGCTCCTGCTGAGAAACCCCCAATCGCGTCCGAAGCTTTACAACCCCGGCACCATCCATGCTCATCACAGGACCGCTGATTGTGGATGCGGACTGTGCCCCGGCCTTAGCGGATTTCTTTGTTTTCAAATCTTTTCCCAGCCGCACACATACGGCATCCTTCTTTTCCTGTTTCAATGCGGCCAGAGCTGTGCGAACTTTTTCTTTTCTGATCTGCACGCGTCCCTTTTTAGTTTCCCAAACCGAGACCACCTGCATGCTCACTCCCAGCAGTTTGGCCAGCTCGGTCTGCGTGATGCCGAGGCGCTTGCGCATGCTTTTGAGCGCCTTTGCCGTAACGCGAACATCATCAGGCGCACCAGCATCAGGTGCTTCAGCACCGGCAGTACGCAGCGCAACTGAGGCCTGATGTTTTGCTTGCTTTTCAAGCACTGCAATGCGCCGTTTATATTCGGCACTCGCTTTTTTCAAAACAGCCAGCCCCTGTTTCTGGGCAGCAGCCATCTGGGCGATCTCGCGATGAACAATACGCTGAATTTCAGCCTTTAACACTTTTGCAATGCTGGACATATTCTGGTCTCCTCTCTGTTGCGAGGTGAGTATTTGAAACTCTTTAGCAGGCTGTTCAAAAAAACCCGGATGCAAGGCGCTCTGATATCATGATTTGTAGGGGCACGGTATGCCGATGCCCCTACGCTACGCCGCAATGACGAATGATGAGTACATACGCAGCAGATGGGTATTTTTCAACAGCCTGCTAATACATGATCTCAATGTGTGACTGCTCGCGCAAAGCTGTATACCACTTCGTGTATAGCTTCTCAAAAGCCTGGCCATAGAGAGCGCGCTTGATGTCGCTCGCATACGTTTTCCAGGTTTGCGGTGTATCGCCGGAATCACGGAACGTGACCTTGATAATATGAAAACCGACCGGGGTTTTGATCACCGGGCTCACCGTATCGACGGGTATGCTGAAAGCTGCCTGCTCAATCTCCGGCAGCAGCTGGTTCTTATAGAAAAAACCAAGATCACCTTCTCCCGGTTCCGAGGGCCACTGAGAATACGCCGACGCCAGCTCTCCAAAAGAAGCTCCGGCTTCAAGCTGCGCACGAAGCGATTCAGCCCTGGTTTTCAACGCGCTGATCTGCTCTTCGGTGAAATCCTCCTTGACCAGCAGCAGAATCTGGCTCAGGCGCACGCGCGCACCCGGTTTCACGCTGGGCGCAATATTCTCATTATAATATTTTTCCATTTCAGCATCGCTGATGGTAACTTTCGCATGAACCTCGCGCCCGATCAGCTCCGAGGTTGTCAATTCTGTGCGCATAGCAGAGCGGACATCCTCAATCATGAGACCCGCGCCCTCAAGCTGACTCTGCATAGCTTTAAAGCTCATATTATTGCGTACGAGCATGTTCTGCATCCCCTGATCAAGATCCTTGTCCTTGACCGTAATTTTCAAACGTTTTGCCTCCTGCAAGAGCAGTTTGCGCTCGACAAGCTGGTCAAGGATGCCGCGTTTTGTCGCCTGATCAGGTTTCTGCTTCTGATCAGCGCCCACCATGATAAGCACAAGATAGCGGTCGAATTCAGACTGGGTTATGATCTCGTCGTTCACAACGGCGATAATCCGGTCAAACGTCTCAACAGCATCGACTCTCGGCGGGGCGATCAGCAACCCGAACAGGCACAGTATGGAAACAACTCTCAGCATGCACACACCCTTTAGAAAAAAAACAACGGCATACACCGCTTCAATCAATTTCGGCAGTATAGCGCTTTAACCACGACTTTGCAACTGCTTCAATATGGCACGGACCTCTGCCGGCATGTCAGCATCAGGGGCAACCCTGACATGCAGTTTCAATTCGGGCGTAAACTTGAAACGCCCCGGATCAGCGCTGACAATTCGCAGGATATGATCAAGCTGCTCGGAGGCATCATCGTGAAAGCTTAACACCAGGCAGCCCTTATAGTAATCAATAGAGGTGATCAATAGAGCGCGCAGCACAATGCGCAGGCGTGCGACCTCCAGCAGCAACTCGACCTGCTCCGGCAGAACACCGTAGCGGTCGCGCATTTCCTCTTCAATATCGCGGGATTCATCATCAGTAAGCGTTGACGCTATGCGGCGATACAGCACCAGGCGCTGATTCACGTCCGGAACATAATCCTTCGGAATATAGGCCTGCAGCTGCAGGTTGACTGCCGGGTCGATTTTGGGGCGCGCCTGCTCGCCTTTAAACTCGGCGATGGTCTCGGCAAGCAGCTCCAGATACATATCCATGCCGACCGAGGCCATGTGGCCCGACTGCGCATGCCCCAGTATATTGCCGGCCCCCCGGATCTGAAGATCACGGGTCGCCAGCCGGTAGCCGGAACCAAGCTCGCTGAATTCACTGAGCGCTTCAAGGCGCTTGGCAGCCTCCCGGCTGACAATGCTTGTGCCCGGAACCAGCATGCAGGCATAGGCACGAACTTTGCCGCGGCCAACGCGCCCGCGCAGCTGATACATCTGGGCCAGTCCCAGACGATGCGCATTATTGATGATGATTGTATTCGCGCTGGGGAAATCAAGGCCGGATTCGATAATCGTGGTGCACAACAGCACATTGATTTCCCCGCGCACAAAACGCAGCATGACATCCTCAAGCTCATGCTCGTTCATCTGACCGTGAGCGATTCCCAGCTGCATTTCCGGCACCAGACGGCGCAAATACACTGCCATTGATTCAATTGATCGCACGCGGTCATGCACAAAGAATACCTGCCCGCCGCGCTTAAGTTCGCGCATGATCGCCTCCCGGATAAGCGCTTCATCGAAATGGGCGATAACGGTGCGGATCGACATGCGGTCCTGCGGCGGTGTTTCAATGGTTGAAAAATCGCGCACACCGAACAGCGACAGCTGCAGGGTGCGCGGAATCGGGGTTGCGGTCAGGGTCAACACATCAACCATGCGTTTGATCTGCTTGATTTTTTCCTTCTGCTTAACGCCGAAACGATGCTCCTCATCAATTACCAGCAGGCCCAGGTCCTTGAAAACAACATCCCGGCTGACCAGCCTGTGCGTACCGATGATAATATCAATGGTGCCCTGCCCCAACTCAGCAATAATCCGGCGCTGATCCTTCGGGCTGCGGAACCGGCTGATAATATCAACCCGCACGGGATAGGGAGCAAGCCGGGCCCGAAAGGTCTGATAGTGCTGCTGGGCAAGTATTGTGGTCGGCACGAACACGGCTGTCTGCTTACCCTGCATGGCCGCGCGAAAAGCGGCCCGCAGGGCCACTTCAGTTTTTCCGTAGCCGACATCACCGCAGACAAGCCGGTCCATCGGACGCTCGGAGGTCATGTCCTGCATGACATCCTGAATGGCGGCAGCCTGATCGGGGGTTTCCTCAAACGGAAACGCCGCCTCAAACTCGCGGTAATAATGGTCAGGCGGGGTAAATGCATGTCCGCGATACACCTTGCGCGCGGAATAAAGTTCAATCAGCTCGTGGGCGATTTTCTCGACCGACTCCTTGACCTTGCGCTTGGTGCTCTGCCAGCCCATGCCGCCGAGCCTGTCGAGCTTCGGGGGAGAATCCTCGGCACATTCGTATTTATTGATAAGCGTGATGCGGTCAACCGGCAAAAAAAGACGGTCGCCGCCCAGGTATTCCAGGCGCAGATAATCAGCCTGCACCCCGCCGGCATTCAGCGTTTCAAGCCCGCGATATATCCCGATGCCGTTATCACGATGCACGATATAGTCACCGGGCAAAAGATCACTGAAATCAGACAGCGCGGTTCCGGAGCGCAGGCGCGCACTGCGAGTGCGATGTTTCTTCTCGCCGAAAATCTCCTGTTCGGTCAACAGCACGAAGCGACCCGCATCGGTGCGAAATCCCCGCGCAATTGCACCCGTGAAAATTTCAACTGAGCCCGGCAAGGGTCGCTCAAGCAGCGCAGCGCAGGACGTATCAGCTATAAAATCGGCCCTCAGGCCGTAATCAGCAAACAAACCGCACAGGCGCTCGCACTGGCTTTTGGTGTGACAGGCCACAAGCACGCGATATCCGTCCTCAAGCCAGTTCTCCATGCGCGCTGCCAGCGCTGTCAGCACCCCGTCACTGCTGTCTACGGCCAGCAGTTCCTGCCTGATATCATCATTTGCCTGCGTAGCGAAGAGAACCTGCGGCAGCGTACGCCGGGCTGTCCAGCTTTCAAAACAAAGCGTCTGTGTGCATATCTGCGCATCAGACGGGTCTATAAAGGGCAGAAACATCTCCGTTGGTTCGGATGCGGCGCGGCGCTCTTCGCAGGTCGCCTGAAAACCGGAGAGAACATCCTGCTCAAGGGCGGCGATCTGCCGGGCGGATTCATCCGGATCGCACCAGATCGCCAGGGTATCGGACGAAAGATAATCAATCAGCGACGCGGTGTGCGCATACACCAGTGACAGGCAGTAATCTGATCCTGCCGGAAGAAACCCGCTGTGCAGATTTTCAACAAACGCCTGCCTCCGTGAACCTTCAAACGCCTGGGGATTTTCGGCAACACGCGCGGACAGGCCCGCCTGAACCTCGGGGCTGAGAATCAGCTCGCGCACCGGTGTAATATGCACGCAGGCAAGGTCGGTGTGCGAGCGCTGGGTGCGTGGATCAAACAGGCGCATTGATTCAACCGTATCGCCAAACAGATCAATGCGCACAGGGCAGACGTAGCCCGGCGGAAAGATATCAAGAATTTCGCCGCGCACGCTTATATCGCCGCGATCCTCGGCCAGATTGACGCGCGTGTAACCGCAGGCAATCAGTGTGCGCAGCAGGGCGTCGCGGTCAAGCATGTCGCCGACCGCAATATCACAGCAGGCGTCAATCAAAATCTCCGGCGGCACAACACGCTGCTGCAAAGCCCGGCTGCAGGTGACCGTAATCAGGGGTCTGGTGGAAGCGCATAAACGATAGAGCGCCCACAATCGCCGGGCGCTCACGTCGCAGTGGATCAGCACCTGCTCATAGGGACGGGTATCGGGCGGCGGGAAAAAACACACATCACTTTCGGGGCCATCATCCTGATTGCGAAAAAACAGCAGTTCGGAATACAGTTCAAGCGCATCATCGCGCGTGGGAGCGATAATGCAGAGCGGGCGCTTGAGTGCGTCAAACAGCAGGGACGCTGCCAGGGCGCCGGCTGAGCCCCGGATGCCGGAGGCATACAGCAACGGCGCGCTCTGACTCAGCGCGTCCAGCAGCGCGCGGCCTGATGTTTTTTCACTGAAAAATGCGGAACCGGCTATGGTCATACGGCGTGGAGAGTACTCGGCATTGGGAAAACTGATTGGATGCGGATCGACACGCAAGCGCACCGGCCTTTTCAAACACGGCTACAGTTGCGGCGGTTCGAAAATATCGACACCGCTCGGCGGCGTAAAGGTAAACAGCGAATCGGACAGGCCCTGGTCTACCTTGATATCATCGAACCTCAACTCGGTGCGGTTACCGAACGCATCAAGAAGCGACGTTTTGCGAATCATATAACTCGCCGGGTCAAGCCACAAAACAAGCTTGCTGAGCGTCGGGTCAGGCTCAATCGGCACAAGCTCAAGCATGACCTGATCGCTTGTGTCTTCGGGTGTGCGCTGCACGAAAGTTGCCCTGAATTTAGACAGAACATCCATCCTCCCGCGAAACAGATCAGCAACGATATGCTGCGGAAGCGTGGTATAATTATTTTTCATGGCCTGCTTCTCAGCCGGCAGATAGAACCACAGGGTTTTGCCGTCCAGAACGATAAGCTGTTCCTCCGGCGTTTCATATTTCCAGAGCATCTTGCCGACTTTCTTGAAATAAACACGGCCCTCAGCCCGCTGCACAACCGCGATAGCGCCCGACCTGGTCTCCTGCTGAAAAGCGGCCTGCATGTCTTTCAGCGATTCATACGCCTGCTCCAGCTTCTTGACTTCCTGCGCAATGTCGCCAGTAGCACCGACAGCGTTCATCGGCAAAACTGACAGCAGCAGAGCTGCACACGCGGTGATTATCAGCTTCATATAATTATCTTCCCTGCATACACCCGGCAGACATGAGCGGGTTCGTGAAAAGTAATCTTTGACGGGCTGTTCAAAAATATCCGGATGCAAGGCGCGCGTAACAGTCATGAGGAATGAGGCGTACTTTTGCGTACGCCGCAGTGACGAATGATGAGCGCAATCCCGCTGTAGCGGGACAGACGGATGTTTTTCAACAGCCCTCTACAATTTGTTAACCAGCACCTCTCTGGGCTTAACCCCGTCACTCTGGCCGACAACACCGTCGCGCTCCATGCGCTCAATCATGCGCGCGGCCCGGTTATATCCTATGCGCATGCGACGCTGCAGATTGGATATGGATGCAGCCCGTGTTTCAGTCACCAGCGCTACCGCCTTGTCATAGAGCTCATCATAGTCATCCTCTTCTTCAACCGCGGATTCGTCTGCACGCGCGGCAAGAATCGTTTCATCATAGGTGGGCTGCGCCTGTTTCTTAATAAACTCGGTCACCCGGGTTATCTCCTGCTCGGAAATAAACGCACCGTGTATGCGCTGCAGGCGCGAGGTGCCGGGCGGGAGAAACAGCATGTCACCGTTTCCAAGCAGCTTCTCCGAGCCCATCGTATCAAGGATGGTGCGCGAGTCGACCTTGGATGAAACCTTGAATGAAATCCGGCTGGGGAAATTGGCCTTGATCACACCGGTCAGGATATCAACCGAGGGGCGCTGGGTTGCGATCAGCAAATGTATTCCCGAGGCGCGTGCCATCTGGGCCAGACGGGCGATGAACAGCTCAACATCGCGCGCGGCTATCATCATCAGATCGGCAAGCTCGTCAATCACGACCACGATATAGGGCATCAAGGCCGGCTGCGGCTCAGATGAGCCGGGTTTCCAGGTCTCGCGTTCATGCTCGATTTTCTTATTGTACTGCACGATGTCACGGGTGCCCTTCTCGGCCAGCATGCGGTAGCGACGGTCCATTTCCTCAACAGCCCACTGCAGCGCGACCGCGGCTTTTTTTGGATTGACCACGACCGGATGCAGAAGATGCGGTATGCCGTCATAGGGAAACAGCTCCAGACGCTTGGGATCGATCATCAGAAAGCGGACCTGATCAGGCGTGGCCTTGAACAGAATACTGCAGATAACCGTATTCACAAAAACGCTTTTGCCCGATCCGGTCGTTCCTGCCACCAGAAGATGGGGCATACGCGCCAGATCATTGATGACCGTACCGCCGCCGATATCCTTGCCCAGCCCGAGGGTAAGAAGCGACTTGGACTGCAGGAATTCATCGCGCGCCACGATTTCCCTGAAGGAAACGGTTTTGCGTTTCTTGCTGGGCAGCTCAATACCCACGACCGATTTGCCCGGAATGGGTGCAATGCGCACGCTGATGGCCTTCAGGGCCAGGGCCAGATCATCGGCAAGGTTCACAATCTTGTTGAGCTTCACCCCGGAGGCAGGCTCAAATTCAAAACGGGTTATCACCGGCCCCGGGCCGATTTCAACCACGCGGCCGCGAACACCGAAATCCGCCAACGTCTGCAAAAGAACTTCGGCGTCATCGCGCAGACGCTCACGGTCTACTTCAATGCCGGCATCATCAGCCAAATCAAGCAGGGAAAGCGGGGGCAGCATATAGGTGGCATAGTTTGCAGCCTTTTTGGGTGCAAAATCTTCCGCGCCATCAGGCGCATTCTTCGCATGCTCTTTTTCAAGGTAAATATGGATCGGGATGTCATCCGGCACGCTGAAATCTTCGGTTGGCTTATCATCCGATGGCTTATCATCCGGGACAAACACCTGTTCCAAAGTCGCGCTCTCCTGCGGAATGATGCGTGCAGGACGAACCTGCCGCTCAGATGCGGCTCTGGCAGCACGGCGTTCCCAGATGAGCACCAGCATATCAACACAAGGCTTCAGCACGCGCTCGCGCAACCCGTCAACTATTCTGCCCGAGAGCACCACAAAGGATACGCGGGTCAAAACCATAATGTTGATCAGGGCCAGCAAAAGGACAAGAAGATATGCGCCGACACGACCGATCGTGCTGTCCAGTAACCGGGCAAACAGACCCCCGAAAAGCTCTCCGCCTGCATTGAAGCGATAGCGCTGCAGTTCAAGATCGCCGAATGCCAGGCTGAGGAACACCTCGATGATAATGAACAGCACACAGGCACAGCACACTGCGAAACCAGAACCAGCGGTCAAAACAGGGCCTGAAAAGCAGCTTGATATGCCAGCCACAGCATGAATACCGGAACGATAAAAGCGCCAAAACCCAACAGGACTTCAAACAAAAATCCGGCGCAGTAGGAACCGATCAGACCGCCAAGGTTGACAATAAGCTCGGGACGCTCGCTGTATTGTACGGTAAACGAGGGGTCATTCAGGAGCGTAGCTAAAAAGACAGACACCTACAAAAAAGGCAAGTGCGATCAGAATAATTCCGGAAAACTCCCTGCCCGGATGCATGCGCGGCACACGCACAGCGCCTTTCTTTTTCCTTGCCTTAGCCATATAAATCCATAACTCCCGCTACCATGCTGCACTACGGCGCATTGTATGCAGATTAAAGATCAGCCTCAAAGGGTCACTGTTCTTTTGACCAGACATCATTGTGCACAGCACTTTTTGTATTTCTTGCCGCTGCCGCACGGGCAGGCCTCATTACGACCGGGCCGGCTGTCGCTGACGACCGGCCGGGGCGGGTTCAGCAGACGCTCAAGTTCGCTGATATCCTCTGCTGCATCCGGGTCGACATCTATGGAACATGCCCAGCCATGTTCGTCGCAAACAGCCCTGATCTCGGCTTCACGTTCAGGACTTGCCACGCTCAGCTGCGCGGGATTTTTCCCGGTCCCGAGCTTTGCTTCCCTGAGGCCGTCAAAAATTGTGCCCTCATGCTCGCGGCTCACCCGCGGCGCTTTCCGGGGGTTAAATACTCGTTTTCCCATATACAATCCCTTCGTAACAACTACGCGGCTGCCAGGTGCAGCTAACCTGCAACTTCACTGCCGCTCATCTATTGCAGCTCCTTAGTAATCAAGGTATCATAATAGCAGCAGTTTTTTTGTCAAGATTAATCGCCATGCGCAGGGGCCATCACAAGAAAGGCTTTGACTCCGCAGGCCTGATACAGTACAACCGTAGCGGCTGAAACCAAACCATACAGACCAGAATCCGGGCACTCATCGAATCACACATCATCGACCTTCACCATGAAACTATACCTGCTTTTTGATATTGACGGCACCTTGATCAACACAGGCGGGGCCGGCCTGCGCGCGATGAAAACCGCGGCAGCTGAATGTCTCGGAGATGAACGCCTGCTTGAGGGCTGCTCGTTTGCCGGTAAAACCGACCGGAGTATTATTCGGGATCTCATTCGCCGAGCAGATATTCAATCAGACATTGAACAAAAAACCCTCGCGATGTACGCATGCTATATCAAACTGCTTGGGAAATATCTGGCAGGAGCCGAAAGCTTTTTTGTCTATCCGCATGTTGCGAGTTTACTGCAGCAATTAAACTGTGAACCGGATCTGGAACTGGCGCTGCTGACCGGCAACCTCGAACAGGGCGCCCGCCTGAAACTTGAGCACGCTGCCCTGTGGCACTACTTTCGCTGGGGTGTATACGGTGAAGTTTCTGAGGACCGCAATGATCTTTCCCGCAAGGCGCTGGAGATTATCACTAAAAAGGACGGGCAGATTGATCCGCAAAGGGTGGTTGTTATCGGCGATACTGTAAGCGACATTCGCTGCGGGCAGGCAATTGGAGCCACCACCATTGCCTATTCAGCCGGATTTGAACCTGCTGAAAAACTGCGCCCCATCAACCCCGATCATCTCATCGATGATTTCAGGCACATACCCGCCATCATAGCGCAACTGCGCGAGCGCCTTTAGCGCATTTCACAAACAAACATAACCGTTTGTAATGTGCCTGTTATCTCGACCAACGGGAGAGATCTTGCCGTTTTGGATATAAAATATATAAGAGGAGACGCCCTTAAATAAGTAACTATCTTAAACCCCAAGCCTGTACTTGTTGCGTTTGGCAATTTCCGCGCCTCGCTTTACTGCGTAGCTCACAGCCGAAACCGTCAGAGAAAATAATCCGTGCCAGTTCGGTAAACGGCACTTTCAATTCGCGGGCTGCCCAGAAGCACAACTGACTGCGCGCACATTCGCATCTACTTGGTGTGCTTTATCTGCTCAAAAGCCTTTTTGAAATCAAATCCTTTGTAATGCGGGCTGTCACTGTTATGGCATCGTATGCAGTTCGCCTCTCCGGTTAACAGCCCACTCTCAATTTTGATCTTCCGCTGAACATCAGGCGGCGCTTTTCTGTTTTCCTTTTTTTGAAAAAAAGCGCTTGTTAAACAGCCACCAGCACCATGACATGCTTCGCATTGCACATTGGGCACATCAGGGCTGTTATTGGTCGTATGGCACTTGATGCACCCGGGGTCTTTCTTCTCCGCCGGACTCAGCCTGTCAAATGTTGTCGCGTGCTTTGTCTGCTGCCACATTCCGTATATTTTTTCATGACAGTTCGCACACTTTTCAGCGCCCTTGTATTTGCCGGGTTCAGCGCCTGCACAAAGCGGATAAAGGAGAAAGCACAGCGCCAGCAGCATAATTATTTTTTTCATCGCTTAGATCCTTACAAATGTTATCCAGTCTTCTCAATTGTAACACTTTCAAAATCTTCGTCAAACAGCATTAAGTCCGGGGGCAATCTATACCGTTTTTTCAATCCAGGAAACTTATTCCCTTGGGCTTTCCGCTCCGCCATTCTTTCTTTACCAAACTGCAGTTCTTCTTTGAATCTTTTAAGACCCTTGTTTTCAGGCGCGATCTTTATTGCCTTATTGATATCGGAAATCGCGTCATCGTATAAAAACAACCGTTCCTTTAATTCAGCGCGCTCTTTATAAAACAGGGCATTTCGGGGATCCTTATCTATCTCTAGTACTAACATCCTGAATTTTTCTGTTTAGTGTATATTTCCTGTCATAATTAAGGTTTTTGCCGCCATCGAGGTTGGTATATAATCTACCATCAACATAAACACAGGCTTTACCCGCTGACAGCTTTAAATGTAGTCGTGAATAGACAGTTCCTGTTTTTTTTTGCCCTTTAAAATAAAGGTCCTTCGTTAACTCACTGTGTTGTTTGATCATAAACTCAACTGATTTACCATACCCATCATCAGGTGCAGCATGATCTTCAACGGGTCATCACCTGGATTTTAGCATGCAGCCAGCCTTCCTGATTGTTTAATGTTATTTTAATGTATGATCACCGACTTTAGCGGCGGGCTGGATATCGACACTGATATCCCCCCATACTTTCCATTCTGGTTCTCGATGAGCGGGAAATTCCTTTGTAAACGTCAACTTGAAACTTGCCACCTTCAGGACGCTCCCGGTATGAAATCGAGTTTTCTATTACAAAATCCGGATTGGGTTTTTTGTGTAAAATAAATATAACGGGGTTTTGAGGGTCAGGAATAAATTTTTGTTTTTCACGTCTTCCACTATAATCAAAAGCCCATGTAGTCGTTGATCTATTAAATAAATGCCCTGGACTTTCAATTTCCGCTAAATACAACCCATTTCCTTTTAATGATTCAAGCACAAACATTCCTGCGGCATTAGTATGAGTTGAGATTTTTTTTGACCCTTCAAAATATGGTTCCGTCAAACTAAAATAGTGTAAATTAAATACTACTTCTGCAGCTTCAACGGGTTGACCATATTGATTTTGAACTTTGCCATAAAATTTTATTTCAGTATCAGAGCTTTGCATTAATGATTTTATTTGATCGCTTTTTTCAAGCTGACTTTTTACCCTCATCTCATGCGCCATTTCTTTAATCGATTTTTCCTGGGCATAACCTGGACAACTTAAACCCACAATTAAAATTGTAAAAGCTATACATACATTCTGTTTCATAGTATTTCTCCTGTCTTTTAATTTTCCAATCCGCAATCTCTGTAAAATTGATTCCAGTATTTCCATTCTTTTACAATACTAGAACGAAACTGTCTGCTATGAGAATAACGTTCGTGGTCATAATCTAGCCCTGACGTTCGAAGATTAAACTCGTCAAAATTTTCTACGGGTCCAAATACTGCGCCTAGTGCCCCTGAACGGGACTCGGCACAAAATGAAAATATTTCATACCGCTCAAGTACTGAAGTCATATGCAAAACCCTATCACTAATTATATAACTCTGATAAAATCGGTCGACACCTTCAGTATACAGAGCCTCATCTCCGTCATTATTTTCGAAATCATAGAAAGCGTTTGGTTTCGTCTCATTATTTACTTCCCATCCAACAAGTCCAACAAGCGCATAGTCAACTACGTTAAAATATCGGAACATCTTTCCGACCACAGCATGATTGCCATAATAGTATGGAACATCTGTTGGGTTGCCTGCGGGAGTCCCAGAAAAATAATATCGCATAACTTCTGGTGTTGTCGGTTTGTAGGGGGGGTTAATAAATCGAGCATCGTTATTTAAACGTGCATCATATGCATGTGCAGCAACTGCCGCTTGAGAAGCAACATAGGTATGCACATATCCATGACCCTGCATGCCACTCTGTGATAGTAACCTCAAAGCTTCGCCAACAACCTGATTGCCTTGGCTATGCGCCAAGACTCGAACTTGACCCGCATATTGTGTTCCATCAAGCCATTCCAAAATTTTTTTAAAATAATGCCCGGTTTGATATGCCCGGTAATCACTCCTGTCATAATTTAACAAACCCAAATCAGGCCAATCCAAAAACGCAACATGCCCCATATAGCCTTGCCACCAAAGTCGCTTGAACATTGTCTCAGTCCAACGACTTTTCTCATATTGCTCCATGTTCATCCCATGTACATAAATGACAATGTCATTTGCAGCAGGTTGATATTCATATTTACTCTCATCCACAAACTTAACATCAGCATTAATGTCAACCTCATCTTCATTATTTGCTGTAACTACCCATCTCCTGTAAAAAGCCTCAATATCACGGAGGGTAAGTTTAACCGTTTGTTTACAGGCATCCTTATCCGTTGAGCTTCACAGTAAAAGTTAAATTACCCTCGCCTGTATCGACACCTTCAAAAATAGCATAATAACGCTCGCCAGGGGTTATTGTATTATCGGGAAGGGGGCTTTCCTCTTCCAGAAACTCTGCAGAAGCCTTTCTTTCTGAGCTGCAAATCGGCGTCTTCATGAATTTTTTAAATAATCAAGAGTGCCGCCTTTTGAAACAGCAGGAAACAAATTAATTTTCGGTACTTCCTGACTTCCGCCTACACTTTCAAAATTAAGACTATAGCTTATTCCGGACACACCAGCCAATAGCTCTGGCACCTCTATATGCAGCCTGGCAAAATCCTCAAGATCGCGCAGGGTTGAAATTTTATCGTCAGCACTGTCTTGTGTATCATCGTCAACATCATCCTCTTCACCAACGTCTTCATCGTCATGATCATTATTGATCCAAAATTCATATTTCTTATCCTCAGGATCATCAAATTTTATTTCCGTATCCCTGTTTCCATCAACACCCATGTTAATTTTACAATCGTAAGCTTGACCGTATCCTCGCCGGACGCAAACAGCTCATCTTCTTCATCATAAGCCTTGCATAAGACCTTTATAGATTGGTCTGCTAAAGCCAAACTGGGGTTCACAGCTTCAACATACAGTGTGATCTTAGGACCGGGGCCAAGATCAGAGGCTTTGTACTTGCTCCCCGATTTTACTAAATCTCCACCCTGATCCGCTTCAGCTGGATTCCTTGATTCATCACCATTCTTCAACCATAAACGCATATGCCCTGCAGCAGCTGTGTAGATAGACATGTTTTTCTTCCGCCCGTCTGTCTTTTGCACTCCATTCGGGTCGGATTCAGAATAGCTGAATGTGACATAGGTTTTCTCAAGGTTGAGATCCGGGACGAATTCAATCATAACTGGGACGAATTGCCCTCCAGCGTTTTCACCTGTGTTATCGAAAACGCCCGTGCTGAATCCATCGGCAAAATTCGGGATGTCGTCGCCGTCAGCGTCCCAATCATTTACGCCCATTACTTTACCAGGCGTTTCTGGCAAACCATCTTATCCTCAATATCATCTTCTTTGACAGAACAATCCGGCTTATCGAAACCATTATCATTATTAGAGTCTATATCCAGATCAATAGGACCTGCCTTAAAAGTTCCTACTGTTGTGGTTGTATTATATTCATATCAAACAACATAGGGCTTCGATATTTTAAGAGCAATTGAACTTTCAATGTATCGCCTATTTTAATTTCATTATCAGAAAAATAAAAATCGCCTTCAATGCCCTGCGCCGGGTCAGCATACCCCTTGAAATTTTTTCCATTCAATGCCGAAACTTCAGGTGTTAAAGTCATCATTGACTAACGGCACACCACCATACATATTACTTACTAATATACTTCGCCTTCCGCATTTCCTTCGCATTAGGAATCAAAATATATATTATCTTCAAAATCAATATATATGATAAGTGAACCAAGGCCCACATAGCGCCAAAACACTCCTTGAGTCAAACTGGTCAACGAATACAAAACTCCACGGGAAGGCTTTTTCCAGGCCGTAGTGCAGGCATTATAGATAATGGCTGACAATAGTAATTGAAAACGGTATTTAGCGATTTCGTCAGAGTCCGTTACAATATCCTGAATGACGTTCTTTTTATTCACTGCATAATCAAACCAGTCTCCCACGCCCTTTTTCGTCAGCCAGTCCTTGACCATGTCGTAGAGCTCGCCCCCGTTGGACGGGCCGGAGATAAAATAGCCCGTGCGGATGGGTGCATAGGGGTCGGTTTCATCAAACGGCAGGCTTATGATCGGCGCTCCGGTGTAGGTGCCCGCGCTCAGCCGGGTTTTGGTGACGGTAACGCGCTGATTGCGGTTAAGCTCGCGCTCGATCAGCGCAATGTCTTCAGCCGGCAGATCAAGCTTCGGCAGCAGCTCAGTGCGGTTTTCCGGCGTGATGTCATAGATAGGCACACCCTGCTCGTTTGCCAGCTCCAGCAGCTTCACGGCTGAAACTGCCGGTGATAAAAACATCTCCTGCAGCACCACATGCTCAAGAGCCGACATTTCCGGGCCAATGGCGCTAACGCATTTTAAACGGCTCGCAAGATCATCTGTTTTGGGAATCACCATTGAATAATTATTGCCGAAATCGAAGATAAGCCGGTAGCCCTTGATGCTGAGAGGGAAGTCACCGGCAACGCGCAGCATGTCAAGATGGGCGTTGCAGATCAGGGCCGAAGGCTTGCGGAAATGGTGCACGCGGTGCAGGCGGGCGGTCTGCTTTTCACTGAGGCCCAGCCGGTAATGATAGAGCATGCCGGTCAGATACAGGTACTCGCCCTACCAGCTGATCACGCTCTGTGGTTTGAGTTTCAACAGCGGCCTGCAGCCTGTTTGCCGAGCCCATAAGCTGCTCGCCCGTGAGCGCGTCCGTGCCGGGCACGATCGCGCTGTAGTCACCTGCGGTGATGCGGTAATCATAGGCATGCGACAATGGAAACTGCGCGGCGGGAGAGACAATCTGCACGCGCAGCACAGCCTCCGACCCCAGCATGCAGGCCAAGCCCTGCGCTGCCACCACGCCTGCAAGCTTCACCTGCGGTATCATATCGACCAAATAGGCGGGCAAATGCGTGATGTCATCTTCCGTGTCTGCCTTCCAGGAAAGGGTGAGACGCTTTGCGTTCAGTTCAACGAATGACGTCTGCCAGTCAATCAGCAGCCGACCTTCCGCCTCAGCCAGCTCAATGCCGTCACTGTCGGCCAGGCGCACGCGCAGAAAATAGTGCATAGAATCGGGCAGTACGCTGAAAACAGTTTTGTTCACAGATGAAAACGGCAGCGTTATGGGCAGGATCTCCATTTTTTGCTGAATAATTTCCTCGTACCCGGTCAGATCGCGAAGCGTTATCCCCTCACTTACAAGATAGTCGCGCACACGGCGGACATATTCTGCAATTTTCTCCTGCAAATATGCGGTGTCAAACCCCGTGTAGGAACCGTCAGGGTTTTTCTGCACATTTGCTTCAAGATAATCGGCCAGAGACTCTGCGTCGAAATCGACCAACTCGGTGATGTCCATCCCGGCAACATCGAGACGCTTCTTGAAGGCCGGCGCCAGCGGCACCCAGAGTTTGTGGCGTGTACCCTCTGCTGTTCCGCGGTAATCGGCATAGGGCAGATAGGCTTCAACAAAAATATGCTCAAAGCGCACGGCCCGGATCTTTCCGGCCTGATCAACAAGGGCGGTAGTGCCGGGAACCTCGGCGGTGGCAAGCATCCAGTCCACGCAGGTGTCATCCTCAACGCCGAGCCACTGCTTCGCGCGCTCGATATCAACGGTGACAAGGGCTCGGCCATAGCGGGCCGGGTATCCGCTTGCGCGCAAAAGCGCGATCAGCAGGCTTGCCTGGTCAGCATCGTTGCCGCTTTTCTGCGCAAGTGTTTCGGCTGCGCCTTTGAGTGCGCCCCAGTAGGGCTGGTACATGATAGTATTCTTCACGTATTCATAAATTTTGACCGGATTTTTACCCAGCTCTTCAGCAAGGGCGGCTATCTCCGGGGTAATGATAACGGAGCGGCCATCGGGTTCACTGTCCTGCTCAACGGGCAGGCTTATCGCCTGCAGCACGGCCTGCGAAATGAGGCCCTGCAACGGGCCAAGCCCGGCAACAAGCAGGGGCCGCGCGCCCAACGGGCAAATCAAGATCAAAACGAACGGCTTCATGCACGCCATCTGCGGCAGGCGCGGTGTTTTCAAAACTCTTGTCGCGCTCAAATGACACCAGGCGGAAGACGCCTTGTTCCTGCGCAAGAGCGAAGGCTTTTCCGGATGGACGAAGAGCCTCACCGGCATCAGGATCAAACGGTTCCCGCAGGGCCCGGCGCAGAGGCTCCACGACCGGACCAAGCAATGTGCCGGGAGCTGTCTTTCTTTTTTCGATGGGATCGTCATCACGGCCGTAAATCCTTTCCTCGCGCCCGCGCTGCATGAGAACACGACCGAACGACAGGCCGGTTTCACTCAGACGATTCTGTTCATTAACGGCCAGGCTGCCGCGTATCTGTTCCAGACGTTGTTCAAGTTCGGCGGTTCGCTCACGGTGCCGGGCCAGCAGGTCATGGCGACCCGTGCGCGCAAGAGAGCGCTCGATGTCCTTCAGCACGCCGGTAAGTGCTTCAAGCTGATCGTCAAGTGCATGAGCATTTGAACGCAACTGCCTGTCCTGTTTTGCTGATGATGTACCCGCGGCTCTCAGCAGCCCTGTTCTGCTGGCTGCGTCTTCGACAGCCTGTTGGGCCTGCTCAATGTTCTCCGCAACACGACTGATGCCGGGTACAAGCTCCGACGGCAGGGAGTGCGCCCATGAATGAGTAACAGCAACACAACAGGAAACCAGCAGGCAAGCGATCAAAAGCAATTGTTTCATTAAAAACCTCCTTCAGTGCGGTGATGGGTCGCCTTCTGTTGATTTTTGAGTGGACACGGTGGACGTTGTGGACGACGTGGATCGGGTGGACGTTGTGGACGGCGAAGACGTGCGCCGGGCTGAGCGCACACGGTAGAGGCGTTCGGTGAAACCGCCATCGTTTTCAAAAGCCTGTGCCTGCGCAGCAAGCTGACGGTCAAGCAGTGTGCAGGCAACCGCCAAAAGAACGAGCACTCCGTTGGCGGCAATTTCGGAAAAGCCCGGGGTGGACAAAGCGGACGTAGTGGACTGTGTGGACAGAGAAATATTTTCGGTAGCTTTTTTAAAATGTCCACTGCGTCCACGTCAGTCCACCATGTCCATTGCTGTGCACTTCCTGTGCCCACTGGGCAAATTCATCGGCGGTTGTGCAGCGCCGGTCAACCAGAGACTGCCTGCGCGGGTCCTGCCGCTCCCAGAGCGGCAGGCTCTTCTGGCGCAGAAAATCTTCGTAATCAAGCCGCAGTTCTTCAAGGCTTGCGCGCGCAACACTGGTTAGCTTCAGCTCGAATTTTTTCGATGTTCCCGACGCCTGGCTGCCTTCAGCGATGTTCTGCACGCCTGATCGGGCGGCCTGCACCATCTGGTCATGGGTGCGGCTGCGCTTTTCAATGTAGCGATCGCAGAACCTCGCGGTCACATCATATACCAGCTGCGCCACCTGAAAACTTTTCAGATGACGGTATCCGCCGTGTTTCGGTATAAGCGGCTTCAATCATACTAAGGCTCACATTCCGGGAGTATCCCGCTAAAGGGCTCATGCCCGACATTCATTGACCCGTGCCATGCACCGACAACTGCGGTACCAAACATGATGCCGCTGCTATTGGTGAGTTCAGCAAACGGTGCAAGTAGACTGCCCGTGACTGCAACTGCCATAAACTCAAGCGTGCGCGCCTCAAAGAAATTAAACAGAACCCGTCCGCGCAGCCAGCCGGGAATAGCCATGCCGATACTCGAAAAGCCCCCCTGCGCTCCGCTGATATTGACTATCACCGTTGCCTGCGGCGGGATATTTTTCAGGTGCAGGCTGCGCGCACTACGGGCCTGCTGAGCACTGATACTGAATATCTGGATGGGGCTTGAGCCATCGCCGCGCAGAGTCAGGATTGTGGCAAATGATGATGCGGTCCCGCTGGGCGCAAGGCCGCCAAGACGCGCCGAGAGCTGACGCAAACGCAATGACTCCTGCTCGAAATCAAACGGCAGCTCCGCATGACCCGCGATTGTTGCGCCCCGCGCCATGGTGCGCCGCACCTTGTCTGAAACACCCTCAACACTGCCGGCAGAAACGATACTGCCCCTGTGAACCACACCGCTGCTGTAGACGATATCGCCGCCGGATACAAGCACGGGTTCAACAGGTGCACCATGCGGCACGTGTGTTCCCATGACCACATTATGCAGATCAGCATCACCCCCCGCGGCAATACGGCCGCCAACAACAGCATGGTTTGATGCTACCGTGTTCAGCGCAAACACACTGTACTGCTGCGCAACGCCAAGATCATCCGTGCATTCCGGCAAAAGGCTGCGGGTTGTTATGGTAGAGGTATCGGGAATGCTGTCCAGTTCACCGTCATTGACAATGAGCTGGACGATATAGGTGCCGGATTTGTCGGCAGTAAAGACCGGAGCAGGTGCCATGCTGTCATTGAGCACGACCGTGCTGCCCTGCGGTGCGCTCAGTATCGCCCAACGATAGCTGAGAGGATCAACGTCAGGGTCATGGCTGCCGGAAGCGGCAAGCTGTACCACATCTCCAACCGTGATCTCCCGGTCAGGCCCGGCATCGGCGACCGGGCGGCGGTTGATGGTGGTAACCACCAGCTTCGCCGGGTCGCTTGCGTATTCAAAATCGCGCACCACGAGCTGCAGCCGATACTCACCCGCCACATCCGCCGTAAACACCGGGTCAGGAATAAACCGGTCGGAAAGCGCTGCCGTGCTGCCTGCCGGACGGACAACCATGGTCCATGCGTAGTGCTCGATCGGATCATTGTCAGGATCATGACTTGCCGATGCCGTCCAGCTGAACGGTTTCACCGACATCAACCAGCAGGCTTTCACCGGCAATCGCAACAGGCGGACGGTTCTGCGTGGTGACGAGCACACTGTCGGGCGGGCTCTGGCACATGCCGTCGGAAACGCTCAAGCGCAGCTCATACGTGCCGTGGCGGTCAACAGGGATAACCGGGTTGTAAAGGCCGGGCCCGACAAGCTCAGCGCTGCTTGCGGCCGGAGCCGAGGCCAGCACCCAGCTGTAGCTGAGGCTGTCACCGTCAAAATCGTAGCTGGCCGAGCCGTTCAGTTGTGCCAAATCGCCGACATGGGCAATGACGTCTTCACCGGCCACAGCAACCGGACAGCGGTTGACGACGCTCAACGGCGCAAACGCAAGATTATGGGCAGTCCCGTCAACCAGGGCTGACAATATAATCACATAGTCGCCGCATGCCAGGTCTGAGCTGTCCGGCACGCCCGTAGCGCTGCAGGTGCCGCCCTTAAAAATACAGGTGCCCTCTAAAACCCTTGTGTCCTGATGCGTTGTGAGATTAACAGCTCTGAAGACCAGCGGCAATTCATCAATGCCGGCATTTCCGGTATTGGTAACGCCATAGGTCAGCGCGACATCCTGGCCGCGATGCACCTGAGCGGGCTCGACGTTTAAGAACGCACTGAGCCCCCGGCCGCCGGAGGCGCTGCCCGCGATGGTGATATAGGCGGCGTCAGATACAATCAGTCTGTCGTCCTGCATAACGTCCAGAGTAAGCACATACAGGCCGGGTGAGTTCAGCGCAGTGTTCCAGCTCTGTTCCCAGGAAGTGCTGGCCAGAGGATGAAGCTGCGCTATGTCATGGACATTCCTATAGAGCACCTGACCGTCAGGGCTCATGATTTCAACGACAGCACTCAAATCCGTAAACGCGTAATTAGGCGAATAACTTCTGACCAGGCTGCTGACGACGACCTGCTCATGGTCATAGTAAACCCGGCGGTCGGAGCTGATGGCAGCCGTAATCCCTTTGTCGGCAATGATGGTGAATCCGGCAGCGGCTCCAGCGCGGCGCTGTCCGTCTTCAAACAGCGTCGCGGTAACCGACCACTCTCCTGCCATGGCGCTACCCGTGTTCCAGACAAGATCATCAATAACTTTAGTACCGCCGGGCGGCAGTACAATGACCAAGGCCTGCGCAGGCTCGGCAATAACCGTAGCGTTACCGTCACGTATTGCCACGTCAAGCTGGACCGTCCGCTCAACGGCAAAGCTGTTGGTTATACGGGTTGATATCAGCACATCCTCGGCATGTGCATACAAGTCGCGGTCAAGGCTCAGCTCAAGGGCAAGTCCACCCGGGATCACATCAAGCCGGGCAGCGCCGCTGTTGTTGGCCTCATTCTGCTCCCTGATCACGTTGCCGGGATCAGCCTTCACGATGATGCGACGCTGGCCCTGCTTTTCCAGCAGTATCGTAAAGCGCATGCACAGTTATACTCCCACGGAACGGCAGAACCTCCCGTATGATGCGCTCTGCGATCAGGTTTGCAGGCACGGCCTCGCCTTCATAGAAATGCACCGTGACTCCATCGATATCCGCGCCGAGGTTGCGCACTGTCGCGGACACTCTCTGCGTGCGCGCCCTCAACCGGGGATGTATTTACGAAGCTGACATCGCTATCGAGCACCTCCAGATCGGGCAGGCTGCGCTGAGCAACATCAATAGGCCGCATGGCGCGGTTATTCACACGATCGGCATCTGCGACAAGCTGATCAGGATCGACCACAACATGGATATAGTTGCGGCCCGACTGCCCATGCGTGTCCCACTGCATGAAAACGATATCGCTTGCACCGGGCGCAAGGGAAGTGAGCGCCTGATCGGTACCAATCTGTTGCGTGCCGTTCAGGAAGCGCACAGCAGCCGGAGCGGATGCGGACTGGCCGATATTGTACACCCGGGCTGCTATCAGCACCATGCGGCCCTCGTCCGGCAGCTCCGGACTGAACATGATATCGGAACCTGCAATCGACAAGTCAGCCAGAACAGCAGATGTATTCTCAACAACAAATGTACCAGAACCATAGCCGTTAATTCCCTCAAGGGTTTGGGCCTCAACGCTGACGACATCGGTTCCGGCGATATGGCCGGCGCTCAACACCTGCGTGCCGATAAACACCCGGCCGACCTTTGCAAATGCGATGCTGTGGTTTTCACCGCCGTATTCGGCGACGATGCCCGAGACCTGCTGCACGTGATATGCATCGTCTTTCGGTTCAACGAATATGGTGACCGTTTCACCGGGCTGGTATGCCGGTTTGTCAAACGATATCGCCAGCTCCGGCCCCGGCGTATAATCGGCTAGTGCCAGCGCGCGAACAGCAAAACTCGTGGGATTCGTGCTGCTGCGCAATCCGGGCAGAATCGGCCAGCCGCCGTCAGCATTCTGCACGGCCAGCAGCCACTGCACCGCCCGTGCGGTTTCCACACCCTGATTGCCGGTCTGGATCAGGGAAAGCAGGACGCAGGCAGTACCCTGAATCGTGCTTTCATATTCACCCCAGCCACCATCAGGATTCTGGTGCTGTTTAAGCCAGACAACAGCGCTATCAATTCGGACTGGTAGCCGCCGAACTTATCAAGTACTTTTACGGCATCTGCAGTATAGCCAATAGTTTGCCCAGTTGGCTGTACCGGTCTTCTGTTGCAGCAGCCATTGTATTGCCTTCTGCACTTTTGTTCTTTGATCTGCAGTAAGAACAACATTTTCAGACAACAGGCCCAGCAAAGAAAGAACAGTAGAACTAACATACGAAGGGCCTTTATGTGGATAGTCCCCCTGTTAAACCAGCCACCGTCACTATTTTGATTGCTAAAAAGATACTCACCGCTTTTGATACAGCACTACTTTTGCCGGCGACAACAAGCTCTGTTTCACCAAGCCCCCTGAGAACTGCTGCACCCGCTTCAAGAAGATGGTAGCTGTCATGGAAAGCTGCGGATTCCAGTTGCCATTACTCTTCTGGGTATTGACACAACGGACAAGCGCCTCCCCCATTACCTCATTATATTCACCATGATTATTGACGTTATGTAACGCCAGAAGGGCCAATGATGTGGCCCTGGCCTGATCATACGGATACTGAAAATCTCCGGCCGGTTCAACCATCATGGTCTTAAGCCATTGGAGTGCCTTTCTGATATTTGCCCCGCCGCCTGTTGCACTGTGCCGGTACAGGCTTATGACAGCCTGGGCCGTAAAGCGGGGATCCTCCAATGGTGTAGACGAAACTCTTCCTTCAACCCAACCGCCATTCGAAGACTGTAAACCCTTAAGAGCAGCCATCGTTACTGCTATATCGCCGGCATTTCTTCCTGAATAAAAAAGCATAGTAAGATAGGCATCCGTCAGGTCAACCCCACCCTCACGGTTGGCCTTATACCAGTTGACCGCCTTTGTAATTGCATGCCTGGGCGACACTGTCACTCTCATCACAGGCCGATTGCAAACCAACAACAGGATAATGCAAAGTCCAGAGACCGCTTGCCTCTCCGACCTGTGTGCCCCAGAACCCGTCAGGGTTGCACGTGTCAAGCAGCCATTGCCGGGCTGCTTGCACTGCATGGATCATTCCGGCTTTCACCGGCCGCCATCAGGGCCCAAACCGCATGCCCTGTTTGAGGTGGCGAATTATTCCATCCGCCATCATCCTGCTGCATCCTCTTCATCCATATAACCGCATTCCTGATTGCAGGTGAAGAGCTGTCCTCTCCGACAGCAAGCAGAGCCAGTACTGAATCTGCTGTTGAAGGAACACTGTTTTCCCAACTGCCGTTGGTTGCCTGGGTTTCACGAACACGCTGCAAAATCGTGGCATACATGTCACTGAACTCAGGATCTTGATACAGGCCTGAAATATGGAGCGCCTGGAGCGTAGCGGCATTCGCGCGGGCGGGAGTAAAAGCTTCCCATCCGCCCAGACGGTGCTGATGGCCAACCAGCCACTGCGAACCCTGTGAAACAGCTGTATCCTTGGGGTTTGCCGAATACGTAATGGCAACCGGTGCAACAGCGGTATTGTTTGTCTTCATTGATCTCGGTCAATTGCCCCTGGCCGGTTCCGTCGTCATCAACCACGATAAACAGGGTATAGTCTCCTTCGGCCGGGTTATTCCACACAAAGGTGACGTCTTCATACGCACCTGCAGGCAGCGCAGAGGCTGTCTGTTCAACGCCGAGCAGTATGGCTCCGGCAGCCGGATCGCCACTATAGAATGCGACATCTATGCCGGGATCAACATCCACGGTGCCGCCATTGCAGACACGCACGGTGATTGCAGCGCTGTCGGGCAGGTTGTTTGAATTCAGACGGACACGCAATGCCGCAAGGTCGAGCACGGGATCCTCATCCGGCAGCCCGACGTTAACCGCAATTGATGCGCTGTTGTTTGCCCGTATCGGATTCCGCGACAAAACCGTCCGGATCAACTGACGACATGGAGCGTGTGCGAGCCCGCAGGCAGAGAGATGGAAAAACCAGCCGTTTCACTGCTGCCTGCGGCAACCAGCGGCAGATCTCACCCGGGCAAGTTCCTGTGCGTTCTCGGGCGGACCGTTGAACACGGTAACCGCAACGTCACGCGCGTCAATCGCGCCGACATTGTGTATGACGGCATTCAGCGCAAAGGGCTGCCCCGGCAGCACAGGCTCTGACTCAATTGACAGGTCTTCATCACTTATTGACAGGTCAGGCGCACTGACCGGTATATCCATGCTTACTGTGTTGTTATATTCATTCGTCTCGACAATTGCGTTCTGGTAATCAGCATGGACAAAAATACCCTGTGAAGCAGCAAACAGCGCAGCCTGCGCGGTGAACGCGATCCTGACGCAGGCATTCGCCTCAAGCGAATCAATCGTTGCGACAGCAAGCGGCTGCGCGGCACCCTGCGGCTGACCGGCATACAGGGCTGCATCAAAAGAATCCACGACGGGCCGGGAGCCCTGATTGCACACCGTACAGTAAATACGCAAGTCATCGTCAACCGATGGATGAGCCGGAGAGAACTCAAGACCGCCCGCATTGACCACAATATCGGGCCCCGGATCGTGCACAACCGTGAATGCCCCCGAAATAATATTGTTCTCTTCATCGACCTCTTCAACGGCCTGTTCGGCATCAACAAAAACATACAGCGTCTGCTCGCCGCCGCGCCCGGTCGTATCAAATACCCCGCTTGCGTAGCGCGACTGCCCTGCATCGAGCCAGGCAAGCGTCTGAAGAGAATCGATCACCAGTCTGCCGCCGCGGCGTGGATCATTGTCATAAACGCCGAACGTTATGCCCGCAAGCCCGACATTGCCGTGATTGGTAATCCTGAACCTTACAAACACGGGATCGCCGACATGCGGCATGGCAGGCGATATAGTGAAATCATCAACCGCAAGGTCCACAACATCCTGACTGTCGAAAACATGCACTGTCTTGAACGCGATATTATTGTCCGGCGCTTCGTCCTGTTGCGCCGGCGATGCACTGACATGCACATACATGTCATACGTGCCGACATCAAGACGCACTCCGTCCAGCGTGAGCGTGACACTGCCCCCGGCAACGACATCAACGCCGCTGAATGTATGCAAAAGGGTGCTGACCTGCAGGGCATTGACGGCATACATTTCAACCACGGCATCCCGGGCAGCAACATCTCCCTGATTGCGGATGACGGCTGATACGCGGATTGGTTCATCTTCCAGCGGATGGGATGGGGAAAAGACAATGCCGGACTGCGTGATCTCGAGATCGAGCCCCTGAATCATTCCCGGCGCTACCTTAACCGTACACGCCCTGATATTGTTATCGAGATCCTGCTCTTCCAGATCACCTGAGCCAGAAACATACAGATTATATGCATACATTCCGGCAGGCAGCGTCAGCTCAAAATCGGCCCGACCGCTGCAGCCGCCGCATAAATTGCCCAGACCGACTTTGAGCAGCGGCTCAGATGCAGCCGGATCACCCGCATACAGACCCACGGTGACCTCTTTGGCATCGGTTTCGCCAAGGTTCACCACCGTGGCCGACAGAGTGAAAGGCACGTCCGCCTGCGGCGACGGAGTACCCGGATCAATGCGTGCGATAACCAGATCAGGCAATGTTCCGGATGTAAAATTTTTTATTGCCACATTATCCGCATTGCTGATTTCCGGAATAAGGTTGCGCGGATCAACAATAACATACAGGTCAGCGTGGCCCGGTTCATCGGTCAGCACGAAACTCCACTGAACATCAGCGCTAGCGCCTGCTGCCAGAGCGCAATAATGCCGATGCCAAGGAACTGCCCCCCTGCTGCAGGATCACCGAGGTACAATTCAACCTCTATATTCCCAGCAGCAAGACTGCCGGTATTGCGCACCTCACAGGTGACCGTAACCTGCTGGCCGGCCGCGGGATAGCGGGGCTGCAGGCTGATGCCGGACGGGTGCACCTGCAGGTTGGCGCGGTCAATACCGGCACTTGCGTGCAGGGCGGCAAGAGCACAAGCGGTATCTTGCACACGTCCGTTCCAGCTTCCATCAACAGGGTTTTGGACAGATACAAGATAGGTGCGGGCCTCAAGCACGGCCTGTGCGTTGCTGCCAGCTGTCTGCAAGGCCCTGATCGCAAATGCGGTTTCAACCACTGTGCTGCCGCCTTCACCAAAGCCACCATCAGCGTTCTGCTGCGTGGCGATGAAATTTGCAGCCTGTACGATAAAAGACGACAGGTTATAGCGCGGTTGCAGCCTGTGCATGGCAAGCACCGCCCGGCATGTCACCTCCAGGCTTGCCGGACCACTCCTGTCATAGGAAAAAGCACCGCTGCTGTGCTGCAATGCGGTGAGATACCCCAGGGCCGAACCGATGACCGCATTATCATCAACACCGGCCAGAACAAGCGCATCCAGTGCCATCAGGCTGTCGATACATGCGCTGGGATAACCGTCCAGAAACCCGAAGCCGCCATCGCTGTTCTGCCGAAGAAGAAGTTCGGCAACGTCCTGTTCCACTCCATGCACGTCACCGGCCAGGGCCATGATTTTTCGCGCCAGGTAGTCGCTTGAAACAGGCTGCTGAGCGCTGAGATATTCCTGCGCCGCAGAAACATCAATGCCGCTGCCGGGAAACAGTTGCACGGTTTGCAGCACTGCCGCTGTATCGCGAACCGGATCCGGCCCCCAGAAACCGCTTTCTAAATCCTGCGCCTGTTCGAGCCATGCAAAAGCAGCCGTCAAATGATGCTCTGCTTCTTCAGCCGCTGCCAGTGTGCACAGGCAAACAATGACTGCCGGCACAAGCACACATTGCATAGCTACAGTGCATTTCATGCTCCCCTCCCCCATGTTGAGCTATGTTGAATTTTTCTGAACTGCACACAACATCCCTGACAGGCCGTATTGCAGTGCAGTATCAAATACAAACCTTACAAAGACGAACCGACTGCTGCACACGAAACCATTCCCGTATATAGTCGTACAGCAATCTTTTTTCTTCCTGATGTATCAAACATAATAAAACTGCCTTGCACATTATGAACAGTACTGCAGCGCATACATCGCGATAGAGAGACCTCTCAATGCCTTGACAGCCCTGTGCTCCGGCTTTATACTCGTTGAGCAAACAAACATCTAACCTGTCACACCCATCGGAAGGTATGAACATTCATGAGCGCACGACTGATACCCAATGAAATTGTCAGGGCAACCAACGGCAGGCTTGCCTGCGGCAACGCGCTTGCCATGCTGAACGGCGTGTGTACCAGCGTGTCCAGGGTCAGTCCCGGCTGTTTGTTTGTGCCTGCTGAAAATTGATGCTGCCGACGGTCACCGTGATATCGACGCAGCCCTGAGCAAGGGAGCAGGCGGTGCCCTGTGTGAGCGCTCAAGCGGTAAAGGTGCCGGACTGGTTAAAAAATGGCCCCTGAAAATAATAGTTGACGTTGATGACAGCCTTGAGGGACTCCTGAACCTGGCTTGTTTCTGGCGACATAAAATCAACGCCCCCGCTGTCATCGGCACAGCCGGCAGCGAACCGATACTCAATCTTGCAGCGACTATGCTCAAAGCAAAAAAAAATCCCCTGTATCTGCAGACCCACAAAAATATGCTGCATGAAACGGCCCTGAATTTGCTGGGGCTCAATGCCAATCATGGCTGGGTCTTAATCGAAATGAAACACGATTGCACTGAGACGGCTGAACGCCTGTGTAAAATGTGCATGCCTTCCATCGCAGTAGTCACAGATGAAACACCCTGCGCACGCGCACTGATGGAATCACTCGAGCCCCCTGCTGTTGTTTTTGTTGCTGAGGACAGCCTGATCGCTGTAGACTGCAAACCCCGAAAAGGAATTCAGATCATCCCCTGCGGTCCGGATAACACCCCCGACAAGGCAGTTGCTCTGCCGGCCGATGATGACGCACGCAACCGGATGTGCATGGCTCTGGCCCTTGTGCGGCATCTTGGCCTGAGCCCGCAGGATATGCGGGCCGGTCTTGACGCGCTCTGAATCCCGCTTGCGGAAATCAGAAATAATGCGCTATACTGTGCCGGTATTCTAACTGTTGCACCTGCTGAAGCACACAGAACCCATGCCCATGTCGCAACCGATACATTCCAGCCACAGCCCCTTTAACTGGCAGTCCTTTATTCTGCGATTCGTTATTCCCATAATTTTGACTATTGCCCTGTATGTTCTTGCCATCTTTTTCATGCTGATTCCGCTGATTGAAAAAAACAGCATGGACCGCAAGCGTGAAATGATCCAGGAGCTGACCAGGTCGGCCTGGAACATTCTGGCCAAGCTTGAAAACGACGAACGCAACGGACTTCTGACGCGCGAGGAGGCCCAGCAGCATGCCATCGACCAGATCGGCAGTCTGCATTACGGCCTGGAAATGAAGGATTATTTCTGGATTAACGACATGCAGCCCCGCATGGTTATCCACCCCTACCGCAGCGATCTCAACGGTCAGGATGTTACCAACTACACCGATCCTGACGGCAAATACATCTTTCGTGAAATCGTTGAAATCGTTAAAAAAAACGGCGCGGGATTCGTTGCCTATAAATGGCAGGCCCGCGACAATAAATATAATATCGTGCCGAAGCTTTCCTACGTAAAGGGATTTGAGCCCTGGGGATGGATCATCGGAACCGGTATGTACATCGATGACGTAAAGATCGAAATTGCTGAAATCAACCGAAACGTCCTCCTGTTTTCAGGCAGTATCCTGCTTGTCATGCTGCTGCTGATGGGAAGTATCCTGAGCATCAGCTATAAAGCGCATCTTCAACAGCAGGAAGCCGAAACGGAGCTGCATCAGGCGCAGACAAGCCTTGCCATGTCAGAAAAGATGGCTTCTCTTGGCAAGCTCTCGGCCATGGTCGCGCATGAAATCAACAATCCCCTGGCGGGAATTCTCTCCTACGCTCGCTTAACCGGCCGCTACCTTGAACAAAAGGAAAGCTGCGCTGTGCACATTGAGACACTCCGGGAGAATCTGACCCTGATTGCCAACGAGGCCAAGCGCTGCGGCAACATCGTTAAAAACCTGTTGCAATTCGCGCGGCAAAGCGTCTGCGATGTCGGTCTCGCGCATGTCAATGAAATTATCTCCGTCAGCACGCGCATCATCGAACACAGCGCCAAAATGAGAAACATCACACTCAAGACAGCGCCGGGTCAGGGCGATGATCTGCTGCAGTGCGATGCCGGAGCCATTCAGCAGATTATGGTTGCGCTGATAGTAAATGCGATTGAGGCCTCCCCTGAGAATAGTGAGATCATTGTTGCAACAGACTGCGGTAATGCGGAGCATGTCATCCTGCGTATCACCGATTGCGGGTGCGGTATCCCCAAACATAATCTTGAAAAAATATTTGAGCCCTTTTTCTCGACCAAGGAATCAAACAAAAGCCTGGGCCTGGGGCTGGCGGCCGTGTACGGTATTGTGCGGCGTCATGCCGGCACCATCAAAGTCGACTCAACGCAGGGCTCAGGGACCACCTTCACCATCCGGTTACCACGCCGCCATGTGCCTGAAAATGTGTAGGCGAAGCCCAATGCACCGTTGGGCAAACGCCTGAAACCATTATTTTTGAACAGCTATTTTTACAGGAGTTGAATGTACAATGAAACCATCTGACATTGGAATTCTCATCGTTGATGATGAAGCCTCGGTACGCGACGCCCTGCACAAATGGTTTGAGTTTGACGGCTACCGGGTTGACAGCGCAGCCGACGCCACAATAGCCCTGCAAAAACTGCAGGACGCCGCCTGGGATATTGTGCTGCTGGATATTAAAATGCCGGGTATGGACGGACTGGAGCTGCAGCGCCGCATAAAGGAGATCGATAAAGACATCATCACCATTATGATAACCGCGTTTGCCTCCGTTGACACAAGCATACAGGCGCTCAAGGAAGGAGCATTTGACTATATCGTCAAACCGGTTGATCCCGATGACATGAGCCACCTGATCAGGAATGCAGTCGAGCAGCGCCGGCTGTATTATGAAAACCGGCAACTGCGCAGCCACATTGAAGAGCTGAATTTGACCGATGACATTGTCGGGCAAAGCGAGCAACTGAAGGCCGTGCTTGACAAAGTCTCAACGGTTGCGCCTACCGACTCTACCGTTATGATCCGCGGTGAAAGCGGGACCGGCAAGGAGCTTATTGCCCGGGCGATTCATTCCAACAGCAACCGGCGCTATTTTCCGATCATCACCATCAACTGCGGCGCTTACACCGAAGGCCTGCTGGAGAGCGAGCTGTTCGGGCATGAAAAAGGCGCCTTTACCGGAGCCCTGTACCAGCGCCGCGGCAAACTTGAAATGGCCGACAAGGGCACCATATTTCTGGATGAAATCGGCAACATCAGCATGAAAATGCAGATGGACCTGCTGCGGGTCATAGAAACGCGCCATTTCTGCCGCCTGGGGGGCGATAAGACCATCAATGTTGACTTCCGCATAATCTGCGCCACCAATAAGGACCTGGAGGCCGCTGTGCGCAACGGAACATTTCGCGATGATCTGTATTACCGTCTCAATGTTTTTTCAATCGAACTGCCGCCCTTGCGCGAGCGCCCGGATGATATTGCACGGCTGGCCCGTTTTTTTGTGAATAAGTACGCCCAGTCAATGAATAAAGGCGCAATGGACATCATGCCCGAGACCATTGCGCTGCTGGAGCGCTACAACTGGCCCGGCAATGTGCGCGAACTGAGAAATGCCATTGAGCGGGCTGTGGTCAGCACGCGCGGCACCACGATCACCCCGGCCGATCTCTCATTCCCGCTGCCGGCATCGCCAGGGGAAGTTCTGGAGGATGCCGGATCGCTTGAAGACATTGAGCGCAACCACATCAAGAAAATACTGCGCAAAACCGGCGGTAACATTGCGCGGGCTGCCGGTATTTTGAAAATCAGCCGCCTGACACTGTACAAAAAAATCGAAAAATACCGGCTTAAAAAATAAGAAGCCGCTCCCCCCTGCAGGAAGCGGCTTCTTCAGACACCAGTACATCGGTGCTTCATTTCGAGGAAAGCAATCCGGCAGAGAGACGGGCATAATTCACTGTCCGGCATGAGCCGCATAAAACAGGCGGCAAAAAAAGTTACATCGCAACCGGAGAAGCGCCGGGAACGAATACAGGACCTGTCCTAAAGGTACCTGATGCGTTGGGGGGAAGGGAAATGTGGGGGGAGTAAAAACCGGACAGGCGGAGGCGGGTGAATGAGGAAACCCGCCCCCCTGCCGTATTGCTTGCCAATATTCAATTGTGAAAGAACACGCTACGCGACCTGCCGCTTATGCCGTATATCTATATCGTTCCAATCGCCACTCCGGGCTCGCACTGGCTGGCGCCGCTTGAACAAACGGTTGCACAGTGTTTCGGGCTGCCGGTCAAGCGCAAGCACTGCGACATTGATCTTCACATGACCTACGATCCCAGCCGTCGCCAGTACAACTCATCGCAGATACTGCTGCAGCTTATCAGGTCAGCACCCTCTGATGCACTTAAAATACTGGGTGTTACCGCAGTTGACCTGTTTATCCCTATTCTTACCTACGTATTCGGCGAAGCCCAGCTGGGCGGCATCGGAGCGCTGGTGTCGATTCATCGTCTCAACAACCGCCTGTACGGTCTGCCCGACAACGATCAGCTGCTGCGTGAGCGCCTGACCAAGGAAGCAGTTCATGAGCTGGGCCATACATTCGGACTGCTGCACTGCTCCACACCCGGATGCGTGCTGACCGCATCAACCTATGTCGAAGATATTGATCAAAAAAGCGGTCAAATCTGCCAGGAGTGCCGGACGCAGATCACCGATCATGTGTCCTTTTGATTCCCGGTTAATGATTCAAGCACCTGGTAATACTGCTCACTGCTCAGCATATCCGCCAGACTGCTGACCTGTTCACCGCCGTCATGCAGTGTCGGGCCAAGGCCGGTTTCCGGCTCAAGCATGGCACCGACCGTTTCAAACACGGACTGCTCACACTGCTCATACCACTGCTTTGCTTTTTTCCCAAACAGCAGATTTTGCAGATCATGCTCCATATTATCGGGCTGTACCGCGATCAGCCAGCCGCTTTCCCATGAATCATCCACAATCAATTCCGGGGATTTATACAACAGTGCGTTCACTGCACTCACCGTGCCACTCACCGGGCGAGATGAGTTCAAGCACATGCTTTTCCTGAATAATATGTGCGAACACGCGGTCCTGCTCAACCCTGTCTCCGGGCTTCGGCAGCGACACTGCACGCACCTTGACCACAAAATTTGTCAGAATGCTGTCGATACCAATGCGCGCCAGGGCAGGATTTTCAACTCTGGCCCAGCAGTGCTGACGATTAAAAAACAGCGCCTCATGGACACCGGCATGACTGTCAAAGGTCTTTTCACTGCGCGAACAATTCAGCTCAGGGACAGTACTGAAATCATTGCGCATGACCCGGTCAAACATACAGTTTTCGCATTGATAGCTGCGCGTACAAAGCTTGTAGGAGATAAGGCCGGTGCCCATCCATACGCATTTATTTTCATGCTCAGGAATCACCTGATGCTGTATTGCATTCATGGCGAATTCTCCATTTTTGGTTTGTCCTGACAGCATGCGTTTTGCGTCTCAATGTCTGCAGTTCCTGCAGCAGTTTCCCATGTGTCAATCAGAACCGGTGAACGGGCAACCCTGCGGTTCGTCCCCTGCACTCCCCGCAGGGCCGCCCGTAGCCGGAATGTTATTTTGAATCTTCTTTTTCTTTCTTTACTTTCTCACCACCGTCAGCCATGGTTGCACCAAGGACAGGCTGATACATGACACCCGGAAGGGGTTCGACAGCGACTCTGGGCTTAATCGTCATTGTGAACATGGCACCGATTACAAGAAGCGTTCCCGCAACCATGAAGGAAGAAGAGTAACTGCCGGTTATAGCCAGAACCATCTGGGAAAGCCTGCTCATCACGAAACCACCCACACCCCAGGCGGTAAACAGTAAACCGTAGTTGATACCGAAGTTTTTCAGGCCCCACATGTCCTTGCTGAACGAGGGGAACAGCGAGAGATTGGTTCCATAGTTAAAGCCGATAAACGTCGCCAGAAGCACCAGCAGCAGGGCGCTTGTATTCGGTGAGCCGACAATCGGGATACAGGCGGCCATGAGCAGGGCCTGCAAAACCAGCATGATCAACAGCGTGTTGCTGCGGCCGATCTTATCCGACAGGATACCGGCAACAACACGCCCGCCGGCATTGCCGACTGCCATGATGGCAACAGCCATAAAAGCGGCTGAGCCCATGCTTTTTTGGCCATTCCGGCAACATTACCGATAACCATCAACCCGGCGCCTGCACCGATACAATAGATAAACCAAAGTTTCCAGAAACTGCCCGAGCGAAGCATCTCCATCGGCGCAACATTTTTGTCAGCTGCAGAGAGCTTTTTTAGCCTTGGATTTTGAAGCGCCTTCCGGCAACAAAGCCCTTCGGAGGATTGTCGAGCAGAAGTGAGAGCGCGCATGACCACATATCATGAAAGGCAACACCGAAAATCATCATAGCCTTCTGCAGACCGACATCGCCGACCAGAAACTGTGCCAAGTGGTGCAATATACACCGATGCAAGGCCAAATCCGGAGACGACCAGTCCGGCGATCAAGCCTGTTTTAGCAGCCGGGAACCACTTCAGTGCCGGCGGAGTAGCTGCTGAATAGCCGAAACCGATACCGGAACCGGCCAGAACACCGAAGCCAAGTACCCAGGCAAGATAGCTCGTGGTTTGCGAAATCCAGATAAACCCGATACCTACCAGAATACCACCAATCATGGCCGTTGACTTTGGCCCGAACTTATCCTGGCACTTTCCTGCCAGAATCATTGCAAAAGCAAATACAAGACAGCAAATCGCATAAGGGTCATTTAATTTTGAAAGTTCCCAGGCAAATGCACCCTCACCGCCGGCTTTGATTGAAGCTTCGATAGAACCCTTAAAAATACTCCAGGTATAGAGGATTCCAAGAGCAAGGTTAATGCCTATTCCAGCCATAGCGACCGACCAGCCTTTGTTCTTTACCGCTTCTGACATGTGAGCCTCCTTCTAAAATGTTTCTATATACTATATACGGTTAATATTCTCATTACTGAGTGTTTACACTAAGAAACACTTTCAAGATTCATGCCACTTTGACACAACGTGAATATGACAATACGTCACAATCAAAATGATATTAAATTATATAGATTAATTTTTATTTTATTAATAAAATAAAATAATAGAATTTATTAACAAAAAAACGTGTGTTATCTTTATTTACACTATATAGATTAAATGGTAGAAATTGAAGAGAATATCAAGCTAAATCAAGTCGTTTAGATACAAATACAACTGTATACAGAACAAACACCGGGGTGTTTTTTTTGTTTACACTCACTATATTTTTGAGAGGAATAATGCCGGGATCGGCATTATTTGTTCAGAAAAAAGCAAAAAAAACGCGGATCTGTGTCCAAGCCCTTAGTTTGTGCCTATTCCTTAACACACAAACCAACAGAAAATGATTACAAAATGAGCCCTGCCCTAAACATTTATGATTTCAACTGCTGTACAACGCGCTCAAGCACATCTCCAGATGAACCTTTAACAATGTAGGAGGATATGCGTCCAGTAAGGGGCGTTTCAGATGGGTTGATTTCTATCACCCTGGCACCGGCGTCATGCGCAATTTCGGGCATGGAGGCCGCAGGATATACCATTGCGGATGTACCGATCACCAGCATCAAATCACAGGTTGAAGACTCCTGGTGAGAGCGAGTAAGCGCTTCCGGCGGTATGGCCTCACCAAAAAATACCGCATCAGGCTTAACGGGGCCATTGCACTTTGCGCAGCGCGGCGGCAACCGGTCCAGGCACACATCGGCACTGGAAACCTGATACCCGCAATCCATGCAGGATACCGACTGCAGGTGACCATGAAACTCTATTACATCCCGGTTGCCGGCAACGTGATGTAATCCGTCCACGTTCTGAGTAATGATTGCGCGCAGTTTACCCATTTTTTCAAGCTCGGCCAAAGCATAATGACCTTTATTCGGTTTGGCTTTCAGTATTTCACGCTGCATTTCACTAAGCATGATCCAGGCTTTTGCCGGTTCATAGCGCAGCGTATTGATATGCCCGTATTCTTCAGGATCATATTTTTCCCATAAACCGCCCGGCCCGCGGAAGGATGCGATACCGCTTTCAACCGACATGCCCGCCCCGCTCAGGGCGACAATTCTGGATGCGTTTTTAATATCCCGTACAAGTCTTTCAATGTCTGCTTCATGAAGCATGACATACCTCCTTCGAATCAATTCCGTGTAAATGGACAACAACGTGCTGCAGCATGGATCCACAGCAACGCGTTGTTGCGTTATTTCTTTCCACGACAACACCTGCAGCCAATCTCAAAAGGCTGCAGGTGCTTGAAGTTATAAGAGATGATCATCATCGTAGAAACCATACCGGTGAGCGGCCTGAAGAACATCAGTATCGCAGCCGTCACGATACATATAATAATTTCTGATATAATACTCAATGTTACCATACATATCGACCCAGCTCTGCAAGGTTCCGTTGTGTTTGCAGAGCACATAATCATCAATAATAATCTGGATTTCTTTCATCAGAAGCAAACGGATATCACTGTCAATCTTCTCAAAATCTTCACTTTCCGGGGGCAATTGTTTTATTTTTTTCAACAGCCGCTCAACATCCCCCATGATTTTATCAAAAATATCGCTGCGACTGCCGGGATCAAGCTTCAGACGACCCCGAATGCGTGCGGATGCATGCAGTTTTTTATACAGAACTTCAATCTGTCGCAAGCTCATTCATTAATTCCATTACGAAAACAGTGCGGTTACGATACCACCCTGCCAAGACAGGCTTCTGCAAACCCCTGGAACAGCTGCCCGTGAACCGATTTTAAAGCCCCTCCGGGCCTCATGTAATCCGTACTCTTTTTTATACCACACTCACAGGACCCAGTGTACAGCGTGTACTAGCCTATATACCAGCCTGCAGTGCATTTCAAGAATAAAAAAAGGGTCTCAGCACGCACTATGCGCGCTGAGACCCTTATACAATGCAGCCTCTATGACCGATCAGGCTTCTTTTTTAGCCGGCTTCTTTTTTGAACTGTCTGCGCTTGCCTGCGGCAGGCTCCATTCAAGAATCGCCATATCGGCATTATCGCCGACCCTGCGGCCGATCTTCACAATGCGTGTATAACCGCCCTGCTTTTCTTTAAAACGAGGTGCCAGTTCATCAAAGAGCTTCTTGGCAGCCGTCTTGGTTCGAACAGTTTGCAGGCTGAGCCGCAACGAATGCAGGTCACCCCGCTTGCCAAGTGTTACCATCCTGTCAGCCAGTCGGCGTATTTCCTTGGCGCGTGTGTCCGTGGTTTCGATACGCTCATGCTCAATGAGCGATGTCACCATATTGCGCATCATCGCCTTCCGATGGCTGGCGTTCATTCCTAATCTTCTATACGCTTTCAAATGTCTCATGGTACCAGTCCTACGCTATTCAGCAGTATCGTGCGTTGTCTGCGTGTCTGCCTGGCGGTCAGCGGCACTGCGCGCCGTAAACCCGTCCAGCTTCATTCCAAGCGACAACCCCATTTCCGTTAAAATTTCCTTAATTTCATTGAGCGATTTGCGGCCAAAATTCTTGGTCTTCAACATTTCCGGCTCAGAGCGCTGCACCAACTCATAAATATATTTTATATCTGCATTCCGCAAACAGTTCGATGATCGCACGGAAAGCTCCAGTTCATCAATGCTGCGATACAGGTTTTCATTGAAGCTCTGCCGCTCGGGTACTTCCTCAACCAGCTCTTCGAGTTCCTCTTCAAAATTAATGAAAAGTCTGAACTGATTCTGCAGCAGTTTAGCGGCATAAGCCACCGCGTCTTCCGGAGCAATCGTCCCATCGGTTTCAACCTCAAACGTCAGGCGCTCGTAATCCGTAATTTTACCTATCCGCGAGTGGGTTATCGTATAATTTGCACGACGCACCGGGCTGAAAATCGCATCAATGGGAATCGTGCCGATGGGGGCTTCTTCGTCACGGCCACGCTCGGACGGACGGTATCCGACGCCGGTTTCAACAGTAAGCTGCATGTTGAACTTCGCATCCGCGCTCAGGGTGGCAATATGCTGGTCTGGATTAACAATCTCAACGTTGCTGTTCACAACAATATCGCCGGCCGTAACCTCACCCGCACCCTTATGCGACAACGTAAGCGTTTCCGGCCCGTCTGAGGCAAGTTTCAAAACAACATTCTTGAGGTTCATGATAATTTCGGTTACATCTTCACGCACCCCGGGAATGGTAGAAAACTCATGGAGAATGCCATCAATCCGCAAGGAGGTAATAGCGGTTCCTTGAACAGAAGAAAGCAAAACCCGACGCAGCGAGTTACCAATTGTGATACCGAATCCGCGCTCAAATGGTTCGGCGGTAAATTTCCCGTACGATGCGGTCAGGGTTTCTTCGTCTACTTCCAAGCGCTTGGGCCTGATAATCGATCTCCATTTACGAAGCATAATTCCTCACCTTCAACAAAATTGTATTCGTGTGTACTACCTGCTCCAGTTGCCAGCTTGATTACTTGCTGTACAATTCGACAATGAGCTGCTCTTTAATCGGAGTCGTTATGTCCTCGCGCTCCGGCAGGGCAATCACTTTACCCTCAAACTGCTCAATATTCAGCTCAAGCCAGCGCGGGATACCACGCTGCTTGGCGGTATCCATGGCTTCCTTAATGCGGTCTACCTTGCGGCTTCTTTCACGTACGCTGATCACGTCCTCGGATTTCAGCAGGTATGAGGGTACGTCGACCTTTTTGCCGTTAATCCGGAAATGACCATGCTTAATCAACTGGCGTGCTTCGTTCCGTGAACTGCAGAAACCAAGCCTGAAAACCATGTTATCAAGCCGACTTTCAAGCGTCCTGATAAGGTTTTCACCGGTAACGCCCTTTTTCTGACTGGCCTTGTGGTAATACGTGCGAAACTGTTTTTCCAGAACGCCATACATGCGCTTGACTTTCTGCTTTTCACGCAACTGCTCGCCATAGGGCGAAAACTTGGTCCGTCCCTGTCCGTGCTGTCCGGGTGCGTACTGCCGGCGATCAAACGAACAGGAATCGGTAAAACACCGCTCACCCTTTAAAAACAACTTCATGTTTTCCCGGCGGCATTGCCGGCACCGTGGTCCTGTATATCGTGCCAAGAGGAATCTCCTTTCTCTCTATGAGACTATACGTCATTCAAGAATACTTATGCGTTACACCCTTCTTCGCTTCGGCTGCCTGCATCCGTTGTGAGGAATGGGGGTTCGGTCGCGTATATGCGTAATGGTAAAGCCGGCGGCCTGCAGGGAGCGTATCGCGGCCTCACGGCCTGATCCCGGACCGCGCACGAGCACCTCAAGGTTTTTGACCCCATGCTCCTGCGCTTTTTTGGCAACATCATCAGCAGCCTGGCTGGCCGCGAACGGTGTACTCTTTCGCGAGCCCTTAAATCCTACTGAACCGGCGCTTGACCAGGCAATCACATTACCGATTACATCGGTAATAGTAATAATGGTATTGTTAAACGTTGCCTGTACATGAGCGATCCCGTTCGGGATATTTTTCTTTTCACGTTTTTTCTTTATAATTTTCTTTTTGCCAGCCATGGACGTCCTCACAACCTCCTATTTCTTTGTTGCAATTTTTTTGCCGGCTATTGCGCGGCGTGGTCCTTTGCGTGTTCGGCCATTGGTATGGGTCCGCTGCCCTCTAACCGGCAGGCCCTTACGATGGCGCAAGCCGCGATACGCTCCGATTTCCATCAAACGTTTGATGTCCATCGAGGTATCCTTGCGCAGGTCACCCTCGACCTTGAAATCCTTAAAGATCACATTCTGTATCGAGGCTACTTCCTGTTCACTGAGCGTGTCGGCACGCCTGGCAGTCTCAATGTTGGTCTTAAGCAGAATTTTTTCAGCTGTCATGCGGCCGACACCAAATATGGCCGTCAGAGCGACACATATCGGCTTATGTTTTGGTATATCTACACCGGCGATTCTAGGCACTTCCTGCTCTCCTTTGAGATGAGGCTGTTAAAGACTACCCCTGTCTCTGTTTATGTTTTGGATTTTCACAAATTACACGCACAACGCCCTTACGTTTGATTATCTTGCACTTCTCACACATTTTTTTAACTGATGATCTAACTTTCATTGCTCGTCCCTGCTTGCTTTTTAAGTGTTCCGACTTACTTCGACCGATACACGATTCGTCCACGGTTAAGGTCGTACGGTGAAAACTGCACCGTCACCCGGTCTCCCGGCAGTATCTTTATATAGTGCATCCGCATCTTGCCGGAAATGTGCGTAAGCACTTTATGACCATTTTCTAACAGCACACGAAACATTGCATTCGGCAGGGTTTCAAGCACTTCACCTTCCATCTCAATCATGTCATCGCGTGGCATACTTTCACTAACCTCTATACTGTCTAAGCACATGGCAAACGCTCTGAGTGCTACCGCCTGCCGCGCCCACCAAGTTTCTTACCCTTATCCAGAAAGCCGTCATAGTGGCGGGCAAGCATGTGCGATTCTATCTGACCGATCAGGTCAAGCGCAACGCCAACCACAATCAGCAATGCCGTTCCGCCGAAATAAAACTGAATGTTAAACTGAGAAATTAAAATTGTCGGCAACACACACACCGCAGAAATATACAGCGCCCCGACCAGCGTAATACGTGTCAGAACCCAGTCAATGTATTCGGCTGTTTTTTTACCGGGCCGAATCCCGGGAATATATCCGCCCTGCTTCTTCATGTTGTCGGCAACGTCAATCGGGTTGAACGTCACGGCCGTGTAGAAAAAACAGAAGAAGATTATGAGGGTAACATAAAAAATATTATACAAATACCGTCCTGGCCCCAGCGAGTTCAGGATCGTATCAATAATCGGGTACGAGTCTTTGATCTCCTGCGGCATAAATTGTACGATGGTCAGGGGAAACATCAGTATGGATGACGCGAATATCGCCGGTATAACACCCGCCGTGTTTACCTTCAACGGCAGATGGGTACTCTGCCCGCCGTACATTTTGCGGCCGATAATACGTTTTGGATACTGCACCGGTATTCGCCGCTGTGCACGCTCCATAAAAATGACACCCCAGATAACTACCACCATCAGCGCCAGAATAAACACTATGGTGAGCGGCGACATTTCCCCGGTTTGCATGAGCCGGAGCGTATTAACCGTTGCAGTCGGCATGCTGGCGACGATGCCGGCAAAAATAATCATCGATATCCCGTTACCGATACCACGTTCAGTTATCTGCTCACCGAGCCACATCAGAAATGCCGTTCCGGCTGTGAGAGTAATAACAGTCATCAGGCGAAATCCCCAACCTGGCTGCAACACAATCTGGCTGCCTGCCGGACCGGTCATTTTTTCAAGTCCCATGGCGATACCGAAACCTTGAATAATACTCAGGATAACCGTTCCATAGCGTGTATACTGGGTTATCTTCTTGCGGCCGGCTTCGCCTTCCTGCTTGAGTTTCTCAAGGTACGGAATAACAACCGTCAGCAGCTGCAGAATAATCGAAGCGCTGATATAGGGCATGATGCCGAGAGCAAAGACCGACATGTTTTGCAGCGCACCCCCAGAAAACATGTCCATCATGCCAAGCATGCCCTGATTGTGCCGCTCGAAAAAGGCAGTCAGAGCCTTGCCGTCAATACCGGGGGTGGGCACATGTACACCGACTCGATACACCGCAAGCAGCAGAATCGTAACAATCATGCGATTGCGCAGTTCCGGTATTTTAGATATATTCTGAAAGCCACCGGCCACTTAAATCACCTCAACCGTGCCGCCGGCGGCAATAATCTTAGCCTGTGCAGCCTGACTGCACTTGTGAACTTTTACCGTCAACGGTATATCAATATCACCGTTACCCAGCAGTTTCACACCGTCCAGCAATTTAGCAACAAGTCCGCTTTCAACCAGAACTGCGGGGTCGATCACGGAACCCTTTTCAAAAGAAATCAAATCACGCACCTGAATAAGCGCATACTGCTTCTTGAAAATATTGGTGAAACCGCGCTTGGGCAACCGCCGTGCCAGAGGCATCTGGCCGCCTTCAAAACCCGGGCGAACTTTGCCGCCGGAGCGGGCTTTCTGGCCTTTGTGACCGCGACAACTGGTTTTGCCGTGCCCTGATCCGGGGCCACGACCGACACGTTTGCGGTTTTTCACAGATCCCTTCGGCGGGCTTAAATTACTCAAATCCATGCGAGCATCCTCTAATCATTCAATTCATATACATAACAGCAGTCATGGGCGCATCAAGCGCGTTTGCGCTGAATATCTTCCAGACTGCGCAATTGTTCAAGCCCTTCAATGGTGGCCTTCAAAACATTGTGAGGATTGTTGGTCCGAAGGCACTTGGTCAAAACATTTTTTATGCCGGACACCTCCATGATTGCCCGAACGGCACCGCCGGCGATAATGCCGGTACCCGGTGCAGCTGGCTTCATGAACACCCGGCCTGCGCCGTGACAGCCGATAACCTCGTGCGGTATCGTGCCGTCAACAAGAGGAAAGCTCACCATGGTTCTACGGGCATGTTCAACCGCCTTGCGGATAGCCTCTGGAACCTCGCGGGCCTTACCCAGTCCGCAACCGACAGTGCCCTCTCCGTCGCCGACAACAACCAGCGCAGCGAAGCTGAATCTCCGACCGCCCTTAACAACTTTTGCCACCCGGTTTATATGTACAACACGATCGACCAAATTGGATTCTTGCTTAGCTTCGAACACGAAGTAAAACCTCCTTAGAATTGTAATCCTTTAGCGCGGGCACCATCGGCAATCGCCTTGACCCTGCCGTGATACAAAAAACCGTTTCGATCAAAAACCACCTTACTGATATTGAGCTTGAGCGCATGCTCGGCCAGTTTCTCACCCAATGTGCGCGCTGCATCAACATTGCCTGTTTTTGCTAATTCTCCCTTGACATCCTTGGATATCGTTGACAGCCCCAGCAATGTCCGGCCGGTGACGTCATCAACCAACTGAACGTAGCAATGATTCAGGCTCCGATACACCGTCATGCGCGGGAGTACGGCGGTTCCGGAAATTTTTCTTCTGATCCGCTTCTTGCGCTGTATTCTTTTCTGATTTTTTTTCTGCTGTTGTTCCACGGTAATTCCCTGTCCTGTCATCTATAATGTGTAAAACTGAGTACCGTTCTGTTTATTTTTTCGCGCCGGTCTTCCCGGCCTTACGCCGTACAATTTCACCAACATAGCGAATACCTTTACCCTTATACACATCCGGCTTACGGACTTTGCGAATACTGGCAGCGGTCTGGCCGACCAGATGCTTATCAATTCCCTCAACCCGGATGATCTGCTTATCAACGCTAATGTTTATGCCATCGGGCTCGACAAAATTGACCTGATGCGAAAGTCCCACGGTGAGCGTGAGCGTTTTACCGCTTTTCTCGGCCCGAAAGCCGACACCGACTACCTCAAGTTCGCGTTTAAACCCTTGAGAAACACCCTCAACCATATTGGCTACAAGGGTGCGCGTTAATCCGTGCATGCTGCGTTCAATGCGATTATCGGCTGCGCGCGTTACCAGTACCTGCCCGTCAGCTATCATGACTGTCACTTCGGGCGGATGTTCATACTGCAGTTTTCCCCGGGACCCCTCTACCTGCACCATCGCACCAGTGCAGGCCACTTTGACTCCGGCGGGAATTACGATCGGTTTTTTTCCAATTCGGCTCATACTATTTATCCTTCTCTACCAGACGGAACAGAGCAACTCTCCGCCGACGCCCTGCTGGCGCGCCACGGCATCGGTTACAATACCCTTTGATGTCGAAATAACTGCTACGCCCATTCCGTTGCGTATCTTCGGCACGTTTCCCTTGTTAACATAGACACGCCGACTGGGTTTTGAAAGACGGATCAGCTCCGTTATAACAGGCTCGCCTTTCTCACCATACTTCAAGGATACTTCAAGCATCCCCTGCTTGCCGTCCTGAACAACATGATAATTCCGGATGTAGCCTTCTTCTTTCAATATCCTGGCGATGTTCTCCTTGACTCCGGATGAGGGTATTTCAACCTTTTCAAAACGGGCCTTTAAGGCATTCCTGATGCGGGTCAGCATATCCGCAATGGGGTCAGTCATCATATCTACGATACTCCCTGATTTAAATTACCGGACTTTTACCAGCTTGATTTAGTAACCCCTGGCAGATCACCCTGCAGGGCAAGTTTACGCAGACATATTCTGCACATATCAAATTTACGGTAGTAGGATCGTGGCCGACCGCACAGTGGACAGCGATTATAAGCTCTCACGCTGAATTTCGGTTTTCGACTCGCTTTCACAATCAACGACTTCTTGGCCACGCGGCTCTCCTTATTGCTGATATTTAATTTTTCTCAAACGGCATGCCCATCATTTCCAGCAATGCCCTGGCTTCCTCGTCAGTGCGCGCGCTGGTGTTGATGACAATATTCATGCCCTTGATCTTATCGACCTTATCATATTCAATTTCGGGAAAAATGATCTGCTCGCGTATGCCGAGCGCGTAGTTGCCACGCCCGTCGAAAGCCTTTGCTGATACGCCCTTAAAATCGCGTATGCGCGGCAACGACAGATTCAGAAGGCGATCAAGGAACTCATACATGCGATTACTGCGGAGAGTAACCTTGCACCCAATCGGCATACCCTCCCTGAGCTTAAAGTTTGCAATTGCCTTGCGGGCCTTGGTGACCACTGGTTTCTGACCGGTAATATCACCAAGTTCCTTTTGCGCGGACTCAAGGATCTTAACATTCTGGATTGCCTCACCCAGTCCCATGTTAATCACAACTTTTTGCACGCGGGGAACCTGCATGACGCTGCTGTAGCTGAACTTCGCCATCAACTGCGGCACAATTTCCGTATTGTATTTTTCCTTAAGCCGGGCCATGAATGTTTCTCCTAATTATCAAAAACCTCGCCACATTTGTGGCAGGTACGGATCTTCTTCTTATCGTCAAGCACTTTCCGGCGGGTACGCACAGGGGCGTTGCATTTTGCGCACAGCAGATTGACATTGCTTGCATGCAAAGCGGCTTCACGCTCAATAATGCCTCCCTGCGGGGCCTGCTGGCTCGGGCGCGTGTGGCGCTTAATAAGATTCAACTTCTCGATAGTGACTGTATTCTTCTCACCGTTTATCCTGAGCACCTTGCCTGATTTACCCTTTTCGCGCCCGGACGTCACGATGACCATGTCGCCTTTTTTTATATGCATTTTTTGCGTTGTTGCCATTTGTTGCTTCTCCTAACGTTTTTTCGCTTACACGACCTCAGGTGCCAGTGATATGATCTTCATGAAACTTTTTGCCCGCAGTTCACGTGCAACCGGGCCAAAAATACGGGTGCCGATCGGCTCATTGGCCTGGTTGATCAGCACCGCTGAGTTATCATCAAAACGGATATAAGAACCATCACCGCGCCGGGTTTCCTTGGCTGTGCGCACGATCACGGCCTTCATCACAGAGCCTTTTTTTACTTTTGAGTTCGGGATCGCTTCTTTGACCGAAACAACAATCACGTCACCCAAACCGGCATATCGTCTCTTTGAGCCGCCTAGAACTTTTATGCACTGCAGCCTTTTCGCTCCTGAGTTGTCAGCAGCCAGCAGATTTGTCTGCATTTGAATCATGGCTCATTCCCCACACAAAAAAAGTTATTCAAATATGGTATACCCTGCCGGGTGCTACAGCGCCCGTGCGACAACGTCGACCACCATCCAGCGTTTATCCTTTGACAAGGGCCGGGTTTCCTGCACGACCACCGTATCACCGATATGGCACTGGTTCTGCTCATCATGCGCCTTAAACTTTATGCGCTTTTTAATATACTTCCCGTACAGGCTGTGCTTGGTCAAACGGTGCGTCGTAACTACGACCGTTTTATCCATTTTATCGCTTACCACGACAGCTGTTTTAGTTTTTTTCTGCTTTTTCATGTGCGTCCCTTCAACTGCGCTTCAGCATTAATCCCGATATGTTTTTGTCGCGCGATTGTCTTAACCCTGGCTATATCGCGCTTGACATGCTGCAACTGGGCGGTGTTGGTTAGCTGCTTGGTGGCATGCTGTATCTTGAGATTAAAGAGCTTGCCTTTCAACTCTTTTTCCTTCAGCAGCAGCTCATCAGTGCTGGTTTCAAGTATTTCCTTAGCCTTCACTTGTTTCCCTCATCACAAAGGTTGTTTTAATCGGAAGCTTGTGCGCCGCCAGGCGCAGGGCCTCACGCGCGGTTTCCTCATTAACCCCCTCAATTTCGTATAAGATCCTTCCCGGTTTTACGACCATGACCCAGTATTCCGGAGAGCCTTTGCCTTTTCCCATACGTGTCTCAGCCGGTTTTTTCGTGATCGGCTTGTCGGGGAACATACGTATCCATAGCTTGCCGCCGCGTTTTACATGTCTGGTCAGGGCGATACGGGCCGCTTCTATCTGCCGTGATGTAATACGGCCGCATTCGGTCGCCTTCAAACCATAGGTTCCGAAGTCAAGCGTGGATCCGCGATAGGCAGTGCCCTTCATTCTGCCTTTAAACATCTTGCGGTGTTTTACTTTTTTAGGCGCTAACATGTGAAGCCTTTCCTTTCGTCAGGGTTTCGCCACGATATACCAACACCTTTACCCCGATAATTCCATATGTTGTACGTGCTTCAAAGAAGCCATAATCAATATCAGCCCTGAGGGTATGCAACGGCACCCGGCCTTCACGATACCATTCGGTCCGGGCTATTTCAGCACCACCCAGCCGGCCTGAGCACGATATTTTAATCCCTTTGGCACCGAATTTCATTGCCGCACTCACGCTGCGCTTCATTGCTCTCCGAAACGCGACCCGTTTGAGAAGCTGCTGACATACACTCTCAGCAATCAACTGTGCGTCAACCTCGGGACGCTGCACTTCGGTAATATTGATATAAACCTCGCGGTCGGTGATCTTCTGAATCTCGGCCTTCAGCTTCTCAATCTCAGAGCCTTTCTTGCCGATTATGATTCCGGGCCGCGCTGCGGCTATATTGACCCGAAGCTTGTTGGCAGCGCGTTCAATTTCCACGCTGGACACTCCGGCGGGCGCGAGCCTTTTCTTGACAAACTTTTTTATGTTCAGATCCTCGTGCAGCAAAGAGCTGTACGATCTGTCGGAAAACCACCTGGAGTTCCAGGTTTTAATTATGCCGAGCCGGAATCCTACGGGATGTACTTTCTGTCCCAAATCACACCTCCTGATGTTTGTATTCTATGCTACCTCTATGCTTCATCGAGCACGATGGTAATATGGCATGAACGCTTCAATATCCGCGTTCCACGTCCCATTGACTTAGCCCGAAATCTCTTCATGGTCGGGCCCTCATCAACGTATATCGTTTTCACAAACAGCGTATCAACATCAATGCCTTCACGGGATCCGGCATTTGCAACCGCTGAGTTTAAAAGCTTACCAACGTAACGGCTACCCGCTTTGGGCGTGTATTCAATCGTGCTGATCGCATCGCTGACCGGCATTCCGCGCACAAGATCAGCAATCAAACGGACTTTTTGGGCCGAAATACCAACGTGCTTATCGCAGGCTTTAATTTCCATAGCGCAATACTCTACTTCCTAGCATATGTTGTCATGCAAACCACTTGTCCAACTGAACCTTATTTCTTACCATGCCCATGATAAGTCCTCGTTGGAGAAAACTCTCCCAACTTGTGGCCCACCATGTTTTCAGTAACGTATACCGGGATGAACTTCTTGCCATTATGAACGGCAAAAGTCAACCCGATCATATCAGGCGTAATCGTTGAGCGCCGCGACCAAGTTTTAATTACCTGCTTATTACCGGTGGTGTTGGCGTTCTCAACTTTTCTGACTACATGGTCATCGACAAACGGACCTTTTTTTACGGACCTTGGCATCCTGCAACTCCCTATTTATTCCTGCGTCTCACAATAAACTTGTCAGTTGATTTGTTATTTCTTGTCCGATACCCTTTTGTCGGTATCCCCCAGGGCGTACAGGGATGCCGTCCGCCGGATGAACGACCCTCACCGCCACCCATCGGATGATCAACAGGATTCATGGCAACGCCGCGCACTTTGGGTTTTTTACCGAGCCAACGCTTACGACCGGCCTTTCCGATGCTGATATTTTTATGATCGGCATTGCCTACCTGACCGATCGTGGCATAGCACTCAACGTGCACCAAACGAATTTCACCGGAGGCCATCTTCAAATGCGCATACTTATTTTCCTTTGCGGCCAACTGCGCACTCGCCCCGGCGCTGCGGGCAAGCTGCCCACCCTTACCCTGTTTCAATTCTATATTGTGTATCTGGGTGCCGACCGGAATTCTACGTATCGGCAGGGCATTGCCTGCGGTAATCTCAGCATTTTCACCGGACATCACCTGTTGCCCGACCTCAAGACGCTCCGGTGCCAAAATATAGCGTTTTTCACCGTCCAAATACTGCAACAGTGCAATCCGGGAAGTACGATTAGGGTCGTATTCAATGCTGACAACTTTTGCGGGAACCTCGTGCTTGTCACGCTTGAAATCGATGATACGGTAGCGACGTTTATGTCCTCCGCCGATATGCCGTGCGGTAACGCGCCCGTGGCAGTTACGTCCGCCGGTCTTCTTGAGCGGCGCCAGCAGGCTTTTCTCCGGACGGGTTACGGTTATTTCAGAAAAATCAGCTACGGTCTGAAACCGTCTTCCGGGTGATGTGGGTTTAAATGATTTAAGCGCCATGGTAATTACTCCATTTCATTGCTGTATACTACAGGCTCTGCTGCGAGCCGATTATACGCCTTCAAAGAACTCGATTGAGTCTCCGTCCTTCAGTGCGACAACTGCTTTTTTCCAGTCAGGTTTTTTGCCGACATGACTCCCGACCCGCTTTGCCTTACCGGGAAAATTCATAACGCGCACATCGGTAACGTTTACGTTAAAAAGCCGCTGCACAGCATCCTTTATCTCAATCTTGTTCGCCCGACGGTCAACCTCAAATGTGACGGCATTACTTGCTTCGCGCTGGACAGTGCTTTTTTCCGTAACGATTGGCCGCCGGATAATTCCATATATATCCTTCATGCAACAAGACTCCTCTCGATTGCCTTCAAACTTGTCTGCGTAATATACAACTCATCGTATTGCAACACATCATACAGATTCAGCCCCTCGGGAGGCAACACCTTCACCTTCTGAACATTGCGTGAACTGAGCTGCAGGTTTTGGTCTGCATCAGCAATAATGAGCACATTGCCGGCCTGCAGTTTATCAAGCATTGCGACAAAAGCCGCAGTTTTAATTTCAGTCAAGCCAATCGCATCCAGCACCAAAAGTTTTTCCTGCTGCACTTTCAGAGTCAAGGCGGAGCACATGGCCGCACGCCTGACTTTTTTGGGTACTTTGATCTCATAGGAGCGCGGTTTAGGGCCAAAGGCTATCCCGCCGCCCCGCCAGACCGGTGAGCGACTCGTACCGGCACGGGCCCGGCCCGTACCCTTCTGCTTCCAGGGCTTCTTGCCACCGCCCGAAACCTCAGCCCGTGTCTTGGTAGAATGAGTTCCTGCGCGTCGCCGATTAAGCTGCATTCTGATGACGTCGTAAAAAAGGTGTTCTTTGACCTCGGCAGCAAACACCGCGTCATCTACTTCAACCTGCGAAATTTTCTCGCGGTTAACGTTGTATACATCTAACGTTGCCATCGTTGTCTACCCTAAAAAAATGTAATTATCTTATAGCTACTTACTGGTTTTACAGATCATTATCAGCGAATTTTTATGGCCGGGAACAGCACCACGGATCAACAACAGATTTTCATCGGGTCTGGCATCAATAATACACAGTCCCTTGACCGTTACCCGCACGTTACCAAGCTGTCCGGGCATTTTTTTGCCCTTAAAAACATGGGAAGGCCACGCACTCTGACCGATCGATCCAACTTGGCGATGAAATTTTGAACCATGCCCCATGGGACCGCGTGCAAATCCGTGCCGCTTAATGTTACCGGCAAAACCCTTACCCTTGCTGGTTCCGGTAATTTCTACCGTCTCACCCTGCTCAAAGATATCCACCGTCACTGACTGACCAACGTCATAGGCTGCGCCATCATCAACACGGAACTCGCGCAATACAACACTGGCCTTATCTCCGGCCTTCTTCATATGGCCCTGCAGAGCTCTGGTGCACTTCTGCGCTTTCTTTTCGCCAAAGCCGAGCTGCACGGCGCTGTAGCCGTCTTTTTCAAGTGTTTTCTTCTGCACGACGGTACACGGCCCAGCCTGAACAACGGTTACCGGTATCACCTCACCGTCAGGTGAAAACATCTGGGTCATGCCGATTTTTTTTCCAATTATTCCTAAAGCCACGTTACGGTCTCCAAAAATTTTAGATGGTGTTTCGCCTACAGTTTTATTTCAACATCAACGCCAGCCGACAGGTCAAGCTTCATCAACGCGTCAACGGTCTGCTCAGTCGGCTCAAGGATATCCATCAACCGCTTGTGCGTGCGCGTTTCAAACTGCTCACGGGACTTTTTGTCGACATGCGGCGAGCGCAGTACACAATATTTATTTATAGCGGTCGGCAACGGAATCGGCCCAACGACCCTGGCACCCGTGCGACGGGCAGTTTCAACGATTTCCTCAACCGACTGATCAAGTAACCGATGATCAAATGCCTTGAGGCGAATCCTGATTTTTTGATTTTCAACGAGACCATCAACCTTTTTCATAACCGTGCCGTCCCTTTATTCTATAACATCACTGATAACGCCGGCGCCCACTGTGCGGCCGCCTTCGCGTACAGCAAAACGAAGCTCTTTTTCCATGGCGATCGGTGTAATCAGCTCGGCCTCAATACTCACGTTATCACCGGGCATCACCATCTCAACGCCTTCGGGCAGCTTCACATTACCGGTAACATCCGTAGTCCGAAAATAAAACTGCGGACGATATCCATCAAAAAACGGCGTGTGACGACCGCCCTCTTCCTTCGACAATACATACACCTCTGCCTTGAACTTCTTGTGCGGCTTGATTGAGCCCGGCTTTGCAATTACCTGGCCACGCTCAACATCATCGCGCTTCGTGCCGCGCAGCAGTAAACCAACGTTATCTCCAGCACGGCCCTCATCCAGAAGCTTGCGGAACATCTCAACGCCTGTGCATACCGTCTTGACCGTATCGCGAATACCAACGATCTCAATCTCCTCGCTCACCTTTACAATACCGCGCTCGATGCGACCCGTTACAACCGTGCCGCGGCCCGATATGCTGAACACATCCTCTACCGGCATCAAAAACGGCTTGTCAATCGCACGCTCGGGCTCGGGAATATAGGAGTCAATCGCATCAAGAAGTTCCTGAATGCACTTGAACTGCTCGGACTTAACATCGTCACTCTCCATGGCACGCAGTGCGCTGCCCTTAATAATCGGTGTATCATCACCGGGAAAGTCATACTTGCTCAACAACTCCCGAACCTCAAGCTCAACCAGCTCCAGCAACTCAGGATCATCAACCATATCGGCCTTGTTCAAAAACACCACAACATAGGGCACTCGCACCTGACGGGCCAGCAGAATATGCTCGCGGGTCTGCGGCATCGGACCATCAGCCGCGCTCACCACCAGAATGGCGCCATCCATCTGCGCAGCTCCCGTGATCATGTTCTTGATGTAGTCGGCATGACCGGGACAGTCAATGTGGGCATAGTGGCGCTTGGCTGTCTCATACTCAACGTGCGCTATGGCAATCGTCAAGCCGCGCTCCTTCTCCTCGGGTGCCTTGTCAATCTGGTCAAAGTCCATCTTCTGGGCCAGACCCTTCAGAGACTGAAACTTTGTCAGGGCTGAGGTCAGCGTGGTCTTACCATGATCAACGTGACCAATCGTGCCTACGTTTACGTGCGGTTTCGTGCGCTCAAACTTTTGCTTTGCCATGAGAATCCTCCTGCGTATATGCTACCAGCGGTAATGCGCAAACGCCTTGTTTGCGGCCGCCATTTTGTGTATATCTTCGCGTTTTTTGATAGTCGTACCACGGTTATTAAGCGCATCCAGCAATTCAGCCGCCAGACGCTCGCTCATGGTTTTCTCAGGCCGCAGACGGGAATAACTGATTAGCCAGCGCATGGCAAGGGCCACCTGCCGTGCGGGCTTTACCTCGATCGGAACCTGATAATTAGCGCCGCCGATCCGCCGCGACTTTGTTTCAACCGTCGGTTTCACGTTATTCAACGCCGTCTTAAAAGACTCCAGCGGATGGGCTCCGGTTTTGTCGGCAATAATGGAGAAACTTCCGTATACGATCGCTTCGGCCGTACTCCTTTTACCCTTCTGCATTAACTTATTGATAAAACGTGCCAGCGTTAAATCACCGTACTTTGCGTCCGGCAGAATCTCACGCTTTGCGGCTACTCTTCTTCGTGCCATAATCTAAACTCCAGCAACTTTTCTAAGTGAAGGTTCTATGCTTTAGGCCGTTTTGATCCGTATTTAGAACGACTCTGGCGACGACTGTCTACACCGGAAGAATCAAGAGTTCCGCGTACGATGTGATAGCGCACACCCGGCAGATCTTTCACACGCCCACCCCGTACGAGCACAACCGAGTGCTCCTGCAGGTTGTGGCCCACACCGGGGATATAGGCGGTTATTTCAATACCGCTTGTAAGCCGCACACGGGCAACCTTGCGCAGCGCCGAATTGGGCTTCTTGGGTGTAGCCGTGTATACTCGCGTACAGACACCCCGACGCTGTGGACAATTTTGCAGGGCGCGTGACTTTGACTTTTTTTCAATCTTTTTACGCCCCTGAACACAGAGCTGGTTAATTGTAGGCATAAAATAGTACCTCTGAAATACGTTGTGAAGTTAAAAGATATTTTTTTATCATAAGTTATATTTCTTGTCAATTATTAAATTTGTTTTTAGGTGTTTTTTTGGTCTCAAACACGATTTTTCGACTAAATCAGGCCTGTTCGCTAGACGGTACCTGATCCTGCTGCCTCCACCACAGCAGATGGCCGGGTATCGTCATCATTGCGGACAACCACCTTGCGATATTCCGGCAACCCTGTTCCTGCGGGAATCAGGCGTCCCATTGCGGCATTTTCCTTCAAACCGCGCAGGTGATCAACCTTACCCTCAATTGCGGCCTGTGTCAGCACCCGGGTGGTTTCCTGAAATGACGCTGCGGAAATAAAGCCTTCTGTGCTCAGAGAGGCCTTAGTAATGCCAAGCAGCAACGGCTCCGCAATGGCAACCTGACCGCCCATTTCGCGCACTTTTTCATTTTCCTCTTCAAAACGTGTTTTCTCGACCTGCTCATCAAGCAAAAACTGCGTATCACCGACTTCCTTGATTTTCACGCGCTGCAGCATCTGACGCACGATACATTCAATGTGTTTATCGTTAATTTTAACACCCTGCAGACGATAGACCTCCTGCACCTCGTCAACCAGAAACTTGGCCAGTTCCTTTTCACCCAGAATATTGAGCACGTCATGCGGATTGGGCAGTCCGTCCATTATGGCCTCACCGGCCCTGACACGGTCACCTTCATGTACACTAATGTGCCTGCCCTTGGGAATAAGATATTCCTTGGGTTCCAGTTTCTTTCCGCCGAAATCGGTGATGCTCGGTGTAACAATGACCTTGCGCTTACCCTTTATGTCTTTGCCGAATGCGACAGTCCCATCAATCTCGCTGATAACAGTAACTTCCTTCGGCTTGCGGGCCTCCAATAGTTCAGCAACTCGCGGAAGACCTCCGGTGATATCCTTAGTCTTTGAGGACTCACGGGTAATCTTCGCCAGTACATCACCCGGCAGCAACTCATCGCCATCATTAACCACTATATTCGCGCCAACGGGCATAAAATAACGTGCCGGTCGTGTTTTCTCACCCGGCAGCATTATGGTTTTTCCCTTGGCGTCTTTCAAAGAAATACGCGGACGGCTGTCATGGTCGCGCTGAGCCTGCAGTTCCACCACAACCTTGGATGAAAGACCGGTAACTTCGTCAACCTGCTCGCGAATCGAGGCGCCTTCCTTTAAATCTCCGAACTTTACTTTGCCACCAACTTCCGTCAAAATAGGCATCGAAAAAGGATCCCATTCGGCCAGAATCTGTCCGGCTTTCACCTTGTCGCCTTCCCGCACCTTCAGCTTGGCTCCATACACAACGGACTGAGCATCGCGCTCACGCCCCTGGGCATCGGTGAGTACGATCTTGGCGTTGCGGTTCATAACAACAGTCGCTCCGTCGCGATTGACAACGGTATTCATATTGATAAACTTGATGGTCGCACTGTGCTGGGCCTCAAGCGTGGTCTGCTCAACCCGCCGGCTCGCGGCTCCACCGATATGGAACGTACGCATGGTCAACTGTGTGCCCGGCTCGCCGATTGACTGGGCGGCGATAATGCCAACCGCTTCACCGATATTGACCATCCGTCCACGCGAAAGATCACGGCCATAGCACATGGCGCACACGCCGCGTCGCGACTGGCAGGTCAGCACTGAACGAATCCGCACATGCTCAATACCGGCCTCCTGTAGTTTCTCCACTGCGGCTTCATCAATTTCATTATTTCTTGCTACGATTATATCGCCCGTTATGGGATCAATAATATCATCAAGCGAGACACGCCCCAGAACACGGTCGCCGAGTTCTTCAATAATTTCACCACCCTCAATGAGCGAACTCATATACAGACCGTCAATCGTATGGCAGTCATACTCATTGATTATACAGTCCTGGGCGACATCCACCAGACGTCGTGTAAGATACCCTGAATTCGCGGTTTTCAAAGCGGTATCGGCCAGTCCCTTGCGAGCCCCGTGTGTCGAAATAAAGTACTGCAAAACCGTCAAGCCCTCACGGAAGTTAGCGGTAATCGGCGTTTCAATAATTTCACCCGAGGGTTTCGCCATCAGTCCACGCATCCCGGCAAGCTGCCGGATCTGCTGTGTACTCCCGCGCGAACCCGAATCGGCCATAATATAGATCGAGTTAAAACTCTGGATATTCCGCTTCTTTCCATCCGTGCCAACGACCTCATCAGTACCAAGTTCCTGCAGCATTTCATCAGCAACCTGTTCGGTCACACGGGCCCAGATATCAATGACCTTATTGTAGCGCTCACCATCGGTGATCAAACCATCCTTGTACTGATTTTCAATTTGCAGGACCTCACCCGTCGTTTCCTCTATCATCGTATCCTTGCGCGACGGGATTCGCATGTCCTGAATTGAAATCGATATGCCGGATTTAGTTGCATATTTATAGCCGACATCCTTGAGCCGGTCCGAGAGAATAACGGTCTTTTTATCGCCACAAAAGCGGTAGCAGTAATCAACCAGGTTGGCCAGTTCCTTCTTATTCATAACCCTGTTAAACAGAGCGAAAGGGATTTCGCGCGGTACTGCCTCGCGCAACAGCACTCGCCCGACGGTTGTTTCAACCAGCTCGCCGTCAACCCGCGCCCGGATGCGGGCATGCAGGTCAACAACGCCGGTATCATAGGCAAGATGCACTTCACTTTCACCGGAGAAAACCTTACCCTCACCTTTAACCATCTCACGCTCACGGGTCATGTAATAAATGCCCAGCACGATATCCTGTGTAGGTATAATGATCGGCTTACCGTTGGCCGGCGAAAGGATATTGTTGGTAGACATCAGAAGCACGCGCGCCTCAATCTGCGCCTGCAGCGTGATGGGAACATGCACGGCCATCTGATCACCGTCGAAGTCAGCATTAAACGCGGTACAGACGAGCGGGTGCAGCTGGATAGCTTTGCCTTCAACCAGCAGGGGTTCAAAAGCCTGAAGGCCCAGACGGTGCAGGGTCGGAGCGCGGTTCAGCATGACAGGGAATTCCTTGACGACCGATTCAAGACAGTCCCATACTTCCGGTGTTTCGCGCTCAACCATTTTCTTTGCGCTTTTTATGGTCGTTGCATACCCCCGGACGATCAGTAAATTGTAGACAAACGGTTTAAACAGCTCAATAGCCATACGCTTAGGCAAACCGCACTGATGGAGCCTGAGTTCCGGACCGATAACGATAACGGTACGGCCGGAATAATCAACGCGCTTTCCAAGCAGGTTCTGACGGAAGCGCCCCTGCTTGCCCTTGAGCATATCGGAAAGCGACTTAAGCGGGCGCTTGTTGCGACCGGTCAGGACCTTGCCGCGCCGACCATTATCAAACAGAACATCGACCGCTTCCTGCAGCATACGCTTTTCATTCCGGATAATAATATCCGGCGCATCCAGCTCAAGCAGCTTCTTTAAACGGTTATTACGATTAATTACACGCCGGTACAGATCATTCAAATCAGAGGTTGCAAAGCGACCACCCTCCAGCGGCACCAGCGGACGCAGATCCGGCGGTATAACCGGAATTACGTCCAGAATCATCCATTCCGGTTCATTGTCGGAATTGCGGAATGCCTCGACAATTCGCAACCGCTTAGCAAGCTTCTTCTTCTTTGCCTCGGAGCTTGTCAGATGAATTTCTTCGCGCAACTGCTTGGAGAGCTCGTCCAGGTCGATTTTTCTGAGCAATTCACGAATCGCCTCGGCACCCATGCCGGCATCAAAATCCTGATCTTCATCAACGTAGGCTTTGCGATAATGATCATCATCCATGCACTCGCCGACCTGAAAGGTGGTTTTCTTCGGTTCGGTCACCACGTAAGACTCAAAATAGAGCACTTTTTCAAGATCGCGCAGGGTCATATCAAGCAGAGTCCCGATACGACTGGGCAGGCTTCGCAAAAACCAGATATGCGCTACCGGACAGGCCAGTTCAATATGGCCCAGACGCTCGCGGCGCACAAATGATGGTATGACCTCAACACCGCACTTTTCGCAGACGATGCCACGATGCTTCAGGCGCTTGTACTTGCCGCAGTTGCACTCGTAGTCCTTAACCGGACCGAATATCTTTGCGCAAAAAAGGCCATCACGCTCAGGTTTAAAGGTACGGTAGTTGATCGTTTCGGGCTTTTTCACCTCACCGTTTGACCAGCCCCGGATGGTGTCGGCTGATGCAATCGAAATCTTGAGAGCATCAAAGCTGTCAACGATTCTTGACTGGGCCTGATGAATTGAAAAAAATCCGTTCATATGCGTTACCTCTTAAAAAGAGATTAATAGAAATTATTTTTTGCTGCTATCTGCCTCAATAAATTCAACATCAAGGCACAGACTCTGCAATTCCTTAACAAGCACATTAAAGGACTCCGGCAGGGCCGGTGCTATATTGAGTTCGCCTTTGACAATGTTCTCATATAACTTGCTGCGGCCGTACACATCGTCGGACTTAAGCGTCAGCAGTTCCTGCAGCGTATAGGCGGCCCCATAGGCCTCAAGCGCCCAGACCTCCATCTCGCCAAGTCGCTGGCCACCGAACTGGGCCTTGCCGCCCAAAGGTTGCTGCGTTACCAGTGAATAGGTGCCGATGGAACGGGCATGGATCTTATCATCAACCAGATGATGCAGTTTGAGCATGTAGATAATGCCAACCGTCACCTCTTTATCAAACGGCTCGCCGCTGCGCCCGTCAAAGAGTTTCGTCTGCCCGGAATTCGGCATCCCTGCCTCTTCAAAGCACTCATTAATCTGCAGTTCGTGGGCACCGTCAAAAACCGGTGTTGCCATGTGCACACCCTGGGAAAGTTTTGCAGCCAGAGCAAGCAGTTCATCATCGGGCAGTGCATCAATCAGGGCGGCGACTGATTTGTCACCATAGATCTTCTTAATCCAGATACGAATTTTGTTCGGCGATGTCTCATCCTTGAGCATCTGGTTGATCTTCTGTCCCAGTCCGCGGGCAGCCCATCCAAGATGGGTTTCAAGAATCTGCCCCACATTCATACGCGAGGGCACACCCAGCGGGTTCAACACGATGTCAACCGGGGTTCCGTCTTCCATGTAGGGCAAGTCTTCAACCGGCAATATACGGGAAAGAACACCCTTATTGCCATGGCGCCCGGCCATCTTGTCGCCGACCGACAGTTTACGTTTAACGGCCAGGTTCACCTTGACCATCTTGATGACACCCGGAGGCAATTCATCACCGCGCTTAATCTTGTCGATTTTCTCTTCAAAGACAAGCTTGATGATACTGATTTGCCCATCAAAATCCTGTTTTATTTTTTCAATTTTGTCGGCAATTTCGGCTTTACCGGCGATATTCACCTTGACCCATTTTGCGAGCGGTATGGCATCAACATCTGCTTCCGTAATAACCGCTCCTTTTTTTAAGAGCTCCTTGCCCTTCTTCTCATCAACAAACTTTTTGCCGATGGTTTTGCGCACGAGCAGCTTTTTCAAACGTTTATTCACACTCTCCCGCAGGATCCGGATTTCATCCTCCTGATCCTTCAAAAAGCGCGCACGATCCTCATCCTCGATTGAACGGGTACGTTCATCTTTATCGGCGCCCTTGCGTGAAAAAATGTTCACGCCTATAACCGTGCCCTCAACGCCGGGTGGCATACGCAGAGACGTATCCTGCACGTCACGTGCCTTTTCACCGAAGATTGCCCGCAACAGTTTCTCTTCAGGGGAGAGCTGCGTCTCACCCTTGGGGGTAATCTTGCCCACCAGGATATCACCGGGTTTTACCTCGGCACCGATGCGCACAATTCCGCTCTCATCCAAATTGGCAAGCATATCCTCGCCCACATTCGGAATGTCGCGTGTTATCTCCTCTTTCCCGAGCTTGGTATCACGCGCCAAGACATTGAATTCCTCAATATGAATTGAGGTAAACGCATCCTCACGAATAAGCTCTTCACTTACCAGGATGGAATCTTCAAAATTATAGCCGCCCCAAGGCATAAAGGCGACCAGCACATTGCGACCCAGAGCCAGTTCACCCATTTCGGTCGCCGGTCCATCGGCGATCAAATCTCCGGCGTCAACCCAGTCGCCGATCCGTACAATCGGGCGCTGATTCACACAGGTATTCTGGTTAGAACGGCGATATTTGGTCAGCTTATAAATATCGACATCCGCGCCGATTTTATCCGACTCAACATCATGCTTGACGACAATGCGATCAGCATCAACGCTGCGCACAACCCCACTGCGCCGGGCTACTACCCCGACACCGGAGTCCCGAGCAGCGATGGCCTCCATGCCGGTACCCACCAGCGGGGCCTGCGTACGCAGCAGCGGCACTGCCTGCCGCTGCATGTTGGATCCCATCAAAGCACGATTGGCGTCATCATTCTCCAGAAACGGAATCAGCGAAGCGGCGACACTCACAAGCTGCTTCGGAGAGACGTCCATATACTCAATGTCTTCGGACACAGCCATAACAAACTCACCGCCCCGACGCGCGGAAACAAGCGGATTCTCAAAGTTTCCCTTTGCATCAATAGGGGCATTCGCCTGGGCGATCACAAACTTTTCTTCCTGATCGGCAGAGAGATAATCAACCTTTTTGCCCACCCTGCCGTTTGCAACGTGACGGTAAGGGGTTTCAACAAAGCCGTACTCATTAACACGTGCGAACGTCGACAACGATGCGATCAGACCGATATTTGGTCCCTCGGGTGTTTCAATCGGACATATGCGGCCGTAATGCGTAGGGTGCACGTCGCGCACTTCAAACCCGGCGCGCTCGCGCGTAAGACCTCCTGGGCCCAGAGCGCTCAAACGGCGCTTATGCGTTATCTCGGAGAGAGGATTGGTCTGGTCCATGAACTGCGAAAGCTGGCTAGAACCAAAGAACTCCTTAATCACTGCTGAGACCATCTTGGAGTTCACCAGATCATGCGGCATCAGGGTTTCAAGTTCCTGCAGGCTCATGCGCTCCTTGATAGCCCGCTCCATCCTCACTAAACCAATACGGTAATGATTCTCAACGAGCTCCCCAACCGTACGAACACGCCGGTTACCCAGATGATCTATATCATCAATATCGCCGCGACCATTTTTAATATCAATCAGAACCGCCACCGTCCGCATAATATCGTCCTTGCTCAGGACGGTAGTCTCCAGCGGCGAATTCAGATCGAGACGAAAATTTATTTTCATACGACCGACCGTAGTCAGTTCATAAAAATCCTGCTCGAAAAAAAGCCGGTTAAAATGTGCATTAGCGCTCTCCTGACTGGGCGGATCATTGGGGCGCAGACGCTTGTACAACTCAACAATAGCCTCATCCTGAGACTTTACCTTGTCAAGCTCAAGCGTATCACGCAGGGATGAATCAACATTATTAAGGTCGATATAGAGTATTTTAATCCGCTTAATACCGCGCTGCTTAATCTGCAGGACACCGTCAGCGGTAAGCCTGTCATTGCATTTAAACACAACCTCACCGGTTGCGGGGTCAGTAACATCCTCGGCAACGACCCTGTCAACAACATCCTGATCTGCTACAGGGATATATTCGATGCCAGCCTTACGCAACTTACTCACAAGGACTTTGTTGAACTTACGCCCTTTTTTAACAATGACCTCGTGGCGTTTGTCAACAATATCCTGGCAGGCCGTGCCGTCGCCAAAAAATGGTGAGCGGATGCTCATGCGCACGCCAGCCTCATCAAAGAGCAAATCCTCAACTGTATAAAAATAGGCCAGCAACTCCTGATCGCTGTACCCAAGAGCCTTCAGCAGCACCGTTACCGGAAACTTGCGCCGGCGGTCAATGCGTACGTATATTATGTCTTTAGGATCATACTCAAGGTCTATCCATGAACCGCGGCTTGGTATGATACGGGCTGAGTACAAAAACTTGCCGCTGGAGAGAGTCTTTCCGCGATCATGATCAAAAAAGACACCCGGCGACCGGTGCAACTGGCTTACGACAACCCGTTCGGTGCCGTTGATCACGAACGTACCGTTTTCAGTCATCAGCGGAATTTCACCGAAATACACTTCCTGCTCTTTTATGTCCCGGATATTCTTCGTTTCAGGATCATAGTTGACCAGCCGAATCAGCACCTTGAGCGGTGAGGCCAGGGTAAGTTCTTTCAGACGGCACTCGTCAATGTCATATTTCGGCGAGCCGAGCGAGTAACTCACAAACTCAAGCTCAGAGGTCTCGTTGTAGTTCCTGATCGGGAAAACGCTTTTAAACACCCATTGCAGACCGCATACCTGCCGCTGCTCAGGAACTACATCTTTTTGCAGAAAATTGTCATAGGCCGTTTTCTGAATATCAATCAGATTCGGAATATCCATGACCTCTGGAATTTTCTGAAAACTTTTGCGAAATCGAAGTTTCTGTGCGCCTACCTGGCCCATGCAACACCCCATATGTTTGTATAAATAAAAAAAATAAAAGTCTGCCTTATTCCCTCCGAAGCAGTCAGGGGCATAAGGCAGTCTTACCAAACAGCACGGTGCAGTTGTTACTTAATCTCAGCGGAGGCGCCGGCTTCTTCGAGCTTTTTCAGCACGTCTTCGGCTTCAGCTTTCGGAATAGCTTCCTTGACCGCCTTGGGCAGCGCATCAACAAAGTCCTTGGCCTCTTTCAGCCCAAGTCCGGTAACCTCGCGTACAACCTTGATAACGTTGATACGCTTATCACCGGCACCGACCAGCACAACATCAAACTCGGTCTGTTCCTCGGCAACAGCGGCAGCACCCCCTGCGGCAGCGGCGACAGGCGCCGCGGCAACCGCAGCAGCGGATACGCCGAACTTTTCTTCCAGCTCCTTGATCATATTGGACAAATCAAGAACAGACATGTTTTCGATGTAAGAAATAACATCATCCTTTGTAATCTCAGCCATTGTAAAAACCTCCTGAAAATAAATGAATTATGCGTTACCTTCGCTGCGTGAATTATTGTCCATCTTTCTGCTCGGCAACCGCAGTCAGTACCCGCAGGAACTTCCTCGGGATATCCGATAAAACAGTAACAAAACTGGTAAGTGGCGCCGCCAACATACCGACAAACTGGCCCAGAAGCACTTCCCTGCTCGGCAGATCACCAAGCTGATTTATCTGGGCCGTACTCAACAACGTACTCTCAAGCACGCCGGCCCTGATAACAAAGCGCATATCAGGGTTTTCCTTCTTTGCATCATTGTAGAATTTGGTGAGGGCCTTTGCCGCCCGGGCCGGATCTCCATCAATAAAAGCTACCGCAGTCTGCCCGACAAAATGATCACTAAGAGACTCAAATGCCGTATTTTTAACGACGATCTTCAGCAGCGTATTCTTGGCAACCCTTACCTCTGCCCCGGCACCCCGGATCTCACGCCGCAACCCGGTTATCTTATCAACATTAAGACCTGTATAGTCCACTACAAACATGGCCCGGGCCTGGTGCAAGCGCTCAGTCAGGCTCGCAACTATTCCTTCACGCTCTTTTCTGCTCACGGCTATTACCTTTCACTGTCAAACGTATTTATGTGCAGTCTGTAAAACCCTATTCATTTAACGAGGCGATATCAACCTTTACGCCCGGTCCCATGGTTGATGAGAGCACAATATTGCGCATATACTGGCCTTTGCTCGCCGGGGGCTTCATACGATTCACTGTGTCAATAAGCGCAATGATGTTTTCCCGAAGCTTGTCCCGCTCAAAGGAAACCTTGCCTACCGGCACATGCAGATTAGCACCTTTATCGGTACGAAACTCTACCTTGCCTTTTTTAATCTCGCTGATGGTCTCTTTGATGTTAACCGTAACCGTTCCAACTTTGGGATTGGGCATCATGCCGCGTGGTCCGAGAATCTTTGCAATGCGGCCCACGAGGCCCATCATATCCGGCGTGGCAACAGCCTTATCAAATTCCAGCCAACCGCCCTGGATCTTCTCCACCAAATCGTCGGCGCCCACGAAATCGGCGCCGGCCTCCCGGGCCTCAAGCTCCTTTTCACCCTTGGCGAATACCAGTACCCGCACCGATTTACCCGTTCCATGCGGCATCATAACTGTTCCGCGCACCATCTGATCGGCCTTGCGTGGATCAACACCGAGCCTGATTGCCACTTCGGTGGTCTCGTCAAATTTTGCACAGGCGGATTCTTTTACCAAATCAATTGCCTCAGCCAGTTCATAGCGCCTGTCCCGATCTATTTTCTTACGGGCCTCAGTATATTTTTTTCCTTTTTTTGCCATGGTTCCACCCTGTGTTCTGTACGTTTAAGCCCGCGTCATTAGACTATCTCAATCCCCATACTGCGCGCGGTTCCCATAATTATTTTCATTGCATGATCAATGTCATTGGCATTGATATCGGTCATCTTCGCTTGAGCAATCTCCCTGACCTGTTCCGTGCTGACTTTACCGACCTTGGTTTTATTGGGCTCGCCTGAGCCCTTCACAATACCGGCTGCCTTTTTCAGCAGCACTGCGGCCGGGGGCGTTTTGGTTATAAATGAAAACGAACGGTCTGCATACACGGTGATCACGACCGGAACGATCAAGCCTTCCCTGTCCTGCGTTTTTGCATTGTATGCCTTACAGAATTCCATGATATTAACACCATGCTGACCCAGAGCCGGGCCGACCGGCGGAGAAGGATTTGCCTTTCCCGCCGTAATCTGTAATTTTATCTGTGTCATTACCTTTTTTGCCATGGGGCTTTCCTTTTTCCTGATAATGAATATCGCGACTAATTAAATTTTTTCACCTGCAGGTACTCAAGCTCAATGGGTGTCTGGCGGCCAAATATACTCACCAGAACCTTCAAGCGCCCCTTTTCGGGCTTAACCTCGTCAACCGTACCGTTAAAATTTGAGAACGGGCCTTCAACGATGGCGACCTCGTCGCCCTTTTCAAAATCCATTTTCACCGTCGGCCGCAATTTGCCTTCTTTTATTTTTTCAACAAGATCATCAATACCGCCATCAGGAATCGGAATTGGCTTGGTTTTGCCGCCGATAAAACCGGTTACCCGGGGCGTATTCCTGACCAGATGCCAGGTTTCATTGTTCATGTCCATATGCACAAGCAAATAGCCGGGGAAAAACTTGCGCGATGATTTCCTGACCTGTTTTTCGCCCTTTTTACCTTTAATAATTTCTTCAACTTCCTCAGTCGGTATCAGGATATCATCAAACATATCCTGCATTGCGTATGCTTTAATACGCTCTTCAAGCATATCCTTGACTTTATTTTCATAGCCGGAATAGGTATGAACGACATACCATTGTTTAGACATAACAAACCTCAACTCAATATACGATAAACTTGATCAACCCGGACAAGAGCATGTCAACAACACCAAGATACACACCGGATATGAGAACGATGACAATCACAACCACTGTCGATGCCATAGTTACCTTGCGACCGGGCCAGGTTATCTTTTTAAGCTCGATCCTGACTTCCCGCAGAAACTGTCTGACCTTATCAACGAAACCTTTTACATCCACAGCCATCTCTTCCCCGTTCATCACGCACGCATGCGTTAAGTATGGCAGGCCAGGAGGGATTCGAACCCCCATCACCCGGATTTGGAGTCCGGTGCTCTATCCGTTAGAGCTACTGGCCTAGCAAATCTATCAAATACATCCCTTGAAGATTGCAAGGACTTGAAGAATATAACGCGAACAGAGGCTACTTGGTTTCTTTGTGTGCCGTATGCGTATGGCAAAATCGGCAGTACTTCTTGAACTCAAGCTTACCGGTTGTCTTTTTCTTATTCTTCGTCGTATTGTAGTTCCTGTTCTTGCACTGCGAACAGGCCAGTATCACAATGTCTCTCATCCTTCAGCAACCCTGTATACAATATGTAAAAAAAACGTATTGACCGCCTTGTGGCTGTGTCAATGCTTTTATTCTATAACATCACTGATAACGCCGGCGCCCACTGTGCGGCCGCCTTCGCGTACAGCAAAACGAAGCTCTTTTTCCATGGCGATCGGTGTAATCAGCTCGGCCTCAATACTCACGTTATCACCGGGCATCACCATCTCAACGCCTTCGGGCAGCTTCACATTACCGGTAACATCCGTAGTCCGAAAATAAAACTGCGGACGATATCCATCAAAAAACGGCGTGTGACGACCGCCCTCTTCCTTCGACAATACATACACCTCTGCCTTGAACTTCTTGTGCGGCTTGATTGAGCCCGGCTTTGCAATTACCTGGCCACGCTCAACATCATCGCGCTTCGTGCCGCGCAGCAGTAAACCAACGTTATCTCCAGCACGGCCCTCATCCAGAAGCTTGCGGAACATCTCAACGCCTGTGCATACCGTCTTGACCGTATCGCGAATACCAACAATCTCAATCTCCTCGCTCACCTTTACAATACCGCGCTCGATGCGACCCGTTACAACCGTGCCGCGGCCCGATATGCTGAACACATCCTCTACCGGCATCAAAAACGGCTTGTCAATCGCACGCTCGGGCTCGGGAATATAGGAGTCAATCGCATCAAGAAGTTCCTGAATGCACTTGAACTGCTCGGACTTAACATCGTCACTCTCCATGGCACGCAGTGCGCTGCCCTTAATAATCGGTGTATCATCACCGGGAAAGTCATACTTGCTCAACAACTCCCGAACCTCAAGCTCAACCAGCTCCAGCAGCTCAGGATCATCAACCATATCGGCCTTGTTCAAAAACACCACAACATAGGGCACTCGCACCTGACGGGCCAGCAGAATATGCTCGCGGGTCTGCGGCATCGGACCATCAGCCGCGCTCACCACCAGAATGGCGCCATCCATCTGCGCAGCTCCCGTGATCATGTTCTTGATGTAGTCGGCATGACCGGGACAGTCAATGTGGGCATAGTGGCGCTTGGCTGTCTCATACTCAACGTGCGCTATGGCAATCGTCAAGCCGCGCTCCTTCTCCTCGGGTGCCTTGTCAATCTGGTCAAAGTCCATCTTCTGGGCCAGACCCTTCAGAGACTGAAACTTTGTCAGGGCTGAGGTCAGCGTGGTCTTACCATGATCAACGTGACCAATCGTGCCTACGTTTACGTGCGGTTTCGTGCGCTCAAACTTTTGCTTTGCCATGAGAATCCTCCTCAAAATGCTTATCTGGTAATTGTCATCCCTTGTATGAAAAAAAATACTCCCTACACTGTTTTAATGGAGCCCAAGACCGGGATCGAACCGGTGAACCTCATCCTTACCAAGGATGCGCTCTACCGACTGAGCTACTTGGGCCGTGCTAAATGATTCACCGTGGAGCGGGAGACGGGATTCGAACCCGCGACCCTCAGCTTGGAAGGCTGACGCTCTAGCCGGCTGAGCTACTCCCGCCATGCAGCGGTAAATCCTGATGGTGGAGAGAGGAGGATTCGAACCTCCGTAGGCGTCGCCAGCAGATTTACAGTCTGCCCCCTTTGGCCACTCGGGTACCTCTCCACTGAAAAAATCAAAGTTTTATCGACATATAAGCTGGCGATGGGAATCGAACCCGCAACCTGCTGATTACAAATCAGCTGCTCTACCGTTGAGCTACGCCAGCATAATCTAAAAAGTTTATATTTTTTCAGATAAAAAATCAACTATTATTTTGAATAAAACACGCGGTTGCATGATTATTTTGATTCCTGCACGCCTGATCCGGCAGCATATCAAAAGAAATCAAGCTGAAAACCATTACTTCAGCAGATATGTGATACTTGAAAGCCGCGGTATTCTTCCAAGTAAATTCTTCGGCAGTGGTGGGCGATACTGGATTTGAACCAGTGACTTCTACCGTGTGAAGGTAGCACTCTCCCGCTGAGTTAATCGCCCCCATTATTAGTAAAGTATGGCAGTATATAACCTACGCACATCAAAAATCAAGTTTTTTATATGCTGATATCAAAAAAAAAGAACTCCTGGAGAGCATACACCTTTTAATAAAAGGGCGGCAGGACCCACTGAAGAGAAAAACAGTATCGTCTGGATCAGCCAACCTTCAGAGACACGTATAGTCACCAGTCTTACGAAAAAACAGCTAAAACTGCAGGGTATGCTGCGGCGGGTCATTATCCGGACAGAGAATAGAGACCACCCCCCGAGCCAGTTCCCCGGCTTCATCCGCTATGGTTTTATCAAGCAGTGCCAACTGAAGGCCCTGTTTGGAGGCATTACCGATAAAAACGATATGCTCAGCCAGGACAGCAGGAACAAAGCCAAGAGTGATCAGAACATGCTCTTTCAGTGGGCCTCCAAGCGCACCGCTGACAAGCACACGGCAGATATCCCCGAACACTATACCGACCTGTGCGCAAAGATACTCCAGCATGGCAGCAACACGCACCCTCGCCTCGATCAGTTTGAAAATATCCTGGTGGGTAACATAGATGTCCGTCGAAAACTCACCCTCATCGCTGAACAGCACAATCGCGGGCTCACCATCAATCGTGGTTATGCGTTTTTTAAAAAACTCCCCGCAGTCATCCGCTCCCTGCATGAAATTACCGCATGGATCAAGCATACCTGTTTCACGCAAACAGGCGACAAGTTCAAGCAGTCCACTGCCGCATACCCCGCGCGCCAGGCTTTCACCGATAACAGCAACCGTGAGATCACCCGCATCATCCAGATTCACACCATTGATAGCTCCGTTTTCAGGACGCATGCCGCAACTCAGGCCTGCTCCGTCAAGCACTGACGTGCGATCAACAACAGTCGCAAATAAACGACCCTGGTGATACAGGACTGCCTTGGTACTGCCGCCCAGATCAAGCAGCAGGGTTGTCTCATCACTGCGATGCAGGCGCGTGGCAAGTATGGCCGCAGTGATGTCAGCCCCGGCATATGCGCTGATAACCGGCATGAGCGCAATGCCGGCCTGAGCCGTTGAACGTATATCAAGCTGCCCGGCGGTAAATCGAGCGAAGGCGTTGTCTCCTGCTGCGTGTTGCTCAAGCAAAGCGGGGGCTCTCATCAAAAACAGATGCAGCATTCCGGTTGCGCCGGCAACAAGGATCTCATAGACCTGTTGCGGCGAAACACTACAGGCTACGCACAATTCATAAATGAGGATATCTATGCGCAGAATGATTTCCTCATTTAAAATCTCGAGATTGAGCGCATCCTCCTCCACCATGGCCAGCCGGGCTTCATACGTATCCCCCAGCTCGATCTGAGGGTTGCTGTCCGTGACCACTGCGATTTTTCGTCCGCGCAGGGCATCAATTAAGGATACCTCAAGCGTGTTTGTCCCCAGGTCAACGGCAACAGCGTACAGGGCAGCGCTTGTGTCTCCCGGCTCAAGAGCAATCAGGCGCTCGTCAAGAAAAACAGCAGTCCAGAGGTCATGTGCCCCGGAACAGTTCATCCCGCAATCCGCCGCCTGCACATCCAGGCCCGCACGGGAAACCCCCAACCCTGCGTCAAGAGCGGCCTTCAGGAGCATGTCAGTATCCGGGGGCAACCCGTCATCTGATCCAATCACAATCTTCTGCAAACGGGCACTTCCCTGACAGTCGACAGCCTCATCAAGCAGCTCAATCGTGAAGGGGCGCTTGTATTGAATCTCCACCTGGCTGTCCTGCACAACCCGGGCCTGACAGGCAAGCCGGATGCCGCGGGCAAGCTCCGCATCACTCAGACAACCCTTCTCGGTTGCCGTCAGCGGACCCATGCGCTGAAGACTACGCACCTTGCACTTGCGGCAGATTCCCTCAGCCCCGCAGGAGAAGAAAAGCTGAATGTGTTCAGGATTTTCCTCACCGATTGTTTCGAAAATGGTTTTGAGATGTTCAACCCTGATGCTTTTATTTTCAGGCAGGAATGTTACGCTATGATATTTAACAGCCATTGCTCAGTATATCTATCTATGACCGCTCAACCGGTGTTGCGTATCAGGCCTTGCACCCATCCAAATGCAAAATAGCATTATCAATCAGCCTGGCTTTCTCAAAAAAAACCGCGACTGCCATGACAGCCTCACGTTCAAGGCTTTCAACGTCCTGCAGTGTTTCAGTATCGCACACCTTGATGTAATCTATGCGCCCGAGCGGCTCCGCACTGATGATATCACGGGCCAGATCGATCAAGGACCGTGCAGAGCGCTCACCGGCCTGTACATTGTTGCAGGCCGCATCAAGCGCGCGCGAAAGACAGCGTGCGGCCTCGCGCTCCGCCGGTCCCAGATATTTGTTGCGCGAACTCATGGCGATCCCGTCCGCTTCACGCACAATCGGAGCGCCAATAATATCAATATCCATATTCAGGTCTTTCACCATACGCTTAATCACAACCAGCTGCTGGAAATCCTTTTGCCCGAAAACAGCGCATTGCGGCTTCACCGCATTAAACAGCTTAGCGACAACCGTGGCAACCCCTTCAAAATGCGTTGGCCGCGACAGCCCGCAGAGGTTACGGGTAACGTCGCGCACGCACACCGTTGTCTGATAACCGGACGGATACATTTCGGATACGTGCGGATAAAACAGGCAATCTGCGCCCGCCGCAGCAACCATGCTGCGATCGCGCTCAAAATCACGTGGATATTTCTCGAAGTCCTCACCCGGACCGAATTGCGTCGGGTTTACAAAAATACTGACAACAAGCACATCCGCCTGCTGCCGGGCAATGCGCATAAGGCTCACATGGCCTTCGTGCAGAAATCCCATGGTGGGAACAAGGCCGATACGCTGACCGCGTCCATGGACCCGATCGGCATAGCGGTGCATGTCTGCAACGCTATGGAGTATGTTCATGCCGAATAATCCCTGTAAAGTGATTGTGGCGTCAAACGTCTGAGAAAGCACCGTTTCCGACTGCAAAAAAATAGCCGGGCACTACTTCATACAATAGTCATCACTCGGAAACAGCCCTCCCCGGACCTCATCAATATAATCACCGACAGCTTTTGTTATGATATCCTCAAGCTGCACATATTGTTTGACAAACCGGGGACGAAAAGGTCCGCACAGTCCGAGAACATCATTGATCACAAGAACCTGTCCATCACACTCGCTGCCGGCGCCGATACCGATTGTGGGAATGGAAATAAGCTGCGTGATTTCCGCAGCCAGATCAGCCGGCATGCATTCAAGCACCACGCTGAAGGCCCCGGCCTCCTCAACCGCCATGGCGTCTGCAATAAGCTTCTGACGCTGCTGTTCCTCGCGACCCTGAACCCGGAACCCTCCCATGCGATGAACCGACTGGGGGGTAAGGCCGATATGCGCCATAACAGGGATATCAGCCTGGGCTATAGCACGGATAACGGGCGCCGCATTAACGCCGCCCTCAACCTTGACCGCCTCCGCGCCTGCCTGCTTTATCAAGCGGCCGGCGTTACGCAATGCATCTTCACAGGAGACCTGATATGACATAAACGGCATATCCGCCACGACAAACGAGCGCGTTCGCCCACGCACGACAGCCTGCGTATGCCGAACCATGTCATCCATGCTCACCGGCAGTGTATTTTCAAACCCCAGAATAACATTGCCAAGCGAATCGCCGACCAGAATCATGTCAACTTCGCATGCATCAAGTATCCTGGCAATCTGCACGTCATAAGCTGTCAGCATGGTAATTTTGCGGCCTTCCTGTTTATAGCGCAGAATATCAAGTACTGTGATTTTTTTCATAACCATCCTCCTGATCCGACAGGGTCATATGCACATACCTTACAGCCCGGTAAGTATATATCAGGCAGCACGCTCACGCTACAAAAAAACCGTGGGTGGTTGCACCAGGCAGCAAAAAAGCCCTCCCGATCACAGAAGAGCTTTTCAATTCGATACACTGCATATCCGTCAGTGCACCGTATCCTTCGGTTCCATTTGTTGAAACAGATCATCCAGCTCATCCGCCATTTTATCCTCAAGATGGCTGCTGACAAATATCGACGAGCCGACGCGTATTGCCAAGGCAATCGCGTCGCTTGGGCGGGAATCAATCATAAGTTGCTGATCGTCTTTTACAAGGCAGAGTACAGCCAGATAGGTATTTTCACGAACATCGGTGATCACAACGCGTTCAACGACCGCACCCAGGCTTTTGATCACCTGCGTCATGAGATCATGCGTCAAGGGCCGAGGAGTCCAGGCCGATTCAAGGCCCAGTGCAATGGCACTTCCCTCACACTGCCCTACCCAGATTGAGAGCACCCGACCGGTTTCGCGAGACTGCAGGGCAACCTTATATTGCCCGGTAGCTAAATCCGGTACGGATTCGCGCACCGTGACCTCAATGAGATCTTCCATCACAGCAACCCCTGAAGGTCCCGACGCACTCAGTGCACCTGATGGCTTCGTTCCCGAATGACATCAACACAGGCCGCAACAACGCCGGGGTCAAATTGATTGCCGGAACCGTTTTGAATTTCACTCAGGGTATCCTCTACCGAAAGAGGTGCCCGGAATGAAAGATCGGATCTCAGAAAATCAAAAGCATCCGCTACCGAAATAATACGGGCGTTAAGTTCAATAGCATCGCCGCCGATCCCGTCCGGATAGCCTTTACCGTTGTAAAACTCATGATGATGCCTGATGACGGGCGCTGTACAGCGCAGGTATTCAACGCCGGAAACGATCTTCTCGCCGATTTCAGAATGTTTTTTAATGGTGTAAAATTCCTGCTCAGTCAGGCGTCCGGGCTTGCCGAGGATGACATCGCTGATACCGATTTTACCCACATCATGCAGGAGAGCCGCCAGTCTCAGTTCGTGCATATCTTTTTCCGACACACCCATGCGCGTTCCCACCAGACAGGATACCTGGGCAACCCGAGAGGAATGGCCGGACGAGAGAATATCGCGCATATCAAGCGCTTTAATCAAAGCTTCAACCGTTTCAACTAACGTGCCCACCAACCCGGTATATGCAGTCCATAAATCATCTCTTGAAAGGCTTTGCGGTTCCCTGCTGTCAGTAGCAATAAAACCAATACTCTGCAGATCCTGCCGACGGATACGGTGATGCCCTCCAGGGGTTTTTAAGGCCTGCAGCCTGCCTGAATATATATAATTTTTTATCGTCTGCGTTGTAACCTTCAAAAGTGCTGCGGCTTCGCGTGTGTTAAGAATCTCCTTTGAGAGGATATCGTCCGGCTGTCTCTTTCTCATGGCAAAGCCCTTCTTCTTTAATTAATTGAATAAAACCATCGTATATTTTTTTGCACTTTTTATTGTGCTATGTATATAATACAGTATAATTAATTACTTTAAAACTGTCAACTGTTTTATTACGAAAATATTGGCTCTGCATAAACACTCAGAAATACTATAAACCATTAAAATCAATAAACATAAACATAACAAAATAAACATAACAAACCGCTTGTGCAACACGGCAACCTATACTACATTCTTTATATATCAAAATTTTCCAGCAAATTCAAAATAAAATTTATGTTATTTTTATGTAAATAAAAATTAAAAAATACAAATTATTATAACCGCAAGCGATTTCCAGACATGAATCCCTACCTTATTATTGTTCTTGCATTCATTCTGTTGAGTTCTTTACTGAACCTGATAACAGAGCGGCTCAACCTCAAATGCATTCAAACCAGTTTGCCGGAAGAGTTCCAAGACTGTTATGATGCTGAAAAATATAAAAAGGCGCAAATGTATCTGCGTGAAACAACCGGATTCTCGCTGCTAACCGACATGCTGACCACAACCGTAACGGTTATCTTCATCCTGCTGGGCGGCTTTAATCTGTTTGACACGGCCGCACGCAGCTTCGGACTGGGCAGTATCCTGACCGGCCTGGTGTATGCAGCCCTGCTGCTTGCGGCGACAGGGCTTTTTAACCTGCCGTTTTCAGCCTACTCAACCTTTGTAATTGAAGCGAAATACGGATTCAACACAACAACCGTCAAAACCTTCCTCGCGGATATCATAAAAATCTGTTTACTCTGTGCGCTCCTTGGCGGACCGCTGCTGGGCCTGGTGCTTTGGTTGTTTGAACAAACAGAAGGGCTTGCCTGGCTCTACTGCTGGGCATCTCTGTGCGCGTTTCAGTTTTTTCTGCTGTTTGCGGCTCCGGTCATCATCATGCCCCTTTTCAACAAATTTATACCCATGCCGGAAGGCGCATTAAAAGACGGGCTTTCATCCTATGCCCGATCGCAGAATTTCAAAATGCAGGGGCTGTTTACCATGGACGGATCAAAGCGATCCTCAAAATCAAATGCGTTTTTTAGCGGCATAGGCCGCTTCCGGCGCGTTGTGCTTTTTGACACCCTTATAGCAAAGCACAGCCTGCCGGAACTGTTGGTGATTGTCGCCCACGAAATCGGTCATTACAAAAAAAAACACATCCTCAAGCATCTGGGCATGTCCCTGGCCACCAGCGGCCTTATGTTCTACATCCTGTCTGTTTTTCTGGAAAACCCGCTCCTGTTCGCTGCGTTTAAAATGGAGCATATTTCAATCTACGCAAGCCTGGTTTTTTTCGGATTCCTGTACGCACCGCTGGATATGCTGCTGTCCATTGCCGGCAACGCGCTTTCGCGCCGCAACGAATATGAAGCCGACCGCTTCGCCGCTGATACGACCGGCATGCCGGAGGCCATGATCAGCGCCTTGAAAAAACTCAGCATAGACAATCTCTCCAACCTGACACCGCATCCCCTCAAGGTAGTAGTATCATACTCGCACCCGCCGGTGCTGGCACGCATTCAGGCGCTGCAACAGCTCAGCCGGGACAAACCACCCGACCCTGCGCACACGGAGACCAGAATTACGGCAGACGCAGGTATATAAAAAATTCACGGTTGCCCTTCTGCCCGGTAATGGGGGATTCCAGTATGCCGGCCACCTGCATGCCCAGCGCGTGCACACTGCTGATCAGTTTCTTAAATACCGCCTGATACTGTTTTTCATCGCGCACAATGCCGCCGCTTTCAAGCCCGTGCGGATTAACTTCAAATTGCGGCTTCACCAGGGCCAGTATCTGTCCCTGCGCGGGCAACAGGGCCATAACAGGCGGCAGTATCCCTTTAAGTGAGGCAAACGAGGCATCGATAACAGCACAATCCGGGGCGGGTTGCAGCATGTCAGGTTTGACCGCGCGGATATTGGTGCGTTCAAGCACCACAACCCGCGAATCCTGCCGCAGCTTCCAGGCCAACTGGCCATAGCCGACATCAACGGCAAACACAACCCGGGCTCCGTGCTGCAGCAAACAGTCGGTGAATCCTCCGGTAGAGGCGCCAACATCAATTACGGCTTTGTCCTGAACGGAAATCTGAAAGGCGTCGAGCGGAGCGGCAAGCTTATCACCGCCCCGGCTGACATAGCGTCCATGCGCTGTTTTCAATCGCACGTGCGCCTGCGGTAATATCAACGTGCCGGGTTTATCAATGAGGTGATCATTGACCACAACATCACCGGCCATGATAGCGGCCCGGGCCGATGCCTCATCAGGCGCATGCCCCTGCTGCACCAGCAGCATATGCAGCGGAATTTTTCCGCGCGGGGTCACGGCTTCGGCTGCTTCTCAAACGCGGCGCGCACTGCCGCGTAAATGCCATCGGCATCAATGCCACAAAGAGCGCGCTGCTGTTTTTGGGTGCCGTGGGCCACAAACGTGTCCAGAATGCCCAGACGCAGCAACGGTGTCGTGCAGCCGGCTGCCTGCAAATGTTCAAGCATGGCCGAGCCGAAACCTCCCTGCAGCATACTTTCCTCAACACTGACCAGCATACGCGCACCCGAGGCACAGGTGCGCAGCATATCTTCATCCAGCGGCTTTATAAAACGACTGTTGATAACCGCACATCCGATCCCGTCGGCTTCCAGTCGATCAGCAGCCTCCATCGCCGGATACACGGTTGCACCGATGGCAAACAGGGCAACATCGCTGCCCTGCCTGAGCTCTTCGGCTTTACCGAGCGGCAGAACGCTGAAACTTTGATCAAGCGCTACCCCGTAACCTGAGCCGCGCGGGTAGCGAATCGCTACCGGCCCGTTGAGCTGAAGGGCCGTATAAAACATATGCTGCAGCTCGTTTTCGTCCCGGGGAGCCATGAACGTCATGTTGGGCATGGGCCGCAGATAGGAAACATCAAAGAGTCCATGATGGGTCGGACCGTCTTCGCCAACCAGTCCGGCACGATCCAGCATAAAAATAACCGGCAGGTTCTGCACGCACACATCATGCAGAACCTGATCATAAGAACGCTGCAGAAACGTAGAGTAAATCGCCACAACCGGCCTGAATCCTTCAACCGCAAGTCCGGCCGCGAACGTAACCGCATGCTGCTCGGCAATGCCCACATCAAAAAACCGCTCGGGATATTTCTTTTCAAACTCCTCCAAACCGGTGCCGGTTGTCATACCGGCTGTAATGGCAACGACCCGCGCATCGCTTTCCGCCGCGCGCATCAGGGTCCGGCTGAACATGGCCGTGTAGGAAATTGGCGCCTTACTGGACCGGGGTTTGCCGCTGTCCCGGTCAAAAGGCCCGACACCGTGAAAATAGGTCGGGTCTTTTTCAGCCGGTTCATAGCCCTTGCCTTTTTTGGTAATAACATGCAGCAGAATTGGCCCGTTTAACTTTTTTATGTTCTTCAGGTTTTCAATAAGCACATCAATCCGATGCCCCAGCACCGGGCCGATATAATTAAAGCCAAATGCGTCGAATATGAATCCGGGCACAAAAAGCCCTTTAATAAAGTCCTCGCCGTGCCGGGCGATGCGGGACATGGATCCACCAATACCGGGAATTTTTTGTAATAGCTGGTGTACCTCATCACGAAACTTATTGTATGCCTGCCCTGAGATAATCCGCGAAAGCGTCGAGGAAAGAGCGCCGACATTGGGTGAAATTGACATTTCGTTGTCATTCAAAACACAAGCAGATCTTTTTGTATATGACCTGCATAATTAAGACCCTCAAGCGCCATACCGGCCATGAGCGATCCATCACCGATAACGGCAATCACCTTGCGCGGCTGGCCGTTCAGGCAGCTGGCCTGGGCCATGCCCAGCGCGGCGGAAATCGACGTGCTGCTGTGGCCGACATTAAAGGCATCATAGGGGCTTTCATCACGTTTGGGAAATCCGCTCAACCCGCCCTGCTGCCGCAGCGTTTCAAACGCCTGTGCGCGGCCGGTAAGGATCTTGTGGGCATAGCTTTGATGTCCCACGTCCCACACAATCCGGTCATGCGGCGTGTTGTATACATAGTGCAGCGCAATGGTCAGCTCAACCGCTCCCAGGCTTGACGCCAGGTGCCCCCCGGTTCGTGAAACCGTTTCAATGATACGGTGCCGCACCTCTGCAGCCAGCGAGTCCAGTTGTTCCAGCGATAAAGAGCGCAGGTCTTCGGGAACGCTAACCTGATCAAGTATTTTCGTCATCAGTTCTTCCACATGTCATTTTTTGCGTTCAATAATAAGACGGGCTATCTCGCGCAGCGGTTCAGCCCTGTCATCAAAGATGTCAAGCGCTGCGATTGCATCGGAATACAACTCGGACTGCCTGTTGCGCGAAGCTTCCATACCGTTGATGCTCGGATAGGTGGCCTTGCCGCGCACCTGATCACTGCCGGCCGGCTTGCCAAGCTCAGCGCTTGTACCCAGCACGTCCAGGATATCATCTGTAATCTGAAAACACAGTCCGATTGCCTCGCCGTAGTCACTCAAGCGGCGATACTGCTCCGGGCTGCAACCGCCTAACACCGCGCCCAGCAGGACCGAAGCCCGCAGCAAACATCCGGTCTTGTGGCGGTGAATATAGTCAAGCTCCGCGGCATCAATGTGTTTGCCCTCGGATTCAATATCCACCATCTGGCCGCCGACTATACCCTTGAGAACCGCACGCCTCAGCAATAAGGCGGATCACTTCAATTTTTTTTTCAGCCGAATGCGCGCCCGAGGCCAGCACAGCAAAGGCCAGGGGCTGCAAGGCATCCCCGGCAAGGATTGCGGTTGCCTCGCCATACACTGTATGGGTTGCCTGCCGTCCGCGGCGAAAATCATCATCGTCCATGGCGGGCAGGTCATCATGCACAAGCGTGTATGTATGCATAAGTTCAAGCGCACAGGCTTCCCTGAGCACCGCGGCAGAATCAGCACCGACTGCCTCGGCAGCAGCCATGGCCAAAACGGGACGCAGGCGCTTGCCTCCGCCCAGCACTGCATAACGCATGGACTCATGCAGCCTGCCCGGTCGACAATCCTGCGGCGGCAGAACAGACTCCAGGGTACGATCAACCAGATCCGCCCGGTCTTTCAGATAGTGTGCAATATCAAAACTCATGTTTCCCCGTCCGTTTCCTCAAAGGGAACCGGGCGCAAGGCTCCGTTTGCGCCTTTAATCAGCAACTCAACCTTCTGCTCGGCATCATCGAGCTTTGCCGAACAAAACTGCGACAGTTTAATGCCCCGCTCGAAGAGCTTGAGTGCATCATCAAGCGGCAATTCGCTGTCTTCGAGCTGTTCAACAATCTGCTCGAGTTCTTTAAGCGCATTTTCAAATTTTTTCTCAGCCATCATTCGCACCATTCTATGCTTAGCATACTACTATTCATGGACCCTTTCAACAAGGCAGTCAATACTGCCCTGATGCATTTCAATCTGCAGCATATCACCGGCTCTCACATCCGGAGATCGGCGCACAACACTGCCGGAGCTCTGCAGGCGCACAATACTGTACCCGCGTGCGAGAATAGCGGCCGGATTCAGACCGCTTAAACGTGCCAGGTCAGTATGCAGGCGTGAGCGCATCCGCTCCAAAACAAAAGAATTGTTTCTGCCCAGGGCCTCCTTTAAAAAACCCGCAGCACTGCGGTATGCTTCAATGCGCTGCCGTGGCGCGAGCGTCATCAGACGGGCCCGTGCCGTTCGCTGCGCCATCCGCCGTACAGCACACACCTGCGGCAGGGCCTGCAGCAGGCGCTGCTGCAGATCATCATGGGCAAGCTGCGCATCAGCAATCATGCGGGTACTGCGGACAAGGCGATCAGCCGCATTGCGCGCCGCAGTCCGCTCCATTGCCATGCGTTGTGAGATCCTGCGTGCAAGACCCGCGTGCAGAAGCGCCACTGAGCGGACAAGCTCATGCTTTTCACGCACGGCCAGCTCCGCCGCAGCCGAAGGAGTCGGCGCGCGCATATCAGCAACAAAATCGGCAATGGTAAAATCTATTTCATGCCCCACCGCCGAAATCACCGGAATAGCCGAATGATATATCGCCCGGGCTACGCATTCTTCATTAAAGGCCCACAGATCCTCAAGCGAGCCGCCGCCACGACCCACAATCAACACATCGGCAACAGCGTGCGCGTTGGCATCAGCAATTGCCGCTGCTATTTCCTGCGCGGCACCCTCTCCCTGCACCGCAACCGGCAGCACCCTGATATGCAGGCCCGGAAAACGCCGGCACAGCACCTGCAGGATATCACGCAGCGCAGCGCCGGTTCCGGAGGTGATCACGCCGATGCGCTGCGGCAGGAACGGCAGGGGCCTTTTGCGCTTTTCATCAAAAAGCCCCTCGGCTGCAAGTTTATTTTTCAGCTGTTCAAATGCCAGCTGAAGCGCGCCGACTCCGCGCGGCTCCATGCGCTCGATAATCAATTGATACTCGCCGCGCGGTTCATACACATTGATGCTTCCAAAGCACACAACCTTCATCCCGTCCTGCGGGATAAATCGCAGCACTTTACGGGCATAGCGAAACATGACCGCCCGCAGCTGACTGGAGGAATCCTTGAGTGTCAGATAGTAATGCCCGGATGAGGGCATGCGCAGATTTGAAATCTCGGCCTCAACCCATATATCCGCATAGCCGGCTTCAAGCGATGCTCTAATGCGGCGGTTCAATTCCGAAACAGTTACAAACGTGCTGTTATCCATATACGATCAATGCTCTCAAGGGGACAACCGAGAAAAAAGCCAGCGGGGTTTTATCGACGTATAGTTCTGGCAAAGACCGACGAAAAGTAACATACTTTGCGGGATACTTTCAAATATAATTTACCGGGGACTATACATCTCGATACCCGACGCACACCGCGTTCGTTATTTCGAGACCGGCTCCATGAGACATGCCGCCCAGATAAACCAATCTTAATTATCTACTCATGCAGTCGGCATATACCAACTGGCCGCAGGCTGCCTGGATAGCCTGCCCGCGCGAAGAGCGCAGACGAACAAAAACACCGTCCCGGGCAAGCAGAGCGCAAAACCGTTTACAGGCTTCCGGGCCGGGACTCTCAAACCGGCTGCCAGGTCCCGGGTTATAGGCGATAACATTTACCCGCACCGGCAGCCCCTTAAGAAAGCGCGTCAGCTCAGCGGCATGCTCCGGGCTGTCATTAACCCCCTTCAGCAGCACATATTCAATAAAAAAAACCTCTTTTTTGCGAAGGGGGTAGCTTTGCAGGGCCTGTTTGAGTACTGAAAGCGGATAGGTGCGGTTGACAGGCATCAGGTATGAGCGCAACTGGTCATTGGCAGCATTGAGCGAAATCGCCAGGCGCAAGCCCGTAAAACCGCAACCGCCGAGGTGGCGGAGCCCGTCCGGGAGACCAACGGTTGAAACCGTTATATGACGCAATGCAATGTCAAAACCGCGCTGGTCACTCAATACCCGTATGGCCTGGACAACATTGCCGACATTATCAAGCGGCTCGCCCATGCCCATGAAAACAAGATTGTCAACAGGCCTGCCCAGCCCATGCCTGGCAACAAACACCTGGCCGACAATTTCCTCCGGCAGCAGGTTGCGGCGAAAACCGCCCGCGCCCGTCGCGCAGAACTGACACCCCATGCGGCAGCCGGCCTGGCTCGACACGCACAGCGTCGTCCTGCCGTCCGCAGGGATTATAACCGTTTCAATGCGCAACCCGTCCTCAAGCTCGAACCCTATTTTTACGACACCGTCCTGTTCAACCGTTGCGCATATAGCAGGCGCTGACCAGTCAAGGCCCTCGGGCATGCGGCAGTCCGGGTCTGCCCACAGGCCTGCCGTACTTCAGGGCCTGACGGTACCATGCAACTGCATGAACTCGCGCCGTTCCAACGGCTACTAAAAGCCTCAGCGCATTCATCACAGGTAAGCGCAAAAAGATGCATGCACAATCTCTCCAACAAACAAATCGATAAACGAATCCGGCAGCACTGCCGAACCAAGCTTTAAACAGTCCCCGTACAATACCACAGATTAGAAGCATGATAAACAGAACAGCGTGCGCGCATGCACAGCATCAAACCCCTGATCCGGCATTAACCTTGACACACAAACACCCTTGTTTTATAGTCTGCCATCTCAAGGCACGGCCTTGTCATGTAATGTAAAGACAGTCTTTATAATGGATGGCACAGCACGGGATACATAATGAGCACAATCAGGATCTGTCAGTTTGGATGCGGGCGTTGGGGCCAAAATATTCTGCGTGATCTTCTGTCGTTGGATTGCCGGGTCGATGTTGTCGATCAGGCGAGTCAGGCACGTCAGTACGCATTGGCGCATGGTGCAAATCATGCGTTTCAAGAGTTTGTTCCATCCGGCTTCTACGACGGCTATGTCGTGGCCACAACGGCCAGTGCACATTTTGAGGTGTTGTCGCTGCTTGCAACGAATGGCAAGCCGGTATTTCTGTGAAAAGCCCCTGGTCACTTCGCTGGAAGATGCGCGACGGCTCACAGGGATGTATGAAAAAAATCTCTTTGAAATGCACAAGTGGCGCTACCATCCCGGAATCCAGAAAATGGCGCAATTGGTTCAATCCGGTGAGCTTGGCGCTATCGAGCTTGTCAGAATCACCCGTTTTGGCTGGGGAATACCCGTACGATGATATTTCAGCCCACTATGTTCTTCTGCCACATGACCTTTCCGTTGTACTCAGTCTGCTGGGAACTGTTCCGCCTGTAAAGAAGATGCTGTGCACCAACGCAGCGCGGCCTGAAACGGGGATGATTATAAAGCTGCAGGAGAATGGCGGCCCAGAGGTGTGGATTGAGTATGCAACCACAATCCCTCAAAACAAGCGCTCATACACGGTCGTTGGAAGCAGCGCCACTGTGCAGCTCGCTGATTCCCATGATACGGAACTTATGTTCCGAAAAGGTGCTCCGGGATCTTTTTCTGCTGAAAAGCTGAAGGTCAAAGCCGAAGGCCCCCTGCCGCTTTTGAAAGAATTATCTGTCTTTGTTGACCATATACAAGGCGGGCCGCCACCCCTCAGCCCGCTGTCTGAAGCTGTTCAGGTTATCGAACGGCTGACTGAAATCGGGGATTGGCTTGCCGCTGTAAACCGGAGTTGATATGACCATTGCATCAGAATTGAAGGTTGCCCTGCATGCAGAACAGTTGCGCGCTTATCTCAATCAGGAACAGGTGGTTCCTGTTTCTCTTGAGATGGATATTACATCACGCTGTAACAAGGGATGCCACAATTGCCCGAGCACCTTAAGCGAGTTCCAGCATGATATGGATTTTGTTGTTGTTAAAAATCTTTTTTCTCAACTGAAGGGTCGAACGAAAGGGCTTCTTATCAGCGGGGGCGAGCCGACCCTGTCACCCATTTTTTCGGATACGCTGGCAGAGGCCCGGAAAAATGAATTTGAACATATTGCCGTGGTATCCAATGGATCTCTTCTGGGACGCAACGATATTCGCGATGCGTTGATCCGGCATGCTTCTGTTGTGCGGATTTCAATCTATGGCTGGGAAGATGGCCCCGACCGGGCATTGCAGGATATTTTTGAACACATCAGGGTGTTACGGAATGAAATTGAGCAGAACGGATCAAGCCTTGAAATCGGGATGAGTTTCCTGACGGACCGGTCCAATGCCGCCCAGATCAGGCACGTAGTACATGCTGTTAAGGAAGCAGGTGCACACTGGCTTTATTATCATCCCCGTTGTGAAGGCTGGGACGATGAGTTCCTGGTTCAGCTGGATCAGGATGGGGTGATCCCATCGCTTGAACGCCCGGACGGGCAGCTCAACGGCTTCAAGGTCTATTATTTTCCTTACCGGTATCAACGCGGGGAGTTGCAGTTTTCAAAGTATCATTCGGGCCATTTTCTGATGGTTCTGGGAGCGGATGGCAATCTGTATCTGGGTACTGAAACAAAATACAACCCGAAGCACATAATCGGCCATGTGGATGAGAACTGGAGATTAGACGATCTCTTTAATGACATCGCGTTTGCAGGCTTTAAACGGAATGGGCAGCCACAGTTATTTCCCGATCGGAGGCCGGCATCGGGGCTGCCTGTACAACGACCTGATCGAGAAACTTGTGCGCAAAGAACTGTCTCTGGAAACACTCAATCTGCGTGCAAAGGGTATGCAGCTTAAATTTGCCAACATCCTCTGATTTTTCAGGATATCCGCATGAGCGCACAACAGTTTACCGTTATGCTCGCGATTCATCGCTCGCCGGAGCTCTTGCCGTTTGCGGTCGAGAGCGTGCTGTCGCAGACAGTGCAGGATTTTAATCTGTGCATCATCTGTGACGGTGCACCTCAGGAAACGGTTACTGTAGCCAGAAAGTTAGAAGAAAAGGATGAGCGAATCACGGTGCATGTTTGCCCCAAGGGCAGAAGAATCGGGGAGGAGCATCGTCATGCGGTTCTGGAGAAGGCGAACAGCAGGTATGTCGCCCATATAGCCGATGACGACCTGTGGATGAACAATCATCTCAGTGAATTAAGCACGCTCCTGCAGGAGGTCGACTTTGGAAACCTGCTGCATGTCTTTCTCTCCCCTGAACGGTGATATGCAGACATATCCGTTTGATCTTGCGAACATAAAAGTGCAACAGCGGATGCTCACGGAAAATTGGAACTTCTTCGGGCCGACCGTGGCGGGCTACCGGCTTTCGGCGTACCGGCGGCTTGAAGAAAAATGGAGTCCGGCACCCGAAAATCTGCACTCCGACCTCTTTATGTGGCGCAAGTTCCTGAGTGCGGAAAACATGAAGGTCGGGACCAGGTTTACGATAACAAGTTTGGTTTTGCCAACGCCATTTCACGGTGAAAAATCCCTTGCCGACAGGGCGGCGGATGCCGCGCATTGGTGGAAAATCATACAGTCAACAGAAGGACGGGCGCAGATCAGCCATGATGTACTTCAATTCCTGGTTCGGACAAACATGGCGTCGGAGGCGAGGCTGAGAGATCTTGAGTTCAATTATTTTCATTTCAAAAAATCACGTTTTTTGCGTTGTGCACTCTGGTTTCTCCACTTGAAAAAAAAGTGACCGGGAATGTAATCACCTCGCTTGTTTTTGTGCCCGATCATGCGTGCCCATATTTAATTGACATGCCAATGATTTTTACCTATGCTTTGTGCGGTCAAAAAACCCATGCCGCATTACGCATGGAACAACCCGAAAGCTGAAAAACCCAAGACTGCATTGGCATGAAAATAACCCTCGACCTGCACGTACATACGCACTACTCCGGCTGCTCAAACCTGCGCCCCGACCGCATTGAGCCCCTGGCCCTTGAGCGCGGCCTCAGCACGATCGCGATTTGCGATCACAACTGCCTTGACGGCGCCCTTGAGACAGCCGCCCTTGCGAAAGCCATAACAGTCATTATTGCCGAAGAAATTGTAACAACACAGGGTGAAATCATCGGTTACTTTCTGCGCGAGCATATTCCGCCCGGCCTCAGCCCGCTTGAAACCGTGGCTGAAATCAAGCGTCAGGGCGGTCTTGCATCCGTGCCGCACCCCTTTGACCTGCTGCGCTCCTCGCGCCTGCACACAAGCGCCCTCAACCAGATTCTTGACAGCATTGACATGCTTGAGATCTTCAACGCGCGCAACATGTTCAACCGCCCCGACCGTAATCTTCTCAACCGCGCACAGCAGCTGGGCGTGGTTCCGGTAGTAAGCAGCGACGCGCACCTGGGCTGTGAAATCGGGCGCGCCACCATGGTCATGGAACACTACGAGGGGCCGGACGAGTTTTTACGCAACCTGCGCGATGCCGCAAGCTTTACCCGCAAAAGCCCGCTCTGGGTTCACGCGGCAACGAAATGGATCAGGTTCCGCAACCGTAAACGCGCCGGAGGCCCTCCCGGGACTCCGTGCCGTTCCTGACAACACCACATGCGCACTGCCGACGGCAAACACCATGCAGCCCGCAGGACGCGCCATATATTTTGAACCCTGAGTGGCATATGTGCCCGAAAGAGGACTACAATGAAAACAGCAAAAATCATCATCGACGATCGCGAGCATGAATTTCCATTGGTCACCGGAACCGAGCAGGAACGCGCGATAGACATCTCCGACCTGTATGCAAGAACCGGCTGCACAACCCTTGATAACGGATTTCAGAATACGGGTGCCTGCGCCAGCTCCATCACCTTCATTGACGGCGACAAGGGCATCCTGCGCTATCGCGGCTTTGACATCACCGAGGTGGCTGAAAAACTGTCCTTTGTCGAAACCGCCTATATGCTGATTTACGGCAGCCTGCCGACCATCGATCAGAAAAGCCTTTTCTCGCGCCATCTGACCGAAAACTCAATGCTGCATGAAGACATGATTCACTATTTCGTGGGCATGCCCCCGCATGCGCATCCCATGGCAATTTTATGTTCAATGGTTAACTCGCTTTCAATCTTCTACCCGAACTCCTTCGTTGACGATGAAGACCCACAGGCATTTAACGTGAGTGCCGCGCGCCTGATTTCAATGATCAGAACCATTGCGGCCTTTTCCTATAAAAAATCGATCGGCGAGCCGTTCGTTTATCCCCGGCACGATTTGAGATACTGTATGAATTTTCTGAACATGATGTTCTCGAGCCCGGTCAAACCCTATGAATTCGATCCCGAAGCCGAGCGGGTATTGAATAAGCTCCTGATCCTGCATGCCGATCATGAACAAAACTGCAGCACCTCGACCGTGCGCCTTGTGGGCAGCAGCATGGTGAACCTGTATGCCTCGGTCTGCGCCGGTATCTGCGCACTATGGGGGCCACTGCACGGCGGCGCCAACCAGGAAGTTATTGACATGCTCGAGGACATTCAGCGCAACGGCCGCAAGGTCAAAGACGTAATTGCCATGGCCAAGGACAAGACAAAAAATTTCCGGTTGTTCGGCTGCGGGCACCGGGTGTATAAGAACTATGACCCGCGCGCCAAGATCCTCAAGGACACATGCGCCACATTCCTGTCCGGACGCTCCATAAACGACCCGCTGCTCGATATCGCGCTGGAACTTGAAGAAGCCGTACTGCAGGATGAGTATTTCATTGAACGCAAGCTGTATCCCAATGTCGACTTTTACAGCGGCATCCTGTACCGCGCGCTGGGAATTCCGTCCGAAATGTTCACCGTCATGTTCGCCATCGGCCGCATGCCGGGCTGGATTGCCCAGTGGCGCGAGATGCATGACACAAAGCCCTTTAGAATCGGGCGGCCGCGGCAGGTGTACGTGGGGCCGGCGCACCGCAGCCTGCCATAGCGCACGATAGAACAATAATCGCATACGCAACTTGGGGTACAACCTTTGGCTGGTTCCGCAAAAAAATACTACGCAGTTGCACGCGGCCGCGCAACCGGCATCTTCTCAACCTGGTTTGGCCCCGGCAATGCTGAGGAACAGGTGCGCGGATTTGCGGGCGCGCGCTTTAAAGGCTTCCCGTCAATCGATGAAGCCCGCTCCTGGCTTCAGGAACAGCAATCCGCAACGCATCATAAAAAACAGCCCGCCCGGAAACCTCGCAGCGCCGCTCAATCACAACAGTCCGAACCCGAGGTATCTACGCATAAGGCAGATGTCATTATTTACACGGATGGCGGCTGCTCATGCAACCCCGGCCCCGGCGGCTACGGCGCGGTTATCTTGCCAGCGGCAAACGCAGAGAACTCTCAGGCGGATTCAAGCATACCACCAATAACCGTATGGAATTAATGGCCTGTATTGTGGCGCTCAGGAGCGTTAAGCCCGGCGCATCGGTTCTCGTGCATTCGGATTCGCAATACGTGGTCAACGGCATCTCAAAAGGCTGGGCCGCCAAATGGCGCGCGCAGGGCTGGATGCGCAATAAAAATGATGCGGCTGAAAATTATGACCTGTGGGAGGAACTCCTCGATGCCTGCGCATTGCTCACCGTACGCTTTATCTGGGTCAAGGGGCATGCCGGTAACCCCGAGAACGAGTGCTGCGACCAACTCGCCACGCAGGCTTTGGCTGCTGCCCATACTGACCGCGACAAAAATTTTGAAACAGGACGCACAACCATAAAAGCCTGAGTACTGTCCGGACCCGATCCTGCCAACGACTGATACCAAAAAAAGGCAGGGCCATGTGTGACCCTGCCTTCTGTGTTACCCGTGTATGCCGGCTGTTACAGCGGCTTGTTTACCTTAAAATAATAGTCTTTCGATAACGTTTTCTGCCCGGCGCAGTCCGTCACGTCAAACCGGAAGGCATACGTCCCGTTTTGCATCTGGTCAATACGGCAGATCAACCCAGGCATACCCTTGCGCGGCATCGCTGGAAACACTCAGCGATGTCGAGGTGCCGCCTCAATGCCTGGTACTCGGCAGTGTGCGTGCACGCTCCGCTGCAGGAGACAAAATCATCGCTGAAGGTCCACAAAACACTATAATTCTTCTTAAGGTACCATGGGGCTCTCTTGCGATGTCGGCAGCACCGGCCACGGGCCTGCTGCCACAAACGGACCGGCGGTGATTACGGGGGGCTTGTCCGGGCGCGCAACCCTGAAATAATACGTGCCGGACTGCGTGGTCTGACCGGCGCAATCGGTTACCGTAAACCGGAAGGCATACGTGCCGTTTTGCAGCTGCGATACCGGCAGAGCAACCTGGGCAGTGCCCTCCGCGGCATCGCTTGAAACACTCAACGATGTCCAGGTGCCGCCTCCAAGTTCCTGGTACTCGGCACTGTGCGTGCACGCTCCGCTGCAGGAGCCAAAATCATCACTAAAGGTCCACAGAACACTATAGTTCTTCTTAAGATCCATGGGGCTTTCAGCCGAGGTCGGCAACAGCGGCCATGGGCCGGCTGCCAGAAACGGGCCGTCGCTGAGCGCGGGGGGATTGTCTGATATCGGTTCGCACAACCTTCAACGCATTCATACCCTCGTGGCAGTCGCTGTCGTCATTGCACTCCGGAGGCGCGGCCTGAAAATAACTTCCGCCTATACCGGCAATATTGTTCACCCCACTGCCCGACAGGTCAATCTCGACGGCCGGCGAATGGTGGGTCCACACCTTCCCGCCGGATATCAAGCTGACGATAACCCCGCCATCATCAGTTGAAGACAGGGCAAAACTCATAAAATTTCTTGTTGCCAGCGCTGCTATGTCACCGCGGATATCCTGCTGCGAAACAAGGCTCCCGGCAGCATCAAAAAAGAACAGGTGGGACAAATATTCGTCGCCGGTCGTGTTTCCCATTCCAACAAAGCCGCCGCTCGACAGGCCGACCATGAAATATATCGTAATATGAAGCGACGTAATATCAACGTTATTGATCAGCTGCAGGCTGTTATCATAGAAATAAATGTAGGGTGAATAGCCTGCGCCGCCAAGATAGGCTGAACCCAGCTCGGGAAGCACTACAAAACCTCCGCCGACAAGGCCTGCCATGTCTCCCATCTGCTTATAGGCATAACTCCAGCCGTCCGGATCAGTCCAGGCATTGGTTGATCCAAGTAATGCCCCTTGAGGATCGAAGAGGGAGATTTCACCTGTGCTGAAGCTATTTGAAATAAAATTTCCGTTATTAAGCCCGCTATAATTGCCAAAGCTTATGCTGGGGCCTGAGAACGTATTGCGCAGCGCTCCGCTTGAGTCAACATGCCATATCGTCCAGTTTGCATCGAAATCCTGCCCCTTTAAAAGCCAGCCGCTGCTGCCGGCATCGCGGATATATACTAGTTTCCTGTTGAGGCAAAGTCAGTTTTTGAAAGCAGGTTCCATTCGGGATCAAAAATCAGCAGTTTTGTTGTTGGCCGATCGAACACTGCCGTCCTGTTTCCCTGATCGCAGGAGTCGCCGAATCCGTCGCCGTCCTGGTCTGCCTGTTCAGGGTTGGCAACAGTGGGACAATTATCATCTGTATTCAAAACGCCGTCATCATCAGTGTCCGGCGACGCAGGGGTGGGTACGCTTAAATTCCAGTCCTCAACATCGCACTCCAAATGAACTCCATCCCGTAGCCACGACGGTGCCGTCTGCTTTTAACCCAACGGTATGCCCTGCACCTGCTGACACCTGCGCGATGTTGGTCCATGCGCTCACATTGCATTGACCATAGTCATTCCGTCCAACCGCTACAACCGTACCGTTCGCCTTCAAGCCGACCGTGTAATCGTTCCCTGCCGCAACCTGCACGATGCCGGACCATGCGCTAGATTAGGGTCACCATAGCCAGATACATAATTGCAACCACTGTGCCATTTGCCTTCAAACCAACAGCATGGTAAATGCTCCTGCAGATACCTGCGTAATTCCCGTCCAGGCAGTTACATTAGGCTTCTCGCTTCCCACGGCCACAACCGTGCCGTTCGCCTTAAGCCGACAGTAAAATTTCCCCCTGCCGCCACCTGGATAATATTGGTCCAGGTGCTCACATTGCACTGGCCATAGCTATTATGTCCCGTCGCCACGACTGTGCCATCTGCTTTCAGGCCGACTGTATGAGCCTCCCCTGCTGTCACCTGGATAATATCTGTCCACGTGCTCACATTGCACTGACCTAAATTATTCGATGCTATAGCCACAACCGTGCCGTCTGTTTTTAACCCAACGGTATGCCCACCACCTAGTGCCACCTGCGAAATGCCGATCCAGGAGCCCACATTGCACTGGCCGGAGACGCCGTATCCTGTGGCCACAACCGTGCCGTCTACCTTCAAGCCGAGAGTATAATTTCCACCTGCCCCCACTTGCATTGATCCTGCTGCTGCATCAGTAGAAAAACTCAGGCATATCACAAGGATTAACATAAAAAAGTTCATCCGTTGTTTCATATTTTGATTCCCCTTTTGCTTGGATTTATTTATAAAAACTAAACTTGTTTCTGCCCCAAATATTATTCGATGGGCTGTATTTCCCTGGCACTTTGTAAGGTGTATGTGCTTCTCAAAACCCCTGACAGCGATACCGTTGCCCCCCCACCTCCAAGAACGCTTAATTGAGTTAATTTTTGAATACACTTCCAGATATAATTAAAAAAACTTTTTGTCAAACAAATTTACATTTGACGGTTACCAAAACAAAAAGCGCTAAAAACAAAAAGCCCCTGATTTCATGGGCTTTTGATTTCCGGGATACCCCGGAGTATTTGGTGGAGATGAAGGGATTCGAACCCTCGACCCCTGCCTTGCGAAGGCAGTGCTCTCCCAGCTGAGCCACATCCCCGTATTGGTACGAGCATAAACAGCAGGTGCTGTTTTCAGCGCATGAGTGTAATACATATCCGGGCTGTAAGGCAAGCAATTATTGGCTGCCGCACACTACTTTCACTCACCGAAAGCTCTTCGTATAATAACACAGGCGCATGTGCTTTGTCTGTCATCCCGCCCACACACGGCCGGAATCACGGGTTTTAAAACACATTGACTTTCCTTACAGATACGCTACAATTTTTTTAAAATTTTTGAACCGAATGTTGACTCACACCATTAAACAACCATTCTCCTTACATTGCTATGCAGCAGGCGCGGGCTATAGTTCAGGAAATAGTGCAGGAAATTGAGAAACGCGTTTTCAATCAACCTCCTGACGAAACGCTGCGCAAGCTTTTTTCCGACAAAACACGACAAATTCAGGACCGTATCGCGCTCGACTTTTCGCGCGGTGTTCCCACTGCCTATGTTGCCAAAATCAGGGAACTGCTTGGCAGTCAATGCCTGGAACATCTTGATCAGGGCAAGCTGGGCTCTTTCGGGCGCAAAGGCCGCGACCGCATGGAGAGCATTTACCGGCACCTGGCCTACGTTGCCGAGATGTATCGCTATTATGAAAGCGAGGCCGGTAACTTCGCGCGCAAAAGCAGCTGCCTTGAGAAAATCAAGACCGAGCTGATCGAAGCCCAGATATCGCATGTCGACGAAGTTGAGCAGCTTGATAAACGGTTGCAACAGCAGGAAATGCTGATCCGCCTCGTGCTGGAACCCTTTGAACAGTCACTCACGGACATCATGGCCTTTCTGCAGGCCAAGCAACTGGAAGTATTCCTCTTCGATGATGATAAGTTTCTGGCGCAGGAACTGAAAACCGATGGCCGCACATTCATCTATAACATGGGCGAAGATGCCCTGCCGTCCCTGCCGGAAGCGGTCAGCGAACTGCAATTAAACGAGATCAAAGAAACCACCTTAAATGTTCCGCTGAATGTCGAAGACCGGCATATCGGCCATTTCCGCATAACCCACCAGACAACCGAATATTTTGACAAAGAAGCCTGGCAAACGGATGTAACCATTATTACTCCTGTGCTGGGGCGCATTATTGAGGCCTATCGCAACGGCCACGAAACCAAAAAGATCTATATTGATGACCTGACCCAGCTCTACAACAAGCGCAAGCTTAATGACCAGATGGGCAAGCTTTTCAAACAGTTTCAACGCGGCGATAAACAGCTGTTCATCGCCATGATGGATATTGACCGGTTCAAAGCACTCAATGATAAATACGGGCATCCGGTAGGCGATGAAATCCTGCGCCAGACTGCAGTGGTCATTAAAGAAGAGGTGCCCTACGCCTACCGTTACGGCGGTGAAGAGTTTGCATCGATTTTTTACGGCTACACACGGGAAGAAACAATAGCAACCGTCGAAAAATTACGTATCCGTATTGAGCAGACACCCTATGCCATCAACGGCCAGGAGTTTCACATTACCATTTCAGCCGGCATTGCGGAATTTGAAACCACCATGAATTCGGTTATGGATGCAATTGATCATGCCGATCAGGCCCTCTACGCCAGCAAGGAGGACGGACGAAACCGCACGACATATTTTGACGATGTAAAAGACCGTCTATCCGAGGATGCCACCCGCCTGCGACAGGAACTGCTGCAGCTCAAAGATGAAAACATACGCCTTGCCGAACTTCTCAAAAAAACAAAAAAAAGCCCCCGAACCCCCTGAGATGGCCCTGTGCTACTGCAACATCCCCCGCACATTCCTCCGGGGTTACCCAAACACAAACAACTTATTCTTCCGCGAACAAAACGCTAATCCCCTGTATCACCGCGGCATGTAAACACGGAAAAGGCCGAACAACGGGCTTTGGTGACGCTTGACTTGGACAAACAAATGCTTATATTGGACACAATAAAAAAAGTTTAACCATCATACAACCACCCTGGAAGGTACAGCAGCAATGTCAAAACACAAATTCGAAACCGAAGTCAATCAACTCCTGCAACTGATTATTCATTCCCTGTATTCTCACAAGGAAATTTTTCTGCGCGAGCTTATATCCAATGCGTCTGACGCGCTTGACAAGCTCAAACTGCTGGCACTTACCGATGATGCCCTTAAGGGCTATCAATTCGAACCGCGAATCGACATCACGTTCGACGAAACGGCCAAAACCCTGACAATCAGCGATACCGGTATCGGCATGAGTGCTGAGGATATTATTGACCAGATCGGCACGATCGCCCGCTCCGGCACAAAAAACTTTATGCAAAAGCTCAGCGGTGATGAAAAAAAGGATGCCAACCTGATCGGACAATTCGGCGTAGGCTTTTATTCAGCGTTTATGGTTGCTGACACAATAGAAATTACCTCACGCAAAGCCGGAACTGAACAGGCCACCAAATGGCTCAGTGACGGAAAATCAGACTATGAGATATCGGATGCGGAGCGCGACCGGGACGGCACAACCGTGGTGCTGCATCTCAATGAGAACGGACAGGAATATGCCAACCGCTGGAGCGTAGAGAGCATTATAAAAAAATACTCCAACCACATTGCCTTTCCCATCTACCTGCATTATCAGGACAGCCGGTTTGAAGGCGAAGGCGATGCACGCAAGGAAATCAAGGAACAAAAAACCGAGCAGGTGAATGAGGCTTCTGCGCTCTGGAAACGCAGCAAGAAAGAACTCACGGATGAAGACTACCATGAATTCTACAAGACCATTGCGCATGACTCCGATGATCCCATGCTGTACGTTCACACACAGGCCGAGGGCACACTTGAGTACACCACCTTGCTGTACGTGCCGAGCAAGGCCCCCTTTGATATGTATCACGCCAATTACCAGCCGGGTGTGAAGCTGTATGTGCGCCGGGTATTCATTACCGACGATGAAAAGGAACTGATGCCGAGCTACCTGCGCTTCGTGCGCGGCATTATCGATTCAGAGGATCTGCCCCTGAACGTGAGCAGGGAGATCCTGCAGCAAAACCCGGTTCTGGCAAAAATAAAATCAGGATCAGTCAAAAAACTGCTTGAAGAATTCGCCGACCTGACAAAGGACAAAGAAGCCTACGCGGCATTTATCGCCGAATACGGCCGTCCGCTTAAAGAGGGCCTGTACCAGGACTATGAAAACCGCGAGAAACTGCTGGAACTGGTGCGTTTTAAAAGCACCGGGACGGAAGGCTACACCAGCCTGGCAGAGTACAAGGAACGCATGCAGGCCGATCATAAACATATCTATTATATAACCGGTGACAATGAGCAGATGCTGCGCAACTCGCCCCTGCTGGAGATGTACCGGGCGAAGAATATTGAGGTGCTCATCATGGATCAGGATATTGATGAGATCGTCATACCCTCGGTGCACAAATATAAGGATATTGATTTTCGCAGCATCAACCGCAGCGACGCGGCCGAAGATTTAAAAACTGAAAGCGACAAGGAAACCGAAAAGCAGATTGAGCCGCTGGTACAGCGTATCAAGGCCGTGTTGGGGGATGATGTCAAGGATGTGAAGGCCAGTACCCGGCTTTCAGATTCGCCCAGCTGCGTTGTGGCCGACGAGAACGATCCTACGGTGCAGATGCAAAGCATCCTGAAATCGCTCGGCCAGAAAAACGTGCCGGAATTCAAGCCGATTCTGGAGATCAACCCCACGCACGCCATTGTCCGGAAAATGTCGGAGATCTCGGACGCAGCCTTGTTCGAAGACGTCAGCCGCCTGTTGTTTGAACAGGCCCTGCTGATTGAGGGAGTGCAGATCAAGGACCCGGCCCGGTTTGCGAGGCGCTTAAACGATGTGATGAATAAAGCCCTGTAAGCCCCTCTGCGGCCATCGCCACCTCGCCCGAGTGACCCGGGGCTTCATTGACGAATGGCTACCCCGGCAGCGTATATGCTTGCAAAACCTCTCAGGGGCTTCTGGTAACTTTTCCCGCATCGACCAGATAGTTCAAGCCGCACGCACAGATATACGCCCATCCTGCCCGGGAATAGGCAGCGTACACTCACACATAAAACCCTTGAACGTTGCCGGGTTGCCATACACGACCGTGTAGGGCGGCACGTCCCTGGTAACCACAGCACCGGCGCCGACAAACGCATGCTCATGAATTGTTATGCCGCATACGATCGTCGCGTTGGCTCCGATTGCTGCGCCTTTTTTTATAACCGTGGGCATAAGATCCCGGAATGTTTTTTTTATATGCGCACGCGGTATGAAATCATTGGTGAATACGGCCGCAGGCCCGATAAAAACATCGTCCCCAATAGATATATTATCCCAAATGGCAACATTATTTTTAACGGTCACGCCGTTGCCAAGCGTTACATGGCCCTCAATATAGCAATTTTCCCCGATGTTGCAGTTTTCACCAATGACGGCGCAGGGCATAATGTGGGCATTGCGCCATACGCGCGTGCCGGCTCCGATGCTGTCCGTTTCAACCAGGGCGTCCTTGTGAACATAAAATTTTTCCGTCATGTGGTTATCCTCTCGTTATTTGCGAAGTCCCAGTCCCAATAGAAACAGTGGGCGTAAAATACTCCACCAGCCGGTTATGGGTTTCATCTTTGTATAGCCCAGTTTTTTGGGCGGATATATTTTTGTTACGGGCACCTCGGTTGTTTTGTAGCCCAGCCTGATCACCTTGTAATATAAATACGGCTCAAGCTCATACTCATCAAGCCAGGGCTGCCACAGGTTTATCCGCTTGTCGCTGAACAGCGCTGTTTTAAAAGCACGAAATCCGTTTGTACTCTCGGTCACCCATGTGCCCGACACCAAAGAAAAAAACAGTGGGTGCACCCTGGTTGCCAGGATACGGTACAGCGGCATTTCACCGAAAACTCCCCCGCGGGCAAAACGGGATCCCTGGACAAAATCGAAGCCATCACGAGTCAGGGGTTTGACAAGCCTCTCTATCTCCTGCGGCTCGTCTTTATTGTTGCCGGCGATGACAACAACAATATCAAACCCGTTCTGCAGGGCATGCTCTATGCCCCTGCGAATCGCTGCCCCCACCCCGATGGTTTTACCAAGCGCGATGACACGCGCGCCAAGGGATTTGGCGCTCTCCGGAGAGCCGTCTGTGGAGCCGTCATCAACCACAAGCATTTCGTCCACAATGCCTGTCGCCAGCACCCGTTCAACAACATGGTCTATTTTATGCAGCTCATTGTAACAGGGAGCAATGCACACTATTTTTTTTCCATCAACCAAGAGTCTGGCATCCTCATGCGTTCAAGGTTTTAACAAGCTCTTCGCACACCAGATCAATCTGCTGATCGGTGATCTCAGGAAACATGGGAAGCGACAGGATCCTCTGCGCGGCAGCTTCGGCAATGGGGAAATCTCCTGCCCGGTATCCAAGATACGCATACGCCTGCTGCAGATGCAGTGGAATCGGGTAATGGATGCCACAGTAAATTTCCCGTTCTGCCAATGCCTTCAGAATGTCATCCCGCCGATCCGGAACCTGAATGACAAACAAATGATAAATATGCGTTGAATGCTCGGCCGTTTCCGGAAGCTTTATACCCGCTGTGCCCGCCAGATTTTTTCGGTATCGATCGGCCGCCCGTACCCGCGCCCTGTTCCACTCCTCAATATAGCGCAATTTAACCAGAAGCACCGCAGCCTGAACGCCGTCAAGACGACTGTTTGTGCCGAATGTCGGGTGCTGATACTTCTGAGGGGAACCATAGTTTCGAAGCGCCAGCAGTCTGCTGTACGTGCCTTCATCGTCGGTTGTTACAGCGCCGCCGTCACCGAATGCTCCCAGATTCTTCCCCGGATAAAAACTGAATGCAGCCGCAGCCCCGAACGTGCCGGCCCCGTGCCCCTTGTAACGTGCTCCGTGTGCCTGGCAGGCGTCTTCGATAACAAGAAGACCATGTTTTTTTGCAAAAATGCCGATAGCCTCCATGGGCGCCACCTGACCGTAGAGATGCACGGGGATAATGGCACGCGTGCGCTGTGTTACGGCCCGTTCAAGCGCTGCAACGTCAATGAGATAGGTGTCCGGATCGCAGTCCACCAGCACCGGTCGCGCCCCGGCAAGCTCAATCGCAGCGGTTGTAGCGTAAAACGTATTTGTGGCCGTGATAACCTCATCACCCGGACCGACTCCCGCCGCACGCAAAGCAAGGTGTACCGCATCTGTTCCGGAAGCAAGCCCCACGGCAAACCGGGAGCCGATAAAACCGGCAAACTCTTTTTCAAACCTGGAGACCTCCGGCCCGAGAATAAAAGCAGCCGATTGCAAAACCTGCTCAATGGCCTGTAAAAATTCAGTCACGGTGTTTCTGAAACTGCGTTTTCAAATCCACAAACGGTATCATAGGAACTCCTCTTGCAGGTAAGACTCATGGCAACATGCAACGCCGGTCACGAAACCGGCACGCAAACACTGTTTTGACGCATTGACTGTGAAGCCGCTTCAAGCGCCCGCACCACATTGAGTCCGTCATGCCCGTCAGTAAGCGGTTGACTGCCGGACTCCACGCACTCGATAAAATGCAGACATTCCGTCATAAGCGGTTCATTCAACTGAATGTCGGGTATCATAACTTCCCCCTCGCGAATTGAAAGGCGAAAGCTGTCAAACGTATCCGGGTAGGCATCATCCTTATCAATACCCTTGTTGTAAATTCTAATCGGCTCGGATAAATTCATATCGTTCCACACCAGCATCTTTTTACTGCCGACAACAGTAATTTCCCTGATTTTCCTTGGGTTCAGCCAGCTGGCATGCACATGCGCGATAGCCCCGTCAGGGTAATTAAACGTTGCGTACACCACGTCCTCAATATTTTTATTCAAACAACAGGCGCCATGCGCGGATACGCTGAGGGGCTGTCCGCCCAGCCAATAAGAAAAAATGGAAATATCGTGGGCGGCCAGGTCCCACAGGGCATTTACATCATAGCGTACCGGCCCCAGGTTGGTCCGGTTGGCATCAAGCAGATAAATGTCGCCCAGTTCTCCACTTTCAATATAGTTTTTTGCCGCCCGAATGCCGGCATTATATTTAAACGTATGCCCGACAAACACTATCCTGTGTTTCTGTTCCGCAAGCTCAAGCAGCCTCTGGCACTCAACCGATGAGGCTGCAAGCGGCTTTTCGACAAAAACATGCTGACCGTTTTGAAGCGCTTTTTCCGCAAGATCATAATGGGTTGCCACGGGAGTACAGATCACCGTGCAATCAATGGCAGTATCTCTCAGGATATCCTCAGGACTTGTTGTGGTCAGGATCCCGGGAAACTTTTTCTTAATGGCCGACAATCGAGCGGCGTCAAGGTCGCAGACCTTGACAACCTGCACATTGTCCATTGATGCAAAATTGCGCAGTAGATTCGGCCCCCACCTGCCGACTCCGATAATTGCAGCATTAATCATTGATGATCCCTTTCATTCAATTTTTGCCTGACAGTATTCAGGCGCAGTAGCTGTTGCTCCGTATAATGCTGAAAAATCATATTTTTTTCAAGCAAGAAAAGTGAAGTTTTTGGAAACCCGAGGCTAAAACTCGTTTCCACCTGACGCACGTTGAATTCTCCCGGAGATATTGCGATATCCTTATAGCGGTAAACACTGTTCAAAATAATTAACCCGCTCAACAGGCCGGCACAAACAGCTGCTTTTTTTCTAAACACCGCACTGCGCGCAATAATCAGGGAACAAAAGTATCCGGCATACATCATAATGAACGGCAGCAGGGGGAGACGAAGTTTGGCATTGCCGACAGTAAAAAATATCAACAGACAATAAAAAACAAAGAACAGGGCAAAAAGCCCTCTAAAAGGATCTCGTGCAAGGATGAAACCAAGCAATCCAAGACAAAGCGCCAGTACAAAAACAGCAACGGCGACCAAACAGACAGCTTCAGTCAGCAGCGGCAGACGATAATAAAAATTTAATTTTATATACTTAATGAGGAGTTGATTGGGCGACCAAAGAAAACTCAACCGCTCAAAGCCGCTCTTGGTATAGGAAAGCGGGTCCTGCATAACAAAATCCCAAAATGCCTTCATGATTGTCATCGCATCCTGCTGCATTAATGCATCACTGTATACCTGTGCACCATCCGGCCAGGCTTCTCCGACAACGTTGATGCTGTAAAAAAGGGACTCCCTGGCCAAACCATAATCAGCATTACAGTTTATAACCCTGTTTGCCCCATGCAATACTGACCCCATGCCACTTTGTGAATTAAGAACCATTCCCTGATTGAATGGAGCAAACAGCATACCCAGTATATATATAGTCGCATACACGCTCAACAAGAGCGCAAACACAGGTTTTACAAATGCGGCCCAACCCCTGACACGCACATGCAGCATAACGGCACAGCACATGCCGGCTGAAAAAAAATGAACTCCGCCGCGCGTCTGCGAGGCAAGTCCCCACAGAATGCCGGAACATACGACATAGAGCAGTTGACTTGTTTTAAAATACCTGACCAGCAGCGCAAAAGAACAGATTATGAAAAAAATTGCCAGTGTTTCCGGATAAAGGTTCATTCCGTAAAAAACCAGATTGGGATAAAAACCGAAAAAAAACGCAGCCCAGAATGCGGCCTGACTATTGAACAAATCCCGTGCCATGCAGTAAAGCACCACAACGCTCAGCCACCCCAAACAGGCTGTCGCCAAAACGGGCACAAGCTCATTATCGTTGCCAAGGGACAATAACCCTGCAATAAATGAAAAGTTAAGAGGGGCGAAAAAGGGGAATTCGTTCACGCAGGTTGCAAGCATGGAGCGGGCCCCGCCAAGATAGAGGAGCGGGTCATATTCTGCGGTATAGAACACGGCACTGCCGGTGACCATATACGCCACAACCGCGGGAGCTGTTCTCACCAGCAGAATCAACCCGAACAAAAACGCCACAGTGCTTTTCCGTGAAACGACGGCGTGTAACATGAATCGACCATACCCTGTCAGACAAAACTGGCGATTGGAAATAACTCCTCATGCTCACTGCCAGCACAAAATTCGCGAGCACGTCGCGGTGGCTGGCAGTGCATATCAAAAAAAACTAGTGAGCGCCCACACCCTGCTGCGGCATGCAGCCCTCGATATAATTTAATACATGTGCGGCTACGATTCTATTTGCTCTGGCGGAATAGTGCAAACCGGCAAACAGCTCATCAAGATTGCCCTGACGCAGCTCAGGCTCGAAGGCATCCATCAGATCGATATAGCGGTATCCCTTTGTATCAAAATACTCAAGCAGAGGCGCATATTCTTTCGGACCGTTTCGCAATGCCTGCTGCATATTTCCCATATACGGAAAAACAAGAATAACCGGTGTCGCATGCTCCTGACAGGAACGGTAAAAGAGATCAAACACCTTGAGGGTAACCTCAAACGCCTCTGAACTCTCATTGTAAACGCCTTTTTTTATGGGCTCGCTGCCTGAAAAACACATTGCCACTCTTTCCATGATCATCTTCAACAGACGCATGCCGGGCGACAAGTCCAGAATGCCGGAGGTATACCGCTGGAGGTAGTAATAATCATGCACGCCCATTTTTGAAGTTTGGGCCTTGGGATCCTCCAACAGTGCCCGGTAGTCGGCTAAGGAAGGCAGTGGGTTTGGCAGGAGCACGATGCCGTCTTCGTGCAGGACAAATCTTGGCTTGGAAAGCGGCAGACCCGTATCGGCCTGATAAAACGCACGAAAGGTATTCACCATCCGAAAAATATTCTCCGGCATAAAACCGATAAAAACGAAATCGGTCTTGTAGCGCCGCCCCTTGTTTCTGTACCGCACATAAGCCTGATCGAGTCCATAGGCGCCCACACCGAAATTTAAAACCTCGAGATTCGGCATGCTTGATTCCATAAAAACCTGCCAGGTGGAATCGTTGCCGACATCATCGCAATGCGTAAAAGAATCACCGAAGGTGCAGATGCGCACAACTCCTTCAGGAATGTCGTATCCGTATTCACGATCGGCACGAATCCCTGCGCTATTGGCCTGATAGAGCTCCTTGTACCGACCGTTACTCTGTATTGTCCAGCCGGTAGCATTATCAAACTCGAAATAGTTGGCGCTCTTATCAATAAAGCTCTCAATAGTTGCAACCTGATCTGAGGACAGGCGATCAACGGGCATATAGTGTATATTTTTAAACCGTGCCAGGCAGAAAAGCGCAGCTGCTGATGTGCACTCGAAGAATGCATACAGCAGCAAAAAAAGAATACAGCCGAATACGGTATTTTTCACATCAACTCCGTGCCCCAGCGACAGCACTCTCGATCGGCTTAGCACGACCGGTCATTTTACCCATCCAGTTTCAGCACAGTTTTTGACAAACGCAATCCGCATGGGTTTCAAAAGCTTGCAAACAAAACGAATTTCAATTTTGCAAAACAACCGGGCACTGTCTCACCAGATACCATACGTAGAGTCAGGCTTATGTTCACCTTCACCCCCATCAACAGACACAATAAAATCTATGGCATTGTAGCAAAAAAAAAATCAATGGAGTTTTTAAATACCATAGAGGGATGCATGTTGCAAACCAAAACCCGGATACGCCTGACGCGCCAGCGCTGAAAGCCCATCTATCTGGTACTTTAGCGGTAATTAGACCAAAACGCAGAACCCGATTTTTCCCCAACTATCTTGTAATGTCCCGGCAATACATGCTATAGCAACGCTTGGATTGACAAACAACCCGCCAAAACACAGGCGGTCAGGGATTGTTTTCAAGGACGTTTGCATGAAACAAGCAGCCCTTTTATGTTTGCTGATGACTGCCATCTACATCCCGCTGGCATGTCTGGACTATCATCAGTTGCCCTACTCTGACGGAGCGGAGCACGGGGCCGCGCTTCGCGAACTCATCCGTGATATCAAAGCTCCCGGCGAAGCCATGCTGGATGAGTATAGAGGCAAATCACCCCGCTATGTCCCTTCACTGGTTCTCATGGCCGCCACAGCCCGTCTGGTGGGAATAGACACGTTCACCACGCTCAAACTGTTCTCCATTCTGTATTTTGTCTTTTTTCTGGCAGCAGTCTGTTTCTTCACGCGTGAATATTTTCAGGACCCTCGTCAGCCGTTCTGGTCCCTTGCATGCATTCTATTCTTATGGGGAAAAGGCTGGCAGGGATCCAACGCCTACATGTTTTCAGCACTGGTTCATACAGCATGGTATCCTTCGCTGGTAGCTTTGGCCTGTGTTTTTATGTCTCTGACATGTGCCTGCCGCTTTCTACGCAAAGCCGGTCCGGGTTCATTTGCAGGATGGTGCCTGTTCGGAGCTGCCGCCTTCATAAATCATCCCCTTACAGCCTCATTCCTCTGGATAGCCTCAACCCTGCTGGTCATCGAAACCAGGGGATTGCGCGGACTGTTTCGACCCTGGTTGTGGGCTTCTATCGGCGTCGCACTCGCCGCCATGGCACTGTGGCCCTACTATGATTTTTTTGCAAACATGCTCACGGTCTCCAGTGGTTCTCTTGCCGGAAGCTGGGATTATCGTCTCACTCGAACCTATTTATATTCAGATATTACTGCACGCATGGGGCCGGCCCTTGTAGCAGTTCCCATAGTGCTCGTCTATATAGTCAAAAAAAAACATGGGATGCTGACCATGCTGTGCCTTGCGTCAATAAGCATATACGCTGCCGGCTATTTTCTGCACATCAGCCTTGCGGAACGATTTATCTTTGCAGTTGCTTTCAGCGCCCAGATCCTTGTATCCCGCTGCGCCTGCACACTGTGGCAGGCTGTCCGCCGGAGTTCCGCCTCGGCCTCGCAGACCGCATGCGCTGCCCTGCTTGCAATACTGCTTGCGTTCGGTTTTATAATTCAGATGCGTATCACCTTCCAGGAATATATACGACCCAACTTCATCGCATGCTCAGGTCCACCGTATATCGGCTACCGCGACCCAACGGCCATGTATAAAAATCTAGCCCGCCATATCCATCCCGGTGACATTGTTTTCTCGGATACAGGCACAGCATGGGCAATCCCCCTGTATACGGGGGCAAAGATACTATCTCTTTTTCACACCCCCCCGCATGTGCATGATAATGATGAACGTTTAAGATGCGTTGACCGTTTTTTTGATCCGGCATCTGACAACCTGATACGGCTGCGCATCCTGAAAGACTACAATGCAACAAAACTTCTCCTGAATTTTCCCGTGGCAGGCAACGCCATAAAGGACCAGATTAACCGCATGGGATTGCCGCTTCTTGTTCAAATCGGAGACCTGTATCTTTATGAGGTGCCCGCCGACTTCCATGAGTCTCTACCGAGAGACACAAACCGCGAATGATTGTAGCCTGTCCCGTTAACGCCTCCTCATGTCAATGCTGAGAGGAACTGCGAATTGACACATGGGATTGGTTTGCCGTCCTTTCAATGAACTGCGAGCAACGATGACGTCAAAAAAGCCAGCGGCCCTCCGAATTCGAAGTGGCGTTTGCCGGGTTTTGTGATGGGGAAGAATTATGCGCCGGTAACTACGTGCGCAAAGATAGAACAGAAAGTTCGGATATGCGAGCACTCAATACATCTGAAAATTATTATCCATCCTCACGGTGCTGCTGGCTTTTTTCGATTTCCCGCTTGAGCAACGCTATTTCCTGGGCAAGATTTTTCCTATCCTCACTCAACTGGGATATGATAACCGAGAACTGAATAAGAATGAGAAAAATACCCATCACCAGTATGAGCAGAAATGCCACCGGTGCGTACGATATACCGATGAATGACGCCAGCCGCTCAACCCCCTTAACCCAGAGCGAAAACAATAGAAAGGCCAATGCAAAAGAAAGCCATAAGAGCGAATACTCTTCCTTGACTTTTTTCCGTCTTACCAATTCAATAATAAATATAAGCAGTGCCACACTGCCGGCTATAGCGAAATATTGTATTTTAGGATGATGGACAAACCCAAGCATAGCAATCCTTCACTTCTACGTACAGGTTTTTCCCCTGAGCGATGTCATGCATATGGAAAGCAGCACTTTTACCATATAATACATGATGCGCCAACCGCGTATTGATGATCTGCCAAAAGTTCTCTGCTGCATAAAAACAGGAACCTCCATTATTCTGAACCCATGCCTGCCAAGCAGCACCACGGATTCAGGTTCAGGATAGTCCGAAGGGTAATTCTTTGCCAGGAAAGCAACTGCTTCCCTGTTATAAGCCCTGAAGCCGGATGTGTTATCCGTGATGGTCTGACGGATGAGCAGGTAATTTATTATTTTAAAAATAAAAATGCCCTTCCGCCTCATGAAGGTTGATCTGAAGGTTGCTTCCTTTTCAAGAAATCTGGACCCAATAACAACATCAGCATCATGTCGAAGCAGCACGTCGAGAATTTTGTTTATTTCAGACGCCTTATGCTGACCGTCCCCATCAAACTGCACGGCAATATCGTAGCCATTACGCTCGGCATATTTAAAGCCGGTCTGAACGGCACCTCCAATACCAAGATTAAAAGGCAGATCAACGACAACAACATTCCGTGCAGACCGTGCGGCTTGCGAAGTCTTGTCCGTTGAACCGTCATTAACCACCAAAACATCCCAAAGCACATTAAGGCGACGTATGTCATCAATGGCGGAAGCTATATTGCCCTCCTCATTATATGCCGGAATAATAATTAAAATCTTCATACGAAAGCCCTACTGCTGATTCACGGAATATCACTGCAGCACATGGTTAAACTATATAAATAATAGCCCGTAGCATGTCTCTTTGCAATACATACTTTCAGCCCCCTTCAGGTATGATCAAAGAACATACAGGGTTTTCGGGAGACCCGCGCAAGAGCTCACTACCAGTGAAACGGAAGGCAATCGGGAGGCTTTTAATATGGAGGCAACAGGCATGACAGTCTCTGGCGGGAGCATGTAAGCAACGCCCTCAACCAGCATACCGAGTGTGTGCATGTGCGCTCAATCACCTTTTAACAAGATAGGAACAACGCTTACAAATTGCCGGGGTATCACCACTGTGCAGGCTCTTTTTAAATTGCAAAGACGCTGCAAAATCGTTAATGTCACCCCATTTCTTTTCCGGCTCCAGGATGCAGCAGGGCGCCACACTCAGATCGGGAGCAACCGTCATGTACGAAATACCGCTATAGCAATAAGGCGCTCCCTTTCCGCTGAATAAAAAGCTGTGAGCGTCTGTGGGTATCATTTCAATGTCTATGGTATATTTTGCTCGCATTTCAGCATAAAGAGTCTCAAGGGTTTTGACGTTCTTTTTAATTCCGTCAACGTCAATAATTTTAGCTGAATAATCATTAAACGTCCCAAAATAGAAGTGTTTAATGCCTGCCTCCTGCGTAAAGCGACAGGCAGCCTCGATTTCATCACGCTGCAATGCATGTTTGTAAACTGAGATCCTGTTAATGTCGTACACACCACTGCGGGCCCAAGAAGCCACCTCCCGAATTTTATGCGCATTGTCCTTATAGTACGATATGTTGATCCAGTTCAAACCGACAGCATGGAGCTGCTCCAGAATATCCCTGCTGAAAAAATCAGCGTTCGTCGTCAGAGAAACAAAAACCTTTTTTTCTTTGATTGTACGGATAATCTGCGCGAGACCCTTATGAAGTAAGGGCTCTCCGCCTTTGACACTGACCCATATTGCATTGGAGAACAGTCGTGAGTCTAAAATTTTACTTAAATTTTCAAGACTTAAAAACGTATCGCCCCTTTTTTCATTCAGGAGGTCGCTATAAACACAACCATCACACCTCCGGTTGCATCGCGTAGTTGCCAGTACATGTACATTGGTAGGATGATCGATAAGAAAATTATGAAGCACCTTAAGGCTGCAACGCCTATATAAAAGCGTTAAGAAAAAAATAGCGGCCTTAAAAACCAGCCTGGGGTCTTTCTCTTTGATTAAATCAAACAGCATTTGATTTCGTATTTTCATGGCTTAGATGTATGTTATACAGGATAGCTTGAGCCGTCGACTCAACCTGAAGAAGCAAAAAACCCTTGCTTAAAAAGCTTAGATTACGGTAAGAGGAGTATAGGAGTTGAGCATGGGCATGTCAACAAGAAAACCTGCCACACCATAGGCATGCTTATAACACCGGCCGCATCCCGGGAGAAGAAAATCTGTGGACGCTGTTTACAAAGAACACGCTTACGCATACACACCTGCATTGTGCCTGATCGCTGTTGGCGTTCTACTGCTTCCGCTATACCGTTACCAGATCAATCAAGATGCCATCACCTATATCTCAATTGCGCAGAAATACGCACGAGGCGACTGGTATAATGCAATTAACGGCCACGCCTACCCGCTTATTTCATGGATAATGACCCCTTTTATTATCTGCGGGATCGATCCTTTGCTCTCGTCAAAAATTATAAACCTTGCAATCGGGTCAGTGATTCTCTGTTCCGTTGCAGCGTTCTGTGCCCGACTGGGCCTTTACAAAAGACTCAATGTGCTGTGCCAGCTTTGCATCCTGCCGGGCACACTGTATTTTGCCTATGAGCTTATCACCCCGGATCTATTATTGGCAGCAATCCTTCTTTTCTATCATTTCTGCGCACTTTCGCCCGCATACAGCAAAAAAGTTCGTTACGGCTTTTTGTGCGGGCTGATTGGAGGCATTGCTTATTTGGCAAAAAACTACAGTCTGCCCTTCTTCCTCTGCCATTTCCCGCTATTAAACTGCTGGTACTATTTCAAGGGCAGCGGGTTAGAAAGAAAAAAAATATCCCTCGCCTTTATTTCAGGCATGACGGTTTTTTTAATCATTTGCGGAACATGGTCCGGCATGATCAGCATGAAATACGGCAAATTCACTGCATCAAACCAGGGCTCTGTAACCATGTCTGCTATAAGCCCCCATCCCTGGGCGGGACCGGATTATCTTGTTGAACCACCCAACAGCACAGCCGTCAGCATCTGGGAAGACCCGCAGGAGGCATTCACGCAGCAGCACTGGAGCCCTTTTCTTTCGCGTGCTGATTTTAAATACTGGCTTCACCTTATCTGGGAAAACCTCAAAATAGCTTTGTGGTCTTTTTTTATTTTTTCTCCAATCGGCTTTTGCATATGCCTCTGGTATACGCTGGTAGCGATACGCCACCCGTTTTCCAAGCCTAACGATGTGGTCGTTTATATTATTGTGACATGCGCCATATTTGCATCAGGCTATTGCCTGCTCATAACGTCAGAGCGCCTATTGTGGCCTTTGTTTTTTCTGTTTGCAATCCTGAGCATGCTGGGACTGGCTGAACTTCTGAAAAAAAGTTTTTTTAAAAAACAGGGAACCTACACGGGTGCCCTCCTGCTTTTTTGTCTGTCATACGCTGCCATGCCCGCAGACATGTTGTATAAAAACATGAATACAGGACGCGAGCATGCCGTTCTCGGTCAAAAACTGCATGATGTCATTGCTCCGGGCTCAAAACTCGTATTTGATACCAACTGGTATGAGTCACTGTTCCTTACCTTTCCATCTGCAATCCCAAATCTACGGTACAGCCGACAACATCCCGACGGCTAAACTTGCGGACGAACTTCAGCGCTGCGGAATTGATTACTTTATTCTCTGGCAACATTCACCCGATGAGTATCCCTTTTTGAGCAATTCCTCCGAGATCCGCGTAAACGGACTCCACGAACTACGGATACTTCGACGGCCCGCAAAAAATTAAGGCGGGGTTTGGATGCAGCGAAACACATGAATCAACAGGAAAGGATTCTTGCAAAACCGACCATACCGCATCTACTGTTCCAAGCACATCAGACAGTCGACCTTTGGAGACCCATTATCATGTCAAATGATGATAAACGCACCTCGGTGCTTTCACACGAAGCACGCAACAAGGCTTACTATGAAAAATTTTGGGCTGAAAAAATTGCCCTGTACGAGAGTCATCCGACAGGTCGACACAGGCGGCGTTTTATCCTGAAAGCGCTGGCCGAAGAGAACCCCAACAAAGTTAAATTTGTTTTCGATTTTGGGTGCGGTAGCGGAGCTGTCTTGCGGGAAGCGAAGCGCCTCCTCAACCTGACCAACGATCAGTTGGGCGGATGCGACATTTCTGAAAAATCTACTGATTTAGCGCGGGGCAATTTCCCGGGAGGAAGTTTCTATCTCGGATCATTCCCCGAACTGGAAAAAAAAATAAATATCGCTATATGCTCAGAAGTCCTCGAACACACAACAGAATACTCCCGCATACTTAAATGGATATATAATAATTTGGCTGATGGAGGGGTGTTGGTTTTGACTGTTCCAGGCGGCTCTCTTGACCCTCCTGATGCGAGCTATGGCCATGTTCAGCACTTCACACTTAACCAGCTACGACAAATTCTCACAGAATTGGGGTTCACCGTGACTTTGGGACGATACTGGGGTTTTCCTCTTTTCTCCTTGCAGAAATGGGTAACGCGCCTTTTTTTCGGGCTGGTTCAACGTAAGGTCCTTGATACGGGGATGAATCCGTGGAAAGCAGCCATTTTTGATTTGGCATTTTTTCTGTATCATATACATGACATTATTCCTTACGGGCCGCAAATATTTATAAAGGCAAAAAAGGAAACGTAAAACAATGCATGGGGGAATATCCATCCACATCAGCACGCCTTCATACGGTATAAGCAGCGAAGAGAGAATTTCATTACGTCCTATAATTGTTCCGCTTCTTTATAGCATTCGCTTACGCAACAATAAACACCCTCAATGAAATACTTTGCCATAACCCCTGATGAGCTCAGCCCCGTGGAACTGGGCAGGTATCTGCCGGTTCTGCAACACTGCTCAGTCAGCTACCTCTATCTGCGCGCGCAATCGCTGCACGCGGAGCTTGAACAACTTATAGCGCTCATCCGTCAGCATGCAATCATGCCGATCATACCCCGGGGTTTGCATCAAACCCCGTTCACATCCGCTTGCGGGATGCATACCCGCTCAGACGAATGCTTCGAGGCCCGTCTCAATCCTCCGGGCGTACTGCAGACGGCTTCCTGTCACAGCACGGAGGTAGCCTGCACCCTGCTTGACAATGGGGCTGACTATGTGTTTATATCTCCGGTCTACCGGCCTTTTTCAAAGCCCGGCGACATGCGGCCCCTGATTGCAATCAACACGCTGCGCATGCTGACGCACCGCTACGGGGAGCGCATCGTGCTGCTTGGCGGACTGACGCCGCAGCGCATCGAAGAATTGGGCACCCTGCTGGATGCTGATTTTTCAGTCGGGGGCATCAGCATGTTTTTCACGACAGGCACTACGGATGGCAAAGGCTCACCTGCAGATATTCGTCAATGACGCCCCGCACACGATAGACGCCGGCACAACGCTCGCCCAGGCGCGCGCGCTTTTTTCCCCTGAAGCAACCGCTGCTATTGTCAACACGGTGCCGAATCCGCCGGCAGACACCATGTTGCGCGAACAGGACCGGGTATATTTATATGAACACACGGCGGACTTTCCCGAGCAGGATCTGCGCAGCCTGATGCTTGCACGCCAGCCGCATGCAGCCACTGAAAAACTGCGCGCTGCCTGTATCGGTATCGCCGGTGCCGGGGGGCTCGGTTCGGTCGTGGCTGAAAACCTGGCCAGAGCGGGAATCGGCAGACTGGTTGTCGCTGATTGTGACGTAATAGAGCCTTCGAACCTGAACCGTCAACGCTACAGTTTGCGCCAACTGGGCCTGCCCAAAGCTGCTGCGCTGGCGGATAATCTGCGGGAAAGCTGCCCGTTTGTTGACGTCGATGTCGTGCAGGAGCGCATCAACGCCGACAATTGCGTGCGTGTTTTCAAGACATGTGCTATAGTGTGCGAATGTTTTGATGCTGCTGAGAGCAAGGCCGCTCTGGTCACGGCCATTCGCCGGCAGCTGCCGGCCTGCATCGTTGTTGCGGCCTCAGGCCTGGCCGGCTGCGGCTCGGCCCGTTCGATAATCACACGCCGTGTTTCCGCAAACCTGTATGTTGTCGGCGACATGCACAGCGATGCCGGCAGCGGACTTGGCCTGTTTGCCCCTCGGGTCGGCATTGTTGCCTCTTTGCAGGCACATGTGGCCATGCAGCTTATCCTTGGAGAGCAGATATGAAACTTATCATCAACGGTGAGGAACGCAGCTTTGAACAGCCGGTAGCAACGGTCGCACATTTGCTCAAGCAGTTGGCCGTACCCGTTGCGCGCACGGCCGTTGAACTCAACGGCGTTGTTGTCGAACAGCATCAGATTGAGGCAACCGCACTGCAGGATGCCGACCGGATTGAAATCGTTTCATTTGTTGGAGGTGGCTGAATTGAAAGAACTCGTTATAGCCGGCCGCAGGTTTACGTCGCGCCTGTTTGTCGGCACCGGTAAGTATCCATCACCTGAAATCCTGCGCCAATCGCTTGCTGCCAGCGGCACTGAACTGGTAACGGTTGCCCTGCGGCGTGTCAGCCTGACCGAACCTGACCCGACCATGGCTGCAATTGACTTTAACGCCTACCTTGTCATGCCCAACACCTCAGGCGCCAAGGATGCCGAGGAAGCCCTGCGCCTTGCCCGGCTGGCGCGCACGGCTTCAGGGCTGAACTGGATCAAGCTTGAAGTAACGCCCGACCCGGTATACCTGCTGCCCGACCCGTCCGAAACCCTCAAAGCCGCGGAAGTGCTTGTCAAGGAAGGGTTTATCGTACTGCCCTATATTCATGCCGACCCCACGCTTGCGCGCCGGCTGGAAGATATCGGCTGCGCGGCCATAATGCCGCTGGGCTCTCCGATCGGGTCGGCCCGCGGCATACAGACTGAAGAATTCCTGCGGATCATCATTGAACAGGCTTCCGTCCCGGTTGTTGTTGATGCCGGCCTGGGGCTGCCGTCGCATGCAGCGCAGGCAATCGAGCTCGGTGCTGATGCCGTTCTGGTGAACACCGCGATCGCGGTTGCCGCTGATCCGGTTCTGATGGCAGAGGCATTTCGCCTTGCGGTCCAGGCAGCTGAAAAAGCCATGCTGGCCGGCCCGATTGAGCAACAGGCCCGGGCCTCAGCCTCAAGCCCCCTGACCGGTTTTCTGGAATAGGCCATGTGCACATTGAACCAGCCCGTGCCATGCGGGCGTATGTTTCATCTTTAGCAGGGTTTTGAAGAAGTCTCCTTATTCAGGCTGTTCAAAAACGCGCAGATGCAAGACGCGCGCAATTGTGAGGAATGAGGCGTACTTTTCGTACGCTGCAAAGACGAACAATGAGCGCAACGCCGCAGACGCGCGTTTTTCAACAGCCTGTCAGCACCCGCCATACGGATTACAGGATCGAACATGTTTGAAACTCATCTGAACGCTGTCGACCTCAAACGTCTCCAGCGCGACATCTATTCCGCATCCTTTGCGGACGTTGAACGGGTTCTGCACAAACAGCACTGCACGCTCGAGGATTTCCCCGTGCTGATTTCCCCGGCTGCTGCTGATTTCATTGAAACCCTGGCCGCGCGCTCCCGGCAGATTACCACCCTGCGCTTCGGCAAAATCATGCGACTGTACGCGCCCCTGTACATTTCCAATGAATGCGTCAACGCCTGCGCCTATTGCGGGTTCAATGTGCACAATGCAACCACGCGCACCACTCTGAACCATGACGAAGTACTGGCAGAGGCTGATGTACTGCACCAACAGGGATTTCGCCATCTGCTCCTGGTCTCAGGTGAACACCGCACGCGTGTGCCGGTCGAATATATTGCCGATATTGCCTGTGCGCTGCGCAACAGGTTTGCAGCCCTGGCCATTGAAGTGTACCCGATGGAAACCGCTGAGTACCGATTGCTGGCTGAAAGCGGCATTACCAGTATTGCCGTGTATCAGGAAACCTATGACCGCACGCGCTATGCGGCGCTGCATCAGGGACCCAAGGCGGATTTCAGCTACCGGCTCGAAACCCCTGAGCGCGCGGCCCGGGCGGGCTTGCGCGAAATCGGCATCGGCGCATTGCTCGGTCTCACCGATCACCGCCTCGACCTTGCTCTGCTTGCCCGGCATGCCGCCTACCTCATGAAAACATACTGGAAGGCCCAAATTTCGATTTCATTCCCGCGTATCAGGCAGGCAGCCGGCAATTTTACCCCTGCCGAAACAATCACCGACCGCCAGCTTGCCCAGGCTGTTTTCGCCCTGAGAATGGTTCTGCCCGATGCCGAGCTTGTGCTTTCAACCCGCGAAAACCAGGCATTCAGAGACGGTATGGCCGGCATCGGCATTACCCGCATGAGTGCGGGGTCACGCACCAATCCCGGCGGCTATTCCATGGCAGACGATGCGCTTGAGCAGTTTACGGTCCAGGACAAACGCAGTGCTGCCGAGGTAGCCGCCATGCTCGCCCACAAGGGGCTTGAACCGGTCTGGAAAGATTTTGACCGTTTTTTCCTCTCCTGATTACTTTATCTATAAAAAAGCTTGACAGACTGCAAAGCCTCATCTACAATTCTAGTTATCTATCATTCTACTTGAAAGACTGGATATGAAACTCTCCACCAAAGGCCGATATGGCACCCGTGCAATGATTGATATTGCACTCTACAAGGAAAGCGGCTCAACCCTGCTCAAAGACATTGCCTCGCGCCAGGGAATCTCGCTTAAATATTTGGATCATATTTTATCAAACCTGCGCAAAGCCGGACTGATAAAAAACGTGCGCGGTAAAGGCGGCGGGTACTCGCTTACGCGGCCGGCGGCCCAGATTACACTCTGCGAAATAATCGAAGCTGTCGAAGGTACGCTTGCCCCGGTTGAATGCGTTGACAATCCCGACTACTGCAAAAAAACATCGACGTGCAGCGCTCACGACGTATGGGTTAAAGTACGCGAATCAATTGAGGACGTGCTGCGCAACACCTCATTGCAAAACCTGACTGAAAGCCATGAAAAAAAGGCCGGAACTCCCGGCACGTATGCGATTTAAAAACCTCTGCATAGGTATTGAGCTCATAGGCTCTCAGCACCACATGGCTCAATAACAGGAAATTTATACAAGATTGTTTAAAAAATATTTTTTACAGGCTTTGCATAAAAGGAGCCCATATGCCCGAAAAAAAAATCGCTCAGGACATTACGAAACTGATCGGCAACACGCCCCTGGTGTATATTAACCGCATATGCACGGGCGCCCGGGCCCGCATTGCCGGCAAACTTGAATATTTCAACCCATGCGGCAGCGTCAAGGACCGTATCGGCGTACATATGATTGACACGGCCGAACAACAGGGACGCATCAAGCCGGATACCATTCTGATTGAACCAACCAGCGGCAATACCGGCATAGGACTTGCCTTTGCCTGCGCAGCGCGCGGCTACCGCCTTGTCATCACCATGCCCGACACCATGAGCATTGAGCGCCGCCAGCTTTTAAGCGTTTTCGGCGCTGAAATAATCCTCACCCCCGGCAGCGAAGGCATGTCCGGCGCCGTTCGCCGCGCCGAAGAGCTGTGCGCACAGGATCCGCGCTACCTGCTGCTGCAGCAGTTTAAAAACCCGGCCAACCCTGAAATTCACCGTCTGACAACCGCAGAAGAGATCTGGAACGATACCGCCGGGGAGGTTGACGTGCTGGTGGCAGGAGTCGGCACGGGCGGCAGCATTACCGGCATTGCAGAGGTGATCAAGAAGCGCAAGCCCTCTTTTCAGGCTATAGCGGTCGAACCGGTTGAATCACCGGTGCTGTCCGGCGGCAAGCCCGGCCCGCACAAAATCCAGGGGATCGGCGCGGGGTTTGTACCCGATGTTTTAAACCGCGCCTGTATTGATGAAATCATGCAGGTATCCGGCAGCGATGCCGGAAACATGGCCCGGCGCCTTGCCCGGGAGGAGGGTCTGCTGGTGGGAATATCCGCCGGCGCTGCTATGCATGCTGCGCTCGAAGTTGCCCGCAGGCCTGAGATGCAGGACAAGCTGATCGTGGTCATCCTGTGCGACACCGGCGAGCGCTACCTCACAACATGGCTCTTTCAACAATAATATAAACAGGCACAATGGCGCCAGCACACTTTTTCAGGAGGTACATGAACATTGAAAACCATACAGGAAATAAATGAAAAAATACGCACCGGCAAAGCCGTTGTTGTAACGGCCGAGGAAATCATCGATATCGTTGCAGAAAAAGGCCTTAAAAAAGCCGCCCGCGAGGTGGATGTCGTCACCACCGGAACCTTCGGGCCGATGTGCTCATCGGGAGCGTACTTCAATATCGGCCATACCAAACCGCGCATCAAGATCGGCGGCGGAACCTGCACGCTCAACGATATTCCCTGCTACACCGGCTTTGCGGCCGTTGACATTCTGCTGGGCGCGACCGCCATGGCCGACAATGATCCGCGCAACAGCGTCTACCCGGGCGAGTTCCGCTACGGCGGGGCGCACGTGATTGAAGAGCTTGTGGCCGGTAAAAGCGTGCGCCTGCAGGCTGAAGCCTACGGCACGGACTGCTACCCGAGAAAATCGCTTGATACGCTCATCGAGCTCAAGGACATGAACGAGGCGGTTCTGTTCAACCCGCGCAACTGCTATCAGAATTACAACGTGGCGGTGAACCTGTCGGATAAGATCATCTATACCTACATGGGCACCCTGCGGCCGCGCATCGGCAATGCCAACTATTGCAGCGCCGGGCAGCTCTCACCGCTCATGAATGATCCGCTGTACAAAACCATCGGCATCGGCACCCGGATTTTTCTGGGCGGCGGCGTGGGCTACATTTCCTGGCAGGGAACGCAGCACAACCCCGGTGTCGCGCGCACTGATCAGGGCGTGCCGCGCTTTCCGGCCGGCACCCTTGCCGTCATGGGCGATTTAAAACAGATGAGCAGCCAGTGGCTCAAGGGGGCCAGTTTTACCGGCTACGGGGTAACGCTCACCGTGGGCATCGGCATACCAATACCTCTGCTCAACGAGGAAATCACGGCCCACACGGCCATCCGCGACGAACAGATCGTGGCCCAGATCGTGGACTACAGCGAATCATATCCGCAGATCGTTCCGAACAACCTCGGCGAGGTGACCTATGCTGAACTCAAAACCGGCTTCATAACCGTTCAGGGTAAAAAGGTGCCGACCGGAGGAATCTCAAGCTATAAACGCGCGCGCGAAATCGCCGCTGAGCTCAAAGCGTGGATACAGGGCGGAAAATTCCTGCTGTCGGACTCGGTTGCCCCCCTGCCGTCAGCTGACTCGGATGTAAAATGCAAACTGCTCAATGAGCGCCCGCTAAAAAAGAAAAAATAACACTTCCGCACCTACAGATAGCGGTTATTCGGACAAGGAGAAAATTTCATGACAACCAAACGCATCGTGTTAACATTTCCGCCGACACTTGTCGGCCAGCCGATAACGTCGCATCTGGTCAAGGAATACGACCTCATGCTGAACATCCTGCGGGCCAATGTAAAGCCCAATGAAGAGGGCCGCATGGTGCTCGAACTCTCCGGCGGGAAAAAAGCGCTTGAAGGCGGTATCGACTACCTGAAAGGCCTCGGCATCAACGTGGAGTCCCTGGCGCACGACATTAAATGGCACACTGACAAATGCACGCACTGCACGGCCTGTATTCCGGCATGTCCGTCGGGCGCCATGACGGTTGACCGCGAGACATGGCAGGTATCGTTTGACAGGGATCGCTGCATTGCCTGTGAGCTGTGCATCAGCATCTGTCCGTTCAATGCGCTGGAGATACAGTTCTAGACATGCATATTGCCGACTCAATGATAGACCTGGTCGGACGCACGCCCATGGTCTGGCTGCGCCGGCTGACAAAAGCCCGCGTGGCGGCAAAGCTGGAAGCCTTCAACCCCGGCGGCAGCGTGAAGGACCGTATCGGTCTGAGCATGATTGACGATGCTGAGAAACAGAGGTACCCTGACGCCGGGCATGACCATCATTGAACCCACCAGCGGCAATACCGGTATCGCGCTGGCATGGATTGCGGCCATCAAGGGCTATCCCCTGATTTTGACCATGCCAGAGGAAATGACCCCTGAGCGCCGCATGCTCCTGCAGGCCCTGGGGGCCACCGTAGTCCTTACGGAGAGCGACCGGGGCATGCAGGGCGCCATTGACAAGGCGCACGCGCTTGCGAAAAAAATAAAAACGGCTTTTATACCAATGCAGTTCTGCAATCCGGCCAATCCGGCCGTGCACCGGGCAACGACCGCCCGGGAAATCTGGGACGATACCGACGGCCGGGTTGACGCTGTGGTCATCGGTGTCGGCACAGGCGGTACCCTTACCGGCGTGGCCGAAGGCCTCAAAGAGCACAAACCCGGCATACGCATTGTTGCAGTTGAACCGGCCAAAAGTGCGGTGCTGTCCGGCCGCCCCTCCGGACATCACATGATTCAAGGTATCGGCGCAGGATTTATCCCTCAGATTCTGCGGAAAGACCTGATCGATGAAATCATTACCGTGCGGGATGCCGATGCCTTTGCCATGACACGCCGATTGCTGCAGGTCGAAGGGATTTTTGCGGGCATCTCGTCGGGCGCGGCCGTACATGCCGCGCTCAGTATCGCGGATCGCCCCGAGTATCAGGACAAACTCATCGTCACCATACTGCCCGATACGGCCGAGCGCTACCTCAGCACAGCCCTGTTTGCACTGTAAAACAGCATGAACCAACCAATACAACACATCACTACGGATCTCTTAATCATCGGCGGCGGCACGGCCGGATGCATGGCAGCCATATTCGCCAAACGCGCGGCGCCGACCTGTTCGGTAACCATCGTTGAAAAAGCGCATATCCGGCGCTCCGGCTGCCTCGCCATGGGCCTGAATGCAGTCAATGCCCACCTGGTGTCCGACACCCCGGAAGATTACCTTGCCTATGTCCGGCATGATAATTACGATATTGTCCGCGATGACCTGGTGCTCTCAATCGGCAGGCGTTTAAACCGCATGACCGCAGAAATCGAGCGACTGGGCGTGCCGTTTCCGCGCACGCCGCAGGGCGATTTTATCGCACGCTCCCCGCGCTCAATTATCATGCACGGTGAACTGCTCAAGCCGCTTCTGGCGGATGCGGTTACAACCGCCGGGGTAACAGTTTTAAACCGCAGTCCTGTTTTTCGCCTGCTGTGCAATGCGAACGGAGAGGTCATGCGGAGCACTTGCCTACAGCATGCGCACACACGAATTTGTACACCTGAGCGCTCCTGCCGTTCTGATCTGCACCGGAGGAGCCAGCGGCATATATCGTCCCTCAAATCCCGGCCTGGCCCGCACCAAAACCTGGTACTGCCCGTACAATGCAGGGTCCGGACTTGCAATGGGGCTGCGCTCCGGAGCTGAAATGACCTCCTTTGAAATGCGCTTTGTGGCCCTGCGCACCAAGGACGTCATCGCCCCCACCGGAACCCTGGTGCTGGGAACCGGCATGCGCCAGTGCAATGCCCGCGGCGCTGCCCTATACCCGCCAAAAGGAGGAAATGCTGGGCCGCTCTCTTACCACCTGTGAGCGTCTTTTGTTTACCATCCAGGAGCATAAAAACGGCAGCGGCCCCTGCTATGTTGATATCAGCGGCCTTGACCGGAGCGGCTACGATACCCTGATTGAAAGCTATCTCAACATGGCCCCGTCAATTGTTCTGCATTTGCTCGGAGATATCTCCCGGCCGCTGCAACGGGTGGAGATTTGCGGATCAGAGCCCTATATAAACGGGGGTCACGGAATGGCCGGTTTCTGGATTGACACGCACCGCCGTACAACCATCCCCGGCCTGTACGCTGCCGGAGACGCTGCCGGAGGGGCCCCGAAAAAATACATCACGGGCTGTTTTGCCGAGGCGCAGATGGCCGTTGAACATTTCCTGTCCTGTCCAGCCGGCACTTCCCGGCCCACGGCCTCTGAGGCAATGGTTGCTGAAGCTTTGCAGGAGGCTTCACGGCCGCTCTCGTCCGAACCCGGACTGGGCTTCTCAGCAGTTGAAGAGCGCATGCAGAAAATCATGGAGGAATACGCCGGCGGCAGTACGCAAAACTACGAAACCAGCCGCGATAAACTGCTGCTGGCGCGCTCCTATCTGGAGGATTTGGAACATCGCAGCTGCGACATGTTTGCCGCAACCCCGCATGAGCTGATGCGCACACACGAAACCGCCGACCGTATCGTGCTTGCGCGCCTGCTGGTCGAGCATCTGCTGGCCCGCCGTGAAACGCGCTGGCCCTGTTACCAGACCCGGCTTGACTATCCGCTGCGCAATGACCTTGAATTCAAGGTCTTCATTAATTCACGCCTGGAAGGCGGCCGCATCAGCATCTACACACGCGAACCGGCGCCGCCCTACGCAGACGCGCCCCTGGAGAACGCCTGAATGACTGTGCGCATTGATGTAGAGCGCTGTAACGGCTGCGGCAAACGCCCTGAGGGTTGCTGCGAGGAAATCTGCCCGGGCGATCTTTTTTACCGCGAACACGGCAAAGCCCAGCTGCGGGAACCCTCCGACTGCTGGGATTGCTTTGCCTGCGTCAAGGCCTGCCCGCGCGAAGCCCTCTGCATTGAACTGCCCTTTCAAATATCGGAATCACGCCACCGGCTCTCCGCGCGCATCAAGGACGGCACTATTCTCTGGAAAATGTATGATCTTGCCGGAAATCTCATTAACCAGTGCAGCATACCCAATCGGGTAGTGCCCAGGAGAATCGCCTGACGGAGACGAACAATGACAGCAACACACCTGCAGCGAGATACCCGGTATGTGCCCTGAACCGACCTTCCCCTGCACGCCGCATTCGACTGACAGTCAACTGAAACTCAGCGGCGTCTATGCCCAGCGCCAGAAAGGCCTGTGGATGCAAAGAATTAAAATCCAGGGCGGTGTGCTCGAGGCTGAAGACTGGCAGACGCTGGCCGGACTTGCGCGCACATATACACCCGGCACGCCTCTTTTGATAACAACGCGCCAGTGCATTGAATTTCACAATATCAACTCGAAGAGAATCTGCCTGCGCTGCAGCAAGAGCTGGCTGCGGCCGGATTTACCGGCCTGGGCGCCTGCGGCGACACCCTGCGCAACATCACGCTGTGTCCCGGCAACGGCCTGTGCCCTGACAGCGTTGACTTCAGCGCCGCAGCTGCGGCGACCAGGCAGGTACTTGAAGTCGTTTGAGGGTGTCTACAGCCTCCCGCGCAAATTTAAAATCAGCTTTTCAGGCTGTGAGCGCTTCTGCGCCCAGCCCTATATCAATGATCTGGGTTTCACCGCGCAGGTGCGCGGCAACGATGATAACCGTCAGGCTCATCGGGGCCGGATCACTTGGCGCGAAGCCTGAAACCGGCATAGAGCTGGCCGACAACATCAGGCCTGAGCATATTCCCGCAATGGCGCTGGCAGCCCTGCGAATATTCAACACCCACGGCAACCGTGAAAACCGCCGAAAAGCCAGGCTGCGCCATATCAGGCAGGAACTTGGCGATGAAGCCTTTATCTCACTTTTCAAAACTGAATACGCAGCCTGCATGGAACATGTTCCCCCCGGCCCGCCGGTTTTGCTGGCTGCATCAGGCATGCATCCTGCAGCTGAAATCAATGTTCCGTGCGGCCTTCTGACCCCGGATCAGGCGGATGCGCTTGCGGCGATACTCAAAGCTACACATGCCTGCGCGCGCATTCACAATCATCACCGCATTGCTCTTTTCGCTGAAGACAGTGAAGCGCTATGCACGGCCCTGCAAGAAAATCATGAACTGCAGCCGCTGCTGGACGGACCGGATATCGTATCGTGCCCCGGCACCACTTTTTGCTCGCAGGCGATCGTCAATACCCACGCTGCTGAAACAGCCTTGCGCGCGCACCTGAGCGCAACATACGCAACGCCCATACGAATTTCCGGGTGCCCAAACGGCTGCTCACATGCTACAATAGGTCCTATAGGCCTGAGCGGACGCATTCAACGGGATGCCGACGGAACGCCTCGTGAAGGTTTTCAGGTACTGATTGGCGGGCATCTGGGCCTGCAGCCGGGATGCGCGCGGCCCCACAGTGCTTTTGTGCCGACAACTGAGATCGCCGCTTTTATACAAAACCTGCACATACAAACGCCGTAGCCCGCATGAAGCATTAACAGGGTTTTGAAAGATTTTTTTATACAGGAAATTCAAAAATGCTCAAACTCCGTCCCTGGGATAAAAGGGATGCACGACACGCAAAATCATTTGTAGGGGCACGGCATGCCGTGCCCCTACCATACGAACAATGCGTAACAATGCAACAGATGGAAATTTTGCAACAGCCTAGTAAGGATACACGTATGCCGCTGACACCTGCCGAAATAGAGCGCTATCGCCGCCAGATTATGATTGAAGGCTGGGACATTGCCGGACAGGAACGCCTGCAATCCGCCACCGTATTCATTGCCGGTGCAGGCGGCCTGGGCTCCCCGGTGAGCATGTACCTTGCAGCATGCGGAGTCGGCACCCTGCGTATCTGCGACTGCGGTGAGCCGGAACTCTCAAACTTGAACCGCCAGATCCTGCACGATGACAGCCGTATCGGCATCAACAAAGCTGTTTCAGCCCGCCAAACGCTTAACCGGCTGAACCCGCACGTAAACGTCATCGCGCTGCCGGAAGCCATCACGGATGACAGCATTGCCGGGCTTGCCGAAGACGCATCCCTGATCGTTGACTGCCTTGACAACTTCGAGGCCCGGCATGTGCTCAACCGCTATGCAGTCAGCCGGGGGCTTGCCCTTGTACACGGCGCCATTCACGGGCTTAACGGCCAGCTGAGCGTTTTCCATACACCGCGCACGCCCTGTCTGGCCTGTATTTTTCCACCCGAAGTACCGCGGGAAATTTTTCCGGTCGCAGGCTTCACGCCGGGCGTGATCGGTCTTTTGCAGGCAACTGAAACCGTTAAGATCCTGCTGGGGCTCGGCTCGCCCCTGTACGGAAACCTGCTCATGTGGGACGCGGCCCTGGCTGATTTTCAAAAAATATCCATCTGTAAATCGCCCGGTTGTGCGGTATGCGGCGGACAGGCATAAGCCTGTCCACGGTCATGGACACAGGGGGAAGATACCATGCACACTCAGCTCAGCGAACAGGAACGCGAACGCTATCACCGCCAGATTATTTTTCCGGGATGGGGCCCTGAGGCTCAGGAAACCATAAAAAACACAACCGTGTTTATTGCCGGAGCCGGAGGACTGGGCTCGCCGGTGAGCATGTACCTGGCGGTTGCCGGTGTCGGCACCCTGAGGATCTGCGACTGCGGCGAGCCCGAACTCTCAAACCTGAACCGGCAGATACTGCATGATGACAGCCGCATCGGCATGAACAAGGCCTTGAGTGCCCGGCAGACCCTGGAACGCCTCAATCCCGACATCCGGGTCGAGGCCCGCACGGACACCATTGATGATGACTCGGTTGCTGAAATCATCGGCAAGGCTGACCTGATCATGGACTGCCTTGATAATTTCGACACCCGGCATGTGCTGAACCGCTATGCCCTGCAGGAAAATATTCCGATGATTCACGGCGGCGTATTCGGCATGAGCGGGCAGATAACGTTTTTACACCCGCCGGAAACGCCGTGTCTGTGGTGCATACAGCCCGGCTCGCCGCCGCCGGTTCTGTTTCCGATTGTGGGCGCAACCGCCGGTGTAATCGGTATCACTGCAGGCACTTGAAGCCTTGAAATACCTGAGCGGCGTGGGTACTGTTCTCAAGTCAAACCTGCTTATCTGGGATGGCGCCGAAATGGATTTCACGCTGCTGCCCCACAAAAAAAACCCGGGTTGTCCGGTCTGCGGCGATGATGTCGCCTGAGAATAAACCACTACGGAATCAGGTTGTTAAAACAATTTTTTATATGGGCTGTTCAAAAATGCACAGATGCAAGGCGCGCATATCATGAGGAATGAGGCGTACTTTGTCGTACGCCGATGTAGCGCACCACGCCGCAGATGTGCGTTTTTCAACAGCCCGGGATACATTAGCAACAATGACAAACCCTCAAATAACAGTTGCCGTCGGCATGAGCGGCGGGGTCGATTCCTCCCTGACCGCGGCCCTGCTCAAAGAGCAGGGCTTCAGGGTGATCGGCCTCACCATGAAAATCTACGGCGGAGAGCTCACGTCCCTGGAGTCACGCGGCCATGCCTGCTACGGACCCGGCGAAGATGAAGACATCGAGGTGACTGCCGCGGTTGCCGACCACCTTGCGATCCCCCTGCATGTCATTGACCTGCACGCTGAATACCGCGAACATGTCCTCAGCCATTTCACCCGCGAATACCTGCACGGGCGCACCCCGAACCCCTGCACGCGCTGCAATCCCCTGCTCAAATTCGGCTTTCTCATCGAAAAAGCGCGCGCATCCGGCATCGCCTTTGATCGCTTTGCCACCGGCCACTACGCACGGATCTGCCGGGATGAGCACAGCGGAAGATATGTGCTCAAAAAAGCCCTGGATCCGCGCAAGGACCAGTCCTATTTTCTCTACGCCCTGCCCCCGGCACTGCTGGAACAGCTCATGTTCCCCCTGGGCGAGATGAGCAAAACTGAAGTGCGTGACCGTGCGCATGCATGGAAGCTTCCGGTGAGCGAGCGGCCCGAAAGCCAGGACTTTATTGAAGGCGGTGCCTACGGCGATTTATTTGATGCCGCTGACATCAAACCCGGACCGATCATTGACCAGTGCGGACGCACGCTCGGAACACATCGCGGCATCATTCACTACACCATCGGACAGCGCCGGGGCATCGGCATCGCCCATTCAGAGCCGCTCTTTGTAACCGGCATAGACGCGAAACGCAACGCTCTTGTTGTCGGGCCCAAAGCCGGCCTTTTCTCCGCCGGACTTTCTGCAATTGACCTGCACCTGCTGTCAATTGACAGGCTGCAGCCCGGCCAGATTGTCCAGGCCCGTATCCGCCACAACCACAGCCCTGCTCCGGCAACCATTACTGCCTGCGACAAAAGCACTGTTTCCATTGAGTTTGACCAGCCGCAACTCTCGGTCACTCCCGGACAGGCCGTGGTTTTTTACGATGGCGATATTGTTCTGGGCGGAGCCGTCATTGATAAACCGCTTAACCCTGAAATGGCTCGCACCCAACCGGCTTCACAGGAGCCCTGCAATGACTGAATGTTCTCCCCTCACAATTGCCGAGTGGCTCACGACCCTGCCCCGACAAATCCTTGACAACACAGTGATCAGCCGCGCGGACGCGCTGCGCCTGCTCAGACTGCCGCCTGATCACAGCGATGCGCTGCTGGCCGCAGCCGATGAACTGCGCCGGGCACATTCGGGCAACCGGGTTAAAACCTGCTCCATCATCAATGCTAAAAGCGGACGCTGCAGTGAAAACTGCAGTTTTTGCGCCCAGTCAGCCCATCACGCAACAGACCTTCAAGGACTACCCGCTCATGAGCGCGGATGAGATGCTTGCGCGTGCCGCGCGCGAAGAACATCACAGCCTGCGTTGCGGCATTGTCACAGCCGGCCGCGGCATCAGACCCGAAGAGCTCGAAACCGTATGTGAGGCGATCTCAGGATTTCAGAGGTTTGAAACAGGAGCCCTGCGCGTCCTTGGGCATTTTAAGCAGTGATGATTTCAAACGCCTGAAAGCCGCCGGTTTGAAACGCTTTCACCATAACCTCGAAGCCTCGCGCTCCTACTTTCCGCACGTGTGTACCAGCCATACCTATGACGAGCGCGTGGAGACAATCAAGAAGGCCCAAAGCGCGGGTCTTGAAGTCTGTGTCGGAGCGATTTTCGGGCTGGGCGAAACCGATGATGACCGCATCGATGTGCTGGAAGAAATCCGGGCGCTTGACCCGGTTGCAGTACCGCTCAATTTCCTCGTACCGATTGAGGGCACACCCATGGCCACGCGGAAGCGCATGTCGGCCTGGGAAGCCGTAAAAATTATCGCTCTCGCGCGCTGCGTCATGCCCCGCAAAGACATACTTATCGGCGGCGGCCGCCTTGAGGTATTCGGCGATGAGCAGCACCTGATCTTCAAAGCCGGGGCCAACGCCATGATCGTCGGCGACCTGCTGACCGTCAAAGGACGCGCTCCGGATGCCGACATGGAATTGCTCAGGGAACAGGGCCTTGAGCTGTCATTATAATCAACTGCTAAAGATGAGCTGAAAAAACTCAAAAAACACTATTTTCAGTCATTCCGGCGAAGCCGGAACCAAAACTTTCAATTGATTACAAAAACACTGGACACCGGTCGGAATTTATCCCGCTTCAGCGGGACCGGTGTGACGTTTTCTTTAGACTACATCAATCAAGGATATAACATCATGAACGACACGGAAATTATAAAAAAAATCAACACCCTCAAACAACAGCGCCGGGCCGTGATCCTGGCGCATAATTACGAGCGCGACGAGGTGCAGGCCATTGCCGACCATACCGGCGATTCCCTCGGCCTGAGCCGCATTGCGGCCACGGTTGACGCCGATGTTATCGTGTTCTGCGGCGTGCATTTCATGGCCGAGTCGGCCTCGATCCTCGCGCCTGAAAAAACAATCCTCCTGCCCGACGCCGATGCCGGCTGCCCCATGGCCGACATGATCACGGCCGAAGACGTGCGCGAATTGAAGCGGCAACATCCCGGCGCGCTGGTGCTGGCCTATGTCAACACCTCGGCCGAGGTCAAGGCCGAAACCGATATCTGCTGCACGTCATCCAACGCGCTCAAGGTCGTTGAGTCGCTGCCGAAAGACCAGGAGATTATTTTTATACCGGACAAGTATCTTGCCCACTGGGTCAGCCGCAAAACCGGGCGCACGTTCATCACCTGGCAGGGCTACTGCCCGACGCATGCCAAGATCCTGCCTGACGACATACAGGCCCAGAAGGACGCGCACCCCAACGCGGTCGTGCTTGCACACCCCGAATGTTCTGCTGCAGTGCTTGATCTTGCCGATGAGGTGCTCTCCACAACCGGCATCCTGAACAGCGCCAAAAACAGCACAGCAGCCGAATTCATTATCGCCACCGAACACGGCGTCCTGTACAGCCTGCGCAAGGACAATCCCGGCAAAACGTTCTACCCTGCCAGCAAACACGCCCTGTGCCCCAATATGAAAAAGATAACGCTGGAAAAAATAATGTGGTCGCTCGAGCGCATGCAGCCCGAAGTGCGCGTACCCGCAGAGATCGCCGCCAAAGCCCGCAAGGCGGTCGAGCGCATGGTGGCAATCGGCTAATCACCACGTTGTATTGGCAGATAGTAGTGGATGTATCGCTTTGGCTTGTCAAGTATGTAGACTGCGTTGTCTGCGTTATTACTCGCTGGTGTATTTGAAAGCTACAGATATTGACGTTAAAAGGTTATAAATTGGGGAAAGTAAGTGGTTAAAAGAAAGATTATTATAATAAATTTATAGTCTCAAACATGAATACTATAGGCATTATCACCTGCGATGTGTTATGAATAAGCATATCGTTAAAGTTGAATCAGTAGTGCCTCTCCGACAGGATCGAGAAGATGAAGGCTGAGACGACGTACAATAGTAGGCGTTAGATGAATATGAATTTATTTCAGGATAGTAAAAGCTCAACTGTTTCAAACAGGAGAACCAAAGGCGAAGAGGCCTGAGGTAGAAGAATCGGGGCAGACACATAAAAAAGTAGTATATAAGCTGCAAGTACGGCTTTAAGAAAAGCGTCACAGGCTGAGACACGATTAACGAGAGGATTAAAAAGTATAGCACATGTAATTGCGATAGAAATAAAATGAATTTATTGTTTTTCCTGACGAATGGCTGTCAGATTAATTGTCGACATAGTTCAGGCATGTTGCATTATAAGTGAACAGAACGATTTTTGCTCAAAGTTCATCGCTGAGAAACACGCTAGGGTCAGGCCTACACTCTTGACAAACCTCTTCTCCGCCTAACGCCGCAGTCTAAGATATTGATTAGCACCGTAAAATTTATGACATAGTTACTTCGACGCAGCATGCTCTGTCAAGAAGAAACCATACCTGAAAGCGAAAGGCAGGCCTGTTTGTTTCAAACAGCCTTTATCGACAACTGGGTTTGTAAGTAGAAAAGCGCGTGCGCGCCTTGGCTGTTGCATGTATCGAAAGGTCCGGACTGGTAAATTTTTTGTTGAAAAACACCCACCTGATGGAAGGCGACCCCTCCGCTTTGCGACTAAAACTGCACAGTGAATATTAAAGCATAATTACCTAAATCTTGACATACAGCATATATGCTGTATACTGATGAACAGGTAATGAACGGCAGAGAATTAAAAAAGCGGCTTGAGGGGCATGGCTGGATTGTTGACAGGATTTCCGGAAGCCACCACATATGATAAAGCAAGGCCGGCGTTCAATACCTGTACCGATACACGGCGCAGCGGATCTGCCGAAAGGGCTGATCAAGGCCATTTTGAAACAGGCAGGCATACGGGAGAAATAACCATGATGCAATACCCCGCAACGATAAAAAAAATATCCGGAAGCTATCTTGTTTCATTTGTTGATTTTGACAATATCAACACATGGGGCGAAACGATTGAGAAAGCGCTTGCGAAGCTGAAGAGGCGCTCAACGGCTATCTCGAGTCTGATTTTGAGCGGGGCTTCAGCCTCCGGAACCATCAGAGAAAAAAGGACGCAGCGTTTACTATATCCCCGTACGGCCGCATATTGCTGTGGCTCTCATGCTGCGCAAACTGAGGGCGGGCCGCAGCCAACGTGAGATGCCCGCAGGCTAGACATATCGTTTCAGGTCTACCAGCGGCTTGAAAATCCACGCAGATCGAACCCTACAGTCAAAACGCTGGAAAAAGTCGCCCGTGTGTACGGTAAACATGTTGCGCTGGGCTTTATGTAAAAACGGCGCACGTCGCTCTGCTTTATCAAACAGCCTGTGAGTGTGCGCCGTGAGTATTATAACAGGCATGGACAGCCAGATCCGCAAAAAAAATCCGTTGATTTTTTTTTAAAACTCGACTATATTTTTACCTTCAACTGTGGTGGGTGTAGCTCAGTTGGTTAGAGCGCCAGGTTGTGGTCCTGGATGTCGAGGGTTCGAGCCCCTTTACCCACCCCACATTTTTCTCCGCCCGACTCCCGCATCCATCACGCGCATAACACCAGTTGCAAAGCGTGCCGCTGAAGCGTATTTACACTGACGAGCGGCAATGTTTGCAAGTATACTGTCGACCATTTTAAAATACAAAAACATGTCCGGAAATATCATGAAAAAATCGACAACTGCCGCACTCCTACTCTTACCCTGTATTGCGTTGTTCATGTGCGCCGCAGCGCAAGTATTCGCCGCAAACACTGCCCCCCAGCGCACCAAGCCAAAGGTTACATACCACAAACCGGCAGGCGCAAAAAAAAAGGCCGCTTACCGGCAGGCGCCTATTCCCGTGTTTCACAGTCACCCTATGCCGCGGCGCTTCTGATTGACACAGGCACCGGCAGGGTTTTATTCGAACACAATGCCGACGCGCGCCTGTATCCGGCCAGCCTGATCAAGCTCATGACATTTCTGATCGTCATTGAAGCAATTGAAAATCACACATCACACTGACAGGACAAAGTCACTGCCTGCGCTGAGGCCGAGGCTATAGGAGGCTCACAGGTAAATCTGCGGAAGGGCGAAAAATTCAGCGTGGAAGAAATGCTGTATGCTCTCATGCTCCAGTCGGCAAACGACGCGGCGTTCGCGCTTGCCAAGCATGTCGCCGGCAGCAAACAGGCCTTTGTTGAACGCATGAACCGCCGGGCGCGCGAGCTGGGCATGACCAGCACCGAATTTTATTCCATGCATGGGCTTCCGCCTTCGCCCGGTCAGAAACCCGATCGCACCACAGCCCGCGATATCTCCAAACTGTGCCGCGAGCTGCTCCGGCATGATGCAACCCTGCGCTACACCTCCGCGACAACGCACCCGTTCCGCAACAACAGCTTCATCATGCGCAACCACAACCACCTGTTGAAAAAGGTTCCCGGATGCGACGGACTCAAGACCGGCTATTACCGCGCGGCGGGCTTTTCGATTGCCGCGACCGCAGCGCAAAACGGCTCGCGCGTGCTGGCGATCGTGCTGGGCAGCCACGACAGGCTCACGCGTGACGCTGAAGCGAAAAAGCTGCTCCTCAAGGGACTTGCCGAGCCGAAACAAAAGCGGTGTGCAGTCCGTCAAATCAGCTGCTCCGCCCGGCGAGTGGAAAAGTCCCAAATCAGCTGCATCCGGGTTTAAAAGCACGTCTGAAGCCCCTTTGATCAGGGAATGTCACCCCGCACCTGATGCAGGGTCCATCAAAAGCCGCTGGTTTCTGGGTCGCGCTGCGCTTGCCCAGAATGACAAATGATGGTAATTCTATCGTGCAATGTCCGCCTTAACCTAGGACATCCAAAACAGCTCAGCCTGTCAGCTCAAGGGCTTCCTTTTCAAGCACGTGCAAACGGTCGCGCAATTCAGCCGCCTTTTCAAATTCAAGCTCACGGGCCGCTTCAAGCATCTGTTTCTTTAACTTCTTCATTTCAGACTGCGCATCCTTCATGCTGTGATAGGCTGCGTGCGATTCAGCCGCAAGCGGCACGGTAACATAGTCCTTCTCATACACGCTGGTGAGAAGCGAGCTGATTGATTTCTTTATGGTGGTCGGCGTAATATTGTGCTCGCGATTGTATTTTTTCTGCACAGACCGCCGTCGATCGGTTTCCTGCAGCGTGGCCGTGATACTGCGCGTCATCACATCAGCATACAGGATTACCCGGCCGTCGACATTGCGTGCCGCGCGGCCGCAGGTTTGAATCAATGAACGCGCAGAGCGCAAAAAGCCCTCCTTGTCGGCATCCAGAATGGCCACGAGCGAAACCTCGGGCAGGTCAAGGCCTTCACGCAGCAGATTGATGCCGATCAGCACATCGAACTCGCCCAGGCGCAGGCTGCGGATTATCTTGATGCGCTCAAGCGTATCCACCTCGGAATGCAGATACTCGACCCTGACGCCGAGTTCCTTGTAGTACTCGGTTAAATCCTCTGACATGCGCTTGGTCAGGGTGGTTACAAGCGTACGCTCGCCCTTCTCGACCTGTTCGCGGATTTCCTCCAGCAGGTCATCAACCTGGCCTGCAACGGGGCGCACCTCGATACGCGGATCAATCAGGCCGGTGGGACGTATAATCTGCTCAACCACCCGGCCGCCGGCCTGCTCCAGCTCGTATTCAGACGGGGTAGCCGAGATATAGACAATCTGGCGCACCTTGGCATTGAATTCTTCAAACCTGAGCGGCCGGTTATCAAGGGCCGAGGGCAGCCGGAACCCGTAATTCACCAGGGTCTGCTTGCGCGAGCGATCGCCGTTATACATGCCCCGTATCTGTGGAACACCGATATGGCTCTCATCAACGAACACCATGAAGTCCTCGGGGAAATAATCAAGCAGCACCGATGGCGGTTCGCCCTCTTTGCGGCCGTCCAGATGACGCGAGTAATTTTCAATCCCGTTGCAATAGCCCATGGTTGCCAGCATCTCAAGGTCAAACATGGTTTTTTCACGAATGCGCTGCGCCTCTATCAGCTTGCCTTCAGCCTCGAAGCGGGCGACCTGCGCGCTCAGCTCGGCGCGGATATCATCAGCAGCGCGCTTAATAGTTTCGCGGCTGGTAACGTAATGACTGTTAGGGTACACATGAATATGGGACAGGCGCTGCATGACCCGGCCGGTCAATGCGTCGATTCTGCTGATCGAATCAATCGTATCACCGAAAAACTCAATCCGCAGAGCGCACTGTCTCTTCATACGCCGGGAAGATTTCAACAACATCGCCCCGCACCCTGAACGTGCCGCGATGGAAATCAACGTCATTGCGCTCATACTGTATATCAATCAGGGCGCGCAGCAAATGATCGCGCTGAATGTCGGTGCGGTCCTGAATCAGCACAAGCATCTGGCGATAATCAACGGGAGAGCCGAGCCCGTAAATGCAGGAAATGCTTGCAACCACGATCACATCGCGGCGCTGCAGCAGCGATGAGGTCGCAGCGTGGCGCAGGCGGTCGATCTCTTCGTTTATGGAGGAGTCTTTTTCAATGTAGGTGTCCGAGGATGGCACATACGCCTCGGGCTGATAGTAGTCATAGTAGCTGACAAAATACTCGACCGCGTTTTCAGGAAACAGTTCCTTGAACTCCGCGTAGAGCTGCGCGGCCAGGGTTTTATTGGGCGCCAGGACCAGGGCCGGCCGCTGCACGCGCTCAATGACATTGGCGACCGTGTAGGTTTTGCCGGAACCGGTAACGCCCAGCAGCACCTGATGGGCACTGCCGTTTTGAATGCCGCGGCTGAGCGCCTTCAATCGCCTCGGGCTGATCCCCGCAGGGCGTGTAGTCTGAAACCAGTTTGAATTTCATCAAGAACCACTGTCAAAAAAATCAGGCGGGACAGGCTATTTTACGCTCCATTCAGTTCCCTGGGAAGTATCCTTCAGCGTAATGCCTTTTGCAGCCAGTTCATCGCGGATTTCATCAGCCCGGGCCCAGTTCTTCTGTCGGCGGGCCTCAAGACGCTCATCAATCAGGCGCTGTACATCCGCTTCGCTGATTCCGGCCGTGCTGATGCCTTCATGCTTGCGGGCGGAGAAATACTGTTCAGGCTCAGATTGAAACAGGCCGAACACGCTGCCCACATCCTTGAAAACCGCGCAGCAGGCCGCGGAAAGCTCACGCGAAAAACCGCTGTCCTCACCCTGCGCGGGCTTGTGAATGACCGCATTCAATATTCTGGTCAGCGCGTACAAATGCCCGAGGGCCTGGGCCGTGTTGAAATCATCATCCATTGCAGCCGTAAATTTTTCAGCGAATCCACACGCGGCCTGTATGGCCTCTTGCTCGGCATCAGTGCGCGGCGGACCGTCATACATGCGGGAGTTGTCCTGCGCATCCTGCAGCAGGGCATAAAACCGGTCCAGGCCGGACTGGGCCTCGGCAAGATTCTGGGCTGAGAAGTCAACCGGGCTGCGGTACTGGCTGGTGAGCAGAAAAAGCCGGATAACCTCGGGATGATACTCATCCAGAACATCGCGGATGGTCTTGAAGTTCTTCAATGACTTGGACATTTTCTCCTTGTCGATATTCACAAAACCATTGTGCAGCCAGTAGCGCGCGAACGGCTTACCCGTGGTGCATTCCGCCTGGGCAATTTCATTTTCATGATGGGGAAACACCAGGTCCATGCCGCCGCCGTGAATGTCAAAAGTTTCGCCCAGATATTTCTGGCTCATGACCGAGCACTCAATGTGCCAACCGGGACGGCCCTGTCCCCAGGGGCTTTTCCATGAAGGCTCGCCCGGCTTGGCAGCCTTCCAGAGCGCGAAATCAAGCGGACTTTTTTTGCGCTCATCAACATCAACCCGCGCTCCGGACTGCAGGCTTTCAACATCCTTGCCCGACAGCTTGCCGTATTCCTTGAAGCTCAACACGTCAAAATACACATCCCCTTCAACTTCATAGGCGTGCCCGCGCTCAATCAGGGTTTGCACCATCGCCAGCATCCCATCGATATGCCCGGTGGCGCGCGGCGTGTGCTCAGGCGTCTGAATGCCGAGCGCTGCCATATCTTTGTCGAATTCCGCGATATAGCGCTCGGAAATCACATCCCAGGCAACGCCTTCCTCATTGGCGCGATTGATGATCTTGTCGTCGATATCAGTGTAGTTGCGAACAAAGGTAACCTCGTAGCCAAGCTTTCGCAAATAGCGCTGAATCACGTCAAACACAACCATGGCCCGGGCATGGCCGATATGGGAGAGGTCATACACGGTTACCCCGCAGGCATACATGCCGACTTTGCCCGGCTGCTGCGGTTCAAATACTTCCCTTCGGCGTGTCATGGTATTGTAAATTTTAAGTGCCATATCCAAATCCTGTTCTGCACCCGGATGCTGCCGGGTTCATCATTGATGGACCCATAGAAAATTTATTCAAGTCCATTATCAAAAAGCACTCATAAAAAGTTCGCAGGCAAGGCGCGCAAGTCCGAAGGAATGAGGCGTACTTGTCGTACGCCGCAAAGACTGAGGATGCAGGGCAACGCAGCATCCGGACTTTTTACGAGTGCGTCATCAGCACTACGGCCTGCGCCGAGATGCCCTCACAACGGCCCTCCGGGCCCAGCCCTTCAGTGGTCGTTGCCTTTATATTGACATGCTCAACGGATATGTTCAGGCATGCAGCCACATTGCTGCACATGACATCCATATACGGAGCGAGTTTGGGCTGCTGGGCAACCACGACCGCATCCACATTAACGCAGCTATAGCCTTTTTCGCGGGCCAGCGCGCATACGGCTTCCAGGATTTTACGGCTGTCCGCACCTTTCCAGGCCGGGTCCGTATCAGGGAAATGCCGGCCGATATCACCAAGGCCGACCGCACCCAGCACGGCATCGCTGATGGCATGCAGCAGAACATCAGCGTCGGAATGCCCCAGCAAGCCAAGGCTGTGCTCAATGGTTACCCCGCCCAGCACAAGGGCACGGCCCTCGACCAGGCGGTGGGCATCATAGCCGATTCCAATGCGCATGTTTGATTTCATGAGACGTTACCGTGTTCTGAAGGGGAACGGCACTGCTGCGAATGCCGCTCCGGCAATAAAAGAAGGTATACACAGCAGTCAGGCCTGTTACGGCCGCGTTTTCAGCCTTAAAATATACACGAAGCAGAATACTGATTCAAGCGCTAACTTGTATACACTCTTCGCGCGTAATGTAATTCATATTGACAAATAGTTGTTTTCCAATATATATGGAATTATATTCAAACAAATACCACAAGCGCTTTTGGGGGAAAGAACCTGTACGGGTTCAGCAGGCGCTTGTGAAAAAGAATAATCCTTAATAAAACAATGAAGGGGGAACACCATGGCCGCAAAGAGAGCGCAAAGACATGCAGGTGCCGTATGTGCAGTGATTGTTTTTTTATTGGTGTGGGGTTTTTATATCCCTTCTTCGCAGGCACAGTGCTGGATCTATGTTGACGGCGTGCAAAAGAAGACAACCCTTGAAACATCGCGAACATTTCAGGCTGCAATAGAAACCGCTGACCTTTTGTGATGTTCTTTAGTTGTTACAGCGGAATTGTAGCCGTGAGAGTACGGCTATTATTGTGCTCTTGTGCAAGAACGGCGTATTACAATCCTCACAAGACCGTGTACGATTCAACGGCGACCGGTATCTGGTATCAGACATCATGCTTCCCAGATACGGCCACTACTGCCTGAACATAAAATGGCTCTGGAAGATGGGATGTGTTGTGCAGTTGTGGACAGGACAGCGACTGTGACGATGGCGTTTACTGCAACGGAGCCGAGGCCTGTGCTGGTGGGGTGTGCTCTCCAGGCAGTGCGCCCTGCAGTAATGAGGTGTTATGCGATGAGAGACAATGATCGGTGTTTTGAATGCCTGGTAGATGCAGACTGTGACGATGGCTTTACTGCAATGGAGTTGAGACATGTGTTGCCGGCGAGTGCACTGCGAGCGATGCGGTCTGCAGTAATGATCTGTTATGCGATGAGGACAATGACCTCTGTGGTGGAATGCCTTGCGAATGGCGACTGCCCGGAGGGATATGAATGCATGCCCAACGGAACATGCAGTGAACACTTGGCATGTGGACGTGGGTGAGCGGTTCGAACACGGCTAAACAAGTTGGCATCTATGGGGCCAAGGGCATACCGGCTGCCGCGAATGTGCCGGGCGCGCGCATAGATGGCACTTCCTGGACAGACAGCTCCGGCAATCTGTGGCTGTTCGGGGGGCACGCCTACGACATCACTTCTGCCCTGGGCTATCTGAACGACCTGTGGCGCTATGATCCTGCGACCAGCATGTGGACATGGATGAGCGGCGCGAATACGGCTGACCAGGTTGGCGTTTACGGCACCAACGGTGTGCCTGATGTTGCCAATGTGCCCGGAGCACGCGTCGCCAGCATTTCCTGGACGGACAGTGCTGGCAATTTGTGGCTGTTCGGGGGTACTGGCTACGATAGCATAATAGCACCTGGCAATCTGAACGACCTGTGGCGCTATGATCCTGCGACCAATCAGTGGACGTGGATGAGCGGGTCGGACACCACTAATCGGACAGGCATCTACGGCACCAAGGGCGTGCCGGATGTCGCCAATGATGCCCGGCGCGCGCGAGCACAGCATTTCCTGGACAGACAGCTGCTGGCAACCTGTGGCTGTTCGGGGGCCATGGTTACGGTAGCACTACGACTTCTGGCTACCTGAACGACCTGTGGCGCTATGATCCTGCGACCAATATGTGGACGTGGATGAGCGGTTCGAACACGGCTAATCAAGTGGGCATCTATGGCACCAAGGGGGTAGCCGGCGGATGCCAATGTGCCGGGTGGCGCGCCAGGCAGCATTTCTTGGATAGACAACTCCGGCAACCTGTGGCTGTTCGGGGGCGATGGCTACGACAGCACTACTATCCAGAAGCTACCTGAACGACCTGTGGCGCTATGATCCTGTCGACCAGCATGTGGACATGGATGAGCGGGGCGAATACGGCTGATGCGGTAAGGCGTCTACGGCACCAAAGGCGTACCTGATGTTGCCAATGTGCCCGGCGCGCGTAGTGGCAGCGTTTCATGGGCAGACAACTATGGCAATTTTTGGTTGTTCGGGGGCTGCAGTTTGATGGCGACTCTGATTCATGTGGAACGATTTGTGGCGCTATAATCCTGCGAACAAATATTTGGACGTGGGTGAGCGGGTCGAACACTGTTAACCAGACGATGGTACCTGTTCACGGAACCAAGGGCGTTCCGGATGCCGCAACAATATACCAGGGCGCCCGCTATCAACGCATATTTCATGGGGGGCAAACAGCTCCGGCAATCCTGTGGCTCTTCGGGGGTTATGGGTACGATAGCGCCGCAATTCGAGGGCTACCTGAACGATTTGTGGCGCTATGAATCTGCCACAGTGTTTAACAGACGGCGATTGCTCAGAAGGCTATGCAGTGCGTTGAGAGTGAATGCGAACCAGCTGCCGTGACAATCCTCCCGCAATCACGGCCGGCCCGTATCTGGCAGCGGGCTGGTGGCCGGTGTTGCCGACCTCGCCTGAAAGCGCCATTGAACTGGATGTAAATTATGACATATTGTGGACCTTCAGCGATGATTTTGTATCCTGTTCGGGTTCGTGCACGCACGTTGCCGAGTACCAGAAAGTTGGCGGCAGCAGCTGGACAGCGCTTCCCGTGACGGTCAATGTTGCCAAGGGGCGGGTCCGGGTTACGCTGCCGGTTGAGAGCCTGCCAAACGGCACATATGCCTTCCGGTTTGCGGTAACCGATTGCGCTTCACAGACCACCCCGTCGGGCACGTACTATTTCAAGGTGGTGCGCCCTGATGCCCCGCCGGTAATCACCGCCGGGCCGTATCTGGCAGCGGGCTGGTGGCCGGTGTTGCCGACCTCATCTGAGAGCGCCTTTGAACTGGATGTGAATTATGACGTGCTGTGGACCTTCAGCGACGATTTTGCATCATGCTCTGAGGCGTGCACGCACGTTGCCGAGTACCAGGCAGTTGGCGGTAGCAGCTGGACAGCGCTTCCCGTTACGGTCAATGTTGCCAAGGGACGGGTCCGGGTTACGCTACCGGTTGAGAGCCTGGAGAACGCGTGACGTATGCTTTCCGTTTTGCGGTAACCGATTGCGCTGGTCAGCGGACAAGACTCAGCGGCATCATACTATTTTAAGGTAGGCCAACCGCTCTAACAGCCGGCATAAACAAATAGCCACACAAAAAGGCAGGGCCTCCACCCTGCCTTTTTGTTTTGAACGTCTGTTCATGCAAATCTCGCACGCCCTCACGCCTTTGCTGCGCCGCGATGTGCCTGAATATGCAAGTGATTGCTTCCGAAAACAGTGTACGGTTTTATGCGCGCTAAAATGTAAATTTAATTGACAAATAGTTGTTTTTCAATACATATGGAATTGTATTCAAACAAATAGCATTCAAGCGCTTTTGGGGGAAAGAACCGATTCGGGTTCAACAGGGTTATTTTTTAAAGAACGACCATCTGAAAGGAGCGGACATGAGGGGAATAAATAAGAGGGCTTGGGCAACGGCGTTAATTGCGGCGGTATGTATGATGGCATGTGTGGTTATGCCCGGGGTCGGTACAGGCCAACTCAGGCCAAAAGCGCGCAAGAGAATGCAATACCCATGGGCAGGCTCGGCGCCGAGATCGACCAACGCTACGGCGCGCAGGGCTCAGGCCCGGTTGCAACCGCTGCAGGCTACAGGCTTGCTGCGAAGATGCAGGCCCTTGAGGCCGAGGTGACCCCTGCAGGGCTCACCGTAACATCACTTGCAAAGAATGAAGGTTTGGGCAGTTTTTCAATCGCACCGGTTGCCTTGAATGGGAAAAGGCTTGACAGCGCCGCACAAAAAAACGATACGCACTGAAGCAGACGGCTCGGTGATTCTTGAACGAGGTCTGATAAAAGAGCGTTTTACGGCATCTTCAGACGGCATCCGGCAGGATTTTATTATCAGCGCCGCGCCTGAACCATCAGCCTCTGAACTTGTGCTCGGCCTTGCAGTGCAGAATGCCACCGTGAGCGCAAGCGAGAAGTCTCCGGGCAGCGTGATGTTGACCCTTGCTTCGGGCCGCAGGCTTGCCTACAGCCGCCTGCATGTTACCGATGCAGCCGGTAAGGAATTACAAGCACGGATGGAAGTGCCTCAGCGGGTGGCAGCGAACTGCGCATTATTATTGCCGCCAGTGATGCCCAGCTACCCGTCACTATAGACCCGACCATAACCGATGAGGACTGGGAATCAATAAATCCGGGTCTCCCGGGGATGAATAATAATGTATACGCCCTTGCCTTTGACGCTTCAGGCACTTTGTATGCAGGGGGTGATTTTTCAATAGCCGGGGACGTGAGCGCAAATAATATTGCCAAATGGGATGGTTCGGCGTGATCTGCCCTGGGATCGGGGATGAGCATTACTGTATACGCACTAGTTTTTGACGCTTCGGGAAATGTATATGCGGGAGGTAGTTTTACGAGAGCCGGGGACGTAAGCGCAAATCGCATTGCCAAATGGGACGGCTTAAATCTGGTCTGCCTTGGGCTCGGTGGGAAGAGATAGTATGCACTTGTGTATACGCCCTTACCTTTGACGCCTTGGGAAATTTGTATGCGGGAGGTAGTTTTTCGACCGCCGGGGCCGTGAGCGCAAACTGCATTGCCAAATGGAACGGCTCAAACTGGTCCGCCTTGGGCTCAGGGGTGGCAAGGAGAGACGGCTATGCCCCTGTTATAAAAGCCCTTGCCGTTGACGCATCGGGCACGCTGTATGCGGGGGGTGGATTTACCACCGCCGGGAGCGTAAATGCAAACCATATTGCCAAATGGGACGGCTCGTCGTGGTCTGCCCTGGGAGCGGGGATGAGCGTCGGTATAGGCGGGTATCTTGAGGTAAAAGCCCTTACCGTTGACGCTTCGGGAAATCTGTATGCGGGAGGTAGTTTTACGACCGTAGGAGCCGTGAGCGCAAATTATATTGCCAAATGGAACGGCTCGTCGTGGTCTGCCATGGGAGCGGGGATGAATAGTTGGGTGCACGTCCTTGCCTTTGACGCATCGGGAAATCTGTATGCCGGGGGGCAGTTTACGACCGCCGGGGGCGTGAGCGCAAAGAATATTGCCAAATGGAATGGTTCATCATGGTCTGCTTTCGGATCGGGGATGGATAATTATGTCTTTGCCATTGCCGTTGACGCATCCGGAAATTTGTATGCGGGTGGTAATTTCACGAGAGCCGGAGGCAAGAGTCTAAACTATATTGCCGAATGGGACGGCTCGTCGTGGTCTGCCATGGGTGAGGGGGTGAATAATACTGTAAGGGCCCTTGCCGTTGACGCATCGGGCACGCTGTATGCGGCAGGTTTTTTTAAAAGTGCCGGGGACGTGAACGCAAACAATATTGCCGCATGGGACGGCTCGTCGTGGTCTGCCCTCGGATCTGGAGTGGACATAGGCCCGGGGCGAATCAGTTATGTAAGCGTGCTTGCCGTTGACGCTTCGGGAAACCTGTATGCTGGGGGCCAGTTTACAACCGCGGGAGGCGTGAGTGCAAACTATATTGCCACATGGGACGGCGCTGCGTGGTCTGCCCTGGGATCAGGGATGGATAGTTATGTGTACGCCCTTGCCTTTGACGCATCGGGAAATTTGTATGCGGGTGGTGATTTTACGACCGCCGGGGACGTGAGCGCAAAGAATATTGCCAAATGGGACGGCATATCGTGGTCTGCCCTGGGATCGGGGATGAATAGCTACGTATTCGCCCTTGCGGTTGACGCTTCGGGCAATGTATATGCAGGAGGTAATTTTGCGACCGCCGGGGGCGTGAGCGCAAACTATATTGCCAAATGGAACGGCACAGCGTGGTCTGCCCTCGGATCGGGAATGGACAGTACTGTATACGCCCTTGCCGTGGATGCTTCGGGAAATCTATATGCAGGGGGTAGTTTTACCACCGCCGGGAACGTGAGCGCAAACAATATTGCCGAATGGGACGGCTCGTCATGGTCTGCCTTGCGTGGGGGGATGAGCAACTCCCCATCGCCGCCGAAGAGTCATGTGCGCGCCCTTGTCGTTGACGCATCCGGAAATCTGTATGCGGGGGGTTTCTTTACGACCGCCGGGTACGAGAGCGCAAGTCGCATTGCCAAATGGGACGGCGCTGCGTGGTCTGCCCTGGGATCCGGGATAGGCGGCGCTGGTACTCCTACTGTGTACGCCCTTGCCGCTGACGCCTCAGGCGCTCTATATGCCGGGGGAGAATTTTTGATTGTCGGGGGTAAAGTCTCACCTTACATTGCATGGTGCAATATTCCCGAGTGTGATGACGACGGTGAATGCTCCGAGGGCTATCAGTGTGTCGAGGGTGAGTGTGAGCCGATACCTGATGATCCCCCCGCAATCATCGACGGCCCGTTTTTGACGGACACGTGGAAGGTGCTGCCGAGCTCCCTTGAGGGCGCCATTCAGCTTGCAACCAATCATGACGTATTATGGACCTTCAGCGACGATTTTGCATCTTGCTCTGAGGCGTGCGCGCACATTGCCGAGTACCAGGCAGTCGGCGACAGCAGCTGGAAACCGCTTGCCGTTACGGTCAATGTTGCCAAGGGACGGGTTCGGGTTACGCTGCCGGTTGAGAGCATGCAGAACGCCACGTATGCCTTCCGGTTTGAGGTAACCGACTGCGCTGCTCAGACCACCCCGTCCGGCACGTACTATTTCAAGGTGTTGCGTGATGCCCCGCCGGTAATCACCGACGGCCCGTTTTTGACGGACACGTGGAAGGTGCTGCCGAGCTCCCCTGAGGGCGCCATTCAGCTTGCAACCAATCATGACGTATTATGGACCTTCAGCGACGATTTTGCCTCCTGCTCTGAGGCGTGCACGCACGTTGCCGAGTACCAGGCAGTCGGCGACAGCGGCTGGAAACCGCTTGCCGTTACGGTCAATGTTGCCAAGGGGCGGGTCAGGGTTACGCTGCCGGTGGAGAGCCTGCAGAATGCCACGTATGCCTTCCGGTTTGCGGTGATCGATTGCGCCAACCAGACCACCCCGTCCGGCACGTACTATTTCAAGGTGTTGCGTGATGCCCCGCCGGTAATCGGCGACGGCCCGTTTTTGACGGACACGTGGATGGTGCTGCCGACCTCCCCTGAGGGCGCCATTCAGCTTGAAGCCAATCATGACGTATTATGGACCTTCAGTGACGATTTTGCATCCTGCTCTGAGGCGTGCACGCACGTTGCCGAGTACCAGGCAGTCGGCGACAGCGGCTGGAAACCGCTTGCCGTTACAGTCAATGTTGCCAAGGGGCGGGTCAGGGTTACGCTGCCGGTTGAGAGCCTGCAGAACGGCACGTATGCCTTCCGGTTTGCAATAACCGACTGTGCTGCTCAGACCACGAACTCACAGACATACTATTTTAAGGTAGGCCAGCCGCTCTAACAGCCGGCATAAACAAATAGCCACACAGAAGGCAGGGCCTCCACCCTGCCTTTTTTTTTGAACGTCTGTTCATGCAAATCTCGCACGCCCTCACGCCTTTGCTGCGCCCCGATGTGCCTGAATACGCAAGCGATTGCTTCCGAAAATAGTGTACGGTTTTATGCGGCTACAATGTAAATTCAATTGACAAATAGTTATTTTCCAATATATCTGGAAGTGTAATCAAACAAACAGCACAAGCGCTTTTGGGGGGAAGAACCGATTCGGATTCAGCAGACGCTTGCGAAAAAGAATATCCTTAATAAAACAATAAGGGGAGAACACCATGGCCGCAAAGAAAGCGCAAAGACCAGCAGGTGCCGTATGTGCAGCGTTTGTTTTTTTACTGATGTGGGGTCTTTACATCCCTTCTTCGCAGGCAACGTGCTGGATCACCATTGACGGCGTCCAGCGGCAGACAACCCTTGAAACATCGAGAACCATTCAGGCGGCACAAGAGACTTCAAGTATCCTTGCTATTAGGTCTCCTTGTGGTTACTTTAATTTAGAGGGGAATATATCAGCTGATTGTTTTTCCTTAGAATTAGATGAAGGTTTTGAGCACTGTACATATAGTGCGTGCCTTAATGGCACATGGTCATCTGAAATATATTGCGCCCATCCATCCTGCCGGCTCTATTCTTCCGGCACATGGGATGTTATTTGTGAATGCCTGCAGGACAGCGACTGCGATGATGGGGCTTTCTGCAACGGAACTGAGACCTGCGTTGACACCGCGTGTGTTGCGGGTTCGCCGCCCTGCAGTGAAGCTCAGGTGTGCGATGAGGACAACGATCGATGTGTTGAGTGCATAAGCAGTGCTGACTGTGATGATGGTGAACTCTGCAATACTTCGTCCGGCGTGTGCGTAGAGTGCCTGGCACAGGGAGATTGTTCCGTAGGCTATGAATGCAGGGAAGGTGTGTGCATGCCCAAGGACAGTGGACGTGGATGAGTGGTGCGAACAGTGCAACCAGGCCGGCATCTACGGCACCAAGGGCACACCGGATCCTGCCAATATACCCGGCGCGCGAACAGGGGCCACCTCCTGGACAGACAACGACGGCAAGTTTTGGCTGTTCGGGGGCAGTGAGAACGCTGCACCGACATTGGCATCTGAATGACTCTGTGGCGCTATGAGCCTGCGCCTGGTATGTGGACGTGGATAAGCGGGGCGAATACGTGATCAATCAGAATAGGCTTCATACGGAACTAAGGGCTTACCGGATACTGCACAATGTGCCCGGAGCACGGGTGGCAGCATCTCCTGGACAGACAGTGAAGGCAACCTGTGGCTGTTCGGGGGTATGAGTAGTGTATGCCCGGGCAAGAAGTACAGGTCTAACATTACAATGATCTGTGGCGCTATGAGCCTCGCACCAATCAATGGACCTGGATGAGCGGCGCGAACACGTGTCAATCAGACCGGCATCTACGGCACCAAGGGCGTGCCGAATGCTGCCAATGTGCCCGGCGGGCGCGGCGGCCAGTATCTCCTGGAAAGACAGTTCAGGCAACCTGTGGCTGTTCGGGGGGCTAGTAGGCTCGATATCACGCTTGAAGAAACATTTAATGGAGATTTAACGATCTGTGGCGCTATGACACCTGCGACCAACAGTGGACATGGATGAGCGGCGTCGAACACGAAAAATCAGACCGGCAGTTTACGGCACCAAGGGTGTACCTGCTACTGCCAACGTTCCCGGCGCACGGCGATGCAGCATCTCCTGGACAGACAGCGACTGGCAACTTCTGGCTGTTCGGGGGCAATGGCTACGGCAGCACCACCTATCCATGGCTACATGAACGACCTGTGGCGCTATGACCCTGCGACCAAGCAGTGGACCTGGATAAGTGGTTCGAATACGATTAATCAGGCAGGCATCTACGGCACCAAAGGTGTGCCGGATGCTGCCAATGTGCCGTGCGCTCGTTATATGAGCATTTCCTGGGCAGACAGTCCGGCAATCTGTGGCTCTTCGGGGGCGGCGGTTACGAAGCACGGCATTGGGCTATTTGAACGATCTGTGGCGTTATGATCCGCATACCGGATCAGTGGACGTGGATGAGCGGTGCGAATACGACTAACCAGGTTGGCACCTACGGCACCAAAGGGTGTACCGGATGCTGCCAACGTGCCCGGCGCGCGTATGGTGGCATCTCCTGGACAGACAGTACCGGTAATTTTTGGTTGTTCGGGGGGGGCGGCTACGGTAGCACCGGAATTCGGGCTATTTGAACGACCTGTGGCGCTATGAGGTGCCGGAGTGTATAATCGACAATGACTGCGCATGAGGGCTATGAGTGCGTTGAGGGTGAGTGTGAACTGATCATAGACGATCCTCCCGCAATCACGCGCCGGCCCGTATCTGGCAGCGGGCTGGTGGCCGCTGTTGCCGACCTCGGCTGAAAGCGCCTTTGAACTGGATGCCAATTATGACGTGTTGTGGACCTTCAGTGACGATTTTGCCTCCTGCTCTGAGGCGTGCACGCACGTTGCCGAGTACCAGGTAGTTGGCGACAGCAGCTGGAAACCGCTTGCCGTTACGGTCAATGTTGCCAAGGGGCGGGCCCGGGTTACGCTGCCGGTTGAGAGCCTGCCGAACGGCACGTATGCCTTCCGGTTTGCGGTAACCGATTGCGCTTCACAGACCACCCCGTCGGGCACGTATTATTTCAAGGTGGTGCGCCCTGATGCCCCGCCGGTAATCACCTCCGGTCCGTATCTGGCAGCGGGTTATTGGCCGGTATTGCCGACCTCGCAGGAGAGTGCCTTTGAACTGGATGCGAATTATGACGTGCTGTGGACCTTCAGCGACGATTTTATATCCTGCTCTGGTGCGTGTACGCATGTTGCCGAGTATCAGGCAGTTGGCGGCAGCAGCTGGACAGCGCTTCCCGTTACGGTCAATGTTGCCAAGGGGCGGGTCCGGGTTACGCTGCCGGTTGAGAGCCTGCAGAACGCCGCGAAGTATGCCTTCCGGTTTGCAATAACCGACTGTGCTGCTCAGCAGACGAACTCACAGACATACTATTTCAAGGTTGCACTCCCGTAATGACGGGCACTATGAACGGGTAACACGAAGGCAGGGCCACAAAGCCCTGTCTTTTTTGTGGCTATTAAAGTGTGCGGCTTGCGTGACTCTGTAGCAATGAAAAGTCATATTGAGCCCCTCAACCCTGCTTACTTTCACGCACGGGCAGAACGCGGTTTCGTTCATTTCCCTCAGTGTGCCTGTACTCATAAACCGTTGCACCCGAAAAACATTGAATGCTGTTACGGTGAAAAATTTAATTTATATGTTCTTTGCTCACGATTGACAAACCCCCCCTGATTGCCTACAATCACCGCATTGTTACCCCAGAAGCCTAATGTGGTTTAAAAAATGCACTCGCGTGCGAAAGATATTTTCCTATGATCTGTATTCCGATTATTGCAGCAACTACACAGGACGCTCTGGGCGACATACAGGCTGCCGCCCCGCTGGCCGACATGTTGGAGCTGCGCCTTGATCATATTAAAAATCCCGACCTGCCGCTGTTGCTGGCCAATCGACCCAAACCGGTGATTGTGACCATTACCCCCCAAGAGGAAAACGGAGCGTTTACCGGAACCGACGCAGAGCGTCTGGCGCTGCTCGAACAGGCAATCAGTCTGGGCGCAGAGTATATCGACTGCAACATGGGCTGGCATGCCCTGCCCCGCCTGCTGAGCATCAAGGGGAACACCCGTGTTATCGTCTCCAGCCACAACTATGACGAAACACCGCCAAATCTTACAGGAATCTACCGTGATATCGCTAAAACCGGGGCCGATGTTGTCAAAATAGCAACGTTTGCTAACCATATTTCTGACAACCTGCGCATGCTTAATTTGATCCGCAGCACAGAGCAAAGATGTATCGGAATCTGTATGGGCCCCAAAGGGGAAGCAAGCCGCATTTTGGCACCTGCCTACGGGGCCCTGCTCACCTTTGCCAGCCTTGATACAGGCAAAGAATCAGCACCGGGCCAGATTCCGGCTACAACCATGCGCTCCATCTACAACTGCGCAGGACTGAACCGCGACACCCGGCTTTTCGGCCTGATCGGCAACCCGGTCAGCAAGAGCAGGGGCTACATCCTGTTCAACCGTCTCTTTCAGCACTACAGCCTGAACATGGCCTACCTCAATTTCCCGGTCGATGACATAGAAGATTTCATGAACAGCTTCGGCCACATGCTCAACGGCTTCAGCATTACCATGCCGCACAAGCAGGCCGTTACGCCGTATCTTGACGCAACCGACGCTATCAGCGAGCGTATCGGTGCGGTCAACACCGTTGTCAACCTGAAGGGACGTCTCCTGGGTTGCAACAGTGATACTGTAGGCGTTGTGAAGCCTTTGATGCAGCGCACCGAACTGAAAGAAAAACGCGTTACCCTTCTGGGCGCCGGTGGTGCGGCCCGGGCTGCCGCTGCCGCGCTCATTGAGTATGGCGCGTGCGTCACCATACTCAATCGTACGGTAGCCAGGGCGGAACAACTTGCCCGCGAGCTTGGCTGCACATCAGGCCCACTGGATGCGTTTGATCCTTTAACAACCGATGTGCTCATCAACATGACATCCGTGGGCATGCACCCTAACGTTGACGAAACGCCGATACCGGCTGAGCAGTTGCGCGGTAGCATGATCGTGTTCGACGGCGTATATAATCCACCCGAGACCATGCTGCTGCGAATGGCAGCACGCGCAGGCTGCACTCCCATTCCCGGCATTGAAATGTTTATCAATCAGGCAGCCGAACAGTTCCGCCTGTGGACCGGCATTGACCCTGACCTGCAGCTGATGGAGAACATCCTGTCATGATACTGCAGGTGGAACCGACAAAGCGCCTGCACGGGCGCATTGCCATCCCGGCCTCAAAATCGCACACGATCAGGGCCGTGCTTATCGCGGCCCTGGCTGAGGGCACATCCATTCTGCGCCGGCCCCTGATCTCTGAAGACACACGCGCCGCGCTCAACGCCTGCCGGGCTTTGGGAGCACGCATCAGCGAATTCGATGAACGGCTTGAAATCACCGGCTTCGGCACAGCGCCAGCGCAGCCGGACAAGGCACTCGACATGCTCAATTCCGGCACGTCCACAAACCTGTGTCTGGGCGTGCTTGCAGCCCTGGGCGTGCAGGCGGATATAACCGGCGACGCATCACTGCAAACCCGCCCGGTTCAGCCCCTGACCGATGCCCTGCAAAAACTCGGCTGCAGCATTCACTTTCGAGGCCGACCAGGCTGCCCCCCGCTTTCCATCAGCGGGCGCATGACCGGCGGCTCTGTTGTGCTGGATGCATCCAAATCATCCCAGTATGTATCGAGCCTGCTGATAGCCTGTCCGCTTGCCCCGCGCGATACTGAAATTATCGTTGAGAACCCAAGCGAGCTGCCCTACATCGACATGACGCTTGCGTGGCTCGATGAACAGCACATCCGCTACACGCGCGACGGTTACACCCGCTTCACTGTGCCCGGAGGCCAGCGCTATTGCTCGTTCGAAAAAACCATCCCTGCTGACTGGTCCTCTGCCGCCTTTCCCCTGTGCGCAGCAGCGCTTTTGGATTCCGACGTGTACCTTGAAGGGCTTGACCTGCATGACGTGCAGGGAGACAAGGCCATCGTTGAATATGTGCGCCACATGGGTGCGGATATTACCACTGTTCCCGGCGGCATACGCGTACGGGGCGGCTCTCTCAAGGGCTGCACGCTTGATATCAATGCTACGCCCGATGCACTGCCCGCTCTTGCGGTGACGGGCTGCTATGCCGATGGCCAAACAACTTTAACAAACGTGGCCCAGGCCCGTGTCAAGGAAACCGACCGCATCAAAGTCATGGCGCAGGAACTGGCAAAGATGGGCGCGCGTATCACCGAGCTGCCTGACGGGCTTGTCATCAATGGGGCTCCCCTGACCGGAGCTATGCTACACGGCCACCACGATCACCGGGTTGTCATGGCACTGACCGTTGCCGGGCTGTGCGCAACCGGCACAACCACAATCGACACGGCCGAATCAGTCGCTGTTACCTACCCTTCATTTATTGAGTCAATGCAGCAGCTCGGAGCAAACATCAAGACTATCTAACTCCTGAAGCCTGCATAATATCCTTGAAATCTCGCCCAAATACCTTATAATGCCCAACTGATCTCGCTGCAACGGAAGGATGGCCGAGTGGTCGAAGGCGGCGGTCTCGAAAACCGTTAAACGGCTAACGTCGTTTCCAGGGTTCGAATCCCTGTCCTTCCGCCATATAAAACTTCACAACAAAAACATACCCTCCAAAAAACCTATAAAATGATGCTATTAAAGCCGCAGGTAAGCCAATCTCACCTGCTGAGTTAATAAAAATAACCGGATATGGTTAAAATTATATGTATGGGAAGCTTCCCCGGATGGTTAATGATGGAAGTAGAGAAAAGGTTGGGCGTGGTTTATACCAAGCCACACATAAACTATCTAAGAAAACGGCCTTTTTGGGTTAATGCAATTCGCCTAGATAGGATTTGACTCAAGACAACCCTTTACAAGTCAACTCGTGACATGTATAAGTAAGATGAGTTTGATATAATTGTTTCATTAAGAACCACCTGCTTTGAAAGGAATCCTATGAAACACAATAACCTCGGAACAAAAACACTGATATCAACTGTTGCAATGGGCATCGCGTTGCTGCTGCCTTCTATTACCTGTACCGCAGTAGCAGAACAACCAGAGCCTGCTTTCACAGAAACAGCTTTATACTCAACAATCATGCCTCAGAACAATGACGAAACCGACATCTACTACCCAGTCCCTGCTGCCAATGACAGTACTTCGTATACGTTTCCGGTTGCTCTTTTCCTCCAGGGCGGAAGAGTCAACAAAAGTTACTATTCGGAATTTGCACATAAACTTGCTGCGTACGGGTTTATTGTGGTTGTTCCAAATCATTATGCTGATTTCACTCTGACGGATCCTGATTATCCAGGCATAGAAATAGATTTTGTGGGTTTTTTTCCAGAGAATCAGCAGATACCGGATATACTTACTTTCATGAGTGCTGAAAATGATAATGTAGTTTCACCGCTGTACGGAATCATTAACAATGATATCCTTGTCTTAGCCGGTCATTCCTTTGGCTCAGCTGTAATAATAGACGCAATACAGAAAACCTGCGAATTTCCTTTGTGCCGTCCGCAAGGCACCACCTTTTCTCTGCCGGAAGAAGTTAAAGCAGTTGCCTTAACCGGAATAAACACCATTCCCTTTGGCAATCCCTTTGATACTGTAAACAGGCATACTGATAATCCGGTACCCATGGCAATTATTAATGGTGATCAAGATGAAAACGCTGAATATCATGACACCAAAGACTCCTATAAACTTATTGAAAACCTGCCTAAGTCCCTTGTTTTTGTAAAGGGCGCAAATCATTACGGTCTTTGTACCGAAAATAATCCCGGTAACCCGAATTATCCTGCAGACCCGCAAAATGACGGGACACCCACCCCGCAGGAGAATCCACCAACCCTTGATCAGAATATTTCAATAGAAACAACTGCTCGCTGGGCAGCCCTGTTCCTTCGCGCACATGCTTTAAATGATCCAGCAGCCTTGGAGTATATAAGTACAACAGGCAGGCTGCTTGATCCGAATGTTGAAGTGAGATATGGCGAGGAACAATTAGATTATGAAGTATTATTAGCGCAAGCATCAGAAATTGATGATGATATATGCGCATATGCGCAAACGTTGTTTGGGGATATAGATGAAACTTCCGGTATTACTGTTGCTGCCGTTAATCCGGGCAGCGCTTTTACCTCTACAAAAGCAACTGTTGACGGCAGCACAAACACCGCAATCCCCGTTTATATGATTGTGCAGGGAACATCTGATGAGATCTTTAGAAATGATAAAATCAACACCATGATTTGGTGCAAAACGCGCATACCAGAAGCAATAAAATGGAACACTGGAATAGATTATACAGAACAGAATGCAGCCGCCGGCACATGTAGGCAGGTTAATGAATATATTTATGACATGACTCTGGACATCTTAACAGCCGAACAGAGGGATAGATATATCAATGAAGGCAAGCCCATTATTTTTACGGATGAGACTATTGTAGGAGAGGGTATAGATTTTTACGCCCTTGACCAGTATAGCCTTATAACGGACATGGGTACTCATTTAAGCATCTCCCCGGCATCCCTTGAAAGTGATTTTATCAATTTTGAGGATGATAGGCATGGTGCAAAATACTGTAAAATTATTTCATCACAAAATTTACTGGCGTGGATGCAGGACGGGGCCTTTAATAATGGCACCAGTTTAACACCGGCAGATTCCTTAACTGATATAACCTGCGATGATATGGAAAATTCAACAGGGAGTTGTTATTTTATAAATGAACATTCATCTACATATATGTGTGAAGATTATATCGGGCCTAATTATACTGGAGGAGATAGCGGTACTGCAAAAGCAAAATGTGCCAAACGGTCTGCAGGAATTTATGTTGATGGAGTTGCATGCGCTGACAGGACGGATACTTCCGGGCTTATAACAGGAATATGTGCAATCAACGAATCTGAGGATGGGGCATATGCCTGGAGCCTGTATTACCCTGAAGGTAAAAATGATTGTCCTCTTAGATTTTTTACCTGTACTGAAAAATCAAAGGATGATGATCTCCCCGCAATCGGTGACGGCCCGTTTGTGGCAGCGGGCTATTGGCCGGTGCTGCCGACATCACCTGAGAACCCCATGGTTCTCAAGAAGAATTACAACGTGTTGTGGACCTTCAGCGATGATTACGCCTCCTGCACTGATCCGTGTACGCATCGGGCTCGATACAAACCAGTTGACGGCAGCACGTGGACAGATATTTCTGTAAGCACTGATCCTGACGGTGGGACGTGGTATGCCACTGCCGAACTACCTGTTTCTCAGCTACAAAACGGCACGTATGTTTTTATGTTTGACGTGACCGACTGCGCGGGTCAGACCACGAACTCAAATACATACTATTTCAAGGTTGCGCGCCCAGACAAACCCCCTGTAATCGAACTTGGTCCGTTTGTGGCAGCAGGCCCGTGGCCGCTGCTGCCGACCTCGCAAGAGAGCCCCATTATCTTGAAGAAGAATTACAGCGTTTTGTGGACATTCAGTGATGATTACGGCTCTTGCGGTGGACTGTGCACGCACCGGGCTCGATACAAGCCGGTTGACGGCAGCACATGGGCAGATCTTTCTGTCAGCCCTGATCCTGACGGTGGGACGTCGTATGCCTTTGCCGACCTACCTGTTTTGGAGTTGGAAAACGGCACATATGCTTTTGTGTTTGACGTGACCGACTGCGCGGGTCAGACCACGAACTCAAATACATACTATTTCAAAGTGAACAAGCCGCTCTAACAGCCGACATGCACGAATGACCACAGAAGGCAGGGTCTTGATGGCCCTGCCTTTTCGTTTCTAATTTCATAGTAACGGAAGTCACGCCGGGCCTTCCATTATTTTTTCGGAAACACTCCGCAAAACCCAATGACAATAAACGTGATTTTTGACAGACAAAGAGGGAGTCAAATTGAAATCCGATGTTGAATTTGGTGGTATGCGCTCTTTGTTTTTCATTAAAAGCTAAGTTATTTTATTTGCTTAGCTTATTACCTTAATGGACTCTCCCTGCGCCACACAATTCAATGCAGTTCAAAGGCCCTTGAGAGCCGAGGGGATTTCACGCTTTCGGGTCGGCACAAGTTAATACACGATGGCAGGCGTAAAAAAAGCGGCATACACTGCCGCTGCTGAGCAAGGCTAATATTTGGATTCTCCCGCATTGAGGGATACAGCGTGTATTATCCGCGCGATGAGCGCAGCTTGATATCGTCGCGATTGAGAATAAAATTATAGGGGTTCACTTTTTTGCCCTTGTCCACAATCTCGTAGTGCACATGATTGCCGGTGGACAACCCGGTCGATCCCATCAAGCCGATAACCTGTCCGCGCTTCACCTTTTCACCTTCTTTGACTTTGATTTTTAACATGTGCCCATATGTGGTTTCAAAGCGGGCATCGTGGCTGATAAGCACATTATTGCCGAACAAACTATCAAAACCCGTATTTTTCACGACGCCGTCAGCAGTTGCAATAATTGGCATACCCTTTTTACCTGAAAGATCAACCCCGCTGTGAAACTGGCTCACGCCCGTAAAGGGGCCTTTACGCCAGCCGAAGCCCGAGGTCATCCAGACTTCACCATCCTGAACCGGCATAACTGTAGGACGGAATTTGAGTTTTTCAGCCATCTGCGAAAGTTTGCCTTTCAAATCGCCTAAATCGTCGAGCAGGGCATACACCTGCTCATGCAGGGGGCGTTTGTCAACCAAAGTATCAAGCTCAGCTATGGGATCTAACGCCTGCATATCATCGGGCTCCTCGGCATCGGAACCGCCCATACCGAGTCTTTCATCGATATTAAAAATTTCATCCCGTGCGTCAATACCCAGAAAGGCCCGAATCCTTCTCTCCTCACTGCGCGCCTGCTCAATCTTTTTTTCAAGGTATGCCCGCTGCGAGAGCGACTCCTCCAGAACAGCGATATCCTGCTTGAGGAGTTGATTTTTTATGATTGCCCGACTGCCGCGGGCACCGAAAAAGACCATCAGAATGATACACAGGAAAAACCACAGGATCACACGTTTATGGAATGAAAACTGTGCGGTGGTTTTTACGGAGCGCTTTGCCGAAGATGCAGACTGAATTACAAGCGTCAGATGATTTTTTTTCATGCTGCCTCGCATCGTTTCATTCACAGCTCAGGACATAGTGTTTCTGTCATACAAAACAGGTTATTGCAAAATGTCCGTGGGTAGCGTAAAGTTAAACCATAGGAACATGTGAAAGTCAATTTTTTGTTCGCGGTGATCTTATTTACAGTTTATTTTTAATAAAAAAAGAATAAAAAAATAAAATATATTATAAAGAAAGAATATTATGCATTCATCAACATGCCTCCGTTTTGCAGCACGTGCTCTAGCGGCTCTGTGCCTGTGCATAGGCGCCTGTTCCGATTCAAACGAGTACCTGCCCGACACAAAAAAAGACGCCGGACCGAACACCCCCGGCATGGTGCTTATACCGGCCGGGGAGTTTGCTATGGGCTCGGACGCACCGGATGCCAACCGGGATGAACAACCGGTTCACACTGTGCTTGTCTCTGCGTTTTATATTGACCGCTGTGAAGTAACCAATGCCGAGTATCGGCGTTTTATCCTGGCGACCGGTCATGCACCGCCGCAGGTAGAGGCCGACTGGGCCGAACCGTATAACTGGATCGGCAGCGATTACCCGCCCGGAACAGACAAGGACCCGGTCGTGCTGGTCAGCTGGCATGACGCAGCCGCGTTTGCAGCCTGGAACGGAAAACGCCTGCCGACCGAAGCCGAGTGGGAAAAAGCCGCCCGTGCAGGCATGGCCGGGCGTACGTTTCCGTATGGAGACACCCTTGAACTCAACCAGGCGAATTATTTTAAATCCTATCTGCGCAGCAAAAAACTGCGACCGGTGGGCAGTTTCGAGCCCAATGCCCTTGGCCTTTATGATATGGCCGGCAATGTCTGGGAATGGTGCATTGACTGGTACGGCCCCGGCTATTACCGCAAGAGCGCTGCAAGCAACCCGACAGGCCCGGCACACGGTGAATATAAGGTATTTCGCGGGGGTTCATGGAGGGATGATATGAAATTTCTGCGCTGCGCTCAAAGGGGCAAAAACAGCCCCGATTACAAAAGCCCTACGCTCGGATTCAGATGTGTGCGCTCAGCTGATCAGCCGGCAACGCGCGACGCGGAATCGGACGGCTGACCACTGGTTATGCAGATGGCATCATGAGTGCACTGCGAGCGGCAACGCAGGCATCTGATGCAGCGCGTGGCATTTGGATCTTCACCATATATCCGATGATCAACCGGACACACCTGCGCGCAGGACGCATCATAGGCACACGCGCGCTTCTTGAAACCCAGCTTAAAAAAACTCAAATGGTTGCACAGCCCGTACAGCGTTCCCAGCGGGCATATCACCCGGCAAAAAGGGCGTTTCGACATTGTCATCCAGGTCAGGAATGCAAACAAAAATGCCAGCTTCACCATAAAAATCGGCCCGATCATGGGCCGCAAATTTTCATTCAACAGCATCAGGGGTATGCCGGCCTCAAGCGTGCCGGCCGGGCAGATAATTTTGCAGAACCAGGGCTGATTGGTAGCAGCTGCCGCAATGCCGACAATACCGATCAGGATGACATAGCGCAGGTATTCCAGCCGTCGCGGAATTTTTATTTTTTTCACGGGCAGTTTGTAGAGCATATCCTGCAGAAAACCGAACGGGCATGCCCAGCCGCATATAAAACGGCCGCCAATAGCTCCAAGCATCGAAATAAAACCAAGAATATACAGGGAAACATAATAGCGGCCGTAGGCCGCAAAAAACTGCAGGGCGCCGATCGGACACACGAAAAGCGCACCAGGGCATGAGTGGCAGTTGAAGCCCGGACAGGGAAGCAGCTTGAACCCGCCCTGGTAAATTGAGCCCGACAGAAAACCCGCTAAATATGCATTATACAGGATTGTACTGCATACCTGTGAAAGCCGCTGGTAGAAAGTAACTTTCATTGGGCCTCTAGCCGATACCGATACAGTTCAGGCAGATTACAATCGCGTAGGTAAAAAACATGTTGTGCTCACCGGCAAACAGGCCGCCGAAGAGCATCAAAGCGGCTGCGGCCAGAAAGATTTTAGGCAGGTGGCGTTTAAATAAAACCATGTCGTTTTTCCGCGGAAAAGCTTTGTCAGTGCGCGTTCCCTGCAGGGGACTTGTGTTTTTCAAGGATTCCATGGTAAATTATTTCAATGGGACTGTACAGCTGTTTTTTTGAAAGACCACGAACATCCATGCGGATTCACATACACATCTCACGACTGCAGACAGCAACGCTGTTGAGCGTAGCCATCATCGCAATCCTTCCGGCCTGCGCGCCCGCAATCCGCGGCCCCGGCCCGGTTTCCGTTGTTGAAGATCAGGCCAGTAAGGATTATTTTCCCAAAACCTCGGAAACATTTTATTATAACCTGCTGGCAGCGCAGCTGAGCATAAACAGCGGGGACTGGACACGCGCCCAAAATTTTTATCTTGACGCCTTGGAGCAGACCCCCGACTCACCCTATATCCTGCTACAGTTGAGCAACCTTGCCATAATTCTGGGAGAGCCGGATAGAGCTGAAGAATACTGCGGCCTCGCGCTCAAGCATGACCCGCATTTTTTCGAGGCGCGCCAGTTCATGGCCCGGCTTATGGGCTCACGTGATCAAACCGAAGAGGCAATCGCCCAATACCTGCTGCTGCTCAAGGAGCGGCCCGGCGATGAGGAAACCCTGCTTACCCTGGCAAAGCTCTACGCCAGTCAAAAACAGCCCGAAAAAGCACTGGATGCCATTAACGAGCTCCTGGCAGCTCATCCGAATTCCGCAATCGCTTTTTTTCATAAGGGCGGAATGTATGCCGACCGGGGAGATACAGCTAAGGCTGAGGCCGCCTACCGGAAAGCAATCGAACTTGACCCTGAATTCCTGCCGGCACGAATCAACCTGGCCGATATGTATGAAACCACCGAAAAATTTGACATCGCCATACAAACCTATCAGGAGGTTGCCGATCTGGTGCCGAACAACCAGCTTGTGCACTCAAAACTTGCGTATCTTTACATCAAAACCGGCAACCTCGATGCCGCACTGTTACACTATCAATATCTTCTCGATACCTCTCCTCAATTTGATGAGGACATCGCGTTGAAAACAGGATTACTTTATTTTGAACAGGGGAATTTCGCTGATGCGGAGATACTCTTCAGGCGCATTACCGGGGAAAATCCCGGAAACCAGCACGCTCAATATTACCTGGGCCATGCGCTTGTAAAAACACTCAAACCTGAAGAGGCCGCGCAGGCTTTCGAGTCCGTCAAACCTGACTCTGACCTTTTCCCGCAGGCGCGCATACAGCTCGCATTCATCCATAGCCAGGCAGGCGATACGCCCGGCGCGCTGCAAATCATACAGGAAACCATTGAACTGAGGCCGGACGATGTATCGCTGTACCATGCCCTGGCGATTGTGCATGCAGAAAAAAAGGACTACCCGCCCGCAATAGCGGCACTGCAAAAAGCCATTGAACATGACAGCACCTCAGAAGACCTGCTCCTCTATCTCGGGCACCTCTATGAAAAGGCCGGCATGTTCAATGAAAGTATTGCCGCGATGCGCGAGGTTCTCGCCATCAACAGCAATAATGCCGATGCACTCAACTTTATCGGTTACCTGTACGCCGAGCGCGGCATACACCTGCGCGAAGCCAGGATCCTCATCAAGAAAGCACTTGCCGTCAAACCTGATGACGGATACATACTGGACAGCCTCGGCTGGGTATATTACAAAATGGAGAGCTATAAAAAAGCGCTCACATACCTTGAACAGGCGCACCGGCTTGTACCGGATGATCCGACTATCGCCGAGCACCTTGGCGATGTCTATCTGCGGTTGAACAGAACCGGGGAGGCCCTTGAACTCTACCGGCGAGCGCTTGAACTGGCAGTGGACAAACAGGCTGTTCAGCAAAAAATCAATGATCTCGAGGGACTGTAAGCAGTGCACTCAGGTAAGCGCCCCGAACAGTAAGCCTTCGCAGATATCGGATTCAACATGCACATAAAACCGCTGCTCACGCTCGTATTGTCCGGCGTCCTGCTGTTCCATGCAGGCTGCGCCGCAGTGCGCACAGCCCCGGAACTGCCGCTGCTCCCGAATCCCGCGGCGTATGTGCAGGCGGCCTTTACGGTGCCTCCGCGCGCTGCCCTGTCAGGTATCGCCCGCATTACCATCAAAGCTGAAAACACCAGCCGTTCTTATAAAACCGTTTTTGCCTGCAGCTATCCCGATGCGCTGCGGCTTGAAGTGCTGGGTCTTTTCAATCAGCCCGGCCTGTACGTAAATGCGAATACGGACACGGGCATTACCCTGTGCGTGCCTTCGGAAAACGCCTGGTACCGGGGACCCGCTACGCCTGAGAGCATGCAGCGCATCAGCGGGATACTGATGGATCCCTTCGATATTGTCCGGACCCTGCACGGCCGCCCGCCCGGCCCCGATCCCTCAACAGCACACATATCCTGCACGCAGGACAATGACAACTACGCATGCACACTTGTACATGAGGAAACCGTGCAACAGGTGTGGATCAACCCGATTGTCGGCCGCATCACCCGCAGCCTGCTGTTTGAAAACGGCCTGGCCGTGCATGATATCCGCTATCAGGGCTTTCGGCAGCAGGACGGACGCTTCATACCTGAAACAATCCAGGTGCTCTTTGACCGCTACGCTACCAGCCTTGAAATTAAACTGCAGGATACCCTGACCGATCCCATTGAGCCCGGACAGCTTGCACTGCAGGTACCCAAAGGCATCGTGCTCTTGCCGATTTACGCTTTTGGGGATACTCATTAAAACATCGTCAGACGTGCATCAGGGGGCGACAAACCACACGGTCCGGGAACGAGCGCAGATACGGGCCGCCGGATAGTGCTGCGCAGCGGGACTGTCGGCAAGCACCAGATCCAGCATTGGCTGTTTGTCGCGGCCGCACACGACAAAAAAAATATCCCGCGCAGCAACAAGCAGGGGCAGGCTCATGCTGAGCCGTTGCGCAACCGGCATGCCTTCCGGCGCACGGGTCGCGATTACCAGCTCTTCTTCCAGCAAAGCGCTGTCATCTCCGGGAAACAGTGATGCCACGTGCCCGTCTGCGCCCATGCCCAGCAGTACACAATCAAAGGAAGGAACATGACCGGGCACGCACGCTCGCTCCCCGAAAAACGCCCTGATATCCCCGGCACTTTTACGGGCTGCCTGCTGCGGATCGATTTCCCCGTACATGCGGTGAATGTTTGCAGGCAACAGCGGTACATGCTCAAGCAGGCAGGTTCGGGCGAGATAATAGTTGCTGCGCTCGTCATCGGGGCCCACGCAGCGCTCATCACTCCAGAAAACATGCACCTTTTCCCAGGCGATTTTGTTGCTGAACTCCGGTCCGGCAAGCAGTTCATACATACGGCGCGGGCTGCTGCCGCCGCTCAGCACCAGCGAGCAGCTTCCCCGGTGTTCAACTGCGCAACGCACAGCTGCGCTCAGCGCATGCGCCGCCGCCCGGCTCAGGCTTTCCGAGTCCGTAAACCGTATCACACGTGGCTGCATAGTCTCACACCCCCTTGTGCGGAATCATACGACATGGTACAATAATTTCAAACAATACAGTACACGAAATTTTATAAAGCTGCCATGCTCGTATTTCTAAAAAACACCGTCACGCAGATCAACGTTGAAACCCAACAGGGCAATGCCCCTGTGGTGCGCGTGCAGCAGCCATCCCCATCCGCAGATTCCGAATCAGCTCACGCAAAAACGCCCGCACGCGTTGACGCTGTTACCGGGGGAACACAGGGCATCGCGAGCTACTTTGCAGGCCAGATGCCGCCCCTCACTAAAAAGCCCGACAGCGCCTGAGCATTTGCCATTTCCGGCTTTGTTTGCTGCATAGTTGTGGTATGCTCTAAAACCACTACCGGGGCACTGCCGGAATAAGGACAACAACCCGAATAAAGAATACAGCACAACTCTTCAGGAGGTTTTCAAAGAGCAATGAAACATCGCGGATACTACGGACAGTTTGGAGGCTGCTATGTGCCGGAAGTCCTTGTGGGGACCATTGAACAGCTTGTAGAAGCTTTCGAGACCGCCCGCCGTGACCCCGAATTCTGGGCCGAATACGTCCGCGTGATGAGTGATTACTCCTGCCGCCCCACGCCGCTCACGTTCGCGGAAAACCTTACGCAACACTTCGGCGGAGCGCGCATATATATTAAACGCGAAGACCTGAACCACACCGGTGCCCACAAGGCCAACAATGTCATGGGCCAGGGACTGCTGGTCAAGCGCATGGGTAAAAAACGCGTCATTGCAGAGACCGGGGCCGGACAGCACGGTGTTGCCACGGCAACCATGGCCGCGCGCTACGGCTTTGACTGCACGATTTACATGGGTGCGGTCGATGTCATGCGCCAGCGGCCCAATGTGTTCTGGATGGAACGCCTCGGTGCCACGGTAATTCCTGTCAATGAGGGCAGCCGTATTCTCAAGGATGCAATCAACGAGGCCCTGCGGGACTGGGTGACCAATATGGACGATACACACTATGTCCTGGGCACGGCCTGCGGCCCGCACCCTTTCCCGGAAATGGTCGCCTGGTTCCAGTCAATCATCGGCCGTGAAGCCCGCGAGCAGATCCAGCGCATAACCGGGACGCTGCCCAAGCGCATATATGCCTGCGTGGGCGGCGGTTCGAATGCCTGCGGCATTTTTCTGCCGTTTCTGGAGGACGACGTCGAACTTGTCGGGGTTGAGGCCGGCGGCAAGGGAATCGAAACCGGGCTGCATGCCACGCGCCTGTCAGCGCCGGGTGCAGCCATCGGCGTGGCGCAAGGGTATAAAACCTTCTTTCTGCAGGACGGCGACGGCCAGATGCGCGAGACTCACAGCGTTGCTGCCGGACTTGACTATGTCGGCGTATCTCCCATCCTCTCCGATCTCAGGGAAAAAGGACGCGTGCGCTTTGAGTCAGCGACCGACCGGGAAGTGGTACAGGCCTTAGAACTGACCATGCGCACCGAGGGCCTGATACCGGCGCTTGAGTCCACTCACGCGTTTGTGCAGGCTTTTAAGGAAGCCCCGCTCATGACGAGCGACGACTGCATTATCATCAACCAGTCCGGCCGCGGCGATAAAGATATTTTTACCGTGGCTGACGCCTTCGAAGATCCTGCCTGGAGGGAATTTATTATACAAACGGCGCAGAGGTACACCGATGCTTGAGCACTACCTGAGAGAACGCCTCAAAGAAAAAGAAATCCTGCTCATGACCCATATCGTGCTGGGTTATCCGGACTTTGAAGCCTCAATGAAAATCGTAGAATCAATGGTGGCTGCCGGGGTTGACCTGATGGAACTGCAAATTCCGTTCTCCGAACCGATTGCCGACGGCCCTGTTATCCTGCAAGCCAATCAACAGGCGCTTGCCGCTGGCGCCAGCGTGCAGAAATGCCTTGAGTTCGGACGCGAAGCTGCCGCGCGTTTCGACATTCCGTTCCTGTTTATGAGCTATTACAACATCCTGTATCAATACGGAATCGATCGCTTTGCAGCGCAGATGCAGGCTAGCGGCATGCAGGGCGCCATCGTGCCGGATCTGCCGCCCGAGGAAGGCGCAGAGTATCTGCAGGCCATGCAGACGCATGAGCTGAACCCGATTTTTATCTTCTCGCCCACAACCCCGCCTGCGCGCCTTGATTACCTGGCAACATGTGCGCGCGGGTTTGTGTACTGCGTGGCCCGCAAAGGTGTTACCGGCCGGGAGACCGCATTCTCCGATCAACTGGGCGACTACCTGGCACGCTGCCGCCGGGCAACAAACCTGCCGCTGGCAGTAGGCTTTGGCGTTAAAGACCGCCAGGATGTTGATTTTTTACGGGGCAAAGCTGATATCGCGGTTATCGGCAGCCAGACCATCAGAATAGTCGATCAGTTCGGCACCGCAGCGGTACAAGAGTTTATTGCCGGCCTGCGCTAACGTATGCGGGAACAGTGCCGCCTTGCTTTGCCCGCATTCGATACTAGTGCTTGACTTTTCACCGCACAACCAGTACTATCATTTCTCTTTAATTAAACCCCGACAAGCAAGGATGTAAAACCCTATGGCGCGCATAACTGTTGAAGACTGTCTCGAAAACATTGAAAACCGTTTTATCCTTATACACATGGCCCATCAGCGTACCCTGCAGCTGATGAAAGGGGTGAAACCCCAGGTCAACGCGCCGGACAACCGCGAAATCGTCGTTTCCCTGCGTGAAATCGGTGCTAAAAAGTGCTACCTTGACGATAAACAGATGCAGCATCTGAAAGAAGGCGGTTTTATCAGCTCCGATCTCGAGCAGTAAAACATACAGTATTCCACCTGATTGACGAACAGGGCATATACTTTTGGTATATGCCCTTTAATTTTGGAGTAGTCGCAACAAACCGTCCGGAGACACAACCATGCCGCACATAGTCATCGAAGGAATGCCGTCTCTTGAAACCTTTTTCAAGGCATACGAGCCGTCCTCTCTTGCGCTGCCCAACGGGGCCCTGAAACTTCTGGAAATCTTCATCAATCCTGACCACAGTTGCATCCTGATTGAAGCGGTAGCCGCCGAAGGCGGCCCGCCCAACCGCTTCCTTGTGCAGATTTTGCAGCGCGACCATAAAACCACGGTCAAGATATACCCGGGCAGCGATACGGAAAAAACCCCGGGCGTAAAGAAACTACTGGCGCTTGTGGCCCATCAGTTCATAACGGATTTTGCCGGAACCGCCTACGGACCGACAAACCTGAAAGAGTACCTGTTGTAGAAGAATCCCGGCACATGCCGGACAAACGTTCCAGAATATGTTTTTTTATTTTAGCCATAAATATCCTGAGCCCCTTTTCGTCATGCCGGCGAAAGCCGGCATCCAGGGAATTTTAAAAATATAATCTCTGGACCCCGGTTATTTCACCGGGGTGACGTTTCAAAAAAAACTGGTTGCACAAAAAAAACATCTTCGATCAATCGGCATCTGTTGTGAGGACTATGCGCGTGTTTTCTTGCCTTTTGATACCGCCTGTGATATCTTCTGCAACCTGAATAACACGACTCGGGGCGTAGCGCAGTCTGGCAGCGCATCTGGTTTGGGACCAGAGGGTCGGAGGTTCAAATCCTCTCGCCCCGACCATTTATTAAAATACTTCCTCTGCCACATAAGCATGACACAAAAAAAACAGGGCCTGCAAGGGCCCTGCTTTTTTGTTACACATTCATGCAGCTTAATTACTGCTCAGTTACTCAACCTTGAAATAATAATAGTTTCGGCGGGAACGTATACTGGCCGGCGCAGTCGCGCACGTCAAATTGAAACATGTAATCGCCAGGCGCCAGGCCCTCTACCGGCAGCGTCGTATAGGCATACTCACTTACCCGTCGGAATCAGCGCTCACAGTAATCCATGTCCACGCCGTATCGCCTACCTTGCGATAGCGCGCCCGGTGCGTGCACAGACCTGCGCAGGAGGCGTAATCATCACTGAAGGTCCACAGCACATAATAATTTTGGTCAAGCACAAAGGCTCTTGCCTCATGAGGTCGGCAATACCGGCCACGGACCTGTTGCCAGAAACGGGCCATCCCGTGATCACCGGCGGGGCATCCGAGATTGCAACCCGGAAATAGTACGTAGCCGACTGCGTGGTCTGAGAAGCACAGTCGGTTACCGTAAACCGGAAGGCATACGTCGTGGCGTTCTGCAGGCTCTCAACCGGCAGCGTCACCCTAGGCATACCCCTTGGCAGCATTGACCGTAACGGGAAGCGCTGTCCAGCGTGCTGCCGCCAACTGCCTGATACTCGGCAATGTGCGTGCAGGCACCGGAACAGGAGACAAAATCATCACTGAACGTCCACAGCACGTCGTAATTCTCGTCAAGATACATGGGGCTCTCAGCCGATGTCGGCAGCAGCGGCCAGTTGCCGGCTGCCAGAAACGGGCCGACCGTGATTGCGGGGGGATCGTCATCGATCGCCGGCCGGCATTCGCCGTCCACGCATTCATAACCGCCAGGGCACTCGGTGTCATCAGTACAGCAAATTGATGCCGGATAACCATTCCATGTGGGGCTTGAAAAGCCCGTAGCCCCGGCCTTGTAGCAAATTTTTAAATCAGAATCAGTACCGACAAACACCTCTGTCCCCAGAGCAGGTGCATCCCCGAGAAAATATGCTGCAGACAACGAGGTGCACTGATTAAATGCATAGTCTCCGATATAAGAAATGCTATTCGGTAGTGTAATGCTGCCCAAACTGCTGCAATTCTGAAATGAATATTCACTAATACTTATAACGCTGTTACCGAAGTTCACGTCGGTCAAAGCGGTGCAACCCTCGAAAGCTTTTTCATAAATATTTTTAACGCTATCGGGAATTGTCACGCTGGCTAAGCTGCGGCAACCAGCAAACGCTTCTTCGTAAATTTGTTCAACGCTGTTTCCGATGGTTAGATTAGTCAAACTGGTGCATCCATAAAATGTTTTGCTCTCAATATAGTCAAGGCCATTCCCGATGGTCACGTCGGCTAAATTGACACAATCAGCAAACGCCCCGGTTCCAACCGAATCAACGCTGTCGGGTATGGTAACGTTTGTCAAAGCGCTACAGCCTTGAAAAGCATAATCATTAATGCCAGCAATGTTGTCAGGGATGATCAGGCTGGTCAAACTGGTGCAATAAGCAAATGCATAAGAACAGATTTCATTAACGGTGCTTCCGAAGTTCACATCGGTTAAACTGCTGCAGCCAAAAAATGTATACGGCTCAATGCCGGTAATGCCGTTGCCAATGTTCACGGTGGTCAAATGAGTGCACGATTGAAATGCATTATAATCGATATATGTCACAGTGTCGGGTATCGTTACGCTGGTCAAGCCCACGCATCCATAAAAAGCCTTCTCAGCGATGACTGTAACGCTGCCGGGAACAGTGAATGCGCCCGGCTTGCCGCCTGGATATGCAAGAAGCCGTTTCTTGTCTTTGCTGCATAAAGCACCGTCTTCACTGCTGTAGTTACTATTGCTTTCACCAACTGTTATACCGGTTAAGCCGGTGCTCCCATAAAAAGCCTCCTCAGCAATATACGTAACGCTGTCAGGAACGGTGAATGCGCCCGGCTTGCCCCCGGGATATGTAAGAAGCTGTGTTTTTTCTTCGTTGTATAAGACACCGTCATCACTGCTATAGTTACTGTTGTTTTCATCGACTGTTATACCGGTCAAACTGGCACAGGAAATGAATGCCGTTGAATAGAGGGATTCAACACCGGCGGGTATTGTGATGCTGGTCAAACTGCTACAATTGGCAAATGCATAATCTGCGATATAGGTGACGCTGTCGGGCAGTGTTAGGCCGGTCAATCTGCTGCAATTAGCAAATGCAGAATCATCGATAGAAACGAGGTTATTCGATAATGTAACGCTGGTTAAATTGCTGCAATATTCAAAGGCATGAAACCCGATATAGCCCACGCTAGGCATTGTTACGCTGGTCAAACTGCTGCATTCAGCAAATGCATAAAATCCAATATAGCCCACGCTGTCGGGAATATCCACGACGGTCAAGCTGCTGCAACATCTAAACACACCGTTCTGTATGCTGGTAACACGATTAGGTATTGTTATGCTGGTTAAACTGCTGCAATAAGCAAACGCTTCATACTCGATACTGGTAACGCCATCGGGAATGTTTATACTGGTCAAACCGGTGCACCCATAAAATGCACTGTCACCAATCTCTGTAATACTCTCGGGAAGGGTTAGGCTGGTTAAACTGGTGCAATAAGCAAACGTTTCACCCGAGATACGGGTTACGCTGTTTCCGATGGTCACGTCGGTCAAACTGCTGCAATAACGAAATGCCTGCCACCCGGTATCAGTGAGCCCATTTCCAAGGGTCACGCTCGTCAAATTAAGACAGGACTCAAACGCATTGTATCCGATACTGGTGACGCTATCGGGTATGATAACACTGGTCAAAGCGGTGCAAAGAAGAAATGCGCCCTCTCCTATGCTGGCAACATTGTTGCCAATGGTCACGCTGGTCAATCCCCGGCAAACATTAAACGCATATTCCCCTATACTGGTGACGCTGTCAGGAATGGTTATGCTGGTTAAAGCGCTGTTGGCGTTAAATGCGTAGTTTCCAATGGCGGTAACACCGTCAGGTATTGTGAATGCAGCGGTTTTGCCTGGGCATGCGACAAGCACTGTTTTGTTTTTGTTGAACAAAACACCGTCCTCGCTGCTGTAGACGCTGTTATTGGCATCGACCAATATTTCGATCAAATTGCTGCAACCGCTGAAAGCCCCTTCACGAATGTCCGTAACAGTATCGGGTATGGTTATGCTGTTTAAGCTGCTGCAGGAAGCAAAAGCATAACCATCGATAATGGTAATGCTGTCCGGCAGTGTTACACTGGTCAGACTGCTGCATCTTGCGAATACATAAAGTCCAATAATAGTGACGCTGTTGGGGATATCAACACTGGTCAAACTGCTGCAATTTTCAAAAGCACTAGCCCCTATGCTGGTGACGCTGTCAGGTATGGTCACGGTGGTTAAACTTTTGCAATCGCGAAATCGCCATACTGCCCGATAATTTTAGCACCGGCGGATATGGTCACGTCGGTCAGACCGATGCAACCTTCAAATACACATTGCCCCATGGTGGTAAGGCTGGCGGGTATGGTTACACTGGTTAAGCTGCGGCACGTGCCAAACGCATAAGCTTTCGATAGTGGTGACGCTATCCGGTAATGTTACGCTGGTCAAATTTTTGCAGCTACCAAAGGCCTCGTACTTGATAGTGGTGACGGTATCCGGTAGTCTTAAACTGGTCACATTGTCATTGAAGCGAAACGCAGAGTTACCAATGGATCACAACCGGCAGGCCGTTCTATGGTGCCTGGAATAACAACATCACCCCCAGAGCCGGTATACTTGGTGATCGTAATTTTACCGCCTGATACGGTATATGTATAATCCAACGCCCAGGCATTTGATGTTAACAACAGCAACAAACAAACCGCCGGCCCAACAATGCACTTCCTCATAATACCAGCCTCCACCATTCAAAGTTCAAGTGATACAAAAGACAAAACTTTTATACGCCCCTGCAAATAGGTCTCTAAAGTGTTGCGGATTATGGACAAAACCATACAATCGAAAACATACGATTGTCAATAAATAGTTTGTAAATTTTTAACTGATAATAAATATAATAGGCATACATAATTTTGGAAAAATTGGTATATCACGTCTATGACAAGCGGGTATGTGCACCAACAACCATACAATCTTCAGTCCTGCCCGTGCTTGCAAAAAAAAACATATTCTTGTATGGTTTCTGAAGTGTTGACGGCCCCGCATTCGAGGCGTCGGGCGTTTTGATGATTGACCACAGGCTCAAGGATACTACCATGAATGATTTCCTGCGGCTTGCCGCCTATACCTTTCTGGCACTGATGGGAATTTCAGCCTGGAACACTTACCCGGAGGGCTGGCGCTATTATCTCGGCATCGTATTTTTTGTTGTGTGCGTACTGCGCATCCTGATGATTCTGCGCCAGCGCATGAACAAAAAAGCCGCGCCCAGGGACAGCAATGCACAACCATCACAAAACCAGGCAGAAACAAACGAAACGGCTAACACGACTCCTACGGGACAGTAACAGGTTGTTGAAAAAGCCTTTTTACACAGGCTGTTCAAAAACGCACAGATGCAAGGCGCGCGAAGTTGTGAGGAATGAGGCGTACTTTTCGTACGCCGCAGTGACGAACAATGAGCGCAACGCAGCAGATGGGCGTTTTTCAACAGCCTGCTAATACCGGCACGCCATGACACGACTGCCCAAAACACTCCTGTTCGCGGGAATCGCCTGCACGCTTTTGTGCACGATTGCACACGCGCGCACCGCCGATCACGCCTCATATTGCGCAGGCATGTATTCCTGCCTGCAGGAAACACCCGCTGGGTGCAGCGAGGAGGACTGCCAACAAACGGACTCCCGCTTCTCTGATGAGGCATACTGTTCGGTTTTCAAGGACCTGCAGGCGCGCGGCCTGCGCAGCACTTCCAAACAGGGCAAACAGATATACAAAAAGGTTTCCGGCAAACACCGCGTTGAATATGCAATCGACGGGACGCTGCCCATGTCCGCGGCAGTCATAACCTACCTGATGAACAACCTGCCCTTTGCCGCACAGCTGATCAATGCCTATCAGGGCACCAATTACCAGGCCGCATATCTCGACAAAACAAAAAAACGCTTTTCGGGCTCAGGTGAAAGCCTGTCCGGAGTTTTTACCACGGTTCTGCAGAATGAACAGCAGACCCGCTCGCTGTATCACGGTTCCGGCACTGCCGAGGTTATGGTATGGCGCCTGAGAGGCAACGCTCTGGTGACATTTGATTTTGAAGAAGCCGGAGCGCGTGCAATAACCTACCGTCTCCGCTGCATGGTATTCCCGCACAGCCTGTTCGTGAAGTCGATTCTCAACTTCATCCTTTTCCGCAATGCAATTGTAAAGGTGCTTGATGAAACCGTCGGTTTTGTCCAGGATTCGGCCATGGCTTTCCAACGGGGAGAGCGCGAGCCGATTAAAAACTATCCGGCTTTCTCTACCCCGGAAGGTTTGCAGCACATCAAGGAATTCCAGGAACTGCTGCAGCGCACCATGGGTGAGGCTGAAGCGCCCCCCCTGCCGGAAGCAGCCACACCGGATCAGGCAATGCCAGAACCTGCCGGCACACTCCCCTGAAGCGCCATCAGTCGTAGCGCACTTCCTTTAAAAACAGACCACGGGCCGGTGCGGTTACTCCGGCCCGGGAGCGGTCATGCGCCTTCAGGATATCCTGCATATCCGCCGCGTTCAACTTTCCCAGTCCCGCGTCAACCAGTGTGCCCACAATGCCGCGAACCATGTGCCTGAGAAACGACGTTGCCTGAATTTCAAACAGCAGCAGAGCCGGTCCCACACGCTTCAACCTGACCCGCCTGACCTCCCGCACCGTGCACACGTCTTCACGCTCCCGGGCCTGAAATGAGCTGAAATCGTGCATGCCGACAAGTTCGCCGGCAGAGGCACGCATGGCGTCAAGGTCGAGCGGTTTCCTGATATGCCAGGCATAGCGCCGGTAAAACGGCGAGGGTGCGGGTGTGTTCATGATGATATACCAATACGTGCGTAACGTAGCATCAAAACGCGCATGAAATTCGGGTGGAGCCTCAACAGCCCCGGCAATGACCACGTCAGGGGGCAGCAGGCAATTGAGGCCCTTTTGCAGCTGCGGCATGTCTATACGGGAGTGCGTCTTGAAATGGGCCACCTGCCCCAGGGCGTGCACGCCGGTATCAGTGCGGCCCGAGCCATGCAGCACAACCGGATGATTGCATACAATAGCCAGCGCCTCCTGCAGCACCTGCTGAACAGTGCTATGGCTGGCCTGCATCTGCCAACCGTAATACTCTGTCCCGTCATATTGAATGGTAAGTTTAATGGTTCTCATTTTGACATTGACCCTCTGCGTTAATAGTACGTAAGATGAGCGTGTCAGTGTTAGAGGAGGTTTTGTAATGGTTATGCACAAACGTTCGGTTACACCCTGACGCCAAAAAATCTGGCAGTTATGGCAAACAGGCCAGTACAAGGTCAGCCTCTGGCTGAGCCTACCGAGTCTCAAGGCCAACGATCTATAAACACTTGCACGGGCAGAACAGGAGTTTCTGCCGAGAAAAAGTGTCATGATCGGTTCGCAGCCTCAAATACGGGCTGAAACGGCTGGCCAGGTTGAGCGTGACTCGAAGAAGACGCAAACGCGAGCCAGACGCTACAACAAGTCCTATCCGGGAGAGTTGGTTCACTTTGACAGCAAGCGTCTCCCGTTGATGAAGGGTGAGGACAGACACTGCTAAGGGAGTATCTGTTTGTCGCGATTGATGATTTTTCCCGGGAACTCTACGCAGGCATCTTCCCGGACAAAACGCAATACAGTGCGGAACTGTTTTTGCGCCAGGTGGTCGATGAGTGCTCTTACCCATCGACTACACCTACTCAGATAACGGTAAAGAGTTCAAAGGAGCCAGTAAACACGCATTTGTGACAACCTGCTCCCAACTCGGCATTGGTCAAAATTCACCCGGATCAATCGGCCGCAGACCAACGGCAAGGCCGAACGGGTGATCCGTACACTCATGGAATGTGCATCAGCAGGAAATTTTCCAAAATCGGAAGACCGTAAATCAGCCTGCTGCGTTTATCAACTTCTACAACACGGTAAACCCCACAAAGGAATTGACAATATGACGCCATATGAAAAACTAATCATACCTATGACAGAAGTGTAAACAACGGAGAAAAATGTTACTTTAGCATAATTAAGCATAACAGGAGGATAAAAAACGTGGAAAAGCTCAAAATAGGCATCCCCAAGGGCAGCCTGGAGAAAGCCACCATAGATCTGTTTAAACGATCGGGCTGGAACATTAACACCAGCTCGCGCAGCTATTTCCCACGCATTGATGATGAGCAGCTTTCCTGCTCGCTGGTTCGTGCCCAGGAAATGCCACGTTTTGTTGAAAGCGGAACGCTTGACCTCGGCCTGACCGGCCGGGACTGGATACTTGAGAATGAAGCAGATGTCGTAGTGGTCGATGACCTTATCTACTCCAAGGCAACCAAAAAAAAGGCCCGCTGGGTGCTGGTTGTGAAGGAAGGATCGCCGTTCAGCACAATTGAAGATATGCAGGGCAAGAAAATCTACACCGAGCTTGTCAATTTCACAAAAAAATATTTTGCCGAGCGCAGCATCAGCGTAGAGGTTGCATTTTCCTGGGGAGCGACTGAAGGAAAAGTTGTCGAAGGCCTGGCCGACGCAATCGTCGAAGTTACCGAAACCGGCAGCACCATCAAAGCGCACGGCCTGAAAATTATTGCTGAGCTTCTGGAGACCAATACGCAGCTTATCGCCAGCAAGGCCGCCTGGGATAATCCCTGGAAAAAAGAAAAAATCGAACAGATCGCCCGCCTGCTGAAAGGGGCCCTGCGCGCCGACGGCATGGTAGGGCTGAAAATGAATGTTCCGCGCGAAAAAGTAGCAGATGTCGTCGCCCAGCTGCCCAGCATCACTGCGCCCACGATTGCCAATCTCTATCAATCAGAGTGGCTCTCGGTTGAAACAGTTATCGCAGAGAGCGAGGTGCGCGAAATTGTCGGACGCCTGCTCAAAAAAGGGGCAGAAGGCATTATCGAATATTCACTCAATAAAATCATTTAGCGCCGCACCTGTCGCGAAGCACCGGGATACCGGCCTGCCATGTCCGAACTTACCTGGGTTGAAATTTCAAGCAATGCCCTGCGCAACAACATCGCCCGCCTGCGCTCCCTGATCGGCCCCGCAACGCTTCTGTGCGCCTGCGTCAAGGCGAATGCCTACGGGCATGGACTATGCGAAGCCGGGCGCATCTTTATCGACGCGGGCGCGGACTGGCTCAGCGTACATTCCCTGCATGAGGCCCGCCGACTGCGACAATCCGGTCTCAGCTGCCCTGTCTATATTCTCGGCCCGCTCGATCCGGAGGATTACCCTGAGGCCCTGCAGCTTGACTGCCGCCTGGTTGTCTATAATGAAGACGATCTCCCGCACATTGCCCGGGCCGCGCGAGCCTGCGGGACGAAAGCGCGGCTGCATATCAAGATTGAAACCGGCACCAATCGCCAGGGCATCGGTCCCGGACTGCTTGAACCCCTGTGCGCCGCGATTGTTAAAAACCCCGACCTGATGCTCGAAGGTCTTTCAACCCATTTTGCCAATATAGAGGACACCACCGATCACAGCTTCGCTGAAAAGCAACTGCATCGTCTGCAGGCCGCGCTTGACCTGCTTGCCGAACGCGGCATCAAAGCGCCGATTGTGCACTGTGCCAATTCCGCCGCTACTATTCTGTTTCCCGACAGCCATTTTCAGATGGTACGCACCGGCATAGCCGCCTACGGCATGTGGCCTTCAAATGAAACCTACGTGTCATTCGTCAGGGAACGCGCCAACGGTTTTGTCCTCAAACCGGCCCTGACCTGGAAGTCCCGCGTCGCCCAGATCAAGCACGTGCCCGGCGGTGAGTACATCGGGTACGGATGCACCTTCAAAACCGGGCACGCAACGCGCCTGGCCGTTATTCCGGTCGGTTATTATGACGGTTTTGATCGCGGCATTGCTGGCGGCCATGTCTTGATCCGGGGACAACGGGCACCCATTCGCGGCCGGATCTGCATGAACCTGTTCATGGCTGAGGTTACCGATATCAGCGATGTTTGCCTTGGGGATGAGGTTGTGCTGCTGGGATGCGACGGAGAAGAATGCATTTCCGCTGAACAAATAGCCCGCTGGTCGGCAACCATCAACTATGAAGTGACCAGCCGCATCAACGACCGCATTCCACGCATTATTACGGACTAAAGCCTCAAGGGCTGTCAAAAAAAAGAGGCCCTTACGGGCCTCTTCATCTAACGCATGCATTCTGCGCATTAACTTCTGCACAGTTTATGGGAATCTAGTTAATAACAACCAGTTCAGCCCGGCGATTCATCTCCCGGCCAGTCTTGGTCTTGTTGTCTCCAACAGGGTTTGCTTCCCCATCGCCTTTGGTCATAAGGCGAGAAGCACTGATACCCTTATCGACCAGATATGCCTTAACCGCTGCTGCCCGTTTCTCTGAAAGCTTCAGATTATAGGCCTCAGGGCCCATTGAACAGGTATAGCCGGTAATCATGACCTTCTTATCGCCCTGTTTCTGCAAAGCGCTTGCAGCTGCATCAAGCACGGGATTGTATTCAGCCTTGATAACAGCCTTGTTGAAATCGAACTGCACACCGTTCAATACGATCTTCTCGGCAACCTTCGCCACAGGAGCCGGCTTGGGTGCTGCCACCGGAGGAGCAGGAGCGGGCTCGTCTTTGCAGACAAGATATCCGGTCACGCCGCCGACAAGAGCACCGGCCACGCCGCCGATAATGCCGCCGCCGAGCCTGTTGTCGTGGGAGGGTCCCATGTCACCTATAATGGCTCCAGCGGTTGCGCCCACTGCTGCACCTGTCGCAGCACCTACACTGGCACACTTGGCACGCTTGCTCATGCTTGAGCAACCCGTTGCAATAAAGAGTGCCATAACTAAAAGAACCAGCCATTTTGTTTTCATTTGTTCTCCTTTCAAAAGATTGTTGGGGATGTATACATTACTGCTACTGTTTAATAACCTTTAAACTGTTTTTATATGTAGACTATTATAAAAAAGAAATCAAGCTTTATAATAAATTTTTTTTAATTCGAGGCCGGTTTAACCGGAATGCCCTTCAGTGTTGCGCTCAGCCTGTCAAAATACTCGCGTTCAAGCCAACCCTTTGAGTCAAGAACAAGCTGCCGTTCCCGTGAAAGAATCACGTCGAGCGCGGTTTTGCCGGTGGCGGTAAACTTGGTATTGATTTCCACGCGTGTCCTTTCTGGACTGACCGGACGCACCTTAATGACCACGTTTGCAACCGCATAGCTGAGCAGCATACCGCTGTCGTCAAATGCATAGCGTTCAAGCTGCTTGACCGTGATATTCTTTTGGAAAGAAATAAACCCGGTGCTTTTATCGACCATGCTGAGTTTCTCCTCGCCGGTCGTGACCGCCGCAAGCAACTGCGCCCACACGGTATCATAGTCGGCGAAAAAAACCCGCACCCGGTCTATCTCGGGGCGCTCTTCAACACTTGTCGTAGCGCAGCCCGCGATGCAGAGGGCAGCAAGCATGATGCTGAATACACCTGTAGTTCGTTTTGCTTGTCGCATACTCTATTCCTATATTCTGTTTAAAGACGCATCATAGTGCTGTCCACCTGCATTTGCAAGGGAAAAAATGCTCCCTGATACCGAATCGGACAGTTCTGCATTTCCTTCTGCTTTTCAATTGACAGTCCCTGTAGCCGTGCCTATACTCTGCACATCCTTGAGGCTGTACACACAACACCCGCACTCGGCCCGGACTCCGCACGCTCCGGAACCGGGTTAAGGCAACCCGACAGGACGGCACATGAGCCATCGCATAGGAATTGATCTGGGCGGCAGTAAGATCGAGGCCGTACTTATTGCCCCTGACGACCGCGTTGTCCTGCGCAACCGGATCCCGACCCCGCGCAACCGGGAGTACACGGCAATTGTCGACGCTGTGTGCGCCATGATTGAGGATGCTGCGAGACATGTGCCCAACGGGCAGCCTTGCACGCTTGGCCTTGGCATTCCCGGCTCAATCAACCCGGCTACAGGACTTGTACACAATGCGAACACGACCTGCCTGATCGGCAAACCCCTGCAGCAGGACCTTGAGCGGAGCCTGGGACGCGCAATCGGCATTGAAAATGACGCCAACTGCTTTACGCTCGCCGAATGCCGACAAGGCGCGGGCCAGGGCTATGGTCTTGTTTTCGGCATCATCATGGGCACCGGCTGCGGAGGCGGCATTTACTGCAACGGCTCCATTGTAATGGGGCGCAACGCTATTGCCGGAGAATGGGGCCATATCAGCATAGACCCGAACGGCGCCGAATGCTACTGCGGCAAGAGGGGCTGCGTTGAGACAACAATAAGCGGCGGCGGGGTTGAAAAAAAATTCCTTGAACGCTGCGGCCGTCCGTTAAGCATGCGCGAGATCACGCAGAGATACAGACAGAATGACCCTGCCTGTGTCCAGATATTTACTGATTTTCTTGATGATTTCGGCCGCGCTCTCGGCGGACTCATCTCGATACTTGACCCGGATGCAATCGTGCTTGGCGGAGGACTTTCACTCATTGATGAACTCTACACCCTCGGCGCTGAAAAGACGCGCCACTATGCCTTCCATCATAACATCCAGACACCGATACTGCGAAACCTGCTCGGGGATTCCGCCGGAGTTTTTGGGGCGGCCTGGATCGGCGTGTAGACAACAAGCCGATTCATCTCCGCTCTTAGCGATCCGCTACTGTGGGGTATCACTCATAGTCCTGATTCATAAAACTCCTGCCGGGTTCGGTTGAAATAGCCGAACTGCAGAGCGGGGAACTTTTCCGCAAGCAGATCTCGGACCCGGTTGATGCCAAGCCCGGGTCCGGGCCCGGCACCCATACGCTTCAGGTACATATCCGGGTCGATATTCAGATTTTTAAAGTGGATCAGATGGGGTCCGGTTTGATCAATGAGCCGGCACAGGGCGTCAAACTCGCCCTGTTCATCCGTGATCCCGGGGAACACAAGATAATTAATCATGGTAAATATTCCGCGCCGGGAGGCCTCACGGATGGAATCGAGCACATCCTGAAAACAGTACCCCTTGGGGCGATAATAGCGGTCATAGATATCCTGCCGTGCGCTGTTGATGCTGATGCGAATACTGTCAAGCCCGCTGTCGCACAGCCTGCCGATCATGTCAGTCAGGCTGCCGTTGGTGTTAAGATTGATGGTGCCCGCGCTAGTACGTTTGCGAATTGCAGTGACGGCCTCACAGAGCAGATCGGCCTGCAGCAACGGCTCGCCTTCGCAGCCCTGACCGAAACTGATAATCGGATCAGGGGCGCAGTTCAGGTGATCGGTAAACGGAACGATGATCTCTTCAAGCGTTGGAACGAAATCTATCCGCGACTGGGGCGCCGGGCAGCTTTGAGAAGGCTGCAGGGAAATGCACCCGATACAGCCGGCATTGCAGGTCGGGCTGGTCGGCATCGGGGCCTCCCAGCGGCGCAGGAAAAAGTTTTTTGCTGCAAAACAGTGGTAGCGGGTCGCGCAGCGTTCCAAATGCTGAACCAGACGATTGCCGGCATAGTGCGCAGAGAGCTTCTCTACCTGCGGCAACAAATCGCGATCATCAAATTCATCAGGATTCCAGCGATAATTGGCATCAATCTCAAATGCCGGTGCACAATACTGCTCCCCGTCAAGACCGACCGCGCTGTAGGCCCACATGGGCAGGGTATCCTTCTTACCGGTATAATTCATTGCCGGCAACAGCAACCGCACCCAGCCCTGCTGTATAAAAGTCGATACCGCGCAGCAACGCACGCGTCGCTTTCCTATGGTTGTGCGGTCAAGACAAACAATTTTTTTTTGCCGCGGATCCCAGGCATACGGTGGGCAGCCGGGATGGAAGTACAGTCTGCTCATCTCTGGCAACACAGTCAGGGTGGCGCGGTCAGGCCGTACAAGCGCGGAACCGCTGCAACCGAGCATTTCAAGAAACGGGTGATCGTAGATAGTGCCGTTCTCATCGGCAAACAGCAATTGTGGTCGCATATTTTAAACAATTCCTGATACATGCATCTGGCAAAAATGCATCAAACCTCTTCAGTAAACAGCGCCGGACGCTGCGCGTAAACAGGCACTTTCGTGCAGTCCGGTATGGTACGTATAGCACAGGCAGCGAACTTTGTTGTAACAAAACCGTATCCTGCAGATCAACCTTCACACAGCTTCATGATAGCGGCAACCAGCGCGCCCGTGCTTTTATAAACCTCATGTATGCCTGAGGCAAGCATATAGGCCGGCGACGTAACCACCCGGTACTGCATATCCACAACAGCCTGATCCACCGGACAATCCACATGGCGTGCTCCCATGGCAACAATCGCACCGGCAACATCACGGTCATTACCGATCGTGACCTTAACCGGCTTGTCACGGCCGCCAATAACGCGCGCCAGCACAACCGGTGCAATACACAGGGCTCCCAGCGGTTTACCGGCCTGAAGCATATTCAAAATCAGCTCTTCCACGTCAGGCCGGACACTGCACTGCGGGCCGTCATCGGCAAACGTGCACAGGTTTCTGGCAGCGCCAAAGCCGCCGGGGAAAATCAGCGCATCAATATCACTCACGTTGAGACAATCAAGCGCTATAATACTGCCACGCGCAATCCGGGCAGATTCAAGCAGCATATTGCGACTCTCGGCTTCGCAGACCCGACCGGAGACATGGTTGACAACCTGCGCCAGGTCCGCATCCGGTGCAACACACACACTCTGTGCGCCGATCCGGTCAAGATGCAGCATGGTCAGAACCGCCTCATGAATTTCCGTACCGTCTTTGACCCCGCATCCGGATAGAACAATTCCTGCTTTCATGGCAAATCTCCTTAACCGGTTGATTGTATTGGATACATTGTCAGCATTGCTGTAGACTTGCTCCTGTAGCATAAATAAACCAGATGACGCGTGCTTTCGTCAAGGGACAAAATCGTGTCGGGACATTCTACTTGACAACCACTACCATTTATGAATTATATATACGTACGATTAAACACGATGCACGTAATCGATTCCGGTCGTAGCGCTAGGGTGTGTTATGAAAAATAGGCTGACATTTCTGCTGATTGCTTCACGAACGGGTGTTCAGCACAGGTTTTCGATTGATAAAAAAATTTTTTATTTTTTTATATTCTTTTTAATGCTGCTGATCGCCGGAGGCACTGCGGGCCCCTGGAAAGCCAACGAGAATCTGGAACTGGCCCAAAAAAAACAGCGGCTTAGTACTGAACATCTTCAGATGCAAACCATCGCTAAAGCAATCATAAAAATTGAACAGGAGGAAAGTGCAATACACAATCTCCTGGGCATTAAAGACAACACGCAGCCTTCCACCCTGGAGCCTGATGAGAACTAACACATAAACCGATATATTTTTTAGACGGACACGGCCCGGTCGATATGTTGCAGTGCGAACCCAAAGCATTTTCCAGACCTGACGGGCAATACGGGGAGATAGACAATGGGACTTTTTAAAAAGGACGATGACTTGAGCCGCCTGGACACCCTGATTGGAAACGGCACAATACTTGAAGGAACGCTGACCTCAAGGGAAAGCATCTGCATAGAGGGTACGGTGCGCGGAAAAATATTGTGTGAAGGCAGTGTGATTGTCGGCCCAAAAGGACGGGTCGATGCGGACATATACGCCGAGACCGTCCTGGTTGGCGGCGAAGTAAATGGCAATATCGTTTCAAAATCAAAACTTGAAATAACCACAAACGGTAAACTGCGCGGTGATATTAAAACCGGCAGCCTTATCATTGCTGAAGGCGTGCTGTTTGAAGGCAAGTGCCAAATGATGACCGAGGATCATTCAATCAATAAAACCGACGAGACCATTGAACCAACCCAACAGCACACCCTGTAAATTTTGCAGTCTCCATGCACCCCCGGCAAGCAGCAACCGGTTAACGCCTTTGGATTGATCTCCGGTTGAGTTGGTGTAGACACAAGCGCTGCCCAGCCAGTAGCACAAAGGCCATATCCGCACAAGATGCACCGCTGGTGCACCAATTCTCCTCTTTAATTGCGTGAAAGCGCACACGGACGCACGGAACAATACGGTGCCTGTTGTGCACTGATCTAACCTCAACATACAATCCATATATAATTAATAAAACAAAAGCTTGCATACTTGCTTTTTCCTGTGCGATATGCTATATTTAATATTAAATAAAGCACGTAACACATTCAGACTACCATCTCACGCTCGCTGAGAAAAAAAGCAACGCAGCTAAACAACACAAACCGGCAACCAGCGCTGCCATGATGCAGCCGCAAAGGCACGACAGGAACTCCCTACCGGTCGCATCGCCAAAAAAACTGAAAACGCATACGGGGACTACATATACACAATGCAAACAAAAGATCGCATACAATCATTTCTACAGATACTGCTTGTTGTAGGAGTTATAGCCAACACGGCCATATCATGTGTAATTGCGCTGCAAATGCGAAATGACCGTAGTGCCCTGAAAAATCTTGAAAATGACCTGCAACAGGTAAAAAAAACACTTGATGTTGAAATAAAGCTGCGCCAGAATATTTTCCCGCAGTTGCAAAAATCAGCCCGTTTGCTGCGCCGGTATAACCCGCATCTTGATCAAATGACGGCCATGTCCTATGCCTGCAAAATCTATGAATGCAGTGATGAAACCGTCAGCTTTGATATCCTGAACGCGCTTATTGTTGTTGAATCAAGCGCCAATCATCGCGCGATCAGCAGCGATGGGGCCCTGGGCCTGACGCAGATAATGCCCGGAGTCTGGAAATATGATTATGAAACACTCATAAACCCTTATCAAAACATTGAAATCGGCGCGGCCATCTTAAAGTCATATATTAAACGCCACGGATTACAGGGGGGGCTGAGCGCCTATTACTGCGGCCGAAAAGATGCGGCACTTGAATTTGCCCACAAGGTCAAGCAGATAGCACAAATGCATTTTTGATACATGCATAAAATATCCCCTGTTTGCCAATCCTGCAGCAGGTCACATCCGGACATGCGCCGTAGAAAAGAAAAAACAAGGGGTGTTGTTGAAAGTGCTTGACAGGCACTACCTGATAAAGCTATTATGGTTCCGCTACTGGTACACTGATCGGATTGCAGCTGTTCATTGCCTGCAATCCGTTTTTTCTTAAAAAGGCACTATCCCCGTGTATTACCGGGACGCAACGAAAGGAGGATGTCAGCAATGATCTGTGAAACAACAAAAAAAGGTGAGGACTGTTCTTTTATGAGCAAACAGGGCTGCACGTATAAAGACACGACGTGCAAACCGATCGTTGAGCAATGCGAGGGATGTGAAAAGGCAAAAGATTTTACCGCCGGGAAGTACTGCACTGCCTACCCGGAACCGGCCCTGAAATGGAAAACGGGGAAATGCAATTTTGCAACCCACATCAAGCGCGAAGCCAAGAAAGAAAAAGTCATCAACGCACTCAAGGCTTCCAAACGCAAGGCAAAGGGTCGCTAAAAACAATACCTGTTTGTGCGAAATACCGACATACAAAAAAGAGACGGCACAATAGCCGTCTCTTTTTTGTACTGCACTCTGAGTATTACGACATACCGGGGGCTGATGCGGGGAGCCGCAGACACGGCAGCTCACTCTACCACGATGGTGCCTTCCAGCCGCAAACCTTCCGATTGTTCACGCCGTGCGTCAGCCTGAGGCTCAACAACATACGTATACAAACCCGGCTGTATAAAACACAGGCTCGCAACCGCGCCTGGCGACAGCACCTTTGACTCGAAGAAGCCTTCCTCATTGACGCTAAAGCTGACCGGATTGAGGCATGCAATGGTGACCTTGCGCTCAGGGAACACGATACGGATATCCTCGCCGTACTTATTCAACCACACGACAACAGTACCGGGCTGTACAAGACGATTAAGCTGTTCAACCCCACCGTCCCGCTGCACATGCACAACGCTCGCTGCAAGCTCTCTGTCAAGTATAGATACTGCATCATCGCGCTGCCCGAAAACCGAACAGCCTGTCATGAACACGGATATACTCAGCACGAACATACAGCCCATACGCACTGGTTTATGAAAAATATTTTGGTCTATCATTGGGTAAACCTCCGCTCGAACGAGTTCTGACCCTCAGGAACACAGGGCTTCACTCTTATTGCTCACAAGCCTGTACTCAACTCAACGCAGCTCAGCGCGGGTAGGAAAGACACACAGCCGGCATACAAACGCCACCTATGCCGGCATATTATTTTTTGCTTGTGTCAGAAAGTGCGCTGTTTTTTCAATCGAATCAACAAATTCCGCTATCTCCAAAGCTGTCAGTCCGCGCAGAAAACGCTCCAGCTCCCTGCGGCGGATATTCATGATATGCGCAATGGTTTTGCGGCCATTCCCGGTCAGACACACCAGCACTTTGCGCCGGTCGTGCTCATCATAACAACGGATCACCAGATCAAACTGGACCAACCGATCAACCATACTGGTCATGGTTGAAACCGTGACCGCATTCAGCCTGCTCAGGTCAGTCATGGTATAGCTTCCCGCCAGGTCGAAACTCATCAGCACCTTAATCTGGGCCGGGGTCAAATCCAGCTTCAGCATCGGCAGCGGATTAATTGTTTTCGACATTACGTCGTAGGCACGCACTATTTTCTCAATTGCACCGTCGTATTTTCCCGAATTTTGCGTGCTCATTTCATTCTTCTCCTGCTGCACCATGCCCCTGAAACTGTCCATACCCCCACAAGCTACACATCAAGCTCATCAAAAAAAGTCTTCTCCAGAATATCACAGACCCGCTCCAGCAAACGCATCAACTCCTGTTCGTCTTCCTTGGAAAGTTTGGCAAAAAGCTGCTGCGCTATCTGCTTGCGCTGTTCCAAAAACTCCTCCCGTATCCGGAGGCCCTTATCAGTCAACCGCACAATTACCTTACGGCGGTCCTGTTCATCTCGGGCACGTTCAACAAGCCCCTCCTCGGCCAGATTGTCGATCATCATCGTCATGCTGGGCAGCTTGGCCCCGATATTATCAGCCAGTTCAGTCATGGTACTGCTGTCCTGTCCCCGGAAAGCATACAGGGCCTTTATGCGCGAAAGTTTCAAAAGATTGGTGTTTTCACGGCTTCCTTCGAGAATCCGCTGGGTGTAAATGCGGCCGAAATCCCGCATAACGGCTAAATATTCCAACAACCTTTCATCCATAGTACGTTCTCCCTTTTTCTACATTCAATGCTTGTGCATGCATCAATATCGCCTAGCGCCGATTCATAAGCCACATTCCTGAGCCAAGGCAGACAGCCTCAACTTTTTAACTTTTCATACCATAACATATTTAACCAGCAAATAAAACAATCTCTCGATTTGCTGTCGGCATTGCGTGCACGTACAGGTTGATATACCGCTGCGATTCCCAATATGTCTGACTGAAGCAAAGAACCGGCGCATCAACGATTTGGAAACCCCGAACGGGCGGCCGGCTTAATAAGCTGTAGAGCCAGATCGGGGCGAAAGCGGGAAATTTTTCGTGCAAGGTCAGGGCGTTCCTGCTCAATACGCCCCATATGCGGACTCAGACCCTGCATCAGGCGCTCATAGAGCTTGAACGGGTTAAGAGACCACGTCAATTTCCTGTCAACAAGGGCGTGCAGATAATCATACTCCTGCTCGGAAAACAGTCGGTTAAACAAAGGGTAGCATAAAAATTCGCGATAATCATGCGCAGCCGGCCAGTTCCGGCGCCACCAGTCCAAATATCCCTGAAGGCCTGATCGATCTGGAGTGCCCAGGTGTGCGGCCGCGCATACGGCTGCAGCCGCGCGATGGCCCGACATAAGTGCACCGGTATTTTCAGCCTCGGCAAACCAGCAGCTGTCACCCGCAAACACAATGCCCCCGGCATAAGGCTCCGGGGCCGGGCTCCAGTTATTGACCACATTAGCGCGCATGCGGATAACACGCACATCACCGAACCACTGCCTGAAAGCGCTTTCCCGGGTCAGGTACTGCAAATCCTGCTCCCCGGAGACATACAGCCAGTATTCCTCAGTGCCGTACACGCTGGGCAGCAGGCAAAAAGGCAGGGGGCGATTCAGGCGGCGATCCCAGCTCATGCCGAGCATAATCGCCTCACTGCGCTCGCAGCGCACCCCTTCTATGTAGTAGCTCATTGCGCGGGCAGTGTTGATAAAGCGGCGCTGCCGGTTAAGGCCTGTTACCTGCGCAAGGCGTGAATTGATGCCGTCTGCAGCAATGCAGAATGTGCCGCTGATGCGGTCACCCTCGGCTGTCTTGACCGTAATCCCCGGGACTGACGGGCCGCATGCACCACATTGCGGCCGGTGTAAAAAACAACCCCGGCCTGCACACACTCATCAAACAATCCCTGCAGAAGCGCAGCCTTGTCAAAGACCATTGCGGGTATTCCGGCTCCGGAGGCATTGCGCTCATAATCGCCGATTTCGATACGGTCACGGGCATTGGGGGCAACAAAGTGGCAGGCAAAAAATTCGCGGTACGCGCCCCGGTACGGCACTGAAAAATTATTAACCGGGAACACCCAGCGTTGCTGCTGCGGCGCGGGGTACATGGACTCGTTATAAAAATTGTCCATGTTCATCAGAAACATCTGGGCGCAGGAGCGCATCAGCAGAGCAGGATGGGTTTTGCGTTCAACGAGCGCCACGCGCAAGCCGAAGCGCGCGGCCGTGCGCGCGGCTTCCAGGCCTGCCGGCCCGCCGCCCACAACGACCACATCAAATAGTTTTGCCATGGCAATACCTCGCTGTCAGAGATGCCATCCACATGCACTCACAGAGACGCCCGCATCTTGGCTGCCGGCTTATCCCCTGCCCTCCGGCACACAGATTCCAAAAAAAGACCGCCAATACGGGGATCATGGCTGAGGTTCACAGGGATCTACAGGAACCTGCGGAGAAAGCCCTCAAGACCTCCCTGCTCAAAGGCGATCCGAAGTTCTTCCAACCGGACATCATCATTGACGATTGCTTTCAGAATCTCGCCGCGCCTGACCGTATCAAGATGCACAAAAGGGCCCCCATTTTTAAGCATCTGCCTGGCCTCATTAAGCGCTTTAAGAATGGTATCAATATGTTCGGGGATGTGTTTCTGAAGCTCGCGCTGCAGCCGGGCTGCAATGGCCGGCGAAGCGCCGCCTGTTGAGATGCACAAGGTCAGATCGCCCTTGCGGTACGACGAGGGAACAATAAAACTGCAGTTGGGTGGATCGTCCACGGCGTTCATGAGGATCGAACGTTCACGGGCCTCTGCAAAAACGGTCCTGTTGACCGTTTCATCATCGGTGGCCGAAAACACCAGCAGCGAACCGGCGATGTCGCCTGCGCGGTATTCTCGATGGAGTATCTCGAGCCGGTCGCCGTAATCTTCAGCCAGTCCTGCAAACCCTGCATGCACGCACGGAGCAATGACGCGCACCTGCGCGCCGCAGCTGAGCAAATCACCCACCTTGCGCAGGGCAACCTCACCTGCGCCGATGACAGTAACACGGCGACCATCGAGCTGTACCATGACCGGATAGAGTTCCATCACACAAGCAGCTCCTTTGGCTGAGAAAAAACCTCGCCACTCCTGCGCAGCTCTTCTTTTTTTTCAGCATCAAGGCCGATCTCCTCGTCGCTGAGATAGCACTGCGGATCCGGGGCCCAGGGATCGCCATAGGTTCGCTGCGCCCGCACACGCATGGCGCCGGTACACAAGTCCCGATACGGCACACAGACGGCAGCGCCCCTTGATATATGCGGCCTTGTGCTTCAGGCCCTTCATGAGCGGCTCGCTCTCATCCATCCATATATCACCGAACCGGCGCTCCCTGATGTTGCCCAGGGTATAATCCTGCCAAAACTGGTCGGGATGCACATTGCCGAGGAAATCAATATTGCCGATCCCGACACCCGTTGAATTGGCCCCGCCTCCGTTCCACGACAGCAGACGCCGGACTTCTTCGGCCCGCGCCGGGTCCTTTTCAAGAAGCCTCAGGTACAGGTACACGCCGTCAGCATGATTATCAACTGTGAGAATGTTGATATCAAGGCCGCGCGCAAAATAATCATCGGTGCGCTGAAGAATGATGTCCATGGCATGGCGCGACTCACGATAGGTCAGGTCGTCCTTGAACATATCGCCGCCCCTGCCGGAATACACCAGGTGGTAGAAGCAGGCCCGGTTAATGCCCTCGGACTCGATGAAATCAAAAATACGGTGCAGGTCCTGGTAATTACGCTTGGTCAGGGTCAGGCGCAGCCCAACGCGCTGACCGGCCTTGCGGCAATTCTCAAAGCCCTGCATGGCCTTTTTAAAAGCACCCTTGACCCCGCGAAAACTGTCATTGACCTCTTCCATACCGTCAAGGCTGATGCCTGCGTATACCACGCCGGCATTCTTGATGGCGCCTGCCATGTCCCGGTCTATGAGCGTTCCGTTGGTGGATATGACGGGACGAATATTTTTTTTCGCTGCGTACTCGATAAGCCGGAGGAGATCCGGGCGCATCAGGGGCTCACCCCCGGAGAAAAGCAGCGACGGAATGGCAAAATCGGCCAGTTCATCGATAAGGCGCATGCCCTCAGATGTTGTCAGCTCACCGGAATATTTTTTATTCTCCGAGTCAGTGTAGCAATGCACGCAGCGCAAATTGCAGGTCCGGGTTGTGCTCCACACAACAATGGGGCGCCTCTCGCTGGCCAGAGCGGGCGTATGGTGAGGGGCATTCCCGTGAGAATCACGCGAGGCCATTGTACCGTACCTGAGACCGTCACCCGTTGAACTGCCGCCGCAGTAAATTTTCCCGACATCAATCATAATGCAGCCGCTTCCATTTCTTGAATGCAGGTGAAAAATAACGCACTTTTTTCTTCTTGTATTCATACAGCGACCGCAGTACCAGTCTGTCGTTCAGGCCCGAGCGGCGCGTAAGGGAATCCAGCAGACTTTCCAGCTCTTCAGAACTCCTGGCATGCATCATGGCAAAAAGGGGATATTCCCACTTTCCCGGATACAGCGTGCGCAGATACAGGTGCGTCACGGCACCCTCATCCATAAAGGGACGTATCCGCTCGGAAAAACTCTCATCCGTATCTATTTTCCATGCTGTCATGGCATTATGGGTGAAGCCCGCCTGTGCATGCCTGAGCACTGCGGCATATCGTCGCATAACACCCGATGCCAGCAGCCGGCGTCCCGCTTCAATAAGCCTGTCTCCATTCCAGTCCTGGTCAGTTTCGCCCAGCATATCGAAGGGCCTTTCTACCAAAGGCAGATCAGCCTGCAGGAGAAAAGCAGCGCGCTTGCCCTCGTCGTCCACCGTGCCACCGTAAGACGTTGGTTTTTGAATACTGCCAAGCGCATCCCCGGCCTCATCGCCGATAGGCAGCACAAACCCGATCTTTAAAAGTTTTTCATTGCGAAGCATCAGGAAATCATCGGCACCGCATTGTTCCTGTATCACACGGGCGCTTTTCTGCAGAGTTTCTTCGTCCTCCTCCGCCAGGGTAAACCACAGGTTGAATGCGTGATCACGCAGGTAATTGTGGCTCACCCCCGGATGAGCGTTGATTACCGCCGCAGCCGCCTCCACCCTTTCCGGAGGCACCCTGAGCGCCACAAGGCTCAGGTGATAACCCAGGATTTCGCCGCTGAATATACCGGAAATGTTGCGCACAACAGATCGTTCCTTCAGGTCGCCCACGATACACAGCACCTCTGCCCCGGAAATCCCGATCATGGCGCCAATTGCGTCAAAAGGCCGCTCCGTCAGCGGGAAATCACGCTGTATCAAATTCAGAATTTTTGCTTCGCAGCTGCTGAATTCCGGCATTAGTCTTTTTCTCCGGGATCGTACATACAGTAAGGCTCCTCGTCAAGGTACCTGCCCGTGGCAAAATAGGCACGGGCCCGGCATCCGCCGCAGACCGTCCTAAAACCGCACGCCCCGCATTTACCGCCAAGCCTGTCAGCATCACGAAGCGACAAAAACAGCTCAGACTGCTCCCATATGTTTCTGAAGCCGTCACGGAGAACATTGCCCGCAACAAGCGGAAGATATCCGCAAGGCTGAACGTCGCCGCGATGCGATATAAAGCATACACCGCTGCCGGCGAGACACCCTCTCGTCATTGCAGCCATGCCGTCCTGCTCAAAAGACAACGTACGCCCCTCTTTCCGGGCACGCTGGCGTATAACACGGTAATAGTGGGGAGCGCACGTTGTCTTGAGCTCAAGCGTTGTTTCTTTGGCGCGCTCATAAAACCAGTTTAAAACATCCTCGTATTGTTCGCTTGAAAGCATGTCGGTATTTGCAATTTTCACGCCGCAGCCAACAGGCACGAGCATGAAGAAGTGCAGGGCCGCAGCCCCCTCTTTGATGGCACACTGCAGTATATCCTCAAGCTCGCCGACATTCCTTTTGGTAACGGTGGTGTTGAACTGAAACGCAACCCCCTGCTCTCTCAGCAGGCGCGCCCCGCGCACAGCAGCATCGAAAGCACCGGGAATACCGCGGAAATCATCATGGGAGGCGGCTGTGCTGCCGTCAATAGAGATACTTACGCGCGCTATCCCGGCCTGCTGTATCTGATGCGCGAACTGCTCGTCAATCAGCGTAGCCGTTTGTCGCCAGAGCCACGCGCAGCTTTTTTGAAGCTGCATAGCGGGCTATGTCAAAAATATCATCCCGGTACAGGGGTTCTCCCCCGGTAAGGACCAGAATGGGATTCGCGAAAGCAGTAATGTCATCAATTACTTTCTTCGCGGAATCAAGATCCAGCTCTCCGCTGTAATCCATCTCAGCAGCCTCGGCCCGGCAGTGCTTGCAGGCCAGGTTGCATCGCTTCGTCAATTCCCAGAATATAAGCCTGGGCGTATCAGGCGTCTCCATTTTTCCTGAACAGCTCCTCAATAAACTTGGTCTGAAGGTGCAAATGCTCCTTTTTGGCCTGATCATCGCGGCTGCTGCGATGATGCCGCTTCAGGTTCATGATCGGGTTATGGAGCGACTTGGTCATGATCTGTTTAGTCAGTTCCTCTATCAAAGCAAAATCATCGTCGGAGAGATGCTTCAATTTTTTTTTGCGGTAGCGGGCAAGCTCTTTCGTGCGAATCTGCTCGAAAGTATTCTGTATGGAAACGATTGCGGGAGCAACGGCGAGACTCTGGAACCACTCAAAAAAATCATCCACGTTGGCTTCAATAAATTCGAGGGCAAGATCAACCGCGTTGATCCTGCTCTTCAGGTTGTCATCGGCGATCTCCTGCAGGCTGTCGATATTGTAGAGATGCACTCCCTTCACGTCGGCCACCTCGGGATCGATATTCCGGGGCACTGCTATATCAATAAAAAAGAGGGGCCGGCCCTGCCTGATCGCCATGATCTCCCTGACCAGGTCGGCTGTGACCATGTAATGGGGCGCCGTCACCGATGTTATCACAATATCGACCTCGGTTGCGGCCTCGGGGATATCCTCCAGCAGTATGATCTCTGCCTGCCGGTTTATCTCGTCGGCGATCCTCTCCGAGTTATTGACAGAGCGGTTGGCGATGATGACGCGGCCGATGTCGTACTTGGTGAAATATTTCAGAATAAGCTCACCCATCTCGCCGGCGCCGATGAGCAGGGCAGCCCGTTTCTGGAAATCAGGGAAAAGCTTCCGTGCCAGGTCAGTGGCTATGTAGGCCACGGACAGAGGATTGCGCGAGATGTCTGTTTCCGTTTTGACCTGCTTGGCGGTGCGAAAGGCCTGATGAAAAAGCTTGTTCAGAAGCGGGCCCGCGGACTTATTGTCCACGGCACAGCTGAAGGCCTCCCGCATCTGGCCCACGATCTCGTTCTCTCCCAGCACCATGCTGTCCAGCGAAGAAACCACGGTAAGCACATGCTGAGCAGCCTCGCGGGACGTCTTCACGTACAAATGCGACCTGAAATCCCCGTACGGCATACCCGATATTGACTCATAGATTGCGGTTACCTTTTCAATATCCAACTTGACCGTACGCGAGGCGATGTAGGTCTCAACGCGGTTACATGTGGCAACATATACAGCCTCTTCAATGCCCTGCTCACGGAATCTGGCGTAGAGTTCCGGCAGAATATCTGCATGCACGGAGAAACACTCGCGCTTTTCCACGGGCGTTGTTTTATGGCTGAAGCCTATAACCGCAATATCCGCTGTTTTGTGTCCCATCTCAACTTTCCTGTTTGCCTGACTGTACGCGAGCACAGGGCATTAAACGCCGTGCATCATTATTCCTGCCGCTTCATCCAAGCACTGCGGCCAGAGACCGGCCTACGGCTTCAGCGGTTCGCAGCAGATCGTCATCTGCGTGGGCCATGGAAATAAAGCCCACCTCATATCCGGACGGGGCTATGTATACACCACGGGAGAGCATCTCGCGGTGAAAGCGCGCAAACAATTTCATATCGCCTTTTCTGATATCATCAACACATGAGATTTTCTCCAGCTGCCGGTAAAACAGAACGAAAAAATAGATCCGATCTGCTGAAACAGGAACCGGCCACAATACTTATCCAGGGAAGGCTGCAATGCATCCCGCAAAAAATCAGCCTTGCGCTGAAGCTCGGCATAGGCAAAATCTGTCAATTTTTTCAGCGTGGCAATACCGGCTGCCATGGCCAGCGGATTCCCCGACAGGGTTCCTGCCTGATACACAGGACCATCGGGAGCCACCAGCTTCATGATCTCAGCCCGTCCGCCGTAGGCTCCCACGGGCAACCCGCCGCCGATAATTTTACCCAGCGTGGTAATATCGGCCTGAATACCGAAATACTTCTGCGCACCCCCGTCTGAGAGCCGGTATCCGGTTATGACCTCGTCAAAAATCAGCAGCACGCCATGCTGCGTGCACAGCTCGCGTACGCCCCGAAGATAGTTTTCCGAAGGCATGATCAGTCCGTAGTTACAGGGAACAGGCTCCATGATCAGGGCCGCTATCTGCTGCGCATGCTGTGCGAGGCAGGACTCTACGGCCTCAAGGTCATTGAAGGGAAGCACAATGGTGTCGCCGGCATTGGCGGCCGTCACACCGGCGGAATCAGGGGTGCCCAGCGTGGCCAGGCCCGAGCCGGCCGCCACGAGAAGATGATCGGCATGTCCGTGATAACAGCCGTCGAACTTGATAAACTTGTCCCGCCCGGTAAATCCCCGGGCCAGGCGTATGGCGCTCATGACAGCCTCGGTGCCGGAATTGACAAAACGGATCTTTTCAATCGCTGAGAATGACCCGATTACCATTTTCGCCAGATCAACCTCGTAGCGGTGGGGTGTGCCGAAACTGGTGCCGTCCGCAGCCGTGTCCTGCACGGCCTTGACCACGTCCGGGTCGGCATGCCCCAGGATCAGCGGGCCCCAGGACATGCAGTAATCGATGTATTCATTGTTGTCCTCATCGACAATGCGGGCTCCCGCACCCCGCTTGATGAACAGCGGGTCACCTCCCACGCTACGAAAGGCGCGCACCGGCGAGTCCACTCCCCCGGGAAGCAGTGTCAAAGCCTCGGCGTACAAAGAAGCCGAATGTTGTGTGTTCATGCCATCAACTCCTGCAGCCATTTGTTCTTCAGCAGTTCACGGGTGTGATAGGAAATCACCATGTCGGCGCCGGCCCTGAATATGGAGGTTAGAATCTCCAGGCACAGCCGTTGCTCGTCGCCCATTCCCAGACGCGCAGCCGCCTTGACCATCGCATATTCGCCGCTCACATTATAGGCGCACACCGGCACGGGCGAAATCGCCTTCACACGGTATATGACGTCGAGATAGGACAGGGCCGGTTTGACCATGACAATGTCGGCACCCTCGTCCAGATCCAGCATTACCTCGCGCTCGGCCTCACGGGCGTTGCGGCAGTCCATCTGATAACTCTTTCTATCGCCGTACTGCGGGGTGCTGCCGGCAGCATCCCTGAAAGGGCCATAAAAAGCCGAAGCATACTTGGCCGCATAGGCCATAATGGCAGTATCGCTGCAGCCACCGTCGTCCAGGGCGTCGCGGATGGCGTTGACACGGCCGTCCATCATGTCCGAAGGGGCCACCATGTCGGCCCCGGCAACAGCGTGCGACAATGCCGTCTTTGCAAGCAGTTCCAGGGTGGGATCGTTGAGAACGGTTCCCGCATGCACAACGCCGCAATGACCGTGGCTGGTATACTCACAGAGACACACATCGGTAATCACGCAGATTTCAGGAAACCGTTTCTTAATGGCTGTCACGGCACGCTGCACAATGCCGTTCCCGTTCCAGGCTCCGGAGCCGGTTTCATCCTTCTCATCGGGAATGCCGAAAAGAAGAAGGCTCCGTATGCCCAGGGCCAGGTCGGCTTCCACGTCTCTCAGCAGGTTGTCCAGGCATACCCGCTCAATGCCCGGCATGGTTTCAATAGCCTCCCGCACAGCGCTTCCCTCGCGGACAAAATGGGGCATAATCAGCCGTGATGGCATAATGGCCGTTTCGGATACCAGGTCCCGGACTGTCTGCGTTGTTCTGAGCCGTCGCGGCCGATAGAGCGTCATCGCGCACCCTCCCCTTCCAGCTGAGTGTTGTTCCGGTAATACGCGAGTATTGCCTGCACCAGGCCATCAATCGTATACTCGTCCGCCTCGACTGCCGGCTCGTGCCCCAGTTCACGCAGGGTCGCCGAGGTCACGGGACCGATGCTGGCAGCCAGGGCCCGCGTTTCGGCAACCATATCGAAGAAATGCCGGACGGTTGACGAGCTGGCAAACGTAATCATGTCGGCATTTTTCACGTCTTCCAGTTCCCCGGCCGCAACAGGGTCCGGTTTCACCGGGCGGTATATATGGATGCGGTCCACCGACGCGCCGCGCGCTTTTAATCCTTCAAAGAGGGTGTTGCGGGCGTCCTCGGAGCAGGGAAGCAAAACAACGCTGCCGACGATTTCCTCCCTGTCAAAAGCCTCCAGCAGGCTCTCGGCAACGAACTGTTCCGGAACCACGTCAGGCCGCAGACCATACTTCAGCAATTCATCTCCCGTGGCCCGACCGATCACGGCGATACGGCAGGCGCCAAGGCAGCGCGCGTCCCTGCCCGCGGCAAAAAGATGCTTGAAAAATATAGTGACGGCGTTCTGGGATGTGAAGACTATCCAGCCGTACGCGTCGATCCTCTCAATGGCCGCGCGCAGGGGTGTTGTATCATCAAGTTCGCGAATCTCCAGTGCGGGCAGCTCAATGACCCGGGCGCCAAGCGCGGCAAGTTTTTTAGAAAGGCCGGAAGCCTGCGTCCGCGTGCGCGTCACCACGATACTTTTGCCGAAAAGAGGAAGCCGGTCAAACCAGCGCAGCTTATTTCGCAGCAGCACCACCCGGCCGACGACGATGACGGCCGGGGGACGCACCCCTGCTTTATTCACCTCAGCCGCTAGCGTTGCCAGGGTGGCCGCGACTGTCTGCTGCTCGGGCCTGGTGCCCCAGGCAATAACGGCAGCAGGCGTCTCCGGCGGAAAATGCTTTTCCGTTATGAGCGCCGAGGCGATACGGGCAATATTTTTCATGCCCATGAGAAAAACATAGGAACGGAACGGATCATACTCAGGGAAATTAACATCCTCATCATCGGCGGCATCGCCTCTGCGGTGGCCCGTAATAACCTCGAAGGCATTGGCGCAGTCGCGATGCGTCAGGGGAATACCCGCATAGGCCGGCGCCGCGTAAAAGGATGAAACTCCCGGCACCACACAGAAAGGAATCCCGGCTTCCACCAGGTCCTCGGCCTCCTCGCCGCCGCGTCCGAATATGTAGGGGTCACCGCCTTTGAGACGCACCACAACCCTGCCCTCACGAGCCTTGCGCACCAGCAGCTCATTGATATTCTCCTGGGGCAGGGTATGATCACCGCCCTGCTTGCCGACATAGATTTTTTCACAGCAATAGTTTCGCAGCAGCGACGGGTTGGCAAGATAATCATAAATAATGCAGTCGGCCGCATCCAGGGCCTCCAAAGCCTTGACGGTGATAAGGCCCGGGTCGCCGGGACCTGCGCCGACAAGATAGACAAATCCGTTCTTCATAGCAGCCTGTCCGCTCCTTTTTCCTGTAACAGCCGTGCGAGCCGGGCTCCGGCCTTTTCCGGGTCCGTGTCAATGACCTCATCCCGAAAAGCCTCAACTCCGTCCGCCGAAGCGATGATCCCCCGGAGCCGTATGGACGCATCGGCCTGAATCACGGCATAAGCACCCAGCGGAATATGACAGCCGCCGCCGAAAAGGCGCAAAAAAGCGCGCTCAGCGGAAACTGCCCGCTCAGTTTCAAGGTGATTCAGGGGCGCAACCGCCCGGCGCGTTTCATCGTCATCACCGCGCACCTGAAGCCCCGAGCGCTCCCTGGGCCGGGGCCGGAATAAAAACATCGGTGTCCAGCATGACGGAGCGAAAATCATCCACATCAAGATCAATGCGCCGTATGGCTGCCGCAGCCATAACAATGGCGTCGAAACGCCCTTCTCGAAGCTTGCGCACGCGCGTGTTCACGTTTCCCCGCAGGGGCTCAATGATCAGGTCGCGGCGCAGGAGCTTAAGCTGTGCCATCCTGCGCATGGAACTGGTGCCGACCACGGCCGCGTCTTTCAGATTCAGTGTGCTGCTCCCGTCCCAGGCTCCGGGACTCACAAGAAGCCTGTCAGCAGGATCTTCCCGTTCAGGCACTGCGGCGATAACCAGTCCTGCGGGATTTTCCGTCGGCAGGTCTTTCAGGGAATGCACAGCCATGTCTATGTGTTTTCTCCAGCAGGGCCTGTTCGATCTCCCGGGTAAAAAATCCCTTGCCTTCCATCTTGTCAAAGGAAACATTCTGGATTGCATCACCCTGCGTTTTTATAACAATGATTTCAGTGCGGTGCGTACCCAAAAGCCCTGCCACGAAGCGGGCCTGCCACATGGCAAGCTCACTTCCCCGCGTGCCTATTCTAATCTTCATATATTCTGACAGTCCTCTGCGATGCTGCGATGGTATCATGTCGGGAGGCAACCGGCTTACAGCACTTATGCAGCCGAAGCAAGCCGGAAATCAATCGCGGCGCTCAGGCCGACTGAAGATAGCGCGGAATGCTCTGCGCGATGGTGTTCCAGATCATGTCCGCACGCTCATCATCGCTCTCCAGCATGGTCAGCCTGAAACCCTCCAACTCACAGCAAAACCCGGTGAGCGGCACAACGCAGATGCCGGTCGCGCCCAGCAAATAATATACAAAGCGTTTGTCGGGCTTGACGCCGTTGACCTTCTGCTCTATCAGGGCCCTGGCCTCCGGGTTGGCTATTTCGAGGCGCTGCGTTTCTCTGAGTACCCCCGGGTTGAACAGCACGGTCATATAAAAGGCCCCGCGGGGACGCACAACCGTAATGCCCGGCACGTCTTTCAAAATATCAAAAGCCCGGTTGACCCGTTTTTCATACATCCGGCAGCGCTGTTCAAGGTGAGCCGGGTAGCGCGGATCGCTCATAATACGCGGTATGGCGTACTGCGGCAGCGAGGTCGAGCAGACCTCAAGCATTTTTGCGTTTATCAGACTGTTGATATAGCGCTTAAACATGGGGTGCCGGTCCTGATTGTACACCTCGATCCAACCGCAGCGCGCACCCGGCCAGGGAAACTCCTTGGATATTCCACGCAAGGCTATGCCGGGGCGATCACCGATCACCTCGGCAAGGCTTGCGGTATGGGCACCGTTATAGATAATGCTGGCGTAGATTTCATCACAGATAACAAATACCTGATGGCGCCGGGCAATATCCATCATCTTCTCCAGCACCTCGCGCGGATACACGGATCCGGTCGGATTGTCGGGGTTGATCACCAGCATGCCGGAAATGGAGTCGTTGTATTGTATCTTCTTGTCCAGATCATCCAGATCAGGCATCCAGTTGTCATGCGGTTTGAGCTTATAGGTGAGATGTTCATATCCCGAATGCGCCGCTTCAGCCGAAGAGTGGGTAGAATAGGCCGGCGAAGGCCCGATCACGCGGGCTTCGCGCTTCAGGAACCCGAACATCCGGGCCACAGCATCGCCAAGCCCGTTGAAAAAAATAATATCATTGCTGGTAACCTGCACACCGCCGCGGCGGTTAACCTGCGCGGCGATAAACTCCCGCGCGCTGGACAGGCCCTGTGTTTCCGTATACCCGTAGGTCGTATCATCGCTTACCAGCTCGCTCACGATCGCTTTCATCCAGTCGGGCAGCTTCTCGCCCTTCTGCACCGGATCGCCGATGTTTTCCCAGTAGATATCAACCCCGCAGGCGCGCACCTGTTTTGCGATCGCGACAATGCCCCGAATCTCATAGGTCAGCTGATCCGCGCCTTCATGTACAATCTGTCGTCTCATAGTCTGGTATACTCCGTAAAAACCATGTGTTCTGCAGAACGTTTTTTGCAACCGCTGAATGTATCCGTTTTACGAACGGATGTCAATTCAGGGCATCAGCGGCCATACTGGCTGCGCCTCTGGCAAGCAGCTAAAACAGCCCTTTGAACGCCATGCTGCTCAAAAATACCCAAGTGCAAGATGCGCAATTATTTGTAGGGGCACGGCATGCCGTTCCCCTACCGTACGCCCTCCTGTCCCGCTCTGCGGGGAAAGACGAATGATGAACACAATCCCGCTATAGCGGGACAGATAGGCATTTTTCAACAGCCTGCTACAGGCCCTTGATTTCCTCGACAACAAACGGTAAACAACGCAGAGCAAGACTCCCCCGCTTAATCCACATGCGTGCCATGGCAATATTTTCACCGTCCGGCCTGACAATATGGGGCAATTCCTCAACATGGCCGATATCATCAATGCTGAACTCATAATAAAACGGGCTGCTGCTGTAGGGATCAGACACCAGGACAACCTTGCTGCTGTCAAGCGGATGCTTAATCGGAGAGCCGCTGAAGCAGACATGGGTCTGTACGAGTTCCTCAAGGCGATACTCCTTGCGATATTTACGTATCTCAAATTTTTTTGTTTCCTGATGGAAATTTGATAGCGTCATATGCAGCTCCCATTACGTTTTTTGTCTGTCTCCTGCACTCCCGCATCTGCCTTTGAAACAGCTATACGGCCACGTATGCAGGGCGCCCTGCGTTCAGGCTGTTACCCTACTGTGTTTTCAAAGCCTTTAAATATAGGCATGCGTGCGAAGATAATCAATCACAGTCCGGGCGCACGCATCGACCGGCATTACGCCTGAATCAATCACGATCTCCGGGTGCAGGGGCTCTTCATACGGCGCGGAAATACCGGTAAAATCAGCTATCTCCCCGGCGCGCGCCTTTTTGTACAGCCCTTTGGGATCGCGTTTTTCGCAAACGCTGACATCACATGTAAGAAAAATTTCCAGCATATCGCCCGGGGCCGACCAGCGAGCGGACCAGATCACGATCCATGCGATATGGCGAGATGAACGCGGTAGAAACCATAATACCTGCGTCCACAAACAGCTTTGCAACCTCGCCGATACGGCGAATATTTTCGGTGCGGTCCTGCGGCGAAAATCCAAGATTTTTGTTCAGCCCAAAACGAATGTTATCACCATCGAGAAGATAGGTGCGCCTGCCCAGTTCAAAAAGACGTTTTTCAACTTCCAGGGCAATCGTTGATTTGCCGCAGCCGGAAAGCCCGGTATACCAAAGAATGACCCCCCGGTGGCCGTTGAGTTCTTCGCGCTCTTTTCTGGTTATTGCCGCCTGATGCCAGGTGATGTTTTTGCTTACTGGTTCACTCATGGTCTTTTCCGTCCATGTTTTTTTCAACAATGTGGTAGCGGCCGCGCTTTCAGGACCGGCTCTCTTTGCGAGAGGCCAGAATATTTTTGGCCTTATCGATGTCAAGCCCGATCTGGCGTTTGAGTTCTTCAGGGCTGTCAAATTTCCTTTCAAGCCGGATTTTCCGGACAAACCGCAGTGTAATGTCGCGACCGTACAGGTCTTCATTAAAATCAAACAGATGCGCTTCAATAGTGCGTTTTTTGCCATCAAAGGTCGGGTTGAAGCCGATATTGACCGCTGCGCCATAGGTGCCATAGGGCGTATCGGCCAGCACCGCGTACACGCCGTTATGCGGAACGAGATCCTTGACATGACTCAAATTGGCTGTGGGAAAGCCAATGCGCCGCTTTTTGCCATGCACGACCGTACCTGACATGCGGTAATCGCTGCCCAACAGTTTGGCCGCAAGCGAAACCTTGCCACCGGTTATCAGTGTGCGAATCGTCGTGCTGCGTACCGGAATATTTCGATCCCTGATATCCGGTTCAACATGCACCGAAAAACCCTGTTGCGCACCAACCTGCTCCAACATTGCGACTGAACCGTTTCGTCCTCTGCCGAAAGAATAATCATGGCCGATGACGATCTCTCGCGGCTGAAGACGCCGGCAGATCACATCCTGCAAAAAGGCCTCAGGGGTTTTTTGAGCAAAGCGCTTTGTAAAATGCTCACAAACAAGATAATCAACGCCAAGGGTCGAGATCACATGCGCTTTTTCCTCAAACGTTGTTATCTTGGGCGGTTCCTGCTCGGGGCGCAGCACATTGAGCGGATGCGGATCAAAGGTATACACAACAGCGCTGCCATTGATCGCACGCGCACGCGCGATAGCCTTCCGTATGATTTTCTGATGACCGCGATGCACACCGTCAAAATTGCCCAGTGTAACCACGCAATTTTTAATATGCAGTTTTTTAAAAGCCTTGCTGCCGCTAATTATTTTCATGGTTGTGCTATAAAAAATCCGGTTTGACTGTTTTTAGTGATTCCGGTCCCGCTGGAGCGGGATACACTCCGGCCGGAATCCAGGCATTTCAGCTCCGCACAAAAACACTGGACACCGGTTTTCACAGGTGTGACGAGTTCTAACGAGACCTTCCATCTTCAAACTTCGCTGCCGCAGTGCTCAGGTAATCATGAGTTTGCCGGAAGCCTCGGCAATCACGCTGCCGTCTTCGCTTCGAATGCTCGTCCGCGCGTACACCAGACGTTTGCGTATATCCTCTATCTTCGCACTGCATATCAAAAGAGTACCGACCCTCGCAGGACGTTTGAACTTCGTAGTCATCTCAGCCGTAACAACAGTCAAACCGGCGTGCACAGCCGCCTTTGCCATGGTCTCATCCATCAGAGTCATTAAAATCCCTCCATGGACAACATCCTTCCAGCCCTGATATGCCGCACCTGCCACAAAACGGGTCTCAGCCGTGCGCCCGTCCTCGCCGTAGGTAAACGACAACTTCAGGCCGGATTCATTTTCAGTTCCGCATGCAAAGCATCTATTGTTATCGACTGTCAAAGCCGCAGCGGTCTTCATCGCCGGCACATACTCCTGCTAAAACCCTTACTCAGACAAGGCAAAATTAAAAATGCCTTGACAACAAAAATAAAATATTGTAAATGAATTACCAACAAATTGCAAACGGTTAGCCGCACGAATCACGAAAAACCGTTGCCGAAGTGGTGGAATTGGTAGACACGCAAGGTTCAGGACCTTGTGGGGGCAACCTCGTGGAAGTTCGAGTCTTCTCTTCGGCACCAAAACAATTCAAGAGCTTGAGATAACTTGTTTATTTCAGGCTCTTATTGTTTTATATGCGATTTTATGCGATTGCCGTTCTCGCCAGGAAGCGCATTTTCCAACCCAAAACGACCTTCACCAGAAACCCAGTGCCCATAGGTATCAACCGTAATCTTGATACTGCTGTGGTCTAACTGTTTTTGAACGTAGACCGAACTTTGATGCGCCATCAACATAATGCTGGCATAGGTGACCTTCCCCCGATGATGGTGTCACTTTTTAAGTTAACACCGGCAGCGAATTTCCTTCATTCCAACAGGTATGATCTTGTAACCTAAATCCAAATGTTTTTGCCTCCGGTTCTGTTGGCTTGCAGTTCACAGCGCTGTGCGGCCGGATATGGTTGTAGTTGTCCCCGCATAAAAAACCTAGTCATTTTAATATTATACCCCGACAATGCATCAAAACTAAATAAAAGCCACCAGCCATATTTGGACTTGCTAACATGATAACTTGTATGATATTAAAAAACAAAAATTCAAACTATCTATCATAAAAAATTATGCGCAACCTAATATTAGGTCTTTCTATTTTATGTTTAGCTCTATCAGGACTTATCACATTTACAAGCACTTAACTTACCTGAAAAAACACTTCACAACTCGGCATCACAACCGCCCATAAAAATACATGAGTCCTCACAGGTTGTAAAAGATACTGCGCTGAAACCGGTCGGGAAACAAGACCCCGGATCCAACGTCAATCAAACATTACAAAACACGATCTCCCATCTGGAACAGACATTAGAGAATAATATTACCGATTCACAAATAAATATCCAAACATTAGAGAACACGGTTAAACAATTAGAACATAAACTTATTAATATAGACAATGCTACACAAACAGATACACAGTCATCTAAAAACACAATTGTTCAATTGGAACAAAAACTGACGGATAAACTTACCGATGCACAAATAAATATCCAGACCTTGGAAAACACAGTTAAACAATTGGAACAAAAACTGGCGGACAAAATCGACGACTCACAAAAAAATACGCAGTCAGCTAAAAATACAACGGGCCAACTTGAACAAAAACTGACGGATAAACTTACAGATGCACAAATAAATATCCAGACCCTGGAAAAAACCGTTAAACAGTTGGAACAAAAACTGGCAGAAAAAATCGACTGACTCACAAAAAAATACGCAGTCAGCTAAAAATACAACGGACCAACTTGAACAAAAACTGACGGATAAATTTACCGATGCACAAATAAATATCCAGGCCTTGGAAAACACTGTTAAACAGTTGGAACAAAAACTGGCGGACAAAATCGCTGACTCACGAACAGATACACAGTCAGCTAAAAATACAACGGGCCAACTTGGACAAAAAATTACGGATAAACCTACCGATGCACAAATAAATATCCAGACCCTGGAAAACACAGAAAAATCATCAGGCCAGTTGTTATTCTCTGTAAGCTTTGACTCCGGTAAGTTTGTCATTGATAATAGTACAAAAAAACTTATTCAACAATCCACTCAATATATTGGTTCCCTGCCTCCCAATTATCGTGTGATCGTGGAGGGACATACCGACAATAGTCCCCTCAAAACCATCTCTGAACAAAAATATCCTTATGAGGATAACATGGGTCTTTCACTCTTTAGAGCTAAAACAGTAGCCGGTATGTTCGAAAAAGAAGGGATATCCTCTAAACGTATCTCAGCCATCGGTTATGGCGCTACACGTCCAATCGCCACTAATGCAACCAGCGAAGGCCGTGCAAAAAACCGCAGAGTTGTTGTCAGGCTCATACCTGAAGAGAAGGAAATTTAAAAAATGTACACCGAAAACTTTAATTTAAACAAACTGCCCTTTGAAAATGTCCCTGATCCAGCCTTCTTTTTTGACCAGGGTGATTATGGACAGATTCGAAATCGGATTAAAAATTCCCTGATTGCAGGCCGGGGGTTAACTATAGTAACCGGTCCGATAGGTTCGGGCAAAACGACTCTGAGTCAAATGATGAAATCCGATTATTCTGATAATTACCAACTCATATGGATGGCTGAACCCCCGGATAACAGCACGGATCTTTTCTTATTTATCATTCAAGAACTGGGCCTAAAAACTTCAATAACCGAAAGAGTCTTTGTTTTAAGAGATATCAGAGAGGCTCTCTTGAAGATGAATTCTGCTGAAAAAAAATGCCTCATGGTTATCGATGAATCACATCTGGCGACTAACGATGTGCTTGAAGGCATCCGCATTCTCAACAACCTCGAAGAAGGCCCGACGAAAATGATTCAAATCCTTCTGCTCGGTCAGATGGAAATATTAGAAACACTCAAAAAACCGGAAATGAAACCGTTTATGCAGCGCATTGCCTCTTTGGAAAAAATTGGCCACATGAATGCTGACAAAATACGTCAATACATATCCCACCGGATTAAAATGGCAGGGGGTAAGCCATCAATATTTACAGAAACAGGATGGGAAGCTGTTGTTATAGCTTCAGTCACGGGAGGTGGAGTCCCCCGTGTAATCAATTCATTATGTGACAGATCTCTTAATACGGCCTTTGAAAAGGGTAAAACTGCTGTAGATATTGATGACATCTCCACAGTTGCTGAAGAGATGGGAATATTCAAAGATCTTTTTCATTATAAAATTACAACAGAAAACAAGAAAATAAACTCCGAGGAACTCGTAAATTTCTGAAGTTGGTCAAGGGCGCTCCACCTTCACTTCAGGCACCGATAACAACCACCAAACAGCCGGATCAGGAAATAACCCTGACGACAAGCCGTCCTGATCTCAAAGCACCGCTACAATTCCTCCTGTTCTCTCTTGTAATCCTGACCTTAAGTATCATTTTCTATTTTCAGAGAGTATAATACGAAATGAGATACCTATAGGATCCAGAACAAGCATCAAATGCTACATCACGCTGGCGAAAAAATCGATCCGACAGACTCCAAATTAAACGATATCTAGACACAGCTTTTTTGGTCAGTTTGAATTCTATTGTTAGCAATTAGTGCTATTTATCCGTGACTACCTTCTGACCCTTAACTGTGGGAAAGCCCTCCTCCCACCAACCACAGCGAAGCACAGGCACTGCGTATTAAACGAAAACAGGGTGGACTAGATGGAAGGCGCCAGAAGTTAAACGGATAAAAAGTTATAGTTTCTTTGAGCTTAAAGAAGAATACCTAAAATGGGCACAAAGACAAAAAAGCTATAACAGTAAAAAATATTTTTTGAGCAGTTGTGTAAAGAATTTGGAAACCTGCCTTTAAGAAACTGTGGAACCAAGCTTGTTGATCAGTTTGTAACCAAGAGACTCGAAAGGAAAATAAGCCAGCAACTGTAATCAGTCACTTGGCTACTATCAAGCATATGTTCTCAAGGAGAATAGGGGACAGACAAAATATGTATTAATGCAGGATACGAATTCGTAAATCGGTTAAATGTAAACTAATGTAATCCAGCAAAGTATAAACAAAAGAGAGAATGCCTATCATTTCAAAAATTTCTTCCAAATTTGCAATTAATTTGTACACCAAATTAACTTCCAGGTTACATGAACTCAAATAATATCCACCAACAAACTCTCCCCCAATTGCTCCTGTAATATATATTGATCCGGAAAAAAGAAATAAAATTCGGGTTTTCGTTGGCAGATTTTTTATAAATTTTAAATAGGAGAAAAATAGAAAAAATAGCAGTAGAATTGCTGGAATAGCCCATGCAAAATAGAATATCCCGGAACTATTAAAAAAACAACGTAAAGGGCGGATTGATTGCTCGTGAAGCTGACAGCTGTCATCTAATGATAAAATCATGAAAATAATTGAAAGGATTATCCAATGTAGATAAAATTTGTCTTTGACATTTTTTTTAACAAGCCCAATTAGCAAAAGAATAATTGAGCAAAAGAATAAACTTAATGCCGTAATACCATGACGGAATATTTCCTTCAGTGTCAAGATCAAACATATCCACAATATACCGGTCATGTCCAATCGTAAATTTATATACTTGCCCCAGAATAGACATTATGGCAAGTAAAATTATAATTAATGCCATAGTCTTTATGATTGTTCTATAATGTATGTTTAATTCCATATTTATATCCGGTTTTTATGTACTGCAATCACGCAAATTCTCAACATTTTTATCTGGAAATACATGCTTTTATTCCGGTTGAGAGCTTAATCGTAGACTTTGTCTGATTTTTATTTCCTTTTTTTACATAGATTTTTGGGTGAGTCAAGATGTTTTGGCATATCTGTTTTTGCATATCTCGGTAAGGCCAACGATCTGTTGAAACGCATGCAGGGACTTACTCAGGCGTTTCGCCTCAGATACCTATTCCCCAGTGGTGTGTATAAACATTTTAGCAATTCGTTTTTGTGTTTATTAAACCGGTTTTATTATGTTATTATCGTTAATAACCTTGGAACCGTGAACGGATTATTCAAATAATTGATACAATGGTGCTGTATGTGCGGAATAGCAGGTAAATTAATTTTTAATGGTTTATCGACCGTGAATGCTGATCTTCTCCAGAATATGATCAGCATTGTTAATCATCGCGGACCAGACGAATGCGGTTATTATATTGATGATTATATCGGGTTGGGGCATGCTCGATTGAGTATTATTGATCTTTCCGGTGGTACTCAACCTATTCATAATGAAAACAAAACGCTTTGGATCGTGTATAACGGTGAGGTGTTTAACTATATTGAATTACGACATGAATTGCAAAAAAAAGGGCATTCTTTTTATACCTCATCAGACACAGAGGTGATTGTGCATCTTTATGAAGAAATGGGAGCAGGGTGCCTTGAACATTTAAACGGGCAGTTCGCATTTGCCATTTGGGACAAGCAGAAACAAGAATTATTTGTAGCCCGTGACCGGGTAGGTATCCGGCCTATATTTTATACCAGCCAAAATAATTCGCTGATATTTGCTTCAGAAATAAAATCCATTTTTATGGATAAAACCATCAACCGCGAAATTGATTTTACCTCTTTGAACCAGATATTTACTTTTTGGAGTACAGTTGACGAAAAAACTTTTTTTAAAGATATCTGCGAGCTCCCGCCTGGTCATTATTTAAAAGCCTCATCCGCCGGTAATATTTCTGTTCATCAATATTGGGATATACCTTTTGTACACCCGAAGAACAAAGTAGTATGTCTTTTGAAAGAATTGCTGAAGAGGCGGGAGCGCTTTTTGAAGATGCAGTCAAAATCAGGCTCAGAGCCGATGTTCCAGTGGGATGCTATTTGAGCGGTGGCCTGGACTCTTCAGGTATTTCCGCCTGTGTTGCTAACAAGTTCAATCATAATGTAAAAACATTTGGTATCAGGTTTCACGATGATGCTTTCGACGAAGGTTATTTTCAACAGCGCATGGTTTCTTCTCTTGGTACGGAACACGCCGAGGTAACAGTCTCCAATCATGATATCAATAATTCGTTATCGGATACGCTATGGCATGTTGAAAAACCACTCCTGAGAGCTGGTCCGGTCCCCCTTTTTTTGTTGTCAAAGGTCGTACAGCAGCATCAACTAAAAGTCGTCCTTACCGGTGAAGGCGCCGATGAAGTCTTTGGCGGGTATAATATCTTCAGGGAAGCCAAAGTAAGAAATTTTTGGGCAAAAAACCCAAATTCAAAATTTCGAGGTTTGCTTATCGCCAGGTTGTATCCTTACATATTCAAAGACGTACACCTGGGTGGAATGAAACAGTCATTTTTCAAAAACGGTCTTGAAAGAAACGCGGACCCTCTTTTTTCCCATTATTTGAGATGGAATAATACCGGCAAAACAAGGCAGTTTTTATCTGATGCAGTTCTAAGTGGTTATGACCAGGAAGAGGAATATGAAAATATAAAGAAAAAACTTCCTGCTGATTTTAATAAATGGGATTATTTGGCCAAGGCCCAATATCTTGAAATGAAGATTTTCTTAAATAAGTATCTACTTTCTTCTCAAGGCGACAGGGTTGCAATGGCGCATTCTCTTGAGATGCGCATGCCTTTTCTTGATTATAGGATCATAGAATTTATGGGGCGGGTACCCGCCGAATATAAAATTCGTGGCCTAAATGAAAAATATCTTCTGAAAAAAGTTTTAGCCGGTTCACTGCCCGACGAAATTGTTAATCGTCCTAAACAGCCATATCGGGCACCGTTTGGTCAAGACATCGTAAATTCAAAAAACAAGCAATTAATCAATGCCGTATCGGAAAAATTGTTGAAGCAGAGTGGGCTGTTTAATGAGTCCAAGGTTATGAGATTTATTAATAAATCTCAATCAAAAAAAGCATTGAGTGAAGTCGATACGATGGCTTTGATGGGTGTCTATTCAAGTCAGCTTGTTTTTGAAAGATTTATTAACAATTTTCCGGACGGCCCATGTTTACGTCAGAAACCAGCGTTATGCGTTGATATGCGCCGTAATGCTGAAGTAACGTAAGCGGCTGAATTTTTAATTGTGTTTGCGTCACAAAAAATCTTCCATTGTGTCCATTGCTTTGCGTGGGGAAAATATTCCCACCACACGGCGTTCCCTCTTAAAAAAAACTTTTTTCATGCTTTTTTCGGGCGGCAAGAAGAGAGCGTATTTTAATTACGGCTGTTGATAATCTCCACAGGTATAAATTATTACTTAATAGTGTACGAACCCAATCACTTCAAAAGATTATTGACTAAATCCAAATAAAGATCTTGCTTGGCATCCCAAGTATAATCCTTAACATGTTCATTTGAACTTAAAATAAGATTTTCTCTCAAAGCCTCATTTTCATATAATTGATATATTTTTTCTGCCAATTCATTCTCATCGCCTGGCGTATGAAAAAGCACATGGGAATCATCAAAGTAATATCTGTGAATTGTAGTACCTGAAACAATAACAGGCACACCAAGTACCATAAATTCTAGAATTTTTGTACTAAAGGCTTCATCACTAAAACCATTAGCAAGAGTTGGTGCAATACCAATATCTGCCCGTGACATTATTTCGGGAACTCTTTGCAAAGGAATTAATCCATGAAACCCGACATGTTTTTCGAGACGCAAATCCTTTACAAGATTTTCAAAATATCTTTCATCTGTTCCTCCACCATATATAGAAAAATAAATATTAGGTATTTTTTCTGTTAATAATGCCACAGCCCTTATGGCAGTTTCAATCCCCTGATGCATAACCAACGTACCCGGATACACTAATAAAAATTTATTTTTATCTTTTTCGGGATTATTTATCTTAAAAATATTAGTATCCGGATAGTTCATAATTACAGAGCATTTTCTTTGGGGCACAGATCGTTCAATCAGTCTTGCTCCCCAAAGGTGATTTGCAATTATTACATGATCCGCAAAACTGCATGATACTTTTTCAACAAACGCCAACAATTTAAACATGGGGTTGCTTGTGCCTGTGTTAAATTTGCTTGTGAAAAATTCCGGCACTAAATCATGTATATCCAGAATAATCTTTGCCCCAAACATTTTTTGAAAAATTGCAGCAAATACTTCGAAATCTGGAACAGAATGTATATGAATGACATCATATTTATTTGCAACTGACTTTTTACATAATAGGATCATTGAGTTAAATAAAAATAAAAGCAGCTTTACAAGATAGGTTATTTTTTTTCTTTCCGTTAAAGTACGTTTCTGAACTCTGTAAACGTGAACTCCATTTAAAATTTCATATTTAGGCGCGCCTGGTTGCTGTATTGCAATAGCATCCACATGCCAGCCTTTGGACACTAATAGCTCTGCATATCTCCTAACTCTATTGTCTGCATCATAAAAAGTATATGCAACCATGCATGCTCTCATTTGTTTACCCCCACTTGTCAGGAACTAACTTTTGTTCTCGTAAATAAATATTTCATTGGAAGCTTCCAAAGAGCGCTAATGTTGAAACTTTCATAAACAGTGCCCTGTCCCATAGTCCCGCCACCGATAAAAACCAGAGTAACAGCAATAAATTTTTTTAATTTTTCTGCCAAGGCTGCGCCAACTGCAGATGGAACCATCCCCCCTGGATTCCGTTGGTGTAGAAATTTTTCCAGTGTAAATGCTGGCTGCCGCCGATACCTCTGCAGATCCCGCAGGACTTCAGATACCAATCCTTGAGCAGGCCCGCCGTAAGCTATAAAATGACCATGCGCACGATGATTGGAAAAAACAATATCTTTCTCCTGGTCAATGGCATTTAACACACCAACAGCAAAGGCTTCCTGGCCCAAACAGGTATGGACGGTTCCCTTAATAAGCCCTTTTGAGTAATATTCAAGGAATTTAACTTTCTATTGTCCGAATCAGAAACATTTGAGAATAAAAGTCTTTTTAGTCGATCGACATCATCGTCTCCGAATAAATCAGCTTGCCTATATGTCTAATATCTTTCTGGCATAATTTACGAAGACTTCGTTTTCAGGGGCTTCAATTTTATTTATGGCATAATCGCGCTCCATTGAACCATTACGTACCATGTTTGCCAGCTCCCAAACATATGGGTGAAAATCGTAACGTTTTTTGTGGACTTGATTGGCAAAGGCATTAAGCAGGCAGTTTGTTGAATTGGCGTCGGTATCTTCCGGCATTTCCCAGCCCAGTTCCTTGATGCGTGCGATTATGCTTTCTTCATCATAATCCAAAAATGCAAGCGGATGAATATTCCAGGGAAATTTTTCTTTTTGTTTAAAATGCTCCTCAAAAAGAAAGTAAGGGTTTACTTCATCCCCGGCAATCTTATGCAGCGGATCATAAATTGCTTTTTGAGTGGTCTGCATTAATGAAGCATTCGTTTTCATAACAGATGCCTGGACCGGAGCCTGCCCCGGTGACCACCCAAAGCCTGCGAAAGGGATATCTTTTTCAATTGCTGTCCTGAGTATGCTTGATTTAACAAATCCGATACAGCAGGTGCAAATTGTGCTGGCACGCTCCAATGTTTTGGGCGAAAAGAGTTTCGTTTGTGGCAGCCGTTTTAAAAATCTTTCCAAGCATCTTAGGGTTCGGCCTTATTATCTGGTGGTCAACACCAAGATTGCCGCAGACTCTACGCATATTTTGGAAAGACTTTTCAGAGATGAAGGCGTTGTCAAAGGTTAGGGCCAGGACCCGCAGTTTGTAGCGATTAATAAAGATATCAAGCGTGTAGGTACTGTCTTTACCTCCGCTGTAGGCCATTATGAGATCATAAGTTGTGTTTCTGGGAAGCGAATCCTTCAGTTCCAGGAATTTGTTTTCATATTGCTTCTTTGTCTCATTGTGGGCCTCATCGCCTTTGTACCGGCGACAATAGTTGCAAAGACCTTGTTCGTCAAAAGATATGCCGGGGAATGTTGTCGGAAGGATACATCTAACACATCGTTTCATTTTTATGCCTTTTAAGGAATAGTTCTTTAAGCTTTAAGTTCATTTTTTTTGACCTTGCCACTTGCCGTCTTTGGCAGCTGCTCATAAAAAGTAATCTGGTGCGGAACTTTATATGCCGGTAAATTTTTACGGCAGTGAACCAGAATATCTTTTTTTGCACAGACAGCATCTGTATTCAAAACAATCGCGGCCTTGATTGCTTCACCCAGCATTATATCTTCAATGCCCAGAACAGCTACTTCATAGACAGCGTCATGCTCAAGGATAACTTCTTCAATTTCTTTCGGCGCAATTCTATGTGCACCGCTCTTGATCATTTCATTTTTACGGCTGATAATATACAAAAATCCCTCTTCATCAATCCGGCAAGGTCCCCGGTTCCAGAGCTCCTTCTTTTTTTAGAACCTGTTTCGTTTTTGTCGTGTCACTCCAGTAGCCGGCCATAATATTTTTCCCCTTGGCCACGATTTCCCCTGTTTCACCGGCTTTTACAGGCACACCCTGTTTGTCAAGAACCTGCAAAGTAACACCTGGAATCGCCTTGCCGATGGAACCGGCCTTGCGAAGAAAATCGCGAGGATGAAGATATGAAAGGCGCGCAGATGCTTCTGTTTGACCATACATGATATAAATATCAACATCCGGGAGTATGGATTTTAATTCCATGGCCAGCTTTGGGGACATCGCTCCGCCTGCCTGGGCCAGATACCCTTAAATGCGGAAAGGTGTAGCCACGGATGGGGGAGCGATTGAGAAGAATAGCATAGGTTGAAGGAACACCTGAAAACCCGGTCACTTTTTTGTCGATCATCATGTCCAGAACTACCTTTGGGTAGAGAAAACTTTGATGAACAACCAGCGTAGCGCCAACGGAAAAATGCGTAAGCATAACTGAGTTGCCAAATGAATAAAAAAAAGGCAACACCACCATGTGACGTTCATCCGGACCAAGCTTAAGATATTCAGTAATTGAACGGGTATTGGCTGCGAGATTAGACATGACTGAGCATCACACCTTTAGGTTCACTTGTTGTGCCTGAAGTATAAATAATTTGAGCAATATCTGAATCTGAAAAAGCATGCCCCGACCTACTGTTTTGCGAGGAAAATCCCTGCGCCTCTTTTAAATCTGCACATGTAAATGGTAAATCCTGAAGGGGATCTTGTTTGTATCCAAGGAGTGCCAACAGACGCAGATCCGGCAGTTCATCAGCGCATTCCCGAATATATTCGATGAACTTTATATGGGTGAGCGCGATTGAAATCCGGCAATTATTAAAAATATACTTCAGTGTTCGGCTGGAGGTCTGAGTATTAAGTGCAACGACAACCCCGCCTGCCATCAGAATACTGAAATAGGCAATAACATATTCAGACGGATCATCAATTAAAATGGCCACCCGGTCACCCGGCTGCAGATTTCTTTTAATTAACCACTGTGAAACAGAGCGGGACTGTTGGAGAATTTCGCCATATGTTGTTTCTCTGCCGACATGGATAATGGCGGCTTTATCAGGAAAAAGTTCTGCAGAATTGTGTAGATATTCTTGAATGAACATATGCTGTGAACCAAAGTTCAATGTCTAAAAAAATAATTTTGGCTGTTTAAAATTCCAACAGTAAAAATGGGCATGGAAACCGTTAATATGATAGAAAAATCGAATTAAGTCTTAGCCCCGATATTTTTCAGTCTGCATACTATGCATTTGAATTACGTTTGCAAGAATTACAGCCGCATACATTATGTTTTCTTTCTTTGTATAAAAGCAGCTAAATTATTAATACTGTCAAGATTTTCAGGAATCATTTCTTCATCCTTTACCTTAATTCCAAAGTCCTCTTCAATAAACGTTATCACTTCAAGAATTCCGGTGGAGTCAATAATCCCTTTTTCCATAAAAGAATCGTCATTTCCCAAAGCATTTTCATCTTCAGTAAAAAGAAAATTATCAAAGATATATTCACGTAATTTTTTTACTGTCTCTACACATGGTATACCCTTTATTTAAGTTCTTATAAGTTAGATTTTTATTTTTATCCTGGTCAATCGAATTAATTATTTTTGCCATATGCTAAAAAACAACATTAAGCAGATCTCTTAAATTGTCATGGATCCGTTCCAGTGTTAATCATTTAAGCCCCCTAATAAAATTAGGTCAACATGAAGCATAAATTCGTTAAATTGTATAAAACTTAAAAATGGATACTGGACTCATTACCTATTAGTTATATTAATCACCTTCACTATGAAGTTCATAGAAAAAAGCCGAGTCAGACTTGCTGAGAAATAAAATCGTATCTAATTTTAAATGCAGGGTTCTTGAACAATATTATGTTTTGATCAAGAATGTAGCGACTGCCTGCCCAAGGCACACAGTAATTATTCGGCAGGACAGGATGAATCCTTTAATAATTCGATCTTCAACCAAGCCTGTTTTCAGAAACAGATATTTCATAAAGAAATCAGACCTATCGCTTTGACTAAACTGGCACCTTAAGCACCACCCAAAAATCGCATCTCCATATATTTCATGAGAATTTTAGGTTCATATCCCCATCGCATCTTCCCCGAAACAACCAAATTACGATCATCCTGCATCGATTGTTTCTGAAAGTCATAAGACTTCACCGCAACATGCGTTTCATCAAAAATAAAGCCGCTTTGATCGGCACACCGCTTCAAAACATGATACAAAGGCCCTTTCAGATTATCAGGATTATGAACCGGTATCTGTGAATTCGGAAATAATACATATTTTGTTGCATGATAATCAAGAGCTACCGGATCTTTGGAGGCTAAAACCGCCCGTGTGCGGGAAATCGGCGGATCTGTTCCGCGATAGAAAGTCCGATCCATTCAGCAGTCGTAATATTCAGGTCAGCTTTTCTGATGGTCTTCATGAAGACTGCAATTTCCGCTCCCAGCATTCCCGGCTCAGGTCCTGGAGACCATTTGTTAAAAGGGAATGAGTGAAAATTAAAATAATCACCCGTAAGACGCCCACCATTTTTTGGGTCTGCGCCTCCGCTTATATCAGAAATGCCCATATAGTTCTTTATCGCACTTGTTACTCCGCAATAACCACTGTGATGATTCAAAGCAGCAAAATTGATAAACTTTACAGGCTGCCCAGTATATGCTCCCTTTTCCCAAATACCATTTTTAAAATCGACGATAGTGCCCCGATCGGTTTTAAATATCGGATAACTCATAATAACCGAGCGGCGATCCGCCCCCGTAGCCCCATTATCAAGAGCAATTAATGGTACCCCCCCTGTCCCGTCACAGTATACATATCCTAAACCATCTTCAGGACTGTAAACCCGTTTACCTCCTGCATCAACATCTATCCAGTGCGAAACTGAAAAACGGCTACCATACCTCTTCTTTAGAAGATCACAAAGATCAATAAAATTATTAACGCCTTTTAAGTCAGAATTTCTTTCAAAAGGCTGAGCCCACCCCGAAGAAGTAGAATCCCATGGCGTCGGTCCCCGGTGACAATTTTCAGCTACAACTACCTCACCCTTAAATCCACCCGGACGATCCATAATTAAGTCAACAAACTTTTTTAAAGCCGCAAGATTTGGAGCGCCCTGGTTCCACCACTGAACATTCGGCTTAATGACCACAATATCATCGGCACCTATGATAACTTCAATCCCCCCTATTAAATCAATAACTTTCTGTAGGTTAACAGCCGGACCTCCGTTAAGTGCACGATAAACCGTTCCTTCAACTTTTCCGGTTCTGGGAACAGCCACTGGCTGGGCTAAAACCTTCCGTCCAAAACACAGCGTTATGAGAGCAAGGATTGTTTTTTTCAAAAACCCCCTGCGGCTATTCATCAAATTCATATCTGGAGCACCCTTTTTAAGATTGATTTTTGTGTTTTTTCTCTCTTATCGGTTTCAAGCCCCTAAAAAAGTCTTCATAAGAATGTTCAGGTGTTAACGTAACAGAAACCCTTGCCAAAGGCCCAGGGTTCGGATACCCCCACAAAGTATGGGGCGGCACATCCGAAGTAAGAACTGTCCCCCCTTTGACCACCGCTCCTTCTCCGACCGTTACACCCGGCAGGATCAAACAATGCGGCCCTATAAATGCGTCTCTCTCAATCACCACTTGTTTGTACCCGCCATGGGACTTTTTAGCGCCCCAGTATAAATGAGTAATAATTGAAGTCCTGATACCGATCGTGCTGTTATCTTTTATGGTAACCGCCTCGGGATGCAACTCGTCCAGATAAACATACTGGCTTATCCAGACATTTTTCCCAATATTCGCCCCGCGCAAACGATGGAACAATGGTCGTAAAAAAACCCTCCCGGCATTATAAATGCTAATTTATGTAAAATTCTGTTTAAAATATTCTTAAGCATCTAGAATTTCCTTCTGGATTTTTAACATTTTCTCATAGGTCACTTTGGTATACAATTTAATCAATATAACTCAAGTCATGTTAGAACTTTTATTGCTCTTATTTTGATGATTTAATGTGTATCTCCTGTGCATCAATTTGCATCATACGGTATTGGCTTGGAAAAACAAAGAAACCCTGTTATCTTTTCATCCAATACTCTGCGATTTCGCATGGTAAAAAATGAATAAATTGATCTTGATATTTTGTGATTATATATTCCAGGATTTCTTTGTAAAAATTAGAAGGATAAAGCATTGCAGATTTCAGTATCATCAAAAGACATATAATCAGGATGTGTGTTTAGTAGAACCATCCCATTATTTTCTGCGATCCAGTCAATTTTTTGTTTCCAGATTCGGATGTCTTTTTCACCCAATATTGAAAATAAAGTAAAATCCTGAGGAAGAGTATATGGTAATTCAACATATTTATTTCCAGTTTCCTTTGATGTGTAGATAAATGGGAAAATGGTGTTAACCGGATCAGGTTGTGGCTCAAAGGGATCTGTATCAAAAGATGAAGAATCATATAAAATATTCAGTTCACTTATCCATTCAAAATTATGATGAGAGGATGGCGAAACAAAACCACTTGCATCCCAATCTCTTAAATACTTATTTATTCTAACAGCCCTTTTTTGAAACTCTTTCTTAGAAAAGTAATATTTCCCATCATGTTTTAATCCATGTAATCCGACTTCAAAACCTTGCTTCTTTATCTCAGTAATAAGAGTTTCCGGGACATCATAACGTTCGGGTGAAAAATTGAACGAGGACTTAAAACCAAGATTTTTTTCAATCTCGATTAACGTATCTATATTCTTCATTCCGTATATAGATTCAACATCATGGCGCAATACCACTGCAAATTTCTTTTTCCCCGGCCAGCCTGTCCAATTTTCAGGAGGATTATTTGAATTAAAATTTATCGGCCAATCATTACTATGTATTTTTTTAATTCTTTTTGCAATTAATCTGCGTATTTTTAACTGCACATACCTGGGTATTCCTGGTTTTAAAAAATAGAATAATTTTAAAAATCCACTTTTTAGTACAGACCTTTTATTTCCATAAATCTTCGGCTTCATAATATTGCTTATTAGATTAAGAAACTTTTTAGATTCCAATTGCCAACCATGAGCTTTATAAATTTTATTGCCTCGTAGTACGTAGTCCTGCCGTAAAGAAGGATTTTGGTACAGATTTAATATTTCTGAGGCCAGGCTTTTTTCATCTCCGGGCTCAAAAAACGGCAGAGAATCTTTATCAAAGTAGTCTCTGATACCGGTAGTGTTTGGAGCAATAACAGGTTTTCCCATTGACAGATATTCAAAAATCCGTGTAGGCATATTTATTTCTGTAAAGGGGCTTCGTTTATTGGGGATTATTCCGAGGTCTATTTTTTCAATAGCTTCGGCGATTTCTTCCAGAGAAACAGGTCCGTGGTACTTTACCAAATCCTGAAGACCCAGCTCATCAATCAGCTCCAGAAATCTGGGAACAAAATCACCCTCCCCAAATACTTGAAGAAACAGTCCGGGAATTTTCTCTTTAATGAGTACAATTGCCTGAAGTACAGTATCCAATCCATGCCGTTCAACCATTGTCCCGTGAAACATCAATACAAAGGCATCAGGTTGTTGGTTTGCGTCATTAACAGCAGTATCTTTCTCCTTGATACAGAAAATAGATGTATCCGGAGAATTCATAACAATCTCAATTTTATTTTCCGGACAACTGCGCGCAACAAACAGATCACGGAAGGCAATGTTTGGGGTCAATACCATGTTACAAAAGCTGATACTGAGTTTCTCCATGTAGCATAACGTGCGAATAACCAAGTGACGTTTTAGTAAATTATATTTTGCCATATACACTTCCGGCATGGGATCATGAAGATCCAAAATAATCTTTGCACCTAAAAGTTTGGGCACTAAAGCGCTGAAAACCAGAACATCAGGCATATTATGAACATGTACAATGTCGTAACGCTTTTTAAAATAAAGATAATTTAGCTTCCAGAATGAAAGAAAAATAAAATAACCATACTCCCAAATATAGCGGGTCTTTTTCCCACGTTTTCGCTGGAGCGGCAACCGATAAACCTGTACCCCGTTAACAACTTCCTCTTTAGTCTCATTTTTATTGCGCAGGCAAATCATATCTACAGACATACCTTTGCCAACAAGCGCCTCAGCCTCACGCTTGGGACGAACGTCTGCAGGATAATATGAGAAAAGTACCATTGCTATTCGGGCAGTCATTTTTTTGAACCCCCTATATATTGTTAAACAATTAAAGTTGTTTATCTTATTTAATATTTTTGTCCAGGCTCAGTTCGGCAACTAGCTGCTTGAGATTGCGGTTCTCCTCCTCAAGCTATTTCAATCGCCGCAGCTCACTGACCCCAAGCCCGCCGTACTTCTTGAAAGGTAGCCTCGCTGATGCCCATCTTGCAGCATACCTCAGCAACCGATGTGCCGGTCTCTGCCTGCCGCAGTGCGAAGGAGATCTGTTCTTCGGTAAATCTTGTCTTCTTCAGAGCAAGATACCTCCTTTTCTAAAAGAAATTATTTTGCCAGATTCCTCTACTTTTAGCTAGTACAGTTTATAGGGAGGAGGTCACAGGGACCGCTCACGCTTATCTTGAATCAGGACTAGTGCGAGCAGCTCTTGCAATGCGGGCTTGGTGATCCTGAGTTTTTGTGCGCACATCAAACCGGGATTATGCATGCTGGCCGCGGTTTCATGCCGACCATTGAGCTTGAATCTCCATCAGAGCGTATTGTTGTTAGAAAGTACCAACGGGGCGGGTTGCTTCGTTTTCTGAATGCCGATATATTCCTTGGCCGTCATCGTTTCTTTAACGAGCTTGCCGCTACCCTGCACGCGGTGGAAGAAGGTATCCCGGTCGCAGATGTCCCGGGGACTCTTAGCTTGCGTTTGTGCGGCCCCCTGTAGCGGCATTATCTTGTTTCGCCTGAATCGACTGACTGTTACGATTTGCCGGTCTGGTTTCAGAAACAAGGCCCTCGTAAAAAAAGATGCTGCCGCCCTGCGCCTGTGCTGCTGATCGGCTCAGACATATGCATGACTGCGGTTTGGATCATGGTGATTTGAATTTAAAAAATATTCTTGTCAGCCGCACGGATTTTCGGCAGCTTTTCATAATTGGCTGGGACAAGTCAACGCATAGCCAGGGTGCGCTGGATCTGGATGACCGTCAGCGGAATGTGATCCGGTTCTGCCGCTCGTCCGGAAAATTACGCATGCGGGGTATTCGTGTTCCTGAGCAGTTTGCGGACATTTTTCTTGAGAAGTACTGGCACAATCCGGATATGGCCCAGGCTTGCCGGCATATCCTGCTGCAGACTCTTAATCGTCGCAGAGTGTTCTGGCACTTTCTGCGATAAAACTGTTGTGTATTTGCGGTCAGATAATAGCCTGTGCCTGTAAAATAAGCCCGGAATCTTGCATTTGTAGCCTGGGTTTTAGTTGTGGTATTTTATGACTTTAAGAGCCGTCAATGCTTGCGATTTTGTATTCTTTCGATTGCCAGCATTCAGCCTGCTCGCTTCTATGTTCTCACATAAACTTCCAACATTTTGGACACCCATCCCCCAAATTGGCATATCAGTGACAGTTTATATCACTAACTGCGCTCTTCTAACCTGATGATAGAGTGCGGTTGCTGCCTGTATTTTGCGCCCTCTTTTTTACGGTATATGATTCTTTGCTTCAACAATAAAGCACCCTTCTGAAACAGGCACATATCCAGAGGTCTGAAGCCCGCTTGTTTGTTGTGGGCGTTGGACGTCTTTGGCACTAATTCTGCATAATATTAATGATTAATAGAGAGCACCCTGCCGGTCGATTCTTATATTCGTTATTTCTCCAAGAATGCGAATTGCAAAGATATAGTTTCGATATTTTATGCGGTTTTTCAGAAATAGATACTTCCCTCTGAATCATCAGCCCTGTGCATATACAGTGATTATAAACATCATTTCAGCTCTCAGTATTACAGAAATATTATTCATGGCGCATGAAAAAAGCACCGATATATATATACAATACGACCGTTGCGAGCGGCCATGAGATTGCGATCAATATATGAGTGTTGAGAAGGAGGACAATTAAATGGTTTGGTTTACATGGATTATCTCAATAACACTAAGTTACATTATTTTTGTATGCCTTGTCTGCAAGTTTCTCACGGGCATAAGGTGTCGATATGAAAATTTAAATCGGGAGAGTTGGGGTGATGAAGGCTACGTGCAGACAAATAGTCTGCCACAGGAAGGCAGACCTTCTATGCAGGCCTCAACTGGGCATTGTAGTCATGCCGCATGACAGAGTACCAATATATAAGGTAGACGACCGTTGCGAGCGCTCATGAGTTTGCGATCAATATATGAGTGTTGAGAAGGAAGACACGGGGCATGCGCTTTGAAAAACATAAGAATTTTAATAGCAGGAAATCAACTATGAAGTTTCGTTCACGGACATATGCAACCATTACCGCTATCGTTGCAGTCTTCAGTATGGTTGTGTTTTTTTATACACCAGTTGTTGATGCAGGAGAGTTGACCATCGTCCAAAAAAAGCTCGATTGCAAGAAACTGGTGAAAAAACCCCAAAAACTCAATTTGCGGATCACAGGCGATGCAGGTTTCAATCCCTACGCTACTGTAGATCCAGGTCCGTTTGCACTGGTAAAGACAAAGCCGAATGCTAATAAAGGCAGATTGAAGCTTACTTTGCTTGTGCCTGTCAGGTTTCCTGCGGGGACGTATGAGATATGGGTTGGCAATTTTAAGGGAAACGTAACGATCTCTGGTGAAGGCCCGCAAGATTCGGATCAAGACGGTTATGATGATAATGAAGACAACTGCCCGGGAACCTCTAATCCGGGCCAGCAGGATGTTGACAATGACGGTATTGGTGATGCCTGTGATGATGATACTATTTATGGTTATATTTCAGGAGAGTTTAAAGAAGGTATTGCGGTGAATATTGCCATTATGACTGGTTCAATGCCAACCATTATTGATACATTAATAACAGATGAAGATGGTTACTTTTCTATAGGCGACCTGGAAGATAACTGGTATGAAGTTTCCCCGGAGTATTATGATTATATTTTCTCCCCGAATTCTAGCAACTGTACAAATTTCCACAAGCCAATAATCTGTAAAGCAACTGAAATTTCAGTTTCCTGCGTGACATACATTGGCCGCAAGAAATCAAATTGAGGCATTCCCGGCTAAAATTATCCACAACAGTTAAGGGGCCCGTATCCGGCGGCCGTTAAACAGATTGTCACAGACAAAATCCATGCTCCAGCACTGATCCACGCTACAAACATCGGGGCGCTGCATGCGATGAGCCGCAGCTACTCTACGACGAAAACGCTTGGATCGAAGATTAAGCCCTTCCCTGCAGTTATATTCGATACACTCCTTTATGGTTTACCTCCCAGCCCTCACGCCTCAGTAAAACATATATCCGTCGGTATCCGTAGCGACCCGTGCTGACGCAATTTCATGATTGCGGGCAGTTAGGACTCTATCGTCCATACGAGATTTATAGTAATAGCTTGTGCACTGGATGCCAACAACACTGCATGCTCCCCGTCTCTTGCCGCCCTGGCGCGCTGTGTTGCTGATCGGCTCAGACATATGCATGACTGCGATTTGGATCATGGTGATTTGAATTTAAAAAATATTCTTGTCAGCCGCACGGATTTTCGGCAGCTTTTCATAATTGACTGGGACAAGTCAACGCATAGGCAGGGTGCGCTGGATCTGGATGACCGTCAGCGGAATATGATCCGGTTCTGCCGCTCGGCCGGGAAATTACGCATGCGCGGCATCCGTGTACCTGAAATGTTTTCAGAAATTTTTCTTGAGCATTACTGGTATGATCCGGTCCTTGCGGATATCCGCCGGCAGGCCCTGCATCGGGCGCTGAGGCGTCGTACTTTTTTTTAGCGTTTCCTGCCTTAAGTCCCCCTTGTACTCATAGAACTGGACTCCAGAAGCCCTCATTTTTTGTGAGTCATATTCGGTCTGCAGTCGTTCCACGCGGGCGGGATATCAGCGCAATATTCCAACATCTCCTCACTTATAAAATTTTTTTATAATATACTCCAAATTGGTTGATTATTTTGAGTATTGTGCCGCAACAAGCAAATGTATTCCAAAATAGTACTATATTCGCCAAATTGGTTCATTTTGCGATAATTTACGGCATTGTAAACCACAATATACCAAAAAACCACCTTTTATTTTCTATATTTTACCATTTTTTCAGGCTTTGTTGCAGTCGAGATACGGAATTAAGTTTTTTTAAAACCGTCTAAACCAGTATTTTTTTTAAAAATTTCGCTTAATTGGCTTGGCATCCTTCCTGCTAACTCGTGTGCGTAACAGATAATTTTTTAAAAAGGAGATTCTCAATGCATCGTCAACCCAGGATATATAGTGCCATTATACTTTTCGTAGCGACCCTCAGCATGACTGTGTCTTTCAGTTCATCAGCTGTTGCTGCAGAAGATTCACCGGAATGGGAGAAAACTGATCTCTATCAGGAATGCACCGACAGGACTGATTGCCCGTCCGGTTTTGCTTGTATGGATACTATCTGTGTCGATGCAGGAGAGTTGACCATCGTCCAAAATAAGCTCTATTCCAAGGATCTGGAAAAAAAATCCAACAAACGCAAAACACTCAATTTGCAGATCACAGGCGATGCAGGTTTCAATCCCTACGGTGCTGTAGATCCGGGTCCGTTTACACTGCTCAAGAAAAAGCCGTATGCTAAAAAAGGCCAATTGAGTCTTAGTTTGGGTGTGCCTTTCGGGCTTCCGGCAGGGACGCATGAGATATGGGTTGGCAATTATAAGGGAAACGTAACGATCTCTGGCGAGTTTGACAACTGTCCATTCATAACAAACCCCGGCCAAGAAGATGCTGATGATGACGGTATTGGTGATGCCTGTGACAACTGTCCATTCATAACAAACCCCGGTGAAGAAGATGCTGACGATGACGGTATTGATGCTCTTTATATGCCCGCAGCAAGGGGAAAAAAATGTGAAAAAGATGTTGACAATGACGGTATTGGTGATGCCTGTGACAACTGTCCGTTAATAGCAAACCCCGGTCAACAAGATGCTGACAATGACGGTATTGGTGATGCCTGTGACAACTCTCCATTCATAGCAAACCCCGGTCAAGAAGATGCTGACAATGACGGTATTGGTGATGCCTCTGACAACTGTCCGTTAATAGCAAACCCCGGTCAACAAGATGCTGACAATGACGGTATTGGTGATGCCTGTGACAACTGTCCATTCATAGCAAACCCCGGTCAAGAAGATGCTGACAATGACGGTATTGGTGATCCCTGTGACAACTTCCATTCATAGCAAACCCCGGTCAAGAAGATGCTGACAATGACGGTATTGGTGATGCCTCTGACAACTGTCCGTTAATAGCAAACCCCGGTCAACAAGATGCTGACAATGACGGTATTGGTGATCCCTGTGACAACTCTCCATTCATAGCAAACCCCGGTCAAGAAGATGCTGACAATGACGGTATTGGTGATGCCTCTGACAACTGTCCGTTAATAGCAAACCCCGGTCAACAAGATGCTGACAATGACGGTGTTGGTGATGTGTGTGAAGGCCCGCAAGATTCGGATCAAGACGGTTATGCTGATGATGAAGACAAC
>CAVRPV010000018.1:0-36971 GCA_963723235.1 uncultured delta proteobacterium
CCTGCTGTAATCGCTTGATCGGCTTGGGGCACTGTAATCGCGCGACTGCCGCACTGACCCGCCGTTAACTGCCGCCGCGGTGCCGCCAAACCCTCCCCCACCGCGGCCGCCGCCGAAGCCACCTCCCCGGCGCCGCCGCCACCTCCCGCCGCCACCCCCGCGGGCATCAAGATGCTCGACGCCCAGACACGTCACAAAGAGCAGCGCTGCGGCACCCGATCATCAAACGAAACCACTGTATTTTTTTCATGGCCATTACCTCCGATGGACTGCCTGCTACAGGCGCGGTTTATCCTCGCGTTCCCGGGCAACCGGTTCAACTTTTTCAGCACCCGCAGGTGCCTGAAAATCAAACGTCTCCGGAGCAATCGACCCAGGTTCATCAAGATCCACAAGCACGGCGCTGTAGCGCGGAGCGCCCGGAAGGTTCTTATACGTTATATGCAGCTTGCGCATCCGCGGGCTGTCGCCCTGATCGATCCATGCCTGCCAGTCAATCTCCTTCTGTGTTGCGGCGATATGATGACACGGCCTGACGCCCACAAGGCCCGTTCCGATATAGCGGCAGGGTGATGACGCTATTCATGAGGCACAGCAGGACATATCAGCTTGACAGCACATCGGCAAGCGGCGTGCTGATACCGTAGCGGTCATAGAGCCATGTCGATCGTCTCATCGAGCGTGGCAGGCGACTTCAGCGGTCACATAGGCATTTTTATCCCGGTCAAGAAGCGTGAACATCGTGCCGTCATACCACAGGGTCGTGTTGACCTGATCGCCCCGGCTCTCCATCCACAGCCTGTCCGGACGACGCAAGACAGCCGTACGGACATGAGCGTACTGAATCATCTCGCCCGACTCAGTCGCCTGCTCCATCGGTATCATATACCCTGAGATTCATCTGTTTGACACCTTGAGCGGACTCGCCTAAGGCTTTAACAATCTTGAGTGCCTCAGGATCAATACCGGGGGCTGTCTCCTGCCCGGCGGCCGGCATGAGCCTGCCCACATGAAAGCGCTGCCGCGCATGCTGCAAAACATCCGTACAATGTTTTCCTCATGGCCTAACTCCTCGTGCACATTTATAGAGTATATTCAAAGCTAATAGCATAAAAACATCAGCTGCGCCCCAGTATGTTGCTGCCCGATACATTGCCAGGCTTCATACCGGGCAGCAGATCCGCACTCGGACGAAACCCGCGGACGTACCCCGCCCGGCATTGATGCTCTGCGCCTCAGGGCGTTTCAACGCGGATAATCGTTTGTTTGACCGTCTGCATGATAATCATATCGCCCTGTTTAATCTCATTGAATCGCTTGATCTCAGGGCCGGCCTCTATGGTCATGCGCTTGCCGTCCGGTCCGCTGAGCGTTAACAACCGGCTGTCATAATTAATTTTTTCAACGCGGACGCTCGCCTCAGAGACCGTAACCTTCTGCGCGCCGGGAGCGTCCGGATTTCGCTGCGCGGTCTCAAACACATCGGCCCGGGCGCATCAGCGGACTTTTCCACAGCAACCCTGACAGACTTGACAACCTCTGCAATCACCCTGTCGCCGACCTGAATCTTTCCAAAATTCGGCGCATCAGGACCGACATTGATCAACTGCATGCCGTCCTTATCCTTCAAAAGCGCTGTATGCTTTTCATGATCTATCTCCACAACCGTTGCTTCAGCTACGGTTGTCCTGCTGACAGAGAAGCCGTCGGCTGTGGTTGTCCGCTTGATATCCGATGCACACGCAGCCATACAAACAATCAAAGCCAGAAACATCACAACGCTCACTGTTTTTTTCATCTGCAATCCTCCATTGAAACGTTTTTTATATTTTCAAGTTTATAGCTTTATCCAGCCCTTGTACATAAAAATTTGTTCCCGTAAGCCCTTGTGCCGGACAGCTGCGCTCAGGCCAATATGTTTAATGTGGCCGGACTAAACAAAGTGATTCCGGCGGGGTTTTTATTGGTCAATTCTGCCGTACACGCCGCAAATATAGCTATACAATCAAGGCGAAACAACCCGTTTTTCTACCTGCCGGCGTCCGTGAAGGTGTGCCAATCGGCGGTTAATCACATTGGTGACAGCGGCGGCCATCACAGCGGTTGAGACCCCGACCATGAGCAGCCCGATGATGCCTACAAGCGGACCCAGCAGATAGCGTCCGGGCGGAAGCACCACATCACCATAGCCGATGGTTGTGAACGTCGCGCCGGAAAAATACAGGGCCGTTTGAAAATCACGAAACACGCCAAGCCATAAAAAAAACAATCCCCAGCATGCGATCTGCAGCAGATGCCCTATGAGCAGGCACATCGCCATCAGGAATATAAGGCTGACCACCGGAACTGCGCCCGTTGGCAGGCCATGCAGCGGCATCAAACGCGCGTAGAAGCGTATGCATACAGCACTCGCCCCGGCCTGTATCAGAACACACAACAGAACAACAACGGATGCAGCTGCAAGCATTACAAGCATATGAAACCTCCCCGCGATATGCGCGGGTATCAAAAAAAATAATTCCCCTGTTCAGCAGGCCCGGCTTTCCGGTCGTTAATAATGCTACTACCGTTTATGAAGCAAACATACTATGACTATTCAAACCCGACAATCATTTTTTTTGGACGTAAAACGTCCTGAACGTCACGGCCATATGGCAGGTTTTAATATTGACACGCACCCGGCCCGGCCATATACTCACGCCATCACGAAGCACACACACCAAAAGGCCTTGCATATGAATGGCATGCTTTTGCACAAACGCAACGCATGTACGCACAAAATTGTGCGTGCGCACATGCAGCCGGGCGGCAGTACACCATAAAAATGAAGGGGGTATGCTATGAAAAAATTCCAAAAACCTTGCATGCTACGCTGTTCTCTGATGCTGGCGCTGGCCTGCCTGCTGGCTGGCTGCGCAGCATCCCGTTCCCCCCTGACTGGTTCGTTTAATCGGCAGGCAGAGAAAAACTACAAGGCCGATACAACGACGGTCTGCTTTCTGTTTCGCCACCTGTCGCAAATGCACGGATACGATACGATCCCCAAGCTGAAGGAACAGGGGGTCAGTGATTTCAACAATATCTTCCGGGATGCCCTGCCGGAAATCACCAACATTGCAAGCTATACCACCTTCACGGAATCGCCGGCTGACGTGAACGATCCCAAGCGCCGGGCAGAACTCTCGAAGATGCGTGCCGAGAGCGACTATACTTTGAAGATCGACTTTTTCGAGGAAACCTCATTTAAGCAGCAATTCCTCAACGGTACCATCAGCCTGCTGACCCTGACCGTAGTGCCCATGCCCTACTCGTGGGACTACACGATCAGCGCCGAACTGTACGACCGCAGCGGCCGCCTGAAGCGCAGCTACCAGCGCAAGGCAAAGCTTAACAACTGGGTGGAGATATTCCTGATCTTCGCCTATCCGTTTCACCCCCTGGAGGGCAAGCGCGAAGCGATATACTCGGAAGCGCTGCACGATATCTTCCGCCAGATCGAAGCAGAAAGAGAGTACTCAAAGCAACTGCGGGCAAAGACATTTAAAGCTATCCAGAATGTCAAAGCCTTTTTGATGTGTCATCTCGACACATTCGGCTTCGCTAGAGCATTTTTCTTTTTACTGTAGCCTTTTTCAAAAGAAGTTACTGACCCGTTCGTGGTGAGCCTGTCGAACCATGAACGGATTACATACGATACGTTGTCCGTTTGCCTTCGACAGGCTCAGGGCAGAACGGTATGCGCTATACTAAGAAAATGCTCAGGCAGGCATTCAAAAAGCGCCCGTAAAAGGGCGCTTCCGTCTCGTTCACACACATCAAACAACAGCACCGGCCTGCTGCCCTGAAACGGCACGCTCAGGCAGCAAACCGGGCAGAGATGCTTTATTGAGCAACCCCGATCACAAGAGCACGGGCGATCGCAATAGTAACGGTATCGCCGACCTTGACCTTCGAGAGATCGACGCCATCGCGGATCGTAAACTCGCGGACATCGTTTTCAGGAAGCTCCAGTTTGATAAGGCGCGTGGCCTTGTCCAGTGCAAGAACTTTAGCGGTAACTTGGGCCTCGCCGTACAGGGCCGCACCGGGCTTCCCGTCACTTGTACGTGCCAGTCCTGAGGCCATATCAGCACTTGGTGCGCCATCCTGCCCCAGATAAACCGACATAATCTCGGTATAGGTTACGGTTACCGTGTCGCCTACCTTAAGTTTGTCGAAATTTTTCACCGCTGGCCCTGCTGTGAATGTTTTCGTCTTCCCGTCCTGTGTCTGAGCTTTGATAATGCGCTTTGATGCGTTAATGGACGTAATGACGGCTGAAGCACTGGCGCTGTTGGTGACGGTGAAGGCAGCACCGGGATCTTTGGCCACAATACTTTCGACCTCGACAGGGCCTGACATCACGATGCCTGCGACTTCCTCCATAGTTGCCACAACCTCCTCGTCGGAAACCACGGCTGCGGGCGCAACAGACGCCGCCTTCTGATCGTGCGCACAACCCGTCAGCATCAAAGCCGCTGCAAGAAAAATACCCAGGGGTTTAAAAATGTTTGCGTTCATGACAGTTCTCCTTTCATGGTGTGTGTACGTAGTGTTCGGTTGCACCTTCTCACTCGGTCAGGTAACGGTTCATACTGTGCATCCGGCGGAGTGCGCTCAAGCACATTCACCGGAGCCGGCGGGCAATGTTTTCGCGATCTTCCGGGAATATACATCCGTCAGAAAAGGCCCCAAAAAGCAGGATATGACAACCAGGACAATGACGACATTGAGAATAGTGCAGTCAATGAGCCGCTGCCTGATATGCTCTCGATTGTTTTATGTGATTGTTTTATGTTGACACTAATCATTTCGGGCTTATACTCGCCGCATACTTAAAACGGACACGCGGTTTTCGGATAATGAAGCTCAATAGTGCTTCTGGCAGAAAATTAATCGTTGATTTTATCAAATTACATCTAAACGCAAGCGTGTTTGCGCTCAGTTTTGTTTTTATAGCTTTTATGCTTTTGTGTGTCGTAAGCATATTCACTGTTATCGATTTTGCGCACAACGCCGGCAAAAACAGTGCGATTCGTGTTGACAGGATTTATGACGAAGCTTTTGGCTTTAAACTTCCGCTGGGCAAAACTATCTCTGACGTGTTAAAAAAAGACGACAAACTGATCTATGATGTAACATACTCTTTTTGATGAAGCAAGCAGAAGAATTACTTCGGTAGAGAAACTCGAAGCAAGAAATAAATTTCTTTTTTTCTTCGGGTGCTCATTTGCTTATGGTTTGGGTTTTTATGATAATGAGACGCTCTTTTTTATTCACCGTTACTTCGATAGCTTTATGCTTACAATTACGCGTTCGGCGGTATGGAACGCAGCAGATGCTGGTTAAGCTTCAATTCGATTTTTGTTTTGCTGGGCGAGTTGAGGAGTAAAGGGTGATTGTTTATGTGTATATCGTATGGCATTTTGTTCGAGCAGCGGGCTTTATGTTTGTCTATAACAGCTGGGGTCACAATATGTTGTATTACTTTATCGATGCAGATGAAAACTCAAGAGAGACGGCTCATTTACTACGGGTTGGTTGGTGCGTTATTCATCTTTCGGCTGTTGGACAAAAGCTACATGGCAAAATATCTCAAGATTGACATCTCTTTTAAAATCACGGATGAGCATATCAATTTGATTTTTCAGCTCATCAAGGATTTGCTGCTGTTTTTAAACAAAAATTTAAGAGGGTTAGGTTTTGCGTGCTGTTTCATCCATGCACACCGGCGATACAACAAAAATGAAAGAACTGCTGACAAAGGAAGGCATACACTATTTTGATACTTCGGTTTTTTTGCAGAAGAAAAAACTGGGTATAAAAATGTATTGAGGGCGAAGGGCATCTCTCAGCTATGCAAACATGGTTTTGGTGAAAGGCTCGCTAAGATATTGCCGGCTTGAATCGGAACCGGCGGCCAGCCAGGTGAACCGGCTATGGCCTGCTGTGTGCCGTTCCCAAGCGCATCATCTGGACCGGCTGGACGGCAAATACGGCACACGGCTTTTCCTTCAAAGCCCTGGCCTTGTTTGCCGCTATTCTGATTCTGGCGCTTGCGCCCCTGGCAGTCGTCATTATTCAAAGACAGCCGACATGGCTGTCACTCGGCATCGCGATTGCGGTCTCGCTGGGACTCGTCAGCACAGTATGCCACTGCCATGCCTCACAAACATTCAAAAAGCGCCCGTAAAAAGCAGGGCGCTTCCGTCTCGTTCACACACATCAAACAACAGCACCGGCCTGCTGCCCTGAAACGGCACGCTCAGGCAGCAGACCGGGCAGCGATGCTTTATTGAGCAACCCCGATCACAAGAGCACGGGCGATCGCAACAGTAACGGTATCGCCGGCCTTGACCTTCGAGAGATCGACGCCAGCGCGAACCTTAAACTCACGGACATCATTTTCAGGAAGCTCCAGTTTGATAAGGCGCGTGGCCTTGTCCAGTGCAAGAACTTTAGCGGTAACCTGGGCCTCGCCGTACAGGGCTGCGCCGGGCGTCCCGTCGCTTTTACGTGCCAGTCCTGAGGCCATATCGGCACTTGGCGCGCCATCCTGCCCCAGATACACCGCCATAATCTCGGTATAGGTTACGGTGATCGTGTCGCCTGCCTTGAGCTTGTCGAAATTTTTCACCGCCGGCCCTGCCGTAAATGTTTTCGTCTTCCCGTCCTGTGTCTGCACCACGATGATGCGCTTGGCCGCGTTAATGGACGTGATCACGGCTTCAGCACTGGCGCTGTTGGTGACTGTGAAGGCGGCACCGGGATCCTTAGCCACAATGCTTTCGACCTCGACAGGGCCTGACATCACGATACCTGCGACTTCCTCCATAGTCGCCACGGTTTCCTTGTCGGAAACCCCGGCCGCAGGCGCTCCAGACGCCGCCTTCTGATCGTGCGCACAGCCCGTCAGCATCAAAGCCGCTGCAAGAATAATCCCCGGAGTTTTAAAAATTTTTGTGTTCATAACAATTCTCCTTTCGTGGTGTGTGTACGTAGTGTTCGGTTGCATCTTCTCATTCGTTCAAATAACGGTTGGTTCATACTGTGCATCCGGCAAAGTGCGCTCAAGCACCTTCCCCGGAGCCTGCGGGCGATGTTTTCGCGATCTTCCGGGAATAGACATCTGTCAGAAAAGGGCCCAGAAAACAGGTTACGACAACCATGACAATGACAACATTGAGGATAGTGCCGTCAATGAGCCGCTGCCCCTGGGCGTTGACAGCCTCATACGCCACAACCGACGCCGCCAGCGTGGCCGCGACCTGAGGCAATGAGAGTGACCACAGTGCAAGCGTCTGCTCCCTGCGATACCGAAACCATGTGCCGTGAATAAATGCCGCAAGAAACTTTCCGCCGATGAGCGCAGCGATAAAAGCAAGAACAATCCCCTGATGCTCGACAACGGCACTCCTGAATGCCGGAAGATCGAGGTTGCAGCCGGTATAAATAAAAAACATGGGAATAAACAGAAGGTTCCCGACAAAATGAAGCTTCTCGGTTACGCCGGGATTCAGCGCAGCTCCGTTGATCGCAAGCCCGCACAAAAAGGCTCCGACGATCGATTCAAGGCCTATCAAATCGGCACCAATGCCGGCAACAAGGAGCGCCAGCAGAACAAACATGGCCCCCTGTATCTGGCTTTTGCTGCGCCGAAAGTAGCTCTCTGCAGCCCAGAATATGCCACCGATCACGACCACGCAATACAGGGCAAGGTGCAGCACATATTCCAGAAGATTTGCCGCCGTGAACTGGCCGGCATGCATGAACAGGCAGACCGCAAGCACCAGCATGGCGAGAATGTCCGTCAGCACCGTGCCTCCGATCGCAACCACGGCGAACTGGTCTTTCAGCAGCCCCCGTTTCTGAAGGATCGGAAGGGCCAGAAGCGTGTGCGAGGCCAGAAGAGAGCCGATCAGCACGGAGGAAACCGTCCCGTAGCCGAACAGCCGTCCGGTCAGATATCCGCCCGCAAACGGCAGCGAAAACGTCAGGATGCCGAACACGAAGGTGCGGCCGGCCTCGCGGCGCAATATCTTGAGATCAACCTCGAGCCCGGCAAGAAACAGGATAAAAATCTTTCCCATGTCTGCCAACACCCCGAGCGCTTCGGGATGTACAGGGATTACTGCAAGCACATTGGGGCCGAGAACAAGCCCGGCTGCGATCAGCGTGATGATCCCGGAGATATAAAACTTTTCCAGAAGGGGCACGACCACAAACAGGAGGAAGAAAAAAAGGACCAGGCGATCGTTGCCCGTACCCTGCCTGAAGTACTCCAGGGCTATACCGGGCCGGTAGTGCGGAAACAGCAGGCAGACCCCTGCAACTGCGCCCGCAAGTATCAGCAGGCGAAACACATACACGGTTGTTCTTTTTTTATCCATACCTGAACCAGTCTGATGTCCCGACGCCTCTCAGGTACATGCGCCCTCGGGCATGTACCCGCGGAGTGCAGCTTCAGCGCACCTTGGCCGCAGCAGGCGCGCTGCTGTCATCGGCAAGAGTCGGGCTCTGCTCGGCTGCGGCTGTGATCTTTTCGACAATGACAGGCTTCTCAACGGCTGCTGCCGGCATCGTGACAGCCGGCTCAATTGTTGGGCTCTGCTCGACTGTGGTTGAACTCTGCTCGACAACGACAGGCTTCTCAACTGCTGCTGCCGGCTTCTTGGCAGCAGGCTCTTTGACAGCAGGCTTGGCAACGACCGCGGCGGGTTCCTGCTGATCCGATCCGCAGCCTGCCAGCAACAGGGCTGCCGTAGAAGCAATCAATGCCTGTTTGAACAGTTTTGTTGCCATACCTTGTTCTCCCTTTCGTTCCATACACCGTGAATTTACCATTGCCTGATTTTCAATGCCGCTGGTGTCAGTGCCCGGCGGCCGCTTTCTGTATTTCGCCGGCGATTTCGCGGCTCAGCTTCTCAAGGGCTTTATTCTGGGCCTTAACCAGATCTTCATATTTTTGTGATTCGACCGGCTCAACAATGCTGGTCATTGTTTCAAACACGGGTTTTCCTGTCCCGAGGCCGCAAGCGACCAGTGCGCCTTAAGCTCAGCCTGCCCGCCGGGTTCGCCGTCAAACTTGACGAGCATGATTCGCACCTGGTAGTCGGCCGGGGCCGGGGTTTTCCAGGGAAACACGTCAATGCGGGCCGTGCCCAACAGCAGGCACAGGTTTTCGACAAGAACCCGGGCAATGCCGTCATCAAGCGGCTCGGCCCAGCGCTGAAATTCATTGTAGGTGACTTCATTCCCGCTGTCGCGCATGCACAGCGGCGTGCGATCAAGATATCCCGGAACCAGCACGGGGCCCACGCAGATGCTCACCGGGTTGCGGGCCGCGGCCGGTGCGCGTCTCCTGTATGGCGTTAAGCATATAGAACCGCGCACCGGGAGAGGAAGCACAGGCAGCCGTACACAGCGCAAGGGCGATGCCGATAAGGAATTTTGATTTCATCGTGAGTCTCCTTCTTTTCCAAAGATGACTGATTCAGGGTGGCGCTCGAGGTAATCCGCCAAGCTGCGCATGGCCCGGGCGGATTCCGACAGTTCCTGCATTGACCGGAGCAGCTCATGCATGACCGGTGAGCCATCGGATGTGATGTTCGCGCTGTTGCTCAGTGTTTTTTCCATCTTCTCTGACGTGGCCTGCGCGGATGCCAGCGTTTTTTCCAGCACATCGGACATTTCTGCCAGCTCTTTGTTGATGTTCTTTGCCAGCCTGCCGTACTCGTCGGCAGCACTGATAACAGATCCGGATAGCGGGTCAACCTGCCGGTCGACACTGCGGGCGAGTTTCTGAATATCCTGCAGGGTTGCGTCAAGGCTCTTCAGGCTTGAAGCCAGCTCGGGAGCATTGACCAGTTTTTCAACGCCCTCGACAACCCGGGTCAGCTTACTGAGGATTTCATCGAACTTTATCCCTTTAATCACCTGCGAGAGCTGCTTCAATGACGGTCGGTACGGTGGGTATTTCAATAACCGAGCCGTCTCCCATATACCGAGCGGGCTCATCCGGGTAAAAATCAAGCGCAATCATCAGCTGGCCAGTAATCAGGCTCTGCGTTTGCAGCTGCGCCCGAAGGCCAGCATCAATTGCCTGTTTCAGATTTTCGATGCGTCTCTGACCCGTCTTAATCTGGATTGTATCCGGGTACAGTACCGCCTGTACCGGGATTTCAAGTTCCATCTCGTCGGGATTAAATGTCAGATTGATCTCCTTCACCTCGCCGATCTGCACACCCTTGAACGTAACCGGTGAGCCGACTGACAGGCCCTGCACCGAACCGTTAAAATAAAAAACGCATGGAATCGTCTTGGTAAAAAATTTGCCCCCTCCAAAAACGATCACCGCCCCGACGGTAAGGGCGATGGCGCCGATGACAAACGCGCCGATGGCTGTTTTACTTGTCTGTTTGCTCACAACATATCTCCTCTGTTCTCTATTCTACTGCTCACCGCGCGTCAAAAACGTGCGGACCCTGGGATCGGTTGTCTCCTCCAGCAGCTGGCGGGGATTGCCGCCGGCAATCATAGTTTTTGTTTCCGGATCAAGAAACACGGAATTATTGCCGATGGCGAAAATGCTGGCAAGCTCATGGGTGACCACCACGATGGTGGAGCCCAGGCTGTCGCGCAGCTGCAGAATGAGATCATCGAGCTGCCTGGCGCTGACCGGATCAAGGCCGGCGGAGGGCTCATCGAAAAAGAGAATTTCAGGATCAAGGGCCATGGCGCGCGCCAGCCCTGCCCGTTTTTTCATGCCGCCGCTGATCTCCGATGGGTAATAGTCGCCAAAGCCCGCAAGGCCGACCAGCGCAAGCTTGAGCTCGACAATGTCCTGCATGTCAGCAGGCCCCAGGCGGGTATATTCCTGCAGCGGCAGGGCAATATTTTCAGCAAGCGTCATGGAGCTCCACAGGGCGCCGCTCTGATACAGAATGCCGATGCGGCGCATGAGGCGGTCGCGCTCATCCAAACCGGCATCCCAGAAGTTGGTTTGGCCGTAGAAAACCCGCCCCTTTGCCGGCGCCTTGAGCCCCACGAGATGACGCAGCAGGGTGCTTTTTCCGCAGCCGCTGCCGCCCATGATGATAAAAATGTCAGCGCGGTTGACCGTAAAGGTAAGGTCATGCTGAAGCACAAAACTGCCGTAGGCCATGGTCAGGTCTTCGACGCGGATATGGGGCTCAGGAGCGCTCATGATTATATCCCCAGCACATTGCAGATAACAGTTATGATCGCCGTAGCGATAACAATACTGACAATTGAAGTGACCACGGCGGATGTTGTCGCCGTGCCCACCGCCGATGCGCTGCGGCCGCACTGCATGCCGCGCATGCATCCCGCCAGCGCGACGATCACGCCGAAAACCGCTCCCTGAAAAAGACCGATCCAGAGATTGGTAAGCGGTACGGAGATGATCGTCTGATGATAGTATTCCGTGACCGTAAGATCCAGCATGCCCACGCCGACGATAAAGCCGCCCAGAATGCCCATAAGATTGGCATACGCGCACAACAGGGGCATCATGATGACCAGGGCCAGCATGCGCGGCAGCACAAGAAATTCCATGGGTGAGATGCCCATGGTCTGCAGGGCATCAATTTCCTCATTGACCTGCATGGTCCCGATTTCGGCTGAAAATGCGGCCCCGGTGCGGCCTGCCATGATAATGCCGGTCATGATCGCGCCCATGACGCGCACCATGGCAACCCCTACAAGGCTTGCCACGTAAATCTGAGCGCCGAACAGGGAAAGCTGCACCGCGCCGACAAAGGCCAGGATGAGGCCGACAAGCAGGCTTATCAGGGAAACGATCGGCAGCGCATCAATGCCGCAGGCCTTCATGATGGAAAAAAAATCAGCCGTCGGGAAACGGGCCTGTCCGGTTACAAGCCGCCCGAACGCAACAGTCACCCCGCCGAGAAAAGCACACATATCCAGGGCAGCCTCATACAGTGCAATCGCTTGAGCACCGACCCTGGATAAAAACGGCTCGTGTGTCCCGGTCTTTCGTGCCCCGCTGCGCTCAGGTATGGCCGTTGCCAGGGCAAGCAGGCGCTGCACATCCTGCGACAGGCCGCTTGTGTCGACAGTGATCCCGCGCGCCCGGCACTTTTCAAGTATTTTCAACAGAAAGGTAATCAGAGCGCTGTCCCAGCCGGTGAGCTCACGGCTTTCGAACACCACGGAGGAAATCTTCTGGTCCTGCAGGAGCTGCAATGCGCTGATAGCATCGGCAGAATTGTGCTGAATGCTCCAGTCCCCCTCCAGCTGCAGACAGAGTGTATCATTGCCTTGCTGCACAACACGCATGCTGTTACGGTCTGCACTCTTTCCGGATTCTGCAGCGGTTGTACTCATGTGCAATACCCTGTGCCAATACTGCCCCGGCGTTGGTGAATGATGCTGATATGCAAGAAAAAAGGGGACCCGGAACACTTCCGAAGTCCCCGTGGAGATAGTGCCCCCGAGAGAACAGAGACGTTACTGCATTACATGAAATTCAACCCGGCGGTTGCGTTCGCGTCCGTCCTCGGTCGTGTTATCGGCAACAGGATTGGCCTCGCCCATACCCTTTGCAGTCAAGCGTGACGCCCCAATGCCCTTATTAACCAGGAATGCCTTGACAGCGTTGGCCCGTCTGTCTGAAAGGCCCAGATTGTATTGTTCCGTTCCCATGGAACAGGTATAGCCTTCAATCACAACAGCCTTGTTTGAATCCTGTTTAAGCACATTGACCGCTTCCTGCAGCACGACTGCAGCTTCGGGTTTAATGGCGCTGCTGTTAAAGTCAAACAGTACTGAATTGATGATTATTTTTGCCGGTGCGACCTGGGGCCTCGCCGGTGCCTTTGCAAAAAACACATTAATAGCGTAATCGGCCATGCCGTCAGCTGTTTTCAGATCATCCAGAAAGCCAGCCTGACCGCAACCGGTCTGTTTGGTCAGGGGGGTCAGATTCCCGCCCCGGCCAATGGTAATGGATGATATGCAGACCCTATCGCCGTATTTTTCCTTGAACATGCTCACGGCATCAGCCGGAGCCTGGCCGTCGTATTTACCATCGCTTATAATAATGATAGCGGTCTTACCCTTAAGGTTTTCAATGTCACCGGCCGCAGCCACAAGCGCGCCATACAGCCATGTGCTGCCGAAAGAGGCACCCACACCGTTAATACAATCCGCGAGACCCGATGCCGAATAGGGCTGCACCGGACAGATAAGTTTTGTACGGGTCTCGGCCTTCAGGCTCAGATCGCCGAACGTACGCAGGCCGCCGTTGAGCTTCAAGCCGGCTATGGTTTTGTTCAGGCTGAGTGCGGCCGACTGTGCCAGGTAGAATTTTTGCTCACCGTTATAGGGGTCCCGCATGCTGTGCGAGGTGTCAAGCAGGATCAGGAAATTATCAACCGCCTGAACGTATTCGCCCGATTTAAGCTTCGCCGCAAGGCCCGGTTGTTCAAAAAGAGACGTCGGCTGTTTAACGCTACACCCCATCCATGCTGTAACGGCAATCAGGCATAGCACTAACTGAAAAAATTTTTTCATAAACCTGCTCCTTTCCTGCTTAAAGAAATATCAATATTTATTACGTCCATTAACACAAATACCACGAACTATATGTAAAGGCTTCTACTCGCCCCTCTCATTTTTTCGTACATGCGCTTCTCTTCAACACATGCATATGCATTAATGCGCAACAAGCGTATAGTAATTGTTCAATCTATAGGTAAAAAAACAACCCTTGTCAACAGAATACTTGTCCGTGCCGGACACTGTTGCGGAGAAGGTCAAATAAGCACCTTGCCGCCGGCGGGGGCAAGCCGCGTTCATACCCGCGATGCCGCAATAACGGTCTGCCGACAACGGCGTGCAACCCTCACGGATACTCAGGCGCGCAGCCATTCCCATTCAGCCACCCGAAGAAGCACTGCCGTTTGCAAATCCCGTATTCAGGGCCTGTTCAACCGCATCGACCGGAAGGGCTTTGCTCCAGTACCAGCCCTGGCCGTAATCAACCCCGGCGGCCCGCATAAAAAATGCCTGTTCCCACGTCTCAATGCCTTCGGCGATGGTATGCATATGCAGGGCCGAGGCCAGGGCCACAATGCCGCGCAGCATGCGGGCCGATGTGCGGCGTGCAAGCACAGGCCTGATCAGGGCGTTATCAATCTTGAGGATGTCAAGATCAAGTCCGGCAATCTGCTCAATACCGCTGTTGCCCGTGCCGAAATCATCTATGGCAATCCTGATGCCGCTGGCATTAACACGTTCAAGCGCCTCCCGGCCCAGGGCGGTCAGGGACTGGCGCTCCGTCACTTCAACAACCAGCCGTTTAATATAGGGCATCATCTGCAATTCATGCATGATGTCCATAATGCGTCCCGTGCCCAGAACAACCGGCGGGATATTAATGCTGACATAAAAATCGGGGTAATGGGTGAAAAGCGGCACCATATCAATTGATACAGTGTAGAGTATTTGACGCATGAGGGCTGTTAAGGTATCAACATCATCCTCAATTTCATCGATAAACGCGCCCGGGGAACTCACCGCGCCATCATTGCCGCGTATGCGCGTCAGGGCCTCAAAGCCGACAACCCTGCCGGTTTCCAGATCAACAATCGGCTGATAATATGCGGTGCACTGATTCTCGATAGTATCAATCAGGGCTCGATTCATGCCTGTTCTCGCTGTACATGCATTGTCCCCCCGCAAAAAAACCGGACATGGCTGTCCACCCGACGTAATCAGGGCGTCGATTCTCCGGAGGCGGGAGAAAAGGGATCCCGGGGCGTACTGTTATCAGGGGCTTGTCCTAGAATACTCTGCATCTGTATCGTCCACCGGTCGGGACGGTTGCATGCTCCCGGCAGGAGTTTCGGCGGCTTGCATGCCCGCATTTCCGGCCTGCTGTTTGCGCTGCCGCTCATAATATTTTTCAAGAAAATTGATTGCGTCAAGAAATTTGATATCAGGATTGCCGGGCCGGAAATAATCTTCAAAGATCGGCTCTTTCCTATCCGGCCCGAATATCCTGAAAAAAACAATGCATGCAAGCAGTATAAACAGCAGCCACAGAATCTGGCGCGTGGAGCCCCACCAGGTTCGCCGTTTCAGTTCGACCGGCTTTTCTACCTGTTCCGGTCGGACGAAATAGGGCCGTTCCGCAGCCCGGACATCCCGGTCAGGTGCCGCAGAACCGGACACCTGACCGGTAGCGAAGCCGTTTTCCGGCGTATCACTTCGCTCAGGCTCATCACCAAAGTGCGACTGCGTCTGTTTATACGATTCAAGCACCTTACTGAAAGCGGCGGAGCGCTCTTCCCCGTCATCAAGAAGACCTTTGTCAGACCCTGCGGCAGACTGGCCCGGCAAAGCGGTGCCAGCCGGGTTTTCCAATAAGATCTGACCACCCTCAGGCAGAGACACTTCATCGTCGCTGAGGCTTTCATCCAGGATTGACTGGAAATCAAGGCCGGACAAAAGCGCTGCGACATCTTTTTCATCCTGCCTGCCGGCTTCAGGAGATTGCGTATCAGTGGAATCATCAAACGGGTCAATCTGCTCTTTGACCGTTTTAAGAATATCATCGACCGCTGCGCTGTCTGCGGAATCCTCACGCTCAAGCACCGCTCCGCACTCCGGACAGTGGGTGCTTTCGATTACATTGACTGAACTCCGGCATACCGGACATCTGCGTATGGTGTTCATCTCTGCATACTCAAAACTTACGGGTTCACGCCAGCGCCACTGAAAAAAAACAGACGCCGGCTGGCACGCTCCGGTGCCATTCACAAAATGTATTATGATAAAGAATTGAAAGACTGTCAATCATGACAGGTCACATAACCGCATGCCCCGTAAAAATACTCCGCCGTATCAACAGACAATCAGTCGGGTCAAGAGCTCAGGCTCGATCAGACTTTCGAACCTGATACCTGTAAGAGTGGTCTCACCGCTGCGAAACCACGCAACTGTGCCCCTGACGGTGATTTGATCCAGACTGCCCGGCAGTGTTATTTCAAGCAATACCTCCATGCCGGAGGCAACAGGTTCTGAAGCAGGAACGCGAATTGCCATGCCGCCGCGACTGACATCAACCAGATCGCAATCCATGTAGCGCATACTGCTCTTCTTGAAAAAATACCGTACCATGGCGATGGACTGAAAACGCTCATGGCTGCGCCGGTTGTTGCCGTCTAAAAAAAAATCCATCACCGTGCTCCTTTCCCCGGTAGCCCTGTGTAACAAGCAGGCCGAAAAAAACAACAGCGTGCTCACGAGCCGTTTATCGGCCGGAGCCTCCCGCGCAGCATCACCTGAGGATCAGCCTGTCAAGCACATGCCCCTCCAGCGGGATGTCGAATTTAATGCCGGCAAGAATTTTCTCACCGCGCAGAACCCGGTGGACCCTGCCTGAAACCGTCATCTGGTCAAGGCTCCCGGGCACGCTTATTTCAAGCGACACGTCCATGCCGACGACAATATCCTCGGCAGCAGGGACGTGGATGGCAATGCCGTTACGGCTGACATCAACCAGATCGCAATCCATGTAGCGCACGCTGCGCTTCTTGATAAAATACTGCACCATGGTATTGGCCTGAAAGCGGTCTTTTCCGCGCCGGTCATTTTTATGAAAAAAACTATCCATCACACTGCTCCTCTGGTTACATGGCCCGGGCAAAAATCCACCCGCCGGAAATAAACGTGCCCAAAGAACCGCCGATATTGGCCAGCACAACGACCAGCAGAACCCTGCATGCCGGATTCTTCCAGAAACCCTTGAGCGTTGCGATCGATTCCGGCAGGTTCTCAAGATCCGCAACAGTCGGCGTATTGACCCATGCCTGCACCAGGCCCCCGACCCATCCGACGGCTATCAGCGGATGCAGGGTGGTAATGGGTGCCGCCACAAAACACGCCACAATCGTTAAGGGGTGAGCCAGCGCTGCTACGGCACCCAGGGCGGACAGCGTCCCGGTTACGGCAACCCAAATATAAATCGACTCAACCGAATGGTCAAGGCCTCCCTTGAAAAAACCAAGCACAATCAGGCCGACAATACCGATGGGAATCGACCATTGCAGCAGCGCGCCCATCCGGGAGCCCGGCGGAAGCTCAAGACAAGAATCAACGTTCACATCGCAATCAAGGGCGCGCATGATGCCGGGCACATGGCCCGCGCCCACAACCGCGACAATCTTTGTGCCGGGCGCGCCTCTGATATTTCCGGCCAGCACCACATCACGCTCATCAATCAAACGGCGTTTGACCTCCGGAAACGCATCGGCAAACGATCCCAGGATACTTTCAAGCTGATCCCTGTTCTTCATCTCTTCAACAAGCTGCGCATCTATTTTCTCAGCAACAAAAATCCCGGCCGCCAGATGCACCATCATTTTGATTTTATTCCACAGCGACAACGCGGCCCACACCCTTTTCAATGTTATATCAATTGCGCGGTCGGCCAGCACGAGCGCTGCCCCGACGCGCTCACACTGCTGTATGCCCTCCAGCATTTCGGCCCCGGGCTGAACGCCCAGCTGATCGCCGATACGTTTGTAAAAAGAGCTCAACACAAGCTGGGCAAGCAGAAAGGCGGCTTTTTTTTGCCTGATAACCCTGAAAATATTCATCCGGCGCCAGGTGTCGCGCTGCATCATGGCGCTGTAGCGCGCAGGGCACAGCTCTACGCAGACCGCATCCGGTTTCAATGCCGCAATCGTCTCGCGCACGTCATCCACGCTTTGACGGGAAACATGGGCGGTTCCGATCAGGTACACGGTGCGCCCGTCATTCATTGTATGAACCCGCACACATTCCGGCAATGCGGGTGCTGTATCTTCCATGATCCCGTCCTTAATACATGTATTAATTATTTTAAAAAGTTTACAGCATATTGACCGCTTTGTAAACACTCGAAAATGGCAAAGCAGCGGGCAGGACGATCATTTTTCAAAAAAGCTGCAGCACAAAGATGGCGATCATGACAACGGTAATGAGTATCTTGCCGACCGTGCCGGCCAGGAAACCTATCAGCGTTCCAAGGCCGACCCTGGCCGAGGTCTTCACATCCCGACCCCGGACAAGCTCGAACATGCATGCGCCCAGGAAAAGACCGGCGATAGCGCCGGGTATGTTCGCAAGCAAAAATCCCGCAAGCGCTCCAACGCATGCTCCGGCCATACCCCAGCGGCTGGCGCCGAACGCGCGCGCTCCGATTATCGAGGCAGCGTAATCAAGCACCTGGCTCACCACGGTCAATGTGGCCAGCACGCCGAGCGTTGCCCAGGTGATAATCAAAAAATCTCCATGCCAGGCATAGAGCAGCGCCCCGGCTAGCACCAGAAACGGCCCAGGAATAACCGGGGCCACGGCCCCGATCAGTCCGGCCAGCATCAAGAGCGCGGTCACGATAATCACAAATACATGCATACGTCCTCGCTTTTACTGAAAAATGCCGCAACCACATTGTTGAAACGCTTGTAAGGGCTGTTCAAAAATACCTGGATGCAAGCCGCGCGACATCATGCCATGCAGGGGCACGGCATGCCGTGTGCCCCTACCCTCGCCGCGGCAACACGGCCTTCAACGGGTCATCCGGCCAGCTGTGTTTCGGATAGCGGCCTTTAAGCTCTTTTTTAACAGTATGATAGCTGTTTTTCCAGAAGCCTTCCAGATCAGCGGTAATCTGTACCGGGCGCATTGCCGGGGACAGCAGGTGCATGAGTACCCCTACCCGGCCGTCGGCCACCCGGGGTGTATCGCGCAGGCCGAACAGGTCCTGTATGCGCGCGGCAAGCACCGGCGGCCCGTCCAATTGATACTGCAACCGGGCACGCCGCCCTCCGGGCAGCACTATAACACGGGGAACCAGGGCATCAAGCCCGCCATGCCGGCCCATTGGCAGCAGCGCTGCAAGGGCTGCCTGCAGATCACGCGTCTGAACCTGCGCCAGACTGCGGGCCCTGCCCAGAAACGGTTCCAGCCAGAGCTCCAGATGTGCCGACAGGTGCGCATCAGTTACATCGGGCCAGTCCGGCCCGAACACCTCGCGCAGCAGCACAACGCGCGCCTGCCACTGGCGCAGTTCCTCGGTCCAGGGCAGGGCTTCAATGCCAAGCCCCGCAATGCCGCGCAGCAATTCCCGGCGCACGAGAGCAGGATCGGGCTTCGCCCACGGCTCTCGCCGCAGCACCAGCCGCCCCAGGCCCTGAATTCGCTCAGACGTTACACTGCGGGATTGAGCATCCCAATACAGCCGCTCTTCAATACGTACCTGCGCGTCAAAATGATTGAGGATCTGTTCGCGTTCAAGCGGCGCGGCCAGAAAAATCCGCGTGCGCCGGGCAGCCCCGTCCAGCGTCGCCACCGCCAGATATTCGTGTGCGCCCAGGCTGTCGGGTTTCGGAAAAAAAGCGCCGCGCCCGCCGGAGAGCAGGTAATCAAAACCGGACTTTCTCTGCGCAATGCGGTCCGGGTAGGCATGGGCCAGCAGCACTCCCGCACTGTCAATCTGATAATCCCCGTCACTGCCTCCCAGCCGTTTCTTCAAAAGCGCAGAAGCAGCCAGCACCGTACGGCAGGCAGCCGCATCCGCGCTGCAGTCCCGTGCCGCATAGTGACCTGAGGAGGCAACCCCGCGCAGGGCCTCCAGCCGCAGGCGGATATCAGCATCATAGGCACCTGCGGAGAAACGCAGCACATCGCGCTCACTTAACAGCGCTGCCAGGTCGCAGGCAAGAGCGCCCAGGCCGAGTTGCAGGCCGCGACAGAGCATATAGGCCAGGCGCGGATGCAGTCCCATGCCGGCCATCTGCCGCCCGTTGGCGGTCACATGCCCCCGGGCATCAAGTGCGCCAAGACGATGCAGCAGTTTGCGCGCGCGTTTAAAGGCCCCGGCCGGCGGGGGCGTTATCCAGGCAAGCTGCTTCGGGTCTGCCGCGCCCCACAGCGCAATCTCAAGCGCGCATGAAGCCAGATCGGCGTTTTTTATTTCCGGTTCATAGCGCTCAGGCAAAGCCCGATCCTGCTCACGGGTCCACAAACGATAGCATACGCCCGGAGCGCTGCGGCCGGCGCGGCCCCTGCGCTGGTCAGCTCCCGCACGTGAAACCGGCAGGGTTTCAAGACGGGTCATGTCAACGCCTGCATCATAGCGTGGAACGCGCATCAGGCCGCAATCAATGACCACGCGCACCCCTTCGATGGTCAGGCTGGTCTCGGCAATAGATGTGGCCAGCACCACCTTGCGCGTTCCCGGCGGTGCGGGCGCAATAGCGCGGTCCTGCTCGTCGCGCGAAAGGTTGCCATAGAGCGGAGCAACGCTCACATCAGCCGGCAGCCCTCCTGAGAGCAGGGCCGCAGTGCGCCGGATTTCAGAGGCTCCCGGCAAAAAGACAAGCAGGCTGCCTGACTCAGAGCGCAGCACGCGCAGGATCTCCTGTGCCGCCTCCTGGACAAACGCTTTCTGCAGCGGACGCTCCCGGTAATGGGTCTCGACCTGAAAGCTGCGGCCTTCTGCCGTCAGCAGCGCGGCCTGAAGCTCGCGCGCAAGTCCGGCCGTGTCAAGCGTGGCCGACATCACGATCATGCGCATGTCAGGACGCAGGGCCTCCTGCGCATCCCGCAGCAGGGCCAGGGCCAAATCCGCCTGCAGGGAGCGCTCATGAAATTCATCAAAAATAACCAGGCCTACGCCGGACAGTCCGGGGTCGCTTTGCAGCATGCGCGTCAGCACACCATCGGTAACAACTTCAATCCGGGTATGCTCCCCCGCGCAGCTGTCAAGACGCGTGCGATACCCGACCACGCGGCCCAGGCGCTCACCCGACATGTCCGCCATGCGCCTGGCAGCTGCACGGGCCGCAAGCCGGCGCGGCTCGAGCATAAGAATCTTACGGCCCTCAAGCCAGCTCTCCTGCACAAGCGCAAGGGGCACAACCGTGGTTTTACCGGCTCCGGGCGGAGCCTGCACGATAAGGCGTGTTTCGCGCTCCAGGGCAGCCTTGATGTCCGCGAGAATTGTGGTGATGGGTAATGCAGCGCTGTGCGTCATGGAACTTCGTGCCGGGACCGCGTTGCTGTTTCCCGTGCTTCGGGGCTGTGGGCCGTGTTTTCAATCCCGATGCGCGGGCCCGCTGCCGGGCAGCACCAGCAGATTGGACTTGTCTTGTTTGAACCGCAGGCCCTTATGCTGCGCCCCGATTTCTTCAATCGAAAGCACGGTATAAATGGACAGATGCAGGGTTTTAACATCCTCAAAGCGCCGCTTCATATCCTCTTCCTGCGGGTTGACCACAAGCGCGTTCTGCTGAAAAACAAAATCAGAAACAGCGATAAAGCTCAGCCCCAGGGTTGAATCGGCAACCGTTCCGGCCTTGATGCTTACCTGTTTTTCGCTGACAGGATCACGATAGGTGATGATAAAGTACGTATCTTTTTTTTTGCTTGCCATACAAACACCCTACAACGGATATACGGCGTGCGCAACAGCGGCGGCACGCTTGGCTTACCCTTTGGTTTTTTTTCTAAAAAGTCTCAGTGACGGAAGATGCTCAGCGGCGCGTCCGGCGCAGGCATCAACCAGCGCAACGAGCCACGCACGCGCATGCACACGCATATCCTCCGGCAGGGACTGAACCGTCGTTATATAATCAGTGCTGCACAAGCGTGCATGCTGCTCAAAAGCCGCACAAAACGTCTGCCGGAGTGCTTCCAGCGCTGGGTCAGCGCAGGGTTGCATGAACACGCCGCAGGCCTGATTGATGGCGCTGTGCAGCTCGCAGCCGGACTTTCCTCCGGTTTCGCAGGCACAGGCCGCATGCCGGCCGGGAGGTATTTTCTCAACCATGGCCTGCAGCCGCATGATGCGCTCTTTTTTGGCCATGGGCAGCTTTTCAAGACGCCCTCATACATCAGCAGTCCGAACTCCTGCTTTTCAAAAAAGATTTTACGCACATGACAATACCACTCCTCCAAGGCGCACACATTGGCAAGATAGGTGAAATTATGACCGATGATTCGTGCAATACCGGCCGCTGCATTGCAGCCATAGTCCAGCACCCCGGCCGGAGGGCTGCCGCTGATGATGAGTTGGTCTTCAACATGAAAATCCTTGCGCAGGATCGATCCGGCCGCGACCGTATTGCCGTAGCCGATCTGCAGCGGGCCGACCATGCCGCCCTGCCCTCCCAGGAAAATCGCCTTCTGATCCAGCAGCACCCCGCGTGGCACATCCCCGATCAGCGACGGAGTCGTTTTGTTGCCGTCCGGCGTAAAGTTAAAATGAATATAGGAGCTGCCGACCTCGCTGTGGTCGCGGCGGCTGGTGCCGCCGGCCATCAGACAGTCGCAAAAATTGATCAGGCTGCCCAGGGTCACGAACGGAAACAGAATGGTCTGTTTCAGCCCGACGCAGTGTGCGCCGGAGGCTTCCTCCTCCAGAATACAGGCCTCGCGCACCTGCGCGCCCGGCCCCATGCTGGATTTCTCCAGAAACACCGAGTTGATAAACGAACCGCCCTTCAGCTCAACCTGCGGCCCGATCTGGCAGTTATCAACCGTTACCGTGCCTTCGCGCCCGAGAATGGCACCGGCTGAAATCACGGTCTGCGCGCCATACAGACGCGTGCCCGGATACAGCACGACATAGTCCCCGAAATGGTATCGATATTCACCTCATCGCCGATATCCAAAGTGAGCGGGTTGGGAATACTGACACCCTTGTCAATCAGTGCCCTGATTTTTTGTTCCGCACGCGGTTTGAGTTCCACGGTGAACATCCTTTGCAATAGATACAGGCGCGCAACTTTCGCGCAATCATTATGTAAAAAATAACTATAATTCAGCTGTCCTGCTATTGTCAAACCATAAATCGGAACAATGCGTTCCTGCGGGTTCCTGCGCCGGTCAGCCCAGGTGCGAATGCTGCAACTCGACCACGATCCTGTCGATGTCTTCCAGATCAAAAGAACTCTGCGCCTTGAGCCGGTCCTGCCGGTACATGCTCCAGGCGACCTTGTCGGCAAGGTGCGTGTTGAGAACAATGGTCTTGGGGCTGAACATGTCTTCGTTCACAACCATCGCCGCGCTCGTGGCGCGGCGGTATTCGTCACACTGCAGGCGCATGGCGCACAGCCCGCAGCGCTCCTTGTCAAAACTGCGCCTGCCCAGCAGGGCCTCGTCAAGGCTGATCGAGCGGTCGGCGCAATACTGTATGAGCTGCCGTGTGATTGATTCGTTGCGTACCCAGCTGCGCACCGTGTGAAGCGATATGCCCATATCGGCTGCAAGATCGGCATCAGTATTCAGACCGCGTATTTTTTTGATTGTGTTTAAGGCTTCTCTGATTGATTTCATTGGCCAATGCCTCTTTCCTGAAAAACGACGAAAAAATAATTGACTCATAGTTAATTTTTGATTATAGTGTAACCCATAAAATAAATTTTTCAAGGAAAAAATTATTTATAAGTAATCAAAATATAATTACAATATATCATTAAATGATCAGAATATCCCGAAGCTGTCTTTTCTAACGGTTCCCTGCAACCCATGAAAAACAGCCGAAAGGGCAGCGCCCGAAAGAACGCTGTCTCCCGTGGTTGGATAGGGATACCAATGACGATGGTTTTTCTAAGCCGCTGTCATGTCCAGCCACGGACGTACAGCGGTTTTTTATATACAATCGTCCTATTACAACGGAGGCACAAGGGAATGTCGGGTAACAAGCACAAAATCATGGGCAGTGCTTAATACTATTGTCTCTTTGTTCAACAGCTGCGAGAAGCTTTGTGCATACAGCGACTTCAGCGAGCGGGAAAAAAGTTTCATGGCGGCTGGCGTGCTCAGCCTGATTGCCGTCATGCTATCCGGCCCATCCAATGCCGCGGAATTGCGCTTATTTGCAGCCGCAGGCCTCAGACAGCCGATTGAGCGGCTTGTCGGATGATTTTCAAAAAAAGACAGGCCACACGGTTGTTGTTGATTTCGACGGCAGCGGCAGACTCGTGGCCAAAATAAAACTTTCAGGCATGGGGGATGTTTTTATGCCGGGGGGACTGATGTATGTGCAGCAGCTTGAAAAAGAAGACAAAATACTCAGCTGGAAACCTGTTGTTGCCTATACGCCCGTCATAGCTGTGAACAAATCAAAACTGGCCGACATTACCGCACTGTCTGATTTGGCGAGGCCCGGCATCAGGCTGGCGCTGGGAGACCCGGGCTGCCATGGCGTACGGCACGATAGCGGCAGAAATTCTTGATCGCGCGGGAATTAAGGCGGCGGTCACAAAAAATGTTGTGGTGTATGGAGCGACCGTGAAACAGCTTGCATTATATGTTGCGCAGGGAGAAGTGGATGCTTCCATTATCGGGCGCGCGGATGCTTTTCAGTTTAAAGACAGGGTGGCAATGGTTGCTATCCCGGAGATCTATTATGATGAAGAGATTGCGCCGGCTGCGGTGCTCAGGTCTTCAACAAACATACAGGCCGCGACTGCATTGCAGGATTTTCTTGCATCACCGGAAGCGCTCGCCGTTTTTGAAGATTTTGGATTTCTGCCGCCATCTAAAAAACAATAAACGCGCATTGCCATATGAAAAGACTTCTGCTCTATATTCCTTTAAGTATTTTAATGCTTTTTGTCTGCGGCGTGCTGGCGGCCCTGCTGTTTCATGTCTCGCCGGGTGACGTGCTGGCAGTCCCTCCGCAGCCCGGAGACGCGCTTTGCGCTGCGCCTGAGCATGCTGACATCATCGGCTGCGCTGCTGCTATCGCTTGCCCTTGGAGTGCCCTCCGGCTATGTGCTGGCCCGTTCCTCATTCCCGGGGCAGGCAATTATCGATACCCTGCTTGACCTTCCGCTGGTTATGACGCCGCTGGTCGCCGGGGTCGGGCTGCTGATCCTGTTCGGTCAGGACTGGCTGGGCGGCAGCCTGAGCGCGCTCGGCCTGCGTTTAATTTTTACACCTGCCGGAGCGATTGCGGCGCAAACCTTTATTGCCGTGCCGATTGTCGTGCGCAGCAGCCGGGCGGCCTTTGAAGGTGTTAATCGCCGCTACGAAATGGCCGCCCGGACGCTGGGCCTGGGAGAGCCGTCGATTTTCGTGCGCATCACGCTGCCGCTTGCCCGGCAGGGCATTCTGACTGGAGCTGTTCTGGCCTGGGCCAGGGCTTTGGGAGAATTCGGCGCAACCTTGATGATCGCAGGCGCCACGCGCTTTAAAACAGCGACCCTGCCCGTATCTGTCTATTTGAACATCGGCAGCGGAGACCTCGGTGCGGCGCTTGCCTGCGCCTGGATTCTGCTGCTGCTCGGTTTTGTGCTGCTGCTGGCGGTCAAGCTGCTTGGCCGCCATGACGGGGCAATGTCAGCAGCACGCGGAGGCGTACAGATACGATGATCAGCCTGCACAATATTTCCAATCACGCGCTGCATGGCATCAGTCTTGACATGCGCGACGGCGAGCTGCTCGCGATGGTCGGGCCGTCAGGATCAGGGAAAACCACGCTGCTCAATGTTGCCGCCGGGCTTGTCCGCTACAGCGGACAGGTGCTGTTTGACGGCAAGCCGGTCGATCGCCTGCCTGCATGTAAACGTGAAATCGGCTATGTGTTTCAGGATCTGCTACTGTTTCCGCATATGAGCGTTGAGCAAAATCTGCTGCTGGCCATGCAGCGCCTTTCAATCCCCCGATCCGGCAAAAAAGAACGCGTCCGCCAGATACTGGCAGCCTTTCGGATTGAGAAGCTGGCCGGCCGCTTTCCCCACACACTCAGCGGAGGCGAGCAGCAGCGGGTAGCGCTGGCGCGCGCGGTTGTTACACGGCCGAAACTGCTGCTGCTTGATGAGCCCTTTGCGAGTCTTGATTTTCGCACAGCGCGCTATCTGCGCCAGGAACTGAAGAAACAACAACGCCGACTGGGTATAACGACCCTGTTCGTGACGCATAACCTTGCCGAGGCCCGCGAGCTGGGCGATCGGATTGCCGTTATGAAACAGGGTTGTCTTGAGCACAAGGGGACCATTAAGGAAATTTGGTTTCAGCAGGAGCTTGACAGCATCGGCTTTCTGGAGAAGCCCAATATCCTGGACTGCAGCTATGCCACGCAACTGGGCAACGGGCTTGTTGAAGTCGGCTGGGCCGGCATCAAGCTGCTTGTGCCCGATGACGGGGGCAGCATAGAACGGGTCGCAATTCTTCCGGATGAAATCTACATCTCAACTGAAAAAGCCATGGGCCCGCCGATTAACCGCTTCGTGGGAAGAGTGAGCGCCATCAACAGTGATGACGGGATTGTACAGGTTGTGGTCAACGTCGGCGAAGAAGCCCTGCGCGTGGAAATGAGCCCTGAGCATTTTCTGGCCCTCAATGCCGAACCGGGCCAGCAGGTGCACGGCATTCTCAAACTGCGCGCGCTCAAGGGGTTGTAAGGCCTGCGCAGCGCCGGCTTGGGCATTTAGCAAACACCTTCATGGCCCGAAAGGATTTTTATGCGAACTTCCCTTGTTCTCGACTACATCAAACAGCCCGGTCTGGTACGCGATGTCAATCGGCTCTGGCAGAGCGTGTATCCGACGCTTGCCCGGCAGGTAGCGGAGTTCTGTGCGTCGCCGCCCGGCAGCATTCTCGAGGTCGGCTGCTTTTCAGGCGGAGTAGGCAGCGAACTGCTGCGCATGTTTCCTGAAGCGCGCCTGAGCGTCGCCCTTGACATGCCTGAACTTGCCGATACATTCCTTGAAGACTGGCCGCACTGTTCCGTCGACCGCCTGACAATCATCCGCACCGGGCTTGAACGCCTTGATGTGCCCGACAAGTCCTGTCGACCTGGTATTTCTGCCGCGGGCGCGTTTTTTTTCTTTGATGATGAAGCATCAATCATACATGAGCTTGAGCGCGTGCGCGCTGCCAAAGGCATCGCCGTATTCGGCGGAGGATACGGCTGTTACACTCCGGATGGGGTCATTGAACCTATAGCAGATGAGTCCCGCATACAAAACAATGCCCTCGGGCGCCGGCTGTACCGCGTTAAGGACGTGCGCACCCTGCTTGCGCGATCCGGCCTCGCGCCCCGCGCGCGCATCTGCGAAGACGGAGGCCTGTGGGTGGTGCTGGGAGCATAGCGCTTTTTTATACCGGGGTGGACGGCGTTGGTGTTCGCATCGACCGTCGCCGCGATTGTTTTCATCAGCTTCTGCGGCCGCACAAAGTTGCAGCACAACACAGGGGCATACGGAATACGTCTCTCACCAGGCAGGCTGCAGCAGGAGATACAAAGCCATGATTGACATTCATCGACTGAAAATCTTTGTAAAAATAGCCGAGCTGAAAAGTTTTACCTTGGCGGCCGAGTGCTGTTTTCTGACCCAGCCGACCGTCAGCCAGCATATCAACACGCTGGAGCAGTTCCTGGGACTGCAGCTTTTCAACCGCGGAGGAAGGGATCTGTCCCTGACCGGGGCCGGTGAAATTCTCTACCATCATGCTTCAAGAATCACACGGGAGCTTGACGAACTCACCCAGGCGCTTGATCAGTATAAAGGCAAAAAAAGCGGGCAGCTTTGCCTCGGCGCAAGCACCATACCCGGTGAGTGGATCGTACCCGCCATACTTAAGGATTTCAGAACAGCATACCCCGATGCCGCCATCCGGCTGCGCATTGCCGATACGCAAACGGTAGTACAGATGGTGCTTGACCACCATGTGGATATCGGCATGGTCGGTTCGAAGATTAAAAACTCGCAGCTGGCATACACACCGATTATTCAGGATGAGCTGGTGCTCATTGTGCCGCCGGGCCATGCATGGTCGCACGCCCCGAACGTCTCCGTGCAGGAACTTGCCGGACAGCCGTTCGTCATGCGCGAAAGCGGTTCCGGCACCCGGACCGAACTGGGCAAAATTCTCAAAAGCTCAGGGCTGGATCCGCGCAGTCTGAATGTTGCCATTGAAGTCGATTCCAACGTTGGCGTCAAAGAATCCGTGGCCGCAGGGCTGGGCGTTTCATTTGTATCAAAATGGTCCATCGAGCATGAGCTCCGAAGCGGAAGAATCAAAGCCGTGCCTATCCGTGACCTTGTCTTCAAACGCTGGTTCTATCTCGTCCGCGATAAGGCCCGGGCCCCCTCCCCCCTGGGCGCATCATTCAAACAGTTCCTCGCAAACCACATCAAAAGCATTCGCTGCTTCGACTTCCGCGTGCCGAATTCATAGCTGAAATCGGCACGCGCACGCTGCTTGACATGAATCAGGATGACCTGATCGTGGAGCGGCCCTGCCTTGAAATCCTGCAGGCCAGCGAAGCAATTGAAAAGATCAGCATTATCGACAGAACCGTGCCGGGCCTGATCACAAAAGCGCTCAACGGTGAAAACATCGGCACGGTCATCTATCGCGAGTAGGCAGGCATGCCTACGACAATTCAGACTGGTTGTGTGGTGCCGGCCGTCACGCTACTCGCTGCCCCGCACTGCCTGGATGCGACCTGAGACCGGCCATGCCATGTGTGCCTTATATCGATAGATTTAAAATATCTATCACCGTAAACAAACGCAGATCCTTTTCACAGTCACGGGTACAATCGGCGCCGTTATTCCTTGATTACCAGCACATTCACGGCCTTGGCGATCAGGCTGACCTTATCGCCTTTCTTGATGCCGAGTTCCTTTAATGAGTCAAGTGTGCAGACCGAGGACATGCGGCCTTTGGGTCGAGATCAACCGTAATCTGACACATGAGAGAGCCTTTCTTTATCTGCTTTACCGTGCCCTTTAACTGGTTTCGTGCTCCGAGTTTCATAGCGGCCTCCTTGGTTCAGGTGAAATAAACAGCGTGCCGCATCCCGGCACGCCCGGCAGGGCACAGGATATGCCCTGTACTGTCTTCATAATCACGTGCCATGCACGGATTCCTCAGTAAGCACTATCAGGTTGTTAAAAAAGTCATTTCAAACAGGCTGTTCAAAAAGGCCCGGATGCAAGGCGCGCAAAATTACGAGGAATGAGGCGTACTTCTGCGTACGCCGCAGTGACGAGTGATGAGCGCAACGCCGCAGATGGGCCTTTTTCGAACAGCCTGCTATGTCCAGAGCCAGGGTTCAACCAGGATGTGCATCCTGCCCCCGCACACATCGCCGCCCTTTGTTCCGAGATCATCGGTAAGATCAACGTCCAGAAGGGCGGGCTTCTTTGTAACGAGCAGGCATTGCAGGGACGCGGTGCGCACCTGGTTTTCTCCGCAGCCGCCGCCGACCGATCCCCAGGTTGAGCCGTCGGCGGTGATGATCATCTTGGCGCCGGTCTCGCGCGGTGTCGAGCCGAACGTCCTCACGATCGTAGCGGTGCAGACCGGAAGTTTCTCGCGTTCACACTCAGCGAGCTTTTCAAAAAATTCCCTGTCGGTCATTTCAGCCCCCTGATAGAGTCTTTCAACGCGCGGGCCTGGCGCGGGCCCTTGCGCCGCATGCATACAAGTTCCGCAACGATTGAAATGGCTATTTCCTCGGGAGACTCGGCCCCGATCGGAATACCGATGGGCGTGAACACCTCTTCGAGCCGGTTGCGGGCAATGCCCTGACGAGCGAGCATTTCAAGCACGAATGCGACCCGCCGCCTGCTGCCGATAAGGCCGACATAGCCGGTTTCATGCTTCAGTATTTCGGCAAGGCATTCGGCGTCATGTTCATGACCGCGCGTGATCACGACAGCATAGGTCGCGCGGTTTATGGCACAGTCCCTGAGCGCGGGAATAAAATCGCGCGCAACCACGTCGCAGCCCGGGAAGCGTTCCGGGCTCGCAAAGTCCTCCCGGTCATCAATAATGGTGACATCAAAACCTGCATCGCGTGAAAAACGGGCAAGGGGAATGGCGATATGGCCGGCTCCGCAGACAATCAGCCGGGTTTTTTGAACAAGCAGATCGAAGTAGACAAGAACGCCGGGCAGCACTTCCCGCGTCTGGCGTTTACGGGAGGCAAAAACCTCGAGCGCTGTGCCGGACAGCAGGGCGTCGAACGGGGAATTGCCCGTGGCCTGATCGAGTGCTCCGTCTTCACGGATAAGGGCCTTTAAGCCCGCCGGTACGGCCCCATCCCCGGATGCGGCCACGGTTGCAAGGCAAAACGTCTGTCCTGAGGCGAGAAGCTCAACAGTTTTGTGAATAATTGACATGCTCAACTCGACACTATCGCTGTTAATAAAAACCCGCTCCAGAATGAGTTCAGTATAGGACTGAGATTTTTGGGTGTCAATAAAAAGTTCCCCTCAAATATTGACAAATTATGACTTTATATTACAATAAATAACCTATAGTCCTTCTCCGAGTCATGTGCGCCTACGGAGCTTCACGCTACGGACGCATGACCGACAGGGCCTTTTTCGAAAGGAACAGGCCTCCCGATGCGGTAAGGAGACGGTCATCCATACAGTGCCTCTATCTGTATTGCTGCCGGCTCCCTTTTTTCAGGGAGCTTTTTTTATGGTGAAACGGGAGATTGCTGCCAATGAAGTCAGTGTGTGTTGAAGATGCAGTCGGCATGGTTTTAAATCGTGACATTGCCTGGATTATGCCCAGCCGGACCGAAGGTAGACAATAGTGATGGACAAGCGCATACCGATTAAACGTTGGCAGGTCATGAAAAAGGTCATTGACGGCGAAATAACGCTGCGCGATGCCTGCGCTGACCTTGGCCTCAGTTACCGCCAGGCGATACGGATAAAAAAAACCGTGATCGAGAACGGCGTGCGGGGCTGCATTCACGGCAATACCGGCAGGCATCCTTCGAACATGCTCAGCGAACACGTTCACGCATTGATTGTAGAACTCTCCTGCAGCAGTGCCGCTGCCCTGACCGACAGCGCCTTATCAGAAATACTCCGGCGGGAACACAATATAACCCTGAGCCGCGAAAGCGTCCGGAAGATCCGGCGTGCCCATGATATCGCTCCGCAGAAAACCAGGCCTTCGGCCCTGCAGGCTCCAGGAGGAGGCCGGCCGCGCGAGGGGCGCTGCATGTTCTGGGACGGTATGCTCCACCAGTGGTTTCCATCCGGGGGCTATGCCAGTTGTTTGATTGCCGCAATCGATGATGCCAGCGGACGCTGCCTTGCGGCCCGCTTCTTTCCGTTTGAAGAAAGCGCCGTGTATCTGTGGGCCCTGCAGCATGTTATTAAAACCCACGGCATTCCCCGGCAGATTATTCAGGATTGCAGCGCCCTGCTCAAACCCAGCGAGCGCAGCATGAGCATTGAAGAGCAGCTGCGCGGCGCCCCGGACCCCACCCAGGTCGGCAATGCAGTGCAGTCGCTCGGCATTCAGCCTGTTTTTGTTACGACCCGCAGGCAGAAACGCTATTTTGAGCATGTGTTTGAGCCGCTGCATATCAACCTGATTGAAGCAATCGGCGAACACGGTATTGACGATGTGCATGCAGGCAACCGCTTTCTGGATGATTATTTCATCGAACACTATAACCGCCACAACGCACTGTCGACCGGCGCGGCAGGCTCCGCCTGGCGTGCGCCAGGACGCGATCTTGATGTGGAGCGCATGTGCAGTTTTTTGTATGAGTCGGGCCAGGAAATCAACGGCGCAATACGCGTCGGCAATGTAACCATACCCCTTAAAAAGCAGGCGCCCGCAGCAGGCACCCGCAGCCTTTTGGAGGTGCGCCAACTGCTTGACGGCTCCTGGCGCGTATATATGGGTTCGACTGTCATGGGACGTCATACGCCAACACCGCTGCTTGAACCGCTCAGGACAAAAACCGCTGTGAAACGCAATACCACCCGCACGGCCGGGTATTCCTGGACATATCCTTCCGGCCGCTATGTGACGTTTTAGCTTTGCATTTATGTGACAGAATATCCTTGCATACAGTGACGCCGGATGTATTGACTCAGATTCCCCGTCCGGTATCATAGAAAAATATAATACGCGGCGCATCAGCCATAGGCAGGCGCCTTGTCAGCACAACGCGACACAAAAAAAGAATAAGCTATCTCCGAGCCGAATCTCCTAACCCTTTAAGCGGTATGGAGTCAGGCCGAAAGGGCAGCGCCCGAAAGAGTGCTGCCTCCCGTTACTGGACCGGAGATCGACGCATGCATACCATGCCGGTCCACATTTCAGTGCGGGCCGGTTTTTTATTGTCTGATATGCGGCATGCGATACAAACAACAAACGGAAATGGAAAAACTTGAAAGGAGGTGCTCAAACAAAATCACCCTTTGGCGGAAACCCAGTACAGACATTTACACCCATGAATAAGGAGGTTTAACCTATGGCCAGTAGTCGAATACTGCCTGAATTCGAGCTGCTGTTACCCCAGAGCATCAAGGAAGCCGTGAGTGCGCTCGGCAAACTCAAGAGCAAAGCTTCCGTGATGGCTGGCGGTACCGACGTAGTCATTTCGTGCACCAAGGGATTCGGCAGCCCCAATGTGATCAGCCTTGCCGAGATCCCCGGCCTTGACTATGTCGAGTATGACAGCAAAAAAGGACTCCGCATCGGCGCCATGGCGACACTGCAGCAGGTCGCCGACAATGCCGATGTGAAGAAACGCTATCCCGCACTGCAGAGAGCCTGCGCCATCAACGGCACGCCCCAGACCCGCAACATGGGAACCGTCGTGGGCAACATCATGCGCGCCTCCCCCTCCGGGGACTGCATCTGCGCGGTGCTCGCCATCGGCGGCAAAGTGGTGCTCCAGGGCCCCAAGGGCAAACGGGAAGTAAGCATTGATGATTTTTACCTGAAATATCGCGAGACGGCCTGCAAGGCCGACGAGCTTGCCGTTGAGATCAAGCTGCCTGCGGTCGCAGGCTCCTGCAATGCTTTTGCCCGCATGACCCGCACGACCCTTGACCTTTCCAAGGTCAACGTGGCCGTGCAGCCTGGCCATGTCCGGCAAGACCGTAAAGGAAGCACGCGTGGCCATCGGCGCCGTCGCGCCGACCACCATCCGGCTGAAAAAAGTCGAGGCGCTTCTGAAAGGCAAGCAGATTACCGATGATGTTCTCCAGAAGGTTGTTGAAACAGTCCCCGCGGAAATTAAGCCCATTGACGATGTCCGCTCCACGGCAGAGTATCGCCGCGATGTAGCAGGCGTCATGGTCAAGCGCATAATTCTTGAAGCCTGTGGCAAGTAATAACGGACTATTTCACAACATTATCTTTAAGGAGAGATACTCATGAAAAAACGCGCAATAACACTTACTATAAATGGAGAGGAGTATAACCTGAACGTACCCGTTCACTATACCCTTCTTCAGGTCATCAGGGATCAGCTGAACCTGACTGACGTTAAATACGGCTGCGGCCGGGGCGAGTGCGGCGCCTGCACCGTGCTGCTGGATGGAAGACGGCGGCATGAAATGCAAGACCATCGACGCCAAAACAACATACTGCTCCTCCGAAAAGGCAAACGCAAACCCATTCTTGCCTGTATAGCACTGGCTGCCACCATGGACGGCAAAAGCATTCACCACCGCTCGCAGGCCTTGCCAAGAATGGCATACTGCATCCCGTCCAGAAGGCCTTTGTCGATGAAAGCGCCATACAATGCGGCTTCTGCACGCCGGGCATGGTTCTCAAGGCGGTCTCAATTCTTGAGAAGAACCCCAAGCCCACGGAAGAGGAAATCCGGCTCGGTCTGGAAGGCAATATCTGCCGCTGCACCGGATATGCTAAAATTGTCAAAGCTGTTCAGGTGGCTGGTAAAAAAACAGCCGCCGGCAAGCGATAGAAAAGGAGGAACAGCATGGCAGAATCCGTTATTGGAAAACGAATCCCCAAAGTTGACTCCCGTGAGAAGGTAACCGGTCAGGCTATGTATGCCGGCGATTATCGCATGCACGGCATGTATTACGGCAAGGTCGTGCGCTGCTGGGAATACGCTCACGCAAAAGTAAAGAAGCTTGACTTCTCGGCAGCGCTGAAGGTGCCCGGTGTCGTCAAAATCCTCGGACCCGATGATGTCACGAAAAAACCCTACAACACGACGGTTATGAAACTGCTCGTGCCTGAAATTTTCGGCGAAGTATTCGGCGAAATCGCGGACCTGAACATTTTCAACAAGATCGTGAAGCATCAGGGCGACGCCATCTGCGGCGTCATCGCACGGACTGAAGAAGCAGCAGAGCGCGCAGCTGACAAGATCAAGGTCACCTATGAGCCCCTGCCCGTTTTCATGACCTGCGAGGCATCAAAGGCCGAAGGCGCCAAGAAGAACGGCTATCTGTTCACGCCGCTCAAGCCCGGCAACAAGGCTTTTGATCTGCCCGCATCATTTTTCCCGGGCAAGCGCTATGGCTGGAACGACAAAAACGGCAAAACCGCGGTTGAGCTGTTTGACAGGTGCGACTATGTGATCGAAGATACGTTTTATGTGCCCAAGCAGAAGCAGTGCCAGATGGAAAACCACTCCTATGTGGCCCATTATGATGAGCGCGACCGCCTCAACATCTGGACTTCAACCCAGATGCCCAAGCCCGTGCAGGTGCTGATTGCCGAGCTGTTCGAGCTGCCCCTGACCCGCGTTCGCCTGACGCAGACCATCGGTGGGCGGCGGTTTCGGCGTTCGCCTGGGCATGATCGGCGAGCCCCATGCCTGCGCCATGGCCATGGCAGTGCCCGGCCATCCGGTGCGCATGGAGTTCCTGCGCGAGGAAGACTGGGTTGCTTCCGAAACCCGCTATCCCGGCCACATCTGACGCTGAAGATGGGCTTCAAGAAGGACGGCACCCCCGTGGCAGTCGATGCAATGTATCATGGCCCGCAAAGGCGGCTACTATACCCATGGTTCCGGTCCGCCTTTCTGCGCAGCAGCCTTCCTCCACGGCATGTACAAATGGCAGGCCATGGGCATGCAGACCGAAGGCTATTTCACCAATGAAGTGCCCACCGGCGCATACCGCGGCTACGGCAACCCGCAGATTACCTTTGCCGCAGAGCAGATGATTACGAAGATGTGCAAAGAGCTTGGCATCGATGAGATCGCATGGCGCAAGAAGTGGCACAAGTCGATCGGCGACGAGACATGGCTGAAAGGCGTGACCTTCGCCTCCGACGGCCTGAACGACTGCCTTGACCTTGCTGCCAAGGAATTCGGCTGGTATGAAAAGAAGAAGAAGTATGCCAAGCAGACCGGCGTCAAACGCCGCGGCATCGGCCTTGCCGTTATGCAGCACACCTCGGGCGCTTTCCCCATGCTGCTTGAGCATTCCGTCTGCACGGCAAAGCTGAATGAAGACTGCACGGTCGAGCTGATTCAGCAGATCTCCGATCTCGGCACCGGCGGCCATACCGTCATTACGCAAATGGCGGCTGAAACCCTCGGTTTCCCGTTGGAGGACATCCATCTGCGCTCCGGCGACTCCGATATGTGCGGTTTCGACATCGGCGCCCATGCAAGCCGTACCATTTACTGCGCAGGCCCGGCAACGATTGAAGCCTGCGAAAGCGTGAAGAAGCAGCTGCTTGAGCGTGCTGCCCAGCTTCTGGAAGCCAACGTGAAGGATCTTGAGATGAAAGACAAGATCATAAGCGTTAAGGGCAATCCCCAGAAGTCGATCAGCGCCGTGAAGATCGCCAAGGAAGGCGTGTACAACTACATCGATGCGGCTACCGGCAAGACCATCGGTATTCCGGGCCAGATCCAGGGCTATTCGAGCTTCTTTGCAAAGCACTGCTCACCGCCCTACGGCGCCTGCATGTCCGAAATCGAAGTGGACACCGAGACCGGCGAGGTGAAAGTGCTCGAAGCTGGTGAATGCTCATGATATCGGCAAGGCCATCCATCCGCCTTCAGTGTCGAAGGTCAGCTGGAAGGCGGCGCGCAGCAGGGTCTGGGGTTCGTGCTCACGGAAGAGTACGCCTATGACAACAAGGGCCGCGTGCTGAACAATGACTTCACCGACTACAAGATGCTTGGCCCCTCGGATATGCCCGATGCCAAGATCATTCTTGTTGAAACCGCTCCGGATCCCATCGGCCCGATGGGCACCAAGAGCTGCGGTGAATCAGCGCTGATGGGCCCCATCGGCTCGGTTGCCAATGCAGTATATGACGCTATCGGCATCCAGATCAAAGAAGCCCCCATCACCCCTGAAAAGGTGCTGAAGGCGATCAAGGAACAGGGCATTAAGAAGTAAGTAGGCATTAGACTGTTTCACAGAGAGCGCCCCGGCAACGGGGCGCTCTTTTTTTAACAAAGGCCCGGCTTCTGTAGTTTTCTGATAGATGGTTTTTTCAGCTTCGCAAGCCGGCCGCTTTCTTAATCGTGTTTTTTTTCCTCTCCGCAGAGCCTTTCTTGAAACCTCGCTAGAGCATTTATCTAAAACATGTAGCCGTTTTTAGTTGTCTGTCATCTCGACCGAAGGGAGAGATCTTAGGCGTGCAGCAGCATAAAAGGCTAAGATTTCTCGCTGCGCTCGAAATGACAAAAAGGGTACAGTATTTTGTTAAATGCTCTAAAATAAATGCAACGAAAGCAGCCTAAACTAGTTAGCCGGCAAGAGCTGCAGTATTCCTGTTGACAGGTTAAAGGAAAAAGAGTACAAAATAGCATCTTTTTACAGGAACCTGTCAACAGGAATACTGCAGCTCTTGCCGGCTAACTAGTTTAGGCTGCTTTCGTTGCATTTATTTTAGAGCGTTTAACAAAAAACTGTGCCCTGTTTGTCATCTCGAGCGCAGCGATCTTAGCCTTTTATGCTGCGGCATGCCTAAGATCTCTCCCTTCGGTCGAGATGACAGACAACTAAAAACGGCTACATGTTTTAGATAAATGCTCTAGCGGGGTTTCAAGAAAGGCTCTGCGGAGAGGAAAAAAAACAAAATTAAGAAAGCGGCCGGCTTGCGAAGCTGAAAAAATTATATATTAGAAAACTACAGAAACCGGGCCTTTGTTAAAAAGAGAG
>CAVRPV010000019.1:0-200650 GCA_963723235.1 uncultured delta proteobacterium
ATGAATTATTCAAATTCATGAAAAAATCGCCTAAATCATACCGGATCAAAGATACAATAACCATGTAAAAGTTATTAGCATTGCTTGTTTTTATGCAAATGCAGTATGACCTCCCCTTAAAAACACCGCGTGCCGGCCTGCATCATCCGGCAGCCTCAGTTCTCTTACCTGTAGCGTGCGACAGATGCTTTGCTCAACAATGCACCGGGAAGTCCGCTGCGTCTAAAAACGCCGTATCATTTTTTTTTGCTTTTTAATAAAAATAGTATTGCATGACCGGTGAAAAAATATTACTACTTTTTTATAAGACGCATAATGTAGATCGCAAACACTGCCACCGGGGAGAATAGTAATGAAAGTCAAAATCGATTATGACCTGTGCATGGACGATGGACACTGCAGTGAGCTGTGTCCGGAAATATTTCAATTCGACGATCATCACAATAAAATCATTGTTGTCGAAAATGAAGTTCCCGAGGAGCTTGAAGATCTGGTTCGACAGGCTGCTGATGAATGTGACACCGGGGCGATTCTGATTCGCGAAGATTAGCGGGCTGTGCCGCCTGGCGATGACGAAAAGGATACGGCAGGCATGCGAACCTCAGGCGCGAAGGATACAGCGCTGACGGAGCTCCTGCACCCACGCCTTCCGGCATTGCATTACCCCGGGCAAACCATCTGTGGAATACACCGTAGTGATCAATACAATCAAAACCTTTATACAAGAGTACCCGGAGCTTGCGGCTCTCCTGATCTTTACTGCTCTGGTAATTGACACACTCTATGTGTACCGGACAGTAAAGAGGGTCTGGAAAAAATCATCTCGCAATCCCGCCAGCACACAATCCTTACTCAACAAACTTGAGAAATCGGAATAACTCCCGCTCCATCCTTATTTGTTATTGCGTATCTTAGTAATATTAACCGGGGATGACGGAAAGACGCAGCGGCGCGAATCTTTGCCGCTGAAAAGAGGATGTGTGCGCGGCAGCCGTATGGTATAGGCCTGCAGCCGGAGAGACTGCTCAAGCGCCAGCAGCGCCTGTTTTTCTGCCTCCATGCGTTTTGTATGCCTTGAACGGGGCGCAGACGGCACGGCCGTTTTTCTTGCAGGGATTACCGGTGCCGTCAGGCTGAGGGCCGGCTTAAGTTTGCTCATATATGCGCTCCTGTTGCGCTGTAAAACTTCCGGCAATGCACACTCAGCAGAGCCCGCTCCGGTCGCAGCCTCAATATACGGGAGACTCAATCAATCGTTTCCCTCATACCAGTCATCCCCGGTAAGCTCAGGTATGACATGGCTGAATCCATGTTCGGCTGCCCAGTCAAGGGTTAATTTCCAGCGATTATGCTTATTCGCCTCGGTTGAAAGCAGCCAGCCCTGCATATTAAAAACCTGCGGAGGCATGGGTATGGTCCTGATGCCGGCCTGTTCACGGGCTTCGCTTAAACTGGTATAAATCTGGCGCCACAGATACAACTGCGGACATATCGGCTGTACTGACATTGAAACAATCTCCCTACGCGCGAGTCATGCTACCATACTGCCTGCAAACACGGCTTCCGTATCAGCGCTGCAGCGAACACTGGTGCTGAAAAATCGACGACCGGATGCACGTGAATCAGCGGCAGAAAGTTCATCCAGACGTTTCCTGACTTTGAGGACCTGCTCCGGACTGATGTCCGGACAATCCAGGGCTTCCCGCAAAAAACCGCAGGCGAGCTCGCACCGCTGCAACTTAAGACTGCATTCGGCCAGGCGGACATAGCATCCGATTTTATCAGGGATACCGTACAGGGCGCTTAGAAGTTCATCGACCGCCTGCTCATAGTCGCCGCACTGCATGTAGGCAATACCGAGATTCAGATGAAACTGCGGAGTATCCTGTGTGGGGTCCTGAAGTGCTATATTCTTAACAACATTTAAAACCGAAAAAGGCGAACCTTCCTGATCACCGCTTGACAGGTTCTCTGATGACGAATCATAGTCAAACCCCAGAGATGCATCCGTTGCAAGTGCTGCCTGCAGATCAAAAAAAGACCGGGTAGTCGCATCAGGCTCTTGCTGCTCTGCAGGGGCGGCAACCCGCGTCGATGTAAAAATATCGCCATGTGAAGGAACTGCCGGCTTCGGTGCGGGAATATCCGGCCTGCTGACAGGCTCGTGCTGCTGTGCAGGAACTGCAACCGGCTTCAATGCAAAAATGTCCGCCTGCGAAGAAGCTGCCGGCTTCGGCACGGGAGTATCCGGCCTGCGGGCGGGCTCGTGCTGCTGTGCAGGAACTGCAACCGGCTTCAATGCAAAAATGTCAACCTGCGCAGGGGCTGCCGGCTTCGGCACGGGAGTATCCGGCCTGCGGACAGGCGCGTGCTGCTGTGCAGGGGCGGCAACCCGCTTCGATGCGGATATGTCCGGCTTCGGTGCGGACCCGCCCGGATGGCTTTCAGCTGCAAAAAATGCCTGAACCTTGCGCTTCAAAACCGGATTATCAGGGGCAAAGTCCAGAACGCTGTCAAGGGTACGCTTAACCTCACTATCGCATCCGGCTTTCTTGTACTGATAGGCAAGAGCCAGCAGCACCGAGGCGCCGTCACCGGGGAAACCGGAGTTACGATACAAATCAGCCAGGGTCTCATACACACTATAGCGTTCCGGATCAATGGTGATTATATTCCGGTAAACTGCCATAGCGAGCTGCATCTGCCGTTTTTCAAGAAAGGCCTGCGCAGCATTCAAATACTCATCCACGGCAAGCCCACGCTTGTTCTCACGCAAAAAGTGCTCGGCCAGCTTTATGGAAACCTGCGGGTTGGATGAGCGCTCGCCTTTAAGGCCGGCAGCCAGCAGGGGATCCATTTTCTGTTTTTCTCGATCTTTTGATTTGAAGAAGGGGAAAACCATCGCTGCCTGCTTTCCGTACAAAAAGTCCTGACGCGCTCGTATTACAAAACTATCGTATTTTTAAAACAAACATGCTCGCTGATGTTACTATGCGAAGCTACTTACAGGGCCCCAGCCTGCGACCGGACATTGTATTGACGACCTTCATATCCATGCCGCTGATGGCAACGTCCATTGTGCCCGAAAAGCTTTCGCCCTCATAGATAATGCTGCCCGTGGAAACGGTTTTGACGCCTTCTGTGCTGCACTCCATGGTCCAGTTCACGGTATTGCCGTTGACACGCTGATCTTTAATAACACAGTTCTGAGGCATCTGGGGGTCTGCGGGCACAAGAGCATCGCTCTTCAAACACTGCGTATGCTTCTGCGGCGGCATCTTGATGCCGCTCATCTCACTCACGATCGTAATTTCCCAACTGCCCTCCTGCACATCGGGGCTCGCGACAACCGGCGAGGCAAACAATACCAGCACGGCAACCAGTAACAGCGTCTGCATTTTTTCAGCCATGGCAGCTACCTTTCATGCTGTTTAAAAAACTATTTTTCAGGCTGCGTATCATCGAGCCGTATATGGAGCTGGCTCAACTGCTGAGGGTCAACTACAGATGGTGCCTGCGACATCAGGCAGGCAGCTTTCAATGTTTTTGGAAAGGCAATCACATCACGGATTGAGCTCTGGCCGCTCATAAGCATCACCAGACGGTCAAGCCCGAGCGCCAGCCCGCCATGCGGCGGCGCGCCGAAGCGCAGGGCGTCAAGCAGGAAACCGAACTTTTCACGGGCCTCATCGGGCTCAATGCCCAGCACGGCAAACATCTTCTCCTGCACGTCCGGCCGGTGGATACGGATACTGCCGCCGCCGATTTCACTGCCGTTGAGCACCAGGTCATATGCCCGGGCCCGAACCCGTGCCGGATCACTGTCAAGCAGTCCCATGTCCTCATCCTGCGGCGCAGTAAAGGGATGATGAACCGCCATAAACCTCTTTTCCTGCCCATCATACTCAAGCAGCGGAAAATCCGTGACCCAGGCTAATCCATACGGCTGGTCCGGCGTAAGGCTGAGCCGCCGGATAATATCGAGCCGCACGCGCCCCAAAGCATTGCAGGCCGTTGTATAGGCATCAGACACCATAAGCAGCAGATCGCCGGGGGCAGCGTCCAGAATGCGCCCTATCTCGGCCTTTTCCCCGTCCCCCATAAACTTCGCGGCCGAAGACTGCCAGCCATCGGGATTGACCTTGACCCACAGCAATCCGGCAGCACCGTGAATGCGGGCAACCTCAGCCAGTTCATCAAGCTCCTTGCGCGAGAATGTTGCCGCGCCTTTAACGTTCAGCGCTTTTACCACACCGCCCCTGGCCAGGGTCTCGGAAAACACCTTGAAAGCCGAGTTGCGCACCGCTGAGCTTACATCCCGCAGTTCGAGCCCAAAGCGCATATCAGGCGCGTCAAGACCGAATCGGTCCATGGCCTCATGATAGGTCAAACGTTGAAACGGCAGCGCAAGCTCCACACCCAGGATGTCCCGGAACAAACGCTGCATCAATTGTTCAACTATCGCCTGAATGTCCTCTTCACGCACAAACGAAAGCTCAAGATCAACCTGCGTGAACTCGGGCTGACGGTCGGCACGCAGGTCTTCATCGCGAAAGCATTTTACAATCTGAAAGTAGCGATCAAACCCCGCAACCATAAGAAGCTGCTTGAAAAGCTGCGGCGACTGCGGCAGGGCGTAAAAACAGCCCTGCTCAACGCGGCTGGGTACCAGATAATCCCGCGCGCCCTCAGGCGTGCTCTTCGTCAGCATGGGGGTTTCAAATTCCATGAAACCGTTTTCCACCAGGCAGGACCTGATGATCTGATACATGCGGTGCCGGATTATAAATGTCTGCTGCATAACAGGGCGCCGCAAATCAAGATAGCGATACTTCAACCTCAGGGTTTCAGAAGCACTCACGTTATCGTCGATTTCAAACGGCGGGGTATCGGCCTCATTCAGGATGCACAGTTCGAGGGCCGCGATTTCGATCTCCCCGGTCAGCATCGACGTGTTTGCCATGCCCTCGGGCCGGGGCCGAACCCTGCCCCTGACCGCTATCACGTATTCACCTCGAAGCGTATGGGCTTTTTCAAGAGCAACCGCATCAGCATCAGGAGTAAACGCCACCTGCACGATACCGGTTCGATCACGCAGATCGACAAAGATCAGACCGCCAAGATCACGTCGACCATGCACCCAGCCCATAACAATAACATCTGAGCCGATGTCCCCGGCACGCACATCACTGCACATATGTGATCGTTTCAAAGCGGCAAATGGCTCTCCCACGAAAGGTCTCCTGTTGTAGTAATATTGAAGTCAGCCTGCTGTTATGGTTAGTGTCCGCCAGCAATGCCGTAGTTACATACACTAACGCTGCATCAGAACTGATGGCTCGCGGTCGTCTCAAATTCAGGGTCCAAAACCTGCACCTCTACCCTGTCGCCTGCGTGCACATTTCCAACTGTTTCCGGAATAATTATCAGCGCGTTTGCTTCGGCCATTGACATCAGAATGCCCGAGCCCTGCGCCCCGGTGGTGCATGCGTGATACCCGTCAGGCTCCCGACGCAACCGGCAACGCAGGAAATACGTTAACCCCGTCCTGGTTTCAACCGGCTCATCCATCACAGCAGTCAGAGTACTGCGGAACATTTTCTGCAATCCGCTCATCTTGCGCATGGCCGGCCTGACAAACTGCTCAAAAGAAATCATGGCTGAAACCGGGTTGCCCGGCAGCCCGAATGCGGGAATGCGCCCGATCGTGCCAAACGCCAGAGGCCGTCCGGGCCGCATGGCAACCTTCCAGAACGACATTTCGGCACCCATATCCCGCAAAACATCCTTGACAAAATCATAATCACCAACCGAAACACCGCCCGATGAGATAATAATATCGGCATGCATGCCTTGTTCAAAACACGCGCGCAAGTCCTCTGGAGTGTCGTGCGCAATTCCCAGCATGATCGGGGTACCGCCGTTCTCCTGCACCAGGGCAGCCAGGGAATAACTGTTGCTGCTGACGATCCTGCCGTCGCCCAGATTGCCGTCAATGTCCACAAGTTCATCACCGGTGGAGAGAATCGCAACCCGCGGCCGCTGACACACGCTGATACTGGCACGTTTGATTGAGGCAAGCACGCCGATATGGGCAGGCCTTAAGCGGATGCCGGAGTCCATGACCTTGTCTCCGGCTTTAATATCTTCCCCGGCAAACCTGATATTGGCGGCAACCGGCTCACGCTCAAGTATCTCCACATAATCGCCGTCACGGCGAGTCACTTCCTGCTTGATGACCACATCAGCCCCGTCCGGCACCGGTGCGCCGGTCATGATCCGCATGGCCTCACCGCTTCCGACGACAACGCACGAGCGTGATCCGGCCGGCAGATCGCCGATCACCCGCAGCCGTGCGGGAGGCTCAGCTAGATCGCCGGATCGCACGGCATAGCCGTCCATGGCTGAATTATCAAGCGGTGGAATGGTTACATCCGAAACAATGTCCTCGGCCAACACACGGCCGAGGGCCTGATTGGTCATGATGCGCTCGGAGCCAAGCACAGATACGCTCGACAAAATGGCATCGAGTGCTTCAGCGACCGAAATCATGCAGCGCGGCCTTTCAGCGCCGCAGGGCTCTTACGCCGGGCAGCAAGATTCTCCCAGAGAATCAGCAGCGGGCTGGCGATATAAACCGAGGAATACGTGCCGACCGTAAAGCCGATCAGCAGGGCAAAGGCAAAAGCATGGATAACAGCACCGCCGAAAACATACAGCGCGACGACCGCCATCAGGGTTGTGCCGCTGGTAAGAAGGGTGCGGCTCAGGGTCTGATTGATGCTGACGTTCACGATCTCCGCCAGGGGCTGGCGCGTCATAAGACGCCGGTTTTCACGAATCCGGTCGCACACAATAATGGTATCGTTGACCGAATAGCCGACCACGGTCAGCAGCGCGGCGATAATCGGCAAGTCGATAGCGGCGCCGGTAATGGCAAGCGCGCCCAGCGTGATCACCACGTCGTGGGCCAGCGCGATAATAGCGCCGATGCCGAAGCGCAACTCGAACCGGAACCAGATGTAGGCCAGCATGCCCAGCAGCGAAAACAGCACCGCCAGCATACCTTTTTCGCGCAGTTCCTTGCCGACCTTGGGACCCACCATTTCCGTTCGGCGCACTTCAAAACCGTCCGTACCGAAAATACCTGCAAACTTCTCGGTGATGCGGCCCGTGAGCGCCTCAGGGGTCGCTTCTTTCTCAGTGGACGGAATATTGATCAAAAATTCATTGCCCTGCTCATCACCGAAGCGCTGCACTGCGGCGTCACCACCGCCATCAACCTGCTCCATGGCTGAACGGATCCGGTCCGGGGTTACCGGACTGTTGAAGCGCACCTGCACCAGCGTACCGCCGACAAAGTCAATACCCCAGCGCGGACCGCCCTGTACGACCAGAATGCCGATGCTGAGCAGCACCATCGCAAGAGAAACAATAAAGGCCGGTTTAATCATGCCGACAAAATCTATATTGAGATTCGGCGAAATGATTTCGAAAAAACGGATCTTCTGCTTAATGCTTTCCACAGCCAGTCCTTTCTTTAAATGCTAAATGTCTGCATACGGGTGCGGCCCAGAGCGTAGTCAAAGATAAAACGCGTAACAAACAGCGCGGTGAACAGGCTTGCCAGGAGGCCGATACTGAGCGTCAGCGCGAATCCCTTGACCGGCCCGGTGCCGAACTGAAACAGGAACGCCGCCGAGATCAGCGTGGTCAAATTGGAGTCAAGAATGCTGGACAGGGCCTTGGCGTAACCGGCACTGACTGCGGCCCGGACGGTTTTGCCCACGCGCAGTTCCTCGCGGATACGCTCGTAAATAAGCACGTTGGCATCAACGGCCATGCCGATCGTGAGTGCTATGCCGGCTATGCCGGGCAGGGTCAGCGTGGCCCTGAACGCGGCCAGCGTCGCCATGAGCAAAACGATATTGAGCGATACGGCCACCGAGGCCGCGACACCGGCAAGCTTGTAATACACGCACATAAAAATGATCACGAGTACGCCGCCAAGCAGCGTCGCGCGTATGCCCTGTGCAATCGAATCGCGGCCCAGCGAGGGGCCGACCAGTCGCTTTTCAATAATGGTAACCGGGGCCGGCAGGGACCCGGCCCGCAGCACGATCGCAAGGTCGCGGGCCTCCTCCATGGAGAAGCTGCCGGTAATCTGGGCCTGGCCTCCCGCAATACGCTCCTGTATCTGCGGGGCCGAATACACATTATCATCCAGCACGATAGCCAGGCGTTTTTTGACATTGGTGCGCGTGATGCGCTCAAATATCTGCGCGCCGCGCGTATCAAATTCAATCGAAACATAGGGCTCATTAAACCGTGAATCAATACGCACCTGGGCACCGGTCAGGCTTTCACCGGTCAAAAGTGTGCGGCTGTTCAGCAAAAACGGCTTCTGGCTCACAACACCTGTTGAGGGGTTTACCTGCCGTTGATACAACAGCTGTCCCTCGGCCGGCAGATCACCCTTCAGGGCCTTCTCAAGGCTGTTTTCATCGTCAACCAGCTTGAATGCAAGCGTGGCGGTCTTGCCGATCAGGTTGATAGCGCGCTGCGGGTCCTTCACACCGGGCAGCTGCACCAGGATCATGTCATCGCCCTGTTTCTGTATGACCGGCTCACTTACCCCGAACTGATCAATCCGGTTGCGAATGGTTTCAATCGCCTGATCAACCGCCATACGGGAAATATTTGCGGCTTCCTCGGCCTGTATGCTCAAGGTATAGACCAGGCTGCCGTCGTCAAGTTTTTGTGGGGCTGACCTGGTTATGGAATTAAAACGCCGGTCAATCAGCTTCTCGAAAGCATCACTTTTGCCTGCATCAACAATCTGCGCCTGCATCGTTGAAGACGATATTTTAGATACATGATCAAAGGGAATACCCTCTTCAAACAGCAATTCCTCAAGCTCGGACGTATAGCGTTCAATGGTGTTCTCAACCGCTTTTTCCGAGTCAACCTCCAGCAGCAAATGCATACCGCCCTGCAGGTCAAGGCCAAGCGAAATTTTTTCCGACGGCAGGGTACCCTGCCACCACAACGGTACGGTTACAAGAGTCGGAAGCAGATACATCAGGGCTACAACAACCACAAAGCCGATGAGCGCTGCTTTCCACTTCAGTTCTTTCGTCATGACTGCTCCCTTTCAGCTTTCTTATCTATTCCGGCTTGACGTGCGCAACGCTCATACCGGCTATGTTTGCCCGGGAAACCTTTACCTTCACGTTCGGGGAGATCTCCAGAGTTACAATCGTATCGGTCAGCCCGGTAATTTTACCGTGCACACCGCCGGTGGTAACCACCATGTCGTCACGCTTCATGGCGTCAAGCATTGCCTGATGTTGTTTGGCTTTTTTCTGTTGCGGCCGGATAAGCAGAAAGTAGAAAATCACCACCATGGCGATCAGGGGAACAAACGGTCCCAAGCCTCCGCCGCCAGACGCACCTGCCGGTGCACCCTGTCCCATTGCATACGCCACTGAAAATACGGTCAACATCATCACACATCCTCCTGATTAGTAGTAAAATAAGCGTCAAACATCTAGCACACTTCACGAAAAAATACATGCAAAATTTTGATTCCCCCGTTCACAGCACCCCGCTGCCGGATTTTTAAAACAATTTGTTACAGGATAAGCATGGCATCGCCATAGCTGAAGAACCGGTACCCGCGCTCAACAGCATCGGCGTAGGCTGCAAGCACGGCCTGCCGCCCGGCAAAGGCGCTGACCAGCAGCAGCAGGCTTGAGCGCGGCAGGTGAAAGTTGGTGATAAGCGCATCAACACCCCTGAACCGGTAGCCCGGATACACAAAAAGGGCCGTATGTCCCTCGGCAGCGTGCAGCACACCCTGTTCATCGGCGCAGGTTTCAAGCACACGGGCCGATGTTGTACCCACCGCAATTATGCGGCCTCCGTTGCTCCGGGCACGATTTATTCGTCCGGCAGCTTCTGCGCTCAAGCAGTAAAACTCCCGGTGCATGCTGTGCTCCTCGACAATGTCCCGGCGCAGAGGTTCAAACGTCCCGTAGCCGACATGCAGCGTAACAAATACAACGTCAGCGCCCTGCTGTTCAAGCGTGCTCATCAGCTCTGCGGTAAAATGCAGTCCGGCGGTCGGCGCGGCAACCGCTCCGGAGGAGCGGGCATACACGGTTTGATAGCGCTCACGGTCCAAGCCGCTCGCAGGTTTTTCAGGAGCGCGCGTAATGTAGGGCGGCAGCGGTGGGCGCCCGGCCCTTTGCAAGCGCCTCCTCGAACACACCCTCATACTGCAGATCAACGACCCACATATTCTCCTGCGCGCGCTCGCGCACGATGGCGCGCATGTCCCCTTCACAGATAAGTTCCTGCGGCAGGCGCAGGGGCCGGCGTGTGCGGGCCAGGCACTGCCACTGCTGCACACCCGGTGCGGGTGCCTGCATGAACTGCAAAAGCAGCAGTTCCACCCGCCCGCCGGTCGGCTTGTGCCCGTAGATGCGCGCCGGTATCACGCGGGTATCATTGGCAACCAGCACATCTCCGGGCCGGATGTAGCGCACAAGATCGCGGAAAAGCACATGCTCACGCGCACGTGCGGCGCGATCAAGCACCATCAGGCGCGATTGATCGCGCTGGCCTGCAGGCTGCTGCGCAATCAATTCAGGCGGCAGGAAGTAATCAAAATCAGAAAGGTTCACTGGCTATGGCGTCCATGTATCAATTCTATTCACCGGGGGCACACACGCGCAGCCGCAGCGATAGGCCGAAGGCAACCACTATACCCGAGCATGACAGCCTGTCAAGTGTTCCGGGTTTATTTCAGTATTGACAGGCGCTCAAAATATATTATGCTTTAGTACAGGAGATGCACACCTGCCCGAAGGTGTCCAACAGCAGGAGCGTTTTTTACCATGGGTGCCGGAACACCTGAATTTCAGGAAGAACTTAACAGCAGCACAGATCTGGGAGAGCCCCGGCAATTCCGTGTGCTGCTGCACAACGACAACTATACCACCATGGAGTTCGTTGTTGAAGTCCTTGAATCGGTCTTTAACAAAAACGCACCTGAGGCAACCAATATAATGCTGAACGTACATAAACAGGGAATCGGTGTCTGCGGGGTTTTCACGGCCGAAGTGGCCGAGACAAAGGTGGCGATCGTACACCACCTGGCCCGCCAGCGCAATTTCCCGCTGCGCTGCTCAATGGAAGAAGTATCATGATGATTAAACGCGAACTGGAGCTTGCCTTTGCCGCAGCCGTGCGCGAAGCACAGCGCCGTCGACATGAAATGCTGACGGTTGAACATATTCTCTATGCCCTGCTCTATGATGAAATGGGCAGCCGCATTCTCGCCAACTGCGGCGCGGATATTGATCAGCTCAAGGGCCGCCTTGATGAATTCTTCGCTGAAAACATAGAACTGCTGCCCGATACGGAAGAAAAAGAAATCGTGCAGTCAATCGGTGTGCAGCGCGTGCTGCAGCGCGCGCTGATGCACGTCCAGGCCTCGGAAAAATCCGAGGTTGATGCCGGTGATATTCTGGCTTCAATTTTCGAGGAGGAAAATTCGCACGCGGTCTTTTTCCTGAAATCACAGGGCATCAACCGCCTGGATATTCTCAACTATATTTCACACGGCATCAGCGCAGACCCGCCCGATTGCCCGGCCGAAGAGTGCGAGCGCCGACGTGCCGCGCAGGAAACCGCTGCGCCGCAAGGCGGTTCCCAGCCCGGCATGCTTGAGCGTTTTACCGTCAACCTGGTTGAAAAAGCACGCGCAGGGCTCATCGACCCCCTGATCGGACGCACGGCCGAACTGGAGCGCACCCTGCAGGTACTCAACCGCCGCGTCAAAAACAATCCGCTGTTTGTCGGCGATGCCGGTGTCGGCAAAACCGCAATCGCCGAAGGTCTGGCCCTGAAAATCGCCCGCGCCGAGGTGCCGCCCCAGTTTGCGCATACGGAAATTTATGCTGTTGATATGGGAACCATGCTGGCGGGCACCAAATTCCGCGGTGATTTTGAAGCGCGCATGCAGGCGGTCATAAAGGAGCTGCAACAAAAAGATAATGCCATTATTTTCATTGACGAAATCCACACCGTGGTCGGCGCCGGTGCCACCAGCGGCGGTTCCATGGACGCCTCCAATATCCTGAAACCCGTTATTTCCTCAGGCAAACTGCGCTGCATCGGTTCCACTACTCATGAAGAATATAAAACCCATTTCGGCAAGGATCGGGCCCTGGCGCGCAGATTCCAGAAAATTGAAATAACCGAACCCGATATCCCCCAAACCATCGAAATTTTAAAGGGCCTCAAGCCCTACTATGAAAAGCACCATGAGGTTTCCTATACACCGGCGGCGCTCAGGTCAGCGGCTGAACTTTCCGCCAAGCACATCAATGATTACTTTCTGCCGGATAAGGCAATTGATGTTATTGATGAGGCCGGGGCAGCCCTGAACCTGTACCCGAAAACAAAAAAAAGCCGCAGCATTACCCCCCACGATATTGAAAAAGTTGTTGCGCGCATGGCCAGGATACCCACACGCAGCGTTTCAAGCTCCGATAAGATGCAAATCCAGAATCTTGAACAGGCCCTGTGTGAGCGGGTATTCGGTCAGAATAGCGCCATTGCCAGCCTCGCAACCGCTATTAAGCGTTCACGCGCCGGGCTTGGCCATCCCGACAAGCCCATCGGCTCTTTTCTGCTCATGGGCCCGACAGGTGTCGGCAAGACCGAAGTCGCCCGGCAGCTCGCTGCCGTGATGGGCATTCAGTTCGTGCGTTTTGACATGAGCGAGTACATGGAAAAGCACACGGTCGCCCGGCTGATCGGGGCTCCGCCCGGATATGTCGGCTTTGAGCAGGCGGGACTTCTGACTGATGCCATCAACCGGCACCCCTTCAGCGTGCTGCTGCTGGATGAAATTGAAAAAGCGCACCCTGATATTTTCAACATCCTGCTGCAGATCATGGACTATGCGACGCTCACCGACAATAACGGCAAAAAGGCAGATTTCCGGCATGTGATTCTGCTGATGACCTCCAATGCCGGCGCACGGGAGATGACATCCTCCAGCATCGGTTTCGGTGGCGGCAGCGTTGAAGTTACCGCACACAAAGGCCTGCGCGCCGTTGAAAAACTCTTCAGCCCCGAGTTCCGCAACCGCCTTGATGAAATCGTCATGTTCAATGCCCTGCCCTCTCAGATCGTGGAGCAGATTGTTGACAAATTCATTCAGGAAATCCGCGACACAGGTAGCTGCCAGGAAAGTTGCGATCCGCCTGAGTGACGCTGCGCGTGCCTGGATTGCCCGTAACGGATTCAGCCCGGAATACGGGGCACGGCCGCTGGCGCGCCTGATACAGAGCCAGATTAAAAACCCCCTGTCCGATGAACTGCTGTTCGGGCGCCTGCGCAGCGGCGGCACGGTCCTGATTGACCTGGACCGGGATGCCCCTGCGGAACTGAAAAAAGACAGTACGCAGAACTGCCTGACCTTCACGTTTGACGAAGTCGTAAAAAGTCTGAAAAAGCCCGTTTTCAAGGCGCACTCGTAAAAAGTTCGCAGGCAAGGCCGCCGAGTGTTAAAAAAGTTCTTTTTTACAGGCTGTTCAAAAACGGCCAGATGCAAGCGCGCGCTGTCATGATCTTTGTAGGGACACGGAATGAGGCGTACTTTTCTGTACGCCGCAGTGACGATATCATGAGCGCAACGCAAGCACATGGGCGTTTTTCAACAGCGCGGCAGACAGCATCCGGACTTTTTACGAGGGTGTCACGTTTGAATAACAACGAAGTTTTCAACCCGGCAATTGAAGCATGCCTGTTTACCATCTGAGCGCCGACCCTGTTTTCCCGCATCCGGAACTGGCCGGGCCTGACGGACTGCTGGCCGTGGGCGGTGATCTGAGCACTGAGCGCCTGCTGAACGCCTACCGGCAGGGAATCTTCCCCTGGTACGGCGAAGGCGATCCGATCCTGTGGTGGTCTCCCGACCCGCGACTGGTGCTTGACCCGCGCCATATCGTCATCTCGAAAAGCCTGGCGCGCACACTCAAAAAAAATCCTTTCCGCATTACGCTTGACAGCGCCTTCGAGGATGTCATCAACCGCTGCGCCCGCGCTGTGCGCCCGGGCCGTCCCGGAACCTGGATTGTGCCGGCAATGCGCTCGGCCTACATACGGCTGCACCGGGCAGGCCTTGCACACTCGGTTGAAGCCTGGCAGGATGACCAACTGGTCGGGGGCCTCTACGGTGTTTCCATGGGAAGCGCATTTTTCGGCGAATCAATGTTTGCCGCACAGCGTGACGCATCCAAGGTATGCCTGGTCTACCTTGCAGCCCTGTTGCGCGCCTGGGATTTTGACTGTATCGACTGCCAGGTAACAACTGAGCATCTGCTGAGCCTGGGCGCTGCTGAAATTCCGCGCACACTGTTCCTTGAGCGCCTGGCAGCGCGCTGCAGGCTCCGGATCGCACAGGACCCTGGCACCTGCCGCCCGAAACATATCCGCTCATGCCGGAGGCGGGGCATAATTGTGCCTTCCCCCTTTTAATATTGTAAAGAATATCTTTTATTGTTCGAAATAATAGAGATATAGTATTACAAAGCAGGCCTGATACACAATACACCGGACTGCAGCACGTCACGGCCGGCCTGCCTGTACCGCACGCATAAGGAGCATTACAGACACATGAAACGCAGTCTTCTTCTCCAAGACGTATGTGACATTCTGGTTAACCGTTCAGTTATGAGCGCTGATCAACGTTCCCAGGTTCTGGCTCGCCAGAAGGAACTGCGCGCCAAGGTTGCCACCCTGCAGGATCTCAAGGGCGACCGGGCCGGACACAGTGTGACCCCGGCCGAAATAATCGCCACGCTCAACCTGCGCAGCGCAGCCGGCACCGTTATAACCGAAGATATGGTCATGAGCGAGGTGGGCGATGCCCTGGGCATCCCGTTTAAAAAAATCAACCCCCTTGAGCTCGACCTTGACGTGGTAACCCGCACGTTTTCAAAGGCCTTCGCCATTCGCAGCCTGGCTGTGCCGATCGCCATTGAAAATGGAGAACTGCTGGTAGCCATGGTCAATCCCCTGGACCGCGAAGCGCTGGATGATATCAAAAAGGTGCAGAAACTGCCGATCCAGCCCATCATCAGCACCAAGACCGATATTGTGAAGCTGATCCAGGAGTTTTTCGGATTTCAGCAGTCCGTAGTCAAGGCTGAACGCGAGCTTGTCAGCCCCGGTGTCGATATCGGAAATTTTGAGCAGTACGCGAAAATGGGAACGGCCGGTGACCCTGAAACCACCGAGAAATACGTACAAAATGCGGTCGACTATCTGTTCCGCTATGCCTTTGAACAGCGCGCAAGCGACATTCATATTGAACCCAAGCGCGAAAAAAGTATGGTGAGGCTTAGAATCGACGGCATCCTGCACACCACCTATACGGTGCCGCCCGTGGTGCACAATGCCATGGTTTCGCGTATTAAGGGCCTGTCCCGGCTCGATATCGCTGAGAAGCGCCGGCCTCAGGACGGCCGCATCAAGCTGCTTGACCGCGACCGTGACGTTGAAATCCGCGTGTCAACCATCCCCGTGGCCTTTGGCGAAAAAGCCGTACTGCGCATTTTAAACCCCGAGGTATTGTTCCAGGATCTGGAGCAGCTCGGCTTTGTCACATCAGACCTGCTGCGCTATCGCTCCATGCTCGCCCGCCCGCACGGCATGATCCTGTTCACCGGGCCGACCGGAAGCGGTAAAACAACCTCGCTGTACTCCACCCTGAGAGCGGTGCACACCCCGGAAAAAAATATCACCACGATTGAAGACCCGATCGAAATGGTCTGTGAAGATTATAATCAGATCTCTGTGCAGCCGGCCATTGATGTTACCTTTTCATCGATTCTGCGTAACATCCTGCGCCAGGATCCCGATATTATCATGATCGGTGAGATTCGCGATCAGGATACGGCCCGCAATGCCATTCAGGCAGCACTGACCGGGCACCTGGTGCTCTCAACCCTGCACACCAATGACGCTCCCTCGGCCGTGACGCGACTGCTCGATCTTGATATCGAGGCGTTTCTGGTCAGCTCAACCCTGCTGGGCTCCGTGGCCCAGCGCCTGGTGCGCATCATCTGCCCCAACTGCAGGGAAACATTCCCGCTGCTGCGCGATGAATTTGAAGGGCTGGGGCTCTCTCTGCCTGCAACATACACTGAGCCGGAAGTACAGCTTACACGCGGGCGGGGCTGTCTGCAATGCCGCAAAACAACCTATCAGGGCCGCGAGGCCGTATTTGAAGTCATGTTAATAACGGATACGGTGCGCGACATGATCAACCAGCGCATGTCTGTCGATGAAATCAAAAAACAGGCCTGCCGCGAAGGCATGCATCTTCTGAAAGAAAACGCGGTTGAAAAAATACTGCGGGGACGGACAACCTATCAGGAGGTGCTCAGGTGCATCAGCCAGGCAGATTAGCCGATAAAATCATGCCGTTCGAAGAGCTGCGCCAGGTTGTGTCGGCCCGGCAGGCTGCGGGCCAGACAATCGTGTTCACCAACGGCTGCTTCGACATTCTGCATGCCGGGCATGTTGACCTGCTGGAGGATGCCGCGTGCGAAGGCGATGTTCTGGTGGTGGCCCTGAACAGCGATGCCTCGGTGCGCGGCCTGAAGGGGCCGGACCGGCCGGTTAATCCCCAGGAACAGCGCACGCGCGTACTGGCCGCACTGGCCGTGGTTGACTATGTGGTTCTTTTTGACGATCCCGATCCGGGCCGTTTGATTACCGGCCTGCTGCCGGATGTACTGGTCAAGGGCGGCGACTGGACCCCGGAGGCAATTATCGGCTCTGATGTGGTCAAGGCTTCCGGCGGCCGTGTTATGACAATCCCGCTCAAGTATGGCGCCTCAACAACCGATATAATCAGGAAAGCGCGCAGCAGCGTATAGAAACGGGCGGGCAATAACGCACAAGCAGCCCGTGTCCCGCGCAGCCGCGTACATGCCGGTGCTCCAGCGCAAACTCGAAGAAGCTTACGGACAGCGGAGATACGTCTCCACAACAGACGCGAAACCACGATGGGAAATCCAACCGGGCTTACGAAGCGCAGGTTCAGGCGCCTTAACGTCACTCTGGATGTCGGCGTGTCGGTTGAGGCGGACGACAGGAAAACCGGGCTGCCCGAACGAATGCTGACCGCATGCCGCAACCTGTCGCTGGATGGTCTCTGCCTTGAGACCGCACACCTTGAAAGCGGCGCTGTCAAACTTTTATCGGGCCCGGCCGGAAAGCGCGACTACACACTTGCGCTTGAACTCATCCTGACGCCGGGTGAGCCGCCTTTGCAGGTCCGTGGAGAGGTCTGCTGGTACAATGTCGACCATACCGCACTGGATTTCATCTATCAGCTGGGAGTCGAATTTGTTGACCTCTCGCCTGCATCCCGCAGCGCCCTGAAACGCTTTATCCGGGGCCATTGCCGGCGCCGGAGCCTGTTCACTTCAATCAAATCATTTTTTACCCGCCGCTGAACAGCATACGCCTGCGCCGAACGGCACCTTCCAGCAAAAACCGTCCCTGTGGGTATGATATCTTCAGCAGGACAGACATCTCAAAACCCCTGTTTTTCCTGCCTGAAAAAATATTTTTTCAAAAATTGAACTTTCTCCTTGACAGCCCCACATGTAGTATTCTATATATTGGCTCAATACAATATACAGTTAAATCTTTTAGCGATAGGGGTTGCGGATATGGGTTCCGTCATAGAACTGCAAACACGCCAAAAACCTGACAAAAACGACAACCAGACAACTGATCTGGCCCTGGATGTCCGAACCTCCGGCGAAGACATGACCGGCTGGAACCGGAAAAAAATCGTGGAAGCGCTCATGCGTGAAACCGGCCTTGACGAGCAGACCTCTGATGAGATCAGCCTGGAGGTTGAAGAGGTTATAAAAAAAGCCGCTATCAAGTGTATCACCGCTCCCCTGATTCGTGAACTCGTCGACTCCAAGCTGATTGAACGCGGACTCGAAGAAGCCCGCAAGAAACACACACGCCTTGGTGTTCCCATCTACGATGTTGATCAGCTGATCCTGCACCCCAACAAGGAAAATGCCAATGTGCCCCACGGCCCTGAGGCAACCAACCTGACGCTGGCCGAGGGCATCAAAAAAGAATATGCTCTGCTGCGCGTTTTTTCGCCCGAAGTCGGGGACGCGCACATGCGCGGCGATATTCACCTGCATGACCTTGGTTTTATTGATCGCCCGTACTGTTCCGGCCAATCGCTGGAATACATCAAACGGTTCGGACTGAGCCTGCCCAATTCGCTTTCCATTGCCAAGCCGGCCAAACAGCCTGAAGTGCTGCTGGCGCACATGGTCAAATTTGCCGCTGCGCTGCAGAGCCATTTTGCCGGGGCGATCGGCTGGGATGCCGTCAATCTGTTTTTCGCGCCCTACCTGGAAGGCCGCACCGACAAAGAAGTGCGCCAGTTGGCCCAGATGATGATATATGAATTTTCACAGCAGGCTGTCGCGCGCGGAGGACAGGCCATTTTTACCGATATCAACCTGTACTGGGAAGTGCCCAAGCATTTCGAAAACGTGCCCGCCATCGGGCCGGGTGGCACCTTTACCGGCCGAACCTACGGAGACTATGAAAAGGAAGCCCAGCGCTTTGTCTGGTTTCTGTTTGATGTCTACCGCGAGGGCGACGGAACCGGGCGGCCGTTCTTTTTCCCGAAACCGCTGGTGCACATCACCGAGAAATTTTTCCGCACCGAGGGCCATCAGGAATTCCTTGAGCACATCTGTGACATTGCCAGTGAAAAAGGCACCACCTACTTCGTGTTTGACCGCGGAGATACAGCCAAAATTTCCGAGTGCTGCCGTTTAAGCTTCAAGCTCAATGACAATGATTTGAATGATGCCAAAGAGCCCTGGAAAATGCGCTTCTGTGCCCTGCAAAACGTGACGGTCAATCTGCCGCGGCTGGCGTATAAAAACATAGACGCTGAAGAAGCGATGTTCAGCAGCCTGACAGACCTGATTGAGCTGGCCGTCAAAGCCCATTGTGAAAAGAAGAAATTCATCGAAGCTCTGCTGGCTCTGGGCGATAACGGCCCACTGGCGCTGTTGACCATGAAAACCGACGGCCAGCCCTACATTCGCATGCACCGGGCCTCATACCTGATCGGCATGGTGGGCCTGAATGAAATGGTGAAAGCCTGTACGGGTCAGGAACTCAACGAGTCCAACCGTGCCCTGAAATTCGGGCTCAAGGTGATCTCGCACATGAATCTTGAATGCCAGCGCCTCTCTGCAAAACACAATATGCACTTTGTGCTGGAGCAGACCCCGGCTGAAAGCACGTCATACCGCTTTGCGCGGCTTGATCTGCGGGACTTCGGCGAGCAGGCCCGCAAGTATGTACGCGGCACGATCGACAGCGGTGAAATCTATTACACCAACTCAACCTGCCTGCCGGTTTCATCGCGCGAAAACCCGATTGAACGCGTTAAAGCCGAGGGACTGTTTCATCCCATTATCGAAGCCGGCTCCCTTACGCATGTCTGGCTGGGCGAGTCCAAGCCTTCCAAGGAGTCGCTGGCAAATTTTGTGATAAAAGTTTTCCGTGAAACGCTTAATGACCAGATTGCCTTTTCGCCTGAATTCACCAACTGCCTGCAATGCGGCCGCACCGTGCGCGGACTGCTGGATGCCTGTCCGTGCTGCGGAGGCCAGGACATTGACGGCATTACGCGCATTACCGGTTATTTCACCAAGGTGTCAAGCTGGAACAAGGGCAAACTCGCTGAGCTGAAAGAACGCAACAAAAACCAGGGTTTCTTTGCCCGCACCCGGACCGGGAGTGCCTGATGCCAATAGTTAAGATATTTACCAAGAAAGATTGTCCGCGCTGCCCGCAGGCCAAGCAGCTCGGTGCGCAGATGGAACAGGACGGCTGCAGCGTCCTCTACTACGACGTGGAAACCGTTAATGGCCTGGCTGAGGCCACGTTCTTCAGTGTGCAGGCCACGCCCACGATCATCGTGGAAGACGCTGATGAAAATGTGCTGGCTGATTTTCGCGGTCAGGTTCCCACACGCGAAGAATTGCTGCAGATTATCAACGCCCAATAAATTTTTACAAAAACGCACTCACGGAAAAGCCGCAGGCAACGCAGCAGCGGTCTTTCTGCGGGTGCGTCAATCGTTTGACCGCTGGACACTATGCACACCATCAAGGATCTTCCCGTCAAGGGCTTTATTGATACGTCGTTCGTCGACTGGGCCGGAAAGATCTGCGCGGTCATGTTCTTTCCCCTGTGTAACTTCCGCTGCCCCTACTGTCACAACGCCGACCTGGTTTTGCGGCCGGATGACATTAAAACCATCGAAATGGAAAGCATTTTCGCACGGCTGGATGAGCTGCGCGGCTGGATTGACGGAGTGTGCGTGACCGGCGGAGAACCGACTCTGCAGCCCAGGCTGCGCAGACTGCTGGAGGTTCTGCGTGCGGCCGGTTTTCAAACCAAGCTCGACACCAACGGCAGCAATCCGGAAGTGCTGCGCGAACTGATTGACGCGGGCCTGCTTGATTATGTTGCCATGGATGTAAAGTCATGCCTGAATGAAAACAGCTACTGCAAGGTCACCAATGTTGCCGAGAGCATGCTGAACAGGGTGCGCACAAGCATTGACCTGCTGATTGAAGGCCGCGTGGACTATGAGTTCCGGGTTACGGTTGTGCCCGCATATCACGGCCCGGAGGATATTTACCAGCTTGCGCGTGACTTGAGCGGAGCAGCGCGGCTGCGCCTGCAAAATTTCAAACCCGGGGCCTCGATTCTTGATCCGGCCCTGAAAACCGTCACGCCTTACACGCCGGAAGATCTGGCAAGCCTGCAGCTTCGCGTCGATGAACTGATGTTTAAACCCGCCCCGTCCCGCAGGACTACGTCCTGGCAGTAACCATTGAGTACTCGCAGTTCAGCTGTTTCCTCTCACGCCATAGCAACTTTTTAAAAAATTTTTACGGCTGTTCAAAAATAGTCTAGCTGCAGGCGCGCACAATCATTTGGAGGGGCACGGCATGCCGTGTCCCTACAGTATCGCCTGCAGAGATCCCGCTGCATCAATGGGGCAAATAGGCTTTTTTCAACAGCCTGTCAGGGGCTCTGGCTGCCTGATCGTTTTTTCAGCACCACCATCAGAATCGACAACGCAGCCGGTGTAATACCCGCTATGCGCGACGCCTGACCCAGAGATACCGGGCGTACCTGGTGGAGTTTATGCTTCACCTCCGTGCTCAAGCCGGAAATCCCGTCATAACACATATCAGGCGGTATGGCCCAGGCCTCCAGATGCCTGAACTTTTCAACCATCTGCTGCTGGCGCTGGATATAGCCCTCATATTTTGCGAGGGTTTCTACCTGATAGCTCACCTCCGGATCGATACCCGGCGCTGCCAGCGCGGCGCTTTCAAGCGCGGCATAATCGATCTCAGGACGTTTCATGATTTCAAACAGGCTGCAGGGCTGCTTGAGCGGAACAGATCCGTAACGGCTGAGCCACTGCTGAATATCCGGTCGTGGGAAAATTTTGACGCTGCGCAAACGCTCAAGCTCATGCTCAACAGCCGCCAGCTTGGCCTGCAGGCGTTCAAAATCGCCTGTTCCCACCAGGCCCAGGAGGTATCCTTTTTCGCGCAGACGTGCATCAGCATTATCCTCGCGCAGCAAAAGGCGATACTCGGCCCGCGAGGTAAACATGCGATAGGGCTCCAGCGTCCCGAGCGTGATCAAATCGTCTATCAAGACGCCGATATAGGCCTCGTTGCGCTTGAGCACAAGCGGCGGCAGGCCCTTGACCCGGCAGGCGGCATTGATCCCTGCCATGAGCCCCTGCGCTCCCGCCTCTTCATACCCGGACGTGCCGTTGATCTGACCGGCCAGAAACAGGCCCGCAACCGGCTTGGTCTCAAGTGTATGCTTGAGCTGCACCGGGTTGACGTAATCATATTCAATCGCATACCCGGGGCGCATGATCTCAGCCTCTTCCAAGCCATAAATACTGCGCACCATGCGGTACTGAATGTCAATCGGCAGGCTGGTGGGTATGCCGCTCGGGTAGATCTCAACCGTGTCAAAGCCTTCGGGCTCAAGAAATATCTGGTGCCGGTCCTTTTCGGGGAAGCGCTTGATTTTATCCTCAATCGAGGGGCAGTAGCGCGCGCCCGTGCCCTGAATAACGCCGGTATACAGCGGTGAGCGGTCAAAGCCCTCACGAATGATCCGGTGCGTTACTTCATTCGTATAGGTGATATGGCAGGGAATCTGGCGGCGGGGGCCCGGAGGCGAATTAAATGAAAACGGCTGCGCAGGCTCATCACCGTACTGCGGCTCAAGCACGTCGAAATTGATCGTGCGCGCATCAAGCCGGGGCGTGGTTCCGGTTTTAAGCCTGCCGGTATGCAGGCCCAGCGCATGCAGCGAATCAGTCAGGGCTGTTGCCGGCAGCTCTCCCAGGCGCCCGGCCGCAAACTGCGTCAGGCCGATATGCACCAGCCCGTTCAAAAACGTTCCGGTGGCGATAATGACCGTCCGGGCAAAGAAACGCTCTCCTATGCTTGAAACAAGCCCCTTAACCTCGCCCCCCTCAACCATGATATTTTCAATCATGGCCTGCTTAATATCAAGGCCGGGAACAGTTTCCAGCTTATTTTTAATCCAGAGCCGAAAACCCTGACGGTCGGCCTGGGCGCGCGATGACCGTACCGCGGGCCCCTTCTTGGTATTGAGGATACGGAACTGTATGGCGGTGGCGTCAATGGCTTCGCCCATGATGCCGCCCAAAGCGTCGATTTCCTTGACAAGCTGTCCCTTGGCAAGCCCGCCGATCGCGGGGTTGCAGGACATGAGCCCGATGGTATCGAGCTGTATGGTGGTCAACAGCGTGCGGCAGCCCATTGTTGCGGCCGCGTGTGCGGCTTCATAGCCGGCATGCCCGCCGCCCACCACAATCACATCATACGTTACCGGATGATCAAATGCCTGCATACATACAACCCTTTAGATACTGTGGCACATTAAAGAATATATGTAGTACCATATTTTTGCCGCCCGGTAAATCACGATACATCCATGCCTGCTGACCAGTCTCAATTCCTGCGATACTGAGAACACTGGACTTTAAATTTTTAGATATTTTTACATAAAAAAGTAAAAAATTTTAATTGGCATAGCCCTCAAAATATGCCATGTAGATGAGCAGACATACCCACGTGCATGGCGGCTGCCCAGATGCCGGCTCGCCATAACGGCCCCGCAATTCAGCACTCAACCGCGGGTGCCTGCAGGAGTAGGCCATGAAACATACTGAATCCCGCTTACTTGACAGCTGCGCACTCATGCTGCGGCACGAACAACAGCCGCCTGTTGCTCTTTGCCCTGTCCCTGTTTGTCTACGTATTGCTTGTCATTACGGGTAAAAACATCGGCCATACCGCCGCCGCAGCTTTTTTCCCGGTTCTCACCGCTGCTGTATGCTGGGGCTGGAAGGCAGGACTTGCCGCAGGCCTGTGCTCCTTTCCCGTCAACGCATTGCTCCTGACCGCCATCGGCCTTAACTGGCAAGTCGGCATGCTCAACCCGATAGGCCTTACGGGCCATGTTTTTTTTATCCTTGCAGGACTGCTCATCGGCTTCACCCGCGACCTGTATGCTGCAGCGCAGGGATCGAAGCAGCGCCTTGAAGAAAAAATATTGCAGCGCACCGCTGACCTTGAACGCGCGCAAGCCGCCGAAGAGCAACTTGAAGCCGTGCTGGAGCAGTCGGCAGACGCTGTGTTCATCACCGAAAGGGACACCGAAAAAATCATCATGGTCAACCGCGCCCTGCTTGAGCTTACGGGCATGCGCCGCGAGGACCTGATCGGCAACAAGCCTTACTGCTTCATGCCCGAGGTCGGCACAACCTACCGCACCACGCTGGGGGACAAGATCACGATTGATATGCAGTACTATGAACAACTCTACCTGTCCCAGCAGAAGCTGTTGAGCGACGGCATGATCAGAGACTGGGAATACTATGTCATCAACAGCCGGGGCGAGCTTGTTCCGGTTGAGGCCAATGTCACCCATCTGCTTGATCAGCAGGGCAGGCGCACAGGCGCGATCTCGATGGTGCGCGACGTCACCAGCCGCAAACTCGCCGAGCGCGAGCTCAGCCTGACCAATGATTTTCTAAACAACCTCATCGAAAACTCGATCGACTGCATCATTATCAGCGACAGCACCGGCCATATCACGAACATCAACCGCGCCGGCCTTGCGCTGACGGGCTATGCACTTGAAGACATGCTCGGCAAAGACCCCCATGGCAATGTCTTCTGTTCGAGGAAGGCCGCTACGAAACCACGTCCGGCGAACAGATATGGCTGAGCAGGGAAGACATTGAAAGCAGCTACGCACGCATGGGAGATTTTCTGCGAGACGGTAAAATCAGCAACTACGCTTCCTACATCAAGCACAAAGACGGCCGCCTGATAGAGGTCGAGCACAACATCACCATGCTCTACGACCAGCAGGGCGCTCCCGTGGGCTCGGTGAGCATGACGCGCGACCGAACCATGCACCGCCGCATGGAACGGGAGCTGAGCAGGCAGAGCGAACTGCTGAGCCAGGCCAACCGCGAGCTTGAAAGCTTTGCCTATTCCGTATCACACGACCTGCGGGCACCCCTGCGCAGCATCAGCGGATTCAGCGAAGCGCTTGAGGAAGATTTCGCGTCAGTGCTGCCCGGTGAAGCCAAAACCTATCTGCAGCGCATAAAGAATGCCTCCGGGCGCATGGGGCTGCTCATCGACGACCTTCTGAAACTCTCGCGCGTCAGCCGCTATGACATGCGGCGCGAGCAGGTGAACCTGAGCGCTCTTGCCGAAGACATTGTGGCTCAGCTGCGCGAGCACGCCCCTGATAGACAGATTACCTGCACTATTGAGCCCGGCATGACGGTGCCGGGAGATGAAAACCTGCTGCGCATACTGCTTGCAAACCTGATTGAGAATGCCTGGAAATATACGGTCCGGCAGGACAATCCTGAGATGTCCTTCGGCCGCGCGGACGAAGCCGATCCCCGCGCCCCCGCACAGGAGCGCAGCCGCCCGATATTTTGCGTACGCGATAATGGCGTTGGATTCGATATGGCTTATGCCGATAAGTTGTTCAGCTGCCTTTCAGCGCCTGCATGCTGAACAGGATTTCCCCGGCACGGGCATCGGGCTTGCCACAGTGCAGCGCATCGCACACCGGCACAACGGCCGTGTCTGGGCCGATAGCAAACCCGGACACGGAGCGCGATTTTACTTCACCCTTGGATAGGAGCATGCTATGGACAAGAGCATCATCATGGTGGTTGAGGACAATCAGGACGATCTGGATCTGACCCTCCGCGCGTTTGCAAAAAACAACATCCTCAACGAAATCATCATTGCGCGCGACGGAGTTGAAGCACTTGACTACCTTTTCGGCACCGGAGTTCACGAAGGCCGCGACCTGCACGTGATGCCCGAGGTGATCCTGCTGGACCTGAATATGCCACGCATGGGCGGTATTGAAGCGCTCAGGCATATCAGGTCCAATGCGCTCACGAAGCTGCTGCCCGTGGTGGTTCTGACCTCATCGGACGAGGAAAAAGACCTGATCACAAGCTACGAATGCGGAGTCAACAGCTACATACGCAAGCCCGTTGACTTCAACCAGTTCGTAGATGCCGTCCGGCAATTGAGCCTGTACTGGATGGTACTCAACCAGCATCCGCATAAGCCCTGAGACCCACGCAGCCCTGCGGACTGCCGCGCTGTCAACTGATACCTGTTTCTGATATACTCGCAAGGCTTTGCACAAGCCCTGCTGCTAATGAATCCGTATTGAAATACACGCCATGAAAGAACCCGATCCTGTCAAACTTTATATCTATGAACTGCCCGGCGGGTGGACCGTGCTTGCCGGCCGGACTGACGCGGACAATGAACGCCTGAGCATCAAACTGGCTGATCCGCGCGACTGGTGGTTTCATGTGCACGGCATGTCGGGCAGCCATGTGCTGCTGAAATACCGGCCCGAACATACCGTGGAACCGGGGCCCGAAACACTCAAAGCAGCCGCGGCCATTGCCGCCTTTCACAGCAAGGCACGCAACGGCGGCGTTGTGCCGGTTTCATGCACGCGGGCCTGCAATGTAAGCAAACCACGCGGAGCTCCCCGGGCACGGTATCAATCCGCAAGGAGCGCATACTCAAAGTCCGCCCGGCTCTGCCTGCGCAGAACGACAGCACGGAATAAATTTCCACGCAAGGCAGCGGTTTTTAGCTGACAACGGGCAGCCACAGGGGCCCGCCCCTGCGCTCACAACTCCGTGCTTTTCGCTGTTTACCCACCCTGTTGTTTATGATACAACTATGGCATTATGGCATTGCAAATCCTCTCACCCCTGTCAGTACCCGATGAAGTCGAGCCCCTTATTGAAGCCGGGGCCGGGGCATTCTATTGCGGCATTCTGCCGGAAGAGTGGCGCCGGGATTACAGCGTAGCCGCCTCGCTCAACCGCCGTCAGGAAAACACCCCGGGCCTGAACACCAGCCCGCACATGAACACCTTTGAGGACCTCGCCCGCTGCGTGGAGCTGGCCCGGCCGCACAACGTGAAGGTGGCAGTCACCCTCAACGAGCACTACTACAGCAACAAACAGTATTCGTTTCTGACCGGCTATATTGAACAGTGTCTCAAAGCCGGGGCCGATACCTTTATCGTGGGCGACATCGGCATGATTTTGACCCTGCAGGACATTGACCCCGGCATCACTATACACATCAGCACGGCCGGAACGGCCTTTAATTCTGAAAGTGTGCATTTCTACCGCGACCTCGGGGCCAAGCGCGTTATTTTGCCACGGCACCTGACTTTGGATGAAATCCAGGCCATAGTCGACAAGACCAGCGGCATTGAACTGGAAGCATTCATCCTGAACTCGCGCTGCGCCAACATCGACGGTTTCTGTACGTTCCAGCACGGCCTGGCCGAATTCGTCAAGGAGCCCGAGCGCAAGCGCGACTATGAAAACGCCTGCATGATGCTCTATAAAATAACCGCAGACGTCAAAGGCTGCGACAGCCAGGAGCAGGCCGAATCGATGCTGCAAAAAGTCTCCTGGGAGCGCCAGCACTTCTGGTCGGCAGTGCATATTGATGACCGGCCCTGCGGCGCCTGCGCCCTTTACGAATTTGAACGCATGGGCCTGGCCGGAGTCAAAATCGTGGGCCGGGGCAATACCTTCGACAAAAAGATCAAGGACGTGCGCTTTTTAAAAGGGCAGCTCGACTACCTGCGCACACAGAATCCGACCAGAAAAGAATTTCGCGAGCAGACGCGCAAAATCTACAAAGAAATCTATGACTGCGTGTGCCTGATTTTCAAATGTTACTATCCCTCGGTCCTGCTGGACGAGGAAAAGGTAGCTGAAAAACACCCGTCTGCAGCGTTGCGCTCATCATTCGTCACTGCGGCGTACCATAAATACGCCTCATTCCTCATGATTTCGTGCGCCTTGCATCCGAACATTTTTCAGCAACCTTTAATGGCAATCTTTAATAGGCATGTATTGTCACCGTGGAACCCTCATATCTTTCAGCCCACAAAAACGGAACGCTTGCTGCCCGCATTGAAATGGCCCTTGATGCTCTCGCGTGCTGCGAAATGTGTCCGCGCTGCTGCCGGGTCGACCGCACGGCCGGCAAAACCGGCATATGCAAAACCGGCCGCAACGCAATTGTTGCAAGCTTTGCTCCGCATTTCGGCGAAGAAGCACCTCTTGTCGGCCGCTACGGCTCAGGCACCATATTCTTCAGCAACTGCAACCTGAACTGCGTCTTCTGCCAGAATTTCGACATCAGTCATGAGGGCGCAGGCAGCGAAGTCACATCCTCGCAACTGGCAAACATGATGCTGGAGCTGCAGGAGCAACGTGTACACAATATCAATCTTGTCAGTCCCTCGCATGTTGTGCCCCAAATCCTTGAGGCTCTGCCCGAGGCGATTGACCACGGTTTGAACATCCCGCTGGTATACAATACCGGCGGCTATGACAGTGTTGAGACCCTCAAACTGCTGAATGGCATTGTGGACATATACATGCCCGACATTAAATTCGCCTCCGACATACCGGCACTTTTTTACTGCGCAGCTCCCGACTATCCGCAGGTCGTGCAAAACGCACTCAGGGAAATGCATTGCCAGGTCGGCAGCCTGCAGCTTGACAGCCGCGGACATGCCGTGCGCGGAATGCTGGTGCGCCATTTGGTCATGCCCGACGGTTTGGCCGGAACTCAAGCTGTCATGCGCTTTCTGGCCGATAAAATCTCGCCTGACACCTATGTCAACATCATGGATCAGTACCGCCCCTGCGGCGACATCAAAAAGTTCAAAGAGCTGCAGCGCCGCGTAACACCCGAGGAATTCGAGGAGGCGCTCAGCGCGGCCCGCGCGGCCGGACTCAGCCGCCTCGACAGCCGCGAACGCCCAATCCTTATGTACTGGCGATAGCCTGCACAGACATGGCAGCCGAACAACCCCGCTACTACTCCTTCAACGCTTTCCTGAGAGAACGCTTCGGCGAACGGGTGCAGAAAATTACGCTCAACGCCCCCTTGAGCTGTCCTAACCGCGATGGTACACGCGGCCTGGGCGGGTGCAGCTACTGTGACGCCTCCGGGTCCGGAATCGAGGCTGCTGTCCAATCGCCGGATGTACGCGAGCAGGCCCTGCTCGGAATGCAGGCCATGCAACGCCGCTACGGCGCGAAAAAATTCATTGTCTACTTCCAGTCCTTCTGTAACACCTATGCGCCAACTGAACAGTTGCGCACCCTGTATGACCGGGTTGCAAACCTGCCCGGCATAGTGGGTCTGTCAATTGCAACCCGGCCCGACTGCCTGAGTACCGAAGTGCTTGATCTGCTGTCAGAATATGCCGAACGCATGATGGTCTGGCTGGAATTGGGTCTGCAAAGCGCGCATGATGAAACCCTGGCGCGTATCAACCGCGGCCACACCTGGGCTGAATTTCTGGAGGGCTATGAGCGTGCCCGGCGCTACCCGCTGCATATCTGCCCGCATATCATCATCGGGCTGCCGGGCGAAACCGGCGAGCACGTGCGCCACACCACACGTGAACTGGTTCGGCTGAAACCCGACGGACTAAAAATTCACTGCCTCTATATTTACAAAGACACAACCCTTGAAAAAGAATATCTCCGGGATGAATTTCAACCGATATCACAGGAAGAATTTGTCTCTCAGGCCTGCGATGTACTGGAGCAGATCCGCCCGACACGGTCATTCAGCGCCTGACCAGCGATCCGTGGGAAAGCCGCCTTGTGGCACCCGTTTGGGCCCTTCAGAAACAGGCGATTCTGCGGGCCATTGAACAGGAACTCACGCGGCGCAACACCCGGCAGGGACAGTACTGGAAAGCAGCGCCGATGGACACCTAAAAAAAGTAGGGTGGACCTGCGCAGCATTTCCAGCAGAAATGTCCCGGTGGACACGCTGTACCGCTTTTTTCATAAGAGCGCCCGCATAAGCTGTGATTGAACATACTCACTCTCAACACCCAATTGAAGTTGTTATAAAGTGATTTCAAAAACCGAAGCATCCTGCAAACTGCTTACCAGGATGTAGCGAGCGACGCGAACCTGCATCAGCGCGCATTCAGGGGAATATATGAAATCCTTCAGTTCGGCGTGCCGATTGGCATGGCGGCCTTTAAGCACGTCCTCTTCCTGCGGCCCGACCGGCACAACCGCGCCGACTGCGGTCACAACCATGCCGGAAGTGAAACCGAAGCCGCTGCGCATGCGGTCATCGACAAGCAGGGACACGTTGGGGTTACGCATCATGTTGGCGTACTTGCTGGTGCTGCGCGGGGTTGTAAAAATAATCGTCTGCAGGTCATCCGAGGGCGTAAAGCCACCAGGTTGCAGTAGGGGCTTTCCTGCGACACGGTGGCGAGAATTGCGAGACGCTGCTCGTTGAGCAGGCCCGCGATTGCGGCTCTCATTGCGTTGCGGTCGGGTTTCATGGACATCCTTTCCTATTTCAATACATGCTCGTGCCTAATTCAAGCACGTAGGGTGGACTCGCGAAGCGTGTCCACCATTAACATTAAACCGGTGGACGTGCTATGCAAGTCCACCCTACATTTACACAAGTCCAAATTCTAAAACATGCTTACCCGGGCTGTTCAAAAATGCTCAGATGCAAGGCGCACGAAGTCATGAGGACATGAGGCGTACTTTTCCGTACGCCGCAAAGACGAATGATGAGCGCAACGCAGCAGATGGGCGTTTTTCAACAGCCTAGACATGATTTCGCAGCTTGAGCTCCATTGGATGCGGGTTCAGATAATACTGCCCGGCCAGGTAGGCCTCGCCGTATTTGCGAACATAGTGGTTTATCAAGGTTACCGGCACAATCAGGGGCACCTGCTCGCAGTGATACTGCTCAATAATCTCCAGCATTTCCTTTTTTTCATCCGGCGAAAGCTGCGTCTTGAAATAGCCCATCATGTGCTGCAGCACGTTGACATGCTTTTTGACTGTTGGCCTTCAATGCCAGTGCCTCCATCAACAGCGCTTGGTAGCGTGCGCGCGCCTCAACTGTCTTGAGGGCCTTGCCCTGCGCCACAAGTCGGCCCATCTCGCGGTAATGCATTGTACTGTGAGATAAAATCAGCAGTTTATGCCGGGTATGGAAGTCAATAACTGCGCCGGCACCGGAACCGGCGGCAAGCATCGCGCGCCAACGCTGGTAGACAAAGATACGCTCGATGAAATTTTCGCGCAGCACCGGATCGTGCAGACGGCCTTCTTCCTCGCAGGGCAACAGGGGAAAATGCTCCATGAAGGCCCGCGCGAACATGCCCACCCCGTTGTGCGCCGGGATGCCGTTCTCTTCGCTGTATACCTTGACGCGCTCCATGCCGCTGCTGGGGGATTTGCTCTTGAAGATAAAGCCGCACAGGTCTTCTGCCTCAAGCTCGCGCACACGTCATGCGGGCCCAGGACTGCATCTGTGCGGTAAGGTCTTTCTTCGTGCTGATCGTAACCAGGCGCGGAGCATCGGCAGTGCCCACAAGGCGCATGGCCTCGCGCGGCACGGAAAGTCCGCATTCCACCTCGGGGCATACGGGCACGTAGGTTACGTAGCGGCCGAGCGTGTCGGTCAGGAACCGGTCGTGCTGATGTCCGCCGTCATAGCGCACATTCTGGCCCAGCAGGCAGGCGCTGATGCCCAGGCGAATCGGCGATGAATTATCATTGAATTCCATAAGATACAAACCCCTGGGTGTGCCGTGCGCACCGATCCACAAAAACGAAGCAAAGGGTGCGCACGGCGAACCCTGTAACCTGTGCACAATGCGTTACGGTACAACTTCAATCTCACCAAAGCAGCTTCCAACCCAAATCGGAACAGTGCCCGGCCTGAGACCTGCAGGCACAATCGCCTCAACCTTCAGGCGGTTCTTTTTCCTGTTAAAGGACTTTTTCCTCCATGTAAGCGGACCCAGATCAATCCGGGAGTACATATCAAAGTCCTCATCGCCGGTGATCTCCAATACAACCTTTCTGGGTTTAAACAGTTTCGCGTACTGTATCTTTTTATGCTCGATATCCAGCGCGCACGCACCAACGCATTCTGTTGTTTCAGGATAATGCGCAAGGGCATCCAGCTTTTTTTCATCCGGCTCAAAAAAGGAGAATGTCTTGCCAATCAACGTACGATTAAGCTCATAGGTATAATCAATAAAGTCGCCTGCAACATTGCCCGACAGATCTTCCTGAACATCCAAAACCCTGACAGGCGTTTGGCAGGAAAAATCAAAAGAGCTCATATCAAAATATCGAATGTTTGTATTATCAATCGTATGAAAACTAATGCGGCGATGCTGCACATCGTAGGCGATACTCCATTGGTTGATCGCGAGCCTTGTCAGATTTAAAATATTAAATGTGTAATCAATTGCAGGTCCGGATGTTTCCGGATCATAGTCTTCCAGCATCTCCGCTGCCGTACAAAAATTTCACCGAAGAAGGCATATCCGCCACTTGTATCTCTTCATTTTCGCAATATTCGAGTTCTGTCGAATATATGTCGTTTCTAAGCATTTTAACAGGCATCGTTTCCTGTGCTGTTTGATGCACCACCAATACTCCATCGAGGAACTCAATAGAGGCACAATTCCCCAGACTGTCACATATAAAAAAGTGATATTGCCGCCTGGCCGCTGATTCTCATTTCTGCATCGCTTGCGATCACATCTGCCACTGTCGCTGCAGTGTCAAGCTGATACTGAACCCATTGGATGGCTGGAATGGCCGGACGTGCATCAGGAGCCGGATATTCGGTTTGTTCAAGATACATGGCGCTGACGACTAAGCCGGCTTCATTCATCCCTTCAAAGGCAAATTCCCGTCCCCAGGGATTGAATGTTACGCTGCCGTATTTTGAGGTCCAGCTTACAGGCTTTCCCCCGGTCCAATCCCGGGGTAAAACGGCTATTTTTGAGACATTTCTTTTGTTGACGATTATTAAACCATCACTGGTAAGCCAGTCAAAATTTTTACCGACCACGAGTTCATCATGGGTATCGAGACAGAACGTTGTACATGCATGGCTGGCTTGCGGCAGGAAAACTGCAATAAAGATACAGCAGAAAAAAAATAGTCGTTGGTATTTCATCCTATCCTCCTCCTGTATAATTCGTTTCTATGTGTACGGCAGGTGCCTGGCTCGCTGGCCGCTTTAACGAAAAGTCAAAATTGCGGGTTACTCCTTATACGCCTGTATCCACTCAATCTCGAGCTTAAATGCCCCAGCCTGCTTGTCGGCGATCAGGAAGCCTATGGCCTGAATAACACCGGGATTAAGCGGCGGCGCCTCAGGAGACGGTTGCCCCCGGAACGATGCCTTAAATTCACTAAAAGGCGCCTTGATAATCATCCACTCGTTAGACGAAACCGCAAAACGGAACTGGTAGGAAAAGCCGCCGAAAGATGCATCGTTCTTCAGGGTCAGCTTGTAGGTTCTGCCGTCGCCTTTGCAGCGCACGGCAATGCCGCTGAATGCCGAGGCATCCACGGGCACGGCCTGACGCGAACTTGCCGAGCAGAAGCCGCCGTAATTCTCAAGCGACACCACTCCGGCGAACACGGCCCCGGACGAATCGGCCTTCGTGAACGTGCTGCGCGACACGCCGCCCATAACGCCGTCGTTAATTACCTTCCACTGCTGCAGCTGCTCGTCGCGTGGAAAAATCATAAACCATCATCATGCGTGCATCGGACATGGCACTCTCCCCTGAAAACAAATCCTTGCGCATGCTGCCACTATAGGCGGCATTTTCACAGGTCGCCTCTATACGCGGCCCAACCCGAGATTTTTCAACAGCCTGTTAAGGCTTAGAACTCCGCCGAGGGCGGATAGCTCAGATCCACCAGAACGCCGGGCGGTATGCCGACGCCAAGTCCCATTTTCACGGCCACATCCTGCAGGGTAAGATACTCAAGCCAGCGCCCGTTCCTGCGAAGCTTCTGTTTTACCTCGGCCTGTGTATAGGGCCTGTCCTTGCTGCCTTCAAGCACATACATATAGCCGTCAAAAAATGCGCGGTACGCGGCGATAAAAAGATCGAGCTTCTCCGGGCCAAGGTGCATGAGCCTGCACCCGGCCTCCGCCGCAAGCGATGCACCCCAGTGCTCCATGCGATAATGATCGGCGAGGCCCGCGCGCAGGGCCTTTGTATCAACGCCGAATGTTTCGGCAACACAGTCCATGGCCGTGCGGGCAGCCGCATACGTTTGAGGGTCAGAAACTGCCGGAAAAACATCAAGCATCATATGATAGGGGCCCTCGCCGGTCATGCCCCATTCCGTATTGAAATGGCCCATGGGGCACCAGGGGTTTACCGGAAAAATCTCCACCTGAAAGACCATGTAGTCAATCACCCGGTCCAGCTCCGGCGGCTTCACCTGGTTGAGCTTCATGTGGGTAACGCTTGCCTTCTCTATGCAGCCGCCCCGAATGACGGCGACATCGGCCTGGCCCACCTTGAACGGCACGGTTGTGCGAACCAGCTCGCCGCCGCCCGAGGCCTCAAGCAAAGCCCGGATAACCGATTCGCGCGTTTCTTCGACAAACGAGAAGATTTTCTGGTCTTTCATTGTGGTATCTTTCTGCAGAAATCACATCAGCGTCTTTCCGGACTCCCCTCCCCCGGTACAGGCATCTATTGAGAACAGCCCCATTGAGCTGCTCTCCCATTACAGTTCCAACGGCTCGCTGAATGCCGCAGCTGCATGAGCGGCTTTCTTTGAAGTTCCGTACCTAGTTCTTCTCGCTGCCAATGAAACGATAGATCAAAGCACCGAGAATAGCCCCAACAATCGGGGCCAGCCAGAAAAGCCACAGCTGTGAAACCGCCCAACCACCGACAAATAGGGCAACACCGGTACTGCGTGCAGGGTTAACGGAGGTGTTTGTAACCGGTATGCTGATCAGGTGGATGAGCGTCAGGCAAAAGCCGATTGCAATCGGTGCCATGCCCTGCGGCGCGCGCTTGTCTGTAGCGCCGAGAATAACGAAGAGAAACATCATGGTCATGACGACTTCAGTAATCAGTGCAGCCAGCAGACCATATCCGCCCGGGGAATGTTCACCGTAGCCGTTTGAAGCAAAGCCTGCAGACAGCTCAAAACCCGCCTTACCGCTGGCAATGAGATACAATACACCGCCAGCTACAATCCCGCCCAGAACCTGGGCAATGATGTAGGGCAGCAGCTCTTTGCCCGGGAAACGACCACCGGCCCAGAGACCAAAAGAAACCGCAGGGTTGAGATGACAGCCGGATATGTGCCCGATAGCGAAGGCCATCGTCATGACAGTCAAGCCAAATGCCAGTGCAACGCCAAGCAAACCAATGCCCACATTCGGGAACGCGGCTGCCAGAACAGCACTGCCGCATCCGCCTAACACCAGCCAGAAAGTTCCAATGAATTCAGCACAATACTTTTTCATAGACCCTCCTTTGCCTTGTTAATAAGAATGTTTTGGTATCAGCCTCCTTTACTTCCTACGCAATTTCCAACCGCTTGTCAACCATACAGAACCATCCCTCGTACCTTTATTTTAGTGGTATGGATCACACGCCTTCGCCCAGCAACAGCGCCAGAAGGGCTTTTGCGGTGTGCAGCCTGTTGCCGGCCTCTTCAAACACGACAGAGTTTGCGCCGTCGATAACCTCATCCGTCACCTCTTCCCCCCGTCGGGCCGGAAGGCAATGCATGAACACGGCGTCCTGCTTTGCCCAGGACATGACGTCCGCATTGATTTGAAACGGCATGAAGTCCGCAAGTTTTTTCCTGGTTTCATCCTCGGAAACTTTCGTTCTCTGCATGCTGGTGAACGTAACGCCAACAACGATATCCGCACCCGACATGGCCGTTCTCAGGTCATGCGTTACCGAAAACGAACCCCCGGTTTCTTTATTGCGTGCATCGATCCATTCTTGTGCAGCCCGGTCAAATGCGTATCCCTGCGGAATCGCGCAGGTCATTTCAAGGCCGAAGATTGCGCTCATAATGCCCCAGGAATATGCCATGTTCCAGACATCGCCCACAAAACCGATCTTCAGATCGTGCAGTCTCCCCTTTTTTTCTCTGATGGTCTGAAGATCGGCCAGAAGCTGCAGCGGATGGCGCTCATTGGTGAGGCCGTTGATCACCGGCCTGGCCATATATGCTGCGAATTCCTCGATCCGTCGCTGCTCAAACGAGCGGATCACCAGCGCATCGCAGTACTGATCGATCACCCGTGCCGTGTCCGGTATTGACTCGCCCCGTGCGAGCTGCATTGATGCAGCCTCCATCGGGCACATCGTGATGCCCAGATGAGCGCCGGCAACCAGGAAGGAAAGCCGGGTGCGGGTCGAATGCTTTTCAAAAATCATGGCAACCGTTTTCCCGCGCAGCGAGTCATGCGGTTCATGCCTTTTAAGTTTGGCCTTGTATTCGTCGGCAGAATCCAGAATTGCAATGATTTCATCTCTGGTGAAATCCTGCAGCGTTAAAAAATCCCGCCCCGTAAATTCGCGCATAGCGCATACCCGCATGATGTACTCGATATGAATCCCGTGGATTCAAGCGTGCATTTCAACGTGTGCTTGCAGCCGTTTTCCTGAATGGTTGCCTGTACCCGGCTGTATTGTCGTAATCGCCCCTGCTGTTGTCAAGAGGATTTCCCCTGGCTCTGCGGCATGAGCAGCCTGAGCTTCATCAGCCATTGGCTGTTCCAGGGTGATCGAATGGTTTCCTCATGCAGCACGGTATCAATGGAGTGCAACTCGGCGTCCGGACAAAACCTTTTCCAGTCAGACTGCAGCAGGGCGGGATGCTCTGTGCGAAAAAAAAGGATGGTTCTGCCACGGTAGGCAGGCGCAGCATAGCGTGCAGCAGCGTCGTTATAGAAGGTTTCGATGTGGAATATCCGATGCAGGTCCGAGAGCCTGTTCGTAATCCTGAACAGGGCAAATGCGGTTGTGCGCTGAAGCCATGTATTGAGGGACAGCATATCAAATGCCAGCAGATACAGTATCTGCACGATTGTGTCCTGCATGCGCGAGGGGTGGATTGCGCGGTAATATCGCAGCATCCTTCTCAGGAGCGGTCTCTTCCTGGTGCGTGCGTCCACAAAATGCGGATCGATCAGGAACAGCAGGGGAACCTCCTCTCCCGCAGCCCGCAATTGGCGTGCGGCCTCGATCGCGATCAAACCGCCGATGGAGTACCCTGCCAGATAATACGGCCCGCTGCGCATGCATTGCCTGATCTGCTGAACATAGTCTGCGGCCATTTCCTCAATCGTCACAAACAGCCTTTCGTGTGCGGGCATTCTCTCAAAATAAGTCTCCAGCGGGACAAGGGGGATATCCTGCGGGTTGAACTGGCAGAGAATCCAGAAAATTGGCGTCTGCTGCGCCGAAGGCATCAGGCGATTCAGGGAATGCTCTGTTCTGTTTTCAACCAGCTCTGCCTGAGCGGCGATGGTGCTGTGCCGGTACAGCATGCTGAGGGGGAAACTCAGGCCGGTCTGTTTTTCGATCATCCTGAGCAGCGTCGTCGCTTGCAGCGAATCCCCGCCTGCTTCAAAAAAGTCGTTGTGCACGCCGATCTTTGCAACCCCGAGAATCTTTTGCCAGAGCCCGGCCAGCATGCCCTCTGACACTGAGCGTGCGGCGACGTATTCTTTTTCCACGGCCTGCACTTCAGCAGCCTGCAGCCTTTCAAGCGCGCCGATACGCTGCGGTTTGCCGGTCGGGCCCAGGGGCAGGGATTCGGCAAAAAATACGGTCCGGGGAACCTTGAAAACCGGAAGGCGCTCAAGACAAAAATCAAGCAGCTCGGCACGCGAAACAGACCCGCCTTTTTTGACGACAACAGCGGCGGCGATATCCTCCCCCAGGGTTGCGTGGGGAATGGAAAAGGCCATTGCCTCGGCAACGCAGGGATGGTCCTGGATGACTAGATCGATTTCACGCGGTGATATTTTTTCGCCGCCGCGGTTTATGATCTCCTTCAGGCGCCCGGTAAGAAACAGATAGCCATCCTCGTCCAGATATCCGAGGTCTCCGGTATGAAACCAGCCGTGCGCAAAAGTCCGCGTGTTGGCTTCCGGATCGTCTTCATAGCCGGCCATGATGTTCTCTCCCTGCACCACGACCTCTCCTGCCGTGCCCGCCCCGAGCAGGTTCCCGGCCTCATCCATGATGGCGACCCTGGGCCCGACCGATGTGCCAGTTGAGCCGGCCTTTCTGATGCCCGGAGGCAGGGGGTTGGTTGTGATCAGGGGAGCTGCCTCGGTCATGCCGAATGTTTCAATCACCGGCACCCGGAAAAAGGCTTCCAGTTCCTGCTTCAACCGGGGCGACAGGGGGGCGGCCACCGATCGGATAAAGCGAAGAGAGGACGCGATGCTCTCTTTCTTTGCCGTCCGGGCATGGCTGAGCAGCATCGACAGCGTTGCCGGGACGCCCTGATACCAGGTCGGTTGATATTGTTCCAGCAGCCCGAAAAACTCTTCGGCATTGAAACCGTGCGTGGAGATTATACGGCCGCCGCTTGCCAGCGGGGCAAGAAGCAGACAGGCAAAGCCGCCGATATGAAATTGCGGCATCATGCTCAGGCAGCAGTCATCAGGCCCAAGGGCCAAAGACTGGCAGATATAATTGACCGCAACACAGATATTCGTATGCGTCAGCGGTACTCTTTTGGGCTGCGCCGTGGTTCCTGATGTGTGCAGGACGATGGCTGTCTGCTGCGGATCGGGCGCAGGCCACGTACAATCATCCGCCGACTGCGTGCCGCACCCGTCAGCCGGATCATCCACGAACTGAAGCGGGATCTGCATTTTTTCGGCAGCGGCTCGCGCTGCAGGAACAGCCGAGGAATGGGTGATGAGCAGCCGTGCCCTGAGGTCGGCCAGCAATTTCTCCAGTTGCTGCTGCGGGTTAAGGGGATTAAGCGGGGCGCACACGGCAGCCATGCTGACGCCCAGCAGGCAGCATGCCATGTCCGGGCCATCAGGCAGCACGATTGCCACGCGATCAGTCGGGCAAATTCCGGCTGATCGCAGATTGCCCACAATCACGCGTACGGTTTTGAGCAGGCCGGCATAGGTAAGAGGGCTCCGGCCGGGCCGCTCAAGCGCAATGGCATCCGGATGCCGCCTGGCATTGCTGTAAAAAAGATCGAACGTAGTGTTAAAAAGAGTAGATGACGGCATTTAAATTAGCTGCTTGCACCGGGAGACCGTATTGGGTCAATTCTGTGTAATCTTACAACCCTCTCGTTTTCCTGATCTGCTCATAGGCCCCCTGAATCTCCTGAAAGCGTTTGGTCGCAAAAGCTATGAATTCATCCGGAAGCCCCTTGGCGATGATCGTGTCAGGGTGAAACTCTTTCACAAGTTTTTTGTAACTCCCTTTAATCTCCTCGTCCGTGCTCTGGGCCGTGCAGTTCAGCATGTGGTAATGTTTGTCATCATTCTTAAAGTGGCGCGCCTGTATGCTGTCAAACATATTGTCCGATATCCGGAAAATATCCTGAACCGTTCTGATCGCTTTTTCTTCCGCAGGGTGCATAGCACCGTCGGCAGCAGCCACCTGAAACAGAACATCCAGAAAGGAGCATAACAACGTCGGCTCTGCCTGCGTCATCTGGTAAAACTGAGCGGCGAAATCCTCAAGCGAGTACGGCGAGCTTTTGGCCTCGTTGAAAACACGCCGCGCGAATACTTTCTCTTCAGCTGAAACCGGTAACCCGTTAATCAAACGCTCGACAACAGCAAGCTCCTCCGGCGTGACAGCGCCGTCAGCCTTGGCAAGCTTAGCCAGCATTGACAGCATGCACACAAAGTACGCCGCCTGATTCCGCGACACATTATCAAGCAGTGTCCCTGATTGCTGAAAAAGCTGCCGCCGTGCGGTCTGCTGTTTATCTATTAATTGATGCCCAAGTGCCGCACCCAGAACAGCGCCGAGCGGCCCGCCGAACATCATCCCCAAAGATCCCAATGCAATCTTTCCAAACCAGGACATACCGGCAATCACCTTTCTCTATGCCGCGGAAGCGGCTGCGTGTAACCATTCAATCCGCCGGGCATGAACCCGCAATGGCGGGGTTAGTGCAATGCCTCGCGCGCGGGATTATTTTTTGTAGTAGGTATAGCCCCGCAGCCCGGACTCGTAGGCGTGCATGATTTTTCGCCGCTCGGCGCCCGTGATCGTGCCCTCGCGCACCGCGTTCTCAGCGGCCTGACGGAACTGGTTCATGAGAACCTTGGTATCGTACTCAACGTAGGTAAGCACATCGGCGATGGAATCGCCTTCAAGCTCACGCACGAAGTCAAAGCTCCCGTCCTCGTTCATCCGCACGCTCACGATGTTGGTGTCGCCCAGCAGGTTGTGCAGATCGCCCAGGGTTTCCTGATAGGCCCCGACCAGGAATACGCCCATGAAGTATTCCTCTCCGGGCTTTACCTCGTGCAGCGGCAGAGTGCTGCGCACGTCGTGCAAATCGATGAACCGGTCTATCTTGCCGTCGGAGTCGCAGGTAATATCGGCCAGGATGGCCCTGCGGGTCGGGCACTCATTGAGCCGGTGCACGGGCATGATGGGAAACAGCTGGTCGATGGCCCAGGAGTCCGGCAGCGACTGGAATATGCTGAAATTGCAATAGTAGATATCGGCCAGGGCGATGTCGATGCCTTCAAGCTCGACCGGCACCTGCTTGATTTTTTTCACCTCACGGGCGATTTTGTTGATGATGTTCCAGAAAACCGTCTCGCACAGAGAGCGCTCGCGCAGGCTGATCTCTCCATGCCTGAAAAGCCTCTGCACCTCATCCTTGTAATACAGGGCATCGTTATAATACTCCTGTATGTTCTTGGTGTTCACCGATGTGTAGACATCCAGCAGGTTCCGCAGCATCTCATGGGAGTCGGCAGGCAGCGTATCCGGTATGCTGAGCGCGTCAAAGCGGCTGACATCAAGAATGTTGAACAGCAGAACCGAGTAGTGCGCCACGGTTGCCCGGCCCGACTCGGTTATGATGGTCGGGTGCGGCAGCTGCTTTTCATCGAGGCTCGCCATGACGATCTCGATGATGTCGGCGCAGTACTCATTCACCGAGTAGTTGCGGCTGCAGCGGAAGTTGGTCTGCGAGCCGTCATAGTCGACGGCCAGGCCGCCGCCCAGGTCCAGATAGCCCATGGGCGCGCCTTCCATCACCAGCTCGGTGTAGTAACGGCAGGCCTCGTCCACGCCCGCCCGAATGTCCCTGATATTGGGTATCTGGGAGCCCAGATGATAGTGCAGAAGCTGGAGGCAGTCAGTCATGTCTTCCTGCTTGAGCCTGTCAACCAGCGCGATTATTTCCGAGGTATTCAGGCCGAACAGGCTCCGGTCTCCGCCTGATTCTGCCCAGTGACCGCCGGCCTTGAGTGAAATTTTCAGCCGCACGCCGAGCCGGGGGGTGATGCCGAGTTCTTTGGCCCTGCGCAGCACAAGATCAAGCTCGCACGGCATCTCGATCACGATGAAGCATTTAAAACCGAGCTTGATGGCGTACAGGGCGAGGTCGATGAACTTCTCGTCTTTGTAGCCATTGCAGATAATGCAGGCCTCGGGATCCTTGATCATGGATATGGCGATAATAAGCTCGGCCTTGCTCCCGGCCTCAAGGCCGTGGTGATAGCTGGCGCCGAAGCGGGTAATCTCCTCGATCACCTGCTGCTGCTGGTTTACCTTGATGGGGTAGACACCCCGGTACTGCCCCTTGTAATTACACTGTTTGATGGCTTCATTGAAACTCTCGTGCAGGATGGAGAGCTGGGAGTCAAGCATGTTTTCGATGCGCAATAGGACCGGCATCTCAAGCCCGCGCTCTTTTATCCCCGAAATAATGTCCATCAGGCTGATGGATTGATTCTCCCGCCCCCTGATCGGCGTGGCGACAACCTCACCCTTGTCGGAAATCGAAAAAAAACCCTTGCCCCAGTTGGGAATGCCGTAGGCCTCTTTTGAGTTTTCAACCGTCCAGCGGTTCAGCTTGCCGTTTTGTATCAGTGACAGTTCTTTTTCGTTCATGCTGCGTGTCCTTTAGGGTGTTGTAAAAGTCTTTTTTTACAGGCTGTTCAAAAATGCGCAGATGCACAGGCGCCCGATATCATTTGTAAGGGCACGGCATGCCGTGCCCTTACCGTACGCCGCAGTGATCCCGCCATGGCGGGAATAAGCGCAATCCCGCTGCAGCGGGACAGGTGTGCTTTTTTCAACAGCCTTCGCGAGGGCACATTATACCAGTAAACGCACTTCATATCCACAGTTCACTGACATCACGCCAAAAAAACCGCTCACGCTCCGGCCTTTCAATTTTCTTTGCGAACCGGTAAACAGTCAAGTATACTGTTCCCCGCAACTGCCGCACAACAGACCCATGCTCTATGAAAGGACCATCGAGTGAAGGCATTCTGCACACTATTTATTTTTATGGCACTCTTGCTGTTTTCCGCCAGCCCGGCGATGTCAGAAACACCGCTGCCGGAGCAGGTTGAAAATTCGCTCGGCATGCGCTTTGTCCTGGTGCCGGCAGGCGAATTTCTGATGGGCAGCGACGAAGATCCCGATTCTCTCGCACAAGCCTATCCGCAGTATGAGCGCCGCCGGTTCCTCATTCTCGGCGACGAGGCGCCCGTGCACAGGGTCCGCATTACCCGCCCGTTTTACCTTGGCCGGTTTGAAGTAACGGTCGGCCAGTTTAAAAAATTCCTTGCCCTGTCCGGCTACGTGCCCGAATCCGTGGCCGACGCAACCGGGGGCTACGGCTATAACCGCGACTATGATCCGGCCCAATCCAGACGGGGCGATGCCTTCGAGGGCCGCGACCCGAAGTATTCCTGGGCAAATCCCGGATTTGCACAAAGCGACAATGATCCGGTGGTCAATGTGACCTGGCAGGACGCGAAAGCCATGGCGGCCTGGCTGAGCCGCACGGAGGGCACAACATACCGGCTGCCCACCGAGGCCGAGTGGGAGTATGCCTGCCGCGCCGGTACCCGCACGCGCTACTCCAGCGGCGACGACCCGGCAACGCTGCTCAAGGCGGCCAATGTCTTTGACGCCGACTGCATGCAGAACTGGCTGAAGTGGCAGCAGTACGCTGTGGCAGGCCATGACGGCTTTGCGTTTACGGCTCCCGTTGGCAGCTTTGCGCCGAACGCCTGGGGCCTGCACGACATGCACGGCAACGTGTGGGAATGGTGCGCCGACTGGCACAGCGAAACCTATTATGCCGATTCGCCCGTTGATGATCCGCAGGGTCCGGCCACGGGTGAGGTGCGGGTGCGCCGCGGCGGGTCCTGGCACACCTGGCCGTTTTACGCGCGCTCGGCATACCGCAACTGGAACAAGCCCGATACGCGCTACACGCTGGTCGGCATGCGCCTGTTGCGCGAAGCCAAATAGAGGCTGATGAAAAAGTCTCTTTACACAGGCTGTTCAAAAATGCATAGATGCAAGGCGCGCGCAATCATGAGGAATGAGGCGTACTTACCGTACGCCGCAGTGACGAATGATAAACGCAACGCAGCAGATGGGCGTTTTTCAACAGCCTGATAGAGGCTGATGAAACGAAAGGACGTGTGATGCTGCTAAAAAAATTATTGGCCCTGCTGATTGTATCCATCGCCATACTATCCATGTGCGCAGGCTGCCAGACGCTCCCGCAACCGCCAAAGCCGGATCACCGGGTCACTGAACAGGTGCCCGCCGCGCAGGATATCACCGGGCCTGCTCCTGGGCAGGCTCCGCCGCAGTCCGCCGTGGGAACCGCCCGCTACTACGCCAACCGCTTCAACGGCAAAAAAACAGCTTCGGGTGAAGTGTTCAACCAGAAAAAATTGACCGCCGCCCACCCCACCCTGCCGTTCGGCACGCTGGTGAAAGTCGAAAATCTCGCCAACGGCATATCCGTCATCGTCAAGGTCAATGACCGCTGCCGCAAGCATGAGCAAGTTTTTATTGACGTATCACGCGAGGCCGCACTCGAACTCGGCTTTATCAGGCAGGGCACGGCCAAGGTCAGACTGACCGTTCTTGCAAATAATCCATCAAGCGAAGTTCCGGCTGCCTCGAAGGATTAAAGGCCAGTCCTAGAGTGCGTTGCGCACCATTCACAGCCGCATTACCGACGATGTGTATGGCGCGCCCTACGCACTGTCAATTAAATTAATGGATGTCCGCTGTTGACGCATGAAAAGCTGCTCACCGAAACGCGGCTGAAAAAGGCAAGGCTACGCTGCGGACATGCAGCATAGCCTTGTTGGGTGGGGTGGTGCTTTGAAAATGGAATTACAGCAGCGGGGCGCCTTCCACAATAACGACAAGTGCCGGCGCATTGCCGGCGTGGCTGGTGAGGAAATCCCAACCATCGGTGCTGTTGTTCAGCATGGCCCAGCCGTAGTTGGTCTCGCCGTCAGCCCATGCCTGTATGGATTTCGTGACATCCACGATGAACGGCGTCGGAAACCCCTTCGGGCAGCTAAACGCCGTATCGCTTTCGCTCAGGGCTTCGATATCGTTTGCTTCAACACCGCCGCCGACCATGACGGTCTGCGTCACAAATTGCTTGGTTTTGGGATCATAAAAGGTGACATCGTGCCAAGTGACAGGCTGGGGGGTGAAATCGTACCAGGTCGACTTCTCGGTGAACGGCATCAGCATCCGGTGAAAGTTGATAGTGCCAGCCGTCGAGCTCGTTGCTTCGAAAAGTATTTTAGCCGAGGTAATGGTCGAGCCGGCTGGTATCTGGCCGGGGCCGTTGCCGATGATGCCGGTGAAGGCGAGCAAGCCGTTCACCCGCGAGCCCGAGTCGTCCAAGTCGGTCGTCAGCGTCATCTCTCCGCCATAGTCAAGGCCTGGATTATTTTCGTTGATTTGAGAGTCGATTGTCCCTTCGTAGCCATTAAGGCGCTCCTGGAAAATATGGGTCGCCGGTTCGGTAATGGGGTCGGCGGGGGGCAGAGGCGGCCGTTCGGGCTCGTCACCGAAATCATACCTGCTCCAGCGCTTGAATCGCTGTTTCAGATTAGTGGTAAAGGCGAACTGGCTGTCATCATCCGTTTCGAAATAGGGATCAACGGTTATGATATCCCCATCGTCATCAATGGTGAAGCCGGGGGAAAAGGTTTTCACCGAAATGGTGCCGTTATCCTCGTTTATGCGAATGAGGCGCATCAGGCCGTTGCCGCCGTTATCGCGGTCCTGGTAGTCGGAAAGCATCTGATAGACCGGCTTGTTGTCATCATTATGGGACACGAAGGCGTATTCGGTATGCGTATGACCGTTGAGCACCATGAAAATGCGGGGGTTTTCCCTTATGAATTCATCCCAGATGATTCGGCCCGTGGGGCCTCTGCCGCCGTACATGACATAATCATGCGTCGAGACAATCACGGGCATGGAACGGTATTTTCTTTTATCCATGATGGACTGGGCCCACGAAAAGGCCTCCGCGTCGGGGTCCTTTTGGAAATTTATGTGCAGGAATCTGCGATTTCCCGCCCTGAAGACTTGCGCATGGTTGAGCTTGTTTGGCGAGGAGCCGATATACCACTTTTTCCCCGCGTAGCTCTCGGGGCCGAGGTATTCTGCAAACTCGGTGCCGTCATGATTACCCTGGCAGATCGAATAGGGAAAATCGTCAGGCGCATCGAATAGAGGATCAAGCGCCCACATCGCATTGTTCCACTGCTCCGTGTCGCCTGCGTTATCGACGACATCGCCCAAATGCGTCACGAAAACAATATTCTCATTTTTCCTGTTTGCGAGAATCCAGTCAATCTGTGCCTTGAAAATTGGAGTCAGCGCGCTTTCCTCGCTGTAGACCTGCGTATCGGGAATAGCGACTATAGTGAAGGTTTTCTTGGACTTTGAAGCGCCGCAGACTGCCGGATATGCAGCCAGGGCCAGGAACAAAACAGCCAAGCATGTACTGGTTATTTTTCTCATAATCAAGCCTCCTGAAAAAGTGAATGTGTGCGATTCCTTGCTGAAAAAATATTTTCTGATTCAGAATAGCTCCGCATTGTTAATGCTTTTTAAGCAGCTGGTTAAATTCATCACAAAAAAACGTTAATATACATGCCTATAAAAGAGTATATTTTGATTAAATCGAAGTAATGTCGACCAATTGGAGGGCGGCGGGATGCACCGCCCCCGGTGGAATCAGTTCTGGGAACCGCCCGCTACTACGCCAACCGCTTCAACGGCAAAAAAACAGCTTCGGGTGAAGTTTTCAGCCAGAAAAAATTGACCGCCGCCCACCCCAGCCTGCCGTTCGGCACACTGGTGAAAGTCGAGAATCTCGCCAACAGCCTATCCGTCATCGTCAAGGTCAACGACCGCTGCCGCAAGCACGAGGAAGTCTTTATTGATGTGTCACGCGAAGCCGCGCTCGAACTCGGCTTTCTCAGGCACGGCACGGCCAAAGTCCGGATTACCGTTGTTAAAATAATCCACCAGACAAAGTTTCGGCAACCGTGCAGGATTAACTGCTACCGGGGTGTTGAAAAATTCTTTTTATACAGGCTGTTCAAAAACGCACACATGCAAGGCGTGCTATATCATTTGTAGGGGCACGGCATGCCGTGCCCCTACCGTACGCCGTCCTGTCCCGCTCTGCGAGGAGAGACGAATGATGAGCACAATCCCGCTGTAGCGGGACAGATGGACGTTTTTCAACAGCCTGCTATTGCGGATAACTTTTGTGCAGCTCCACGGGCTCGCTGTTTTTGCGCATGCGCAAATTAAGCGTTTCCACAAAAATTGAAAAAGCCATGGCAAAATAAATATATCCCTTGGGGAAATGAACTTCAACGCCTTCGGCCACCAGCGTCGTGCCGATCAGCAGCAGAAAGCTGAGCGCCAGCATTTTTATGGTCGGGTGGCTGTCGACGAAGCGGCTGACCTTGCCGACCGCGAACATCATGATAACAACGGAAATAACCACGGCCAGCACCATGATGCTTACCCGGCTGGCAAGCCCTACCGCTGTAATGACCGAGTCAAGCGAGAAGACAATATCAAGCAGCATGATCTGCACGAGTATGCCCGCAAATGATGCCGCAACCCGCTTGACCTGAACATGTTCTGTCTCGCCCTCCAGCTTATCATGAATCTCAGACGTACTTTTGCCGATCAAAAAAAGTCCGCCGATAATCAGTATCAGATCGCGCCCTGAGATCTCATTGCCCACAACCGTAAAAAGGGGCGCTGACAGCCGCATAATCCACGTCAGCGACAACAGGAGCAGAATACGTGAGAGCATGGCAAGCCCCAGACCGATCACCTTGGCTTTTTCCCGCTGTTCATGTGGCAGCTTGCCGGCCAAAATCGTTATGAACACGATATTGTCGATGCCCAGCACGATTTCCAGTGCCGTTAAGGTGAGAAGCGATATCCAGGCCTGCGTTTCAAAAATCCATTCCATGACTACCCCATTCTTATATTGAGTATTGGTATTGCATAAAGGGAGACAGCCGCACTTTATGCCCGATAAAAGGGCACAGCCGCACCCTTTTGTTAGAGAGCTTATTCTGCGATTCTTCCGTCTCGAACATACAGGACTATCAGCACCGCGAGATACATCCCGATCGCACCTGTCTGCAACCAGTAGGGCAGTGTTGACTGGCTTTCTAAGAGTACCGAGGCAAGAGCGTCCGACAGATTAACCGCGCCCAGCCCAAGAACCGTAAGAGCGAGTACGACAATGGCGCTCAGTGCAACGGAGCGATGCCGCGCTGCAGAGTAAAACAGCGCGATATACGCACATACCGCAAAGGAAATGATCTTATCCTGATAGGCGTAATACGGCGTATCGTAGTATACAAAAAGAACCGGCACTTTCAGGCCAAAGAAATGTGCCAGTGCCATGCAGCTGAAATACACAACACCGGCCCAAAATGCATACTGTGTTGGCTTTGAATTCATAAACGTTCTTCGCGCACATTGTATGGTTCCGCCGCATTGCTGCGGCTCAGGCGCGGCCACTTGCCGTCGCCTGCATTCGTCGTGTTTTATTTAAGGCGCGGCTCTATTTAATCTTCACACCTTCTTACAACAAATCCGCTTCGCTACCTTACACAATATCTACGCACGATCTGTTCTGCTCCAATCATCTTTTTGCGGTGATATTGGGGAACGGTTTTAATATTGCCTGGACCAAATATATTAATGAAAGTTAGCGGATTAACATCCGCAAAATGGCAGCTGCGATGCATACATTGATCGCCAGTATTTTGCCTGATAATTTTCAGGCCTGATGCTTTTATGCTTTATACGACGCCAGAGCTTTTCCAGATTTCCATATTCTATCCAGTCATCCTCAACAAAGCCTTCATTGTTAATGTCCGCCTCTCCCATTCGTCTTAAAATTACAGTACTGCTTTCCTTATTTCCCTCAACCACCCATCCCGGAACGCTCAGCTTGACGCTATAGTCCCGGCACTCAATCGGTAAAGGCTGAAGCGTGGATTGCCAATAATCACTGTCTTCTGCAAACGAGAGCGCAATGATAAGAGACCGCAGGGACCACAAGCAACTGCCCTGACCGGAATATTGATCCAGCAGACGTTCATCAGCTCCACAATATCCCTGCGTCACCGTTCCTGCCCTTAAGGCTCCGTTACGAATGAAGTACTGCCAGGTCACATCCATAGCTCGTCGTGCTAACCCGGGCGAGATTAATTTCGAATTTTTATCTGCTGCAATCAAGAGTGGCACTGGCAAAGCTATGCGATAACAAATACTCCTGCCATAAATGGGAAACCCCGCCGTACTAAATAAATACTGATAATCCTCTGCGAAACGAGTTGTGGCTTTTGTAATAAACTCGAGATCCAGCTCTGGCCTGATTTTGCTTAACCAATAAAGTGCGTAGTGTATTCCCCAGGCATTGTAATAATCAAAACGCTCTCCTTCCCTGACCCCATCTGTAAACCACCCGTCACCCCGATAAAACTTTTTGATGGATTGATAGTGGTCATCCAATAGCTTCGGGCTGCCCTCTGTACGCCGCAAATCGATCAGCACGGCATTAACTAACACAACAAAAAGATGCCAGTTGTTATCTGGGACTCTCTTCTTGTTCACCTGTGCCAACCATCTTGCAATACGCGTTTGCTGCTTTGGAGCCAGCACATCCCACACCTGTTTTCGCGTTAACCACAGCGTTAAGGCCACATCAGCGGCCTCTACAATGCGCTGATCCCCATGTTTCATTTGACCCCAATACTCTCCGGATTGTGGATTCGTCCCCGCAACAATGGCGTCTCTGAGAGTTTTCGCCAAGTCAATCGTTCCGCCATCTTGCAGGTTGAGCTGGTTTGGTCGACCTGCATATAGCCAGGCACCCATTAAGGGCGCCATACGGGTAAAGCCTTCAACTCTATCGATGAGGCTGCCGTGCGAACTGGGAAGGCCGGGATAATTTACCAGTGCGCCCGCTTTGCTGCGGTAAAACTGGTACCCCTCGACGAAATACTGAAAAATTGCCTCATAACTTTCAGGGCTATGCTGCTTATCCTGATAAAAATCAGAGATTAGCTGCTCCCGTTGGGCTGGATAATTCTCGGGGAAAGGTACTGCTCTGAAAGGATATTGGTAAATCCTCCAGCTTACCAGGGACACTATACCCAATATCAACAATGCAATGACAGCCAACCTATAACGATCCAAAGTCGCCATGTGTTGCAAATTATCCCCGCCTGAAACAGTTCATCTCGCCCATGCGACTTGCTAATCGCCACCTTCTTAAAACAAGACCTACCTTACCTGACAAAATACCTGCGCACGACCTGCTCGGCTTCAAGCATCTTTTTGCGGTAAAAGGCAAGCTGCTTGTCGAAGTTTGAAAGCGGGTGGCCGATTTTGAAGCCGATGAACATCTGATCGAACCAATCCCGAAGCATGCCTTTGCACGCTGCGTTGTAGCACTGCGGCATGACCACGGCATCGCGCGGCTGGCGCGGCGGTATGCCCGGCATTTTCAAGGACCCCTTGCCCAACACCAGCGTTGTAAGCGGCAGCACGCCTTCAGGCAACGTAAGCTTTTCCACAAGAAAGGCGATGTCGAGCAAGCCGGTACGCCCGGTTTCAGACAGCATGATGCTTTGTATGCCCAGGGCCTCAGCCGCCAGGTTCATGCTCATGGCGGCGAGCCCCGCGTTAAAAACAGCCAGGCTCATGTTGATCGCGGGAGTCTCTGCAAAATCGCTGAAGAGCTCGCTCAGGCGGTTCTGGTCGGCGCAGATGACTATAGCATACGTGCCCTTGAACGGAATCGGCCGCTCAAAGGTCTGATGCCATTGAGAGCGGTCAAAGGTAATAAACGACCAGGTCTGCAGGTTGACCGTGCTGGGCGCGAACCGGCCCGCATCCAGAATAGCGTCAAGGTCCTGCGGCGAAATGGCACCGGGTGCGAAGCTGCGGCAGCTGCGGCGACTGAAGATAAGCTTCAGCGTTTCGGGCAGGTCAGTGCGGGATGCCGAGGGCGCAGCGCCCGTAAACAGGGCCAGAAAATTTTTTATCGCTCGAAGCATAGAATATTACCAATAAAGCAGTAAATTTACCTTCAGTCATTCCGGCGAAAGCCGGAATCCAGGGGACTCCGATAAACACAGAAGCACTGGACACCGGTTTTCACCGGTGTGACGACTGTTGGCATCAGCATTAATACTCGCAGCATGGCACATGCACGCACATTCAGTTGTAGGCCGGACTAAGCTTGCCCTGAGCGAAGTCGAAGGGCGAAGTGAGTCCGGCGCCTTTTGCATTAATCAAATTTCGCCGGACACGCTGTCGCTTTGTCCGGCCTACGCTCTAAACATACATTAATAACACCGTCGTAAAGGTTTCGATTGTCACGTTTCAGTCATTCCTCCGGCAGGGCATAGATTCCCGGCAGGGCCCGGTAGCGCTCGTCAAAATCAAGCCCGCAACCGACTACGAACACATCACCAACCTCAAAGCCGAAATAATCAACTGCAACCGCTACTCTGCGGCGGCACTGCTTGTTCAAAAGCGCGCACACGCGCAGCGATGACGGAGAGCGCTTATGGAGCTCTTCGATCAGGTGCGCAAGCGTTTCGCCGGTATCGACAATATCCTCGACAATCAAAACGTCACGGCCCCGAATGTCTGTACTCAAATCTTTTTCAAGGGTACTGACACCGGTTGATTCCCGGCATGCGCCGTAGGACGCGACTTGAACAAAATCAATTGTAACGTCGAGGTCAAGGTTGCGGATGATGTCGGCCAGAAAAACAAAGCAGCCTTTTAAAACGCCGACAATGACAAGATGTCTGCCCTGATAGTCCGCGCTGATCCGCCCGGCAAGCTCACGAATGCGCTGCTCAATCTGCGCCCGGGGAAAAACAAGCTGAAGAGTGTCTGAGATCATGCGCGTAAATTCCTGTCTGCAGTTGGCCTGGGATTGCCGAACATGATTTCACGAGCACGACGGGCTTGTCAATAAGGAATTGATTTTATGAGGGTTTTTTTATAAGATGGGTCAATTTTAACGCACCGTACTAACTACTGAGCAAAGACGCAAAAGCACCTGACAGGATATTGAAAAAGTCTCTTTGTACAGGCTGTTCAAAAATGCGCAGATGCAAGGCGCACGAAGTTGTGAGGAATGAGGCGTACTTTTCGTACGCCGCAATGACGAACAATGAGCGCAATCCCGCCATGGCGGGACAGATGCGTGTTTTTCAACAGCCTGCTAATCACCTGAAAACGGACATAACATGAGCGATACTGAACTGGACAAAAGCTACGACCCGCATACGGTCGAACAGAGATGGTATGAAATCTGGAAGGACAAGGGTTTCTTTAAAGCCTCAGGAGATAGCGGCGCCGAGCCCTATTGCATCGTCATCCCGCCCCCGAACGTTACCGGCTCCCTGCACATGGGCCATGCCCTGAACAACACCCTGCAGGACATTTTGATCCGCTTCAAGCGCATGCAGGGCTGCAACACCCTGTGGCAGTGCGGCACCGACCATGCGGGCATCGCGACCCAGAACGTGGTGGAGCGCGATCTTGCAAAAGAAAACATGACACGCTTTGACCTTGGCCGCGAGGCTTTTATCGAGCGCGTCTGGCAGTGGCGGGCCCAGTACGGCGGGATTATCGTCAATCAGCTCATGAAACTCGGAGCCTCGTGCGACTGGTCGCGCGAGCGCTTTACCATGGATGAAGGCTGCTCGCGCGCCGTGCGTGAAGTATTTGTCACGCTGCATGCAGAAGGCCTGATCTACCGGGGTGAAAAACTGATCAACTGGTGCCCGCGCTGCCACACGGCCCTGTCCGATCTGGAAGCCGAGCATGAAGACATTCAGGGCAATCTCTACTACATCCGATATCCATCACCTGACGGATCGGCCCACCTGTGCGTTGCCACGACGCGGCCCGAGACCATGCTGGGCGATACGGCCATTGCAATCAACCCCGAAGATGAGCGCCACCTGAACTGGCAGGGAAAATGCGTGGTGCTGCCGCTCATGAACCGCGAGATTCCCGTTATCGCCGACAGCTATGTTGACCTTGAATTCGGAACCGGGGCCCTGAAAATCACCCCGGCGCACGATCCCAATGACTTTGAAATCGGGAAAAAATATGGCCTGCCGACAATCAAGGTCATCGACAATAACGGCTGCATGAGCGCAGAGGCCGGACCCTACGCGGGCCTTGACCGCTTTGAGGCCCGCACAAAAATTGTTGCCGATCTTGAAGCCCTGGGCCTGATTGAAAAAATCGAACCGCACATGCACGCGGTCGGGCACTGCTACCGCTGCAAGAGCATTGTTGAGCCCAATCTGTCCATGCAGTGGTTTGTGGATGTCAAGCCCCTGGCCGAGAAGGCCATCGAGGCCGTCAAGGACGGCCGCACGCGCATCATTCCGTCCACCTGGGAAAAAACCTATTTTGAATGGATGAACAACATCCGCGACTGGTGCATCTCGCGCCAGATCTGGTGGGGCCACCGCATACCGGCCTGGTTCTGCAGCCAGTGCGATCATATCACGGTCGCAAAAGATGATCCTGAGGCCTGCGCCGCATGCGGCAGCCCCGACATCACGCAGGAAAGCGATGTGCTGGATACCTGGTTCAGCTCGGCCCTGTGGCCGTTTTCAACCCTGGGCTGGCCGGATAAAACCCCGGAGCTCGCAAACCTGTATCCCACGTCCTGCCTGGTAACCGGATTTGACATTCTCTTTTTCTGGGTGGCCCGCATGATGATGATGGGCCTTAAATTCATGGGTGACGTGCCCTTCCGGGACGTCTACATTCACGCCCTGGTGCGCGACGCGCACGGCCACAAGATGAGCAAATCCAAGGGCAACGTGATCGATCCCCTGGAGATTATTGAGAAATTCGGCACAGACAGCTTCCGCTTCACCCTGACGGCCATGGCTGCCCAGGGCCGCGATATCAGCCTGTCTGAAGAGCGCATTGAAGGCTACCGCCATTTCGTCAACAAGCTCTGGAACGCTTCGCGCTTTGCGCTCATGCATGTTGAGGGCTGCACCCCCGGCCTGCCAGAAGGCAGCCTCGAGCTGAAGGACCGCTGGATTTTGAGCCGGCTCAACAGCGTTATCATTCAAGTACGTGATGCCCTTGAGGGCTATCGCTTTAACGAAGCAGCCAATGCCCTGTACCAGTTCGTGTGGCGTGAATTCTGCGACTGGTATGTTGAAATGGCCAAGCCGTCCCTGTATGACCGCGACAATGCCGCTCAGCGCGGCTGCACCCAGCAGGTGCTCTTTCATGTGCTGCGCACGATAGTCGAGCTGCTGCACCCGATCATGCCCTTTGTCACCGAGGAAATCTGGCAAAAACTGCCGGGTAAAGGTGAAAGCATCGTGGTGACCGCGTTCCCGCAGGCTGACCGTGCGCGCATACTGCCCGATGTTGAAGCCAGCATGGAGCACCTCTTCCAGTTTGTTACGGCCGTGCGCACTATACGCGCTGAGATGAACATAGCGCCGTCGGCCCGGCCGGCTGCTGACCTCTTGTGCCATGACAGCATTGTTGAAGCGCTGCTGCGTCAGCACACCGACCTGATCTGCAGCCTTGCAGGCCTTTCTCAGGCCACGGTGCACGAAACATTCGCACGCTCCAATACGGCTGCGGCGGGTGTTGTTGACGCCGGTGAGGTGTTTGTGGAACTTGAAGGCATCATTGATTTTAATGAAGAAGGCAAACGCCTGGAGCGCGAAGCCGCCAAACTGAAAAAAGATATCGATTTTATCAGCGGCAAGCTGGGCAACCCAAAATTCGTGGATCATGCCCCGGCCGACATCGTGCAAAAAGAGCGTGAAAAGCTCTGTGTGATTGAAGGCAAACAGGCAAAACTTCAGGAAAACATCGCGCGCATCGCTTCGCTGCGCACGTGCTGAGGCATCTCTTCGTGAGTGCAAAAAGATGAACGAACATTCACAGAGCGCAGCGTCGGATTTGATCACCATGGCCCTGGCCGAGGACCTCGGCAGCGGTGATATAACCACTGCACTGCTGATAGATCCGCAGCAGGCGGGCCGTGCCGTGATTATTGCCCGGCAGGATCTTGTATGTTGCGGCCTGGACGTGGTAGAGCAGGTATACGCGCGCATTAATGCTGATGTCAGCATGCACAGGCTTACCAATGAAGATGAGCGCGTCTCCTCCGGCAGCACCATGGCCGAGCTGCAGGGACCTTTCCACGCGCTGTTGACCGGGGAGCGTGTCGCGCTCAATTTCCTGCAGCGTCTCTCGGGCATTGCTACGCTTACACGGACGTTCGTCGATGCCATCTCGCATACCCGGGCTACATTGCTCGATACCCGCAAGACAACCCCGGGCTGGCGCGTCCTCGAAAAAATGGCCGTGCGCTGCGGAGGCGGTGCCAACCATCGCATGGGCCTTTTTGACGCAATCCTGATCAAGGAAAATCACATTGCCGCCTGCGGCGGCATCAAGCCCGCCCTTGAAAAAACACGGGCGGGCGGGCGGCATATGAAAATTGAAATCGAGGTGCGCTCGCTGGATGAATGTAAGCAGGCCCTTGACTGCGGGCCCGACATGATCCTGCTTGACAACATGTCGTGTGACGATATGCGCCGTGCCGTGGCCCTGAATGCGGGCCGGGTCCTGCTTGAGGCTTCCGGCAATGTCAGCCGTACAACCATCGCAGATATTGCCGCAACCGGTGTCGATTATATTTCAGTGGGCGCGCTGACGCATTCGGCTCCGGCAGCCGATGTAAGCATGCTGATTGAACCGGCATAATGCACCGATGCTCTCGATTGCAGGATCGCGTTAACAGGTACTAAAAATGTATCTTTTTCAGGTTGTTCAAAAATATCTGGATGCAAGGCGCGCGAAGCCGGGAGAAATGAGGCGTACTTTCCGTACGCCGCAATGAAAAACGGCGAGCGCAACGCAGCAGACGGGTATTTTTCAACAACCTGCCAAACTCCCGAAGAACGGTGAATACTATGCTCATTACAATTGATATCGGCAATACCAACACGACGATCGGCCTTTTCAATGAAGCTACGCTGCTCGACTTCTGGCATGTGGGAACCGATACGCACCGGACCGCCGATGAATACCGCTTCGTGCTGGAGGCCCTGATCAAGGGAGCCGACATTTCACTGCGACAGGTTCAGGGCGCATGCATCGCCAGCGTGGTGCCGCAGCTTACTGCCACCTGGCAGCAACTGTGCGAACGCTGCTTCGGCGTCCCAACCCTGGTGGTCGACGCCGATTCGCACCTCGGCATAACCATATACTATGACAACCCGCGCGAACTGGGCATCGACCGTGCGCTGGCCGCGGCAGCCGCCTACAAAAAATTCAACACTGACATGATCGTCATCGACTTCGGCACGGCCACGACCATGGACTACATAAGCAAACAGGGAGTCTTTCTGGGCGGCTCCATCATGCCCGGCTTTAAAACCGCGTCCGAGGCGCTTTTCGAAAAAACGCGCAAACTGCCCCGCATAGAGTATGACCTGCCGCAGGGCATGCTGGGCACCAATACGACCGCATGCCTGCAAATCGGCATTCTGGGCGGCTACTGCCTGATGATTGAAGCCATGGCAGAACGCATCAGGCAGCAGGTACAGGGCGCACCCACCGTGGTCGCCACCGGAGGCCTTGCCCCGCTGATTGCACGCCACACTGACGTCATAGAAGAGATTGATGAACACCTGCTGCTGCAGGGTTTAAAGCTGGCATACGAGCTGAACAAGTAAAAAGGTTCAACTTTGACGGTCACACAAAAGTTCGTCACACCGCTGAAAACCGGTGTCCAGTACTTTCGCAAGATCCGGTAATTCCTGGATTCCGGCTTTCGCCGGAATGACGGGAAACAGACAATCCGGTCTTCAAGAAGAAGTATCAACCTACCGCTGAAAGTTTATTAAGATAAATCGGTTCGGGCTGTTCAAAAATGTTCAGATGCAAGGCGCGCGAAGTCATGAGGAATGAGGCGTACTGTTGCGTACGCCGCAAAGACGAATGACGAGCGCAATCCCGCCATGGCGGGACAGATAAGCGTTTTTCAACAGCCCGCTAAGAAAGGATTTCAATGATTGGCCTGCTTACCCTGATCCACTATGCCGCCTGGCTATACATGATGATCGTGATTGTGCGGGCGCTGCTCTCGTGGGTAAATCCCGACCCCCGCAACCCGGTTGTGGTATTCCTGCGTCGCGCAACCGACCCGCCCCTGTACTTTATCCGCAGGAACTTCCCGCTGCCGCGCACCGCCATTGACCTTTCGCCGATCATACTGCTGATAGCCCTGATGCTGATCGACACCTTCATTGAACTCACACTGCAGAACCTCCGGCTGCAGCTGCCGGTAAATGTTGCCCGCAATCTGCTGTATGCAGTCGTGATGGCAGTCCTGTCACTGTTGCGGATATATATGTTCATCATCATAATACGAACGATAATTTCCTGGGTAAACCCGGACCCGTATAATTTCCTGGTCCGTGCTATTTACGATATTACCGAACCGGTTCTGGACCGGGTTCGCAGACTGCTGCCGGTTGCCATGGGTGGTTTTGATTTTTCACCGGTTATTGTTATTGTCATACTCTATGCCGTCAGCAACCTGCTGGTATCCATACTGCGTTAAACGAGGAGTGGATTATGCCGAAGATACAACACAACCCACGGGAAACAAACGAGCCGCACGGAGTTTCGCTTCAGGCCTCTGATGTGCTGCAGCAGACCTTTGCAGTTACATTTCGCGGGTATGACAGGCTGGACGTTGATTCCTATCTTGAAATTGTCGCCCAGGAAATGGATCGCCTGAACAATCATACTATGACGTTGATTGATGACCTGAAAGCGGCCCGGCAGGAACTCTCACTCCTGGAGAAACAAAAGGAAAACATCAATGAGGCCCTGATAACAGTACAAAAACTGGCCGGGGAAGTACAAAAGAAAGCGCAGGCAGAGGCAGAACGCCTGATGAAAGAAACACGGGACAAAGCCCGGGAGATCGTTACACAGGCGCAGGCACAGATGCAGGCCCAGAAGGATGAGATCACCCGCATGCGTGAGCGCGCGGAAAGCGAGGCCCGGAACTGTGTTGATGCAGCCCGTCAGGAGGCTGCGCGCATTATAAACGAGGCGCATGAACAAGCCTCAAAGAGTCATGAGGAGGCCGACAGCATTACGAGTCAGGCGCAGGATCAGGCCCGCGCGCTGATTGAAGACAGCCGCAGTCAGGCGGACGCAATCCTGGATGAGGCCCGCACAAAAAACACTGCGGCACAGGAAGAAGCCGACCGCATCCGGGCGCAGGCCGCACAGGAAGCCCAAGCCATTATCGACAAGGAACGCGCAGAATCAGAGCATTTGCAGGAAGATCTGCAGCGTTCTCACACAAAACTGCAGGATGAACTTGCGGTGCTCACGCAGCAAAAAAATCAGTTCGAAACATCATTTCGCGCTTTGATTGAAACCCACCTGAAGCTGATGGAAGGCAATGGAGAGCAAAAGTCCGACTGACACGCCTGTGAGGGAGGTTGAGAACGGCGTTGAACTGCACATCAACGTGCTGCCGCGCTCATCGCGCAACGCTGTCGCGGGTTTTCAGGACAACTGCCTGAAAATAAAAATCAGCAAACCGCCGGTTGACGGGCAGGCCAATGCCGCGTGTTGCCGACTGCTCTCAGAACTCTTCAACATACCCGCTTCAAAAATCACGGTCGTGCGCGGACACGCCAGCCGGAGAAAGACCGTCAGGCTTGAAGGGCTCAGCCCGGCAGCAGCCCGCGAGGCACTGCGTTCCATCGTGCAAAGTTGACGCACCTGCAAAAAGTCTGAAAATGCTATTTTCAGTCATTCCGGCGCAGGCCGGAATCCAGAAATCTCAGCCACGTAGAAAGACACTGGACACCGGCCTTCACCGGTGTGACGAATTTTGCTAAATCATCAAAGCTTAGTAGGGTGCGCCGTGCGCACCGTCGGACAATGCGGTTTTTTGATGGTGCGCATGGCGCACCCTACACGCTGGACACTGATCAATAGGATGCGGAAAAAGTACTTGATATGGGCTGTTCAAAAATGCCCGGGTACAAGGCGCGTGATGTCATTTGTAAGGGCAAGGCATGCCGTGCCCCTACCCTAGCACGGTGAGCACAATCCCGCCATGGCGGGATAGACGGACGTTTTTCAACAGCCCGCCCCCACCTACAGGCGTGCGCCGCCCGACACCTCGATGGTCTGGCCGGTAATAAAATCGGCATCCTCAGACGCAAGGAACAGGATGCAGTTGGCGACATCTGCAGGCCGGGCAACGCGGCCCAGCGGGTAGCGCCCGGCCGCATCCGTGCTGATGGCATCCCACATCTCAGAGCCGACCTGGTCCTTGATCGCAGCCACATCAACCAGCGCGGGAGCGACAGCATTGACATTGACGTTATACATCCCCAGATTCATGGCCATGCCGCGGGTGAATGAAAAGATACCGCCCTTGGACGCGGCATAGCTGTGCTGCATCGGCGTGGGCGCTCCCCGATAGCAGACCGAACACATGTTAACTATTTTGCCGCTCTCCTGCGCCATCATGATTTTTGAGGCTTCGCGGCAGCACAGCATGCACGAGGTCAGATTGATACTCAAATTGCGGGCAATGCCCTCAGCGCTCATTTCGTCAAACCCGATCATGGCCTCATAGTCGCCGCCGGCAATGTTGACCAAAATATCAAGGCGATCAACGTGCTGTCGTGTTTTTTCAAACAGGGCCACAATTTCAGCTTCACTGGTGAGATCGGCCTGCAGAAAAATACTGCTCCCGGCCTGTGCGCCCAGCGCCTCCAGCGTGTGCTGCCCCCTGTGCGCATCAATGTCGCTGAGAATGAGCGTGGCACCCTCAGCGGCAAACCGCAGGGCCGTAGCACGACCGATATCGCCGGCAACTCCGGTAATCAAGGCATTTTTTTGCGCGAGTCGCATAACACACATCCTCTCTCTTTGGCTGGCAGCCCGGGGCTGCGTATTAATTATAAAACCGGCCACATACTGCCGGCTTTGAAAACGCTTATGACCTGACTGTAAAGGGACACCGGAACGCTCAGGATAGCCCGGCCTTATGCCGCGCCTGCGGCGAGGCCTGTCCTTTCACGCGCGACAGCGGAAGCATACACAAGCTCAATGCCGCTGTGCTTGATTTCCTTCAAAAACCCTTCGAGCACCCGCACGGTTTCAGGGCGGGGATGACCAATGGCAATCGCGCTGCCTGTTCTCAGGGCCCGGCGTTTTGCCTCAAGCAGTTGCCCGTAAATAGCTTCTGCTTCCAGCGAATTATCAATAAAAAAATTCCTGTACGCCGCTATCATATTAAACTCGCGGGCCGTACGAAACGCGACGGAATGGCTTGAGGTAAAACTGTCAACAAAGAAAAATGAGCGCTGCCGGAAAATATCGAGCATGTCGGAAACAGGGGGGCGTGATTCGGTAAACAAAGATCCCATGTGATTGTTCACGCCGCAGGCAAAGGGCAGCTCCGCCAGGTTCTGCCGGATAATTGCCTCCATGTCTGCGCGCGTATGCTGCACATACAGTGCACCGGGCCCCGGATCTGCAACGTCACCGTGCGGCTGCATGGGCTGATGCAGCATGATTTCATGACCGGCATGGTGAATGTCTTCGGCCAGTTGAGCCGAATACGTAACCTTCGGCAGAATGGAAAAGGTCAACGGAACCCCCAGCTGTAAAAAAGCCCGGGCGTTGCTGCGATTATAGCCGACATCGTCAATAATAATGGCCAGCCTGGCCGGAGTGCTTTGAGCGGCATCCGTTGCCGCGCGCAGGCACTCTGTTGGTGTGAACAGCGCGGCTGCCGCGACAAACGAGGCCTGTTTTAAAAACGTACGACGTGAGCTGCGGCTTTGCATGGCATTCCATTCACAGATGTAACGGCTTGGATTCACTATACAAACCGGTGCCTGAAAAGTCAACCTCAGGCACACTTTCTACTATAGCACACCACTGCTGCCGGTTAACAGCTTGAGGAAAAATCAATTGTTCTCTACAGCATGTAACTTTTTTGTGTACCCTGTTTCTTTTGCTGTCATCTCGAACCCGGATGGCAAGGCAGGCTGCGGGAGAGATGTTATGAGGATTGATGAGGCGCTACTATTTCGTACGCTCGCAAATGACAAAGTGCACGAACACAAGGCTGCAATGCCCTTCAGGGCGAAGCATGCAGTGGCCGTACCGTACGCCGCAATGAGTGACGAACGCAGCAGACGGACGTTTCGGGAAAGCCTGTGCTCAAAAATCAAACAATGACGGCTGCTGCGACGGTTTTTGTTTGGCTTTAGCGCCTGATGGAACTGCGACCCGCCGCAGGCAGTCCTCTGGAATTTCAGCACTGAAGCGCGATGGAGCGCCAGGCAGACTTTGTCCGAAAACATACCGGCTGCGGGCACTTGTTATATAGAGCCGATCGCGGGCTCTGGTCATGGCCACGTAAAAAAGCCGGCGCTCCTCCTCGACCTGCGCATCATCGTACTCTTCCTGGGGGTCCAGATGGCAGGGAAACAGGTTCTGCTCGGCTCCGGAAATAAAAACGACCGGAAATTCAAGCCCCTTGGCGCCATGCGCTGTCATCAGCCGCACGCATTCCTGCGCCGGCGCAAGGGATTCGCCTTCGCGCATCAGGTACACTTTCTTTAAGAACGCGCCTGCGGACCCGGCAGCCCCTTCCCGTGAAAACGGCAGCGCTGCCGTGGCAAAGGCAAGCATATCCTCATCCGGTTCCAGACTGGCCGCAAATACCGAATCCCACAGCCAGTTTATCAATTGATAGAGCGGCATGGAGGGGCTGCGGGCCTGAATGTCCTCAATCAGCGCACCCAGAATACGAATGCGCTCGCAGGCACGCTGCTGCAGGCCCGGCACGGTTTCGGGATTGCGGCACAACTGCACGAGCGGCACACCCTGCCGAACGGCCTCAGCGATCAGGCGCTCAGCGCTGCGCTCGCCCGGGCAAAAGTGGCCTGAGCGTAAAAGGTCGGCAACAGCCCCGTCGTTCGCCGGGTTGACCAGAATCTCAAGCAGATCCAGCAGTATTTGCACCTGGCTATTTTCAAAAAACCAATTGCCGGCGTGCTCGGCCACGGGGATGCCCCGCCGGTTAAGCGCTTTGAGCAAAGCCTGGCTCTGCTGGCGCAAACGGTAAAGAATGACAATGTCGCTGAAACTCCTGACGGACTCATCCCCGCTGCACATGCTTTCAAAGCCGATGCCGCCCAGAAGCGACGCAATTTCAGAGGCAATCCAGTCGGCTTCCATATATTCATCGTCAAGCTCAACCACATAAATTTTTGCGCCCTCGGGCCGCGTAGGACGCAACTGTTTTTCAATACGTATTTTGTTGTTCCGGATAACCTGCTGGGCCGCGTCGATAATGGTTGCCGAACTACGATAGTTATCGGCCAGATAGCACACGGTCGTGCCGGGGAAATCGATTTGAAAATTAAGGAAATTTTTAACCTGCGCACCCCTGAAGGCATAAATGGCCTGGTCAGCATCGCCCACCGCACACAGATTCGGATGCCGGCCGCATAACAGGCGCAGCAGAAGATACTGGGCCCGGCTGACATCCTGATATTCATCGACCGAGACATGGCTGAAACGATCACGCAATGCCCCGGCTACAGCCGGGCGGGCCTGCAGCAGTTCCACCGTTTTCAAAATCAGATCATCAAAATCAAGCAGGCCCCGTCTGGTCAGCTCGGATTGATATGCCCGGCAAAAAGGGCTAAGCTTGTTGGGAGGTTGCGATGTGCTTTTTTCAAGGGCCAGCTGACGGCACAAGCTCCGGGCGGTAGGCGCAGGGCCGTCGTTAACAAATGCGCCTGCCAGCTCGGCTATAAGTCTCTGCTGCGCCGGCGGGGAAATAATTGAAATCTCGTCCGGCAGGCCGATCAAATCACCGTGCTGCTTAAGTATATCGAAACACAGCGAGTGAAACGTGCCGACCGTAACGGGTGCGAGGTCAATGCCTGCGCTGCACAGGGCCTGTGCCCGCTCGCGCATTTCATCAGCCGCCTTGACGGTGAACGTAAGCGCCAGCAGATTGCGGGGCGCAATGCGGGCCTGTTCGACGAGATAGGCCAGACGGTACACAAGCGTTCTGGTTTTCCCGGTTCCGGCTCCGGCAATGATCAGCACGGCACCATCAACGGTGCTGACCGCCGCGCGCTGTTCAGGATTGAGTACCCGGAGAAAGTCTTTCATGACTGCTGCCGTCTAACAGGGTGTCGAATAAAATTTCCTTACAGGCTGTTCAAAAAAACTATAGCGGAAGACAGCACTTTTTCAAACATATTTCTTGCATCATCCGGTTTTTGTACCGACGAAAAGCCGGTTTTGTTGGGATAAAACAAGACGTTATGCTTTTATTTAAATCCCCCCTACCCCCCTTTTTCAAAGGGGGAGTTTTTAACAACAAAAAGACCTTGGACAACCGCCTGAACGGTACAAAAAACCAGAAGATCCATATTTCCTGAAGCGCCGAAGGCATGATTGGTCAAATCGGTCAGAATCGGCTATAATGCGGCTTGACAAACACAGCGCTGACACAAAGGAGCTGCATACCAATGATTGCTATTCACTTTCCCCGCGCTGTTGAGGAGAACCCCTGCGCACAGGCCCTGCACGACCTGTTCCGCGCGGCACAGGCCCGGCCCGGGCATGGACTGCCGGAGATACAGCTGGATGCCCCGGTTACAACCGTGCTGCAGCGGGCCCTGCGCACAGGGCGGCTCAAGCGCGGATTTGATACCACACTTGAGGTTCTGGCCAATGAACGCAACGGCCTTGCACATCTGCGCCACAAAACCGGTACGGAACAAAAAGCGCGGGTATCGCGCCTTATCCTGATAAGCAACGATGCCTCTGAGCGGTTGCTTCGCGAGATTGCGCTCACACTGCAGCGCAATGCTCCGCGCGTGCTGGCCCTTGCCCTGCAGGCCAACAGCGCTACACTGGGCAGCCTGCTCTTTGGGCCGGATACGAATGTCAAGGTGCTGCTGCTTGATCACAAGGACACGGTGGCCGAGATGCTCATTGCCGCAGCGCAGCAGCATGAAACCTGTTAGCAAAATGTTGCAAAAGTCTTTTCATACAGGCTGTTCAAAAATGTGCAGATGCAAGGCGCGCAACGCAGCAGATGTATGTTTTTCAACAGCCTGTTAGCAGATCGGGGACAGACGATGAATCCCATATGCATCGGCCTTGGCACCAACATAGGCGACCGCGAGGCCAATTTGAGAACAGCGCTTGAGCGCCTGCAGCCAATCGTGAACTGTGGGGCTGTCTCGGACATTTTTGAAACCGAGCCTGTCGGCATTGTGAAGCAGGACTGGTTTTTAAACATGGTCCTGCGGGGCACAACCTCACTTGACGCCTTTGAACTCCTGGCGGCCCTGCAGCGGATTGAAATGCTATGGGGCGCAGCCGCCTGATTGATAAGGGCCCCCGCATAATTGACTTGGACATTTTGCTGTATTCCTCTACAATACTTCACACAAAAAGCCTGACGGTGCCGCACCCGGAACTGCACCGGAGAGCATTCGTGCTCATGCCGTTGGCACAAGTGGCCGCGGACTGGATGCATCCGGTGCTGGGCGCAACAATTCAGGAACTTTTGCAGAAACTCAACGATGATAAGGCGGTACGCGTATGGACACAAAAAAAATAGAGCAACTGGTGCGTGATCTGCTGACTGAGCTGGGTGAAGACTTGACCCGCGAAGGCCTGGCGCACACACCTGAGCGCGTGGCCCGGGCCTGTCAGGATCTTTTTTGCGGCTACACGCAGGACCCTCAGGATTTTGTGCGCGAATTCGCAAGCGAAAACTACGATGAAATGATTATCTGCAAGGATATTGACTTCTTTTCAACCTGCGAGCATCACATGATGCCGTTTTTCGGCAAGGCGCATATCGGCTACATCCCCGGCAGCACAATACTGGGCATATCAAAACTGCCCCGTATCGTCGATATGTATGCGCGCCGCATGCAGAACCAGGAACGCCTGACCATGCAGATTGGCGGCACATTGAATAAACTGCTCAAGCCGCAAGGGGTCGGTGTGGTGATTGAGGCCCAGCACCTGTGCATGATGGCACGCGGTGTGCAAAAACAGAACACGGTTATGACCACCTCCTCGTTTACGGGCTGCTTCCGCAATCAGGACAAAACCCGCAATGAGTTTCTCCGACTTATTCGATGATCCTGCTGATCGATAATTACGACTCGTTCACCTACAACCTCTACCAGCAGATGTGCGTCCTTGGGGCCGACGTCAGGGTCGTGGCGCACGATGCCCTCGGCGTTGCGGGCATACAGCGCCTGCGGCCTGAGAAGATAGTGCTTTCCGCCGGGCCGGGCAGGCCCTGTAACAGCGGCGTGTGCATGGATGTTATCAAAAGCCTGCACAGCAGCGTGCCTTTGCTGGGCATATGCCTGGGGCATGAATGCATCGGCGAGGTCTTCGGCGCGCGCGTCGTGCATGCCCGCCGCGTTATGCACGGTAAAACCTCAAAAATCAGGCATAACGGAAGCGGACTGTTTGAGGGCATACCCAATCCCTTTGTGGCCGCGCGCTATCATTCCCTGGCGCTTGATCAGGCCCCGCCCGGGTTTAAACTGAGCGCCACGGCTGATGACAATGAAGTGATGGCCATACGTCACCAGGACCTGCCGATATACGGCATTCAGTTTCATCCGGAATCATTCATGACGCCTGTCGGCGACCGGATCATGAAAAATTTTCTCTATGCAGACTAAAACCATATCAGGTAATATTTTTGACCTGTTCGCCCGCCTTGACCACGAACAGGATGTCTGCCTGCTGGCAGGCACGCACCCCGGCCTGCTCGGGTTTAACCCGGCAGAAACGTTCAGCGCTGTCAATGCGGACATCAAGGGCCTGCGTGCCTTTGTAACACGCAGCGCGCGCCTGGGGCGGCCCGTGACCGGCTATATATCCTATGACGCGGCCTATGAGCTGCACAATCTTCGCTGCACAGCCCACAACGATTTGCGCCTGCCAGCTATCTGTTTGCATGCCTACGACAACTATCTCACGTTCACCGGAAAAAAAACGCTGCGCCTGCACTTTAAAAACCCGGCCTATCCTGAACTGATCAAGCGCATTCTCAACCGGCCGCTGCGCCCCGCTCGCGCATACCGCAGCACGAATTTTCACCCCGTAATCAGCGCTGCCCAATACGCGCGCGCCTACGACGCCATCCGGCAGTATCTCTATGAAGGCGATCTGTATCAAATCAATTTCAGCCATCGCCTTGAAGCCAAAACCGACATGCCGGCCCGTGAACTGTTTGTGCGGACCCTGCACCACAACCCGGTTGACTTTCCGGCCTATTTCGAGGCAGAAGGTTTTGAAATTATCAGCGCATCGCCTGAGCGCTTTATAAAAATTGACGGCCGGACGATCGAAACCTGTCCCATCAAAGGCACGCGGCCGCGGGGCCGCACCTCCGCAACGGATGAGCGCTATCGCCGGGAGCTTCTGGAAAACGCCAAGGAAACCGCCGAGCTGAACATGATCATCGATCTGATGCGCAATGACCTGGGCAAGGTCTGTGAAAGCGGCTCTGTCCGCGTTCGCGGCCGCAGGCTTGTGAGCGCCTGTCCGACAGTATGGCACACATTCGCGCGCATTACCGGATGCCTCAATGATACCGGTAGCGCACTTGACGCACTTGTGAGCATGCTGCCGGGAGGGTCCATCAGCGGATGCCCCAAGAGAAGGGCCATGGAAATAATTGACGAACTCGAGCCGGTTACCCGCTCAGTGTACACAGGGGTTATCGGCTGCATTCAGCCCGATATGCGGCTTGATTTCAGCATCGCGATTCGAACCATTATCAAAAAACACACCCGGCTGTACCTGCCGGTCGGCGGCGGCATTGTCCATGACTCGAAACAAACGGCTGAGTTCAGGGAGACGCTTGACAAGGCCCGCTCGTTCATGAAAATCCTGCAATAGAACACATTAACCTTGAAATGCCCGGTCTCAGGTTGAGAAACAGAAGTTGCTTCGCAATCGGAGCGATATTGCTATTGGGGTTGCTCGGCAATGAACCCGTGGCGTCTCAGCAGGCAATGTCACCCCGCACGTGATGCGGGGTCCATGACAAACCCCTGGATTCCGGATCGCGCTACGCTTGTCCGGAATGACCGTAAAGAGTTATACAGTTGTAAACACACAGAGCAGTCTCAACATTAAAATGCAAAAAACCGCACAAACACCCTGCCCTGCTTTACTGTAACCATCTTTTTATTGACACGTATCCGCCCCAATCGTATAGTGGGCTCGCTGCCCACTTTCCCCAAACAGTAACGTCACACAAGGCAGAATACGTACCCATGCCACACGACGAACATGTATTATATACGTATATCTTTGTTTTTCTCGCGACCGGCATTGCCGCTGCAACCGCGCCTTTTGTCATCTCGCGGGTACTGAGCCCGTCCCGCCGCCCCGGCGACATCGCCCTGCAGCCCTATGAATGCGGCATTCAAACCCGGGGCTATGCCTGGGATTCGCGCTACGGCATTGCCTATTATCTCTATGCCCTTATTTTTCTGGCCTTCGAAGTCGATGTGCTCTACCTGTTCCCGGTAGTGGCGGCTTTTGACACAGAAACAGGCACGCAGGCATTGATGCTGCTGGGCCTGTTCCTGGCTGTTTTGTCTCTGGCCCTGGTCTATGCCTGGAAGAAAGGATCATTTGAATGGAAAACCCCGGACATCAGCAACCCGTCACCGACCCAGAAACAACGCTAAACGCACCCGGTTCCTGCCGGATACGGCCTGCCGGCATGTGGCAGCCCCTGCGCCTGGCGGAAAACATTCTGGATGCGTGCCGGGCCAACTCGCTGTGGCCCCTGACCTTCGGCCTGTCATGCTGCGCCATTGAGATGATGAGCGCGGGCATGGCCCGGTTTGACATGGCCCGCTACGGAGCTGAAGTGTTTCGCCCGTCACCGCGCCAGGCAGACCTCATGATCGTGGCCGGAACCGTCAATAAAAAAATGGCGCCGGTTGTGCAGCGGCTCTATGAGCAGATGGCAGATCCCAAGTGGGTGATAGCCCTTGGCAACTGCGCGGTCTCGGGCGGCCCGTTTGCCGGAGAGGGCAACTATGCCGTCATTGAGGGTGTTGATACATTAATACCGGTCGATGTGTACGTGGCCGGGTGCCCGCCGCGGCCCGAAGGCCTGCTGGAGGCAATTTTTACGCTTCAAAAAAAAATTACCGGACGCCGCCACCCGTTCCCACAGAATCGCCATCCCCTGCAGGAGATGGAAAAGTGAGCATCATGCCCGACGATCTCCTTGAAAAGCTGCGCGCCTGTGATGCGCATATCACAACAACAAGCCCCCTGCAGGGCTCTGTGCTGCACGTCATGATTACAACGGCTGCTTTGAAGCAGGCAGCAATGGTTATACGCGACGCCGGGATGTATCCGGTATTCATGACCGCCGTGCATGCTGACCCGCAGTGTGCCCTCGTGTATCAATTTGCGGCCTCGGACCGAAACATGCGTGTGCTGCTCGCAACAACTGTTGCTCCGGACGGCCGCGCGCCGAGCCTCACCCCCCTGTTTCCGGGCATGCAGTTGCATGAGCGCGAAGCGCGGGACATGTTCGGCATTGTCTTCGAGGGACACCCTGACATGCGGCCGCTGCTCATGTGCGATGAGGACCGGGACCTCTATCCGCTGCGCAAAGATCCTCAGCGTTTAAAAACACTGGAACAGCTCAAAGGCGCTGATCGTGCGGCTGCAGACGGGAAATCGCCATGACGATCAACACAGCCGACACCCGCGAATTCCGCATGCATGTCAACCTGGGCCCGCAGCATCCCAGCACGCACGGCGTGCTGCAGCTGGAGCTGGAAATGTACGGTGAATATGTGCTGGGCATTGACCCGGTGCTGGGGTACGGTCACCGCATGCATGAAAAGATGGGCGAGTCCCGCCCGTGGCAGTCTTTTTTCGCCAACACACCCCGCATTGATTATGCCTGCTCCCTGCCCCACAGCCTCTGCTATGCCTCGCTGCTTGAGCAGGCTCTGGGCATTGAGCCGCCGCCGCGCGCACGCTACTTGCGCATTATCGCATCCGAGCTGAACCGGATCGCCAGCCACCTGCTGTGGGTGGGCGCTTTTCTGCTTGATCTGGGGGCCTTTACCCCGATCCTGTACTGTTTTGATGACCGCGAACAGGCCGTGGATATCCTGGAGCACCTCACCGGCAACCGCCTGACCCATGCCTGCATGTGTGTCGGCGGCGTGACCGGGGACGCAGATGATGCAACCCTTCAGAAAATCAGGGCGTTCATACAGCGCATGCGCGGACGTTTCCAGCTGTATGAGCGCCTGATCACCAACAATATTATCTTTGTTGTACGCACCCGGGGTATCGGCGTTATCTCTGCGGACATGGCCCGCGCGTACGGCGCAACCGGGCCGGTGCTGCGCGGCAGCGGCGTGCCATATGATATACGCAAAATTGCGCCCTACGGCGGATATGATGCCTTTGAATTCGATGTGCCGCTGGGCGCAAACGGCGACTGCCTTGACCGCTACTGCGTGCGCATGCAGGAGATCAGGCAGAGCCTGAGAATTATTGAACAGGCCCTGGACCTTTTGCCCGATGGACCCGTGCGCTCAAAGGTGCCGCGCCGGATCGCGCCCGCGCCGGGCCATTACAGCTTTTCGGTTGAAGGCGCCCGCGGGGATGTGACCTACTGGGCGGTATCAGACGGCAGCGACATCCCCTACCGTTTGAAAATCCGCTCCGCGTGCATGGCGCACTTGAGCCTGGTGCCGGAACTGTGCCGGGGCATGCTGCTGGCGGACCTGATAGCAACCCTGGGAAGCCTTGACCTGGTCATACCTGAAATCGACCGCTAAGTAATCCCAGAGAAAGGGGTCCAAATAATAAACCGTAGGCCGGACTAAGAACCTGACTACATGCGATGCCGACAATCCGCCGGACACGCTGCGCTTTGTCCGGCCTACGCATGGGGGATGGCACGGGTTCGTGTCCGGCTTTTTGACCCCTTTCCTCTGGGGAACTGTGCTAAATGCTGACTGCGAAAGCTCTGTCATGGATAGTGATACAATCAGGATATTCTGGTCAGTTATACTGGTGACGATCTTCGTATTCGTCAACGCGACCGTGATGGGCTACCTTGAACGCAAACTGGCCGGCCATTTTCAACGGCGCCTGGGACCCATGGAGGTCGGATGGCACGGCATTCTGCAAATGCCGGTTGACGGCATCAAGCTGCTGGCCAAGCGCATGCTGTTGCCCCAACAGGCCGAACCCCTGCTGTTCCGCCTCGCGCCGATAATTTCCTTTTCGCCGGTGCTGCTGCCGCTGATGGCCATTCCCTTCAGTCCGTCCCTGCAGGTCGTGGATATGAAGGCCGGGCTTATCTTTGTGCTGGCAATTGATGCCTTCGGCACGATTGCGGTCTTCCTGGCAGGCTGGAGCTCCAACAACAAGTACGCCATGATGGGAGCCATGCGCTCCGTGGCCCAAAACATCGCCTATGAAATACCGATTCTGCTGGTGGCCCTGGCCGTTGCCCTGATGGCCGGAAGCTTTAGCCTGCAGCAGATTGTGCTGGCCCAGGCGGCCGTGTGGTTCGTTGTGCTGCAGCCCATCGGATTTTTGCTGTATATGATCGCGGGCCTGTCGGAATGCAACCGTGCGCCCTTTGACCTGCCTGAAGCGGAAAGCGAACTCACGGCCGGCTACCTGACCGAATACAGCGGCATCGCTTTCAGCCTGTTCATGATTGCAGAGTACACCCACATGTTCATCATCTGCTGCCTGGCAACGGTGCTGTTCCTGGGCGGCTGGGAGGGCCCGGAGCTGCCCTGGCACGAATACAGCAGTGCTATCTGGTTTTTGATAAAGGCCTACGCTCTTATGTTCGTCATGGTATGGGTGCGCTGGACATTCCCCCGCGTTCGCTATGACCAGATGATGAAATTTGCCTGGAAATACCTGATACCGTTCGCGCTGGTCAACCTGCTTATAACCGCGCTGGTGGTGTACCTATGAAAAAATATTTTGTTGATTTGTTTCAAGGAGCGGTCAGCCTGCTGGACGGCATGCTCGTAACCCTGCAGGCACTTTTTTCGCGTCCGGTGACAGAGCCCTATCCGCGCCAAAGCGCCGAGCTCACTCCCCGCTTCCGCGGCTGCCTTGCCCTTGTTCAGGATACTGATGGACTCGTGCTGTGCACGGCCTGCGGCCTGTGCACGCGCACCTGCCCCTCAGCCTGCCTGACGGTTGAGCGTGCTGCGGGAGAAAAACGCACACCGGAATCCTTTCGCTACGATATCTCACGCTGCAGCTTTTGCGGACAATGCGTAGACATCTGCCCGGTCAGCTCCCTGATGTTTAAACCTGTCCGCACACGAGTCTCCACAACTCGCCAAAACTTCTGCCTTGAATTGTGCCCGGCAGACCGACACACCGGTAGCCCCCGTGGTCCCGCCCTCAAGAGCTGAAACCCGTAACCCAAAATCCGCCGACACCCTATTAATGTGCAAACCTCTTTGTTAACCCTTAATGAGTATGGTGTCCCCGAATTTTTATTCTAATTTTTTCTTGTGCAATGATGCGGATGTCCCCGGAGTATGTTAAAATATATAGATGGGATGAAGGCCGATGCGAAAGTATTGGCTTTGGAAAATACACGGGGAATTACTTATGGACAAACAGGGCACAATAGAGAAGATGTTAGAAGCGATATATATTATAAAAGTACAAGGCATGCGCGGCGCAGGCCTTGATGCGGTCTATGAATTAAAAGGCATCTGTGACAAACTGCTCGCCGTACACGCCGCCCAAAAACGCACACCGGGATATTGCAGCAATGGTGATAAGGCGCCGATTTCTCTCGTTTCGGATCATTCAGAAGAAAAGGCATAAACAAAGCGGCAACCCTGAGCGATTTCGAACTGCCCCGCACCACAGGCTATAGATTCAAGTCCCTTCTTCTCCACAAAAAAATCATCGTGCCTAATAAAATCTGAGACACCGTACTAATTTTGATCGGGCTTGGGAGGAGGGACGTCTTCTAGTTGCTTTTTCAAATCGGACAGGGCTGTCAGGGCCTGCAGGGGCGTGAGCGTGTTGATGTCGAGCCCGGCCAGCGCTTTTAAAACCGGGTTGTCGGCAAGGGCGTGACGCACACGCTCATCGGAATCATCGCGGGGGGAACCTTTAAGCGGCTGAAACAGCGGCAGGTCGTAAACCGAGCTGGAACCTTTTTTCTTCTTCAGAATCTGGCTGATTGATTCCTCGGAGATTTTTTCCTCCTCAAGGCACAGCAATATCTCTTCAGCGCGGTGAATGATCTCGCTCGGCAGGCCGGCCAGTTTGCCCACATGAATGCCGTAACTGCGGTCGGCGCTGCCGGGCTCGACCTTGCGCAGAAACAAAATCCGGTCCTCGATCTCCTTGACGGTAACCGTGTAGTTCCTGATGCCGGGGCGATGGTCGGCCAGTTCGGTAAGCTCATGGTAATGCGTGGCAAAGAGGCACTTGGGCGCAAAACTCGCGCGGCTCAGATATTCACACACTGACCAGGCAATGCTGACACCGTCGAATGTAGAGGTTCCGCGTCCGATCTCATCGAACACCAGCAGGCTGCGCGAAGTGGCATTGTGCAGTATATTGGCGGTTTCGATCATCTCGACCATGAACGTGCTCTCGCCGCGGGCGATATTGTCAGCTGCGCCTATGCGCGAAAAAACACGGTCAACAACACCCATGCGGGCCATGCGGGCCGGCACAAAAGAGCCCATCTGCGCCATAAGCGTAATGTGGGCAACCTGCCGGATAAAGGTTGATTTGCCGGCCATGTTCGGCCCCGTAATAATCAAGAGCTGATTATTGACGGTATCGAGATGCACGTCGTTGTCGACAAACGCGCCCTTCTCCAGCGACTGCTCCACCACCGGATGCCGGCCGCCGACAATATAGATCGTTGAACTATCGCTTATCTCGGGTTTGCAGTACTTGTTTGCAATGGCGCACACGGCCAGAGAGGCCAGCACGTCCAGAACCGCGACAGCATCGGCGGTCTGCTGAATGGCGGCAATGCGCTCAAGGACAGCCAGGCGCACTTGCTCATAGATGCGCAGCTCAAGTTCATTGGCTCTTTCATCAGCCCCGAGAATTTTTTCCTCCCAGGATTTCAATTCAGGAACAATAAAGCGCTCGGAGTTGACCAGCGTCTGCTTGCGGATGAAGTAATCCGGCACCAGATGCAGGTTCGCGTTGGTGATGTCAATATAGTAGCCGAAGACCCGGTTATATTTTATCTTGAGCGATTTGATGCCGGTTTTCTCGGCTTCCTTTTTTTGCAGCTCAGCGATCCAGTCTTTGGCGTTGGTTGAAATGCCACGCAGTTCATCCAGCTCGGATGAATAGCCCGTGCGCACGACACCGCCATCGCGCACGCCCACCGGGGGCTGATCAACAATGGCGCTCTCTATCAGGTCAGCCACATCGCGCAATTCGTTCAGGTTCTCGAATTGCCTGCGTATCAAGACCGAAGAAAGACCGGCTGCCGCTTCTTTCAAACCGGGAACAGACCTGAGCGAGATCGCAAGTGCCACAAGATTGCGCGCCGAAGGTGTGCCGCAGTTGATGCGCCCCAGCAGCCGCTCCAGATCCTTGACCGGCTGCAAGAGACGGCGCACATGCTGTAGGGTGTCCGGCTTGCATGTCAGGGCTTCAATGGCGTCAAGGCGTTCGCGTATTTCAGCGGCGTTGAGCAGGGGGCGCAAAAGCCAGCTGCCCAGCAGGCGCGCTCCCATGGGAGTCAGGCTGTGATTGAGAACGCTGAACAGGGTAGGTGCATGCCGCTCGCCAGAGACCGGCGAGAACAGTTCAAGGTTGCGTATAGTCTGTCGGTCAAGCCGCATGTAGCGGCTGTGCTGCACCACGCGCGGAGCCCTGAGATGATCAAGCGCGGTGTGCATATTGTCCTGCAGATAGTAGAGAAGCGCGCCGGCGCAGCTCAGGGCGGCGCTCATGGACTCGATGCCGAAACTCGCCAGAGACTGAACGTGGAACTGCTCGCACAGCCGCCTTCCAGCCTGGGTCCGGTCAAAAATCCAGCTTTCATATTCGTTGATAACCGGGTGCAATTCCCGCAGCACCCCCTGTAAGCCAGCCTCCGCGCTGTCGGCTATAACCAGCTCGCTGGGGCGCAGCCGCAGCAGCTCATCAGTGATGTCGGAGAGAGAAGCCTGCTCGCACAGCACAAAATCGCCGGTGCCCAGGTCAAGCGCCGCACAGCCCCAGCATGTTTTATCTTTGTATACAGCAGCAATATAATTACAGGCGCCGGGGGAGTCGGCATCATCCTCAAGGTTGGTGCCGGGAGAAACCATGCGCACAACTTCGCGCTTGACCAGGCCTTTTGTCTGGCTCGGGTCTTCCACCTGCTCGCACACGGCAACCTTTAAACCAGCCCGGTTCAGCCGGTTAATATAGGCCTGGGCGGCATGGTAGGGAACGCCGCACATGGGAACCTTGCCCGAGTCGCCGCCGTCGCGGGCAGTCAGGGTGATATCTAGAATTGCTGCGGCCCGCCGGGCATCTTCAAAAAACATCTCATAAAAATCTCCCATGCGGAAAAAAAGCACGGTGTCTTCGCCGAGCGTAGCGCGAATCGACTGATACTGTCTGAACATGGGAGTGGACATAAGAAGAAAACCGCAAACAAAAGCGCCCCGTAAAACCTCAGGTGCTTGTCATGAAACACACGCGTTAGAGAAACCGATAGTGTTCTAGTCCCGGACAGCCACGCTCATCAGACCGATTGCTGCTCCTCAGCAGCCGCGCTGCGGTCAACATACAGAATACGCTTACAGTGCGGACAAGTATGCAGCTGGTCACCCTGCACAACTTCATTATACAGCTGCGGGGGGATTTTCATGCTGCAGCCAAAGCAATATTCATTGTCAGCCAGCACAACCGCTATACCCTTACGGGTCTTGAAAATCTGGTGATATGTCCTCAGCATGTCAGGCTTAAGCTCCTGCTGCAGGGCTTCGCGCTCCTGTTTCTGCTTTTCAATATCGGCAAGATAGTCGCGCAGTTCGGTTTCGGCCTGATATTTCTTGGCGTCAAAGCGCTGCTGGGCTTCCTTGAGTGCCGCCTCCGCGCCGGATATCAATTCCTTTGTTTTTTCAACGGCATCCATGGCCAGAATAATATCCTCCTCCTTCTTGCCGATTACCTGCTCAATGGATGTAATTTCATGCTGGGCGGCCGTGTATTCCTTGTTGGTTTTAATGGCCATCATTTTTTCCTGCACCTTGCGCTTTTGGTCCTCAAGCACCTTCATGGCCGCTTCATGCTCACGGCGTTTTTTCACCTGCTCGTCAACCTCCTGCTGAACGGCTGTACTTTTTTGGGCTTCGATGTCCAGCTCTGCCTGAAGCCTGTTCACTTCTTCCTCAAACTGCCGCTGAAGCGTTTCAGCACGTTTGATGTTTGAGTCTATAGCCTGTAGCCTGAAGAGCAATTCCAACTGTTTTTTCAAACCGACCTCCTTTACCTGTGAATACCTGCCGAAAAACAAACCGCTCGCGTTTCCGGCTGTGTTAAAATATATCCGGTTATTGCCCGGCTGTGCCGGCGGGCATAAAAAAAGCACCCGCGCAGTGGGGTGCTTTATTACAACAGCGTCCGGATGCTGTTACTCCATAAAAGGCGCTATCCGTTCTCAACATTGTTTTCTCTCGTTAGAAGGTTTGGTGGGCTCACCAGGGTTCGAACCTGGGACCATCCGGTTATGAGCCGGATGCTCTACCAGCTGAGCTATAAGCCCGTTACTTCTACCCGGCTATTGAAAAAAACCTGTCTGCTTGGTTGTGCTCATCATTCGCACGCCTTGCATCCCGATATTTTTAAACAGCCTGTTTTCAATACCTGTTTCAAAAACCTGCTACATATCAGTATTCGACGAAACTCTTCAGTTTTTTGTTGCGGATCGGATGCCGCAGTTTTCTCAGGGCCTTGGCCTCAATCTGGCGGATGCGCTCACGCGTTACATCAAAATCGCGGCCGACCTCCTCAAGCGTATGATCGGCGCGCTCGCCGATACCGAAACGCAGACGCAGCACCTTTTCCTCGCGCGGCGTCAGCGTACCCAGCACCCGCTGCGTCTGATCGGACAGATTTTTATACGTGACCGAATCCAGCGGGCTGGCAATTTTTTTGTCCTCAATGAAATCCCCAAGATGGCTGTCTTCCTCCTCGCCGATCGGTGTTTCAAGCGATATGGGTTCCTTGGCGATTTTCAAAACCTTGCGCACTTTTTCAAGCGGCAGCTCCATTTTCTCGGCAATCTCCTCGGGCACAGGCTCGCGTCCGTTTTCCTGCACCAGGTAACGCGAGGTACGGATGAGCTTATTGATGGTCTCAATCATGTGCACCGGAATTCTGATCGTGCGGGCCTGATCGGCGATGGCGCGGGTAATGGCCTGCCGGATCCACCAGGTGGCATACGTGCTGAATTTGTAGCCGCGCTGATACTCAAATTTTTCAACAGCCTTGATAAGGCCGATATTGCCTTCCTGAATCAGGTCTAAAAACTGCAATCCGCGGTTGGTATATTTTTTTGCCAGGCTCACCACCAGGCGCAGATTGGAGCGCACCAGCTCATCCTTGGCGATTTTCGCCCGCTTCTCACCGCGCTCAATGCGACTGATTGCATCTTTGAGGCTGGTCACAGGCAGGCCTGATTCTTTCTCCATCAGGCGGATCTGCTTGGTGTAATCACGGATCTCACTATCCAGATCCTGCAGGTCCTCGACTTTCAGCCCGAATTTACGCTTGATTTTGCGCTGCTCGTTCTTATCATCACGGCCCTGCCGGATCATGCGCCGGATTTCAGTCGGATCGAGTCCCACTTTGCGGCAGCATCGTGTTATGCGGCGCTCAAAGGCCTCCACCTCTTTCAAAAACCCCCGCAGCCGTATCACGACCCGATCCAGATATTTTTTCTTTATCCGGAGTTTTTTTAACGCGTCAAACAGTTCAATCTTGTTGCTTGCAACTTGGCTGCTCAATAACTTTTTGCGCTTTTCGCTCAGTTCCTTTTTTGTCGCCAGCCGCAGGGTTAACTTTTCATTTTCATAGTACAGCTTGCCGATATGCTCAACCTGAGCCAGGAAGCCGGCCACATAGCCTTCCTCGTCAATTTCGTTATCTTCATCATCAAGCCCGGTAATTATTTCGCGGATGGACATCTCGCCGTTCTCAAGCGCAGTGCCGAGCTGCAGGGTTTCCTCAACCGTTATCGGTGAATTCAACACAACATCCAGAACCTCTGACTCACCATCCTCAATCCGACGCGCGATACGCACCTCTTCCTCACGGGACAGCAGAGAAACCGAGCCCATTTCTTTCAAATACATGCGCACGGGATCGTTCATTCTCCCGTAGAGGTCTTTTTCCTCATGCTGCGGGGCATCATCCTGCGCGGCCGCCTTGGCGGACTTGCTGGGTACGCGCACGCCCTGGCCCGAATCAACGATTTCAATGTCCATCTCGCCGAACATGTGCATCAGCTCATCGATCTGATCAGGAGATACCATTTCGGGCGGCAAAACATCATTGACTTCATCATAGGTAAGAAAACCCTTCTCCTTACCGATATCAATCAGCTGCTTTACCTGCTCGATTTTGGGTTTACGTCCCATCTATGCGGCTGCTTCAGACATCTTCACCGTCAAATGTTGCCGCACTCGTAAAAAGTCCGAATCCTGCGTTGCGCCGCATCCTCAGGCATTGCGGCGTACAGCAAGTACGCCTCATTCCTTCGGATTTGCGCGCCTTGCCTGCGAACTTTACAAACAATTCTTCAACCGTCAAATGTTGCTTTCTGTATCTGACGCATCTCCTGCAGCAGATCCTGATACCCGCGCTGATGTTCCCGCGCAGCAGATTCATCCCGGGACGCTTCAGCCTGTTTCATAAGCGCGGTCACGCGTTCCCGCGCCCGCGCATTTTTTTTAAGTCGTATGTCACGGATACAGTCCGTGAGAATTTTTTGCGCCGGGCCTTCATGCGACTCTGCATAAGCCGCCTCGGCCAGCAACTTCTTTCCAGCCGCATCCGGCACGGCATCCATAAGTGTTTCCAGATCAAGCCTGGCGCCGTCCCGGCTGTGTTCAAGCAAATGCCGGCACAGGTGCTGTATAGCCGGATCTGCAAAATCATCCAGGATCTCCGACCGGCTGATTGTGGCTGATGTTTCCGGATGCGTGAACATCAGCTGCAAAATCAATTTTTCGGCATTTCTATGAAAATCTGAACGCTTTTCCGGTTTATATACTTCGGGTCCGGGCACAGTGCCCGCCCGACTGTCGCGCATGCGGGCAATGACCTGCTGTTCCTGCAGGCCAAGACGCCTGGCCAGTCTTTGAACATACAGCTGGCGCTCCAGCGGATCGCTCAATTGTGCCAGTATGGCAAGCACTGCGTCACAGGCCGCAACTTTGCCGGCCGGATCGGCAATCGCATGATTTTGTATTGTTTTTTCAATAACATGGTCAAGCACAGGTCCGGCATTGTCCATGTAATCCTTAAATTTTTCGGGCCCGTTGTGCTTGACGAAACTATCCGGATCCTCTCCCGTCGGCAACAGTATGAACCGCGGGGTCAATTGCGCGGCCAGAAACGGCTCAAGGCTGCGAACCATCGCGTTTTCACCGGCCGTATCAGCATCAAAGACCATAATAATATTCTGCGAATAGCGCCTGAGCAGCTGTATATGCTGTTCACTCAAAGCTGTTCCCAGCGCGGCAACCACATTCACTATTCCAGCCTGATACAGCGTAATGGCGTCCAGATAGCCTTCGACAACCAACACCTGGTTTTCCCGCGATATATGCTGGGACGCCAGCGGCAGCCCGTAGAGACTGCCGCGCTTGCTGTATATCGACGATTCGGGCGAATTTAAGTATTTAGGCTCACCCTCATCAATTATGCGACCCCCGAACCCGATAACCTGCCGCGCACTGTTGCGGATCGGGAATATAATTCTATTCCTGAACCGGTCATAGGAGCCACCGGCCTTCCGGGAGGCAAGCAGTCCGATCTCCTGCGCCTTTTCCAGCGAAAATCCCTTCGCACGCAACTGCCCTGTAAGCGTATCCCAGGCATCCGGCGCAAAACCGATTTCAAAGGTCTCAATGGTTCCGGCGCTTATACCGCGCTCCGAAAGATACTGCCGCGCACGCCCGGCTCGAGGATCTTTGTGCAGCAGCTCAGCGTATATCCGGGCCGCTTCCGCAGTGATTGCAAAGAGCTCTTCGCGCTCTTCAAGCCGTGCGGCTTCCTGTGGGCTGAGCCGGCGCTCGGGCAGCGTTATGCCGCAGCGCTGAGCCAGGTGCCTGACCGCTTCCGGAAACGTCATATTTTCCCGTTTCATCAGAAACGTAAAAACATTACCACCTTCACCGCATCCGAAACAGTGAAACGACTGGCGACTTTCGTTGACAAAGAACGATGGGGTCTTTTCATTATGAAACGGACAAAGACCCCGGTGGTTAATACCTGTTTTTTTCAGGCTGACATAATCGGAGATGACATCGACTATACTGCATGATTCCCGGACGGAGCTGATGACTTCTTCGGGAATGGGGTTTGCTCTGGGTTCCGGCATTAGTCGTTATAGAAGACGTTAATCCCGCCCGGGGTACCGAACAGCAGTGCAATGCAGCACAACCGCAGAGAACCTCGCATCCTGCGCACAACCTGCGGGCTTTTGCGGCTGAGCGCCATCATATCATATCGTGCGAGCCTGCACGCTCGTGTCTCTTTGCCTGTTACTGAAAAGAGCTCAATGAGCGCAATTTCAATGCACGTTTGCGAGCAGTTACTGCCTTCTTTTTCCTGCGAAGGCTCGGCTTGTCGAAAAACTGCCGTTTGCGGACTTCAGTTAAAATCCCTGCCTTTTCACACTGTTTTTTGAATCGGCGCAACGCAATTTCAAACGGTTCTTTTTCACGAACAACTATATCCGGCATATGTTTCACCCCTTTCCCTGTATGGATTTCCATCCACAGAAAAAGCGGGTTCCGGGGACATCTCACTACGACTGCGAATTGGACCCACCCCTTTCCGGGTTAGCACTGTCAGGTGCAATAAAACCATGCAAAACATTACACATATATAAACGTTTTATTATAGCCCCAAAACCGAGATTGTCAAGATTATTTTTCAAACGTGCAGCAAACCGGCGGTTTCACGGGTAACATATGCGCGGATTTCATCGGCGGTACTGAAGGTGAAAAGCTTATCAACAATCTGTGCGCACTGGCGGTAATCCATTGAACGCAATATCTTTTTTGTCTCCAGGAGAGCGATCGGGGTCATGCTGAGCTCATCGATGCCCAAACCAAGCAGAATCGGCAGGTACATTGGTTCCCCGGCCATCTCGCCGCACATTGCAACCGGAATGCCCTGCGTGTGCGCGGCATCAATGATGCGGCGCAGCAGGCGCAACACGGCCGGATGCAGCGGTTCATACAAATAGGAAACCTGTTCATTAACCCGGTCAATCGCCAGCAGATATTGTATCAGGTCATTGGTTCCGATGGAAAAGAAATGAACTTCGCGCGCCAGCAGATCCGCAATAATACCGGAGGAAGGCACCTCGATCATGCTGCCGATTTCAATGTGCGGGTCATATGCTTTTTTCTCCCGTGACAATTCCGCCATAACATCGGAGAGGATTTCCTTAACCCGCCACATCTCCTCCACGCATGAAATCATGGGAAACATTATTTTCACTTTCCCGAATGCGCTGGCCCGCAAAATCGCCCGAAGCTGCGTCCGGAAAATAGGTATTTCCTTCAGGCAGAAACGAATCGCACGCAGCCCCATGGCCGGATTCATCTCCTCAGCCATGTCAAGATGTGACATAAATTTATCACCGCCGATATCAATTGTACGCACGGTAACCGGCCTGGGTGCAAGCTGCTCGGCAGCCCGCCTGAATATCTGAAAAAGCTCATCTTCGCTCGGCAACGTCTGCTTGTTGAGATAGAGAAACTCCGTCCGAAACAGCCCGATACCATCAGCGCCGTAATGCTGCACGGTATCAAGCTCTTCGACAATTTCAATATTAGCCAGCAGCTTTACCTGGAACCCGTCAATCGACACCGACGGCAGCGTCTTATACCGCATCAGGCTGCGCTCAAACTCCTCGTATTTTCCCTTTTGCTGGCGGTATTTAAGCAGGGTCTGGGCGTCGGGATTAACAATAACGGCACCGTTAGTACCGTCGACAATGATCAGGTCGCCATTGTTGACAGTGAGCGAGGCGTCATTGAGCGCCACCACAGCCGGTATTTTCAGAGCGCGCGCCATTATCGCGGTATGCGATGTCTTGCCGCCACAGTCGGTAATAAAACCGAGAACGGTTTTCACATCAAACCCGGCCGTGTCAGCCGGTGAGAGGTCATTGGCCACGATGATGGTATTTTCACTGGTCCTTATAACCACCTCAACGTTTTTGCCGGCCAGATTTCTCAGGATCCGCTGTTCGATATAATCAATATCGCTGGTGCGCTCCTGCATATACTCATCGCTGATTTCAGCGATATTTTTCTTAAATTCAGCCATGACCAGCCCGACTGCCCAGGCTGCGTCAACCTTTTCATCCCGGATGCGGCTCACAACGCTGTTGAGCAGCACCTTATCCTGCAGGATCAGCAGATGCGTGTCGATAATGTATTCGCCTTCGGGCACATTCTTTTTGCGGACCTCCTGCTTAGCCCGTTCAAGCTGGCCTTTTGAGTCCTCAATGGCCTTGTAAAAAAACCCGATTTGCTGCTCAACATCCTCTTCGCTTGAGAGGCGAACGTGTGAAAAGTCGGGCCGCCCGCGGTCAACAAGCATTGCCCTGCCGATAATAATACCCGGTGAAGCGCCGATCCCGGTCAGGAGTATGTTCTCTTCCATCACTGTTTCCGCCCCCGTCTGTTAACCGTTTGCAAGGCCGCCTTACACCCGGACAAAGAATCAGCTGTCCTCACGGCAGCCCTCAACCACAATCGTAATTTCACCTTTCAGCGTTCGGCCCTCCACGACGCTCAAAATATCCGCAAGGCGCATGCGTATGACCTCTTCATGCATTTTAGTCTGCTCCCGCACCAGAACCGCGCGGCGGTCGCCCAGTATTGCAAGCATGTCTGCCAGCGCCTTCGTGATGCGATGCGGTGATTCATAAAAAATAAGGGTGCGCTCATCCTTAGCAAGCGCTTCCAGGGCCTTGGTGCGCCGATTCGTCTTGGGCGGCAAGAACCCCTCAAACGTAAAACGGTGCACCGGCAGCCCGGAAATTGAAAGTGCGGAAACAGCGGCACAGGCCCCCGGCAAAGCCTCAACCGGTATGCCCCGTTCAATCGCTCCGGCCACAAGGCGGTAGCCCGGATCGGATATGCAGGGTGTGCCCGCATCCGTCACAAGAGCCAGCGTCAACCCCTGCTCAAGCCGGTCAAGCAGCTGCGGCGTTTTATACTGTTCATTATGTTCAAAATAACTGGTCTGGGGCTTTTTGATGCTGAAGTGACTCAGCAGCCGCCCGGTCGTGCGGGTATCCTCGGCAGCCACAAGATCAACCTCGCCCAGTACCCTCAGGGCCCGCAAGGTAATATCTTCCAGATTGCCGATCGGTGTGGCGATGATATAGAGTTTGCCTGCAGCCATGCCGCGTCCGCGATTCCTTTTTGTATGCCCGCACATCCGCTACGATTTATCTGGCTGACAGCTTAAAGCCTTCGCGTAAAAAGGTCAACCCTATAAAAACGACCGGTATACAGGCCCTCGGCTCGCGATTATCGTACAGGCTGAAAAGAAACTGTTGCGCCGCAGCAGGCTTTAGGCTACATTTTCAAGACATGTTTGATTCGAATACACCCAAAATCATATCACGGCTCTATGCTATCATCGCGGCGGTTGAATCCGCGCTTGAAGGGCGCTTCAGCGTACAGCCCCATCAAAGCCAGGGCGAGCGCGCCCTGTTTTTTGCAGATGCTGACGGAAAACGGTTTTTCTATTTCGGCGCCTGGTACGAGCTGTGGTCGCGCAGCGGTTTTCCGCTCTGGTACGGTGTGCATACGCAGTGGAACCCCGCAACGGTGCAAACGTTTCTGAAGCACCACCCCGAGTCCGTTCCCTTTGAAGGCTATCAGCTGTGCCGGATGGAATGTGCAGCGGTGTTCGAAGACGGACCGGTTGAACCTGTTGTTGAACTCATAACGCATGAGCTTGAATGTCTGACAAAGTCGTAAAAAGTCTGAAAAAGCCGGTTTTCAAGGCGCGCTCTTAAAAAGTTCGCAGGCAAGACGCGCTTCATCCGGAATTTTTACGAGTGCGTCAATGTCTGACACGTTCATGAATTGCTGTACCCCGCCGGGAAAACGGGCTGCCGCACACCCTTACATGAACAATCCGGATTCCGCCCGGCTCCGGCAACGACACAGTACGAGGCCCGCCACCCATGTTTATTGATTATGCCAATGTCATTATCTGCTCCGGTCACGGCGGCAAGGGGTGTGTATCCTTCCGGCGTGAAAAATACATCCCCAAAGGCGGCCCCAACGGCGGCGACGGCGGCGACGGCGGCGATGTAATGCTCATCGGTGATGCTGCCCTTAACAGCCTGGTAAAATATCGCTATACTCCCCGCATGTTTGCAAAAAACGGCAGCCCCGGCACCGGAAACAATAGAAGCGGGAAGCGGGGAGCCAATATGGTGGCGCATGTGCCCTGCGGCACGATTCTGCGCGACCCCGAAACCGAAGAAATTATATGCGAAATCATTGAGCCCGGTGTGCCCGTACTCATAGCCAAAGGCGGCAAAGGCGGCCTTGGCAACCAGCACTTCGCCACCTCCACCAAGCAGGTCCCGCGCTATGCGCAGCCGGGGCTCCCGGGTGTTGAGTTCAAGGCTGTGCTTGAGCTGAAAGTCATGGCTGACATCGGCCTGGTGGGCCTGCCCAATGCCGGCAAATCATCGCTTATTCAGGCGGTTTCACACGCCCGGCCGAAAATCGCCAGCTATCCTTTTACCACGCTTACGCCGCAGGTTGGCGTGGTGGAAATGTCCGGTTTCCGCACAATGATGATTGCAGACATTCCCGGCATTATCGAAGGAGCTGCCGGTGGCAAGGGGCTGGGTATTCAATTTCTAAAACATGTTGAACGCACCAAACTGCTTGTGTTCGTGCTCGATATTTCACCATTCGCAGATCAGAGCGCTGCGGAAGCCATGACAACACTGCGCCATGAAATCGAAGCCTTCGGTCACGGTCTGGCGCAAAAGCCCTACGTCATTGCCGCAAATAAAACGGATATGGATCCTGACGGTGCAGGACTCCAGGGCCTGATCGATTGCCTTGACGCAGATGCTGCCGCGCGGGTAATGGCAATCTCTGCCCTGCAGCGCACCGGGCTTGACACCCTGATGGAGAACCTGTACTCCCGTTTACACTCAGCCGAATGACGAATCTGAGTTTTTTTATTTCACATTTCAGGCCGAATCAGCTATTATTTTTTTATCTGCAGCGCCGCCGCGCACAAAACAATGCGGCCCGACACCAGCCGCGAACCCAGAACACTTTTTACACAAGGAGCATCGTATTATGACTGCCTACTCACCGGATTTTGAAAAGGCGCTCACCGTTGGACGTCCGCCGAACATCGTAAAACTGTTTCCCAATTCAAAGGCTTTAATCGTCAGCGGCAAAGCCATTGACCGGGCCATGATCGCAAAAGGCAAGGCCATGACCATCGCGGCCAACGGCCGATCATCCATTGTCATCCGCGGAGCCCTGCAGGCTGCCCAGCGGGCCAATGCCGCCATTATTATTGAAATCGCCAAATCAGAAGGCGGAGCCAGCTCCTATTGCGCAACTACGTTCTGGAACATGGCCGCCCAGGTTGACCAGATCTGCAATGAACTGGGCATTACGGTTCCGGTTGCCATTCATGCCGACCATTACGGCATCAAGGGCGACAAAGATATTCAGGCTGCCAAGACCGAGATACCCAGCATGTTTGAAGCCGGCATCACCTCCATTGCCATTGATGCCTCGCATCTGCCGGATGAACAAAACCTGCTGGCGAATATCGAGCTTGCGCCGTTTGTTCCCGCCTGGGCCGGACTTGAAACCGAAGTCGGTGAAATCAAGGGCAAGGAAGGCCTTTCAACCCCGGCTGAAGCGCTCTTTCTGATACAGGGCATGAACGCGCACGGCATCTTTGCCGACTGGATCGCGCTCAACAACGGCACCACCCACGGCATTGAAGCCAGTGATGCCGGCATTCAGGTGGAGCTGACCGCAGAGATTCACAAGGCGCTTGAAAAATACAGCGTTTCCGGGGCGCAGCACGGCACATCCGGCAACAGTTCCGAGCGCCTGCGGGCCATTGCCTCCAAAACCCGCACCACCAAGGCCAATGTGGCTACCGCCCTGCAGATGATCTCCTGGGGGCTGGAAGTCAATGATTACGGCAATGCCAGCATGGATGCTGATAAAAACTTCACCAAGGTCAAGAATGCCGGTGTAAGCGAAGAACTCTGGGCAGAGATGGTTGCGTATGCGAGCGGCAAAGGCCTGAAGGCGGGTGATTATAAAAAGCTGAACCTGCCGTTTGAAAATAAAATTGTCAGCCAGAGCGCGCAAATCCGCGAGCGCATGGCCAAACGGGTAGCCGACTTTGTGTACACCATGCTTGTCGACGTTTTTAACGCAAAGGACACCGCACCGCTGGCAATTGATGCTCTTATCAAGGCCGGCTCCTATGATTTAGGGCCAAAAACCAAGCGCATTGAGGACCCGGCACAGTGGACTCCGGAAAAAATCAAAGCCCGGGGCGCCACGCTTGACGCTGATAAAGGACCACAGGGCAATTTTGACGACTGATCGCCAGCCCGCCGAGCAGGTAAAGACACCCCGGCCTGATACAATGTTTTGAGAGCGGCGGGCTGACACCCGCCCTCACTACCAATCAAAGCAGCCCCCCACACGGGGGCTGCTTTTTTTAAGGCCATTTCATGCGCTATGCAGCTGCTATATCGTGCCTCACACACCATTTTCCTTTACATCCTGCGGGTTCTGGAATATGGTTTACACTGTAAAAACCAGCATATGCACAATCAAAAAACACCTTCAACCGGACGGAATCAAAAACAATACATGAACACCAATCACCTCGACGGCCACACAAGCGCTGAGGCTCCGCAGCCTTTTTTCCCGCATGACACCTACAGCACTCAGCCCGGACGCGAGCGCCTGCTGCATCGTCTGCTGCTCAGATCGCGTATCTACTATATAATCGGCTTTCTAAGGGTAATCCTGCGCTACCGCAAAGAGACCCTGAGCGGCCATTTCAACACGGCAACCTGGTCACGGGCTGCCATGGATTGCTTCCGACCTGATGGAGTCCTGCGGAGGAATATTCCGCATTTCAGGACTGGACAACCCGCGCTCAGTTGACGGCCCCGTTGTTTTTATCGCCAATCACATGAGCACCATGGAAACCCTGATCCTGCCGGCCCTGGTTTTCCCTCAGAAAAATGCTATTTTTGTGGTCAAGCAGCAATTGCGCGATGTACCGCTGTTCGGTGGCTATGTGCAGGACTGCATTGCGGTTACCCGCAAAAACCCTGCCGATGACTTTAAGCAGGTTATGACACAGGGAGCCGAAAAAATAGCGCAGGGATTCAGCGTTATTATTTTCCCGCAAGCCACCCGCAGCACGGTGTTTGATCCTGAAAAATTCAACACTCTCGGCATAAAGCTCGCCCGGCGCGCAGGGGTACCGGTTATCCCGATCGCTCTTAAAACCGATTTTTGGGGCACGGGCACATTGATTAAGGACTTCGGGCCGATTAACAGCGGGCAGACTATTTATATTGAATGCGGCGAGCCCATTACCGTATCAGGCTCAGGAAAAAGCGAACATGTGCAGGTAGTCGCCTTTATCAAAAAACGGCTGTTGGGCTGGGGCGGGCAGTCGCATTGAAACACCATTTCCTGCCCGAAAGCAGCAAGTTTTTAAAAGAGCGCCCGTTTTCCCCAAAAAGGCTGATTTTGAGCTTGACAAAGCAATTTCTAAATACTATAGTTAGCGACTTAATTTTGCGAAAAAGGAGTACACCGTGAAAAGCTATTGTGCCAAACCAAACGAAGTCCAGCAGGACTGGCTGCTTGTCGATGCCGAGGGCCTAGACACTGGGACGACTTGCCGCACAGATCGCCCTTCGCCTGCGCGGAAAGCATAAACCCGTCTTTACCCCGCATGTTGATACCGGTGATTTCATCGTTGTCATTAATGCCGAGAAGGTTAAGCTGACCGGCAAAAAGATTGAAGACAAAAAATATTACCGGCATACCGGATATCCGGGTGGCATACGCGAAACCAATGCGGCGAAAATGCTGGCTACCAAGCCGACAGACATTCTTACCATCGCCGTGAAGGGAATGCTCCCCAAAAACAGTCTGGGCCGCAAAATGCTTTCCAAGCTGAAAGTATACACCGGCAGCGCGCATCCGCATCAGGCCCAGCAACCGCAACCCCTGGAATTGAAAGGCATCTAGGTAGACAATGGAAGGAAAAAAATTCTTTGCCACAGGGCGCAGAAAGACCTCGGTAGCACGCGTATGGATGGAGCCGGGCAACGGTGCCATCACCATCAATACCCGCTCAATAGACGATTTTTTCGGCGGCCTTGAGTTCAAAAAAGCCGAAGTACGGCAGCCTCTGGAACTGTGCGGTGTTGGTGATAAATACAATGTGCATATCAATGTTCAGGGCGGCGGCATAACCGGACAGGCGCAGGCAATCCGGCACGGCATTGCCCGTACGCTCATCATCATTGACGAGGCAATGCGCGGCACGCTTAAAGGAGCATATTCTGCTTACCCGCGATCCGCGCAAAGTAGAGCGTAAAAAATACGGCCTCAAAAAAGCCCGTAAGCGTTTCCAATTTTCAAAACGCTGATCCGGTTACGGTTCGAACAACCAACGCAACGCATTTTACGGGAAGGACCATGTCCTTCCCTTTTTTTTAGGGGAGAAAAATATGAAAATAGCCATTGCGGGTGCAACCGGGTATACGGGGCTGGAACTGATGCGGATTCTGTGCGCCCATCCGCACGTTACAATCAGCGCCCTGACCTCAGAGAGCTATGCCGGACAGGAATTCTCCAGTGTCTATCCCGGCTATTTGCAGCGAACGCTTCCGCAGCTTGAGCCGCTTGTGCCGGAAAAAATCGCCGCCAAGGCTGATATTGTCTTTACGGCCCTGCCGCACAAGGAGGCCATGCGTGTCGTGCCGGCCCTGATGAAGAGCGGCAAGCGCGTTATCGACCTGAGTGCAGACTTCCGCTTCAAAAGCCAGAAAACCTACGAGCGCTGGTATCAGGAGCACAGCGCACCAGGCCTGCTGGGAAAGGCTGCATACGGATTGCCGGAACTGTATCGCTCAGCGATCAAAAAAGCCAAGCTTGTGGCCAACCCAGGCTGTTACCCGACCAGCATTATCCTGCCGCTCGCTCCGCTGCTTCGCCAGGGGCTGGTCAGCACCGCGTCCATCATTGCCGATTCAAAATCAGGCGTGAGCGGTGCGGGCCGCAGTGCAAAAACCGCGTCGCTTTTTTGCGAGGTCAACGAAGGATTCAGGGCCTACGGCGTGTTTGAGCATCGCCATCAGCCTGAAATCGAAGAACAGCTTTCAGCAGTATCAGGCAGCACCATAAAAATCGCCTTTACTCCGCACCTGCTGCCCATGAGCCGTGGCATGCTGAGCAGCGTATATGTCCGGCTCAAAAAAAGCACCCGGCCACAGGACATCCAGGCACTGCTGGAAAATTTTTACAAAAAAGAGCCCTTCGTCCGCATCCTGCCGCAGGGGTCGCTGCCGAATACTGCCGCTGTGCGCGGCACAAATTTTTGCGACATCGGCTTCAAAATGCAGGAAAAGCAGCTGGTGCTGATTTCCTGTATCGACAATCTTGTCAAAGGCGCCTCGGGTCAAGCCGTGCAGAACATGAACATAATGCTCGGATGCCCGGAAACAACCGCGCTGGCATGGCACCGCTGTACCCATAACGCGCTGGCTGAATGTACATGCCCGAAACCGGATGCATACGTGCATATGGCTTGTCGCTATAACCTACCATAGGAGGCTGCCACATGGAATGCAAGGCCGCTGAAAACAAACCACACTGCACCTGTACATACAGCTGCTCAAAAAAGGGCAACTGCTGCGCATGCGTCGCGTATCACCATTCCCGCAATGAACTGCCCGGCTGCTTCTTTCCTCCTGCGGCCGAGCGCAGCTACGACCGCTCGCGGCAGGCGTTTATGCGGGCATGGAGTGCGTAAGAACACCTTTTCCAGTATCCGGAAAGCATTGCATCAATGGCTGAAAACTGGTAAAATAATGATTTTGCGCAAATAAATTGCCACGTGTATATACCACGCACGGTCCCCTAACGGCTCACGAAAGCCGACAGGTGCCCTGAAACATATTAACGCAATCCCGATTGGAGGAATCATGAGCGAAGTATTACAGGAAATGCTTGAAAAGGCCCGCAAAGCGCAGGCAATTGTCGAACATTGGCCCCAGGACAAGGTTGATGAAATGGTCAAAGCTGCGGCTTGGGAAATGATCAAGCCGGAACACGCCGAAGAATGTGCGAAGCTGGCAGCGCAGGAAACCAAAATGGGCGTGTATGAAGATAAGTACGCCAAGCACCGCAACAAAGTACTGGGCGCCCTGCGGGATATGGAAGGTGAGCAATCCACCGGCATCGTTGAAGAAAACAAAGAAAAGGGCATTTTCAAGGTCATTAAACCCATAGGCGTTATCTTCGCGCCGACGCCCTGCACGAACCCGACGGCGACCCCGGCGGTTAAAAGCATATTCGCGCTGAAATCACGCAACGCCATTATCTTCGCGCCCCACATGCTTGCCCGGCGCTGCAGCGGCAAAACGGTCGAGTTCGCCCGCGCCGGCCTCAAAAAAGTGGGCGCGCCCGAAGACCTGATCCAGATCATGGACAAACCCTATATTGAAGACATCCAGAAAATGATGTCCATGTGCGACCTTGTCGTTTCCACCGGCGGAACCCAGTCGGTTATAGCCGCCTACTCCAGCGGCAAACCCGCTCTCGGCGTGGGCGCCGGCAACTCGGTTATGATCGTGGACGAAACCATTGATCCGGTCGTTGCCGCGACCAAGATCGTTGCCAGCAAGACCTTCGACAACGCCACGTCCTGCTCGGCTGAGAACAACGTTGTCATCCAGGAGTCGGTTTATGACAGGTGCCTTGCCGCGCTGAAGGAAAAGGGCGGCTACCTGTGCAACGCCGAAGAGAAGGCAAAACTCAAAGCCGCCATGTGGCCTGACGGAGTACATATCGAGGCCAAAGTGGTCGCCCGCCCGGCAGTGCGTATCGCCAACAAAATAGCCGGTCTGAATGTTCCCGAAGATACGAAATTCATCATGGTACTCGGCGATGCTCCGGTTGAAAACGACAAATTTGCCGATGAAAAGCTCTCGCCGGTTATGACCGTCTGGAAATATAAGTGAGTTCAGCGATGCCATTGAGTATGTCAAGCGCATTCATGCCGTCAGGGGCCGCGGGCATTGCGCCGGCATTCATACAAACAGTGATGAGCGCGTCAGGGAACTTGCCGAGCAGGCGCAGGTAAGCCGCCTGATGGTCAACCAGCCGCAATGCCTTGCCAACAGCGGCGCCTTCACCAACGGCATGCCCTACACCATGACCCTTGCCTGCGGCACCTGGGGCAACAACAGTTCCAACGATAACATAACCTGGCGCAACTGGGTTAACTACACATGGGTATCAAGCCCGATTCCGGAAAACAAGCCCGATGAGGAAAAACTGTTCGGCGCGCACTGGAATGCCCATGGCAAATAAGCATTGTCACTAACGCTTTTGAACAAGGAGGCACATCAATGGACAAACAGGAAATAATCGAAAAAGTATCCGGTTTTCTGCGCAAAGCAACCGCCAAGCCAGACCTTGAAATCGATCAGGATGCCAAGCTTGTTGATATGGGGCTGAATTCCTCAGGCCGCCTCGAGCTGTTTTCCATGATCGAGGACGAGTGGGATCTGATGCTCAATGAAGACGACACCGATGAAGTTTCCACCTTCAACGATGTGATCGCGCTGGTTGAAAAAGAACTCGGCTGAGCTTAGACAGCCATTTATACATCCTGTATGCAAACGCCGACCCGGCATCCGGGTCGGCGTTTTTTTATGTTGGTAAAAAGACGCAATACATGATTGCTGCGCAATCGCAAAGGTTGGGTTTTTATGTAGTGGCAACAGTCGATTTTTTTTCGCTATACTTACGATGTATCAATACTCCCATTGCCGACAGCATCGCACATATCCGCGCCAAAACCTCCACAAGGAGAAGCCATGAACTGGATCGGATTTGTCAGGCTGATGCGTTCCATCTACGGCAGAGAACTGCCCGACCTGCAAAAAATTCAGGATCAGGGCCTGCTTGCGGTCAAAATCGCGCAGGTGTTCGCCCTGCGCATTGATTTTCTCAACCGCGAGAAATGCCAGCACCTGGCACGCCTGTACCGCCACACGGTTGAAATCCCCGCTGAAGACATGCACCGCCTGCTGCGCTACTATACGGATGATGACTTTGCCGGACACTTTGCCTCCATCGAAGACAATGCCCTGGCATCGGCATCGGTCGGACAGGTGCACCGCGCGCGCCTGAAAGGCGGTGAAGAGGTAATCATCAAGCTCATCAAAGCAGACTGCAAAAAACAGTTCGTGCGCGACGTGCGCTCCATCAAGCGCCTGTTTCAGCTGGCCATCATGTTCTACCCCAAGCTGCAGAAAGTGGCCGATCCGGTCGGCATCCTTGAAAACATCGAGGACTACACGCTGACCGAGCTCAATTTGCTCAACGAAATCAAAGGGCAGGATATTTTAAAGAACATCTACCTCGAAAACCGCGACCGCTTTGACCTCTCGCACCTCAAGTTTGCCGAGCTGTACCGGGAGCTTTCCAATGAAAATGTGCTGGTCGCTGAATTCATTGAGGGCAAAACATTTGATGAGCTGCTTGAGGAAGGCCGCATGCCCTACGATCAGTTATTGGAGCTCTTTCACATTCACGGATTCTACATGTTCGTCAACGGGACGTTCCACGGCGACATTCATCCCGGCAACATTATTCTCAATGACGGAAACATTTATTTTGTCGATACCAGCGCCATCAGCCACACGGGCCGAAAATCAGACGCGGTCTTTTTGATTTTTTCACGGCGCCTGGCATACTGGGACTACGGCGAATGTGCCGCCTGCCTGAACACGATGGCCGAAACAGGCATTACGGGCAAACAGTTCGAGGTTTTCAGGGAAAAGTTCATTGCGCTCTATGCTGATTTCAAGGAAAGCACGGTATCAAAGGTCAGCCTGACGCAGAAAATGATGGAGACCATCAAGCTGGGCGTACACAGCGGCATGGTGTTTGAGCGGGGTATTTTCGCCATCATCAAGAGCCTGATGTATCTTGACGGCATGGTGCTGCGCTGTAATCCTGATGCGGTGCTGCTGCGCGACATGCGGGCATTTATAGGTGACACGCGAAAAATTATGGAAGAAGTCCTCGCAGCCGATCCACCCGTGTAAGGGGTTACCGTGGCTTTGCAAGGCCTCGCACGAGTTCAACCACGGAGCCGACATTTTCATCCGGTATTTTCCCCGGCATCACATAGCGCACAACCCCGTCGCGGTCGATGATGATAACCGTGCTTGTACTTGACGCGGCCCCGTAGTCCTGAAACATCTTCCCGGACATATCAACATAGAGCTGCAGGTTCAACCTGCGCGCATTGTCCTGCACCCCCCGAACACAAAATCCCTTAATAGGCCAGGGATATGCGAAACAGTCGATAACGGGCACCAGGGCAATGTTGCGGCGGAGGCGCTCATCGGGAGGGAAGGCCTTGAGCAGCGCATCCTTAAAGGGCTTGTTTAATTCTCTGGTCTCGCGTGACTCACAGGTTATGACAATAACGCTGCCCGCAAGATCTGATGAGCGCAGAACCTTTGAGTCGTCATAGCTCACCTCAAATGCCGGGGCGGGCTGGCCGGGCTCAAGCGCTTCGGCCCGCACAGGCAACAAGCACAGCACACTAGCGCAACCAGTGCAAAACTATAGACATATTTCATAATAGATTCCGGACAGGCGGCACCCCTATTGAAAATCAGCTTTTGTCGGCAGGGGGCCGGGCGGCGTAAAGGCCACGCCGTGTTTTTTGCACAGCATGTTCGCGGAAATGCGGGCCGATTCATAAATGGTCGGCAGGCCACTTCCCGGATGCGTGCCGCCGCCGGCGAGGTAGCAGTTGCTGAACTCCTCAAACCGGTTACGGGGCCTGAAGTACATCATCTGCAGCAGCTCATGGCCGATGTTGAACGTCGCGCCCTGGTAGACGTTGTAATCCTGCTCCCAGTTACAGGCGTTATCACCTTGCGCACCTCGATATGATCGCGAAGATCCTTAAGTTCCGTGCGCGCAACTACCTGATCAAGGATCTGTTCTGCGAAACGGTCTTTTTCAGCTTCCCAGTCAATACCGCTGCGATTGTTGGGCACGGGGGTGAGAATGTAGAGGGCTGATTTGCCCGCAGGCGCCAGGGTCGGATCGGTAACAGAGGCGTTCTGGACATAAAATGAATTATCGCGCGAAAGCTTCAGGCTGTTAAAAATCTCCTCGACATTTCTCTTGTAGTCTTTGAGCAAATACAATGGTGTGATGCGGCATGTCATACACCTTGTCAACACCCAGATACATCATAAAAATCGAGCAGGAATAGCTCATGGAATCGAACTTTGCCTGCGTGTACTTTTTCAGTTCTCCCGGAGCGCATAAGTTGAGCATGGCGTGTGAAAAATCAGCGTTGATAATATAATCATCAGCGCTGCAGAGCTCGCCGCTCTCCAGTTCAACTGCCTTGATAGCACGCCCTCAATGACCAGACGCTTAACCGGAGTTGAGGTGCGGATGTGAACCCCCAGCTCTTCGCACACCTTTTGCATGGCAAGCGATATGGCGTTCAGGCCGCCGATCACATGGTAAATGCCGTGCCCGTGCTCGATATAGGGCACCATGGTGAAGGCTGCCGGGCAGTCCCAGGCCGACATGCCCAGGTACTTGGCCTGGAAGGTAAAGGCAAGCTTAAGCTGATCGTTGTCAAAATAGCGGCCCAGTTGCCCGAACATGGATCTGCCCAATGACAGGTGCGGCAACGCACGCAGCAGGGCCGGGCTGAACAAATCAAAAAGTGAAGAATATGGTTTTTGCAAACAGGGGAACAGCATTTCAAAACGTTTCTTTTTCTGTCGCAAGGAAACGCTCATAGCCTCCCTCGTTGCCGGGAAACAACTCCGCGATCTGCTGCTGCATGTGCTGCCGATTGCTGGTCGGGAAAATATCAAAATCCGGAAAGCGCAGGCGGTACATCGGCTCAAGCTTCTTCACCGTCATGTAATCCTCAGCCTTGCGGCCGGCCTCCTCGAACATCTCCTTCAGGGTGAAATTCATCATCAGAAAGGTGGGGCCGGTATCGAACGTGTAACCGTCAAGGCGGATGGGCGCGTTTCTGCCGCCGACAACAGGCTCTTTTTCGAACACGGTCACATCAAAACCGCGCTTGGCCAGGATCATGGCGGACGTCAGCCCGCCGGGTCCTGCCCCGATAACAATCACTTTCTTTCTGGCCATGTCATACCCTTTCCAGGATTTCCATACCGCACAGGATTGTTGAGTGTTTAAACAATTCTATAAGCCCGCAGGCCTGTTTGTCAAACAGTAAAACCTCGCCCGGCATGCAGGCCTGGTCAATGGGTCGCGTGCGCTATTTCAGAATCCACTGGTGCACAAGCGCCGCGACCAGCCACACGCCGAAGCTCAGGCACAGGACGCTTGGAATCGCGAACTGCTTTTTAAAACAGATAAAGGCCGTCAGAAAAAACAGGGTGCTCGGCAGCATGCCCCAGAGCGCCCCGTGTGAAGTTCTGCATGAGGACGGAATCGCCCCTGTTCTCAAGATACAGCCACACCAGGGCGAGCGCGCCCGTGAGCGGCATGACGGTGATCAGCCCGGCTGTTACAGGCACTTTCTTCCCGAGCGCCGTTACCGCAAGAATAATAATTACGATCAGGGATGTCTTGATAACAAGCTGCATCGCTATTTCCGTTCTTGCTGAGCCGGATCGCTGTCCCCTGTGCAGGACCCGGTGATGGTGGGCATATGATGTCTGATTATAAACAGCTGCTGCTGCGACACCTGATCACTGTGCACGCAGCACGGGCGATATAGCCACCCTATCCTGCAAAAGGCCAGATCAGCGGCGTGAGCGCCACGGTTACACAGCCGATCGTCAGGCCAAGCGGAATGCCGATGCGCAGATAGTCCCCGAACCGGTAGCCGCCGGGACCGTAGACCATGAGGTTGGTCTCATAGCCTATCGGCGTTGCAAAGCTCGCCGAGGCGGCCACCATGATACATATGACAAACGGCATGATGCTAACATCGAGTTGCTCGGCCGTGCGCATGGCAATGGGGAACACCAGCGCGGCAGCGGCGTTGTTCGTAATGACTTCAGTAGTTATGGCGGTGGCAAGGTAAACCAGCGCCAGCGTGAACCAGGGGTTCGAGCCGGCAAGGCTCAGCAGACTGCATGCCAGCGCCGCCGCAGCGCCCGTCTTCTCGAGAGCAAGCCCCAGCCCGAGCGCGGCGGCAATGGTCAGCAGCACATCCCATTCGATGCTGCGCCGCGCGCTTGCATGCGAGCAGCAGCCCGTCACAAGCATCAGGGCTGCGGCCAGCAGGGCGGCATTCAACATGCTCAGCCATCCAAGAGCCGCCAGCACCACCATGCCGATCAGAATCGCAAAAGCCACCGGAGACTTTTCAACGCAGCGGCGAGGAATCACCAACCTCGCTTACCAGATAAAAATCGCGGCTGTCCTTCTGACGCGGGATGAACGCGCTTCAACCAGCAGCGTGTCGCCCGGCCGCAGCACGATATCGCCGAGCCTGCCCTGCAGGCGTTCGCCGTTGCGCGCGACCGCGACCACCACGGCATTGTATCGGTCCCGAAACCGGCCTTCACGGATGGATTGCCCATCAGCGGACAGGTGTTGGACACGACCGTCTCCACGAGGCAGCGCTCATGCCGCGGCGTGTCAAGCTTGAAAATCTGGTCAGATGCCGGGTGCAGGTCCTGGTAGCCATACAGGGTTTTGAGGGAATCGACATTGCCCACAAACACCAGGCGGTCGTTGGCCCGCAGCACTTCATCGGGTGCAACCGCGGTAATGATACGGTTGCCCCGGATCACCTCGGCCAGAAACGCGCCCGGCAGCTGCCGCAGGCCGGCCGCTTCGATTGTTTTATTCTCGATTGATCCGCCCGGTGTAACCTCAAGCTCCAGGGTATATTCACGCGGGTCCGCCACGATTTCATCAAAGGCCCTGCGCGAGGGCAGCAGGCGCGAGAGCACAACCACAAACAATACCCCCACCACGGCCACGGGCAGCCCTATTTGGTAATTTCAAACATGTTCAGCCCGGCGCTGTGATAGCGCGCCTGAAACATGCCGTTAACCACCAGGTTGGTGCTGGTGCCGATCAGGGTACACAGGCCGCCGAAAATCGCCGCATAACTGAGCGGAAGCAACAGCCGGGAGGACGGAATACGTATCCGGCGGCACCATTCGCTGACAACCGGAATGAAAAAGGGCGACCACGGGAGTGTTGTTGAGAAAAGCACTCAGGCCGCACACCGGCAGCATCAGGCGCAGCGCCCTGCGATAGGTTTTCGGACGGCCGAGAACATGCCGGGATATCCAGCTAAGACCGCCGGTAGGTATCTTTCAGTCCGGAAACGACGCATACAGAACGGGCTGTTGCCAACCCCCTGTGAACTGAATCCGGAAAGAGCTTCAGCAGGATCAAGGATGCCTGAAATCAGCAATATGCCGAGACCTCCGAGAAAAACATAGTCGGAGGGAAGACGAGTGAATACGAGAACAATAACAATGGTAAGTATAATCCCCATCGTCATCCAGGCGTGCCATCCAAGCTCGGTCAGTGAAAGAGTATCCATGCTGCTGTCACATCTCCTTTACAACTGGACCCGAAGTTATTCCCCAAGAACTGCGGCATGGCAACGTAAACCGGCCAATGTTCGCAGCACACATTGTATCGTATTGGCTCATGTCAGGATAGTTTTTTTTGGGTGGAGTCGTTTGCCGGAAGTATTCCCCAATCGGTCAGAACAAACCGCCGGCAGCCAGGCGCACCTCCTTCCTGCCGATAGCCGGCCCGCCGGTATTTCCCCTCCCTTACACATAAATTAACGCAACAATTCTCTTGGATTAACAATAACGCTTTAAATTATAAGCAACAAAGCATGCTGAAATCAGGCATGTGCAAAAGCAATGATGTCAAAGAACGGTAAACAAACAATCGCCTGATAACAAAATTTATGGGAAAGGAAAATCGCCATGGACAGCACAATTGAATTAGTCATTATGCACCATGAAAACATGCGCGTACTCTATCCGGATGAAGAGTTGATGATTGTGTGCGAATGCGAAGGAGCCGTGTATGACATGCGGATACTGGCCCTGAATGTACTTCGCTCATTCGACCGGAAGCACGAGACCTTATTTTTCAAGGGCTTGAGCATCAACCAGCTGCCGTCGCCGTTAGACAAATATAGATGATGTACTGACGGGCTGATTATTCCGATCGGTATCAGCACCGAAATAAACGCTGGTTTTCGCGGCACCGCTGGAACATGGCCGGAATATGGAACGCGCACCGTCCGCTGGCTAACGTCATGAAAGTGCTCAAAGGCCTGCAAATGCAGGAACAGGACACATTCGGCCTAAGCGCGGAGCGTGCAGGCAGAACTGACGAAGAGTTTATCTCAATCGTCAATACCCTCGGAAAAGATGTCGACATGCGCTTGACGTGAAATAATTTTTTTTGATGATGCCGTTGAAGACAAAAAGTCTGCTGAAAGAATATTCGAGCCTGCCGCCATTTTCAAAATAAAGGTTACCGCCTTATAGCCGTCATCGACAACCGGATAGAGGCCGAACCCGCGCATATATTCTGTATTGATAGAGCCCTGGAGGTGATGCATCTGCAGGGGCGTGCGGTCAGGGAGATGACACGAATGGATATTGATCCCCGTATGCTTGCCAAACCCGATTTCATGCCCTGGGATCTGCTGAATACAAAAGCCCGCAATGAGATTGTACCCAGCTGCGCGTTTGCCAGGCATGACAATCTCAACGTTTTTCAGAATGCTTTAGCATGACGTGCTGCTCAACCAAACAAACCGGGTTACGCATGAACAGGTGCATAATTGCTACCAAACACCAAACCTGCAAGGAGAAACAATGCTATGAACACACACATTCGAAACACTTTCCTGTTCGTTCTGACTATAGCAGTTGCGTTTCAATTTGTTGTGGCTGCGTGTGCTTTCCGCAGCGCAATTCTGTTGTCGACTACACTGCCCAGCGATTTCCAGTATTTGGCGATGCTTATTTTTTAACGGGTATGCTTTCGGGCTCCTGCCGGCCTGACTCGGCATTCGACAACCGGACAGAGCCTGAAACCGCACATATCTTCTGTATTGATAGAGCCATGGAGATAATTCATCTGCAGTCACGCGCGGTTCAGTGATTTTTTTCCTGACACAGTACGAATACGGATAACAGCCTGACAGGAGAGGACCATGATACATGCATTGATTGGAAAAGTAACCGCCTGGGATATTGTCTTCTTTAGCTCTATCTGCAGAGAACGGGAAATACGGCTGTTACGCGCTGCATGGGGGATTTTTCAGCCAGCGGAGACGGGTATTTCTATCCGCTGATTGCCGGGGTGCTGTTCTGCTGTGCGCCGGGAAGAGGCGATACATTTTGCCATTGCAGCCGGCCTGGCCTTTGCCATTGAACTGCCGGCATACCGCATCCTGAAGCAGAAAGTCAGGCGCAACCGCCCTTTTTGAGTCACTGCGCGGCATACGAAGCAGGGTTGTTCCTTCGGATCAGTTCAGCTTCCCCTCGGGTCATACGGCAGCAGCTTTTATCATGGCGGTGCTACTGGCATATTTTTTCCCTGTAGCAGCAATACCCGTTTACCTCTGGGCTTCATGTGTCGGGCTGTAGCTCGCGCGTATTACCTGGCGTGCATTATCCCTCAGATATTCTGGCAGGCGTGGTGATGGGCTCGGCAAGTGCCCTGGCAGGAGGGGGGGGGGGGGGGGGGGGGGGGGGGGGGGGGGGGGGGATATCAGCGCCGTTGCATAACCTTTCGACCATAGGTGTAAACAACCATGAACATCCTGTACGGCGTTCAGGCTACCGGAAACGGCCACATCAGCCGTTCGCGAGAAATCATTACGGCTCTGAAAAAAGCCGGGCACTATGTGCAGACCATCGTGAGCGGACGCGAGCCCAGCTCACCTGTGGGACATGGATATATTTAAGCCCTACACCGTTTTTAAGGGCATGACGCTGCAGATTTTGAGCGTGGCAGGCTCCGGTGTTTCGAGACGGCCCACAACCTTGACATACGGCAATTCTACCGCGATATCCGGTCCTACCGTGCTCCGGTCGCCTTCGACGTCGCCCTTGTCGATTTTGAACCGGTGACCGCCCGCATTGCACGTCGCCTGCGTATTCCCAGCATCGGAATCGGCCACCAGTACGCATTCAACTACGACGTTCCTGCCCCGAAACGCGATCCGGTTGCCCGATTGATTCTCAAATACTTTGCGCCGACCGACCACGCAATCGGCCTGCACTGGCATCATTTCGGCTATCCGATTCTGCCGCCCGTGGTTCCCGAGATCACGTGTAATGCAGACCTGCAGACACATAAAATTCTTGTGTACCTGCCGGTTGAGGAGCGCAGCGATGTGGTGCGCCTGCTGAGTCAGTTTAAGCAGCCACGACTTTTACTACTATACCGACGTCAGCGAAGCACATAACGAGGGCAACGTGTACCTGCGGCCGTTTTCACGCAGCGGGTTTATCGATAACCTGAAAAACTGCAACGGCGTCATCTGCAATGCAGGTTTTGAACTGGCCAGCGAGGCGCTGCATGCAGGGAAGAAAATGCTGGTCAAACCGCTGGCAGGACAACTGGAGCAGCCTTCAAACGCACAGGCAATGCGGAAGCTCGGACTCGGAGATGTGATGGAGCGCCTTGACGCGACGCAACCGGACCTGGCTCACGAAATATGCTCCACCCCCTCAACACTATCCCGATGTTGCGCAGCTGATCGCGGACTGGGTCGCGCGCGGCGAATGGAAGGACACGGAGCGGCTTGTCGACCGGGCCTGGTCCGATCAAAACAACCGCATGAATCCATGCAGCTCCCCCTTGGAAAAAGTGTCCTGAATCGTCTGCGTAAGCTGTTGATCATATGTCTGCGTGCGGTATGCACTGGCACCCTATCCTGCAGTATGCCACGCTGAAGATCCCCCGGCTACGCCGGGCTGCGATGAAACGGTGCATTTCAGCCGGGTTGCGCAGGCCGATGCGCACATGGCGCTGCGGGCGTCATTCCTTGTACAGGGCGATGCCGACCTTGTTGATGAAACTTTGCGCAATGCTGAAAAATTTCCCGAGTTTATGCCCAATACCGATGAGGTACAGGTGCTTGAACGCGCTGAAGATCACCAGATTGTATCATTTAAGGGCTCAAGCGGACTGTTCAAAAGCGAAGTTGTTTTGCGGCGCGTTGCCGACGACCGCAGCCGCCGCATATCATGGAGCCTTGTCCGTGGAAGCCTTGACGTCAAGCGAAGGGTTCTGGGCGGTTGAACACGACACGATGTGCGGAGCTTCGCGTGTAACCTACTAAACACAGTCGATGCAAAGCTGCCATTACCAGGCGCCTTGTCCGCTCGTTTTTGCGCACCAGCATTGAGGATACTGCCGTAAACCTGCGCAAGCGGGTTTCCAGCAACGGAACCTGGCAGAGCGAAGAATACCGCAAACGCCTGAAACATACGCGATAGAGCACGATAAAAGAATCCCTGCGCAATGCAAAAGCCCGAACCCGGGAAGCTCTACACGCGACAATCGCTGCAGCAGCAAAAACCGTGTCTCATCAGGATGCTCTGAGATGGTTAAGCTCGTGAGTACTTCAAGTATTACAGCGTTACAATGCTCTAACCGTCCAGCCAACCAGCTGACACTCTTTAATATTTAACCGGACACTGCTTAGGGCATGTATTCAATAAGCATCGGATAGCACGGATGATACACCGGATACAGTTCCAGCCTGTGCTGTTCGTTCTGAGCCGAACAGATGAATACCTGCATTGCAAACAGAGTTGTAAAAACAATATAGGCAAACATTGACAGCATTATTTTTAAAAGCATTTTCTTCATATACAGCTTCCTCCTTTTTCTGGTTTTTCTGCCTGTCTTGGCAGCGCCCTGTTAAATATTTTCATCTCTGCCTACAATCTAACTCCGAAGAGTTAATCGGGTATAAGTGTACAGTTAAAAAGGAACGCACATGTATTGTGCAGGGTGTGCGTCTGCACTTTTTCACTCAGCACGCATAAGAACTATATGTGCAGGACGGCAAAGTTCTTCACAGGCATGATTTCTTACAGGACAACATTACTATGCGATATTTGTGCAGGAATGAATAAGCGTTTATTTTTGCGATAACCGGGGTTGCGAGATATTTCTCAAGCATAGCACCTCCGGCAAAGCCGGGGTTTACCTGTAAAAAAAGCAAGCGCAAGACAGCTACCGGCGATCGCCAGCGCGAAAAGCCATTCACGGCGCATCAGGTCATGTTCGATTCCTTTGAAAAAAGGGAAAGGAGGGCTCCGGGGACCCAGCACTCTTTTCCATACACTTGAGGTGTACGTTTATTTCATCACCGGCAGAGACGGCAGCCGCATGGCTGCGGCGATTGCCTTGGCAATGTCGGTATTATCGTAAAAACCGGTAAACCGCCAGGCACCTGCGCCCGCGGCATAGACCGGGATCGGAACGCCGGTATGGGAATAGGAGGTCCAGCCGATGCTGGCGCGCTCGTTCAGGATATGGGTGATCGTGACCACGATGGGCTCATAGCCGCTATACAGAAAGGTATTTTCAGAAGCATTGTTGTTGTTTGAGCCGCACATGGACTTGTCATAGGCATCTTCAAGCTTTTCTTTCTGGTAATCATTCAGATCCGCCCAGACAAGGCCGAACGTATCCTGCATAAGGGTCACAAACTCGGCATTGCTTGCCAGGTTTGTGGGGCTGGTATAGTCATAGCCGCTGGCATAGGCAGCCTTGTGGTCGGCCCACTGATTGTCGCCGAAATACTGGAAGCTGCAGTCCTGGGTCATGAGACGGTCATAATAGGCCGTATAGCCCGTTGTGGCATGGCCGACGGTCATGCCGCCGGTTTCATGGTCGCCGGTGACAATGATAAGAGTATCCTTGGGGTACTTTTTGTAAAATTCAAGAGCCACGCGCGACGCTGTCGTCGAAATCGAGCATATCGCCGATCGTGGCGACGGCGTCATTGGCATGGCAGGCCCAGTCGATCTTACCGCCTTCAACCATCAGGAAGAAGCCCTCGTCTTTGCCCTTGCCTTTTTTGCCGTTATTGGACAGGCAGGCGATGGCGACTTCGGTCATTTCGGCAAGCGAAAGGTTGGTTAAGGGCCGATCAACAGCGTACGGCATGGCGCCGCTGTCCTGCAGCCAGGGATTAATACACACGACTTTGCTCTGCGGAGTGGTTTTGAGCGACATGATGGAAGCACGGTCGTTAAGCACGGTGTAACCGTTTGTGTCAAGCAGGTCCCAGATATTGTTGCCCGTGTCGCCAGCTGCGGGCCGGACCCGTGGGCGAAGCAAAGCCGCCGCCGCCGAAAAATTCATAGCCGGTCGCGGCAAGCTGGCTGGCAATATTGTTGTAGTAGCCCCGGTTCTCGGCGCTGGCATAGTAGGACGCGGGCGTTGCATGATCAAGCGATACGCTCGATAATGATGCCCACTTTCCGGCCACTTCATGGGCCAGCTGGGCCACGCTTTTTACGCTGTTGGTTTTGGTTTCATCCATGCCGACGGTGCCGCTGACGGTCTTGATGCCGCAGGCGAACGCCGTGCCCGATGAGGCCGAATCCGTCATCAGCGCGAATGCATCATAGGTGGTCTGCATGCCCTGTACCGGCAGCTTGCTCATGGTGAGCCGGTTTGCGGGCTTGAGCAGGTCCGTTGCCAGTTTTGCCGACCGCCGTTGAGCGTTGTCAGGTAGGCTTCAGCGGCCTGAACCTGTGAGTTGGCCATTCCGTCACCGAGGAAAAAGAATACGTACTTGGGCCTGCCGACCAATGCGGCCTGCGCCTGAACGCTGACGGCGCAGACTGCAAACGCGGCCATAATAGTCACTACTGCAATCACTTTCAGTTTTTTATGCATGCGATACATGGTGTCTCCTCCCTGCTGATGTGTTGTGTGTCGTTACGTGTCAGGTGCTGCAGCGTTATTGGTCATTGCGCCGAACGTTCACTGCTTCCACGCATCTGTTCAGTCCCGTGCCTCCTTTCTAACGATACGCAGCAATAGTCTCAATACCTGCAAAGATAGCCGGGAGCTATTAACCGGAGATTAAGTGCGGATTAATTTTGAGGCGCGGCAGGACTGTTGAGCGATCCCGTCTGAAATCGCGGCATCAGGCCGGGACAGCGGCCTGACGAACGTCAGCAGCGTGATGCGCCCTGAAGGCGGCAAGCCCCTGTTGCCCAAGAAAGCGCTGCAGAAGACGGCTGTCGGTTTTCAGCAGGTCGACAACAAGCAGGCCGTCGATTACCCCGGAAAAAGAAGGATCAACATTAAAGTCAACAATGGCGGCATGCAGCTTGAGGTAATGGCGCAGGAGCACGGGCATGCCCTTTCCGTCGTGCTCAATATCGGCAATCATCGCGGAGATGTTGTCGAAGGTCAGTTCATCGAAAATCTCCGGCCCTTTAATAAAGGGGAAAGAGCGAACCGGGTTGCGCGGCCCGGACGCAGTGCGACAGGTCGGCATGCGGCCGGGTGCAGCGCAAAAAACTCAACATCAGGTCTTTCGATACGCGGTGGTAATCATTGCTGATGCTGACCGGGCCAAAGAGCTTTGCGTAGTGGGGATTGCGCACAACGTACTGGCCGATGCCCTTCCACAAAGTTGCCAGCGTATTGTACTGCTTCTGGTAGTCCGGGCTGATGAACGAGCGCCCCAGTTCGAGGGCCGGCCCGAGATGACGAAAGAAGTCCCGCTTTATATCAAACAGCGTTGACGTATAGAGACCGTTGCGGCCATGGCGCGACAGTATGTCGTCGCTGTGCCCGACACGGTAGGCGCCGGCGATCCTGCCAAGCGCGTCATCCCAGAGAAAAATATGCTGATAGTAGTCATCAAAGGCGTCAAGGTCACAGGATCTGCCCGTTCCTTCGCTGACGGCGCGGAAGGCCTCTTCCCGCAGGCGCCCGATTTCGCGCAGAACAGCGGGGCTGCCGGGTTTTTCGACGGCATAAACATGCATGTGCCCGTGCCGCAGCAGCAGCCGGTCCCCGGGCAGGTTGCCGATTTCAGCCTCAAGACTGTCCCGGGGAACAGCCGAAATCAGCGGCGCACAGCCGGCGGGCCGGCACCGCAGCACGGTGCGTTTAATGCCGGTGGTGCGCGCGGCGCCGGCGCTTCGTCGTCCCAGCAGGTAGGTATGCAGGCGCAAATAGCGCGTGACGGCGCTGCGTGAATCCATATGCTCAATGGCGGCATACGTGATCGGCCGGCCGATGGCGAGCGGGATATCAGAGGACTTTTTCTTCATCAGCTCACGCGGCAGCATGGCAGTTCTGAGCAGCGGATGCACCATGCCCATGAGCTGGAAAAACAGACTGTTACGCCCGCTGAAATAGACCGGCAGCGTCACGGCACGGGTATGCTGTATAAGCGCTGCCGCGTGCAGCGACCACGCTGGATCGGTTATGCGGCGGACGGATGGGTCCCAGTGCGATACCTCGCCTGCGGGGAACATGCCGACGGCGCCGCCGCCGCGCAGCCAGGACAGTGCATTTTTCATGGGCGCCAGGTTGCGGATGGCGGCATTGTTTCCCTGGAACGGGTCAACCGGGATAATGCTGTGCTGTATTTCAGGTATCTGATGCAGGAAATAATTACCGATAATCTTTACATCATTTCGAACGCGGCTGAGCAGCCAGCCCAGAATGATGCCGTCAAGCGCGCCGAAGGGATGATTGCACACCACGACCAGCGGCCCGCTGCGGGGTATTCTTTCCAGATCACTGTCGTTGACCCGCACCGCCACATTCAGAAAATCAATACAGCGCCCAAAAAAAGTATCGGCCTGCTGATGCTGCAGGCATCTGTACATGTGATTGACTGCGCTCAGGCACAGCATCTTCTCAAGAGGCGCCTCGACCATCTGCACGAAACGCGCTGATGCCGGTTTCGCAATGTGGCGTTTAAGGTCGATAAGCTTGTCCACGGCGTGAGTGTCGGGCATGGTGCAGCCTCCTAAAAATAAATTTTCTGCTCTGTAAGAAGCGTATGCCGGAAGTATTAACGGGTGATAAACGCCTCGTTATATTTCCATTAAGCTCAGGCTCACGCTATGCCGGCCAAAACAAGGGCAACACAAAAATAACAAGGCCGTTATCGGGCTTTAACTCTTGACAGGTATTGAATAAAGAGAATCAATCAAGGCAGGCAGCCGGAAATCAGGCCTGCCGGTACAGCACACGGTTTTTCGTACAGGGGAGGAAACGCATATGGCAAAGGCGGATCTGCATGTTCATTCCTCATATTCGGCCCGGCCTTCGGAGTGGTTCCTGCAGCGGCTCGGCACGCGGGAGTCATACACGGACCCCGAAACCATCTACCGGGAAGCGCTGAAACAGGGGATGGATTTCGTAACCATCACCGACCATAACACCATCGAGGGCGCGCTGATCCTGAAGGAGCGCCACCCGGAGCGTGTTTTTACCGGCGTTGAGGCGACAACCTATTTTCCGGAAACAGGCTGCAAGGTGCACCTGCTGGTCTACGGTTTTAATGAAGCGCAGTTTGCCATGATTAGACCGGCTGCGGCCCGATATTTACCAGCTGAGAGACTATGTGCGCGAGCAGGGCCTTGCGCATTCGGTCGCTCACGCAACCTATTCAATAAACAACCGCCTTACCTTTGAACAGATCGAAAAACTGCTGCTGCTGTTTGACTGATTTGAAGCCATCAACGGCAGCCGAAGCCGCTACGCCAACGAGGTTTTCCAGCGCTCGCTTGCCTCTCTGACGCCCGAGCGCATCGAGCGCCTCAGACGCAAACACGGCATTGAACCCTTCAGCGATACGGCTTGGCGCAAAGCGCTTACCGGCGGCACCGACGATCACGGCGGCCTGTTCATCGGCAGAACACATACTGAGGCACACGCGGACAATCCTCCGGAATTTCTGCAGGCGCTGCAGCGCAAAGAAACCATGGCAGCAGGCCGGCACAATGATTACCGCGGACTTGCCTTTTCACTGTATAAAATCGCCTATGACTTTTCCTGCTCGAACAGCATGGTCATATCATCGCCCCTGCTCAGTGCAATCAACCGGCTGCTGTTTGACAAAAGTTCACTCACCGTTAAAAACCGCTTTGCGCTCAAAAAAGTTTCTTATTCCCGCTCCAGCGGTGAAATTGAGCGCCTCATCGCCGACCTTATCGACACGCTCCAGATAAAACAGACCCGCTCAATTGACGACACCCTCGAGTATGTCCACACCACCGTGGCGCATCTGTGCGATGAACTGTTCCGGCAGGTTGCACACACGGTCGAAGAAAGCCTTTCCAGCGGCAGCATTACCGGGCTTATGCACTGCGTCTCAAGCGCGCTGCCCGGGCTGTTTCTTGCGCTGCCGTTTTTTTCATCCCTCAATATTCTTTTTGAATCGCGCGCGCTGGTGGAACAGTTAAATGCAGAATTTGCAGAGCATATACACCGGCATCCCATAAAAACGCTTGTACTCACCGATGCCGTATGCGCAGCCGATTGCGCTGACGATTTGTTTGAGCAGTACAGCCGCGCACGCGGATGTGCGGCGGTTGATGGCGCTGTCATTGCGTGCGGAGACCTTAAAAACAGCCCGCACAGCATCCTGCCCGCAATCCACGAATTTAGTCTTCCATTCGGAGCCCGATGCACACTACGCGTTCCCTCGGTGCTGAACGCCATCAGGCACATCAGCGAGCAGCATCCGGATGAAATTGTTGTGACATCTCCGGGGCCGATGGGCCTGCTCGGGCTGCTCATAGCACGGCTGCTGCATGTGCCCTGCGTGGGTGTGCGCGACCCGCGCATGGCAGCAGCCGCAGGCGGCGGCGATGACGCCGTTCTCGGAGAGCGCTACTTCCGCTGGTTTTACTCCATGACGGATTGTGTCGTGGAAGGATTTCCGGCAGCCGCGCAGCTCAATCCCTTTATCCCCGCACCAGATATTCCCGATTTTGATTACGAGATCCTGCATCCACTGCATGCCGCAGGGGCTGGCCGTTATGCAGGCAGCTCAGGCTGTCTAAAACATTGTAATGCTGAGATCGCTGTTATGCACTTAAAGTTGCACAATGCTCCAGTGGCCGTATTGCTTCTAATTTTGATGACACCGTAAAAAATCGTCGGCTGTCACTTCGAACCCTTGTAACTGCGGCACGTCATCACTTCAGGATATGCACACGACTATCGCCTCCTGATTGCATGGACATAACCGTCCCAACCCTTGATTACAAAAACCAAGAATGTACTTTCAGCTTGTTCGGCAACGCTGAGGGAAACGGAGTTCCTCACCTTGCACTATTTCGTCTTTCTGCGTTGCGGACACATGCATCCTTTCCGGCAAATCCTGAATGCGCCGCTGCGAAGCAAGGGCACCTGTAAATTAATAAAATGTTTAAAATGCATTAACAATTAAGGCCTATAGTCTAAGCCGATACACCTTAGACATAATCGCATTAACCGGCAGGTGTCTGGACAATGCCATGGAAGATAATAACTTTACCGAACATTAACCAGCAGGGCGGAAAGGGGGTATTGTTAGCGAAAATTAACCGTAAATTAACACAAGTATCAGACTGAATTAACAATTAAGCACTACATTTAAGCAAAGACGATAGTTTGATATGCGCACATGACGGCTTGTATGCGCGGCTGATCACAACAATTTCACCACACCCTGACAAAACCAGACAGAAGAGAAAGGAAGGGAACCATGAAAAAAATTTTTAAAAATATCACCAGCTTTGCAACAGCTGCTATTGCGGCAGCGGTAATGGTCGGAACGGTTTATGCCGGAGAGACCATTGTTATGGACGGTTCAACCACGGTCGGCCCGCTCGCCAAGGCATTTGCAGAATTCTACATGCGGCAGAACCCCGGCGTTAACATCACGGTCGGCGAGTCCGGCAGCGGCAACGGCGCCAAAAGCATGATCAACAAAACCTGCCAGGTGGCTAACATGTCGCGCATGATGAAGGACACCGAATTCAAGGCTGCAGTCGACGCGGGGGTACTGCCGGTGACCCATGTTGTAGCCCTGGACGGCCTGCCCGTCCTGGTGCACCCCTCCAACCCGGTAACAAACCTGACGGTTGCCCAGGTAAAACAAATCTACACGGGCCAAATCACCAACTGGAAGCAGGTCGGTGGACCCGATCTGGGCATTGTCCGCGTCAGCCGGGATACCAACAGCGGTACCTATGAATGCTTCAACGAGCTGATCATGAACAAAGAGAAAATCAGCGATAGCGCCGAATACGTGGGCAGCAACGGCGCTATCCGCCAGCGCGTGCAGACCACCCCGGCAGCCATAGGCTATGCCGGTCTCGCCTTTGTGGATGATACGGTCAAAGCCCTGAGCATCAACGGCATAGCACCCACGGAAGCAACCGTGCGCAACGGCTCGTACCCGATCGCGCGCCCCCTGTTCATGTTCACGGACGGCTATCCCAAACTCGGCAGCCATCTGCAGCGCCTTGTCACCCTGTGCCTGACCGAAGAAGGCAACACCCTGATCAAAGAAACGGGTTTCATTGCGACAACCGATTATTAATAAAATCCCTCCATGCCTGCAGAACGCCGGCGGTTCTGCGGGCATCTCCAAACAGAAAACGGGTACGCCGCGTCATGCCGCGCAGCGTACCCGTTGCACATAGACGCCGCCACAGATCGGCAGACATGCGGTACCTGCCGCACCATACAGAGCAAATAACCGCGCACAGGCATACAAGCACCGGGACTATTAAAAACCATGACCGCAAGAACCGCGACGCAGCCGAGAAAACAATCCCTGATGATGAGCCGCCGTGCCGGCCGTATGCAGCGCATAGGTCAGATGCTCGGCCAGACCTTCCTGCTCAGCATCACATCGCTTTCAGCAATAGCGGTTTTGTTCATTTTTTTCTTTATCACCCGCGATGCGATTCCTTTTTTTATGCCTAAAACCGGCTCATTCAACTGGACAAATATACAGCAATTCTTTACGCAAACCGCCTGGTACCCATCGGCCCGGCCCGGCCAATTCGGCGCACTGAGCCTTTTCTACGGAACCGCCATGGTAACCCTGGGCGCCGTCATAGTGGCGGTACCGCTGGGCATATCCGCGGCAGTGTGTTTAAGCGATGTTCTGGCTTTTAACGTACGGCAAATCGTCAAGCCGGTTATTGAAATTCTGGCCGCGATTCCATCGGTTGCCTACGGATTTTTCGCCCTCGTCGTCTTTGCGCCAATGCTGCAGAACTACGGCGGCAGCGTGCTTGCTTTCGGTTTCTGGATCATTGCCCTGCCCGTGCTGGGAATTGCCTGCATTATCGCAGGCGAAACCGTTGCCGCGCAATTTCCGGAAAACAGACGCAAGGCCGCGGCAATGCTCTCAACAGCCGTGCTGGGCGCTCTGAGCCTGGTTGTGCTGTGGATGATCGGGCAGCGCCTGTCCGGCATGCCCATCAGCAGCGGCACCAACGCATTCAACGTATCAATTATACTGGGCATCATGGCCCTGCCGACCGTGGTAAGCGTATCCGAGGATGCTCTGCAGGCGGTCGGACGGGAGCTGCGCGAAGGCAGCTACGCCCTTGGCGCGACCCGCGCGGAAACGATTATAAAAACCGTCATGCCGGCCGCCCTCAGCGGCATTTTGGCCGCCGTTATCCTGGGTGTGATGCGGGCTGTCGGCGAAACCATGGTGGTCTGGATGGCCTCGGGCAACGCGGCTCAGATCCCTGCGCCCTTTTACAATTTTATGGAGCCGATACGCACCCTGACCGCAACAATAGCCGGCGACATGGGGGAGGCAGACCATGTGACCGGCAGCGACCGATACAGTGTGCTGTTTGCGCTGGCCCTGTGCCTGCTGGCGTTTTCATTCGTCATGAACCTTGTCAGCGAGACAATTGTGCGCCGCTCCCGCAAAAAACTGGGGAAATCATAGCCCATGCAACCGCATACCAGAAAACTGCTTGACCGCTCATTCACCGCTACAGGGTTCTTCTCCATCCTGATGATGGCAAGCGCGCTGATACTGATTCTCTATCCGATTATCAGCCGGGGACTCGGTGCCTATATATTCCGGGCTACCTGTGAGCACCGGCGGGTGCAGTTTGAAGAATTCCAGGTCGGCTCAAAGCAGGACATCGAACGCGAAGCCGCTGAAATCGCCGCGGCGCGCCAGCCCGTTTTCAACATGATCGCCGCACACGAAAAAGATTTGAAGGCGGAGCTGCAGGAAGCCTTTGATCAGGTCAGAGCCCTTGCTGTCGCAGAAGGCGGATTTCTGCAGCGCTCACTTGAGCGCAGGCTGAAACGCGCGCACGCTGATTCCTCGCTTGAAGAATACCTGCTGGTGCTTACAGCTGTTCGTGAAACTCTGGAAGGGCAGTTTGAGCGCGAACGCTTCGCGGGTGTGATCGACCTGATCACTGAGCGCAAACAGCGCGTGGAGGAAGCGGCCGGGAAACTGGCTGACATGAAACATGCCCTGCGGGAACTTCTTGGCCCTCTGCCGGGCGACCGCACCACGGAGCTGCTGCGCAGCCATTACGGGCAGACTCGCTGGGACCGCTGCCTGCACTATCTGGACAAATTCCTGTACAGGTACGACTGGGACTATTCCAATGCGACAAACAGCGGCGTCAAAACCCGGACACCCCGCGCGGATGAATTCAAGGGCACGGACCTTGAGCCGGCATTCGCCTATGTGCGCGACAATCTTGAAGCCATGATGCGGCCGCGCCTCACGTTCTACTGGCGTTTTCTGACAACTGACTCGCGCGATGCCCATTTCTTCGGCGGCATCTGGCCGGAAGTGCTCGGCACGTTCTACCTGACGATCGGCGCCATGCTGTTTGCCATCCCCATCGGCATTATCGCCGCCATATACCTGTGCGAGTATGCCCGTCCGACCCGGACGGTGAGCCTGCTGCGCAGCTGCATCAGCACCCTGGCCGGGGTACCCAGCATCGTTTTCGGCCTTTTCGGCCTGGCGTTTTTTCTGAACACGATCAACGTTTCCAAATCAAAAAGTGTTCTGGCCGGCAGCCTGACACTGGCCCTGATGATCCTGCCAACCATTATCCGCGCCGCCGAAGAAGCCATCCTGGCGGTTCCATTCACCTATAAAGAAGCTGCGATGGGGCTGGGAGCCGGGCGCTGGCGAACGGTGCGCACGATTATTCTGCCGGCCGCGCTGCCGGGGATTTTAACCGGCATCGTCATCAGCATGGGCCGCGCGGCCGGTGAAACAGCGCCGATTATTTTCACAGCCGCAGTGAGCGTTGGCCTGGCCTTGAATCCGCTGCAGGCCCTTACCCACCCGACGCCCGCCCTGCCCTGGAACATCTACAACCTGTGCACCGAGCATGAAGCGGTTGATCAAATCCGCCATGTGCAGTTCGGCATGGTTTTTACCCTTGTCGCGCTGGTGCTCCTGCTCAACATTATCGCCATTGCCCTTCGGGCGCGCATATCCCGAAAGTTACGAGGATAGCATGAAAACTCTATCAGCAATTGAAACGCGAGGTTCAATATGGCCAGTGCAGTAGACGCCACAGTGGAAAAACCCGGTGAACCGCATGGCCTGCCACAGGATGCCGGTATCACCATGCAGCGCATGAAATCCTTTGCCGGCCGCGATGACCATACCGCTATTGAATCCCTGGCAACGCATGTACGGGCCAACGATTTTTCGATTTTTTACGGTGACAATGAGGCGGTACGCTCTTTGTCGATGACCATACCACGAGGCAAAGTCACGGCAATTATCGGCCCCAGCGGATGCGGTAAGAGCACCTTCCTTCGGGCTATCAACCGCATGAATGATCTGATCCCGCGCTGTCGTGCGGCCGGAGACCTCATCTTTGATGATGAAAATGTTTATGACAAGCGGGTTGATGTCGTACAGCTGCGCCAGCGCATCGGCATGGTGTTTCAAAAACCCAACCCGTTTCCGAAATCAATCTTTGATAATGTAGCCTACGCCCCGCGCCTGCAGGGTGAGCGCAACCGCGGTCGCCTTGATGATATCGTTGAGCGCAGCCTGCGCGAAGCCGTGCTGTGGGATGAGGTCAAGGACCGCCTGCACGATAACGCTCTGGGACTGTCCGGCGGCCAGCAGCAGCGCATGTGCCTGGCCCGCGCACTGGCGGTCAATCCCGAAATTCTGCTGATGGATGAGCCCACCTCTGCACTTGACCCGCGCTCGACCGCCAGCATCGAGGCGCTGATCGGGCAGCTGCGCGGCGATTACACCATCATTATCGTTACCCACAACATGCAGCAGGCGGCCCGTGTCTCTGATTTCACCGCGTTCATGTACGAGGGCCTGCTGATAGAATACGGCAACACGACCAAACTGTTCACTAATCCTGTCAACAAACAAACCGAAGACTATATTACCGGCAGATTCGGATAAACAAACCATATGAACATGTCAGCTGTCGTGAACACAACCGATTTCATCAACCATGCATGCGGCGCGCGCAAAGCCGTGCCGTAAGGCAGCTTCGCCGGCGGACTGCCGTACCGTCGACAGGGGAGTAACACCATGGGAGTACATTTAATCACGGAGCTTGAACGGCTCAAAAACATGACTACCAAGCTGGCCCACATGGTGAGCCACGACCTTGAGGATGCCATTGAGGCGCTGCTCAAAGGCGACCGCGATCTGGCTCTTCAGGTAATTACCAACGACGACCTTATTGACAGGCTTGAAATAGATATTGAAGAGGAATGTCTTAAGGCGCTCGCACTCTTCCAGCCGGTTGCAGGAGATTTACGCTATATTGTCGCGATATTAAAACTCAACAGCGACCTGGAACGCATCGGTGATCTGGCAGTCAATATTGCCGAGGCCGTTCTTGTCTTAATTGAGAAAAACCTGGGGTACAGGGATCCCTTTGACGTCCGGCAAATGTGCGATAGCGTCCAAAAGATGGTAGAAAATGTCCTGCAGGCACTGGTTCATTCCCGGACCTCACAGGCCTACGAAGTTCTGGACATGGACAAAGCCGTCAACGAAATGCACCGCGCCAACTACCTGTTGGTCGAGGAGGCCATTAAGCAACATATGGACCGCGATATCGGTTTCTACCTCTATTATATAAGTATTTCGCGCTACCTTGAGCGCATCGGCGACCATACGAAAAATATTGCTGAAGATATCATCTACACCATGGAAGGCAAAATCGTGCGCCACTCCCCGAAAAACCGCGCATAAGATGCAGCGCCATGACGGAGCCAGGGTTAAAAAGGTTGAAAAAAAAGGCGAAAGGTGGTTTTACATGACAGATCCCTTTGCAGGAGCGAACATCAATACTACGCGGTACGCACTATGAAAAAAACCATCGCCCTGGTTGAAGACGAGCCCGATATTGTCGAACTGCTTGAAATTCATTTGCAAAAAGGCGGGTTTCAGGTCAGAAGCTTCAATAACGGCAAAAAATTTCTGGAATACCTTTCAAAAAACACGCCGGATGTCGTGATCCTCGACCTGATGCTGCCCGATATCGACGGTCTGGAAATCTGCAAACAGGTGCGCACATCCAACTCCAGCGCTGATATCGCCATTATCATGCTGACGGCCAAAAGCGAGGAAATTGATAAAATCCTGGGCCTTGAACTGGGCGCCGATGATTATGTCACCAAGCCGTTTTCCCCCAAGGAACTGGTAGCCAGGGTCAAAGCGGTACTGCGCCGGCATGCACCGCGGCAGCAGACCCGCACTATCGAAATCGCCGGAGGCCTGCTGATTGACCTTGAAAAATACACGGTTACACTTAGGGGCGAAAAGATTCAACTGACGTCGACTGAATTTCGCATCCTGCAGCTGCTGGCATCGAAAAAGGGCTGGGTCTTCAGCCGGGAGAAAATACTTGATCATCTCTGGGGTGATGAAAAAGCGGTGATTGACCGCACAATTGACGTGCATATCAGGCATCTGCGCGAAAAACTGGGCACGGCGGCCGGCTGCGTTAAAAACCTGCGCGGAGTGGGGTACAAGCTCGAAGAATGAGAAAAACAATTTTTATAAAAATTTTTACGGGTTACGTGCTGATCATCGCCCTGATGACCGGCGGTGTTTCGTTTCTGTGCTACCGTATCGTAAAACATCACCACATCGAAACCCTCACGAGTCACCTTGAAAAGCTGGCCATCGTTACCGGCCTCAGCATACAGGAGCTCTACGCCCGGCGAGAACAAGCCAACCTGGACCGCATGATTAAGAAGCTCGGCCCGGAAATCGGCACGAGAATAACGATTATCGACCAGAACGGCACTGTGCTGGCCGATTCTGAAGGCGATCCACTCAGCATGGAAAACCATAGTTCGCGCCAGGAGATCACACAGGCCCTGGGCGGACAGATCGGCGTTTCACAGCGCTACAGCACGACACTGAAAAATGCCATGCTCTATGTTGCCGTGCCGCTCACGCAGGCTGGTTCGATTGATGGCGTCGTGCGCGTGAGTTGTCCTGCGAGCGATATACAGCACTGGCTGAGCCAGCTGAAGGTTCAGATCGTCCAGATAGCCCTGCTGGTTATACTGCTGGCGGTTATATGCGCGCTTTTGGTTGCTCGAAAATTATCCGCGCCCATCGCGCAGCTTAGCCGGGCATCGCGCCAAATTGCAGCGGGCGATTTTAACGTACGCGTGTTTGTCGACAGCCGCGATGAAGTACAGGACTTCGCGGTGAGCTTTAACAACATGACCGAAAAAATCCGCAAACTCTTTGATGAAGTGTCTCTGCAGCAGGAGCAGTTGAAAAGCATCATACGCTCCCTGCATGAGGGACTTCTGGTGATTGACCATGCCGGCCGTGTGATGATGTGCAATGAAAGCCTGGCCCGGATGGCGGGCTTTGAGCCGGGCGAAGCCCCGGGAAAGTTTTACTGGGAGCTGCTGCGCGTGGTGCGGCTTGAGGATATTGTTGAAACGTCCCGGGCATCAGGGGGCAGCAGCCTGCATGAGGTCCGGCTTGAGGGCAAAACGTGTTTGGTAAACGTCTCGCTGATCACGGAACTGAACGCGCTCGTCATGACCTTCCTTGACATTTCAGAAACAAAAAATGTTGAACGCATGAAGCGCGACTTCGTCGTCAACGTCTCTCACGAATTGCGCACTCCCCTTACGGCGATCAAGGGCTTTGTGGAAACCCTGCAGGAGGAATCCGCAAGCGCCGATCATCAGCACTACCTGGGAATAATCCGGCGCCATACCGACCGTTTGATCAACATCGTCAAAGACCTTATGGTGCTTTCAAGCCTGGAACACGAGCAGGAACTTGAACTGGAAGAGGTCAATATAAAGGGTATTGCCGAACAGGTAAAAAAAATATATGTCGACCGTTTGAAAGAGAAAAACCTCTACCTGAATATTGAAGCCGAAAACGGCAAGCTGAACGCACGGGTCGATCCGTTCAAGCTGGAGCAGGTTCTCATAAACCTGATCGACAATGCCATTAAATATACCGAAACCGGCGGCATTACCATGCGGATGGAGCGCTCGCAGTCCGGTCTGGTTATAAGCGTTGCCGATACCGGCATCGGCATTGCCGCAGCTCATCTGCCCAAGCTGTTTGAACGTTTTTACGTGGTTGACAAATCACGCTCGCGCAAGGTCGGCGGCACCGGCCTGGGACTCTCCATTGTCAAGCACATTGTCCTGCTGCACAACGGCACCATCACTGTCGCGAGCACGCCCGGCACCGGCACAACCTTCACCATCACACTTCCCCAAAACAGCTGAGCCCTCGCACCGGCATGCGATTTTTGCTGGCACCGGGGCTGCCTGATATGCTATCACTACTCAATGCCCGTGCATCGCATACTAATCCCATGACTGTCGGTCGGCCTTCATGCAGGGGGCTTCCCGCTGCACATATTTTTCTGCGGGCATTGTACCGAAATATTTCTGTAACACAGAACCGTCACCTGTTTTGAATAGAGACAGCACCAGCATGAATTTTTACCTGAAAAGAATCCTCATGACCGTGCCGACCCTGCTGGGCATCAGCATTATCACCTTTGTGCTGCTGCAGGCCCTGCCGGGAGACCCGGTACAGGGCCTGGCCGGTGATCGGGCCGACCCGGCGGTGCTGGAGCGTATCAGGCGCGACATGGGCACTGACCGGCCAATTGCACTGCAGTATGTCGGATACATGAAACTGCTCATAAAGGGAGAGCTGGGCCGCTCACACTATACCAACCGCAGCGTTCTGGGCGACATCGCCCAGAAACTGCCCAACACGATCCTGCTGGCCGCGACTGCCATGCTGTTTTCAACCTGTTTTGGTATTCTACTGGGCATATTCATGGCCGTACAGCAAGGCACAGTCTGGGACCGCCTGGCCCTGATGCTGTCCACCGCCGGCATATCCCTGCCGGTTTTCTGGCTGGGACTGTTGCTGATATACCTGTTCTCGTTTAAGCTGCAGCTGCTGCCCCCGGCCGGCATGGGCAGCGGATTCGGCACACTTATGTTTCTGGCGCTGCCGGCTGCCACCCTGGGCCTGAGTTCAGCGGCGGCGCTGGCGCGCATAACGCGTACCAGCATGCTGGAAGTACTCTCGCAGCCCTACATAACGACCGCGCGCGCAAAAGGGCTGAGCGCCCCTGTCGTCGTGTTCAAACACGCTTTTAAGAACACCCTGATTCCGGTAGTCACGCTCATCGGCCTCGATTTCGGCAGCTATTTGAACGGATCAATCCTGACGGAGACAATCTTCGGCTGGGATGGAATCGGACGCTATGCTGTTGAAGGAATTTTCCAACGCGACTATCCGGTAATCATGGGCTGCGTGCTTACGGGCGCGCTGCTGTTCGTGCTGGTCAACCTGTCGGTTGATCTGGTCTACGGCCTGCTTGATCCGCGCATTGCACATGCGCCGGAGGAATCACAGCCATGAAACGAGTCTTTTATTTAATCCGGCATAACCCGGCCCTGTATGTATCAGGCCTGATGATCGCGTTGCTTGTCGGGGTGGCCCTGGCCGCTCCGCTGATCGCCCCTTTCGATCCTCTGGCCATCAACCTGAATATCGTCAAGCAGGCTCCCGGACCCGTGCACCTGTTCGGCACCGACACGCTGGGGCGCGACATCTTCAGCCGGGTCGTTTTCGGTGCACGCACATCGCTGCTGATCGGACTGAGCGCAACCGCGCTGTCCCTGCTGCTTGGCCTGATTGCGGGCATGCTTGCCGGCTACATCGGCGGTGCAGCCGACACGTGTATCACCATTATCACGGATATTTTCCTGGCGTTTCCCAGCCTGCTGCTGGCAATTGCAATATCCGTACTGCTGCCGCCGGGATTGCTGTCGGTTACGCTCGCGCTCTGTCTGGTTGGCTGGGCGTCATTTGCCCGTCTTTTCAGGGCCATGACTATTTCACTCAAGGAACGCAGTTTTGTTGAAGCAGCCCGTGCCATGGGCTGTTCGCACCTGCGCATTATGGCATGGCATCTGCTGCCGCACTGCCTGCCGATCGTCATGATTGCGGCCACTATCAAGGTAGGCGGCTTTATCCTGGCTGAGTCAGCTCTCAGTTTTCTGGGCCTCGGCATTCAACCGCCCGAGCCGACCTGGGGCGCGATGATCAGCCTGAACCGCAACTATTTGCCCTCAGCGCCCTGGATGATATTTTTCCCGGGCATCGCAATCGCGCTCACCGTGTTCGCCTTCAACATATTCGGTGACTGCCTGCGCGACAAGCTTGATCCCAACATGCGCCTATAGCCAGTCACCCGTGCGAACCAGGCACGAACAAAGCTTTACCGGAAAGCATTCTGTTATCTAACGATTAGGATTGTGAATGCAAAAGGGAAAGGTACGGGGGCAATGCGCATCAAACAACAAACTACTTATTCTCCAGCCACTGACGAACTTTCTCCAGCTTCGGGTTTTTAAGCCACTCTTCAACCTCAGCCTCTTCCACTTCGGTCTGCTCGGCCGCCGTGAGCATATCAATATCATCCTTGTCCTCAAGCCAGTGAACAAGCTCATCAAGGGCTTCCATTCTCTCAATGAGGTCACGGTCCTTCATTCTCTGTGCACTCTCCATTGATATAACCCGCATTACAATAATGCTCCTTTTGAATCCAGCGGCTTGTTTAATACATTTAGTTTATCGGTGTGCCACATCGAAAAATTAGCACTATTGTCAGCATATCTAAAAAAAATTTTTTATATAAATACTTGAAAAAACTTATCAATTTTGCTATTTTGCAAATATATGCAAATGTTACCTGAGATGCGGCAGTGATTTGATTGTTGCAATAAATAAAATTTGCAAAATATGGCAAGAGTCTGCATAATTAACGTAGTTTATTATCAAATATCGCTTTATAACTCTTTAAAAAAACATACTTGCAGGTCTCTATTATATGAATTTGTGTTCTTTTAAATTCAATCAAACCGCCAGAAGCCATGACGCCGCTTCCCGATTCATTGAGCTGATAGCTCGCGAACAATGCCAACCCGGCGATCATCTCCCGTATAGTGCCCCCAGCCGGACACACATGATTACAAAAAGCACACTACAGCTGCAGGCTAATAAAGCCCGCCCCGGATACGCGCATGGATATTGAAATTCGATTGAGCCAGTTTGAGGAGGCAATCTCCTGGACGGCAATTTTCGGCAATGCCAACCCGGTTACATGCGAAATCGGCAGCGGCAAAGGCCGCTTTCTCATCAGCAGCGCTGCCGCGAATTCTGAAATCAACTATCTCGGCATTGAGCGTGCGGCAAAATATCATCGCCTTATCCGCCAGAGAGTTGAGCGGCTGGGCCTCACAAATGTCCGTCTGCTCAATACTGATGCAGCTCATTTTGTGCAAACCTATGTCCCGTCTATGTCGGTGCACAGATATTACATTTTGTTCCCGGACCCGTGGCCCAAAAAGCGCCACCGCAAGCGGCGCCTTGTAACAGAGGCATTTCTTGATCACCTGCTGTCGACGCTTGCACCCGGCGGAAGCATTCACTACAAAACCGATTATCTTGATTATTTTGAGCAGATGCTCAGCGTGTCCCGGGCACGCACTGATCTTCTTGAACTACAGTGCCGCACGATCACGCCTGATCAGGCCGACCCTGAAGCGGCAGACACAAACTTTGAGCGCAAGTACCTGATCCAGGGCCGTCTAATTTACGCTGCGGATTATCAAAAAATTTCTGCGTAACGTCATTGCCTTTACCAACGCACCTTGAATCCGAACCGCCCTGTGTTGCACAAACGACGCCACCTGTTTTCAACACTCCCACGCGCAAAACAAATCACCGGTTGTTTTATGGGGTAAATATTGCTATAGTTTTTCAGGCTGAACGCCTATAACACCACTACAAAAAAACCGCAGCGGCCGTGCAAAGGCCTGGGATATTTTTCAGTCGCCGGCTTTCAAAACCGCCGGACAGGGGAGCAACAGCTATGATTCTTATAACCGGGGCATGCGGATTTATCGGCAGCGCGCTGGCCTGCGCACTCAACAGGAAAGGCGACAGTGATCTTGTGCTGTGCGACCGCTTCGGGCAGCATGAAAAATGGCAAAACCTGCTGGGGGTGTCTTTCCGCAGATTCATCCATTGCGACCAGCTGTTTGATTTCCTGGGAAGCGAGCATAATGCCCGGCAGCTGAGAGCCATTGTGCATCTGGGGGCCTGTTCTGACACAACGCAGACCGATATGGACTACCTGCTCGAAAACAACGTTAATTTTTCAATCAGGCTGTGCCAGTGGGCCCTTGATAATGATGTGCGCTTTGTATACGCGTCCTCGGCCGCTACCTACGGTGACGGCAGCCAGGGGTTCAGCGATGCCGACGAGGTAACCCCGCAGCTCAGACCGCTCAACAAGTACGGGTTTTCCAAATGGCTTTTCGATATGTGGGTGCTGCAAAACGCCCATCAACACCGCATTGCCGGACTGCGCTATTTCAATGTATACGGGCCCAATGAATACCATAAAGGCGCCATGGCCAGCGTGATTTTTCGCACACTCCCGCAGGCCCTGAGCGACGGCAGGATCCGCTTGTTCGAATCACATCGCAGCGACTGTGCTCACGGTGAACAGGCCCGCGATTTTATCTACATTGACGAAATTATCGACATAACCTGCTTTGTGCTGCAAAACCGTCAGGCAAACGGCATCTTCAACGCCGGCACCGGCCGGGCCCATACCTTTAACGAGCTGGCGCACGGTATTTTTGACGGGCTGGGCAAAAAACCGGTCATCGAATATTTCCCCATGCCTGAGGAGCTGCGCGGACGCTATCAGTATTTTACCCGGGCGGACATGAACCGCCTGCAGCAGGCCGGGTACACGCCCGGGCCTGACCGCTTCCGGGAATTCGTCGCCCGCTATGTCAGGGACTATCTTGTTCCGGGATGCAGGTATTACGCCCAGGTCTGATCAGCAGAACACCGAAAAACCACATGGCGGCTTTACAAAGCCGCCTTTTTTTAACAGGCCACACGGTCGTTGACCTGTGAACGGAGACACATCATGGGACTAAACGTACAGGAAGCTAAAAAAATTTTCGACCGGGCTGTCGCCGAATCCGGTACGGCTGAAATAAACCTGTATGACCAGCTGATCAACTCCATCGGCACAGACGATACCCCTGAGCTGCAGGCACTGAGCGCCAAGGCACGCCTTAATAAAGGTATCAGCCTCGCGCAGCAGGGCAAGCTGCAGGATGCCCTCAATGTTTTTGAAGCCCTTCAGCGTTCATGCGCTGATTCGACGCAGCTCGCCATACGCTCGCTTGCGGCTGCGGCCATGGTTAACCGGGGCTTTGTGCTGGCCCTGCAGCAAAACACTTTGCAGGCCCTGGCCGCCTACGATGACGTTGTTGACCGCTTCGGAGATGCTGATGAGATCGAGCTGCAGGAACAGGTTGCCAAGGCCCTGGTTAACAAGGCCTGCACGTTTGCGCGCAGCAACCGCAGCACTGAGGAATACGTTGTTTTTAATGACATCATGCGCCGCTTTGCAGACGCCGGAGACAACCGGCTGCGGCTGCTGGTTGCAAAAGCACAGCATAACCGCGCACTGGCCCTTGATAAAATGGGCAGCACTGCAGAAGCGGATGCAATCCTGGAATCAATCGCTGAGCAGTTCTGGCAATCCGGGCAAAGCGAACTCAAGGAGCAGGTAATCCACGCCCTCGCACAGAAAGCAGCCCTGCAGGCCCGCCGCGGCAACCGCAACGAGGCCAATGACATCTATGACCGGATTTTAAACCACTACGCAGATGACCCTGACCAGACACTCAAAGAACACCTTGACCGCGTCCGCTTCAACCGCGGTTTCAGTTATCACTTTTAACAGGCTGTCGAAAAGCTCTCATCTCCTGCTATTTTAAGAAATGAACTTGCTCTATCAGGGCCTTGAAAAGTCTTCTTCTAAAGGCTGTTTAAAAATGTGCAGATGCAGACGCGCGATTTCATGAGGAATGAGGCTACTTATCGTACGCCGCAGTGACGAATGATGAGTGAACGCAGCAGATGTCCTTTAACAGCCTGATAACACCTGCCCTATTGTTTAATCGGCCCGAACTGCGCGCGTATTCCATTGGCCGCGGCCATGAGATCCTTTGAAATCACGAACAGCGGGCTGCATTGACCGGTCGAGATTCCAAGGACCCCTGCGGTGGCGCTGAGACTTCCGCGCTGCCGGTACAAAAGATCAAGCATGGCTGCGCAAAAAAGCGCATAGCGCTCATTCTTAGGATTCATTCTTCTAACAGAGGGTTTAAAATACGGCAGCAGTTCTTCCGGCAGATTCCAGCCGTGTTCAGGACTCACGCGCAGGCGCAGGGCCAGCAGGATTTTCAAACGGCGCAGGGCACGCGCGCGGTTTTCATGCTGCGAGCGGCTTTCTTCGGCAACAACAGACAGCCCGGTCGGCTTATGCGTTACGCGCACAGCGCTATAGGTCCGGTTGCGTTTCTGCCCGCCCGGGCCGGAGGCGGTATACGCATCAAAAGCGCATTGCTTCAGGAATTCAGGATCCGTTAATGTCAAAAACGGGTATGCACCCTGCTCGGTGATAATGGACACCTCGCCATAGGCAATTATCACAATCAGTGTAACAATAATCTTTCAGTCATGAGCACCTGGCACACTATACCATTAGCAATATCAGCGATCTTGCAAAAAACCCGACAAGCGGTCCGCTACAGTTTCGGACCCTTCTGGCAGGCATCTATAATACAATCATTTGCCTGCCTTTCCAAATAAAAAAAGGCAGGGCCGTGTGGGGGCCCTGCCTTCTGTTGTTACCCGTTTATACTGCCTGGTATTACTGCCGGCTAACCTTAAAATAGTATATCCGGTGAGTACGTCCGCTGACCGGCGCAATCGGTTACAGCAAACCGGAAGTCATACGTCACGCCGTTCTGCAGGCTCTCTACCGGCAGATGTGCCCGGGCACTTCCCTTGGCCTCATTGACCGTAACGGCGAAGCGCTGTCCAGTTGCTCCCGCCAGCCACTTGGTACTCGGCACCGTGCGTACACAGCACCAGAACAGGATACATAATCATCGCTGAATGTCCACAGCACATCATAATTTACATCCAGTCAACGGCGCTTTCAGCCGATGGTCGGCAGCAGCGGCCAGACCCTGCTGCCAGAAACGGACCGGCGGTGATTACCGGCGGGGCATCAAGGCGCACACCTTGAAATAGTATGATGCCGGTGAGTTGTCCGCTGACCAGCGCAATCGGTTACTGCAAACCGGAAGGCATATGTGCCGTTCTGCAGGCTCCCTACCGGCAGCGTAACCCGGGCAGTGCCCTTGGCAACATTGACTGTAACACCAAGCGCTGTCCAGCTGCTGCCGCCGACTACCTGGTACTCGGCAACGTGCGTGCATGCTCCCGAACATGATGCAAAATCATCGCTGAAGGTCCACAGCACGTCATAATTTGCATCAAGATACAAGGGCGCTCTCAGGCGATGTCGGCAGCAGCGGCCACGCGCCTGCCGCCAGAAACGGACCGGCGGTGACGCAGGGGGATTGTCTACTACAACCGGTACGCACGCACCATCCACGCACTCATAGCCTTCGGCACAGTTTTCATTGCCCAGACACGCAACGCACTGATCGTTGTCCTCGTTGCAGTATTCGCCCTCACCACAGGGCGATGAGCCCGCAACGCAGGCGCCTTCAACACACGTTTCTGCGCCGTTGCAGTACAGACCGTCCTCGCACTCGCTGTCAGCCTGACACAGGCGCTTCCAGATAAACACCGAGCCCGAACTGTTGTTCTTGGCGAGCTGGTGTCATAAACAGTTGCCAGCGACCTCCAGTCTGCCATCATTGTCAAGATCATAGAGCTGCACATCGGCTGACATGCTGGCCTGCATTATCCCACAGGGCAGCGCGCCTGAAGGTCAGGCAACCAGCTGGCTTCCTCCGCCTGATAATAATACACGGCCCCGCGCCCGTCACCGGCAACCACCATGTCGCTGAGCGACATCCCCGTTAATATCCCCCACCGCTGCAAAACCGGGAGAGCCCTGGCTGTACGGCCCGCCGGTGCGGTCGACTTTATAGGCATCGCCCGTGTCAATGGCCACCGGCGCCCAGTTCGCAGTGTCATAGGGATCATCGGGAATACTCAGGTAATACACGCCTGAAGGCCAGATCCGGTATTGCGCATACACGGGCGGGGTATTATCGGGACGTGTATGCAGGCTTATACTCCTGATGGTTATGGCTCGTAAAAATTATCTCATCTATACCGTCATTGGTGATATCGGCAGGGAAAGCCAGAAAGCCTTTACCCATAGGATTGGGAGATGTGTACCAGTTGTCAATGGTATAGCGTTCCCAGGCCATATTCGGATCTGAAGCAAGCGCTGCCGGGCCGGGATTTTTGAACCACATCAGGCTGTCGCCATGCGGATTACTGCCATCGGGACTACCCTTGATGTCAGGGTACCGGGTTCGGTAATAAAAAACTGGGGCCCGAGTATATCAAGCAGCCCGTCGTCGTCAACGTCGGCCATGTCAAACAGAAATCCCGCGCCGTCACCAATAGCATACGGGCCGGAGAAACCGGAAGGATACGCAACCCGGTCGGTTTCTGCCCTGAACCACTCGGTCCACTGGTACTGCCTGTCGTACAGCGGACTCGTGGACCTTGTGCTGCCAGATGTACATCGAAATGCTGCTTGTTACAAAATCTTCACGCCCGTCGCCGTCAAGATCAAGGAAATATGCCTGATGAAAGGATGCAATTGCCTTGGCCCAGAGATATTCATTATCAGGCCGTGATCGTCCCAGGTCGTATCGCCTTCGTAAATCGTAATCTTCTGCCAGTTGGCCGGGTCGGTAACATCGCCGCCCAGGTTTTTGAGGTAAAAGACCCCTCCGGGGAAATTCGGTAAATGCGCCTGCCAGAAAATTATCAAATACCATGATGTCCACTTCACCGTCGCCGTCAACATCCCGAATCAGCATATCATTGGCCCAGGCAAAATCAGCGCGGATGACCGACTGCGTCCATGTGCTCAGATCCTCGCTGGTACGCTTAAAAACAGCCACAGCTCCATCCTTTACCGCATAAGTTCCAGACGCTCCCGTGACCGATGTGACAACAATTTCCTTTGTTGCCATCCCCGTCCAGATCACCGGCTCTCAGGAATGAGGCCCCTATAAATCCCGGCAGGGTTGGGGTCAGGTCCGGGCAGCTCCGTTGTAATACCCGTTACTGTATAGCGCTGAAATTCGCCTGCAAGATCCTGATCCGCTGTGACGTTCACGCAGGGCTCTTCCGCCAGGCGAAAAATTTTTGCTCCGCCCAGCGACTGGGGTCGCGCTTGCTCCTTTGCTGCCGGACACGTACAGCGTGCCGCCGAAATCGGTAAAAGCCTCAAAGTTGATAATGTTGCTGTCACCAAACCCGTCAGCGGTCACCGGTGTCCAGGTCAGCCCATTGGTGGTCCTCCAGATCTGGGCTCCCTTGAGCTGGCTTATATCAGCGGGAATATTGTATTCTGGTGCGTACTGGCTTATGGTTCCGCCATACAGCTTGTCCCTGAACGTGAACAGGTTGACCGCAAGGTTCTGGTAGCTGGTCGTGCCGGGATATTGATATGCATCGAACCCGTTGAGATAATTTGAGGTCCCAAGCGGATCGGTATAGCCTGTGGCAACATTTCCTGTACCAACGCTGTAGAACCACCGGCCGTCACCATTCATATCCTTGACAATGGGAGTGCCGTCAGGCTTTTCAGGGAACAGATACGGTGCCCTGAGCACTCTGCAACCTTCACCGCTGACGCCCACCATGAGCTCATCATTGAAAGCTGCAAGGCTCCAGGGCATAAAATTGATTTTTATTGGTGGTGCATGTAGATGGACTGCCGAATCCGTTTTCATTGGATCCGGTTGTGTTCGTTGTATCAGCAGCGTTGTCAACAATCAGCTCCCAGCCGCTTGCGGTGAGCCTGGCCATGCGCGCGCAGCCGCCCAGTTGCCGCGTAGCGCCGGTGCCGCCGGCATACAGCACCGGCGTTCCAGAAACGGAGAAACAACCAGATCGGTAATACTGGTTGAAACCGGCTTCGATTGCCGGGGTAAGCTGTCGATGTATGAAAATTGCCGAAGCTGTGATTTGTATAGGGCTCTACCGTGTCGCGAATCGATCTGGTCACCTCCAGGTATCGCCGTCAGCGGTATACCAGATCTGACCGCCGTATTTATAATTAAGGCCGGTGCTGACATACAGTTTGCCTTCGAAAATACGCATGGCCGTAATGGTCTTATTCCAGGCTGGCCAAATCCGTTTTGCTGGTGCCCATGGCAACATCATAGCTGTCATCCGACCGCTAATCGCGCCAAGCGTATATGAATACATCGGGAAGGGGTTATCCCATGTTTCCGGCATCACAGACTCGTATAGATCATTCGGCGTATATGTCCAGCGTCTTCATTCTGCTGAATTGTAAGAGTCGTTGCCGTATTGCCTATAATGTCAAATTTACGAAATTTCCCGTTGCCTGAAGTTATCCGCAGAATACCGCCGGCCCATTCATTAGCTGCCCAGTTCTTGGTGGTGTCGGTAAAAAAGGCCTGCGTATTACCGTCACCCCGCTGCGCAGCCTGCAATTGCGCTAATGGTTCCGGAATCGTCGGCAACACCAGGATTACTGTCGGAAATCACCGGCTCCCATGTTGTTCCGTCATAGCGCCAGATTTCGCAGCCGGTAGAACCGAGATAGTTGCCCTGCAGGCCGGAAGAAAACCCGAAATAGAGCTTGTCCTTAAAAACAATCATGCGGCCCCAGACATTGTTGATCCAGGTGTTGCCGTAAACGCCGTTAGTCGCGCCATCCGGAAACAGCACCTGCTCCCAGCCGCCGCTACCTCGTGCGCCAGACCTCCGTGCCCTCGACCTTGTTGCGGGTCATGGCATACAGGCTGCCCTGATACTCGGCCATCGCTACAACCGACATATTATTCGTGTTTTCAAACCCAGGTAGAGATACCTGCTCCCACACTGATCCGTCAGTCGCAATTATCTGGTCTTCGACTGCGTCAGGTATGTTCAGCTGAGCAGACGCCAAAGCGCCGCTAAAAAGCATAACAGCCATGCATACTGATGCTATTAACCCAACATGCTTCTTTCTGGCTTCCATTACCGCACCTCCTGTTTTGATTGTTGTATTTATGCAACACTATTTATATTTATTAACTATTCATACTTATTATTATGACATACTTTCTGACACACGGCAATAATTTGCAAAGTTATATTACAAAATACATGCCAAAAAATTAAATAAAATTTTCATTAGATTTTTCAACAAATTATGAATCAATGACCTAAAAACGAAAGATGGCTGTTGTGTAAACTTTAACTTACACATTCAACATTAATTGAATGCAATTATTTGATTTAATTTATTTTTCCTAAAAATACGCGTTTTGCAAACTTAAGTTTACACCTGTCCTTCTTTCAGGCCATACCGCCTTATTTTTTTGTACAATGCCACCCTTGATATTTTCAAGGCCATTGCTGCCCGTGTATGGTTATAATTATGCATTTAAAACCCTGACGATGATATCGCTTTCAAACTCTCGCGCGAGCATCCCGAAGCGGGTCCTCCGAATCGAGCAACCCGGTAATATCATCCGGAAGCATCAGATACAATGCGGTAAGTCGGACTGGTTTCGAGCTGCAGAGAATTCCTCAGTTCCGCCGCCCACCAGACATGTCCGCTCAAGCATATTCTGCAGTTCGCGCACATTGCCGGGATAGGCATATTGCAGAAAAAAAGTCATGTCTTTCTGGGAAAGACATGCGGGGCCGTATTATGCTTTTTGGCATATTCATCCAGAAAATGCTCAATAAGCAGCGGAATGTCTTCGCGGCGCTTGCGCAGCGGGGGCAGATGGATAGGAATAATATGGATGCGAAAATACAGATCTTCTCTGAAATTACCGCTGAGCACCTCGTCCTTAAGATTTTTATTGGTGGCCACGATGATGCGTGCATCGACCCTGGAAACAGTCGAACTGCCAACCCGCATAAACTCTCCGTGTTCAAGCACACGCAAAAGCTTGACCTGCATATGCAGGACGCATTTCACCGATTTCATCCAGAAACAGGGTGCCGCCGTCGGCTTCCTGAAAAAAGCCCCTGGCATCCCTCACCGCCCCGGTAAAAGCGCCTTTCACATGACCGAAAAACTCGCTTTCCATGAGAGCGGATGGAATCGCGCCGCAGTTAACCGCCATAAACGGCCCCTGGCTGCGATTGCTGGCACTGTGAATCGCCCGGGCGACCAGCTCCTTGCCGGTCCCGGTTTCACCCGAAATCAAAACGTGGGAATCGCTGTGCTTGATACTCTCAATTAACTGATATACCGCGCGCATGGCAGGGCTGTTGCCGACAATACTGCCGTAAATAGGCGTGCTGTTGAGCCTGCGCGTAAGCACAACAATCTCTTGTTTCTGCTGATCGGTTTGCCGTTGCAGTGTTTTCAGCCGCAGCACGGCTTTAACACGGGCCAGCAGTTCCAGGGAGTTGAACGGCTTGGCGATATAATCATCAGCCCCGGCCTCAAGGCCCTCAACCCGCATGTCCACATCAGCCTTGGCAGTCAGAAAAATAAACGGAATCGTCCTCCAGCGCTCATTATTTTTAAGCTGCCGCAGCAGCTCATAACCGTCCATGTCCGGCATCATGATATCACTGATAATAAGCTCCGGGAGCATGCTGCTCCAGCAGGCGCAGTGCCTCCCGCCCGTTTTCAGCTGCCACATAGTCATATTCGGATCGCACGATGCCGGCAATGTAGCGCAGCACATCCCTGTTATCATCGACAATCAGCAGCAGCGGCCTGCTGCCGCTGATACTGCGAAGATCAGCATGTTCATCAGAGGCCAGCGCGGCTGTTTCAACATCGGCATTCAGTGTAAGTCCCTGCATGGGCAGGCCTCCGCATCAGCCACAGAAAGGCCGGCTTCGGGCTGCTCAAGCGGCAGATACACACAAAACTGCGATCCGGCTCCCGGCTCGCTTTTTACCGTTATGGTTCCGTGCATGCTTTCGATAAGCTCCCGGGTATGCGCCAGGCCGATACCGCTGCCGCCGCGCTCAAGAGCCAGGTTTTCACCGGACTGCTTAAAACGCTCAAAAACCGTCCTGAGATGCTCGGGTTGAATCCCGATGCCGGTATCGCGTATACACAACCGGACATGGGTTTCAGGAGATAGAGTCTGCTCAACCGCACGGGTCACAACGGTTTCATCCCCCGGGATACTGGCGGGAGCCCGGGCAAGTTCGACACGTATCGTGCCGCCCTCCGGCGTAAACTTGAAAGCATTGCCGATCAGGTTAAAAAGCACCTTTTCAAACGACGGGGCGTCAACCGGCACTGCAGGCAGGGACGCTTCCGTCTCAACAACCACGGAAATTTTTTTCTTCGCGGCGATCACGCTGAAAGCATCAAGCACCGCGCTGGCAATGGCGCCCAGGTCCTTCTTTTCCCAAAACAGATTTGTACTGCCGGACTCAACCATGCTGAAATCAAGCAACTGATTGACAAGCTTCAGCAGGTGACGCGAGTTGCGCAGGGCCACGGAAATCTGTTCCTGCATATCCGGGCCAATAGGGCCGAATTCCCCGCGCAACAAACCCTCCAACGGCCCGATTGCCAGTGTCAGGGGCGTGCGAAATTCATGCGTAATATTGGTAAAAAAACGACTGCGGAACCGATTGGCCTCAACTGCTGCCTGGCGCGAAGCGCGCAGGGCTTCCTCAGTGCGCTTACGCTCAACCAGCTCCGCAGTCAGGCGCCTGCCCAAATCACGCAGCCGGCCCAGCGCCGCGCCTATCAGCAACAGGGCGATCATACCGGCAATTCCAGCGCCCCCAAGCAGCGCATCCGGGGCTTTCAGCCCCGAGATCATATACATGAAGGAAATTCAAGGGAAAAACCAGAAACGCGGTCAACACCCCGGGCACAAATCCAAAAAGCCAACTTACAGCCGCAACCAGCAGCACAATAGCTGTCGGCCCGCCTGTGCCGTAGATGTTTTCAAGAAAAATAAAACTGCTTACATATGCGCAGAAGGCAAAGACCACCAGAAGCAAACGGATCCTCACCCCGGCAAAACGGCCGCGCGCGCGCGGGCTGACAATCTCAGAGCCCGGCTTAGCAGAGATGTTATGTTGGACCTGTTCCATATCATATCCCGCGGATTTGCATTGGTTTCCCGGCCCTGCGGATGAACGTAATCCGCTGGAGGAGCAGCGATCATGGCCTTTCAGGCCGCTCTGCGCACAGAAACCACCAGACACATCAATGCTGTCAGCCCCTCAAACCAGCATAGCTATGCCGGTGGACCGGCGCTAAGAAAATGCAGCTTCTGCATGCAGACATTCATATGCCCTGTAATATCAGCGGTGTTAGCGCTATAGCGTTCAAGAGCGCTGCCTTCGCCGCGCAGAGCCTCGGACACAGCCGCTGCTGCCCGGTACCCGGAATCCATTGCAGCGCTGATACCTTCACCGTTGAGATAGATGAATCCACCGGCCTCGCCGGCCAACAAAACACGCCCCCGGCCAAGGTTCGGCGGCGCCATGCGAATCACACAACCCTCATCGCGCTGCAGCGAACCGAAAACCACCTTAAAATGACGGGCCAGAAACTCCTTAAAAGCCTGCGTGCTTTTCTTAAGATTGCGGCCCTTAAAACCACCCACACACAAAACCAGCGTGTCATCCTTTTGATGGACACAGCACAAGATATCACCAATTTCGGGCTGAAAGAAAACAGTCCACTGCCCTTCAGGAAGCGTCCCCCTGTCCTTGAAATAATTGTAGGTCTGGTAGACAAGTACTGTCGGGCTTTCCTTGACCCAGTTCGGATCAAGGGCCTTGCGCACCGTTGAGTTGCCTCCGTCCGCGCCGATCAGATACTCACAGGCAAGTTCACGTTCGCTCCCGTCACGGCGCACCATGATCCGCACCCCGTCGGGTTCGGTACGCATAGCGCTCAGACTGCACCCGTCGCGGAATTCGGCGCCGGATTGTCCTATAAGCCAGTGATCGAAATCAGCACGCCGGATATTGTAGTACTTGTCCGGAAACGTCTCACCGTCCTTGGCAATCTCCCAAACATATTGGCAAAACCCATCGGGGCTCCACTCCTGTATGGCGGTGGCATTGATGCCGCGATGCGCGCAGTACACTGAATCCGGCGGCATGCAGCCGAAATATTTTTGCAGCAGCACCTGTGTCTGCCCGAACAAAACCCCGGAGCAGGTCTTGTGCCGGGGAAACTTCTGGCGATCAATCACAAGCACATCGATTCCACGGTCCTGTAATGCTTTCGCGCAGGTCGCGCCCGCCGGGCCTGCGCCGACAATAATAACCTGATGTTTTTCCACGCGTACTATCCTTTCTCAATCAAACCGATAGTTTAAACACGATTTCCCTGACACTGCAGCGTGCCCGGACATATATATACTATCACATAAACGGTTTCAGCATACAACCCGAAAACCACCGCAAGGCTGCCCCCTTAACGTACAAACGGAAAGATCTTCTGCACGGTGCACTAACCGAACTGCAGCGCACGCACGCCGTATCAGCCTTACCCGCTCAAGCATAGCATGACGTCCATATACCACCGCGTTTGAAAGGGAATTCCGGATTAACACCATTACAATTTTATTTGCCAAAATGCAATTTTACGGATACTATGCACCCACAGCTCGCCTGAATTTTCCGTACCGTTTCCGCAATCCAGGCGGTCATGAGAGTGAGAGAGGAAATAGAATGCCTAAAGTCCTGGTTATTGATGATTCGCGCTATACAAGGCTTGCTATTGTCAGGTTTCTTGCCGCCAACGGGTTCGAGGTGCTTGAAGCCGAAAACGGCATGCTCGGCCTGGCAGCCGTAAGCCTTGAAAAACCCGATGCTATTATCACTGATTTGCTCATGCCTGAAATGGACGGCTATGAACTGCTTGAACGCCTGCGTACAGACGGCAATACCACACCGGTGATCGTGATAACAGCCGATATTCAGGATTCCACCCGGGAAAAAATAATGCAACGGGGCGCACGAGCCGTGATGAACAAGCCGGCCGATCTTCCAAAACTGCTGGAACTGTTGTCATTCGCGTGAACATGCACAGGGGAGATACTGCCGCATGAAAGAACTCAGTCCTCTTGAAATAGACGCCCTGACTGAAATAATCAATATCGGCGTAGGCCGGGCTGCCAGTTCGCTCAACGACATTACCGGCGCGCATATACAACTCAAAGTCCCGCGCATTGAACTGTTCCCGCTGGAAAAACTGACCGAGCTGCTGGGCCGGCTTGGGCATACCAATGTGTCAACGGTCATACAGACTTTCAAGGGTGAGTTTACAGGATCTGCCGCGCTCCTTTTTCCGCCTGAGAGCACATTGCGCCTGATGTCGGCCCTGACAAAGGAGACCGTGAAGTCTGCGGATCTTGACAGTGACAGCCGCGGCATCCTGATGGAAATCGGCAACATCGTCATCAACTGCATCCTGGGTACAATGGCCAATATCCTTGAATGCAGCATGGATTTTTCACTGCCCCAGTACCGAAATATCAAAAATACCGATGACCTTCTTGCGGGGTCCGGGTTGCATGAGCATGAGGCCGGATTTATTATCCTTGCGGAAGCCAATTTTTATATCAAGGCCATGGAGGTCACCGGCTACATCTTCGTGTTTTTTAAAATCGACAGCTTCGAAACGCTTACCAAAATGATCACCCGCGCCGTGTCACGCTGACATACGCGCATCACAAGCCCGGAGCGATGGATTTCACGCTTTCTTCATACGGCAGTGCCTCAAGCAGACCCTCTCCGGTCAACAGCATGATGGACGCGTTTGCGGCGAATTTCCGCCCCGGATGCGACATCAACCTCGGGGTCGGCTATGTGAATGAACGCACCATTCCGGCTGAGCTTATTGTCGATGCGCTAAAAAAAATCATAACCGATCCCGCCCGTTATAAAACACCCTTCAATTATGGCGGACCCAGGGGCTCAGCCACCCTCATACAGTCCATTTTTGATTTCATCATACGCAGCGCTCGCGGTGGGCTGACACGCGAACACTTGCGCAGCAGGGAAATCATCATAGGCGCCAGCGGGGTTAGCAGCCTGCTGGAGGCAATGGCACACGTGGTACAGCCCGGCATTGTTATAACCTCCGACCCCATGTATTATATTTACTGCAACGTTCTGGAGCGCATGGGCTTTGAAGTCCTGACGGTTGCCGAAGATGCATCCGGCATGCGTACCGATCTGCTGCAGGAGAGACTGAACCAGCTCGGTGAGCGATGCAGGGAGATCAGTTTTTTCTATATTGTTTCCGTCAATAACCCGACTGCCACGATACTGTCCAACAAGCGGCGGCGTGAAATTGTTGAAACAGCAGCCAGGCTTTCACGCAACCAGCAGCGCAAAATTCCCGTGCTGTTCGACACTGCCTACGACGACATCATCCATGACCCGGGCTGTGAAAAACCCTGCTCGGCCATGCTGTTTGACGAGCTTGGCCTTGTGTATGAAGTCGGCAGCCTTTCAAAAATCCTCTCGCCCGCCCTGCGCATCGGTTACCTGATCGGCAGTCCCGGGCCGCTGCTGAACGCGCTCGTGCAGAAAACCGGCGACACCGGTTTCAGCGCACCATTGTTCAGCCAGGAAATTGCGAGCTATCTGCTTGACCATCACATCGAAGACCAGATCGCACGAGTCAACCGCGGCTACCATGAGAAAGCATGCGCGGTCAGAGGCTGGATTGAGCGCGAGCTTGGTCCCTGGCTTGAGGACTGCACCGGCGGCAGCGCGGCGTTCTATTTTTACCTGACCTTTAAAAACATCGCCACCGATGAGGATTCACTGTTTTTTAAATTTCTGACCCGGACCACAGGCAACCCAAAAATCGACGGTCCTGACGCGGACAAGCATGCCCGGGTTCTGTACGTGCCGGGCTGCCACTGCGTCCATTCGCGCGGCACGCTTCACGAAACGGGCCGCCGCCAACTGCGCATATCTTATGGTTTTGAAGAGCTGGAGCGCATTGAGCAGGCCATCGTGCTCATGCGCAAAGCAGCCTCTTTCTGCTCAAACAACACGCTCGTATAAGGGCACAACACCGTGCGTGTATTTTGTTGCACGGGCAGTCCTTGTTGGGATTGCGTTTTCCCAAAAAGAAAGAGACCCTGCAGGGTCTCTTTCTTTTTCAAGGACTATAAACGTATTATTAAAACTTGAAGAGCAGATCGGCTTGCAGGACATGTTCATCATCGCTGCGGCCCACATCCTGCTTACACATATAATAGGCGCCTCCAAGCTCAACATTCTTCATCAATCCGTAGGCAGCTTTTACTACATACCCGTTCATATTGGTCTTGCCGCCATAGGCATCAGAATCCGGGAATATGTCAAGCCATGCATCTTTTTCCAGTTTCTCATAGTACGCTTGGACCTGCCATTGACGCGGCTCTTTAATCTTCTCGTGACCGAACTTGATCCCGGCGGTATACCCGGTATCTTCTTTAACGCTGCTTGCGGTATTCTTAACATATTCACCATACAGCGCGGCAAACGGCATCAGCGCAAGACCGGTATTTTTGGTGCCCAGCTCGCCTGATACTACGACCGGCTCGTAGTCATATGCCAGGGTTTTTCCATCCAGCGTGTTTGATTTGCTTGAATAGTCAAGCGTAGAACCCTTGACATTGCTGGCGTTGTAGTAGGCAAACGCGTTCTTGAAATACGCATTTTGTCCAAGTTTAATGTTGTACCCGGGCTGCAGAAAAAAGAAGCCCGGGTCGTTTGAACTCTCTTTGATCTCGTCGATAACCCAGTACCCGTTGGTCATGAACAGGTCAACGCTGCCCACTGTGCGATTCATAGACGCTGAAACACCTTGCGGCCTGATATCACTGTCCCAAATCCAGCCACTGGGCATCCAGAGCGGATTTTCAAACTGACCGCCGACAAGCCGCAGCCACTCAAAGGGCTTGTAGGATGCATAGGCATAATCAAGCCGGATGTCAGGTGTTTCAAACGAATTACCAAAAGTCTGGTTGGTGCTGCGCGGATCAGCGTGCCGCTGGCCAGCCCGAAGCCTACGTTGAATTTCTCGTTGACCTTCGTGACCATGCCAAGACGAAAACGGTAGCGGCCGCGGTTGCGTTCATCTTCACCGTCGTTGTCTTTGTTGCTATTCTCGTAGCGCAGCCGAAATCGCCCTTAAACTGGGTGTTTTTGATAAACTCCGGCATCGCCAATGACGAGATGATTTCCTTGTTCGTTTTGTCTTTTTCAGACTTTTGAACACTCAAAATGAGGTCGCCGTCCTTCTTGGTCAATACACCTTTGTCAACCAGCTTATCCACCAGCATGTCCATCTCGCCCGCCATGACAGGGGCCTGGCACAAAAGCAGGGCTATCATAACCATGATGCTGATAATTGTCCGTTTCTGCATGCTTTCCTCCTTTATGTTTGCATCAATATACCGGTTTACACACCATTCATTTATTGCCTGCCAGCAAGGGCTGCAGAGCACATGTACGCTTTCGTTGTTACTGCCGTTGCCGCACATTCTTGCATGCATTCCTCCTTTCTGTTTTCTGCGCTGCCGGTTAAGAAGACACTCCGATTACATTAATTTCTTGTAAGATCATACGGGCGCTCTTTTAATATTGAGATAGGCAAGCGGTTATTTTTCAGTTAAAACATCTCCGGCTTTCTCGCCGCAGATTGTTGAGCAAATCATTTCGGGCGGGGTGTTGTGCGGGCGTTTGCGCAAAAAAAAAGAGACCCTGAAGGGTCTCTTTTTTTCAAAGGCTATGAAGATTTTCTAAAAGTTTACATTCAACTCGACCATCACGTTGTCCTCATTGTTATCTGAACCGGTTAGCGGCTTGCTGTGATAATAATTGGTTCCTATATTAATATTATCCATGAGCCCGTAGGCAACCTTCAGGATATAGGCCTCAACGTTGGTCTGCCCGCCGTACGTATCGGCATCCGGGAAGATGTCAAGCCATGCATTGCGCTCCAGCCGGGTGAACTGCAACGCTCCCTGCCACTGGTGTTTCTTTGCAACCTTCTCGTGACCGAACTTGAAACCGACTGTTTGTCCGCTGTCACCCCTGCTGACGTCCCGGTTGTTGATGTATTCGCCGTACACCGCGGCAAACGGTATCAGCATAAGCCCGGTTTTGTATCCGAGCTCGCCAGAGACCACGTACGAGTTGTAGTCATACTTCAGAGTATTGTCCTGATTCCGCGTGTTTGAATCGCTTGAATAGTCAAGCGAAGCGCCCTTGACATTCGAGAACTGATACACGGTCAGAGCGTTTTTGAAATAAGCTTGCTTGCCAAGGTTGACCTTGTAGCCGGGCTGAATGACCCACATGAGCGGATCGTCCGAGATCATTGCGTATTCATCCAGGATCCAGAAGCCGCTGTTCATGAACAGTTCAACGCCGCCCACCGTGCGCTGCATAACCGCAGTAACACCCTCAGGCCTGATGTCGCTGTCCCACAGCCAGGAATCCCCGGGAAGCCAGAGCGGATTTTGAAACTTGCCGCCTATAAGCTTCAGCCAGTCAAATGGCTTGTAGGTGGCATAGGCCAGGTCAAGCCGGATTTCGGCCTTGTCGAATGAATTGTTCATGTCCTGCATGCCGCTGCGCGGATTAGCGCCGCCGGTTGCAATGCCGTAGCCCACATCGACTTTGTCGTTGATTTTCGTGACAGCGTTAAGGCGCAGCCGGTAACGGCCCCGGTTCCGGTCTTGTTCTGAATCGCCCCTGCGGTCGGTATACTGATAGCGCAGGCGAAAATCGCCTTTAATGGTGGTATTTCTGAACCACGCGGGAATTGCCTCGGCCAGCATAAACGGGGCATCCTTGCCGGTCATAAGCGCTTCTTTTGTAGCCGCGATGGTTTCCGTGCGCTCTTTTGCGGCTTCAGCCTTGGTTTCCTTCAAAATGGCGTCGGCATCCTGCTGGTTCAATAGGCCCTTTTCAACCATCTTTCTTACCAGGATGTCAACTTCACCTGCCGTGGCAGGAGACTGCCACATGAGCAACAGCATCATAATTATTGTCAGTAGTGTTCCCTTTTTCATCTGCATTCCTCCTGTGTGTTTGAATAGTGCCGGTTAATCAAATAGCTGAACGTTTTTAGTACCTGCTGTGGTTGTTCGTCACATGACACCGAACAACCCGACCCTGCAACTCAATCAGCAAACATTTTGCACAAAGAGTGCCACTCTTTGTTACGGTGCTTCAGAGATGCCGTTCTCCTGCAAAACTCCTTGTTTTCAGACTGTTTTTCTTTTGGCGATCAAGTCAAGCACTTAGGCACTGACTAAAAACAACAAATTTCAGCCATATGCGGCTCATTTTTTCAATCATATTTGACTGAAAAAATGCATTTTAATGTTATGCGCCCATAGAAGTACATGAACCAATCACATGTTGTGCCAGCAAAAATATGTTAAAAAAAAATAACAGTCAAGTTAATTTTGTTACTTAAGTTATTTAAGGTAATTATTGGTTTTATTTGCAGCATTAGAAGAAATTGGGGTAGTGCATGCGCCTGTCCTGCAAGCCATGACGCATGCTATACGATGAAAATGAAGGCTGCCAATCCGGCGTAGATATACTTTATAAAAATGAAGGTGGCTAAACAATCAGGTTGCAGACAAAAGCTGTCCAGTGGCTGATGTGTCATAGCCGCCCATGGCATTGACCTTCTGCCTGAAGGACTCTGAACGCACCACCTGCAGCAGGGCATCAATCGGCCCTGCTGAGGTGCTCTGTTTGGAAATGATCAGGTCGAAGCGTTCTTTGGCAAGATGCACAAAATCAAGGCCCGGCATTTTTGCCGCGCTCAGAATGCCCATGGCCACATCCGCTGATCCCCCGAATACGGCAAGACATAGGTGGTCTGCAAAAAAGGCAGGGTCATGTGCTGACCCTGCCTGTGTGGTTATTCAAATTTGCTTCCAGTGTTCTCGGCACTATAGTGTCAGAGAATAGATGCAGCCTTCATTGCAGCCTTTTCAGCTTTATGCCGATTCGAGAGATCGGTTTTTTCTGCTTTTTGCTCATCTGAAAGAGTATTTTTTTCAGATTTTTGCCGAACACTAAGAAGCTTGGCATCATCTTTATCAACGTCACAGTCACCGTCCAGGTCCCATTCCAGGCCGCATCCGGAAAAACCCATAGCAGCCTTCATTGCAGCCTTTTCGGCTTTATGCCGATTCGAGAGAGCGGTTTTTTCTACTTTTTGCTGAGTTGAGAGAGCAGTCTTTTCGTTCTTTTGCCGGAGCTTAAGAATACTGGAATCGTATTTATCAACGTCACAGTCACCGTCCAAGTCCCATTCTACATCGCAGATGCACTTGTCAATACCCTCGTCGCAGGTTTCACCCGCTGAGCAGGGACCGGCTGCAAACCCGCACACCTCAGCCGTACAGACCGGCGCACCGGTGCAATACAGGCCGTCATCCGGGCAGTCACTGTCCTTCAGGCACTCTACATACTCCAGGCTGAACTCAACCGTCTGGTTATCGCCGTGGATCACGGTCACATCCTCGGTCTGGCTGCGGTAGTTTTCGGCAGATACCGTAAGGGTATAGCTTTTTTCATCATTTTCAGGGCCGGAAACCACGCCCCGCTAACATGAATTGGCCTTTGGTGTCGGTACGCGTTTCATAGCCGCCCATGCCGGTTTTCACCAGCGCATTTGCAATAGGCTTTTGCAGCACCCGCGAGACCACCGTACCCTTGATATTGCCATTGCGCAGATTGCCGTAAATAACTATCTTCTCGTCATTGAGCAGGCCCCAGCCCGCGTCGGTCTGGCTGTTTCTCCAGTCATATTCTGTTGTGCCTTCAGGCAGCGGATCGACCCGGATGGCGGCGACACCGCGGGCTGAAAAGCCGGCATTATGGTCGGTATTGACCTCATTTTTATCATAGGGCCAGGGCTCAGCAGCAGGTGTTGCCGAGGTTGCCTGACGGTCGGGATAGCCGGGTCTCCACTGCGGGGGCACAGCCCGGAACGGGCCTTCGCCCACGAGCTTGTTCTGGGCGTCCTGGTAGGCAATGTCGAGATAGGCGCCGTTGGCCTTGTAGGCAAGCAGCAGCTTCAAACCACCAGCAACCGTTATGGTCTGGCCATGAGTCCTGCCGGTGCAGCCCGGCGCGCTGTAGTCGACCCAGCCGCCATTGGCTGAATCTGCTGTCGCATCATAAAAATATTGCGCCTGCGGATAGGTTCCCTCAATGGGGTAATTAGTGCCGGTGCTCGTGCGCGCATAGGTATAGCTGTAGCCGTCGGGTGCGGTAACGGTTATGCCGGAGCTGGCAGCGGTCCAGCCGGTTGCCTCAAGCAGCTCCTGCATAATGAAGCCGGTATACGTGGCATAATAGTCGAAGCCGCTTTCTCCGCCCCGGCTGGTGTTCATGAGCATAAACTGCGCATGGGGCGTCAACATGGATTCAAGCTCATCAAGGCTCAAAATAATATGCGGCGCCGGCACTTTTGCCGGCGTGTCGAGCGCGTCACCGGGATAGCGAATGGCATTGATTTCCGTTATATTGCTGTAGGTGTCATTGTCCGAATCAAGGCCCTCAATTGCTTCAAGGGCCGCCAGGCTTCTGCCCGCCGCATTATAATCTGTGCCGAAGGGGTTGAGTGTTTTGGCAATATCGCCCGATCCATCATAACCATATACTGTGTGGCAATACTGGCACGCGCTCTCGGTGACCACGGCCCCCGATTTTGTCTTGTACGTATTGCCCTTGTGGCACGTGGCGCAATCGTCAAGCTTGGTGCCCGCCTTGTCGGGGTAGACCTTCAGAAATTTCGGGGCGTCTTGCTCATCCAGATGATGGTAGGCGCCAAAGGCCGTGCCTGAGAAAAGCGCAAGCACGGCAATCCCTAAACACAGTGTTCTCAGTCGTCTCATACAATTCCTCCTGTCCTGTTAAGATTAAAATTCAAGCTGCAGGCGCGCCATCCACGCCTGCTCAATGTCCTCGTAATAGGCTGCGCCAGAGTCACTATAGCCTAGAAACAGCGGGTCTCCAAAGCGGGTGTAGCTGTAGTCAAGGGAAAACCTGACCATGGCATTGAGGTACCAGTTGATGGCTGCTGTCAGCGAATTGGCCTCGCGCACGCTCAACCCCTCATTGACAAGAGATTCATAGGTGATTTTGTCCGCCTCGAACTGCTGATACATAAATCCAAGGCCCCAGGCACCCCAGGACCCGGTGCGGATATTAAAATCCTTGAGAGGCCGAATTTTTCCCAGGACACCCCCTTTCAGTTCAGGCCGCTCGCCGGTCAGCATAACCAACAGCCCCGCGTACCACGAGCGCAGGGAAAAATCGAAAAGCTCAGTGTCGGAGATTTTTACGCCGCCGTAGTCATTCTTGATATACTCAGCCATCAGCGCCACAGGCCCGAGCGTGTAGGCCAGTTCAAGGCCGTAGCGGTTCAGATCATCGATTTCTTCGGTCATGTGGAATTTTGCATTTGGCTGGATAGTGTAAAACGTCGTGCGGGCCGGAGTTTTAACCTTTACATTGAAGTCCGATGTGTCGAGGCGGGCATAGGAGTAGGAGCCGCCAATCTGGAGCGATTTCAGAAAATCAGGGCCCCAGGTGCTGCAGCGGCTTAAACACCAGCCGGCCGGTCACCTGCTTATCGTCCTTCTGGCTGCGGCGGTTGGCATCGGTGCCGTCACCGTTGAAAACGCCAACGCCATACATGATCGCTTCATCATACAAACTGCCGTGCAGCATGAGACCCACATCGCGACCGGGTGTGAGGTAAAAGCCAAAGGAGCGCTCGGTGAAAGCAAGATTTTTATCAGCCGTAAGCTGCTCGAAGCTGAAAGGCTCCTTGAACTGCCCCATGCGCACCTGCAGCCACGGCACGGCATCATAATTTATATAGGCATCGATCAGGTCGTCGCTGCTTGAGCCCTCCAGCTCGTACTCAAGGCGGTAGGAAAAATCGCGGTACAGGCGGCCTTCGACAAACAGGCGCGCCCGGCGTATATCAAAGTCATTGCTGATAGGATAGTTGGGCTGAAACATCAGGTAATCTGTCTGGATGAGCCCGCCGATGCGCATTTCAAAACTTTTGTCCTGCAGGCCGATCTTTAAGCCCTCGTCATAGCTGACCTTGACCTCCCTGGCCTCTTTTTCAGCCTTCAGCTGCAGGGCCTGTTTGTCTTCTTGATCAAGTGTTGCTTTTATTTCACGGGCCTGCGGCTCAGTAAGCGCGCCATTTGCTTTTAAGAAATCAAGCAGCTTCTGATCGGCAAGGGGGCCGGCAGAAGCTGCTGCGGGCAGCAGCAGGCACAGGCAGAAAAGAATAGTGCCGTATGTTTTGCTCATTTTTCTTTTTCCTACGACGAAAAAAAGCCGGTTCCGTGCCAAAGCAGGGAACCGGCTTGCGCGCAGGCAACCGTATTCTCTCTCCTTCCCCAGCACGGGAGGCATGGCCTTTTCAGACCATACCCTGTCGGCCGCGCTTCATAGGCTTTAAGCCCGTAGAGCTTCGCGGCTCGGAGATAAAATATCTTTCAGCAGAGCCCGTTTAGCTCTGCACTATCATTTTATTTAGAATACAGCCCCTTCCTGTGTGCCGCACCGTTCGCGGAATGCCGCATTTTTCTCAGGGGGCCATGTCGATGATGCAATTACAGGATATAGAAAACAAAAGACTATGTCAAGCCAAATTAGTCATTATTGGTAATATTAAGTTATTATAGGTTAGTTTAAATTCACAAAATAGTTTTGCAGCCCAGGCGCAAAGATGCCGATACAGGGCCGTCTGCATGGTGGTTAGCACAGAAACTGATTGTGCAGTGGATCTCAGCTGCGGCGGAATTTGTTTGATGGAGAAATGACGCAGTATTACGTTGCGGCTATGAGCTGACCAGTGGCCGATGTGTCATATCCGCCCATTTTATCGACCTTCATTTTGAAGACTTCAGACCGGACAACCTGAAGCAGGGCATCAATCGGCCCTGCTGAGATGCTCTGTTTGGGAATGATCAGGTCGAAGCGCTCTTTGGCAAGATACACAAAATCAAGGCCCAGCATTTTTGCCGCGGTCAGAATGCCCATGGCCGCGTCCGCTGATCCGCCGAAAACAGCAAGGGCCGCCTCATTATGAGTGGAAACCTCGTTCTCATAGCCGGTTATCTGCCCGGCATCAATGCCCAGCCGCTGCAGCTCGGCATCAAAAAACAGGCGCGTTCCCGAACCGCTCTGGCGGTTGATAATGCGCGCGCCGGAACCGGGCAATGTCGGCGACGTGTTGCTATGTTCAGAGGATTGCCGCGCTGCACAATCAAGCCCAGGTCGCGATACACAAGATTAATCACCACCACTGCCGTGTCCGGCAGATACTTTGCCAGATACGGCACATTGTAGCTGCGGGTTGCCGGGTCGAACAGATGTGCGCAGGCCACATGGCAGATGCCGCTTTGCCAGGGCAATAAGCCCGCCGGCGCTGCCCACATTGTGAAACCGAAAGACTCAAGTCCGGGAATGCCTGTGGTCAGCTCATGGGACAGCAGCTCCATGCAGAAATCATGGCTGCCCATGGCCACGATATGGCGTGCCCGGCTGCGCCGCTTTACCCTTTCATCGACACATTTTCTTCAGCGTTTTTTATTATCCAGGCATCGATCAGCTGTTTTGGAAATGTCCATTTGCCGGTAATGCGGGTTGCGGGTATTTTTTTATCCTGAATGAGCTTGTACACCTGCTTTTCATTGATATTGAGATACTCAGCAAGCTCTTTGGTGTTCAGCATTTCTTTATTCATTGATGCGTTCCCCCGATGATGGAAAGCGTTGTTTGATCTCCTGCGAAAGCATACCCCACATTGCAAAAAAAATAAAGGCTTCTGCAACCTCACGCAGCGCCGCCGCTTCCCGGAACGCAAGCTGTTTTTCTTACAAGAAATTCCAAGTTCCCCGCCCGAATGTGCTATAATGTTTATCGAAGAATGGATTCGGCCACGCCTGTTTGCAAAACAGGCAGAGATGCCGCTTATTTTAAACGCAATAGTTTCCGGAAGACAGTGGAAGGAAAAAGAGGCCACCAACCTACTCAAGAAAGGAAAATACCATGGCAGGAATAATGTTTTATCGTGAGCGCACCAAAATCGGCGAAGGCAAAAAGGCCCCTCGCTATGTAATGGTTGCGGTGAGCGGTGTAGATTTAAAGTTTTACGCCAAGCATGTGCGCAAGCAGGAGCTTGACCAGATCGCGACAGCGGTCAAGGCCAAACTGGTTGAGCTGAAGGTCGACAAACGAAAAAAGCAGGACAACGTCGAATGCTGAAGCTGCAATGAGGCCCTCGCGCTCAGGCGGAGGGCCTTTTTTTCCAGGGAGAGGTCATGGCACTGGTGCGAGACAAAGACGGCAAGCGGCTGCACGTAAAAAGCAAGCTCATGGGTGAAAGCCTGGTGAGCAAAAAATTTATCGACGGGCTGGACACGGCTCCGCAGCGCCGGCTGTTCCCTGACATTAATATCCTGAAGATCGGCGGTCAGTCAATTTGCGACCGGGGCGCCCATGTGCTGCCCGGCATCATAAAAGAAATTGCGGCCAATAAGAAGAAGCACAAGCTGCTCATCACCACCGGCGGCGGCACACGCAGCCGCCACATCTACGCCATCGGCCTTGAGATGGGGATGCCTGTGGGCGTCATCGCCCGGTTCGGCAGCACCATTTCCGAACAAAACGCCCTGCTGGTCTCCATGCTGCTCGGCCCCTGGGGCGGCATCAAAATCACCCATGCCGATCTTGCTGAAGCTGCCCAACTATTACGTGCAGGGCTGCATCCCGGTCACGGCGGGCATGCCGCCCTATGACCTGTTTGCCCTGCCGCACGGCAAGAACCGCATCCCCCTGCACCGAACCGACGTGGGCACGCTGCTGCTTGCCGACCTCACCGGCGCCCGCAGCTGCATTTTCATAAAAGATGAAGAGGGTCTCTACACCGAGGACCCAAAAAAAAACCGCCGCGCAAAACTTATCCCCGCATAAGCATCTCGGAACTTATAAAAAGGGATCAGGATGATCTCATTATCGAGCGGCCATGCCTTGAAATCATGCGCAACAGCGAAGTGATCCAGAAAATCCAGATCATTAACGGCATGAAAAAGGGCAATATAACCGCAGCACTGAACGGCAAACATGTGGGAACGATTATTTTTAAGGATTGAGCATAAACAAGTTATACAGAAACCCGCGCTGCCAAGAGCATCATGCGGCTCATAGGGTGAGGAAGCAGAAAACCCTTATGCATGCGCTATCATGTGCACGGCCGTTGCCTTGAAATGAAGCAACAACCGAACCGCCCTCTGCAAGGCCCATTTCCTCCCGCGAGCGATGGGTAATATGCGTGGAAAGAAAAAATCCGCAGTCGAGCTGCACCTTGAAAAAATGGCCCATGGGAATAAGCCGGGTGATGGTGCCGGTGAAGCAGTTGCGGGCGCTGGTGCGTCATGGCGGCCGGGCAGGGCAAGGGTCACATTTTCCGGCCGTATGCACAGGATGACCGTCTGCCCGGCAGCTGCAGTCGCCCACGCATTCAATAAGCTGTATCTGCAACAGCGACGCTCACCGTGCCCTGACCGGCCTGCACAACACGGCCCTTCAGCACGGTGCCCATGCCGACAAAGGAGGCCACGAATTCATCAGCCGGAAAATTCATAACATCTGCCGGGGGCCCCATCTGCACCAGTCGGCCCTGCTGCATCACGGCCATGGTATCGGCAAGCCTGAGCGCCTCTGCCTGATCATGCGATGACATGACCACAGCAATGCCGGTTTCCCGGAATATATGTGTCAAGATCATCGATAAGTGCTTCGCGCGTGGGCGGGTCAAGGGCTGAAAAAGGCTCATCGAGAAACAGGATTTCAGGCCGGGTGGCAAAGGCCCGGGCAAGGCTTGTGCGCTGGGCCTCGCCGCCCGAGAGCTTGCGCGCCGCGCGCCGGGCCAGATGGCCGATGCGGAAGCGCTCGAGGTTCTGCTCCACCCGCTGCCGGATCTCCTGCCGGGGCAGGCCCCTGATTTTAAGCCCCGAGGCCACATTGTCATACACGGTCGTGTCAAACAGCAGGGGCTCCTGAAACACGGTTGCCGTGCTTCTGCGAAAGTCAAGTATTGAGCGCCCGGTCGGCTACCGGCTGGGATTTAAACAGAAGCTCGCCTGCCTGCCGCTCAAGCAGGCAGCACAGCGTCAGCAGCAGCGTTGATTTGCCCGAGCCATTGGGCCCCACAAGGCACACAATTTCGCCCTGCCGCAGGCAAAACCCCGGCACATCAAGCACCCGGACCCCGCCGCGCCGGACATCGATATTTTTAATTTCAAGAATGTGGCTGCTCGCTGTTCATCGGGGCCTGTCATGCTGCTGGATATGGGTAAGGATATAATTGACGGCAAAGGTCAGGACGAGCAGAATGATGCCAAGGGCAATGGCGATATCGAAATTGCCCTTGCTGGTTTCCATGACCGTGGCCGTGGTGAGCACGCGGGTATAGCCCTTGATATTGCCGCCCACCATGATCGATGCGCCCACTTCGGAAATGACGCCGCCAAAGCCGGCCATAACAGCCGCAAGCAGGGGCAGGCGCGCTTCGCGCATAAGCAGCCAGATCATCTGCAGCCGCGTGGCCCCCAGCGCCAGTATCTGCAGCCGCAGGTTGCGGGGCAGATTCTGAATGGCCGCAACCGTAATGCCCGCCACAATGGGCGTTGCGATAACAGCCTGCGCCAGGATGATGGCCCCGGGCGTGTAGAGCATTTCAAGAAAACCCAGGGGCCCGTTGCGCCACAGGAAAATCGTCACAAACAGGCCCACCACAACGGGCGGCAGGCCCATGCCCGTGTTGATAAGGCTCACCACCAGATTCTTGCCCCGGAAGTCCGCCAGGGCAAGACAGATGCCGGCGCTCATGCCGATAAACAGGCTTACAAGCGTTGCCGCACCCGACACCTGCAGCGACAGAAGCGTTATGCTCCACGTCTCCGGGTCAAGCGTGACACAGCAGCACAACAGCCTGCCAGATGCCTTCAAAAATCAGATCCATAGCTATAACAATGCCTTGCCGCATATTTCTCACGTATTGATCTGCGAGCTCGCATCATGCGGATTGACATCTGCCATGCTCAAGCACGAAGCCCCCGCTGTTCGGGCGGGGCTTTAGTGTTGAAATATTTTAAAAAAGATTGCAACTCATTGTGCCAGATACTAAGCACACCCGTCGATACGCCTGCCTCTTGTTACTTCCCGAGGCTTTCAACCGTTTTGCCCGCATCGGGGGTGAACAGGGCTGCGCCGAACTTTTCAACGCCGAAGGTGCCGATCAGCTTCTGCGTGGCCGGGGCGACCATAAAATCGGCAAATGCCTTTGCGCCCGCCGCGTTCACTTTGGGCCATTTCTGAGGGCTGACTTCAATAACATGGTACATGTTCAGAAGGCTCTTATCGCCCTGGCACAGAACGGCAGGCCCAGATTTTTCTGCAGGGAAAGATAGGTTCCCCGGTCGGCAAGGGTATAGCCCTTTTTTCTCCGCGGCTACTGCCAGGGTCTGGCCCATGCCGAGGCCCGTCTGCTGATACCAGCTCTGGCCGTCCGGCTTTACCCCTGCGGCCTCCCAGATCTTCTTTTCTTTTGAATGCGTGCCTGAATTATCCCCCCTGGATATAAACAGGGCACTTTTTTCAGCAATCAGTTTAAAAGCCTCGGATGCGGTTTTTGCAGCCTTTACGCCCGCAGGGTCATCGGCCGGGCCGATGATGATGAAATCATTGTGCATCACAAGCTGGCGCCGCGATCCGTTGCCCTCGTCCATGAATTTCTTCTCATCAGCAGGCGAGTGCACCAGCAGCACATCCGCCTCGCCCTTGGCGCCCATGGCAATGGCCTGGCCGGAGCCGACCGCTATGGTCTTCACAAAATAGCCGCGTCTGTTTTTCAAACACCGGCAGCAGCGCATCCAGAAGCCCCGAGTCCTGCGTGCTCGTCGTGGTGGCAAGAATGATATTTTTCGTTTCAGCAGCCGGGCTGTAGGCAGGCGCTGCCAGCAGAAAACCTATGCCCAGAAGCAGGGCGGCAGTCATGGTGTACGCGTGCTTCTTCTCATGGTCATCTCCTTCTGTTCGGTTTGTCTGCACATGTTTCTTTACTGCCTCACGCGTAAAAACTCTTTTTTGATACGGAGCATATCATCTGACGGGGCGGCGGTCTGCCGCCGGCCTGCAATAGCCCCGTTTGCAATACAGCCATTGTATTACCCCTATCGGTTTGCGGCACTAAGGTCACCGTGTCAATAACAAGTTGTCCTGAAGTGAAAAACCCGCCATGAGCAACACCCGCTTCTCAGCGTGGAGCAACGATACATAAAAAAATATACGCGGTCAAGCCAATTGGTTACTATTGGTCATTTAAAGTAATTTTTGGTTCTATTTATTCTACTCAAAAATAACAATTACCCGACATAGGCAGTACCGGCACAGGCTGCCGGGCAACAGGAAGCTTTTTAAGTCTTGATTTGCATACGATAAAAATGCTAAAAGTCTAATGCTAACTTACGTAAATACTTTAACAAGATTTAGCAGGCAGACAACTCCGCACATTGCATAACCGCACAGCCAACCCAGGGGGAACCGGCGCATGGATGGTCATATTTACAAGTCATTCGACAAAGAGCTTCATGATTTAAAAGAACGGCTTCTTGTGGTGGGCGGCTGCGTGGAACGCTCAATCCGGGACGCAGTCCGGGCGCTTGAGGAGCGCAATTCCGAAGTCGCCCAGCGCATCATTGACGACGATGATACGGTTGACACCCAGGAGCTTGAAATCGACGAGTTCTGCCTGCGCCTGCTTGCCCTGCGGCAGCCTGCGGCCCGCGACCTGCGCATCATCACGACAGCGATGAAGGTCAACTATGACCTTGAGCGCATCGGCGACATGGCCGTGAACATCGCCGAGCGGGTGCTGGAGCTCAACAAGGAACCCCAGCTCAAGCCCTACATAACCCTGCCGCAGATGGCCCTGTCCGTTCAGCAGATGCTGCGGGACAGCCTCAATGCCTTCATAAACGAAGACCCTGTCGCTGCCCGTGCCGTGATAAACGAAGACGAAAAGGTCGACCACGCCCTGAAACAGATTTACCATGAGCTGGTAAACTACATGGCAAGTGACTACGGTTACGTGCCGCGGGCCACGCGGCTTCTGTTCATTTCCAAATACCTTGAGCGCATCGCCGACCATGCCGTCAACGTCGCCGAACTGGTGGTGTTCATGGTTGAGGGAAAAATCCTGCGGCACCACAAGCACCATGAGGCAGAAAAAGAATGATGCGCAAACTGGCACCAGTGCTGCTTGCCGGGCTGTGCCTGCTGACCGCAGGCTGTGGCGACGCTGCAGAAAAAGGACGCCTACGGCAAGCATGTCGTCAATGTAGCGGGATCAACCTCGGTCATGCCGTTCACAGAAAAGCTGGCCGAGCATTTCATGGTGGAGCGGCCCACCTTCATTGTCAACGTTCAGTCCGGCGGGTCAACAGCCGGCATTCAGGCCTGCATGAATAACACGGTGGAAATCGGCATGAGCTCCCGCGAGCTCAAGGCCGATGAAAAAAAGCTCAGCGAAATTACAATCTGCCTGGACGGCATCGCCCTGATTGTGCATCCCGGCAATGCCGTGACCAGCCTGACGCTTTCCCAGGTACGGGACATTTTCAGCGGTGCTGTAAAAAACTGGAAGGACCTGGGCGGGGTCGACCGCAGGATTGATGCCGTCACCCGCGAGGAAGGCTCGGGCACGCGCGGGGCCTTTGAAGAGCTGGTGATGAATAAGCAGGAGATCGACGACGGCATCATGGTTCAGGATTCAAACGGCTCGGTAAAGGAAGTTGTGGCCACCGACCCCTATGCCATCGGCTATGTGTCGCTGGGGATGGTTGATGAGCGCGTGGCGGCTGTTACCATAGACGGCGTAGAGCCGACGGTCAAGGCCATTAAGAAAAAGCGGTATAAAATCGTGCGGCCTTTTCTCTATCTCACCAATGGAAAGCCCACTGAGGATACGCAGGCATTTATTGACTACGTGCTGTCAAAAGACGGCCAGGTGCTTCTAAAAAAAGAAGGGTTGATAACGGCTCATGAGTTCTAGCAGGGCGGTTTTTAAAGAACGAATTATAAAGCAGGTGCTGACGGTGTTTGCATTTTCGTCGCTGCTGTTCCTGGCTTTGATTTTTGCCTTCATCCTGGTTGAGGGCCTGCCGCTGTTTTACAAGGTCGGGGTGAAAAACATCATCTTTGGGATGAAGTGGGCACCCACCAAGGGCTTTTTCGGCATATTCCCCATGATCGTCTCCTCGTTTCTGGTAACCTTCGGGGCGCTGGTCATCGGAGGGCCGATGGGCCTGGGCTGCGCGGTTTATCTGGCCGAATATGCCGGCAAGCGCCAAAAGCTGTTTCTCAAACCCGCGCTGGAGCTGCTGGCGGGCATTCCGTCGGTTGTGTACGGCTTCCTCGGGGTGCTCTATATCGTTCCGTTTATCCGGTATTTCTTCGGCGGCTCGGGCTTTTCGCTGCTTGCGACCTCCCTCGTGCTGGGCATCATGATACTGCCTACGGTCATCAGCATATCCTACGACGCCCTCATGAGCGTGCCCCGCAGCTACCGCGAGGGCGCCCTTGCCATGGGCTCCACGAAGTGGCAGTCGACCTGGCGCGTTGTCATACCGGCAGGCAAATCCGGCATCCTGGCAAGCTGCATTCTGGGCATGGGCCGGGCCATTGGCGAGACCATGGCGGTTATCATGGTTGCAGGCAATGCCCTGAAAATACCCGGCAGCGCACTGGACCCCCTGCGCACCCTCACCAGCAACATCGCCCTCGAGCTTTCCTACGCCAGCGGCGATCACCGCATGGGGCTTTTTTCCACGGGCGTGGTGCTGCTGTCGATCATCATGGTGTTGAACTATTTCGCCAATGTCGTCATCAGGAGGACGGTCATTAAATGAGGATCAACCCGCGCTTTACCGACGCTCTGGTCAGGAATTTCCTCAAACTGCAGGCCTACTTCACGGTAGGCATTCTGGTGATCATCGTCTTTCTCATATTCATTAAGGGCATCTCCAACTGCAACTTGAGTTTCATGCTCACCTACCCGGAGGACATGGGCCGTCACGGCGGTATTCTGCCGGCCATCATGGGAACAATTTTCCTGGCGGTGCTGTCCATTGTTTTTGCTACGCCCCTGGGCCTCGGCACGGCGATCTTTCTCACTGAATACACACGAGAGTCGCGCTTCACCACCATCATACGCTTCGGCGTTGAGTCCCTTGCCGGGATTCCCTCGATCATTTACGGGTTGTTCGGCTTCATTTTCTTCGTCATCAAGCTCGGCATGGGCTGGTCGCTGCTCTCCGGTGCGCTCACCATAACCATCATGATACTGCCGACCATCATCCGCACCAGCGAAGAGGCCATCAAGGCCGTGCCGAGAAACCTGCGCATTGTCAGCCACTCACTCGGGGCCACCAAATGGGAGACCACGGTGAAGGTGGTGCTGCCCGCTGCCGCGCCCGGCATACTCACGGGCATCATGCTCAGCATCGGCCGGGCCGTCGGGGAAACAGCGGCGGTCATCTTCACCATGGGCAGCTCGCTCAGGCTTCCCGCGTCGCTCATGGATTCGGGCCGCACCATGGCCGTGCACTTCTATATACTTGCCCGCGAGGGCATTTCAATGGAAAAGGCCTATGCCACCGCGCTGGTACTGGTGATGAGCATTCTGGCAATCAACATTATTGCGTATTACATTATGAACCGCGTCACCGCCAAATATTCCTGATGCCTGCTATGAACGTCAAGATACGCTCAGAAAAAATCAGCGTCCGCTTTGGAACTTCCGAGGTTCTCAAGGGTGTTGATCTGGATATCTACACCAACAAGATTACCGGCTTCATGGGGCCTGCCGGCAGCGGAAAGTCGACCCTGATATCGCTTATAAACCGCATGATCGATTTTGAAGACAACGTGGCGATTCACGGCAGCCTGTCAATTGACGGCGCAGATATACTTGAAAAATCAGTAGACGTTGTGGGCCTGCGGCGGCGTGTCGGCACCGTGTTTGCCGTTCCGCTGCCCCTTCCGCGCTCAATTTTTGAAAACATAGCCTACGGGCCGCGGCTGAAAGGCATCAATAGAAAAACAGACCTCGAGGACATAGTCGAAGAAAGCCTGAAAAAGGCCGTACTCTGGGAAGAGGTGCGCGACCGGCTGCACGTTTCAGCACTGAAACTCTCCGGGGGCCAGCAGCAGCGCCTCTGCCTTGCGCGCACCCTGGCACTGAAGCCTGAAATCATTCTGCTTGACGAGCCCTGTTCAGGCCTTGACCCTATCTCCACGGCAAACATCGAAGAGGCCCTCAACGAACTCAAAAAAGAGTACACCATCATCCTGGTTTCAAACAACACCAAGCAGATCGCCCGTGCAAGTGATTTTGCGGCTTTTTTCTATATGGGCACACTCATTGAATTCGACCACACCGAGAAAATTTTCACCAATCCCGCGGTCAGGCAGACTGAGGACTACATACAGGGGAAATTCGGATAATGCAGGACTGCGCCCTCAAAACTGAAAAGCTGAACCTCTTCTACGGGACGTTTCACAGTCTCAAGGATGTCGATTTTTGCGTATACCGCAACTCGATAACCGCCCTGATCGGACCCTCGGGCTGCGGCAAGTCAACGCTGCTTGCGCTGTTTCAACCGTATGAACGACATTATCGACGACGTGACCGTAAATGGCAACATTCTGGTCAACGGCCAGCCCCTTGAACAAATCGACCTGATCGAGCTGCGCAAAAAAATCGGTATGGTATTTCAGCGGCCAAACCCCTTCCCCTCTTCAGTGCGCGAAAATCTCGTCTACGGCCTCAAGGTACACGGCTACAGACGAAAAGACTACGATGACATTATGGAGAGGTGCCTGCAGGCCGTCGGCCTGTGGGATGATATCAAGGACAAACTCAACACCCCGGCCCTGAGCCTCTCAGAGGAAATGAAGCAGCGCCTGTGCGTAGCACGGGTACTGACGGTTGAGCCCGAGATCATCCTGCTGGATGAGCCCTGCTCAGCACTTGACCCCATCGCCACCATGAAAATTGAAGAGCTCATGATTGAGCTCAAACGCCATTACACGATCCTCATCGTTACGCACAACATGCAGCAGGCGGCCCGCGTGTCCGACTACACCGGATTCATGCTGCTGGGCGATCTCATCGAGTTCGATATAACATCAAAAATATTCACCGCTCCGGAAGATGAGCGCACCGATGGCTATATCACCGGCAGATTTGGTTGATCCCCTGCCCTTCGCTCAACACCGCCCCTGCCGCACAGGAGTTCGCACGAGTGAAAACAACAATCCCTGTTGTAATAGCGTCCCTCCTCCTGTTTGCAAACGCTCACGCCTGGGCCGCACCTGAAGACGACGGTCCGTATTCGTGCACCCGATACACGGAAAGCATCCCGGCCAGGGACGGAGGAACAATTGAAGCCTGCGTGTACAAAACAGGCGCACCGGGTGAGCGCCCGCTCATCATTTTCCGGCACGGATTTTCCCGCAGAAAAGAATCACTTGCGGCCTGCGGCGAGCACTGGGCCTCACGCGGGTTCAACGTGATTTTAAATGATGCCCGCACCGGCCTGTGGCCGGATTATCTTGGCAAGGATTCAGACGACATGATCGACTGCGTCGACTGGGCGGTACAAAAAAGCAAAGAATCGGGCCATTATCTTTACGGAGCTGTGCAAAAAAATGCGGTCGTCATCGGCGGCTATTCCGCAGGGGGCTATACGGCGTTAATCGCAGCGCATAAGAACCACGCGCAGGGTGAGGGTGATTTCTCCTGTGCGACCATGGTGCTCTATGACCCTTACCCGACCGATGACAACCATGCGGCAGCGCTTGCCCGCGACCTGCACGTTCCTTCGATAATGCTGCACGGAGATGACGGCATCTGCAATGGCCGAGGCAAGGGCAAGGTTATGTACAGGAACACCGCCGGACCGACGTACGCCATCCATATCAAGGATGCCAGCCACTGCGATTTCGAGCCGCAGTCATCACTGGGCTGCGCAGTCATGTGCATGGGCAGATGGAACAGCGTGCGCAATGCTGCCGTAAAACGCTACGCAACAGCGATGATTGAGGCCTATGCGGATGGCGATCCTGCGGCATACCCATACATCAACGGACCAATCGCGCAGTCCGACTCCACGATAACCGTCTATCCTGAAAGCCGCGGCCTTGACCTGCCGCCGCAGGCAGCATCTCCTTCAACGCAATGAAAAGTACCGACAACATTATCCATAAACAAACTGCAACTCATCAGCAGGTTTTTAAAAAAGTAACTTTTTGCAGGCTGTTCAAAAATGCGCAGATGCAAGGCGCGCGAAGCCATGATGTGTAGGGGCACTGGCATGCCGTAGCTTTTGCTGTATCGCCGCAGTGATCCCGCTGTAGCGGGGCAACGCAGCAGATGGGCATTTTTCAACAGCCGCTAGAGGAAGAACACCTATGCCCAAGGCCCTCTGGAAACCCGGAACCATGATCTATCCCGTGCCTGCTGTTCTGGTAAGCTGCGGAACACACGAGGACGGCCTTAACATTATCACCATTGCCTGGACCGGCACCGTCTGTTCGGAGCCGCCGCTGTGCTATATCTCCGTGCGCCCTGAGAGGTATTCACACGGCATTATCAGCAGGCACAAAGAATTCGTCATCAACCTCACCACGGAGCGCCTGGCGCGCGCCACGGACTGGTGCGGCGTAAAGTCGGGCCGCGATGTCGACAAATTCAAGGCAATGAAGCTTACGCCTGAAAAAGCATCCAAAGTGAACGCGCCCCTGATAGCAGAGTCGCCCCTGAATATCGAGTGCCGCGTTATTGACGTCCGCTCCCTGGGATCACATGACATGTTTCTTGCCGAAGTCGTGGCTGTGCACGCTGATGAATCGCTGATCAATCCTGCTACGGGCACCTTCAAACTCTCAGAGGCCAAACCCCTATGTTTTCTGCACGGCCATTATTTCGGCCTGGGACGCATGATCGGCAAATTCGGTTTTGCGGTGCGTAAAAAAAAGCGCTGAGCGCGGCAGCGACGATCATGCCGCCCGTATTTTTTATTTTGTCTTTTGCCCGTACCGGCCGTATAATCCCGGCAGAATAAAAACACTGTTTCTAACAAGCCTATCTTGTACAGGCTGTTCGGGTGTTAAGGGAAAGCCTTGGCTCAAGTATAACAGGCTGTTCAAAAATGCGCAGATGCAAGGCGCGCGATATCATGAGGAATGAGGCGATACTTTTTCGTACGCCGATGTAGCGCACCACCGCAAATAGTGTGTTTTTCAACAGCCTGCGAGCCATTCCATGCCGCAGCACACAACCCAGGCGGTCATCTTACGCACCGTGGACTTTGCCGAATCCGACAGGATGGTGTCTTTTTACACCAGGGACTTCGGCCGCCTGAGCGGCGTTGCCAAAGGTGCCAAGCGCAGCCTGAAGCGCTTCGGCAGCTCGCTTGAACCGTTTACCCTGAACGAAATCACCTTCTTTATGCGCGAGAATCAGGCATCGGTGCGCCTGGAGCGCTGCCGCATTGTACGCGCTTTTCCTGAAATCGCGCTGAATGTTCGCCGCGTGGCCCTGGGAACCTATCTGCTGGAACTGATGCTGGGGCTGACCCCGGAGCGCGAAGCCCATCCCGAGGTGTATCGTCTGCTGGTGTACTATATCGACCTTCTGACACAGCCCTCGTTCCGGGAATCAATGATACACCTGTTTGAGCTGCGCCTGTTCGCCCTGCTGGGCTACGAGCCGCAGTTCATGCAATGCGTGGCCTGCAACACCCCGTTTGACATAGCTGCAGCCTATCATTTTTCAATTCAGCGCGGCGGCATCGTGTGCCCGCGCTGCGAACCCCCGCTGCACAACATGCTGCCCCTTTCCAACGGAACCATACGCCTGTTTCAACAGGCCCGCAGCCTGTCCCTGCTCAATCTGAGCCGCCTGGTTTTTTCGCGCGACTCCCGGGATGAAAGCCACAAGCTCTTCACGCGCTTCCTGGAATATCACATGGGGCGCAGGCCCCGCTCGCTCGAAATCCTGGAGCAACTCTAAGCTCCCCCGTACATTTTTACAGATAACGTAAACCGGAATTGCCCGCCGGCATCCCCGCGCTCGAGCTCCCGCCGCATTAAACATTTGTCAAAACAGGCTTATTTGTGGTATATGAAGTTGTTTTTTCAGCCGTACCGGCTGCCTGAATCACAGTGTAACTACGGCCCGTACGCACGAACATAACCCCCAGGAGGAACACCAGGTGACGTTTCAGCAGCTTGTCCTATCCCTGCAGAATTACTGGGCTGCAAAAAACTGTATTATACAGCAGCCCTATGACATTGAAGTGGGCGCGGGCACATTCCACCAGGCCACCTTTCTGCGGTGCCTCGGCCCGGAGCCGTGGAACGTGGCCTATGTGCAGCCCTCACGCCGCCCCAAGGACGGCCGTTACGGCGAAAACCCCAACCGCCTGCAGCACTACTACCAATTCCAGGTGATCATGAAGCCCTCGCCCATGGACATTCAGGATCTCTACCTTGACAGCCTGCGTGCCATCGGCATCGACCCCCTGGAGCACGACATCCGTTTCGTGGAGGATGACTGGGAATCGCCGACGCTCGGGGCCTGGGGCCTTGGCTGGGAAGTCTGGCTCGACGGCATGGAGATAACGCAGTTCACCTATTTTCAGCAGGCCGGGGGAATCGACCTCAAGCCCGTGTGCGCGGAGATCACCTACGGGATCGAGCGCATCGCCATGTATCTGCAGCAGAAAAACAGTGTCTATGATCTTGAGTGGGCCGCCGGCGTCACCTACGGCGACGTGTTCCATCAAAATGAGATTGATTACTCAACATACAATTTTGAGACCTCAAACGCTGAGATGCTGTTCAGCCTGTTCAATATGTACGAGCAGGAATTCAAGGACACAATAGCCAGGGGCCTGGTCATGCCGGCCTATGACTACTGCCTGAAATGCTCGCATGTGTTTAATCTGCTCGACGCCCGCGGCGCCATCAGCGTCACCGAGCGCACGGGCTACATCACCCGCGTGCGCAATCTGGCCCGCGCCGCGGCCGAGGCCTATGTGGCCCAGCGCGAGGCCCTCGGTTTTCCGATGCTGAAGAAGGATAGGAGCTAACCGTGACAAGCGTGTCCAGGTCTAAGAACCTGATCGGCGCGCATGAAAAACCAGGACTCGAATTTATATGAAGCGTCTGAACATGACTAGAGTGAACAAGGATGTATCTATGAGCACCGAACTACTGCTTGAAATCGGCACCGAGGAAATACCCGCGGCATTCATGCCCGACGCCCTTGCCGCCCTGAAACACTCATGGAAAACGAGCTGGCTGCCCGCCGCATCGGCGTTAGGGCGATCGAAACCTTCGGCACGCCGCGCCGCCTTGTGCTCACGGCCGCAGGTGTTGCCTCCGTGCAGACCGACCTGAGCGTCGAAAAACTCGGGCCCTGCGAAAAACTATCGCCTTTGACGAGAGCGGCAATCCCACCAAGGCCGCGATCGGTTTTGCCAAAGGGCCAGGGCATTGATATCAGTCAGGTCACCATCGCCACAACGGACAAGGGCGAGTACATCTGCGCCAAGAAACATGAAAAGGGCGTGCAGACCGCAACCCTGCTGCCCGAGATCTGCTCACGAGTCATCGCCCAGCTGCCGTTCCCGAAATCCATGCGCTGGAAGGATCTCGACATGCGTTTTGCCCGGCCCATTCACTGGATTGTGGCGCTCTACAATGGCGCGGTCGTTCCCTTTACCTTCGGCAATATCGACTCCGGCGATACCACCCGCGGCCACCGCTTCATGGCGCCTGACTCCGTAAAAGTGACCGGCATCACCTCGTATCTTGAGGCCATGAAAAAGGCCCATGTGGTCATCGACCAGAACCAGCGTAAAAAAATGATCATCGAGAAGCTGGGCGAGCTTGCCAAAAAGGCGGGCGGCGTTGCCTGATGCCGATGAAAAGCTCCTGCAGGAAGTGATGTTTCTCATCGAGGCGCCCTTCCCCGTGCTGTGCAGCTTTGAAAAAGAGTTTCTCGAGCTGCCCAAGGAAGTGCTGGTCACCACCATGAAGAAGCACCAGAAATATTTTCCCGTGCTGGATGCGCAGGGCCGGCCGCTCAATTACTTTATCGCCGTGAACAATACCGATGTAATAAGATCCTGCCGTGGTCGTGACAGCGGCCATGAGCGGGTGTTGCGGGCGCGCCTGTCGGATGCCCGGTTTTTCTTCGCCGAAGATCAGAAAAAATCCCTGCCCGGCATGACGGAATCGCTGAAAAACGTGCTCTACCAGAAGCAGCTGGGCACATCCTATGAAAAAATGGAGCGCTTCCGCGGCCTGGCCGTGCATCATGGCCGAAGCCCTGATGAACCCCACGATCAAGCCCAAGGTCGAGCGTGCCGCATATCTGTGCAAGGCCGATCTTGTGAGCGAAATGGTCGGGGAATTTCCCGAGCTGCAGGGCATCATGGGCCGCGAGTATGCCCGGCTTGCCGGCGAGCCCGAGGCGATTTGCCAGGCCATATGCGAGACATTACCTGCCGCGCTTTGCAGGCGATGAGCTGCCTGCCGGCCGATGTGGGGGCCGTCGTGAGCATCGCCGACAAGCTTGACACCATCGCGGGCTGTTTCGGCGTCGGCCTGGTCCCCACCGGCACGGCTGATCCCTATGCCCTGCGGCGCCAGTGCCTGGGCATCATCAATATCATTCTGCAGAAAAAATATACTGTGTCGCTCGCGGACCTGGTGGCAACTGCCGTTGAATTGCTCGCGGAAAAAATCACGCGGCCACAAGACGAGATTACACATGACGTGCTTGCATTTTTCAGCGGCAGGCTTTCAAATCAGCTCACCTGCGCAGGGCCTGCCCTATGACGTGGTGGATGCGGTGCTCTCCCTCGGGATCGACAATCTGACCGACAGCTGCAACCGCATCGAGGCCCTGCAGCAGATGAAAACGGACGCCAACTTCGAGGCCCTGTCCGTATCGTTCAAGCGCGTTGTCAATATTTTGAAATCAGGCAGGCCCGAGGCCGGCGTCGACCCCTCGGTGTTTGAGCATGATGCCGAGCGCAAGCTCTATCAGAAATATCTGTGAAATCCGCGACAAGGTGCTTGAGCTCATGGCCCAGAAAATGTACCTTGACGCCCTCAGGCTTATCTCCACCATTCGTGAAACGGTTGACGGATTTTTTGACAATGTCCTGGTGATGGCCGAGGATTTGAAGGTGCGGCAGAACAGGCTTGCGCTGCTGAGCGAAATAAATTCGCTGTTTACCAATTTTGCCGACTTTTCAAAAATAGCAATCGAATGAATGCATAAATAATCAAGGAGGAACAGGATTATGGCTAAAAAGTATGTGTATTATTTCGGTTCGGGCAAGGCCGAAGGCAAGGCCCAGATGAAGGAACTGCTCGGCGGCAAGGGCGCAAACCTTGCCGAGATGTGCCTGATCGGGCTGCCCGTGCCCGCGGGGTTCACCATCACCACCGAGTGCTGCGTCGACTATTTCAAGGCCGGCGGCAAATATGCCGGCAGCCTTGACGCCGAAGTGAAGGCCGCGCTGAAAAAGGTTGAGAGAGACATGGGCATGGGGTTCGGCGATCCGAAAAATCCGCTGCTCATCTCCTGCCGCTCCGGCGCCCGCTCGTCCATGCCCGGCATGATGGAAACGGTGCTCAACGTCGGCCTGTCCTCAAAAACCATTCCCGGCATGATCAAAAAGACCGGCAATGCGCGCTTTGTCTATGACGCCTACCGCCGCCTCATCATGATGTATGCCGACGTGGTCATGGAAAAGGCCGAAGGCATCGAGCCTGAAGAAGGCAAGGGCATCCGCAAGCAGCTTGATGAAATGCTTGGAGACTATGAAAAAGAAAAAAGGCTGCAAGCTGGATACCGATCTCACTGCCGATGATCTTAAAAAACTGGTTGAAGCCTTCAAGAAAAAGGTCAAGCAGGTGCTCAAGAAAGACTTCCCGGATGATCCCGTGGAAGCAGCTCTGGGGCGGCATCGGCGCGGTGTTTAAAAGCTGGAACGGCAAGCGCGCCATCTCCTACCGCCGCATCGAAAACATTCCCGATGAGTGGGGCACGGCGGTCAATGTGCAGTCCATGGTGTTCGGCAATATGGGCGACTCATCCGCTACCGGCGTTGCCTTCACCCGCAACCCCGCAACCGGCGAAAACAAGTTCTACGGCGAGTGGCTGGTCAATGCCCAGGGCGAGGACGTGGTGGCCGGCATCCGCACCCCGAACCCCCTGAACAATGAAACCAAAAACGAACAGAACAAGCACCTGCCGTCGCTGCAGCAGGCCATGCCCGCGATTTACAAGCAGCTCATGGGCATTCCGCGACACGGCTTGAAAAACACTACAGCGACATGCAGGACATCGAGTTCACCATTCAGGAAGGCAGGCTCTACATGCTGCAGTGCCGGGGCGGCAAGCGCACGGGCACCGCGGCCCTCAACATGGCCATGGACATGCTGGCTGAAAAGCTCATCGACGAGAAGACCGTCATCGGCCGCGTCGAGCCCGCGCATCTTGACCAGCTGCTGCATCCCTTTGTTGATCCGGCTGCCGAGAAAAAGGCCAAGGTCATTACCCGCGGCCTTCCCGCAGGCCCGGGCGGCGCAACCGGCCATATCGTGTTCACGTCCGAAGAGGCGGTGAAGATGAACAAGCAGGGCAAAAAGGTTATTCTTGTGCGCGAAGAGACCAACCCCGAAGATGTTGAAGGCATGCGCGCGGCCCAGGGCGTTCTGACGGCCCGCGGCGGCATGACCAGCCACGCGGCCCTTGTTGCCCGCGGCTGGGGCAAGTGCTGCATCGTCGGCGCCGGCGAAATGCATGCCTCGGTGTCGGCAAAGAAGATGACCGTCAAGGGCATGACCTTCAAGGAAGGCGACTGGATTACCCTGAACGGCACGCTGGGCATCGTCTATCAGGGCCAGCTGCCCGATGATCGATGCCTCGGAAAATCCCGCGCTTTCAAGAAGTTCATGCAGATCGTCGACAAATACCGCACCCTGGGCGTGCGCACCAATGCCGACACGCCGGCTGATGCCAAAATCGCCCGCGCCTTCGGCGCCGAAGGCATCGGCCTGTTCCGCACCGAGCATATGTTCTACGGCGTCGGGCGCGGAAAAGCCCCTGTTCCTGCTGCGGAAAATGATCCTGAGCTCCACCGAGGCCGAGCGCCGCAAAGCCTTAAACGAGCTGTTCCGCTTTCGTGAAGCGCGACATCAAAAACACCATGGCAGCCATGGAAGGCCTGCCCGTGACCATCCGCCTGCTTGATCCGCCCCTGCACGAGTTTGTGCCCCAGAGCGCCGACAAGCAGGCAGAGCTTGCCAAAGCCCTCAAGATCAAGGTCGACGACGTGCGCAAGCGCGGCGAAGCCCTGCATGAGTCCAACCCCATGATGGGCCACCGCGGCGTGCGCCTGGGCGTTACCTTCCCGGAAATCACCGAAATGCAGGTGCGCGCCATTTTTGAGGCTGCTGCCGAGCTGAACAAGGCGAAGAAAGAAGTGCAAGCCCGAAATCATGGTTCCCGTCACCTGCGATGCAAGCGAGATCAAGGATCAGAAAGCCATCATCGCCCGCGTGCACGCAGAGGTGTGCAAAAAGATGAACGTGAAGGAAATTGCCGCACATGGTCGGCACCATGATCGAAATTCCGCGCGCGGCGCTGCTGGCCGACCGCCTGGCCGTTGAAGTCCGAGTTCTTCTCCTTCGGCACCAATGACCTCACGCAGATGACCTTCGGCTTCAGCCGCGATGATATCGGCGGATTTCTGCCCGACTATCTCGACAAGAAGCTGCTCCCGGCTGACCCGTTCCAGACCATTGATCAGGACGGCGTCGGCCAGCTTATCAAAATGGCCGTTGAGAAGGGCCGCTCAACCCGCAAGGACCTGAAGGTCGGCATCTGCGGCGAGCAGGGCGGCGAGCCCGCATCGGTTGCGTTCTGCCACAAGGTGGGCCTCAACTATGTGAGCTGCTCGCCCTTCCGCGTGCCCATCGCCCGCCTTGCCGCAGCCCAGGCCGCCATCAAGGCCGGTGCAAGCAAGGCAAAGAAGAAGAAATAAGCGCCTGTCGATCAGGTTTATTTAAACACAAGGCCCCTGCCGGAAAATATTCCGCTCGGGGCCTTTTTTCGGCCCCCGGCCTTATCGTACTCGATGTTTCTCGATTGTTTCATTGACAGATAACCGCACCCCGCCTATACTTTTCGCATCAGAAAACATTACCGTATTAAGGCACGCGGCAGCAGAAGAACCCTGCATTCATAATGGAGAGGGATACCATGAAAATAATGGCATTTGTTGGAAGTCCAAGGAAAGACTCAAACGTTGACATCCTCATTGATAAGGTTATCGAGGGTGCGAAAAGTAAAACCGCTGTGGAGGTTGAAAAAATATATCTCTATAGTGCAGACATTAAGAACTGTAATGGCTGCGGGCTCTGTTCACCGCTTATGGGCAGCAAAGACTGCCCATAGATGATGATATGCCGGGAATTTTAAAACGCATGCTTGAGGCAGATGCGTATATCTTTGGAACACCCAATCATGTGCATACGATGACCTCTGCCATGACCAATTTCTGGGCACGCCTGCAGCCCCTCGGAAAAATGGAAATAATAAAGGATGATTCGGGTAAAATAATCGGCGGGAAATCAATGCCGCTGACAAAAGGCAAAAAGGCGGTTATCGTGGTAAGTCAGGGTGATTTCTCTCCGTCCGCATCCGCGCTTCTTCTAAGGGTGCTTGATTCAAACATTAAAGACTTCCAGATAAAGAAAATCGGAGAAGTTTTCAGCACCGGAAATCTTGAAAAAGCACAGGTACAAAGCAAAGAACACGACCTGCGTCTCGCATTCAGCATTGGGCAGCAGCTGGCTGGCCCCTGATACCATCGCAATTGATTGTGTCGAGTTCTGCAGCGCTGACACGGGCCGCGATACTGATCTATGAATCAATATTTTTTTACTTTGTGCGCGAGGCACTTTCTACCGCGTCAAAACTGCTCCTGTACCTCTACCTGGCACTAATCAACATTCATCCAGCTCCCTGTGCTTGTCCTGATATTTACAAACGAATCCGCCGTTATGTAAACAACACCTGCTTGACTTTAAAACTTTTTCATTCAAAAGTCGTGACAAGCAACCCCTGCTGTTCATATTTATTCCCAATCAGGATCTCGCCGATGAAGCCGTGCTGATTATTGCCTTCAGAACGACAATCATCCAACAGAAGCTCTTTTTTAGGTCTGAATAACGTGAAGCAATCACAACATGCACTGCAGGCGCAGGCCGAAAATCGTGACCGTATTGGCCTTGCTTGCCCCGGTCAGGTTATGCACAACCTGAATGTCAGGGCCGATCGCGAAATGCTCATTTATATAAAACGAGTAGTAGGCCTCCATACGGCCTTCGTCAGCGGGCGAAACCCCGTCACCGCGCTGCCGGTCGCGGTATGCATCGCTCAGGCCGCCCCGTCCATAGGCCATTGCGAACGTATCACTGGTTCGATTCCAGGGTCTTCCTGCAACGCTGAAGCCGACGCTCCATGCCTGCCTGAGCTCATAGATGCCGCTGCTCTGCACTCCCCAACGCGCGAACACACAGACGCCCTCGGTGAGGTACTGATCGAAGTTCAGTCCATAGCCGCTGCCGGACTCGCTGTTTCGCGCGGGGTTCATAAGCTTTTCATGGTCGGTGCTGTTGTGCCAGATTGTGAAGCGGTATGTGCCGTCCAGCCCGAAGAACTGCGGCATAAACCCGACCTCGGCAATCGCGAGGCGGTCTTTTGCAATGTTGGTGTACCCATGCCCGTCTTCAAACACACCCGCATTGAAACCAAGCCATGGAAGCGGCTGATAGCCTATGCGCGCGCCGTAGGCGTAATCCGGACTGTCTATAGTGAGGCTGTTGACAAACTGGTTGGACAAAAACTGGCCGCGCTCGTCATTGGCGGCAGCATTCGTATCGAAGTAGGCGAATGGATCGAGCTTGCCGAGCGTGAGCACTAGGCGTTCGCCGAAGAGGCTCTGCTCGATCCAGAATTCAGCGAGCTTGTCCTCATAACCCTTGGCATTGTCGTTGACACCAGTAAGGCCCCCGGCCTGCCGGCTGATGCCTCTGTCCTCTACCACCTCATAGCGCACAAATGCCGTTGCATCTTTCCACAGCAGGGCCTCGAGGGAAACGTCCGCGGTGGACTGCAGCTTCAACCGGTCATGCTTCGTCGGATAGCCGGGCACGCGCTTGTAGCTATGGTTATTGTTCACCGACCCCTGCAACACGGTTACGAATTCGAAACCGAACCCGACTTGTTCAGAAAATGCCTTGCCGAATTTATCCGCCATGTCGTCTGCAGCGCACAAGCCAGTACAACAAAACCAAAAAAACAATGCGAGCAGTGTAGCAAGATGGGCCTTTAAACGAGCCCGCTCCATATCAACCAACCTGGGTTCTCAATAAACATACCAAGTGTCCTGTTTCTACGAATTCTGCAAACAACGCGTTATTTTTTTCTTTTCAATTAAATATGCACACGACTTAAAAAAAATAGAAAATCAATGTTTGCCTGTTATACAAGCTTTGATGCTAGGCACCAGCTTCAGGGTGTCTTCAACAATTTGTTCCTTTGTTCGGGGCACTTTTTCACCTTTTACAAGATCCGTTGCCTGTACCTGGAAATATCCGACAACCCTGCCCTTGGATGCCGCGACAAGATCTTTGTGCTTCTGCTGGTATTTTTCCTCGATAAAAGAGTCAGCCGTAATAAATATAATCACGTCCTTTCCCTCAAAGCTGTTGCGCTCGACAAACGTGCGCATGGCAAGGCCGAACTGTGCCGCCCAGATCGGCGCGCTGATGATAATGCGGTCATAGGGGGAGAAGTCAACGGTTGCTGGCTCAATGTCGGTCTGCATGCCCATAAAAATTTTCAGCATGCCTGTTCCCGCCCAGAACCCCTGTCCTGCTGTTCAGGTCCTTTATCTCCTGAATGTCTGCACCGATCTCCTTTTGCAGAGCCTCACACGCTGCCCTGGTATTGCCCGTGCGGGAATAATAAAGAATCAGTGTTTTTCCCGAAGCGACTGCTCCCGGCGATGCACACCCCGCCGGAAACAGTAAGGCATACTGCGATCATGGCCGCGGCCGCTGTTTAGCTATTGTTTCATTCTAAAGTCTCCTTCTAGAAAATATGATTATTGTCAGTACTGCTTTTATTTCATCGGCAAGCTTCACAGCGTCGTCCACGATACAGCTGCTGCGGCCGCTGCACCTGTTCGCCGTCTATTTTTTCGGTGACGGCTATCTGAAAACAGCCGGCAACCTGCCCGCCGGATTTTCCACAGCCATGTTTTTCGCCCTGTCCAGCGAGGTCTCTTTTCAAAAACATTGGTCGTCGTAACACCACAAACTTTTTTTGCCGTCAAACCGGTTTTTTGCGATAAATGTTCTGATTGCCGCAGCTGGCTTGCCGGCCCAGACGGGCGATCCGACAATGATAGCGGCACATATGGCGCAAGGTCGGGATGCGGCAGGGTCAATCTCCGTATGCGTGCCGAAAATCGAGCCGAGGGCGGCAGTAAAATAGCCCCAGCGGCCTTCCCTGTTTTTCAGGTCCCTGATTTCAATGATGTCGCAGCCAAGTTCCTTCTGCAGGGCCTCGCAGGCAGTTTTCGTGTTGCCCGTCCGGGAATAGTAAACAATCAGTGTTTTCATAGCCGTATCGTCCTGCGCGTATGACGGTAAAGAATTGAGTGCCAAACATACAACCGAAACAACACCCATGAAAAACAAAACCGCCACAAGCTTTTGCACTAATGTCCACATGTTCATAGCCATCCTCATTTTTCATGATTTACTGATACTGCATCTATCCAGAGCTCTACCGGCAGGCTGAGCAGTAAGATCCAAATCAGCCCCGGGATTATCGCCGCTGTTTTCGGGCCCGCATTAAGTTTAAAAACAAACTGGCCAAAATTAATGAGATAGACACTGTTTGCGACAAGCATCAGCAGCGCAGTATCATGCTGGCTCCAGTTGAGCCAGAGGGCCGCAACGTAACTGTTGTACGCGATCAGCGCCGCCAGATTCCCCGCATCCTCCCAGAAAAACTCACGGCACATAAAGTAATGGCCGTACATGTCCTTCTCCCAGAGCATGCCGATAATGGTATTGACCCAGAGCAAAGCAATATTCAGCCAGAAGGTGATCAGCGCCCCTGCATAGCCTTTGCCGGCAGACAGGAAATAAAAACAAAACAATAGCTCGCAATGATAACGATAAGCTGCGCCATGCTGGCTGCCATCATGGCTCTTGTCAGGGGCGATGCATCGCGCCGTGCCTGCTGTTCCGAGGTGTACATACTACTGGTCTCCTTTTTTTGATTATCGATCAATTCCGTATTCTTCAAGGATCCTGCTGACATGCCGGGGAACAAGGGAATCGAGAAGAGCGGGATAATTAAACTTCACATAGTGGTAATTGCGCATCAGGTGCATATCAACGGCATAGCCTGCAAACTCAAGCCCTTTGGGGCCGGTGTCATACAGCATCGTGGCTATTTCCCGGCCTTGCTTCAGCGACACATCCCTGCCCGGCTTAACAGGCGCGGCATCCCGATTTGCAAGGCGGGGAATAATCTTGTTTGCATACATGGCAATGCCGGGACGCCGGTCACCGCTGCTGAACTCTGCTTCAATCTCCAGTTCTTCGGCAATAAGGTCTCGCAGTACCTCGCCTTTGTCCGTTCTGACGATAACCCATTGCGGCATCTTCTTCCGGTCAAGCGGCGCACCGATATATCCCACGGTGATATCGGCAAGGCTGTTCATGTAGTCAAAGCAGGCCATGCAGCTTTCGGCAAATACGTTGGTGCCGAACAGCTCTCGTGGAAAGCTGAAGAACGGAACCTTCTCAATCGATCCGTCCGCATGGGTGATATGGCAGGTATAGTCCTGCATGTACTCCACATGCCGCGCGGTCGTGTGGGATTTGCTGACCCTGCGCAGCATCCAGCGGAAGCGCCGGGGGTTTGCGTTGTCCGTACAGGGGATACCGATGGTGTATATTTCCATATCGCGCACATATGGATATGCTTCCTGAAAACTCCGCAGGTTGTGAATCTGACAGGGAGTACCGATCACCAGCAACTTTTGTATCCCCTGCCTGTAGGCCTCATCAAGAGAGACAAGAGTAGGAGCCAGCACCGGCTTGCTGCCTCCACTGGAAAGAATTGCCTTCGTTGACCGGGCAAGCACCGGTTTCGGAAAAAAGCAGTCCTCACTGCTTCGATGCAGCGTTACAACACCTTCAACCAGCCCCGACTCAAAAGCCTTCTGGGCCATGCGGGTGATAATGCCGGTAAACTGGGTACGGGGAAGCGGTTTCTTAAGCCGACCGACAAAGCGCTCCCGGCTGATGCCGAAGCGGACCTCTTCAGCATTGTCCAGGGAGCGCTCCCGCCCGAACAGACTTTTCTCTTTTGCGCCCAGCCAGCCCGTGTTAAAGACGCATGTCCGCATGCTCTCATGCGCAGGCCATGATGCTGCCATGCACAGGCCGCAGAGGCTGCAGAGCTTCTGTCTGAACTTTTCATAGCGCATTACAGGTCCCCAACATAATGGCTGTTCTTTTTGTTACCGGCACGTGGGGTTCTGCGCAGACCTTTCCTGACATACCGCTGTCGTCAGAACCACTACAAACAAACGATTGATATTTCTCGTGCCGCATTCCTCATGTGCCGTTCAACGCACAGGTGTCTTTGCAAGAAAATCCCGAGTCGCGTTATCAAATTCTTCCTGCGTTCTTTTGCCGGCCTGAAATCCGTATACTCCTTTTGCAACAAGGCCGCTGTCAGTAACCAGCGCCGTAATGCTTTTTTGCGTAGAACCTGCCAGGGGGCCACCGGACGTTGTAAAGACATACACCTCCGATCCCTTGGGTATAACATCCTTAATAAAAAACCTGCCCGGGGCGCTCAATTTCATAAGATAAATGGGGGCAACAACAATAATGGGGCTATAGTCCTGTAAATTTTTCTCAAACGGTTTCTGCCTGTCGTCGCCCCCAAAACACTGCTCCCCTATAATGGTAAAAATTCCCCTGTCCTTCTCCGACGGTATTTCTACAACTTCGGCGTCAAGATGATTTCCCAGGGCAGTTGCCAGCTTGCGGGCATTACCCGTTCTCGAATAGTAGACCACCAGCGGCTTTTTTGCGCTGATCGCGGCCTGTTCTTCCTCACCGGCCGCACTGGCGCTGCCTGCAGCTATAACAACAATCATGAACACAAAAGGATTATTTTTTTGATAAGCGTTTCTTTCAGCATGGTTTTCCTTTCTGTTCGGTATGGTCGCGTGCATCACGTTTGCCATGAATTACGACGAAAGCTGTTTTCATAGCACGCTTATATAAATACTGCGCCGCACAGGCATGTGCGGACTAGTAAGAGGATTAGAACATCCCCTTTTTCTTCTTCTCCTCAACTAAAATCAGCTGCGGCCATTTTTCGCCGCGCAGGACTGTCGCCAGCGCGTCAAAAATCCCGCGCGAGATAAAAGGCCGGTACCGCTTTCCGACAGGGCATCCCGCGCTGACGACTCGTGTCGGTCCGCTTTTGAGCTCAAGCCTGAACGGTTTGTCGAAATCAGGATAGGGCACCTGGCCGTCATACTTAAAATGCAGCGGCTCCAGGGATTCAGTCGGATGGGCAAAAATTGTATCCGTATTTTCGCTGAGAAAATCGACAAGGATGAAAACGACATGGTCATAGCGGTCCTCGAGCGCCATCTCAAGGGCCTCGAACGTCGCAAGACGCTTATGACCGGCATCCACTTTCTCGCCGGCAAAGTCCGTGTCCGCGTAGATGACGTGCGTGTTCGTGCCGGCAATTGCCGCCTCTATTTCTTTCTTAAGATTGCTGTAATACACAACGGCAAGCTCCGGATACGGATCGCCGGGGATCTCCGGAAACCCGTGGCGCGTCAGGATGATGAGCTTCCTGTCCTTTTTGGGAAGCGGCAGGATTTCATCTTCGGCCATTTTTACGCATGCCGTCCGGTATGAGGCATACGCGCCCGGAAACGGGGCATACACAACTTTCGCCCGCTCGGCAACGGCATCCTTTATTTCCTTGAAAAGCGCATTGAACTCTTCCAGCGACGAGTAAACATGGAACAGGTCAATGGCCACGATGGTTTCCACCTTTTCATGAACCAGCTCATTTACAGCCTCCTCGATCGTTTCCGGATACATCGACAGGGCCCAGCGCATGGGAACACCGGGAAACTCTTTTGAGAGCATCTGCTCAAGGTCTCTGAAAATCGCCTTGTGCTGCTGCATGTAGGGAATTGTGTTGCCCGGCATGGTGCCGTAGTATTTTTTAAGAATCTTTATGGACACCTTTTCCACGATGTCGATGTAGCCGTTCTTATGTTCTTTCCAGATAAAATGCCCCGGCGAGTCTTCATCACGGGGGGTCACCCACTCAAGATCAAGGCTGACGTATTCCTCACCCTCCTCATTTTTTTCGCTGCCGAAACAGTCTATCAGCCGCTTCGGCACGAACTCCTCCGTTGCCAGAGGATTGTCGGGATCAAGCAGCACCGTGCCCTTGTCGGCCATGATGACGGGCTTGAGCGCCGGCGGGAACGCAGCGTTGAAAATCTGTGTCATGTAGCGGTTAAAAAATTCAAAATCGTAATGCTCTGGCTGCCCGAGCGCGATAACAAGCACACCGGGTTTTCCCTTCACGGTTGTATCCTGCATGAGGAATCTTCGATACTGCATGTCGTCCTGCTTGGTGGAAAATGCAGCGCCGATAATCATCAGCAGAATCAAAGAGCCCAAAACAAACCAGACCTTTTTCATATCAGGCCCCCTTTCCCAAGGAGAGGATTGTCCGCATGTCTTCGGCAATGTCCGGCAAATCAAGCGCATAGAGGCGCTCCGGCAGCGGAATGCCCGTAGCCGCATCCCAGCCCCGCAGGGTGTAATATTCATCCTTCATCTTTTCAAGCACCTCCTCCGTGATGACCATGCCTTTGGATGGTCCGTCAGGAATGGGCTCGGAGAGAAACCTCTTCGGCAGCGTATCATCGCTGCGGCGCATGCCCTCACGAACACCAAAAGCGCGAATAACGTTCCAGATGCGCTCGGCTGTCACTTTGGCCTGCTCAAGGCTGAGATCCATTCCGGTAACATCATTAAAAATACCGATCACGGTTTCTTTGATTTCCGTGGGCCCCCAAATCGCCTCGGCAAGATGGCACAAAATCATCGAGTCGGTAAGGATGTTAAGATGATTGACGTTGATAACGTACTGCGGTTTGCCCTCAACGGTTTCCCGCGGCACAATTCCCGCGCGCTCGCCCGTGGGCCGCGCGTCATGATGGGATGCGCCCCGCGGTCCGGTGGCATACCCCAGGGCAAAGCCCGGAAGTCCCCGCGCGGAGTGGCCGGGAAAGGTCATGCCCTTGTTCTGCATGGCAAAGTCGGCAGCGCCACCGCCGATTGTATCGGCTGCGCGCTTGACGCCGTCGGCAAGCAGATCGCCCAAACCTTCGCGCAGGCCTATTTTGCGTACCATGGGCATGATGACATCACTGTTGCCGAACGACAGGTCAAGTCCGTCAGCATCCTTTTCCGTCAACAGGCCTTTTTCGCGGGCCTCCATGCTGAAGGCGATGGAAACCCCGGTTTCAACAGCATCCATGCCCAGATCATCACAGAGGCGCTCAGCCGCTGCCACGGTTTCAATTGAATCGTTTTCGCACATGGCGCCAAGGGCGAAAATATTTTCATACTCCGGCCCTTCGACCTCGGAGCCCTTATACGGTCCGTCGGTAACAATCGTGTATTTACTGCATCCAATGGGACAGGCAAAACATGACTTATTGCGCACAAAAATCTTCTCGCGCATGGTCTCGGCGCACAGGCCCACGGCCCCGTCAAAGGTTTCACGCTGCCAGTTGCGGCTCCCGAAAACCCCGAGATTGTTGTTTGCGTTTACCAGCACAGGGGTGCCGAAATTGACAAGGCTCTGGCCTGTTGTCGGATTCCTGCGCATAAGGCCGATAAGCTCCTGCGTGGTCTTGAGCGTTGCTTCCATATCATCGACCTCTACCCGCCCTGTACCTCGCACAGCTATACCTTTAAATTTCTTTGATCCGAGCACAGCGCCTATTCCGCCCCTGCCCAGTGCCCTGCCGCCCACGATCACCGAAGCGAACCGAACCATCCGCTCACCCGCAGGGCCGATAACCGCGCTTTGGACAGCTTCATCACCGATATCGACCTTGATGAGTTCATGCGCCCGGTAGGTCATTTCACCCCACAGATGCGAAGCGCTGCGCAGCTCCGCAGTCTCATTGCTGATAAAAAGATAGACCGGCTTTTCGCTCGCACCCTCAATCACTACGCCGTCATAGCCCGCGAACTTAAGCTCCGCGGCGAAGCTGCCGCCGGCAGATGAGTGAAAAAACCCTCCTGTCAGCGGCGATTTCGTATACACGCCGATACGGCTGCCTGTCGGCGCTATGGTTCCGGCCAGGGGCCCCGTCATGAAAATGACCTTGTTGCGATGCGAAAGGGGGTCAATGCCGGGTTCGAGCTCATCGTAGAGCATGCGCGCTGCAAGGCCCGCCCCGCCGATAAATTTCAAAAGCTGGGCATTGGGAATTTCCTCAACACGTACAGTCCTGTTTGTAAGATTCACTCTCAGCAGTTTACGCGTATACCCTTTATATATTTTTGCACGGCTCATGCTGTTTCTCCTTGTACGGCTTCAGTCTGTCGCGCTGTATTTAAATCACAGGTCGGGCACGCCGCGGGATAGGCCCCGCACGGGGTCGGGCACGGCGGGGGCGTTTTTGAAAACGGGTTCAGCTTCGCGAAGAACCTCTTTACGGCTCCGGGCCGCTTGGCCTCCATGCCCTTCCGGACGCCGTCCTTATCCCAGATAATGACCCGGGCGGGACACACCTTGATGCAGCGGGGGTCGCCGCCGCAGGCATCGCAGGTATCCTTCAGCTTCGGCACGGGTATCTCAGGGGTGCCCTCCATCTCGATCTGGATGTTGGAGCGGGCGATATCAAAAACGCCGAGCCTGCCGCCCGAGCAGGCAAGCTCACATAAGACGGCAGCCGATGCAGCGCTCGGGGATGACATTGATCCGCTTGATCTTCTTTTTAAAAACCCCGTGGGGGCACGCGTCGCGGCACTCATAGCACAGGTTGCAGTTGACCGGCACCTCGCCGAGAGAGCGGATTGAGAGTTCCTCCTCTCCTTCCGGCACAGACTGAAACTCAAAGCCCATCACGCAGCGCTTCTGAGGCTCGCAGTCCGGGCAGATCCGGCAGCGCTCTGTCTGGAAGGGCACGCGGTAGAGCGCGGGCTGTCCCAGGGCCACCCGGTAGCCGATGTACCAGCAGAAATAGCGGCAGTAGATACGGTAGGCGAACAGCAGCGAGCCCAGGAACATGCCGTTGGTCAGCACCTTGGTCCACACCATGGGCTTCCAGAGCGATGTCCAGTCGGGGTCGCGCATCATTTCTGCGGATGAGGCCAGCTGGAACACACGTTCAAAGGTATATATCACGATGATCATGGCCACCATGGTGGCCGGTACGTAGATCCGGTTGATCTGCGACTTGAATTTGTCTGTAATTTTAATGCCCGTGAAATTATAGAACCGCATGATGGAGTCCTGCAGCGTGCCGACAGGGCACATCCAGCCGCAGAACCACCGGCCGATAAAGAAGGGCAGCACGAGAGAGCCGAGCAGCATGGCGAGAAACCAGAAAAAGAGCTCCGGATTTGTAACGGGCCGGGCCGTCATGCCCGTGGCAAACAGCACAAGGTACCAGCCGAACATGACGCTCTGGCACCAGATGCGCCAGCGCTTGGTCTGCACGGTTGTGCGCGCTTTCGCCTCGGCGTCCGGCGGGGTGCGCAGAAGCCGCACGGCTATGTAGGTTATGTACAGTACGACCGGGAGGGCGAGCATGACGCCGATGCCGTGAAAAAGTTCGGTCCCCTTGCCGCCGAACTGCCAGGCGATGATGTCATTGGTGTCGATCTTCCAGCGTTCCTGATCGCCGGGAAACTGAAAGGGGAAAAAATTGGAAAATCCCTGAATGGATAGGTATACCCAGAAACGGCCGGCCCCTTTGGGCCGCCCGTAGAAATAGTCGGCAAACTGCAGGGTGAAGGATCCTATGGCGATCATCACGCACAGCCAGTTGGGCACGTAGCCCGTCACGATACCAATCACATACAGTATAAGCCCGAGGGCCGACATGTTGCGCACATGGCGCACGAACTCATCGCGGCTTGAAAAAGCTCCCCATTGCATATCAGTTCCCTCCCAGAATATAGGGCGCGCGGGTCAGGACAAAATGGAACTCCTCCGCGGACATTCCGAACCCCATGCGCAGATAAATCAGCAGCACCACAAAATTCACGATCTGCAGCTTGAACCATTTTTCACGCGGCACACCGTTGCGTCGGAACAGCTTGGCCGCGCACAAAAAATAGAGGATAAACCAGGTGTACATGAAGACGATCGAACCGATCCACCATCCGCGCGCGCCTGAGGGGTTATTGGCCCGCACCTCGCCGTAATAGGAGAGCAGGTGCGCGTTCTGCTCGGTGATCTTCGTGCCTTTCTCAAAACCGCCGTAGTCCTGCACGAGGCACTTGCCCACAAGCTCATCGGGCGCCTTTTGCTCGATGCGCAGCTCCATGCCGATGTTTTCACAGAAAAAGTCCGACATGAAGCCCGTCAGCAGGGCGATCAGGATAAAGGCGAGAGCACCGATACGGGCCGCTTTTGCGTACGCCCAGTCCTTGAGCACCCACTTGTAGAGAAGGCCGATAAAAAGGGCGTAGAGCACGCCGATAGAGGCGCCTGCAAGCATCCCGAGAAACCGTCCGGTATAGTAGTATTCCTGCCCCGCCAGGTCGCGAAAAAAGCTGGTCAGCCTGATAAAGGCCCCTGGATACATGAAGGTATCAAGCACCCGGTACTTCGCATCCGATGTACCAAAGGTCTTGCCGAAAAAATAGCCGGGAATAATCAGCTCCCACCAGACCCCGCTGCGTGTCCAGAAATCAAGGCCCTTCATGGTTTTCATAGGTGTTCCCCCTGTGGCTGCAGGCATACTCAGCCTGCATGCGGTTTGTGCTATACCCTGTCAATGTCTTTTTGTGCCACCGCTTTTTCAAGAATAATGGCCGCAGCCTCAACGGTTGCGTTCAGCAGTTTCTGATCTGCATGTTCAATCCCTGTCAGTATCTCGTTATGATTTCAAGCTGCTCGCCGCGAAAAGCCTTAAACCCGGCACGCCCCTTGGCAGTCAGGCGAATATCGGACAGCCGCTTGTCGCTCAGTTTTTTGAGCGCTGCCACATGTCCCATAACCTCCAGGCGATGCACAAGGTTATTGACGCTCTGCAGCGACATGCCGAGAACCCGGCTTATTTCCGAAATGTAGACAACATCCCGCTCGTTAAAAAAGGAGAGGATGCGCATCTGCGTGACTGACAGCGAAGGCGCTTTTGCTTTCAAGCTTCTGCCGAAGCTCAGGCAGCGGAAAATCTTCTGCAGATTCAGGTACAGTGATTCGGCATTCCGTTTGCGTATTCTTTGTGTTCTGCATATGGGTCCTCCCCCCATGACGTCACGCCATGCTTACTATACACAAGTATACCATTATATTGTATCTTGTCAAACTTTTTGAGCAATACAGAGCTTATTTACTGCCTCATAAAAATTTATTTATAAATTAATGTGTAGTATATATACAAACAGCAGCCGGAAGGTGCCGACCCGACGCTCGTGCGCGCCCGCAGCTGCGGCGGCTGGATCATTATTCAAAACAGCATGAATATACCCCGGACAGGGGCAACAGGAGGGCACGAAGGACATGCCGTGCCTTTATCGCAGATATACCATCAAAGAGCCGCTGGACGCGCTTGTGCTTTTTCTCCCAGGAGAATGTCGCGACCCGGCCCCTGCGCTTCAGCTCAACAATTTTTCCCTCAACCGCATCGGGCAGCACGGCGCTGCCCTGCGAATGCAGCCCCTTGCCCACAATAATGCGGACCGCATCCAGACCCTGCAGCGCAGAGGTTTCAAGAAAGGCTTCAACCCGCACAAGGGCTTCGCGAACGTGACAGCCGTGCAAATCAAGCTCAGCTCCGGGGGTGCCGCGAGGAGAGATCCGCTGCTTTTCAGGCACCAGCACATTCTCAGGATATTTTTGCCTGATTATTTCAGCCTGATCGACACCGGAGAGTGTGTCTTCAAGCATACGGCTAAAGGGCTCTTCATCCTCACATGAAGCCCCGGGAACAGCATCTTCGCCGTTCCGTTCGCCGAAGAGTTCATAAAAATCTTCATGGGCATCAAGTGTGCGGATTATATCCCGCTTACCGGTCCTGCCGCTCACGTACCGAACCTCCTGACCGCATTTTTCTGTGCAGGAAATGACACCGGCGTTGCTGAAGGGCCGCAGCGCGATTTTCAAGGGCATCGGCATGGCCCGGTTCAATGTCAAGCGCCCGGTTAAAATCACAAATAGCCTGATTATAGTCCTCCCGTGCAGCATAGGCAGCACCCCGGTTATTCCAGGCCTCCGGGTTATGCGGGTCAAGTCCCAGACAGCGGGTATAGTCCTCTATGGCTTCATGCAGGCAGCCCTGTTCCGCGTAGGCCAGGCCGCGGTTATAATAAAGAGAGGCTGAACCCGGTGCGAGTTCAAGCGCCCGCGAAAAATCGACGAGGGCCTCCTGCGTCCGGCCGAGACGGAGATGTATCAGCGCACGCGCGCCCAGCGCCAGGGCATCCTCCGGGTTATGGTGCAGAACAAGCGTAAAATCCTGCACGGCCCGGTCATCGTCGCGCACGGCGCTGTATTCAAGGCCGCGATTATAAAGCGCGTCGGTATACCCCGGATCAACTGCAAGTGCGGCGGAATAATCCTGCAGCGCACTGCCCCTCTGGTGCAGGTCGGCATAGGCATTGCCTCGATTGTTGTATGCCTTGACGAACGCGGGATTGAGCGCAAGGGCCGCGCTGAAGTCCTCAATGGCCCGGGCATGCTCGTTGATCTTCCGAAAGGTAAGCGCCCGGTTATAATAAGCTTCACAGCGCGGCTCATATTCGATTGCGCACGTATAATCGGCAATTGCCTGATCAAAGCGCCCGAGTTCATCGCAGGCGCAGCCCCGGTTGTACCAGGCCGGAGCAAACTCGCGGTTAATGGACAGGCAGGCACTGTAGGACTCTATCGCGGCAGCAAAATCACCCTGAAGATAAAGGGCATTGCCGCGATTGTTCCAGGCCCGGGCATGCATGCTGTCAAGCGCAATCGCCCGGTCATAATCTGCGATTGCCGCTGCAAAATCATCAAGATTACGATAGGCGAGCCCGCGGTTGTAGTAGGCATCGGCTGAAGGCGAGAGCTCAAGAGAGCGGCCGTAGTCGGCGATGGCCTTTTCAAGCTGCCCGAGCGTGTCATACTCGCGACCGCGATTATAATATGCTGCAGCGAAGTCCGGATCAAGCTCGATTGCCCGGGAATACTGTTCAATCGCTTCCGTACCGTCACCACTGCGGGAAAACTGCAGGGCGGATTTAAAATAGTGCGGGGCTGAGGATGTTATATTCATGCTTCATATACATCAACAAATAGTGCTACAGTGTCTTTAGCGTTATGCCATATACACATGAGCAAAATGCTAAAAAACCCTTCCTTACAGGCTGTTCAAAAATAGTCGGATGCAAGGCGTACGCAATCATGAGGAATGAGGCGTACTTTCTGTACGCCGCAATGACGCATGATAAGCACAACAGCAGCAGACGGGCCGTTTTTCAACAGCCGCTATTACTGTATGCGCAGCATCTTTCACATATGGCTCAAGACGCGTATCCTTATCAGCCGGGAGGCCGTCCTGAAACCCCCGACAAACTCCCAGGCTCCGGCATGCCAGTGGATTTCCTGATGCAGGGCCTTGCCGCACGCATCAAGATACACCACCTCGACACGCCTGGGCCGTATTGTACTGACAACCGCCCGAACCTGCTCTTGTTTCCCAACCTCAACGATGCTTCCGGGAGTAATCTGATCCATAACAGCACCTCGGGAAAGAGCATACTGGACGAAGGCATACATCCTGTAAGCCATTGTAGCAGACAGAAGCGTTGCGTGTCAAAATACAGTATATAACTATCTGGATTATCAGGGTGCATCCCGGACGGATTGAGACATCAGGAAGCAGCACGGCAGCGCCTGCACATCAGCACGCATGCGCACCGGGTACAGGCGCACACTGTTTAAAAATCGCGCAGGTCATCATCGTCAAAGGGAATCAGATCTTTAGCCTTGATCCCGACTTTATTTTTTTCTTTTCCAGCCGCAGGCAGCATCATTGACGGAGCGGGCGCTGCCTCCGGCAGGCGATGGATGCTATGATCATCATCCAGATCGCTGATATCAGCCGCTGATCCGGTAACGCGTTCACTGAGGGTGCTTACCAGCTCCTTCATCTGAAAAGCCTGGGCAGAGAGCTGCTGGCTGGCCGATGCCGATTGCTCCGAATTGGCCGAGTTCTGCTGCACAATCTGCTCCATGGTTGAAACGGCCTTATTGATTTGGGCGACACCCAGAGCCTGCTCCTTGCTGGCCGCAGAAATTTCGCTTACAAGCCCGACAACCCTGGCAACCCTCTCCTGAATAACCTTCAGCACAGTATTTGCCTCAGCTGCCTGCTTGCCGCCATCCTGGGTTCGCTTGCCGCTTTCGGTTATCAAAGCACTGGTTACCCTGGCCTGTTCGGATGCACGCTGGGCCAAATTACGCACCTCATCCGCCACAACGGCAAACCCCCGCCCGGCATCACCTGCCCGCGCGGCTTCAACCGCAGCGTTTAAGGCCAGCAGGTTCGTCTGAAAAGCAATTTCCTCAATGCCCTTTGCAACCTTTGCGACCTCACGGCTGCTTGTGCTGATACCCTCCATGGACTGCAACAGTTTGCCCATAGCTGCGGCCCCGCTGTCAGCGGCCTCTGTTGCCTCTTGTGAAAGGCTGCTGGCCTGCTGCGCATTGTCGGCATTATGATTGGCCATGGAAGCAAGCTCTTCAAGAGAAGCCGAGGTTTCCTCAATCGAGGAGGCCTGGGAGGCTGAGCCCTGGGCCAGCTGCTGGCTGGCGCTGGCAATCTGGGACGCGGCGCCTGTGACCTGCCTGGCAACCATGTACAGCGATGAAGTAATTGTATTGATAGGGCGGCTCACCCGGGCGGCAACATACATAATAACCCCGACAGCAATCACCAGAATAATAATGGTCATAAAAAGATTTAAAAACGCGGTCCGGCGGACCGGGGCCATCAGCTCATCCCTGCTGGCCACCGCCACAACCGTCCAGCCGAGCGTAGTATCGGTATTGAAGGCCACCAGCCAGTCCTGCCCATTTTCAGAAGACTCCGCAAGTCCGTCCTTCTGTGACAGGATTGTTCCACCAATCGTGGTCTTTGCAATATTTTCATTCAAGATCCTGGCTCTGATCGGAATGCGCTATCACCGTGCCTTCCCTGTCGATTATGAAGACACGCCCCTGCTGACCGATCTTTCTCTGTTCAACAAATTTTTTAGAAAAGTACTGCACGTCAATCATGGCATACAGTGTGCCGATTGCGGCCTGCTGCGAACCTGCTTTATCCGGCTTGATCGGAGATGCAATAGCAAAAACCGGCTTGCCGGTATCAGGATTAAGCTGTACCTTGCTCACAAAATCCGATCCCCGCATGGCATTTTCAAAATAATCCGTAGAGCCGATGTTCCTGCCGGCCACGGTAAGCCCTCCACCCTCCACGCGGGCGGCCCAATCCGTTCCCATGGCAATCAGGCTTGAGGTAACCACACTGCCGGACGGGCTGGCAATGCCGATTTCAGCATAGTCAGGATTGGCCTGCGCGTATTTACGCAGGTCTTCATTGATCTCGTTGACCAGCACAGCACTGCCGCTCATGCCCTCAGCACCACCCGTGTAGTCGCCTATCATGGCGATTGCCAGCCCGATGCTGCCCTGACTGGCCCACAGCGCAACATCCCGCCTGCGGTTTTCCGACCATGAAATGACAAAGTCACGAATGGATTCGGTGTTTTGACGCAGCTGATCATTGACCGAGTCAACCATCATAGCCCTCGCGTTACGATACGAGATATAACTGGTAAGAGCCAGGCCGATCAGGATAAGGAAAACCGTCGGAAACAGAAAATTTTCCCGCAAACCTTTCTTCATAGAGCCCCCAATAAAATAAAATAGAAATATTGAAACATGGGCCCTGCGGACATACGGTGAATACCGCAAGGCGATCCGAACAACTCATAACATAAAGTCTTGTCTATTCACATTAAATTATCGCTCCTGACTGTTTAATCTTTAGTTTTTATTAAAATTTAAGTCGAAATACACAAAAAAATAAGTGCTGCCTATCGACATGGACATCAAAAGCGCACAGCCCCAACCGCTCTGGATTCAGCCCGGCCATTGCGAAAAAGGGGACTTTTTCCGGGTGCGCCGCGCTTGACATTTCAACACTCAGTCTTATGTTTAACCAGTAACACCTGAGGGGGACATGGCGGCACTATCGACGGTCTGCGGGCAGGCCAAAAATGCAACCAAAACATGGAGTGATCTGGTGAGGCACAAGAAAAAAACTGAGCAGCACGAATTCGGCGTCGACGATGGCGTTGACATGATCAATGCAGAACAGGAAAGCGCTCCGCACGATGAGCCGATGGACAGTGTGCCGAATCGCGAAGATGATCTGGAGACCCGATTGAAGGCCCTTGAGCAGGAGAAAAACGACCTCTCGGACCGCCTTTTGCGTACCATGGCTGAGTTTGACAATTACCGCAAGCGGGCGACCCGCGAAAAAGAAGGTCTTGTTAAATACGGAACTGAAAGGATAGCCTTTGAAATACTGCCGGTTGTTGACAATTTTGAAAGGGCTCTTGAACAATCACATCAGGCAACCGATCCCGGTGCGGTAGTAGACGGCCTTAAAATGATCTTAAAGCAGCTGCTGACAGTCCTTGAGAAATTTGAAATAAAGCCCTTTCACTCGATCGGGGAACAGTTTAACCCTGAAATCCACGAAGCCATGGCGCAGCAGGAACATCCTGACCATGACGACAACACGGTTATTGAGCAGTTTCAAAAAGGCTATATGCTGGGAGAAAGAATGCTCAGGCCCGCACGGGTGCTTGTATCCCGCGCCCCGGCAACACCCGATGAGGCGTAAAAACATGGCTTTAACGGGCATGTGCGTATGTCCTCGCCGAAACAGGGAACAAATACTCGATCTTTTTTCCCCGAACGGTTGACATTTGCACTTTTGTTCTTATTTTTTGTGATTATCCCGGTATCCGCAGCTTTTCCGGAGACCGAAACTGGACAACAGAGACATAGCTGTCAGAAACGCGGCAACGCGCAAGCAGATTATTTTTCTGTTTTTATTAACAAACAATTAATGTTCGTTGACAGGAGGAACACGCATGAAAATCAGACCACTGCAGGACCGAATCATCGTTAAAAGACTGGAAGGCGAAGAAAAAACCAAAGGCGGCATCATTATCCCCGATTCTGCCAAAGAAAAGCCCATGGAAGGCAAAGTTATTGCCGTAGGCAAAGGCAAACTGAATGAAAAGGGCGAGCGTATTGCGCCCGAGGTCAAGGCCGGCGATACCGTACTGTTCGGCAAATATGCCGGCACCGAGATCAAAATCGACAATGATGAGCATCTGATCCTGCGCGAAGACGATATCCTGGGCATCATTGAAAAGAAATAATCTTTTATCTATCTTTATGACATGGAGGAAACAAGACAATGGCTAAGGAAATTAGATTTCAGGCCGGGAAAGCTGCGCAGCTCCTGGGTGTCGATACACTGGCCAATGCAGTCAAAGTGACCCTCGGCCCCAAGGGCCGAAATGTATGATCGATAAAAGCTTCGGCTCCCCGCCCGTCACCAAAGACGGCGTGACCGTTGCCAAGGAGATCGAGCTTGAGGACAAGTTCGAAAACATGGGCGCCCAGATGGTAAAAGAAGTTGCCAGCAAGACCAGCGACGTGGCCGGCGACGGCACCACCACCGCAACCGTGCTTGCCCAGGCAATTTCCGTGAAGGCATCAAGCTGGTGACCGCCGGCCACAACCCCATGGAACTCAAGCGCGGCATCGACAAGGCGGTTGAGAAAATCGTTGCAGACTGGAGAAGTTGAGCAAGCCGATTCAAGGATCAGAAAGAGATCGCCCAGGTCGGCAGCATTTCCGCCAATAACGACTCCACCATCGGCAACATCATTGCCGAGGCCATGGACAAAGTCGGCAAAGAAGGCGTTATCACGGTTGAAGAAGCCAAAACCATGGAAACCACGCTTGATGTTGTCGAAGGCATGCAGTTTGACCGCGGCTATCTCTCACCCTATTTTGTGACCGATCCCGAGCGCATGGAAGTGGTGATGGAAGACTGCCTACATCCTGATCCATGAGAAAAAAATCAGCAACATGAAGGACCTGCTGCCGATTCTCGAGCAGGTTGCCAGCAGCGGCAAGCCTTTCCTGATCATTGCCGAAGACGTGGAAGGTGAAGCCCTGGCAACACTGGTGGTCAACAAGCTGCGCGGCACCCTGAAAGTTGCCGCCGTTAAGGCTCCCGGCTTCGGCGACCGCCGCAAGGCAATGCTTGAGGATATCGCCATTCTTACCGGCGGCAAGCTGATTGCCGAAGACCTGGGCATCAAGCTTGAGACCATTACCATGGAACGACCTCGGCCGCGCCAAGCGCGTAACCATCGACAAAGACAACACCACCATCGTTGAAGGCAATGGACCAAAGAAGGCTATTGAAGCCCGCGTAAAGCAGATTCGTGCCCAGGTTGAAGAGACCACCTCCGACTATGACCGCGAGAAACTGCAGGAACGGCTTGCAAAGACTCGTCGGCGGCGTTGCGGTCATCAATGTCGGTGCTGCAACCGAGACCGAAATGAAGGAGAAAAAGGCCCGCGTTGAGGATGCGCTGCACGCAACCCGCGCAGCAGTTGAAGAAGGCATCGTGCCCGGCGGCGGCGTGGCCCTGGTGCGCTCGCTGGGTGCCCTTGAAGGACTGAAATTTGACTCCGAAGAGCAGCAGCTTGGCGTTGACCTTGTTCGAAAAGGCGATTGTCGAGCCCCTGCGCTGGATCGCAATCAATGCCGGCTTTGACGGCTCCATCGTTATTGAGAAGGTCAAGGAAGGCAAAGACGCTTTCGGATTTAACGCTCTGACCGAAGAGTATGAAGATATGATCAAGGCCGGCGTTATCGATCCGAAAAAGGTCGTGCGCTGCGCGCTGCAGAACGCCGCAAGCGTTGCCTCGCTGCTGATCACCACCGAGTGCATGATCGCCGAGAAGCCGAAGAGAAGGCGCCGGCGGCGGCATGCCCGGCGGCGGCATGGGCGGCATGGGTGGAATGGGCGGCATGGGCGGCATGATGTAAGCAGTAGTAGCCGCGCTGCCTTGATATAAAAACAGCCCCTGTGCGCATCATGCACAGGGGCTGTTGTATTTTGCGGGCAGATGCGCCCGTTGGGACGCCTGAAACGAATTGGTTTACCCATCCTTCCGCTTTTTCGTCTTTTTTTATGGTTCATCTTTATCTTGCACGTCCAATGTCTGATCTGAGAACGTCCGATTCCCCCTTTTTTTGAACTGATTTATTCCTTATTATTCCTTGACTCGGACTGTTTTTCTTCTTATCATCCCGTAAGTAAAAGCAATTTCTTATCATTCATTCCACAAGGAGGGTTACCATGGCTCAGAAGCCCCGGCAAGAACGAATGAAGAATATCATCGAGGTCCTCAACAAAGCCCGCGGTATGGAACTCCATGCCATTCACCAGTACATGAACCAGCATTACAACCTGGACAACATGGATTACGGCGATCTGGCCGCCAAGATCAAGCTGATCGCCATCGATGAAATGCGGCATGCCGAGATGTTCGCGGAACGCGTCAAGGAACTGGGCGGCGAGCCCACCACCGAGCCCGGCGGCAAGGCTCAGAAGGGCCAGAAGGTCCAGGAGGTCTTTTCCTTCGATGCGAAGCTGGAGGACAACACCATCGATGTCTACAACCAGTTCGCCTCCGTGTGCCGCGAAAACGGTGATAGCATCAGCATGAAGGTCTTCGAGACCATCATCAACGAAGAGCAGCTTCACTACAACTATTTCGACAACGTCGATGAGCACATCAAGACCCTCGGCGACACCTACCTGGCAAAAATCGCCGGCACACCCGCCTCTACGGGCCTCACGCCCAAAGGCTTCGCCGTGGGGACAGGCGGCGCTGCATAACACGGTTTTGTGGAAGGCTATAAGGTATCGCGCATCAGGAGCACCTGCACCCGTCGGGAGGTTCTGCCGGTCAACAGCTCAAGGCATGAATAGGGGTGACGATTTTTCCACGAGTTCATCATGCTTCACTCGCCCTACGGTACTGGCAAGCTGTAAGGAGAAGAGTCAACATGAGCAAAAAAGATAGGAAAATTATACTCATAGCGCAGTGTCTGGTTAATCCTTTTTGCAGGGTTCATATTTATAGGCCAAAATTTCCCCCTCTCCAGGGAATTGACTAACTATCTTATGGACAAGCATGTAGGGATAATCCAATATCTTTGTCCTGAAACGAGTGCCATGGGCCTCATGCGTAACCCGCAAGGCCGCCAGCAGTATGACAATATTTTTTTCAGAAATCACTGCAAGGAGCTTATCAAGGCCCCAATTCTCATGGTCAAGGAATTTATCAAAAACAAGTATCGCCTTGTCTGTTTTCTTGGCTTAGAGAATAGCCCTTCATGCGGCATCCATTGGGGAAAGCACAAGGTGAATAAGTATCGAACCGAATCGCCGAATCCGGTTGATCATCCTGCGCCCGGTGATCCGGTGCTCGCAGGAATAATGACTGAAATACTGATGGAAGAGTTCGCCAGGGAAAGCATCCAGGTTCCTTTTTTGGAGTTTCCTGCCCTTTCGCCTGCGGACTCGGCAAAAAGAATCAAGTTCTGGGAAGATTTGCGTAATGTGGTGGAACCTGATTTTGCCGTGGGTGACCATGACGAATAAGGTGTGTCTTATTCCGATAACTTATTGTAGACCCATAAGGAGAAAAGGAGCCAAGCTATGACGACGCTGAAAGGAACCAAGACCGAACAGAACCTGCTGGCAGCTTTTGCGGGCGAGTCTCAGGCTCGCAACCGTTATTCCTTTGCTGCAAGCGTTGCTCGCAAAGAGGGTTTTGAGCAGATCAGCAGCCTTTTTCTGGAAACTGCGGATGAAGAGAAACAACATGCCAAAATTTTTTTCAAACACCTTCAGGGAGGCGAAGTGACGATCACCGCAGGCTACCCGGCGGGCGTGGACGGCGACACCCTGGCCCAACTGAGAGCGGCTGCGGCGGGTGAACGACACGAATGGACGACTCTCTACAGGGGCTTTGCTGAAAACGCCGTTGAGGAAGGTTTGCGAGATGTAGCAGAGACGTTCAGGCAGGTCGCCGCCGTCGAAGAATGGCACGAAAGACGTTACATTAAGCTGGCAGAGGCTTTGCAGAACAAAAGCTTCTTCAAAAAGCCACACAAAGTCCTTTGGAAATGCAGGGAATGCGGTCGTGTGCTCGAGGCTTTCGAAGCACCTGTGAAGTGCCCGACCTGTGCACACCCACAAGCTTTTTTTGAACTCTATGCTGAGAATTACTGATACGGCCGAGACTGGAGGCCGTTGTGCAGAAACTTCTGCAAAGAGCACGAACAGGGCACAGACAAAATATGCAGAACCGATGGGGTTTAAAACCTTACAACCTCAATAAAGTCATTTCGAAGAAGCGCCCGTCCTCCGCAGTAGTTTGCTACGGAGGATGGACAGCGACTGAGAAATCTGAAAGGCTTATTCTGTGTTGTCATGCCGGACTCCGATCCGGCATCCATTTTATATTGGAGGGCCGGGTCCACACGTCCGGGGTTTGAACCTTGAACTTTGAACATCTTTTTTATGACTTTGGACCTTGGACTTTGGACCTCTTCTGCCGCGTCCTGTCAGCAGCCTGCATCCTAAGCCCCAAAATAGCCGATTTAAAAAATTTTATTTATTATATTGGGAGGTTACCTCAAAAAAACGTGGTCCGACCCCCACTCCTTCCGACTCCTTGTTAACATGGATAATCTGAAATTCAAATCGTTGCAGGCCGTTTTTCTCTGCAACCTATTGATATTAGAATCGTTTTACCATTTTTTTAACAAAACGTTGGGACACTGCTGGGTCATAATAAAAAAAATGCTCTAAACCTTGAAATCCGGGTTTTTATATCCTAAATAGTACTCTCTACTGGCTCAGCATAATTGCTGTAAGAAAGGAGGCGATTTAACAATTTTGTTGAAGAGCCAGCATGCAAGAGAAACATCAGCGAAGCATAACTCAATGCAATTAATGCGAGGAGATTTTTTTATGAAAAAACTACGATATATAATCATGGCAATTCTATGTATCTGTGTATTCGGCACGAACGGGTGGGCAACGGACTATGCTAAAAAGGACATCGTCGATACCGCTGTTGCGGCGGGATCATTTAAGACCTTGGCCACAGCACTTACCGCGGCGGGCCTCATTGAAACATTGAAGGCTAAGGGCCCATTCACGGTCTTTGCACCCACTGATGAAGCGTTTGCAAAATTGCCGCCGGGTACCCTTGCAGACTTACTCAAACCGGAAAACAAGGAAAAATTGAAGAGTATTCTTACCTACCATGTTGTTGCGGGGGAAGTAACAGCAGCTGATGTAATAAAATTACAGTCGGCAAAGACAGTAAACGGGCAGGCATTGAAAATTACGGTCAAGGACGGAACCGTTATGGTTGACAATGCGAAGGTAACCAAAACGGACATTATGTGCAGTAACGGTGTTATACATGTTATTGATGCGGTATTACTGCCAAAGTAACGATATGCGCAAAACTCGGTTATTCAAACTTCACTTCTAATGAGTCTCGTGGAAAAGTTCGCTGCACGTAAGGACCTAACAAGGAACTGCAATCCAGACCGCCGGACCAAAATCCGGCGGCCTCTTGTTTCTTGATTGCTCACCAGTGATATGAGAACATCTATCCCGATTACCCCTTTGAAGCCTATATTTTGATTTAAGAGATGTAGGCTTACCGTGAGAGTTGCGCGCAAAAACAGCCCTGTCAATTGACATACCAGCTCATATCAGCGCGCGACGCCGCCGCACAATTTTTAATCACACCGTTTTTTGTTGCCCGGCCATCCCTCGCCCGCAGCGTGCGCCGACATTACTCTTGACACACAACCGCCCCTGTCTTATAGTTTGCCCATCTCAAAGCAGGTTCCTGTACAACGTACTCATTGAACCCTGATCCCAGATGCCTGAATCCAGCAATTTTTTTGTCGAATTTCTCCGGTTGACCAGGCAGTTCTGGTGCTCGGATAAAAAGGTGAAAATCCGGGGCACGGTCATCCTTCTGGCTGTCCTGACAGTGTTTCAAATGGTCATGGCCGTGCTGTTTACGCAGTGGAGCGCGGACCTGTTCAACGCCCTGGAGCAGCACTCCATGCGCGGCCTCATGACCCAGATCGGCATGATAGCGATCCTCTTCGCCGTCAACGTGGTCCTGACCGGATCGCACCTGGCTATCAAACGCAATCTGCAGATTCGTTGGCGCGACTGGTTGACGGAGCATGTCTTCTCCCGCTGGATGACGTCCGGCCGCCACTATCTGATCACGCATCTGCCGGGCGAACACGACAACCCGGACGGCCGCATCGCCGAGGATTGCCGTGTCGCCGCCGAGTCGGCGGTCATCATGGGCCACTCGCTGTTCTACTCCATTTTGCTGCTGATCGGCTTCACGCAGGTGCTGTGGTCACGCTCGGGCGTGGTGACGCTCGACCTGGGATTTGCACAGGTCCCCGTCTACGGGCATCTGATCTGGATCGCGATCATCTACGCGGCTCTGGCCTCATGGCTCGGCTGGCGGGTGAGCCAGCCCCTGACCGGCGCCACCAATGCCCGGCAGTCCGCGGAGGCGAATTTTCGCGCCAGCCTGCTGGAGGCGCAGGAAAACAGCCAGGCCATCGCGCTGATCCATGCCGAGAGCTGTGAGCGGCAGCAGTTTCACGGGTTGTTCCGCAAGCTCCGGGTGGCATGGAACGCGCAAACCGCGGCATGGCGCAATATCGTGATGTTCAGCGAAGGCTATGGCGTGCTGAACATGGCCTTTCCGCTGCTGATTTCCGCCCCCCGCTACATCCTGGGGAAAATCACCCTGGGCGCACTGATGCAATCGGCCCAGGCCTTCCAGCAGATGGTCTCGGCCCTTTCCTGGCCGGTCAGCAACCTGGGGGGGATCGCCGAGTGGCGGGCCTCGGTGGAACGCGTTTTGAGTCTTCTGAAGGTGCTGGATAATCTGGACGAGGAACTTGCCAAGCCGGACCATTGGATACAGGTGAAGAGGGGCGAGCGGCCGGTATTGGCCTTCCGCGATCTCAGTATCGTCAGGTACGGCGGGACGGTCGTGGCCCAAAATATTACCATGGAGATCAACAAGGGCGAACATGTACTGATCACCGGCAACACCTTCACCGGGGCAAAGTTGTTCCGCGCCATCGCCGGAATACGGCCCTGGGGCAGCGGCGTCATCGAACTGCCCGGCCAGGGCCGCCTCTTCTTCATGCCGCCCCGGCCGCATCTGCCCACCGGCACGCTGCACGACGCCATCTGCTACCCGTCCTACCCCTCCTGCCGCCGGGTCTTCACCCGGGACAGCGTCGAGCAGGCCCTGCGTCTGGCGGGCCTTGAAAACCTGATCGATCAGCTCGACCAGAGGGACACTTGGGCCAAAACCCTGGCGCGGGCGGAGCAGCAGCGACTGGGCATGGCGCGCCTGCTGCTCAACCGGCCCCAGTGGATATTCCTGCAGGAGTCCTTCGACTCCCTGGATCAGCATGACGAGGAACACATGCTGCGCCTGATCTGTGAACAGCTGCCCGATGCCACGCTGCTCGCGATTTCCCATATGGCCAACTGCGCGTCTTTCTTCTCGCGCCGCTTGGAGCTGTAGAACTTTCATAGAAGGTTGTTGAAAAATAGTGGGGCTTCTAAAATTTTGAGGAGGTTCTGTGACTGCCATGCCGCGGCATGAAGCGATTTCCCCCTTTAAAAAGGACTTTCTCTCTCCCCCAGGGGGTAGGGGGGATTTATTCTTCCGGCAAATCCCCCATGCCAAAGGGGGCTTAAAAGTACCCTGGACGGGCACACGGTAACAAAGGAGTCCATGGTTAGAAGGTTCAGCAACGGCAGCAACCTGCGCGGCGTCAATCTCGGCGGCTGGCTGGTGCTGGAAAAATGGATCACCCCCAGCCTGTTCGAGGGGCTGCAGGCCGCAGACGAGACCACCTACTGCGTCGAGCTGGGCGAGGCCGAGGCAACCAGGCGCCTGCACCATCACTGGAACACCTTTATCATTCGCGACGATTTTGCCTGGCTGCAGCGTGTGGGCATCAATGCCGTGCGCCTGCCGATCGGTCACTGGCTGTTCGGCAAAAACTATCCCTATCACGCAAGCTATAAAGAGGCGCGCTATCCTTTCGTGCAGGGCGGGATCGAGATCGTCGACAAGGTTTTCCAGTGGGCCGCGGAGTTCGGCCTGCGGGTGGTCCTGGACCTGCATGCCGCGCCCGGCTGCCAGAACGGCTTTGACAACGGCGGTATCCTGGGCGTGTGCGAGTGGCACACGAAAGATGAGTACATTCAGCACTCACTTGATGTGCTGGAGCTGATGGCCGAGCGCTACAACGATCACCCGGCGCTGAAGCGGTATTCAGGCCATCAACGAGCCGGGCTGGGATCTGCCCACCGATGTGCTCAAGCGCTACACTTTGGATGCCTATCAGCGCATTCGCCGCCATTGTGCGCCCGAGCGCGTGACGTTTGTATTCCACGATGGTTTCCGCAGCTTCCGGGAGTATGCAGGTTTTCTGCAGGAGCCGGAGTTTCGCAACGTGGCCATCGATATTCACCGCTATCAATGCTTTGATCCAAACGACATCAAGATGGACATTTTCAGCCACATCCGCAAGAGCGCCGTTGACTTGCGCGCCGAGGCCGACGAGATCATCCGTGAGTCGGGCTATCAGGTCTACTGCGGCGAATGGAGCCTGGGGCTGAACCAGAAGATGGTCGAGCGCTGGGCGCATGAGCCCTGCAACTATGCCAGGCAGGCAATGGATGAGTTCCAGCTCTCAGCAGCCTACCGGGGCTTTGCCGCTGCCCAGCTGCTGACCTTCGAGAAATACGCCGGCTGGTTTTTCTGGACCTATCGCACTGAAACCTCTCCGGACTGGAGCTACCGGGACTGTGTGGAACAGGGGTTTTTCCCCGACCTGGGCAGGCCTGAGCAGCAGGCGGGCATCATACGCCAGGAGCGGGACAAGAACATAAGGCCTGACCGGCCAGTTAGTTCGGAGTTCGGAGTTGGGAGAGGGCAGCGCAAGAGCTGAGGTCCAAGGTCCAAGGTCGTGAAAGGAAGGTCCAAAGGTTTTCAACCCCATCGTTTCGCAGCCGAGACGGGTGCATGAGCGCGGCATACGAACGGCACGCTGTCTGAGCGCCCGAATGTGCGAGTTCGTGCCGTTCCCGCGAGCATGTGCCCGTCGAGGGAATCCGCCGCAGGCGGACGCGAAACGCCAGGGGCGCCTTTCTTGGGGGCACTCTTCTTTGGCGTGCAAAGAAGGGGTACGAAAAAATCTGTTTATGCCGGGTTACGCCTGCGGCGGATTCGAAATGACGGTAATACATGAGACCGTAGGGCGCAATCACAGCCATGAAAAAAACACAAGGAGATGTCCCCATGAGCCTTCCCGCCTATAAAAATTCCGCCCTGCCGGCTGCAGAGCGCATCGAGGACCTGCTCTCCCGCATGACCCTTGAGGAAAAAGCCGGGCAGCTGAATCAGTGGTACAACCTCGGCCCGGACCAGTATGACCAGGTACGCAGCGGCGAGATCGGCTCCGGCCTGCTGGCCAACTCCTCCACGGCCGGCAACGATCGCCAGGAGCGGGTCTTTGCCAAAGCCATCAACGAGATCCAGACCATAGCCGTCACGCAGTCCCGCCTTGGTATCCCGCTGATCTTCGGGCGCGATGTGATTCATGGCTATCGCACGGTCGCCCCCATTCCGCTCGGCATGGCCGCCACCTGGGCGCCTGAGCTGATCGAAGCCGCCAACACAATCGCCGCACAGAGAAGCGCGCGCCGACGGTATCCACTGGGGGTTCTCGCCCATGCTCGATATCGCCCGCGACCCGCGCTGGGGCCGCGTTGCCGAGGGTTTCGGCGAAGATCCTTTTCTGGCAGGCAAACTTGCCGCCGCAGCTGTGCGCGGCTTTCAGGGCAATGATCAAAACTCGATTCCCGGGGACCGGATCGCGGCCTGCGCCAAGCACTTTGTCGGGTACAGCGCAGCCGAAGGCGGCCGCGATTACAATACGACCGAGATCACTTCTCAGACCCTGCATAACATCTATCTTGCCACCCTTCAAGGCCGCGATACAGGCCGGGTGCGCTACCGTCATGAGCGCCTTTCATGATATCGGCGGTATCCCGCTTTCCGCCCACCACTATCTGCTGAGTGATGTGCTCAAAGACCAATGGGGCTTTAACGGTCTGCTCGTTTCCGACTGGGGCGCGGTGGGGGAATTGATCAATCACGGGGTCGCCGCTGATAGAGCCCATGCAGCTGAGCTCGCCTGCAATGCCGGGGTGGACATGGACATGTGCTCGATGGTGTTCCTGCAGAACCTGCCCGGCCTGGTCCGCGCAGGCAAGGTCTCCGAGGCGCGTTTAAACGATGCCGTGCGCCGGGTGCTCGGGCTCAAGTTCGCGCTCGGCCTGTTCGAGAACCCGTACGCTGATCCGGATGCATCCCGGGCTGTGCACCTCGCACCCGCATCTCTTGCCACCATGCGCAAGGTTGCTGCAAGCAGCATGGTACTGTTGAAAAATAACGGCATCCTGCCGCTGAGCCCGGACAACATTACCCTGTGCCTGAGCGGGCCTCTGGCAGACGAGCGCCAGGCTTTGCTTGGCTGCTGGACCCCTGACGGACAGGCCGAAGAGGTGACAACCCTGAAAGAGGCGCTTGCACACAGGCTGGGGCCGCAAAGCCGGCTGCATTATTGTGAATTGTGGGATGATGCCGTTAAACTGGCACGCGCAAGTGATGTGATGATCCTCGCCATCGGCGAATCGGCCGGACGGTCGGGTGAGGATAACTGCACGACCACCATCGATCTGCCCGCCAGGGCAGGAGGCTTTGGTCGAGGCAGCCCGGCGCATGGAGATCCCCATCGTTGTGGTCGTCTTCGGCGGCCGCGCGCTCAACCTTACCCGGGTTGCGGACTGGGCCGACGCAGTGCTCTTTGCCTGGCACCCCGGCATTACCGGCGGACTGGGCGTGGCTGATATCCTGTTCGGGGATGTGAATCCATCCGGCCGCTTGCCGGTCACATTCCCCCGCTCTACCGGGCAGATCCCGCTGTATTACAACCATCCGCCTACCGGCAGGCCGATGAATGCCAACAGCCGCCGTCATTCCCGCTACGTTGACTCGCTCGATTCCCCGCTCTTCCCGTTCGGCTTCGGGCTGTCCTATACAACGTTTGAATACTGCAATCTGCGTGCGGTTGTCGGCTCCGCAAGCAGCGGGAATAACTGTCAGCGTTGAGGTGGCCAACACCGGCAGCAGGGCCGGAACAACTGTTGCGCAATGCTATGTTCGCGATTGTGTTGCCAGCTGTGGCGCGCCCGGTGCGGGAACTGAAAGGATTCGAGCGCGTTTCTCTCGCATCAGGCGAGAAGAAAACCATTGTCTTTCGTCTCGGCCCGGAGGAACTTTCCTGTCTGGATGACAACGGCAAAGCAGTGCTTGAACCCGGCCGTTTCCAGGTTTGGGTCGGCGAAGACAGCAATGCCGAATCAGGCACGGAGTTCGAGCTCACCCCGGATGGAACGTGGGTTGTGGGTCAGTACGCTTTGTAAGGGGATTTACCGCGAACGCCGTTGGGGAAGGTGCAGAAAAAATATTTTAAAGCAACGGGCTTTGAGCGAGCCTCCGGCAGGGGACTAAAGACCCCACTGCCATTTCAGCCCAGCAATAGTTTTTTGTGACTTTATGGACGTCCTTTGGTTTTTTCCTTGTAGCTTAAATCCGCAGGTATTCAGATGAAGGAAATGGCAAAAACATGCCCGAGCGACTGTATTGATTGTCAATACGTTATTAGCAAAATTTAGGGTCATAGACCCGATCGTTCTTTAACATTGTATTGAGCAGTGATGATAAGTTTGCGCATACAGGCTGTTAGGGCAACTTTATGTTTTTTACCTCTGGCCAGCAGCTGCTCATAGAAACTTTAAGCTTTTTGTTCCATCTGGTTGCAGCAGCAAGGGTCGGCATATGCAGCGATTTACGAACCGCAGCTCTGCCTCCGGCAATAGAGCGTTTGCCTCGCATCATGCCACTGTCACGGTTCATGGGGGCAATACCAACCAGAGCGGCAATCTGCCTGCGGTTAAGTTTGCCCAACTCGGGCAAACAGAATAACAGCGTATGGGCTGTTTTGGCCCCAATGCCAGGGGCTGAGGTAATAATCTCGATTTTACGATCCCAGGTTGGATTGTCTTTAATTTCATGCTCCAGCTGGTCGTCAAGAGCCTGGATCTGTTCATCAAGGGCTTGTATGATTTTTTCTATGCCTTTAGGACTTCTGGGAGAAGACCCGGGACAGGCGGTTTTTCTCAGCTGTGCGCATGTCAATAAGCTGCTGACGGCGCATAATAAGCTCTTTGAGCTGCTGTTCTTTGAGCGTCAGTTGTTCTCGTGCTTCAGGCCGTACATCCTGGGCAAACCGGGCGATCACGTAAGCGTCGATGGCATCGGTTTTTGCCAGTTTGCCGATAGCCCGGGCATAATCCCTGACCTGTCGTGGATTAACTACAGCCACAGGTAGTTTTGCCTCGGCAAGTTTAGAGGCAACTGACAAGCTCATAGCCTCCGGTGGCTTCCATGACAATAAGCACCGGCTTGAGCTGTTTGAGTTTCCTGATGAGCGCTTTTACTTTCTGAGGTTCATACGGATAACTGTGCCGTGTGTCCTCGGGCAGTATGTGCACATCAAGAGAGTTCTTTGAAATGTCGATACCAATGAAAGATGCTTGCTTTTGCATGTGTTATACCCTTCCTTGCGTATTCGAGCTCCTGTATGGGCTCTGGCGACTGTACGGGTTGTGCACATAAAAGTCAGATAGCGATCACGCTACAGACGGTCTTTAAAGACCGAGGGTGGGACGATCTACTGTCTGACTGTGGCCATAGTTCTTTCTCTGTATCGACAATCAATACTTTTTTCATTATACAAGGGGTACGAAAAAAAGCTTTTTTTACGGTGCGCACGGCGCACCCTACATTCTTTCTGACCCCGGGCTATGAGAACAATCCGGTTGCAAACGGCAAAAAACATGCTATGAACAAACCATAATCGGTAGAGCTCTGATACAGTCCGGGCAAACCTTTATCACGAGGAGGGCATCACATGGCGTCAAGAAAAGCATTGTTTGTAAGATTTTCAATGGTATGTGCTTTGTTGGGGTTGTTGCTTGCCGGTTCTGCTGTGCAGGCCGTTGCGGACGCTGCAGCAGCAAAGCTGGTCCCTGTTGTTCTGCAGGGGGGAGCGGATGAAATCGCACCTGCCAATGCGCAAGCCAGCCAGGGAGACACGATCGCCTGGCTGAACATGGGCCCAGGGCCGGTAACCATCAAATTTATCACGCGGCTCGGTCTTGCCTGTGCCGCACCGTCTAATTTTTACGGTGATCTTCTCGGCAATTATGAAACATCGGCTATTGTCCCGGGAGGCACGGCGAGCATTTGCATGATCCTGCCGGGCGAATACACGTACGAGGTTCGACGGCTTTCCGAAAAAAACAAGGAGAAGCCGCTGGAAATTATTTCAACGGGAAAAATAACATGTGTTAAAAAATAAATGGAAAGACAGGGGCACGTGCTGCAGTTCGGAGGCGCGTGTAAAAGCCTGGATGCCGGATCGGAGTCCGGCATGACAGGCCTTGCGGACGTGCGCAAGCCCGTCCCTCCCAATAAATTGTGGCCATGCAACGCGGCCACTACGTGAGCTTTTCAGGTTTTGGGTTTTAAAACCCCATCGGGGCGCAGCCGAGCCGGGGGCATGATCAAGGATACGGTCGTTATGCTGCCTGAGCGCCCGAATGTAGGGGCGAAAAATTTTTCGCCCGTACAGCCGACCCCTTGAGCATGTGCCCGGCGAGGGAAGTCGGGGCGGTTGAGTCAAGGCTTCCAGCCTTGACCGCTGCGCCCTTGGGGGCACCGCTTCTTTGTGCGCGCAAGGGTACGAAAAAAAGAGCTTTAAAGATTTTTTGTATGTTCATTTCTTTGCTCGCTCCAAAGAAACGAACCAAAGAAAAGGCGCCCAGCAACTCGGCCGCCTGAGGTGGCTGCCCTCACAAAAAACATGTTCACGGCGGCGGCACGAACTCGCACATTCGGGCGCTCAGACAGCGTGCCGCCGGCACCCGTGCCCATGCCTTTTGTTCGGCATCGTTGCAACGGGGTTTTAAAACATAGAACCTTAAAAAAAAAATCTGCCGGATCGAAGTCCGGCATAAAGAATCTTTAGTTGGGTCTTAGGTTTTTAAACCCCATCGGGGCGCAGCCGAGACGGGTGCATGAGCGAGGATACGGTCGCATGCTGTCTGAGCGCCCGAATGTGCGAGTTCATAACGACCCCTTGAGCATGTGCCCGGCGAGGGAATCCCGACTGGAGTCGGGACGCGAAACGCAGGGGCGCCCTTTCTTGGGGGTACCCCTTCTTTGGCGGCAAAGAAGGGGTACAGAAAAAAGCTTTTTTTACGGTGCGCACGGCGCACCCTACATTCTGGATGCCGGATCGGGGTCCGGCATGACAGCCCTTGCGGACGTGCGCAAGCGGAGAAAAGACGGCAAGCCCCCCCCTTTGATCAGGCTGTTCAAAAATACCCGGGTGCAAGGCGTGCGAAGTCATGAGAAATGAGGCGTACTTTTTCGTACGCCGCAAAGACGAATGACGAGCACAACGCAGCAGACGGGCTTTTTTGCGGCAGCCTGCTACACCCGTGTGAGCTGGCGATACTTAATGCGATGCGGCTGATCGGCGACCGTGCCCAGGCGGCGATGCCGGTCTTCCTCGTATTCGCTGTAATTGCCCTCAAACCAGAAGGCATTGCTGTCGCCCTCGAAGGCCAGGATATGCGTGGCGATGCGGTCCAGGAACCAGCGGTCGTGGCTGATGACCACCGCGCACCCGGCAAAATTTTCAAGCCCCTCTTCCAGCGCGCGCATGGTGTTGACATCAAGATCGTTGGTGGGCTCATCCAGCAGCAGGACGTTGGCGCCCTCCTTGAGCATGCGGGCCAGATGCACCCGGTTGCGCTCGCCGCCTGAGATCGCATTTACTTTTTTCTGCTGGTCGATGCCTGAGAAATTAAACCGCGAAACATAGGCGCGCGCATTCATTTCGCGCGTGCCAAGCTGAATGTTCTCGCGGCCGTCTGAAATCATTTCAAAAATGGTTTTGTCGGGGTCAAGCACATCGCGGCTCTGATCAACGTAGGTCAGCTTGACGGTTTCGCCGATGCGGATGCTGCCCGCATCCGGCTGCTGCTGGCCCGTGATCATGCGGAACAGGGTTGTCTTACCCGCGCCGTTAGGGCCGACCACGCCGATGATGCCGCCCGCCGGCAGGGCAAACGTCAGATCTTCAACCAGCAGGGTATCGCCGAAACCCTTTTTCACGTTTTCAAACCGGATAACGATATCGCCCAGGCGCGGGCCCGGCGGAATATAGATTTCAAGATCGCGCGCCTGCTGCTGGCTCTCCTGCGACAGCAGCGACTCATAGGAACTGACACGGGCCTTGGATTTGGCGCGCCGTCCCTTGGGCGCCATTTTAATCCATTCCAGCTCGCGCTGCAGGGTCTTCTGCCGCTCGGTTGCCTGTTTTTCCTCAGTGGCAAGGCGCTTTTGTTTCTGGTCAAGCCAGGAAGAATAATTTCCTTTCCAGGGAATGCCCTCACCGCGATCAAGCTCAAGGATCCAGCCGGCGACATTGTCCAGAAAGTAGCGGTCATGCGTAACGGCGATGACTGTGCCGGCATAGCGCTGCAGATGATGCTCAAGCCAGGCCACCGTCTCAGCGTCGAGATGGTTGGTGGGCTCATCCAGCAGCAGGATATCGGGTTTTTTCAACAGCAGGCGGCACAGGGCCACGCGCCTGCGCTCACCGCCGGATATAACACCTACCAGCGTGTCGCCGGGCGGACAGCGCAGCGCGTCCATGGCCATCTCCAGCCGGGCGTCAAGATCCCAGGCATCCAGCGCTTCCATTGCTCCTGCACGTGCCCTGGCGCGCCAGCAGCTTGTCCATCTCATCATCGGACATGGGCTCGCAGAACTTCTCATTGATGGCATTGAATTCAGCCAGCAGGTCAACGGTCTCCTGCACGCCCTCTTCAACGATTTCACGCACGGTTTTAGTCATCATCAAGCTGCGGTTCCTGCTCAAGGAATCCGATGGTGTAGCCATCGGATAGCCGGGCCTCGCCATTGAATTCATGATCGATCCCGGCCATGATGCGCAGCAGGGTGCTTTTGCCCGAACCGTTCAGCCCCAGCACGCCGATCTTCGCGCCGTAGAAATATGACAGCGAGATATCCTTGATCACCTGTTTCGTTCCATGAAACTTGCTCACCCGCATCATGGAATAAATTATCTTTTTATCATCAACGCTCATACAATTTCTTTCTCCTGAATTGTGACCGACATTACCGACCGACTTTTGCAGTGCACAGACCGCAGCGGAAGCCGAATTCACACCACGAAACATATGCACCAATCAGCGTATTGTTTTAGAACATTTTATCCTTTTCAGCTGCAAGCATGTGTCAAACAGAAGTTACGGACCACCTTCGTGGTCGAACATTCAGGATGAGTTGCTTGTTCCGTTCGTGGTGAGCCTTGTCGAACCATGAACAGATTACAGTGCTGAAACGTTGTCTCAATTCGGCCCTTCGAGCAGGCTCAGGGCGAACGGACATATTTTCTTGCAGGCAGCATATGCGTATTTTTCAAAATGCTCTGAGAAAGCATAGTCATATGTAGTACATGTAGACGTCCGTCGGCGCCAGCGCCTCCCTGCCCTTGTACACCAGATTGGGCGGCTGATGGGTGACGGTGGTGTTGGGCGGCACCGATTCAAGCAGCCAGACATTGCCGCCGACGATGGAATTTCTCCCGACAACCGTATCGCCGCCGAGAATGGTGGCGCCGGCATAGATCACGACATTATCCTCAATGGTCGGGTGGCGCTTGCCGCCCTTCACGATGCGGCCGTCCGCATCTTTTTTGAAGGTGAGCGCCCCCAGGGTCACGCCCTGATAGAGGCGCACATTGTCGCCGATTTCGGTTGTTTCGCCGATGACCACGCCCGTGCCGTGATCGATAAAAAAGTTGTCGCCGATATGCGCGCCGGGATGAATGTCGATGCCGGTCGCGCGGTGGGCGAATTCGCTCATGATGCGCGGGATGAGCGGCACATCCAGATGATAGAGCTCATGGGCCACGCGGTAGATGGCAATGGCGAACAGGCCCGGATAGCTGAAAATGATTTCGCCGAAGGTTTTTGCAGCCGGGTCGCCTTCATAGGCCGCGCGCACATCACCGGTCAGTTTTTCCCGTACATCCGGGACAGCCGCGACAGCAGCGCACGACTTGTCTATTGCCAGCCGCGCATGTCTCGGCCAGCGCATCCCCGCCCTGCACGTCGGCCGTGTGCAGGCTTTTGGCGATTTCATGGGCCAGGTATGATAGATCGAGACGACGCGCTCCCAGATAAACAGGCTATCACACCGGCGCAGCTCCTGCTTTTCATAATAGCCGGGAAACAGCACATTGAGCATGGTGAGACGATCTCCTCCACAGCCCCGCGCGAGGGCAGATGGCACCCTCCATGTGATTGATGCCGCGGTCGGTTGCGTAGCTGTCCAGGATCTGCGTAATGATTTGTGAGAGCGGGTCGGAAGACATAGCAGTTAGTGTGCATGATTTCGTCCCTGCCGAAAGGTGAGATGTCCCGCAGGCGCTTTTCAATGCGCAGCATGTGCTGAACAATGTAGTGCACATCCTCGGTATGTTGTACCTGCTCAGGCTGAAGCGCACCGAACCGTGGACGCGGGTAAAGGGGATGCCCATGGCCCGCAGCACATGCGACGGCTCAAGGGAGCCGGAGGTGCAGGCCGAGCCCGATGAGGCGGCTATGCCGACCTCGCTCAGCAGCATCAGGATCGACTCGCCCTCGATATATTTAAAGCTGATATTGGTCGTATTGGGCAGCCGGTGCTCGGTATCGCCGTTCACGGTGGCGTCGATGGCTTTCTCAGCAGCGCCTCTCCAGCAGGTCCCGCAGCTCGCTCCACCTCGCGCTGCTCGACGCTCATAAACTGCATGGGCAAGCTCGCAGGCCCGGCCAAGGCCGACAATATAGGGCACATTTTCCGTGCCTGCGCGGCGGCCGCTTTCCTGATGGCCGCCCATCATGAAAGGGAACGCAGTGCGCCCTTGCGCAGATACAGCACGCCGATGCCCTTGGGCGCATGCAGCTTGTGGCCGGAGATGGACAGCAGATCAACGGGCGTCTTTTTCATATCGATGGCAACCTTGCCGCGGCCTGTACCGCATCGGTGTGAAAGACCGCCCCGGCTTTTCACCAGCTCGGCGGTTTGCCTGATGGGAAAGATGACGCCGGTCTCATTGTTGGCCCACATGATGCTCACCAGCGCCGTTTCATGATCAAGCTTTTCGCGCAGCTCGTCCAGGTCGATGCGCCCCAGCCGGTCAACCGATATTTCGCTCACGCGGTAGCCGTTTTTCCCCAGATGCTGAAAGACATTTTTCACTGCAGGGTGCTCGACCCGCGAGGTGATGATATGCTTTTTTCCGGGGTCGCCGCCAGAATGCCGCGAATGGCGGCATTATCGCTTTCCGTGCCGCAGGAGGTAAAAATAATTTCAGCAGGGTCGGCGTTGATGAGCGCGGCCACTTTCGCGGGCCTCATCAACATGCTTTTTTATCTGTCCGCCGAAAAAATGCATGCTTGAGGCATTGCCGTAGAGCTGTGAAAAAAACGGCATCATGGCCTCCACAACTTCCGGGGCGACCATGGTCGTGGCATTGTTGTCGGTATAGACATCACGTTCTGGCTCACGGCTTCACCTCCTCGAGGTAATATCATCGCTGACAAATTCGCGCAGCTTGGGCTCGATATATTTTTCAAGGTAAAGCTGCGCTCGTGCAGGACGAGCACATGCCCCGCAGCGACACGGTCACGCGGCTGCCCTCAATGTCGATCAGCTCGATGTCGCCGCCGTCGGCGCGCAGCATGGGCCGGATTTCTTTTTCAAAGGTTTCCTCGATGAGCTTCACCTTCTGCAGGTTGGTGAGCTTTTTGGCTTCCGGTTTTGCGGCGCGGCTTTTTCAGCTCGCCGGCCACCCGGTCGATGATCGCCCTGATTTTGTCGATGGCAGGACATGCAGCCCCCGCCCGCCTTGGTATAATGGGTCACATCCTCGACCGTCGGAGCTTGTTGTCGCGCACGACGCGGATGATTTCCTCGTCGGTCACGCCGAAGCACTCGCACACGACATGCTTTTTCTTGGCCTCGAGCGTTTCGGGGCTTTCGCCGTAGTAGTTGCTCACGGCCGCTTCCAGCGCCTCATGGCCCATGACCGAGCAGTGCATTTTTTCAACCGGCAGCCCGCCCAGATAGTCCACGATGTCCTTGTTGGTGATTTTTGCCACATCGTCCATGGTTTTGCCGATAATCATTTCCGTGAGCGCCGAGGCCGAGGCTATGGCGCTGCCGCAGCCGAAGGTCTGGAACTTGGCATCGGTGATAATGCCATTATCGTCAATTTTCAGCATGAGTTTCAGCTGATCGCCGCAGGCAAGCGAGCCGCCTCTCCCACGGCATCGGCATCCTTGATCTCGCCCACATTGCGCGGGTTGAGAAAATGCTCTTTTACTTTTTCATTATAGTCCCACATGATGCTCCTCAGAATTGCCTGTTAGACTCTTTATGCTTGACAGCATATCACAATGCCGCCGGGGTGCAATCCCGGAAAGTGTTTGTGCGTACACAGCGTAATCTCCTGCGCTGAACAGCACGAACACCACCAGCTCAAGCGAAGACGGCCCCAAAAGATGCCGCATAACCGTCCCTAAAGCGATGGGCGCGGCCTTTTCGATCGGGTATCCATACACGCCGGTACTGATTGACGGAAAAGCCATGCTTGTAACACCATGGCTGCAGGCAAGCTGCAAACACTCCCTGTAGGCATTCGCCAAAAGTTCAGGCTCACCGTGTGTGCCGTTGCGATACACCGGCCCGACTGCATGAATGACATAGCGTGCATTCAGGCTGCCGGCCGTGGTAATAACGGCCCCGCCGGTCGGGCAGGAGCCAAGTGCGCGGCATGCAGCCATGATTTCAGGCCCGCCGGCGCGGTGTATGGCGCCGTCCGCCCCGCGCCGCCTGCCAGCCGTGAGTTGGCGGCATTAACAATCGCGTCAACCGCCAGGCGCGTTATGTCTCCCTGTTGCAGCTCGATCGCCGCATTCACAACCGTGATCCGCATGCTGCAGTACCCGTAGGATTCACGTAAAGTTTGTATATAGCACAAACAGAAATTGTTTTACAGCCTATATTTATGCTATAGTCTGCACGTTGAACGAACAGCCTGAAAACCCGCACACACACAGCAAACAGCCGCGGGGATACACCGGCGCAAGGCACACATAACCAAAGCGCTGCGGGATGCGCCAAAAGCATTTTCGCCGGGCGCCGGACACTGCGAATTATGCAATTTTCCCTTGATCATACTGACGGCTTTGCCCGGGCTGCGACAATCGAACTGCCGCACGGCACAGTCACAACCCCCATGTTCATGCCGGTTGGAACGCAGGGTACGGTGAAAGCCATGACGCCGAACCTGCTGGAGGAAATCGGCGCACAGACAATCCTGGGCAACACCTACCACCTCTTTCTGCGGCCCGGACAGACATGATTGCCAAAGCCGGCGGCCTGCACCGTTTCAGCGGCTGGACGCGCCCCATCCTGACCGATTCCGGCGGTTATCAAGTCTATTCCCTTGCAAAGCTGCGCACATTGAACGATACCGGCGTCATCTTCCAATCGCACATTGACGGCAGCATGGTTGAGTTTACCCCGGAAAAGGTTGTTGAGTTCCAGGAACTGCTCGGCGTCGATATCATGATGCAGCTTGATGAATGCCCTCCGACCACGGCCGACGCTGCGCACATCAAGACCGCGGTTGAGCGCAGCCTGCTATGGGCCGCTCGCTCGCGGGCAGCCTGGCGCCGCAAGGATTCCAGCCCTGTTCGGTATTGTTCAGGGCGGCCTGCATCAAAACTTGCGCCGCGAAAGCGCCGCCGGCCTCATTGACCTTGACCTGCCCGGATATGCGCTGGGCGGCTTTTCGGTCGGGGAAGACATGCAGCTGTCCTACCCCGTGATTGCCGCAAGCGCGGCCATGCTGCCGGAGAACAAACCGCGCTATTTGATGGGAATCGGTTTTCCGGAAGATATCGTCCGCGCGGTGGG
>CAVRPV010000020.1:0-107412 GCA_963723235.1 uncultured delta proteobacterium
GCCGGATAGCGGGCTGTTATGGCAATCTTTTTAATGACTATCCGGCCGCTGACATCGCGCAGGAGCAGCCGCAGATCGTATGCACCGGCTCCGTCAAGCTGCAGGGCATAATGGTTGATCGCGCCGGTGTCGTCGCCAAAATTGTAAAGGTATAATCCCTTTCTCAGCTGAACATCAAGAGAGCGTGCTGCAGCAAACTCTTCCCCCGGTTTCTTCCAGTAGAGCACCGCATCGGAGGCGAGGTCACATTCTATGAGCATCCTGAGATTCAGCGCTGTCCCGCCGCGGCATATGCACCGGGCCCCACGGTAATATCTATCACAGGGCTTTCATGAGAGGCCTGTATAACAATTTTTTCAGGAAATGCATTTTCGACCGATGAATCAGGCAACCCATGCACGACGGCATCCACACGGCCGGGCAGCAGGGAAATATCCTGCCGAAAACCATAGTTGCTCAGATCAGCAGCGGATAGTTTCGACAGATGGACAGGGTCCGCCTTGCTGCGGTCGGGAACAAAGGCCTTCAGCAAGGCCTCATCTTTTTGATGATTCTCAAGGCGGCTAAAGCTCTCATAATCAATATATGCATCGTATGCAAAACCCAACGGCAACGCATGCATATTTTGGTAAACAGTGATATCGCCAGTACCATATATACGCTCATACCCATAAGGAACGGCATGACCTTTTTTTGCAAGATAATACTTCACCCCGACCAATGTCTGGAGATTCTGTCGCGACCAAATCCTGCGATATAACATATAGAACCGATATGGAAAAGGAATATCAAGTTCTTGGTTAAATTCAATATAGCTCGGATGATTAAATGAATTGTCCGCCTGCACTCCCTTATAACGGTGGGCAAGCGAATCCCGCAAAAAAACTGAAAGAAAGCTCCTGTCGACCCGGTACAGTCCTCTGTCGATGCTTTCCAGATAGCGCAATCGCATCCCCGGTATAGTCAAAATAGCCCTGCCGTTTCTGTATGATGTCCGGGGATACGGTGTCCCTGCAATTAACGATCCTGTATGAAGCCCATGCCAGATCAACCACAACCAAAACAGCCAGTCCAAGTTTCAAAGCTTCATTCCGCGACCCGTACGATTAACACACAGCAACAACCCACAGTACAGCAGAATAATAACTCCGGCAACGCCGTAATCCAGAACGTCCCACAGTCTCTTTACTCCGGTAACATTATCAAGCCTCACAATCAAAGCAGCCAGCAGCGCAAGCAGGAGCAAGGTGGTTGCGATAAGCGTTTTCCTATGTATCCCGGCCCCGGCAATCAGGTGATCAATTTTTCGTGCCGACAACGATCGCGCACATGATAACAAAAAATGTCCAGCGATAGCTCAGCTGGCTGAAGCCGTTCATCACGATCCTGAAATACGGAAACACAAGACATGCAAGCACAATGATACAGCCAATACCACATGCCACGCGATCCCTGACACGTCCGTAAAAAAAACACTGGGGCACAAGCAGCAGCGTAATCAAACCGGCATAGAGCAGCGGATCATACCCGAAAAAATGCATACTGAAAGCCATATTATTTGAAAAAAGCCGGGAAACAACTGCCTGGTAATTGGCTATGCTGTCAAGGGCGAAAACGGAGTCCCTGCAAGCGAACCGCTTACACGGGGGCAGGTCAGATAGACATACAGCGTGGGAAATACGAATACCGCGCTTAAGCCTGCTCCCAGCGAGTGCAAACAACAACGGCCTGATGATAAAGTCCTTATAACCGCCGCGAGGGTGGTTAAAAAGACGGAACACAACGTACAGCGGCATCAACAGACACACCATATAGACATAATATATACTGAAAACGAGAAACGCCGACACGGTGGCAACAAACATGACCGCAATGAGTCGGGTCGGCCGCAGTGCAAGTCGTTCGTACAGATACAAAAGCACGGGCATGAAAACCATTAACGTGGCCGCAGGGTAGTGCTGCCCGCTAAGCACCATGTACCCGTTGAAGGCGAACAGCAGAGACCCGATCATTTTTGCATACGGATGAAATGCAAACAGCGAAAGATATGCATAGAAAAACAGGCCGGCAAGCAGTATTTTCAAAACAGCGGCATAGACTAAAACATACGGCAATGTCTGCTTACCAAAAGGCAGAAACATAATAATAAACGGGTCAAAAGCAAATTCGGAGTTGGTAAAAACAGAGGTACCCAGCCCCTCTTCAAAATTCCAGAAACTGAACTGCCCGGATCTGTATACATCCACGAAATAACTGTAGCACGGCCAGTAGCTGTTATAGGTGTCACTTCCCATATCAGTATAGGCATAAAACTTCCTGCCTGAGAGAAAGCCGCCGTACACGAAAGCGCAGAGAACCGCCAAAAGAAAAACAAGCAATAGAATATGTTGCAATTCAGTGGTTTTTTTTGCGTTGTCGAGCAGTTTGATCATGTGAACCTCAAAACTGTTTTGAACAAGGACTGAAAAGACAAATCCCGGAGCAGTCGATTAGCGGGAGCTTCAATGCGTAAAGGTTGTTAAGCACCTTCAGAATCTGTCTCCTCGGCAGGTTTGCAGCACTCCATAATTATATGCGTAAAAGGAAGAAGGTTAAATCATGACGAATCGTCACCTGAGAAGAAAAACAGGAGGGGAGTAACTTCATATACCCATCACGGGTCCGGATAAATTTTCCCCTGTCCAGAGAAAACAGCAACCGTGTTACCATGGATTGCTTTTCGACCAGGCAGGGGTCAATGGTAATTATTCTGCCCACTTTGGTTCAAGGTATTTTTGTGGTGTTGTAAAGAAGGCTATCGCATCCTCATCATTCAAGTGATGCAACACTCCGTTTGCCATAATGATATTAAACGTAGAGTCAAATCTCAACGCGTCCATCGCCGATTGTCCTGAATAGAAATCGCCCCTTACTCCCGTATTTTTGTTTCGCCGATTGAATATAGCGTTCGTTTGAATCGATGCCAACATAGTCTACATCAGTTAAAAATTTAAGAATATCAGCGGGGCCGCAGCCGAAATCCAAAATCTTGTCTCCCTTTTTAGGCCTGATATATTCATTAATATACATAGGATAAAATGAATTGTCCCCCATGACATACCAAACAGCCGATACATCAATGAAAAATCCAGAAGCTTTCTAATATGCATGCTATGCTTCTCTCCTTCCTTATGTAACATCCATCGACTCATAACTGATTTGGATTAATGCCGCGCGGCTTATTTGGCACAAACAACTGATCCATGTACAATCTCAGCTGATTTAATTAAATTCATCAAGGCGTTCTTTTATCCCGGCAAGGCTATGATCTTTATTGGAAACATCAACAATTCCTTGCCTGATGATAAAATCTGAAACTAAAAGTCCGGTCAAATAATTGCCCCGGGCAGTTAAGTGTGAATCGAAATACCAGTATAAATCTTTTTCAGGATCCAGTGTGTTGATTATGCCGACCCTTCGATATGATCTGAGATGAGGCAGCAGATCGAAATAAAGAATATGCTCCCTGCCTTAAAAAATCGCAAAGTTTCTGTCTCGGGGTATCCAGATCTATGCCATTGCTCTTAAGTCATTCGGGACAGTACACCTGCTGTTTTGTGGGGATTTATAACGAAAAGCGGTTTTTAAACAAGTTCATCCGCAAGTCTCTTAAAGTTAAGCATGGACTTAAAATGCCCATCCCAGGCTTGCCTGATCCAGGGGTGTGTTTTTTCCTGCAAAGTCCAAATACCGAAATAATATACTGCTAAATAACTTTGATCCTTATCAGATACGCCATCGGCAGGCCCGCTGCTGGAAAAACCCTGCTTTGTTTTCCGCCTGGCTGTTTCTATCGCAGCATGTATGGCTGAATTATTAAACCACCAGCCCCGGAGAATACCGAATAATGAGCTTCCTGTACTGTTATTATTTTTATATCCCTGGACTTGAGCCATCCGATCAGACAATGTGTTTTCGACCACAATGCCGGTTTGCATATCGCTGATAGAGTTAAACGGCACCAGAAAACCGTCTTGCACAGTTGTACTGGGAAATGCATAATCCTCATAGATATCATTGATAAAATAGCCAACAACAATAAGTTGAGGGGGGACTGGAGCTGTGAAATAATCTTTTTAGCCTTTAAGATACCTGCTGCCTCGTTCCATATCCGACAACACCACATTTCAAAACACGATGACCGAGCATGGTCTGCATAACAGTACCCCATTTGTATTCAAATGGAGCGAACATATGTGTGAAACTGTCCCCCAGCAAAAGGATACGAGTCCTGTTCTCCCTCATAGGGTGTATCAAAGCATCCCAATTCATTGGACCAGACATCATGACAGTAATTTTCTTCGATTCGCATCTCTACGGAAGGATGATTTTGCTGAATATCAAAACCGGTTTCATTATCCGCTTTAAAATAGTTTCGTGATTCCACAGCAAAGTTAGGGGGGGGCTTATAGCCCAAAAATCTCAAAGCCACTTCGAGACAGCAAAGGCATAAGATCATGCAGCATGCGAGCAGGCACACATTGACAATCAAACGTTTTGGATTGCGAATCATATCTATGCGCAGTGCTGTGAAAAATTATCAATTATACATCTATTAAAGAATTCGATATCTACTATCAGAAAACAGAGAACAAAAACCACATGAGAATCCCGACAACCATAAGCAGTTTTGCAGGGTTTGCCTGCCTTGCATTCAAACTTGTAGAGCATTTTCTTGTTTCGTGTAACCCATGTATGTGAATTTTCTTCCTGGCCCATCGCCTGCGCACTCCAGGTCATCGCGCCCTGGCGCAATCTTATTTAACGAAGTACCGCCACCAGGAAATACACCGGTATTCCCGCCAAAAGCACGCCAATCAGAAAAAAGCGATGTGCTTGTCCAGGTCATAAGAGCGGCAATCATCATTGTCACGGACAGGCCGATATAGAGCAGCGGAACATACGGGTACAGGGGAACACGGTACGGGCGCGGCAGGTCTGGCTGTTTGAACCGCATATACATCATCCCGATGACCGCCATCACCGGGAACACGCTCAGGGCAAACCCCATGTATATGACCAGCGTCATGGCTGAACCCAGCAACACATAGATGATGGCAAGACCCATCTGAACACAAATGGCAAGCCACGGCGTGCCATAGCGCGGGTGCAGGGCTGCCAGCCAGTGAAAAAGCATACGATCCTGCGCCATGGCATAGCAGACACGAGGACCGATCATCATCTGGACAGACACGGCTGAAAACAGGATAATTGCAATCCCGAGGGTAATGAAATTGCACACAGCCGGCGTAAAGAGAAAACCGGAAGCGATAGCGGCGACCTCGTCACGGCCCATAAGCTCCTGGCCCGGGGCGCCCAGTAAAAAGACAAAGTTGAGCAGCAGATACAGGCACATGGTCAGCAGCGTGCCCCAGAGCATGGCCCGGGGAAGGTTTCACTCCGGGTTGTGTATACTCACCGGCAATGTAGCTTGCACTGTTCCACCCCGAGTAGGCAAACATGACAATAAGCAGGCCCAGGCCCATGGCCGCAAAACCTGACGCGCCGGATTCAGCCGACAGGATAGGACGCCGCAAGACGGCCGATATTCCCGAAGTCAGCCGCAAGCAGCCCCAGCCCGATCAAGGCCACGACAATCATGATTTTGACGATGGTAAGGGCATTCTGAACATAGCTGCCTTTTTTTACGCCGACGATATGCAGGCTGCCGAAAAACACAATAATCATAACGGCAGCTGTTTTTTGAAACCAGACATCATCAAGCAGCATAATTTCACCGGGAGTACCGAAAACAGCGTGGAGGAAACCGGTTGGTATACTGCACCAGCAGAAGGGGAGCCTATCGCCACCGGAGCCGCAAACCCCACGACAAGCGAAATCCATCCCGTGAGAAAAGCGGGCAGAAAAGCCGAATATTTTTTTCATATACACATACTCACCGCCCACATCCGGCCATGTGGTAGCAAGCTCGGCATAGCACAGAGCGCCGGCAACGGCGATGCAGCCGCCGACAATCCACAGCGCCATGGTAACAGAAGCACTGCCGGTCATGCCCAGAACGTTGCCGGTAGTCATAAATACGCCGGTCCCGATCATATCGGCTACAATAACCAGCACTGCAGTTACCAATCCTATCTGACGTTTCAAACCCATATGTGTCCTGCTTTTCAAATAAAACGATTTTTATCTTGCTTCAGCAAAAACAAGGCCCGCACAGACAAGCCGGCTTCAAAACCGATAGATAAGACGCTTTTCTTCTACTTTCACTCCGTTTGTATGTCAATTGTTTTTCATGCTGCCGTTCACCACGGTACGAATCGATCCTTCAGTTACCAGGATAATGCTGTATTAGGGATATGCAAGAGAGTTATTACATGCACAGTAAGAGCAGCTTGTATCGGGCATGAATTGTCAACAATATTGATTTTCATATAACGTTCTTATGTCAGATGGTAGGCAATACACAAACTGTCTAAAAATAAGATGGCTAACTCCCGGGTCTAATGTCCGATAATTTTCACCAGCACACGTTTTTTTCGCCGGCCGTCAAACTCGCCATAAAAAATCTGCTCCCAGGGGCCGAAGTCGAGCCGGCCCCCGGTAACGGCAACCACCACCTCGCGGCCCATGATCTGACGCTTGAGGTGCGCGTCCCCGTTGTCCTCGCCGGTGCGGTTATGACGGTAGCGCGAAACGGGCTCATGCGGAGCAAGCTGTTCGAGCCACTGCTCATAATCCTGATGCAGGCCGCGCTCATCATCATTGATAAAAACCGACGCGGTAATATGCATGGCATTGCACAGCAGCAGCCCTTCCTGTATGCCGCTTTCCCGCAGGCAGGACTCAACCTCAGGCGTAATATTGATGAATTCGCGGCGGTGCTTAACATTAAACCACAACTCTTTACGAAAGCTTTTCATTGGCCCAGCCCTCTGTTTATAATTGCACATCCGGATATTTTTCGTAGTGCCGCCAGCCAAATATACTCATGACGTGCGCGCAATGCCCATGATATACTTTTACGTCAACGCACACAACAAAAAAGGAGTACTGTACATGGCCTATGAACAGGAATTGAAAGTTGCCCTTGCAGCAGTCAAGAAAGCTGTATCGCTGTGCTGCCAGGTTCAGCAAAAGCTTATAACATCTGAAACCATCATCAAGAAGGACAAGTCCCCGGTAACGGTCGCCGACCTCGGATCACAGGCTGTTATCTGCCTTGAGCTGATGAAGCACTTCAGCGCCGATCCGATCGTAGCCGAAGAAGACGTGGATACTCTGCGGGACAATCAGGATCTGGCCTGCCGAGTGCATGAACTGGTGACTGCACAAACATCGGGGATCACGCACACGCACATGCTTGAAGCGATTGCCTGCGGCAGGCAAAACGTTGATTTCACACAACGCTACTGGACCATTGACCCGATTGACGGCACCAAGGGTTTCCTGCGGAAGGAGCAGTATGCAGTCGCGCTGGCCCTGATTGATCGCGGGCAGGTGGTGCTGGGAGTCCTGGGCTGTCCCAATTATGCCTTTGACCCGGGCACGAGCCGCAGACACGGGAAGCCTGTTTTACGCGGTTGAAGGACAGGGTGCATTCGTCCGCGCAATCGATGCAGACACGCAGCGTGCAATCGCCACTGACGGCATCAGCGAATGCAGCCGGGCAACGTTTTGCGAATCGGTTGAGAGCGCGCATGCCTCCCACGATGAGCACGCTGAAATTTCCAAAGCGCTCGGCATTACCGCCCCGCCCTTCCGGATTGACAGCCAGGCCAAAGTATGCTGCCGTGGCCTGCGGAGATGCCTCGATCTATCTGCGCCTTCCGCGCTCAAGCAGCTACCGGGAAAAAATCTGGGACCACGCCGCAGGGGCATTTATTGTGGAACAGGCCGGAGGCCGGGTAACAGACTTCAGCGGCAATCCGCTTGATTTTACCTGCGGGGAACTGCTTGAAAAAAACACCGGAATCGTGGCGACCAACGGCATCATCCATGAGCAGGTGCTGGATGCGATCAGCAAGCCGGGCACATATATAACATCTCAGCGCTTTTGCAATTCTTCTATTGACTCACACTACTTCCCGTTCTATAGTTCCGCAATCAACAAAAATCTGACCTGAGAAGAGCTGTCCCAAATCAACTTTTATGTCATCCAATATTGGGAGAGATGTGTACATGGAGACCAAGACCGTATGCCGGGGAATATTCCTGACCGCATGTCGCGACACTGCTGTGGCAGATACTGATAACCAGAATTTTTTCCGCGAGCATGTACTACCACTTTGTTTTCATGTCCATATCCCTGGCCATGCTCGGCTTTGCCTGCAGCGGTATCTGCGTATACCTTTTCCCGAACTTTTTTAATCGCGATAAGTCATACACACAGCTCACTATTTCCTCGTCCCTGTTTGCGGCAACAATGATCGCCGCTATTTTTATATATATAAACGTTCGGTTTGTTCCCGCGCAGTCATTGGCATCATTTTACAACCTGCTGACAATTTTTATAGCCATTTTTCTGCCGTATTTTTTCTCCGGGCTGACCACAACCCTGATTTTCAAGCATCATGCACAAGACATCACCGCATCTACTTCTTTGACCTGATCGGTGCAGGTCTTGGGTGCCTTGCGATCGTCGGCCTGCTGTTTCATGTATGACGGCATAAGCCTTGTTTTTCTGACGGCATTCATCGGCATCCCTTGCATCCCTTGTCTTTGCCGCCCGGTCCCTCTCCCGCACGGTAAAACAGTTCGCCGGCAGCTGGCCTTCATTGCACTCGCTGCATTTATCGGGAATGCGCACGTGTACCGGTTTCTTAAAATCAAATATATCAATGGCACGCCTGAGACCGGTATCATTTTCGAAGAGTGGAATCCAATCAACAGAGTAACCGTAATCGCCTGACGACATCATGGGAATCAAGCATTAAACATTCGCTACGATTCTACCGCCAACGCACATATGCACGCTTTTGACGGTACCATTGAAAAAATGGACTACCTGAAAAAAGGTTGTTCCTTCTTTTTATTTTCAATTGCGCAAGGGAGCTGATGTGCTGGTAATTGGAACCGGCGGTGGGCAGGATGTTCTCAATGCCTATGTCAACGGCAACCGCAAAATTACCGCCATTGAAATTAACCCCACCATAGCCCGCCTCAACCGGGAGGTATATCGCGATTTCAACGGCAACCTTTTTGGACAGGAAGGCATCAAACTGATTGTGGATGACGGTCGAAATTTTGTCCGCACAACATCCGATACGTTCGATATCATCCTGTTGAGCAACGCCGACAGCGGCGTTGCCAGCTCCTCGGGGGCTTTTACCTTTGTTGAAAACTCGCTCTACACGGCTGAAGCTTTCAGGGATTACCTGAACCATCTGCGTGAATGACGGCGTTCTCTGGATAAACCGCTGGCGTTTTAACGGAGACCTGGAGACCCTGAAGATTCTCAGCTCCTGCCTGAAGTCGCTTGAATATCTGAACATTCAAAATGCGGAGCGCCATATCGTCATTATAGCTGAAAATCGACCTGTCACAGTCTGGACCCAGGCATTATTTTTATTCAAAAAAACACCGTTCAGCGAACAGGAACTCAAGGACATTGACGGCCTGAGAAAGACAATGGGTCTTATCTGGCTGCATGACCCCCGTGAACGGCTGAACACGGTATTTACTGATTTTCTCTATGCCCAAAGCAAAGAAAATTTTATGGCCGCCTATCCCGCATGCGCATTCAGCCCGACACGGACAACTGCCCGTTTTTCTTTAATTACCTGAAACCGGAACATTATATCGGGAAAGCTGCCGGAAGCGAAAACCCAATTCAGCTATCCGGTCTTCATGTTCAAGTCGCTCTTTCTCATAATTGTCGTCATGGTAATCGTGACCATATTTTTACCCATGCTGCTCATCAGACGGAAATCTTCATCCCGTTTGCCAGACCAGTCCGGTTCCGCTGGGGCTATATCCTGTACTTTGCCTGTTTGGGCTTCGGCTATATGCTGATTGAGATTCCCCTTATCCAAAAATTTATCCTGTTTCTGGGGCAACCGCTGTATGCAATTGCGGTTATCCTTTCATCACTGCTTATTTTTTCAGGAATCGGCAGCCTGCTTGCAGGCGCTTTTAAAGGAACTATGATGCACGGCCGTCTGCGCATTGTTCTCGTGGTACTATGCGTGCTGCTTGCCGTGCTGCATGTACAGCCTGCCTTTTATTTTTGACCGGTTTCTGGGCACACCCGGCATTGTAAAAATCATCGTAACCCTGTGTGCGATCGCCCCCCTTGCTATTTGCATGGGCATGGCGCTTCCTATAGGAATCAGGCTGGTTGAACAGGACGGACCCGCAATTATCCCCTGGGTTTGGGCAGTAAACGGCGCATGCTCGGTTCTGGGATCAGTAGTGGCATGGGGAATATCGCTGAACTACGGATTCAACGCAACCCTTTGGGCAGCAGTCGGCGCATACGGTGCCGCATGCCTTATAATGTGCGTCAGAAAGCAGGAATCAGCAGCAAACCGCTATCAGGCGCACAGCGTTAGCAAATTTTTATCAGCGCAGCGTGGACAAGGTGGACGTGATGGACGCAATGGACAATGTGGACCGTCGGACTCGAAGCATTACCTGCGGCCGTAATCGGCGAATTTTTCGATGATCGTGTCCATTTCTCTGTCCGGTATCACGGCCGGGCTGCCGATGGCGCGGGCACGCCAGTAAATTTCAGCGCAGTACTCGACCTGCTCGGCCACATTGAACGCTCCCGCCAGATCAGCGCCGCAGGCCAGCAGGCCATGGTGAGCCAGCAGCACGGCCTGTGCATCCCCGATCACGGCGCAGGCCGACACAGCAAGTTCGCGCGTGCCAAAGGTAGCATACGGCGCGCATCTGACTTCTTTCCCGGCAAACCCGATCAGATAATGCACGGCCGGCAGGCTGCACTCGAGGCAGGCCAGCGTTGTCGCAAAAACAGAATGTGTGTGCACGACCGCGCACACTTCCGGCCGCTGCTCATACAGAGCCAGATGCATGGCAAGCTCGCTTGAAGGCCTTCGGCAACCATCGACAACAGCACCAGACATATCTACGACAACAACATCGCCGGGTTGCGTGCTCTCATAATCAAGCCCGCTCGGCGAGATTGCAACATGGCCGCTTGCGCGGTCATACACGCTCAGGTTGCCGCTTGTGCCTGCGACCAGCCTGCGCGCAAGCAGCAGCTTGCCGTACTCAACAATCAAAGAGCGCTCTTTCTCCAGCAACATGTTGTGTCCTCCAAAGACATTATTATCCTGACCCTAATTTGTATTAAGCAGGTCTTGTTGTGCTTCAGTCAAAAAATTTATAGCATTGACACGCGAAAGACAGCAATACATTTTTTGTTGCGTCAATGACCGCAAAACGCGTACACTGTGCGGGCGTTTGTTTTAGGTGGACGCAGTGGACGTCGCGGACTATCTGGACCCCGTGGACCCAAAACTGAAAGTTTAAACCATGTTTGCACAAACCGTATTTGATATTCAAAGCCTCGCATCCGGTGGTTTGATAACAACCTATGCCTGCACTTCGCGCTGCCGACACTGCCTGTACGCCAGCGGTCCGGACCGCGATCATGCCTGCATGGATGCTGAAACCGCCCGGCGGGCCTGCAGCCGTATCAAAAGCCTGCACTGCAACACGATTCACATCGGTGGAGGAGAGCCCATGCTCAACCCCCGGGCACTTGCAACCGTCCTTGAAACCGCCATGTTTGAAGGCCTGCGCGTTGAATACGTGGAAACCAACTGTGCCTGGTTCAAGGACATGCGCAGCGCCTGCGCCCTGCTGCAGGATCTGCGCGAAAGCGGACTGTCAACCCTGCTGATCTCGATCAGCCCCTTTCACAACGAACATATTCCACTGGATAAGGTCACAGGGGTTATGCGCGCCTGCGAAGAAACCGGCGTGTCTGTTTTTCCGTGGGTGCTTGATTTTTACAATGATCTCAAGGAATTTGACCAGTCTGTTCCTCACAGTCTTGAAGAATTCCTGCGGCACTTCGGCCCTGATTACCTGCGCAGCGTTGCGCAACGCTACTGGATACATTTCAACGGCAGGGCCCTGCGCGCATTTGAAAGCCTTTTTGAAAAAAAAGACGCGCCGACAATTCTTGCCGAAAATCCCTATGCCTGTTCAGAGCCGGGCGACACCAGCCACTTTCATATCGATCTGTATGGGAAGTATATTCCAGGCCTGTGCACAGGCCTGGCCCTGGACCTTGATGACCTTGCCGAGCCAACCGACCGGCAGCGCTATCCCCTGCTGTCGCTGCTGTGCTCGCAGGGAATCAACGCCCTGTTTGAAGAAGCTGTACAACGCTACGGTTTTATGCCCCGACAGGCCTACATCACAAAATGCGACCTGTGCCAGCACATCCGCTCATTCCTGGTGCTGGACAAAAGCCTGCGCACGCGTGAGTTGCAACCCATTGAGTTTTACACAAGCCTTACAGGTACATAAAAAAATTGCTCAGGGGTCAAGGCCGAACATGACCGTGCGTATATACTCCCGCTGTTTTTCCGGACCCAGAAACTTTTTGAACACATCCACAGCCGGCCCGCCCTTGTCCAGCAGCGTGTCAACATAGTTTTCCATGCCGGCCCTCACCCTGTCGCTCTGATCGGCCGGAAGGACTTGAGCGTTTTTAGCCATATCAAGATAGGCTTCCAGGAACGTTTGATATATCGCAAACAATTCGTCATCACGTGCTCGCGTCCGCCTTGATATGAATGCTGAAATCGGTCACATACTCCTTGTACCAGTCCTTTGACGGGGACTGTTCATACTGTTGCACCTTGTCCTGCCATGCGCGCATCCGGTCATAGTGAATGCGCTTGTTGTCATCATCAATCTTTGCCGGATCAATCACCTCGATAACAAACACCCTTTTTTTACCGATAAAAATAAAATCGACCGAGAGCATCGGCAGGTTGTATTTGTAATCGGGCCGTATCATCAACGTGTACATTTTCATAAACACAAACATGGTAGCGTCAAGTGAGTTGACCCTTGCGAGCCGGTCGCTGGTATAGCTGCTGACCATAATCTTGAAAAGCTTCAGCATTTTAGCAGGATGAATTGTACGGTATTCAGGCTTGACCTCGAAGGGCTTGAGCACACAGAATTTCAAAAGCGTCTGCATGGTGTACTGTTCATACCTGCGGTACTGCACATTACCAGACATACGTGCCTTAACGACAAACGCAACAATACAGACCACAACAACAACCAGCAGTATCCCAATTGCTTTGAAAATCATGCGCACAGTCCTCCCTTTGATGATGCGTTTAATTGTGAAGCATATAATAAAAACCGTGAGTACATCATAAAAAAAAGGCGTTCTTTCAGGTCAGCTGCCCCGGAAAGAACGCCTCTTGCTATTCAGCACAGCCCGGCAACCGGTGCTCAGGTCGTGAAGCGGCAGTCAAATCCCATGCGAATGGTTTTTTTCAGCACAACTTCAGGAGGCAGATTGTTAAAGCCTGCCATTTTTTTAATCAGATCGGGGCGCTCATTCTGGATGTCTGGCATGATCTTCATCAAAGCCTTGCCAATATTTTCGGGTACTTCATAGGGATCAAGCACGGTTTGCAGCGTTAAATTAATGTTGTTGAAGATATAGTCGATTTCCTTGTCGTTGCACAGAATCGGCATATAGAGATTTTTCAAGAACACATTGTGATCGCATTTTTCGATATGGGCGGTGCGCCACCAGTCAAGATAGCTCTGCACGCCTTGCTGCATTGTGCTTGCCTTCAAGCATGGCCTCGACAATCGCGCTGCCTGCCTTCCGCCGCTCATGGCCGCTCCGGTCATTTCAGCTTCCTGACACCAGCCTGAGTCTCCGGCAAAAATCACATTGTCCTTAAACGGATGAACGATGGGTGAGTACATATTGCCGGCGCAGCCGCATTTGCGAACTTTTTTGGCGCCTTTAAACCACGTTGCAAAACGGCTTTTTTCAGTAAACATATCAAGAAGGGTTTCATGATCGGTATTGGGATCAACATTGGTGATCATGGTCAGCCAGACCGGGTCGCCTTCATGGTCCCATGCCCGCGGGAAGATAAAGCCGAGCATGGGCGGATCTCCGCTCTTCAAGCAAGGGGCATATGCAGCGCATAGGGCTGAGGAAGATTAAGATTGGTCATTTCATAGCCGATTGAGGTGACGGAGCCGTAAAAGCCGCGGTTTTTATTCATGCCCAAGCACGCGGGCCACGCGGGAATTGCGGCCGTCGGCGGCAATAGCAAATACACCTTGAAGTGCTTGCCGCTTGCGGTCTGAACCTCAACACCTTCGCCTTTTTTCGCACATCAATAACATTCTCGCCGGTAAAGACCTGAACGCCCAGGCTTTTTGCATTCCTCCAGCAGTCCGGCAAGAAACCAGCTTTTATCATACACAGCGCTTGCACGGCCTGCTTTGCCTTTGGCGCTATTGGCTGCATAATCACCGAACACTGAACGTTTCGCCATTGGGCGAATACATTTGCCAGGTATAGAAATCTTTGGTGGGGCCGTCATATTTTACGCTGAAGCCGTTATGGGGAAAGCTGAGAAGTCTTGCCTTTTCATTAAATACAACACGCTCACCCATGTATGTTCCGGAAAGCGACACGATCATCATGCCGCACATGCTCAAAATCTCATGAATATTTTTCTTGCGCTCCAGCAGGGCAACCGAAAGTCCGTTTTCAGCGGCGATTTTGGCGGCCGCCAGTCCGGCGGGCCCGGCTCCGACAACAATGAGATCATACATGCTTTTCACTGTTTCCTCCTGTTTCCTGAGTAAAATTTTCCTTGCAGCCATTGTTATGCGTTTTAAAATTCAAAATTTTTGCTTGACTTGTAAACCAGTTTTATTTATTGGTATAAGATAATAACTGACGCATGTTTTATGTCAAGATTTTTTTCTATTGCCAAGGGAGCACATTCAGGTTAACCGCCCATTTCATGGGCATCCCCAAAACCTAACCCCGAGCCCCTTAAATCATTAACCGGTTAAATAGGAGTAAACAAGACATGGTACTGTGTAAGCCGTTTGTACGGGCAGCTGTTGCCGTTCTCATGCTATCACTGCTGGGAGCAAGCACGGGCTGCAAGAAAGATGAGAGTTTCAAAGTTCCGAACATCAAAGTCATTACAAAGGACAACGTACACTTTGTCCAGGCGGTTGATGACAACAACATCTGGATTGCCAACAGTATAGGTGAAATATATCATTCAGGCGACGGCGGCACAACCTGGCAACAGCAGGCCACACCGGTCGAGAAAGACGAAATCCTGCTGACTGACGGAGAATTCCTCGACACACGAACCGGCTGGATATGTGGCCTGTATGGAACCATGCTGCACACCACTGACGGCGGAGCTACCTGGCAGCGCCAGGAAACCGGCACAAAGTACCACCTGTTCGGCGTTGACTTTGTCGATGAGAAGAACGGCTGGGCTGCCGGTGAATGGAATACGGTTCTGCGCACCACTGACGGCGGCACAACCTGGCAGCGCATGACAGAAGTTAAAGACCTGGTGTTGAGCAATATTGCCATGGCCGATGTACAACACGGCTGGGTAGTGGGCGAAGCCGGCCTCATCGGGCACACCAGTGACGGCGGCCAAACCTGGCAGCAGCAAATACCAAAGGCCTTTGAGCGCGCAACATTCGAGGAGGAGTTTGCAAACCCCCGGCCATCCCTGTTCTGTGTCCAGGCCATTGACGCCAGCACCGCTTTTATTTGCGGCCTTGATGCCACCATCCTGCGCACAACCGACGGCGGTGAAACCTGGGCCGCCATGCAGACCGAAAGTCAATATCCCCTGTACTCTGTCGAGGTTATAAACGGCAAAGGCCGGGCTGTCGGCGACAAGGGCGCCTACCTGGTATCCGAGGACAACGGTGAAACCTGGCAATTAAAGGAAGGCCTCATCAAGACAAAAATGTGGTTTAAGGATGTCTCTTTCAGCAGTCCGGACAAAGGCTGGGTTGTAGGCCTGGCAGGCAATGTCATCGGTACAACCGACGGCGGTAAAACCTGGCAATTTCATTCCGGCCTCTCCTACGACATGGAGTTCTTTGAAATGCCCAAGGCACTTGAATTCCGCGGCATGCCGGGCTGGGGCCCGTTTGCGCGTCAATAGCGAAACCAAAAAATCCAGCACAGGGAGTTACATACAAGCCATGAACATGAAACGCGTCGCAAACTTTATTATCGAAAAAAGACTGCCGATTTTGCTCGTCATGATCGGCTTCACGATTTTCTTTCTCTACCAGGCCATTGCACACCTGACGGTCAAGACGATTTATGCCGACCTTCTGCCCAGCAACCACGCCTACACCAAGCTGCAAGAACAGATCCAGTCGAAATTCGGCGGTTCCAATCAGGTTTTGATCATGCTGCAGGTGCGCGACCGCGAGGACGGGGGCAAATATAACGATATTTTTAACTTTGAAACCCTCAAAAAAGTCAAGGCCATTACCGAAAAGCTGTATCTATTTCCCGGTGTCGACCGCAACAAAATCATGTCGCTTGCCAGCCGCAGCATGCGCGACGTAAAAATTACTACTGAAGGCATGAACCTGGACAACATCATGTTTCCTGATGTGCCGGACACGCAGGAAGGGCTGGACAGTCTGCGGCTCACCGTCTACGGAAGCCCCATGGTATACCCGGCGTTTGTGTCGCTTGACAGCAAAAAAACCCTCATCATGGTTGATTTTTTCCAGGAGCAGGTTAATTACCGGGAACTGTTCAAGTACTTTACCGATCTGCGCAATGAATTCGAGAACGAAAACGTCATCGTCAACATCGCCGGCGAGCCCATGCACCTGGGATACGTCGACAACTACGTGATGGACGTGTTGAAGATACTGGGCATTACGGTCATCGCCATGATGATCATGCTCTTCATATTCTTCCGCTCGATCCGCGGCATGGTCCTGCCGATACTTGCCGCCGCAGTCAGCGCGATCTTCGGCCTGGGATTTCTGAGCCTGCTGCGGTTTAACCTCGACCCGCTGGTGCTCGTGTTTCCGTTCCTGATCGCCGCCATGGCCGCGTCGCATTCCCTGCAGGTCGTCAAGCGCTACACCGAGGAGGCCTTCCTGTGCCGGGATTCCAAACAGGCAGCCAAAAACTGTATCGAGCACCTGTTCATCCCCGGCTTTGCCGGCATCATCACCGATGCAGCCGGCATCCTGGTCATCGCCCTGACACCGATTCCGATTCTGCAGAAAATCACCCTGTCCTGCACCTTCTGGGCGTTCGCCACGGTTGCGGTGGCCATGATACTTGTCCCGATCCTGCTGTCCTACATGCCCCTGAGAGTCTCACAGGAGGGAGAGGGCTGGCTTGACCGCCTGATTGCCAGATCCGGCCGCATGTTTGTCAGCCGGGTTGGCAAAACAGTCGTGCTGGTGGTTTCAGCCATCCTGCTCGCCTGGTCCGCCAACTACAGCCAGAACATCACCATCGGCAGCGCCCTGCCCGGGTCCGAGATCCTGTGGCCCTGGCACCGCTACAACACCGACGCGTTCCGGATAACGTTTGCCATGCCCCTGCTCTCCCCCCTTTATGTGGTCGTTGAAGGCAACAAAATGGATGACGTGGGCCAGGCCGCTGTATTGCGGGATATATATAATTTCACGAACTACATGCGCAAAACCGAAGACATGCGGGTCATTATGGCGTTCACGATACTTGGCCAGGTACCGGGCCGCAACCGCGGCGTGCGCGACACCGACCCGAACTGGTATTTCATGCCTAACGTCGATGAACAGTTGAAGCAACTGTACAAATCGGTCGTGTACGGATCAGCCCCCGGGCAGTTTGATCAATACGTAGATATTGAAGAAACGACAATGAATGTCATGATTTATTGCCGCGATAAAACGACCAAAACCATTGATACCGTCTTTAAACGCATCAATAAATTCCTGAGAGAGAAATCGAAATTCGGCCTGCGCGAACAGGACGTGCAGAGGAAAGGGTTTGACCGTTTCGTGTACTGGCTCGACGGCTTCTACCGTGCGCAGGAAGCCCCGATCCCGCCTAAACCCAAGGTTCAGGGCTCTGAAGAAGTCTACTACCGGCTTGCGGGCGGTGCGGTCGGCGTTCAGGCTGCCATCAACGAATGCCTGACCCTGTACAACCTGTGGACGTTCGTGATAGCCCTTATTACCGTATACTTACTGTGCGCAGCCATTTTCAGAAACTGGATGGCGGGCCTCATGGTAACCTTGCCGCTGATTCTGTCAAACATGCTCGCGTTTTCCTTCATGGCCTTCAACAAGTAAAACGCTTGCACTGACAACCGCCACGCTGCCTGTTTCTGCGGTGGGAATCGGCCTTGGCGTTGACTACGGCATTTATCTGCTCAGCCGTGCCGAAGAGGAATGCATCGCGTGCGGCAACCTGAACCAGGCCATCGTCAAGGCCATGGGCACAACCGGCAAAGCTATCATCTATATAGCCACGACTATCGTCTGCGGCATCGTGTTCTGGTTCCTTTCCAAGATGATGTTCCAGGCCCTGATGGGATTCCTGCTGGCCGTTATCCTGATGTTAAACATGCTGGGATCGCTGATTATACTGCCGGCCCTGCTGGCGACGTTTAAACCAAAATTCCTGATCAGGCACTGCAAATAGGCAGCGCCGCAATCTGCCGTACACACCAAAGCCCCCGCGGATCATAAAACGCGGGGGCTTTTTTATGCGCTTGCCGATCTGACAGAGGAGCAGGCCTGTGCTCCATTACAGAGAACGATTCGATATACCGTATTTCTATCAGCGTAAACACGATAACTTCTGACATACATACAACACGCTGGAAGCTGCCCGAAAAGGACAACGACCCCTTCTCCTGAACAGATAAAAACAAATTTTTTAAGCGGCAATGCTCTCCGGGACAAAACAGCGCCTGCGCCCATAATCACCATGATAGCGTCGATTGTACAGACAAAGATACACTCAATTCTTTTTTATATTTTTTATTTTTTAAGCTTGTATTTCACTTGCGCGTATGTTAATTTTCCGTAATAATAAAAACAGAATAGCAAGAGACTCACATCAACATTGACACTGGGCTGCAAATGAACCGAAAAGAACCCACCATATTCCAAAACAGCTGCACAATAAACGTACGCATCAACGCACCCGCAGGACCACACACAGCATAAAGGAGAGGGGTATGGAAAAACGTTTGTTTTGTACACTCACGCTGGTAATACTCGCGCTTTTCCTGGCAGCTCCGTCCACATCACAGGCTGAAATCGCGCTTATGGACGGGAAGTTGATTCTCAGCGGCTTTGTCAAGAACACCACCTATTACCGCTTAAATGGATCCGACCGCGAATTCAAACAAGGCCACCCGTACTCAAGATGGTAACTACTTATCAAATCACGATACCAATTTTGACTTCTCAAACTTCTCGGCTTACATTGAAGGGCTTTACACTATCAAGGAAGATCAGGAGAGCACATTCCGTATCTTCGGCGGTTTCAAAACCTGGTATGAAATGGCCACGAGCTATGATGACAGCTTAGCCCGCAGCATGTATTCAACAGATCGCCAGCAATATCAATTCCCGCAAAGAATCGATGATGTAATCGCTGAGTTGTACACGGATTATATCAACGGCCCCTGGCAGGTACGAACCGGTAAACAGATTGTAATCTGGGGCCAGCTTGACATGAGCCGCGTGGCTGATGTGGTTAACCCGCTTGATCTGCGCTGGGGTGTACCGGGCGTTGATACCTGGGAAGAGGTTAAACAGGGACTGTGGATGATCAGGACCTTTTATCAGTCACAGCTTCCCGGCAACCTGCTGTTTGAGTTTATCCTGAACCCGGGCTACTACGCGTCTTTCAAGCTGCCCTATGAAAGCACCCACTGGGGACCTGCAAATTACAAGAATAACCCATTTCCTGCGGAGAGAGATCAGGGCTATTTCTCCTATATGCAGAATAAATGGTTCGAAGACGAACCATCGAGATGGGCGCTTGACAACTATGAAATTGGCGGCCGGGTTCAAGGCTACACCTACGACGTTGACTGGACCTTTCTGGTCTGGAATGCCAAGCAAGACGCTCCCGGCAATGTCAATGTCACACGAGCGCAGCAATTCAACGGGGCCTACTTTGATACAACTGCGTATCCGGAGACACCTAATTCAGGAGACTTTGGAGACGTCTATAAGTATAAACGTTACACCACCATAGGCGGTACAGGCCAGACCTTTACAAATTTTCTTAACACGGTCTGGCGCGTGGAATGGTTCTTTGAAAAGGACAGCCCCGTAGTCAAAGGTCTCTATGGGAATAAGAGCTATCTATACGCCAATGACCGCGTCGACATTCTCGGAATTGCCCTGCAGGGCAACTGGAACCTTGATATACCCTGGTGGACACAGGTCATCGGCACAGGCAAACAGGCTTCTTTGTCATTAACCTACTTTAATGAACGGGTTCTGGACTACGATAAAGATCTGTGCCTGGATGATCGCAATTACAAACCCAACAGCAGTACTGCAGAATCATGGACACTTTTTTTCATGCAGCAGATGTTTAATGCCAGCTGGACGTTCGTGTTCATAGGCAACTACTATCCCCAGATAGGAAAATGGATGGCGGTTCCCTCGTTCACCTATGTATTTGCGGATTCAGGGCCATTCAGCGGATTCAGGGCTGATCTTGGAGCGAAGTTCTATGGTGGTGCGGAACGCAAATACAAAGACATAACCGGAATTTCGAATGCATATTCCGATAAAGGCAGCTTGATACTGCGGCTGCGATATGAATTCTAATAACACTTTTTATCAGGTAAGGAGGTTTATGAACATGAGAACAATCGCAACCAAAACCCTCGTATGTGTCTGCACTGCGCTCCTCTTCATGGCAATGCCGGCTGCAGCCCAGGAAATGCAGAAAGCCTATACTGATGCAGAGCTGGCCAAGGTGCGTGAATGGGAGAAAACCTGGGCAGGGAAGAAAATTGACAAAACCAATGTTGACCAGGTAGCCGAGTTAATGCTTCCTACATTTGTGGACATCATTAAAAATCCCGACAAATGGGGCTCATCGCCTGAGGGCTTTTTTTTCATGATACGGCCGTATGAGTTTGTACCGGAGACACCCAACTTCATCGCTGCCAGCAAGGCCAATGCAGGCAAGGCCAAACTGGGCGCAGACGGCACAATCGAAAACCTGGGTGAACTTGCCGGCAGGCTGTTCATGGATCCCGGTGAAGACGGCATGAAAATGGCCTGGAACTTCGAGATGCAGAACCGCGGCGACGCCTTTACCTATCGCAAAAACTCACCAAACGTCAACCCCAAAAACAAAACCGAACGACTGGCAGACCAGCAGTACAGCGAGTACTACTTTGTCAACCGTACCGAACTTGACCCCAAGCCGGCCCTGCCCAATAATCCCAAGGGATATCGCCGCGGCATGTTTTTGCACATGTACCTGCCGGCCGAATTTATCAACACGCGCATGTATACCCTGCGCTACATTGATCAGAAAAAGGAAGATGACTCCTACCTGTGGTACAGCCAGTTCAGGCGCATTCGGCGCATGAACACCTCTCAGCGAACCGATGCGATTGACGGCTCCGACCTGATCTATGACGATGAATACCTGTGGGACGGCCAGTTGTTGCGCAATAATTACTCCTATAAAGGTAAAAAAGAACTGCTGACACAGCGGCATGATGGACTGGCCCAGACCACGCGTGAATCCGGCATTGGATTTTCAAATGATATGACATTTGAGCGCTGCAATCTGCTGGTAGTTGAGGCCGTGAATAAAGACCCCAACTACATCTACGGCAAGCGTATATGGTACCTTGATCCCGAAACCTATTACATCATGCATACCGAAATCTATGATCAGCAGGGCCGTTTTTGGAAGCTATTTTTCAACAGCACCCAGCCGATCAAGACCTCAACAGGCGTGATGAAGCCGGTGATCGTAGGAACACATTTTTACGATGCCCAGCGCATTCACTCCGGAGTGGCTAATTCACAAAACATTAATCAACCGATGGTTTCTGACCCCGCCGTCACGGCTGACTGGTTCACGACTTCGTACCTGCAAAAAACGTACTAAGTTATCCGTCACTTATAAAAACCCCCTGCGGCAACACAAGCCGCAGGGGGTTTTTTATTAATATGCCGTCCATGTGTTTAAAATCCGCCTTTCCTCCTCCCTGGATTTTCATTTTTTTCAACACAGTCCATCCTTGTCGTGCTGCATCGGGGCGTTGACAAGACAGGCATTACCTGCATACCTATGCCTTATCATAGACTTGCATACACGGTCACACGCCTGCTGCCTGCTTGACAAAAAAAATACTCCGGAACCCTCGAATTATACCATGTCCTGTCAAGTGTTCGGTCGCATTCGCCAAAGCTGCTTATATGTGAACGAAACTATATAAGATTAACCTTAATTTTGAGCAAAAAAATAACCACTACATATTGACAACTAAGATTAAATAACTACAATATATAGTAGAAACCAGACAATGAGGAATTTCTTATGAAAACTCTACTCTTTATACTGTTGCTTGTATCAGTATGCGCTGCGCTTGAAGTGCCGGAAGACTACCAGCTTGCCCCGAATGCTTCACGCCTGGCTGTGCTGAGTACACGTGGTGGTAGCGGGCGCATATGTGCAAACATGCCGGCAGATATGAAAGTATCTGAGCTGATTAAGCCCTTATAGCCTTTTGAAGCTGAAACAGGTATATGCCGGTAATACCAATGCGCTAAGAACCAGATATACCGAATATGCTAGAGCTCGTGCATAGTCGAACCGGGATTGAACTCAAAAGTTATTAAACACTGCATTGAATCAGTCAGGCCATCAAAGCAGAAAAGACCTCCGGATAGCTTCGCTCCTGCCCCACACTCTGACAAAAAAAACGGCCCCTGAGATCTCAATAACAAATCCTATCGAATGATCCCAGACGCAGCTCAAATGTATTGCCCTGTGCGGTGAATTCAACTGAAAGTTACTTTTCTGAACGCTTGCGGGCCAGAAGCTTGTCCAAGCCCTCAAAAGGTTTGAAATCTTTTGAGGTTTTTTTATCGATTGTGGCGGGTTCAGCATACCATTGCGCATCAGCTCCGCGCTCATGCAGCTCGTCATGGCAGTATATGCACAGCAACTCCCAGTTGCTGCCGTCCGGCGGGTTATTGTCGTGATTGTGGTCTTTATGGTGTACGGTCAGCTCACGCAGCTTTTTACCCTCAAACTCACGGCTGCACACCGCGCACACATGCGGCAGAATGCTGAGCGCCCGGTCGCGGTAGCTGCGATGGGTCTGCTGACGCTCACGGCGCACATCATCATAAAAACGCCTGAGCTTCTCATCTTCATCCGGCTGCTTCGCTGAACTCATGCATACCTCCCCTGCACCAGCAGGTCAAACCGTGAACTACAAACCAAATTCGCTCAACAAATCGCGGCTGAGATAGGCCTCATCCTCGAAACGCTGTTGGGCTTTTTCATCATTTATCCATTCAATCCAGGTTCCGGAAACCTGATTGTTAAGCATTTCCTCTACCAGCCAAGGCGTGACCGTTTCAACCGTGTCTGCCAGAATATTGAATATCACCCTGGCCTGTTCGCGCTGCTCAGTATCCATTTCCTGCCAATCAGAAACCAGCAGATCCGTTATCACCATGCCCGGACTGATGACGCCGACCTGTACATCACTGCCTTCGGTCTCCTTGACCAACGCTTGCGTAAAATAGCGCACCGCCCTTTTGCTGGCGCCGTACACGCTCATGCCGGGCAGAATCATATCATTGCTGCCGTGGCCCTCAGTGTTGTACACAGCGCCCGATCCCTGCTCCCGCATGCCGCGCAGGGCTACCTGACATCCGTTCATCATTCCGGTAACGTTCGTATCAACCACCTGGCTAAGCTCGGATGCGATCAAGCTCCCAGAGCATTTTGCGGGCATGACTGATACCGGCATTGTTGATCCAGATGTCCACCTTTTCAAAAAATGTACAGGCATGATCCCACAGGGCCTGAACCTGGGCAATGTCGGTTATATCGCACGGCAGGCCGGTCACACGGCCCTTCCCATACTGAGCTTCAAGATCAGTACATACCTGCTGAACCGCAGTCAGCGCTGCGCGAACTGATAACGACCCTGCAGTCGCGCTTCAAAAATTCACGGGCAAGCCCCAGCCCGATACCCTTGGTGCTGCCGGTTATTACAACTGACTTCATCGTATTTCCTCCATATAACAGGCCCTAGAGCCTATAAACCATAGTGTGAAAAAAGATCCCGCGACAGGCGGCTTTCATCTGCAAAATATGCATTCGCCTTTTCCTCGGGCATCCACATTATGCGGCGGCCGTTTTCGGTATTGGCCAACACCTCCTGGACCAGAAACTGCGTTACGGTTTCAACATCATCAGCAAGCACATTGTAGACCGCCTTGGTAATTTCAAGCTGCTCAGGGGCCATCTTGCGCATGTCATCAATAAGGAAATCGGTCAACACGATTCCGGGGCTGATTGTTCCGACCTGCACCGGACGGCCCTCAACTTCCTGCGCAACAGCCTCGCTGAAATAACGCACCCCGCGCTTTGTGGCGCCGTATACACTCAAACCATTGACCAGCATGTCATCGCTGCCGAAACCTTCAGAGTTATATACCCGGCCAAAGCCCTGGGCCAGCATGCCCTGCAATGCAACCTGAGTTCCGTACATAACACCGGTGAGATTGGTGCTGACCACCCGGGGAATTTCACGGCTTTCAAGCTCCCACAATTGGCGCGTTGTGTTGGCAATGCCGGCGTTATTCAGCCAGATATCAACCGCTCCGAACCGATCAACAGCAGCCTGCCACAAAGCGCGCACCTGCTCAATATCGGTAACATCGCAGGCAAAACCTGCAACTTTTTCTGATCCATACTGTTCCCGGGCCTTGAGCAATTCCTGTTCCAACTCCTGTCTGGCAAAACTGCTCAGCATGACCTGATGGCCGCTCTTGAGAAAGTGCTGAGCCAGGCCAAGCCCAATTCCTTTTGAACTACCGGTAATAACAGCTGTTTTCATACATTCTCCTCACACATGCAGGGCGTATCGTGCAGAATACACTGATCTTCGTATCATATTCGCCTCTGATAAACAACCCATAAGCCCGCACAATTACAGCCATACTTCATTGACGTACGCGCTGCCTTACTCTCCATAAAACGTCCTATGGCGTCCAGCGCTGATATACCCGCATACCTTCTGCCCGGAACTTCTGATTCGCAATTGTAATCTGCGTTGGTGTGATCTCGCTGATGACAAAAGCTTTTTTCACTCCCTGCCTGAATGCTTTCAAGCGGGCCTCACGCTGCTCCGGCGTAGCGTCGGCTGGAACCCGGGCACCGAATTCATAGGGCAGCAACTCAATCATGATGCGTTCAAAATCAGGATCATCGCCATGAAGCAGGCGCGCGGTACCGCGTATCTGCACACACAGGAAGTCCTTAAAGGTCTCACTGTCGAACTCCTTGTGATAATTCATGCTCACTTTTGGATTGGCCTCGATATGGCGCAGTTTCTCGGTGCCGGCCTCATGAAATCCATAGAGCTTGCCTGTTTTCGGATCAAGGGTCCATTCGCAGGTGGTCGACAGGGGCACATTGTTGAGGCTTGTGGCCAGGATGAATGTTTTTGAGTCGTGTTTCAGGCCGCCGATAGCTTTTTCAATTTCAGCCCAGACGCGCTCTTTGGACATCACGCCCTCACCCTCGCTATGGCCGGGCGACTGACCGAACAGGTAGACCTTCGTGGCGGTAGTAGTGGCGTCAAGCTTGATTTCATGGCAGTCATTGCAGCTCAGTCCCGGCTCGATCTCGGGATGTCCGCTGTCGACTTCCGCAGCCGCGACAATCGCCTGCGCCTTTGGTGTCTCCTGCGCCTGCTGCACAACCGTATCAGCCGCAAAGCGTCCGCAGCCGAAAACAGCAAAGAACAATGCACTGATAATTAACACACTACTCGCTCTTTTTTTCATACCATGCTCCTTCCCTTAATGCTTGATAAGACCGTCTATGATTGTTGTAATGTTCAGCCTGTGCTGTTCCTGCAAATCAAAATCCAAAGGTACGGTAAAATAGCTCAGGAAAAAACCCATCGAAAGAAAATACAGGGTGCGGGCGACTCCTTCCGGCGCAACCGGCTTAAAAATGCCTGAATCGATCCCCTCCTGAATCAGCGCGGCGATCGTAGCAACCCGATGCCTGTACATTGAGGCAACTTCATCACGGAAGTCAGGCTCCCGCGAACTCATGGCCACAAAATCAAGACAGAAACGCAGGATCGGCTCATGTGAGAAAAATATCTCGCCTGACTTTTCCACCAGCAGGCTCAGACGTTGGGCCGCATCAGAGCGGCTGCCAATCTCGGCGGTCAGGTACTCAAAGTAGCGGTTGACCCTATTCCTGAACAGCTCAATACCAAGCTCTTTTTTAGACTTGAAATGATGATAAATGCCGCCTTTAGAAATGCCGGCCTGGGCGGCGATTTCATCAATGGAGGTCTGATAGTACCCGTTGCTGTTAAAACAGCTCAGCGCAGCCTCAAAGATCTCTTCGCGCCGCTGTTCCGGCGCCTTGTTGACAGCCATAGTTACACCAAATAAATTCCGACCAGTCGGTATGTATTATAGAAATTAACACTCGTCAATACATATTTTGTCAAGCCGTACCAGTTTTTTAATACCAATAGCATCACCGCTACAGCAGCAGACTCAACGCTCCGCAACCCGTCAACTGCACTTGAAACAATGCCGCCTGAATAGCCTGCCCCCTCGCCGACCGGAATAAGGCCGGCAATGCCGATAGCCTGAAACGTTTCCGGATCGCGCAACATGCGCACCGGCGAGGATGTGCGGGTTTCTACGCCTATCAAAATGCCCTGTTCGATAAAGCCGGGTATTTTTTTATCAAACGCAGCAAGCGCCCGGCGCAGCGGCTCAACAACAAAACCGGGCAACAGCCCGGCAAGATCAGACGCGGTCACCCCGGGCTTAAATGAAATATCCGAGACAGGAAGTGTCGTGGAGGCCTGCCCGCGCATAAAATCAGCGGCCCCCTGTACCGGTGCGTAATATGGGGAGCTGCCTGCGGTATAGGCTAGTCTTTCTATGTGCTCCTGAAATGCAAGGCCGCCCAGGACGCCCCCGTCTGTATAATCATCGGGTGTAACCGTCACCACAAGTGCGGCATTGGCACGGGCGCTGCCGCGATTTGAAAAGCTCATGCCGTTCACGCACAGCGTGCCCGGCTGTGAAGAACAACCGATAACCAGGCCTCCCGGGCACATGCAAAAACTGTACACCCCTCTGCCGGAAGCCTTGTCGGCATGTGTCAGGGCATACTCAGCTGGTCCGGCGACAAGGCGCGTATGCTCGTCGCGCCGCATACTGCGATCAATCAGAGCCTGGGGATGTTCAATGCGAACTCCCACGGCAAAACCCTTGGGCTGCAGACACATGCCCCTGCCAGAGAGCATCCGTAACGTATCACGGGCGCTGTGGCCGACGGCCAGCACAAGTAGCCCGGTTTCGATGTGCCTGCCGGAAACTCGTATACCCTGCACCTGCCCCTTTTCAATCTCGATATCATCCATACGGGTGTTAAATCGAAACTCAACACCCTTTGTGCGTAAACGTTCAACCAGCGCCGGAATAACCTGCCGCAAGCGGTCAGTACCCACGTGCGGGCGGGCCTCATACACTATGCTTTCATCCGCCCCGCAGGCAACCAGTTCCTCAAACACCCGCTGTTTCAATGGTGAGGTACTGCGGGCAGTCAATTTCCCGTCTGAAAAGGCCCCGGCCCCGCCCTCCCCGAACACGACATTCGATTCAGGATTAAGTGTGCCGCGATTCCAGAAAGCCTGAACCTCCGCAATACGCTCAGATATCCGAGCCCCCCGTTCAATCACCAATGGGGGACATCCGCGCTCTGCAAGCCCCAGGGCCGCAAAAAGACCGGCCGGGCCGGCCCCGACCACAATAGGGCGCTGTTGAAGGCACAGGCGCGGTCCAGGCGACGGCAAGGGCTCATCCTGAAACAGGCTCACCCTTGATTCGGAAAGCATCCGCGCCAGTTCCTGCTGATCAAGGCACACATCAGCTGCAAGGCTGTATTCGTAGAGCAGCGTGCGCTGGCGCGCGTCAAGTGAGCGGCGCAGGATACGCATGGATTTAATGCGGCTCAGCTGCAACGCCAAGCACCTGGGCAAGCGCTTCCAGCAGCGCGGGCTCATCCGTGACGCTCAGGCGCAGGCCTGTGATTTTCAATCGGTAGGTCTCTGATTGTGCAGCCATGCTAAAGCGCCTTCCCTGTCCTGAAGAGTTCCATTGCGCTCAAGCTGGGCAGCCTGCCTGAGAACACGGCCGACATGCGGGCCCGGCCCACGACCCAGCGCATTGATGACATCAGCGCCTGTGAGCAAAGGCGCGGTCTCATGCAAATCCTGCGATGTAAAAATACGCCCGCACAGTTCCCGGGCGATATCCCTGACGCGCTGACTGGAGTCTTGAAACTCAGGCATGGAACCGGTTGCCAGGCTGTCGGCAATCGCAAGCAAACACACGCCGGGTGCAACCGTGCCGCAATCGCGCACAAAGCGCAGTTTCGCGCGTTCACTCAGGCTCTCAAGCTGAGACATCTGCAGAATGCGCATATGGTTTTCAACCAGACAACCGAGCACATGCTGTGCCTTGCGGCCAAGCCCTGTCTCGCGCGCAATGCGCCGGATGATGGCAGCACCGGCTTTATCATGGCCGTAAAACCGCATCCTGCCGTTGTCTTCAAATGCACACGCAGGCTTACCGATATCATGCAGCAGGGCTGCAAACGAGAGCAGCGCCGCCATGGTGACGCCTTCTTCAAAGCTCTGGTTTAGATACTCGTCCATCTTTGAACGCACACCGTCGAACCGGGCATCACGGCATCCGCTGAACTTCCTACAGAAACCGCACGGTAAGCAGGCAATGTTCCAACAGCATATGCTCATGGGGGCGACTCTGGCGCACGCCGGACATCAGCATGATATCCGGCAGCAGGCGCTCAAGCAAACCGCAGGCAAGCAGCTCTCGCAGCGATTGTTCCTGGGCGGGCCCGTGCAGAATCATAAACAGCTCTCGCTTGATACGTTCCCGGGCACTGCGTGTGATCAAAGCGCTGTTGCGGCGCATGCTCTCTTGTGTCCGGGGCTCAATATCGCATGACAGCTGGCGTGAAAACCTGACAGCTCGCAGCATCCTCAGCGGATCAGCTTCAAATGCCCCCTCCGAGCACATGCGCAGACAACGCGACTTCAGGTCAGCCTGCCCTCCGAGCGGATCAATCAAATCTGCGTCGCTCACATGCACGGCAAGCGCCATGGCATTAATCGTAAAATCACGCTGGTGCAAGTCACGGAGTATGTCAGGCTGGTGCATGCGTGAAAAATCAACCGTGACCCGCTCACTACCCTGGCGGAATACGATACGCTTTTGATCAACATCCCAGGGAATAACCTTCCCGCGCTGCGCGCGGGCAAAAACCGCAACCAGCTCATCAAAACCATCGGCCAGTGCAAAATCAAAATCATGCGCACGCTCATTGCCGCGCAATGCGTCCCGCACTGCTCCCCCGACCAGATAGACCGGCACGCGCAGATCGGACGCAATCCGGGCAACATTTTGGATGAGAGGGTGCAGCCTGAGACGGCTGAGGAGACACATATATGCTACTTCCGGTCAAGCCTGACGCTGACACTGCCGGCATGCGCATCCAGATTTTCGCAGCCAGCCAGCCGGATAACATCGTCACCGAGTGAGTCAAGGGCTTCAGGCGTAAAGCAAAGCAGGCTGATTTTCTTTATAAAATCATCCACGGACAGGGCTGAATAAAACCGTGCGCTGCCCCCGGTAGGCAACACATGATTGGGCCCGGCCAGGTAATCACCCAGAGGCTCGGGCGTGTAATATCCCATAAAAACCGCGCCGGCATGCCTGACCCGGTCGACAATATCCCATGGCCGCTCAACAAACAGCTCAAGGTGTTCCGGGGCCACCTGATTGGCCAAATCCACAGCTGTGTCCAGGTCTGAAACAACAATAATTGCTCCATGGTCTTCAAGAGATTTCCGTGCGATTGCCTCCCGCGGGAGCTGTACGAGCCGGGCCTGCACTTGATCAAAAACACGGGCGGCAAACTGTTCATCCGTTGTAATCAGAATGGATGACGCCATCTCGTCATGCTCGGCCTGGGAAAGCAGATCAGCAGCAACCCAGGAAGGCTCCCCGCTGCCGTCTGAAATAATCAAAATCTCACTCGGCCCGGCGACCATATCAATATCAACATCGCCGTACACAAGCTTCTTGGCAAGCGCAACGTAAATGTTTCCCGGCCCGGTTATTTTATCAACCCTCGGCACGGACTCTGTGCCATAGGCCAGGGCTGCTACGGCCTGGGCCCCGCCGATCTGAAAAATTTTCCTGATACCGCACAGGTCTGCTGCTGCAAGGATCAAGGGATGCAGGCCACCAGGTCCGGCCGGACTGACCATGATGATCTCGGACACCCCGGCAACCATGGCCGGAATTGCGTTCATAAGCACGGAGGACGGATACAAAGCCTTGCCGCCCGGCACATATATGCCCACACGCTCCAGAGGGCGCACAAGCTGGCCGAGGATTTCGCCGGTGCTCTCCGTAGTCTGCCAGGAATTGCAAACCTGCCGGCGATGAAAACGCTCAATCCGGTCGCGGGCCAGCTGCAGCGTTTCCCACACAGCGGCATCAATTTTTTTAGACGCGCTCGAAATATCGGCCGGATCAACCATCAGATTTTCATGGCCGTCGAATTGCTTTGTCAGGCGCCGTAAAGCAGCATCCCCGCCGGATCGCACTTCAGAGATAATCTCCCTGACAGCCTGCTCGGCAACCTGCGTCGGCAGGCTTTCGCGATCGCACAGTGCAGCAAAAGCAGCGTCAAAACCATCATCGTGATACCGTAACATCTGCATACGTGTATGTTCCTGTAAAAAATCCCGACCTTTTCTATTCCTGTCCGCGGCGAATATCAGCCCCCAGATGCTGCAGTTTTTTCTCCAAAGCCTCATAGCCGCGGTCAAGGTGATAAATGCGCGAAACAACGGTTTTACCCCGCGCGGCCAGCCCGGCCAGAATCAGAGACGCACTGGCGCGCAGGTCCGATGCCATGACCCGGGCGGCTTCCAGCTGAGCGACACCGGTCACAACCGCACAATCGCGCTCAACCCGTATGTGCGCACCCATACGATCAAGCTCGGCAACATGAATAAAACGGTTTTCAAAAATTGTTTCACGCATCAGGGATGTGCCGTTTGCCAGGGTCAACAGCGACATCAGCTGCGCCTGCATGTCAGTCGGGAATCCCGGATACGGGTTCGTTGTGACTTCTACCGATTTCAAGGGACCGGTGACACGTATTCGCACACTGGTCCCCTCTTCCTCGACGATACAGCCGACCTCACGCAATTTTTCAAGCGTGGCTGCCCATATACTCAACCGGACAGTTTTCAACCGTCACATCCCCGGCTGTAATGGCCCCGGCAATCAAAAGTGTCCCGGCCTCAATGCGGTCAGGCATGACCGTATGAATGATCGGCGCCAACTCCTGAACACCTTCAATCGTTATTGTTCCGGTACCATCACCGGAAATGCGGGCCCCGGCCGAACGCAGGGCCAGGGCCAGATCGGAGATTTCAGGCTCGCGGGCTGCATTTTCAATCACGGTAACCCCGTCAGCCAGGCAGGCAGCCATCATGATATTCTCGGTTCCGCCCACCGTAGGCATATCGAGCAGAATACGGGCTCCGTGCATACGCTCACAAACAGCGTGCACATAGCCGTTCTCAATCCTGATGTCCGCGCCCATGGCCTCAAAAGCCTTGATATGGATATCAACCGGCCGCAATCCAATGGCGCAGCCTCCGGGAAGCGAAACACGTGCGTTTCCAAAACGGGCCAGCAGCGGCCCCAGTACAAGAAAGGAGGCGCGCATGGTTTTCACCAGCTCATAGGGCGCATCAACGATATCAATATGCGTAGCGTCAAGTCCAAGCTCGCTTTCCCCGTAATGCGCACACCCAGGTGTTCAAGCAGCCGCTTCATGGTGCTGATGTCGCGCAGATCAGGAACCCCGCTATGCGGTGCTCTCCGCTGCTGAGCAGGGTTGCGGCCATAATTGCCAGAGCTGAATTCTTCGCCCCGCTGGCTGAAACCCTGCCATGCAGGGGCCGGCCGCCGTTCACAATAATACATTCCATGCAATAACTCCCGTTATGTTAACCAGCGCGGTTTGCGCGCCTGCCGGCGACACTCTGTAAAAATCAAAATAGCCTTGCGAAACATCCATAATCGTTATATTGTATAAGCCTGATTTTTACAAGCAATTCCTCAAACCGCCCTGTTGCACCAGCAGCAGCACGCAGACACGGCACGTGAAAGGTCCCCATGGCTAAAGTAAATTCAGAGGCACGCGAACGGCTCACCGCAATCATAACGACCGATTATGAGGAATGTCATTTCTTTGCAGTTTCGGCCCAAATGCTGATAAACAAAATAAAGGACTTTTCAGAGCGGGTGCAGGAACAGGAAACAACCTTTGAGCAGCTCCGGGATGAAATCGGGCAGATCGGTATTTTCCTCGGCAATGCGGAAAAGCGCCTGCAGGAGGTTGAGGACTGCTACACAAAACTTGTTGAATGCCTCTCGGAAAACATACAACACCAGTAGGAAAGCAGACTGCATGGATGCACTCACCTGCCTGCGCGAACGCAAAACCTGTCGCGGCTTTCTGCCGAATGCCGTACCCCCTCTCCTGATTGATGACATGCTCACCGATGCTGCCTGGGCGCCCTCGGCTTCAAACCAGCAGCCCTGGCATTTCCACGTCATTGAAGGTCCGGCCCTGGAGTTCCTGAATCAGGCAGTCAAACAGGCCCATCAGGATCAGCGCAAGGGCTATGACCCGTCCAAGGGCAAAACCATTCCTGCCTGCTATGTCGAGCGGACAAAACAACTCTTTAAGGGCATACGCCCGTTTATTGCACAACTGGGCGACGGACATACATCGTTTATTGAAAGCGGCAGTTTCCGTTTTTATGATGCCCCTACCGTTGTGCTGATAACCATGCACCACGACATGCCGGTTGTGCGCTATATGGATATCGGCATGGCCGCCCAGAACATGATGCTGTCTGCCCATGCCCGCGGACTGGGCTCCTGCGCGATTGCCCTTACCCTGATGTATGCCGATGCAATCCAAACAGCTTTAAACCTGCCGGCCGATACACTGCCTGCACTTTTTATCGCCATAGGCTATCCTGATCCGGACTTTGTGGTCAACCGCTTTCGCTCCGGACGCGAGAGCCTGGAAACGCTCGTTACCCGCCACACATAGCACCGCACCAGGCGGATTACAACAAACAGCATATGCACGCACGCACACCCAACCTGATTGATGATTTTCGCAGCATGGCATGCGACCTTGCTGCAAATTTCAATATTCCGGACATCGCTGAAGTATTCCTGCCCCCGCTTTTCAAGGGAGGACAACCGCATGACTCCGAGTTCATGGCCCTGCGTCTGAAAGATGATTCGGTCGGGATCAGCTACGTGCTGCTGCCGGAGGAGTGCCGCCATTCCTATGACAAGTTGCGATCAGAGCCTTTACAATCGAGTTCACCCGCAGATTTGGCTGCCTGCTTCGGGAGTTCCGATCCCCTTGAACACATGCTGGCAATGGCAGCGCTGAACGCACTATGCAGCCATGTCATGCGCACGGGCCATGTTGCGCTTGACATGGCAACCGACTCACTGGGACTGCTCAACATAGGCGCCGGAGACCATATCGGCATGGTCGGATTTTTCAGCCCGCTGATTGACCGGATTGAGGCCTGCGGCGCGCACCTGACTGTCATTGAACTGAATGATGCATACCTGGAGCGCTTTCCCAACATCCATGTCACTCTTGATACGAATGAACTGCGCCACTGCAACAAAGTACTGTGCACCAGCACCACTGTTTACAACAACACGCTTGATTCAATCCTTGACCATTGCAGGGACGATGCATTTATTTCCGTTGTCGGCCCGACTGCAGGGTTCTTCCCTGACCCGCTTTTTGCTCGTGGTGTTGACGTGGTCGGCGGAACCCTCATCCATGACGGCTCCCTTTTTATGCGTCTGCTGAATGACAAACAGCGATGGACAGGTGCCCGACGTAAAATATGTTTTCAAAAAAAAACCTATGCCGGTCTTCTGTAAAACGCACACACACCCGGCAAACGGCTTTCAGCATTCATATCCCGGCACGCAACCCGTTTCAAACCGCTTCAATGGGGTTATTTCCGAACCCCGCAATACAATGCTGCACCATGCAGACATCCAGAACCCCTCGGAGATACAACCGTGCATGGCAAGAATAATGAAACAGACCTGAGCCGCATTATCAGGAATGCCGTCTGTTTAAAAAATTTCGACACCCCGGGCACACGACTTGCAATGTCCCCGCTCGGCCGCATACCGCAGCGTCCTGCCGGCCTGCCGGGCGAACCCCGCTACGGAGCCGTCCTGATCGTGCTGTTTGAAGAAGCACAAAGACTGCATAGTATATTAATTAAACGCTGCGATGGCCTGCGCCATCATCCCGGGCAGATATCCTTCCCCGGCGGACGCCGGGAAAAAGATGAAAATCCGCTTGCATGCGCTCTGCGTGAAACCCGTGAAGAAATCGGCATTGACCCTGAAGCCCTGGATATCGCCGGGGGTCTGGATGCTGCATACATCCTTGCTTCAGATTTCCATATACACGCGTTTGTCGCCTGGCACCCCGGAATCCCGGTCTGCACACCCGACCCGCGCGAAGTTGCCGCCATTGTTCCGGTTCCGCTTAACCTGTTGTGCACACCCGGTGCACGCACATACGAACTCAAAAATATCCGCGGCACGGTACGCAAGGTTCCGGGCTTTTTATTTCTTGATCATCATATCTGGGGTGCAACCGCGATTTTGCTGCATGAAATCATTGAACGGCTCAAGATAGCAGGATGGCAGGACTAGCACACGCGCAAAAAGCATGGGCGTAGGGGGCTCAAAGGTAAAGGGGCGGCGCTGTCTGCGAGGCAGCCGAAACAAGCAACGCGGCACCGCTTGCGCGGACCATGGCGGCGCATGACTGCAGCTGTTCTTCAATCTGCATGTCGCTGCGCTGCGGATCGTGATGAAACAATACAAGGTGTTTTACCTGTCCGTATATGGCTGACTTTACCGCTGTTGCAAAACTGGAATGTCCCCAACCGACTCGTACGGAATATTCCCCTGGCGTGTACTGCGCATCATGGATCAAAACATCGGCTGAACGGATAAAATTGAAAAAACTCTTTTTCTGGTCAAGCAGACAGGCAAGCTCAATATCCGGGTTATCGGGATCAACGCTTTGTTCGCTAAAAACCCTGGCCGAATCAAAGCGCGCAAACGGTTCATTGTCGGGAAGATACACAATGCTTTTGCCTTTATACCCAACCCTGAAACCGAGCGTCATGCCCGGATGTTCGGCATAGCGTGATGTAACTGAAACGCCGTTGATATCAATGGTTGTCTCGGCAATGGATTTTATCGTAATGTCGGCCTGCCAGCTTTTCAGTTCAACCGGGAAATAGGGACTGCTCATCTGTTGGCGCAATATATCTCTGAATGAAAACGTTCCCTGATTGCAGCCAAAAAAGGAAAGATGATGGCCCGGCACAAACGCCGGCGCAAAAAAAGGCAGCCCCTGAATATGATCCCAGTGCGCATGGGTTATAAAAACGGCGCAGTGCCGGGGCATCCCGTTTTTCAAATAATGCCTGCCCAGAGCATGAATACCTGTTCCGGCATCAAGAACGATATGGGTGCCGTTATCAGCGATTATTTCAACGCATGATGTGCAGCCGCCGTATCCTACCACCTCCGGCGAACAGACCGGCATTGATCCCCGAACGCCCCAGAAACGAATTTCAAGTTCACTGTTCATAGCACCTTCACGGTAATATACTTCCGCGGACGAGACGTAGCAGGCTGATCAGGGCACGCCGATAACCGCAGAAACCTTTGCCAGCAATTCTTCGGCATTAAACGGCTTTATCAAAAAATCATCAGCACCCAGCGTTTTGGCCCGGTTAAGGTCCTGCTCAAAAACTTTTGTAGAGCACATCAATACTTTGGCCCGCGGGCAGGTATTGATCTTTTTGGCCATTTCCAGAACATAGAAACCGTCAAAACGCGGCATATTGATATCAAGGATCACCAGGTCAGGGTCAAATGCCGTAACGCGACCATCGAAAAACGTTGCGCTTTCATGCAGCGTATCGACCGTATACCCTGCGCCCTCAAGTGAACGCTGCATTGCTTTGGCGATCGTAGTACTGTCATCAACAATCAATATCTTTTTCATGCGGTATTATTTCTTCTTCAAACCCAGATAATCAGCCACGGCTCCGGCGGATGCCTCAAGCTGCACCGGCGCATTGACGAGTTCGTTGCGGGACGTAATTTCGTAATCAGCCGGAAAAGCATCCTCAAAATACATCTGCTGAAAATTAGAAAACTTGAGCTGATGCGAGGTTGAATCGACAACGAATGTTCGCTCGGGCGCAACCATGCCGTTCGCCAGGGCCTTGCGCAGCCCTGCAATCGACTCGCCGCCCTGCGTGCACACCACGCTGCCACAGCGGTTGGCCTGAAGCATGCCTTCAATAATCTCCTGTTCCTCGACATCAATACAGGTAAAACGGTCATCGAAATCGCTTGTAACCAGCGCACGCACCTTGGGAAACGAAACCGGATCACCGATCATGGCCGCCTGGGCCACGCTCGGGCTGACCGTCATGGGACGGTAATCACCTGACGCGCGCCACAAGGCTACCGGATTTGCGTGCCGGCTCTGTACGGCCAGAATATGCGGCAATGTTTCTATGATGCCCAGGCGCTGCATATCCAAAAAGCCCTCCATGATCGCGGTAATATTGCCGGCATTGCCGACAGGTACCACCACCGTCAGGTTCTCCGTTTCATAGCCCAGCTGCCGGGCAACTTCATAGGCATAGGACTTCTGACCCAGAATGCGAAGCGGATTTTTAGAGTTCAGCAGACAGACCTGGTATGTTTCAGCCAGCTGTTCCACAATGCGCATGCAGTCATCGAACACGCCCGGTATTTCCAGAACCGTGGCCCCGCTGCCAAGCGGTTGCGAAAGCTGCTGCGGCGTAACTTTACCCCTGGGAAGCAGTACGACCGACTTGACAACCGTGCTGTCAAGGTAGCTCAGATACAGCGCCGCAGCGGCCGACGTATCGCCTGTAGAGGCGCAGATGCCCAGCACTTCAGTAAGACCACGCGTGCGGATTGCGTTGTTGATATAGCTTACGGCGCAGGCCATGCCGCGATCTTTAAAACTGGCTGAAGGATTAAAACCATCGTTTTTTATAAAAAAACCAGCCCCGACATAACGGCTCAGCTGTGCGTTGGCGCGCACCAGGGCTGTATGGCCTTCACCCAGGTAAATGACATCCTGCAGCGGCATAGCAGGAAACAGCAGCTCCTTAAACAGGAAAATACCCTGCAAAGCTTCAACACGCAGCAGACTGCGATAATCAAAAATATCGCGCCATACAGACCCGGGTATTTTTTTCAGTTCACCAAAGGAGCGGTCCGTAATTTTAAGCAGGCTGCCGCACGTGGGGCAGGTATACAAAAAGCTTTCCAGCGAGCCGGTAAACACGCAGGAAATGCATTCATACACGCAGTCACCCGTGTACTCGGGTATCAAGTACGGCCGTACATGCGCGGGAAACGCGCTCACATCGACCTCTGTGCAAAGCTTTGTCATGACATCCTTCCCAATACTCAATCAGACGTGACGGAACGCGCCTGTTTCACTGTTTTTTGCGCGAAATCGCCACATTCGGACACACACGGGCGCAGGCCCCGCACTCAACACAGGTATCCTCATCAATTGCATAGTACCAGTCAAATTCTTTAATGGACTTCGTGGGACAGATTTCCCAACAGGTCCCGCACATAATGCAGCGATCGGTTATAAAATAGGCCATGTGTCCGCAGGAACGTCCTGTATTCTATACACCTTGTTGAAAATTCATGTCAGCAAAACAGCTGGGCACTGGAAAAATTTCATGCCGTTATCCGTGGCATGAATCGATCCTAGCGTCAGCCCACTGCACGGGCTGAAGATCTAAAACTAAAGTGAGAACTTGTAGCGGATCGGGTAATCGCGACTTTCGCCAACTGCCCGCCGCATGAATTTTTCTTCCTCCACAGTAATCTGGCGCAGTCGGTCAACATCCTGTTGCTGAGTTATACAGGAACCAATCTCAATAAAGCAGTCTGAAGGAATAGTAACCGACTCAACAACGCAATTGCTACGCACAAAAACATTATTACCGATATGGGCATAATGCAAAATTGCCTTGCAGCCTATAAAACAGTTATCTCCGACCGTAGTCGGCCCGTGAATCACTGCCCCGTGATTAATAATACTACCTGATCCCACATGAATGGCTGTTTCAGTATGCGCATGAAGCACAGCAACATCCTGAATAACGCTTCCATCTCCAATGATAATGGAGCAGCTCTCATCCTCAAGGGAGAAACGATCGGCACGAATAACGACACCCGCGCCGATAAAACAGTTTGCGCCGATGAAAACCCTCCCGATAATTACAGCATCGGGGTCAATATAGGATGTACTGTCCACCTGCGGCATATCTTTTACGACATTGGCACGAAGCATACATAACCCCCTATAATATGAATGCACGTCATTTTAGCCAGACTTTATGCGTGTACAATACCTACCATACTATATATTTTTTTCAATTGCTTCAACCAAAAACCGTTCTTTTATGCCTGAGTCACAAAAAAAACATTTACATCTGCCATATCTTTAGTTTAAGGTTGCAAAATAATCAAAAAATCACACTATGTAGACTCCTTACGCACCGGGGAAAGGTAGCGCACATGGCACTTGAAAGCAAACTGGCCGATATTAAAAAGTATATTTCGTTAAAGCAAGAGACACATATCGGCGATATAGTGATAGTGGGAAGAGCTGAGGGTATTGTCTACGCTACAGTGTCGGACATCAAACCGGATATTAAAAAAACCTGGTACTCAGTGCGCTTTACCATGCTTATGTTGCCGCCAGTCGAACTTACATGGAAACTTCGCCAACCGCAGATGTGCGGTGAAATTTTTACCATCAACGGTGAAGAACACTTTATGGCGGCTGTTGCATTTACAACCGGAGAAGCGGACATTGCTTTAAACAACCGCGATAGCGACGCTAAGAACGACCGACCCGGAAAGGTTTTACAGTTCACACCAAAACAATAGCCCGTGAAACAGCGTAACGATTGAAGGCACATGACACCCATGTGCCGCGCTGGCGGCACCGCACAACAGGCAACAGAGGCTCTATCATTGGGGGTGTTCAATACACCACACATAATCTTATAGGGAATACCCATGTCGGACAAACGCGTTTTTAAACGAATCAAAAAAACTCTGCAGGTAACCATAACCTCAGAAAACGGCACCCATAGCGCCCTCACCGAAGATGTGTCTGCAGCGGGTTTCTTCATTAAAACCCAAAAGGTTTTCCCGCCCGGCAGCATACTGAATATTAGCCTGAAAGGACCATCAGACACCATTGAAATGTCCTGCCGAGTGGTTTGGGCCCGCAAGGTACCGAGCAACCTGTTTCATCTGGCAAGCAAAAACGGTATGGGTGTCCTGATCACCGAATTTCAAAAAGGGGAAGATGAGTATCACCTGCTGTATCAGAAAAAAGTATAAAAAAACAGCTCCTTAGACAATAAAATCAACTTCCGCTCTTGATTTTTCCACACATTCAGGTAATACTGTAAATATAGCGGGAAGGATAGGGGTTGCCCCTCCGCTTTTTCCCTGAATAGCCTGCCAATAGGCCTTCCTTCCCCTTTTCTTTTACCCCCTACCAGCCGGCCAGGCAGTTTCGATAGCCCCATTGACAGTGATTTTTTTTCAAAAGAGAGTAATTTTTGATTGATGTATGTACCAATTTTGATATAATGTTTTATTTAACACAAGGACAATCAGAACGCACAGCAGCTATCTATGGAGGTTATATACAATGGGAAAAGTATGCAGTATTTGCGGTAAAGGGCGACAAGTTGGATACAGCGTCAGCCACGCGCACAATAAAAGCAAAAAAGTATGGAAACCCAATGTTCAAAAGGTTCGCTCAATGAACAGCGGAACTGCAAAAAGGGTTTATGCATGCACCCGCTGTATACGGTCAGGCTTCATAGCAAAACCCCTGCGTAAAACAGCCAGCCCCGTCGACGCTGCGGTATAATAGCGGCTTGAGCAGCCGTTAAAAGTCCAGAAATTCTCAAGGGAAGCCATTAGCAAACAACTGAGCACACCGGGCCGCGCGCCACTGTTACCGGGGATGCAACTGGCTCAGTGTATCGACTACCAGGGATTCAGGGCCGCAGACGCGAAACCTTCAGAACACCCTTAACCTTTTTGATTTCCTGAATCACCGCATCCAGCATAGCAAGACTGTTGATTTCAACGGTAAAAACACTGATAGCCTTTTTCTCAGGGGTTGTCCTGACACTTGCGTTCAGTATATTGGTTTCAGCACTGGCAATTGATGAAGTAATCGATGCCAGCAAACCTTTTTTATCCTCACAGATTACCTCAATCGGCACAACCGCCACATGACGCGAGCACTCATCCCACTGTGCGTCGATAACGCGTTCAGGATCGGCCAGTTTGAGAAACGAGCAGTCACGGGCATGTACGGTTACACCCCTGCCCCGCGTGATAAACCCTTTGACTGCATCACCGTGAATGGGGTTGCAGCACTTGCCGAACCGGACAAGCAGGTCATCCATGCCCTGCACCAGCACCCCGAGATTATTTTTCCGCTCACGTGCCTTTACCGTACGTTTTGAAGGTTCGGGCGCTGCAGGCTGTTCAGCCGGTTCATCAGGCATAACTTTATTGATGACCTGCCTAATGCCGATACGGCCCTGCCCGATTGCGGCCAGCAAATCATCAACATTCTTAACCTTATTTTTACCCATTTTTTCAACCAGCTGGCCATCCTTAAGCATTCGGGTAAAATTGAGCTTATGCTTGCGAAACTCCTTTTCCCCGATTTCACGACCCAGGGCAATACTGCGCTCAAGTTCCTGCTGGCGTATCCAGTTTCTGATTTTCGTCCTTGCCCGGGATGTTTTAACGATTTTAAGCCAGTCACGACTGGGATGATGGCCGGACTGGGTCAAAATTTCAACGACATCACCACTGTGGATTTCAGAGCGTAGCGGCACAATACCGTTATTGACTTTGGCACCCACGCAGCGGTTGCCGACATCAGTATGAATGCAGTAGGCAAAATCTATGGGAGTAGCCCCTTTGGGGAGTTCGACTACCTCTCCGGCAGGCGTAAAGGCAAAAACCTCATCCGGGAATACCTCAACCCTGAATGCATCTAAAAACTCTCGCGAATCGTTCATCTCCTTCTGAGATTCAAGAATATTCTGCAGCCAGGTAAAGCGCTGATCATCCTTCTGTTCGATCGTACTGCCTTCTTTGTATTTCCAGTGAGCGGCGATACCATGTCTGGCCACCCGATCCATATCCCCTGTTCTGATCTGTATCTCAATGCGCTGCCCGTATGGACCGATTACGATCGTATGCAGCGACTGATACATATTAGTCTTAGGCAATGAAATATAGTCCTTGAAGCGTCCGGGAACCGGCTTCCACAAAGCATGGATAATACCCAGCACCTCGTAGCACTCCGGCCGCTCCTCCACAATAATGCGGAACGCGGTTAAGTCATATATCTGGCTGAAATCAAGGTTCTGCGTCTGCATTTTGCTGTAAATGCTGAATAGATGCTTATGCCGACCGGTAATACTTGCCTTAATGCCTGACTGGGCAAGCTTGGATTCAATAATCCCGATTACCTCATTGACATAGCGTTCGCGCTGCTCAGATGAACGCGCAAGATTGTCCCTGATTTCGTTATACATCTCAGCATGCGTATAGCGCAAGGACAGGTCTTCCAACTCGCGTTTCACAACATAGAGCCCCAGGCGGCTGGCGAGCGGAGCATAAATATCAAGTGTCTGCCTGGCGGTTCGCTCCTGCTTCTCTACAGGCATGTATTCAAGTGTGCGCATATTATGCATGCGGTCAGCCAGTTTGATCAAAAGCACGCGTATGTCTTTCGACATGGCCAGTATCATTTTACGAAAGTTATCTGCGTGTGTGTCCTTTTTGCGACCACTTGTAATTTTACTGATTTTCGTCACACCGTCGACCAGAAAGGCGACTTCATCGCCGAACATGGCCCGGATCTCATCAAGGGTCGCATACGTATCCTCAACGGTATCATGCAGCAATCCCGTTACTACGGTGTACACATCAAGGTTGAGATCGGCCAGGATCTTGGCCACGGACAGCGGATGGTTCAAATACGGTTCACCCGACATACGGGTTTGCCCCTGATGAACTTTTGCGGAAAAAACATAGGCCCGGCTGATCAGACCAAGATCAGCCTCGGGGAAATACGAGGTCACCTGTTCAATGATATCATTTATGCGGACTATCTTTGACTCAGCCATGATACCTGACACCTGCACCCCTGACACGCTGACGGCCCGGCTGCGCGACTACAGCTTCGACAATGCTTCCAACACCTTTCCAACAGTGTCACCGATTGCGACCTGCACCTGCTCACCGTTTTTACGCCACTTTATATCAATTAAGCCATCCTGCACTGCATTGCGGCCAACGGTCACACGAAGGGGTATACCGATAAGGTCAGCATCCTTAAACTTAATGCCGGGCCGCTCGTCGCGATCGTCAAGCAACACGTCTGCCCCGTGTCCAAGAAGCGCTTCATACAGATTCACGGCAACATCATTTTGCTGCGCATCAGTCGGGTTAACCAGAACAATCAACACGGAAAACGGCGCAATCGGGACAGGGAATATTATCCCGTCCTTGTCATGTGACTGCTCGATAGCCGCGGCCACTGTACGCCCGACCCCGATTCCGTAACAACCCATCACCATCGGGTGCGACTTCCCCTGGGCATCAAGGAACTCCGCATGCATGGCAGTGCTGTACTTGGTGCCGAGCTTGAATATATGCCCCACTTCAATGCCGCGGGTAGTCGTGAGTGCCTGCGCACAGCGTGGGCAGGCATCACCCTCGACAGCAAGCCGGATGTCGGCAAAGGCATCAACCTTAAAGTCGCGGCCGATGTTGACATTCACTATGTGCACATCACATTCGTTGCCGCCGGCGACCATATTCGTAATTCCTTTAAGACCATTGTCTGCAATAATGCGGACATCCCGCAAGCCTGCCGGTCCGGCAAAGCCCCGGGGAGCACCGGTGACACGTTCAATCAAGGCTTCATCAGCCAGAACAAGTTCACTGCATTTTAGATAATTTTTAAGCTTGATTTCATTGATATCATGATCCCCTCGCACCAGCGCGGCTACTGCCCCGGACCCGGTATCAAAAATCAGTGTTTTTATGACCGCAGCAGGCTCAACTTTTAAAAACGAACACACCTCGTCAATCGTCCGCACATTCGGTGTGGCCACGCGTTCAAGCACGCCAAACTGATCCGGGCTCGATTCGCAAACATCAGGCGCGAGTATCTCCGCCTTCTCAGTGTTCGCAGCGTACTCACACGAAGTGCAGGTAACAATCATATCCTCACCAGTATCAGCCAGCACCATGAACTCATGCGAAAAGCTGCCGCCGATCGGTCCGCTGTCAGCCTCCACTGCCCTGAAACTCAGGCCCAGACGGGCAAAAATATTCGTATACGCAGCAAACATTTTCATGTAGCTCCGCTCGGCTCCAGCCTCATCGACATCAAAACTGTAGGCATCCTTCATTATGAATTCCCGCGCGCGCATAACCCCGAAGCGAGGACGGATTTCATCCCGAAACTTAATATGAATCTGATAGAGATTGACGGGCAGCTGCTTATAGGATGAGATCAGCCCCCGTACAACATCCGTTATGACTTCTTCATGTGTGGGCCCCAGGCAAAACTCGCGTTCATTCCGGTCCTTCAGGCGCACAAGCTCCTTGCCGTATACATTCCAGCGCCCGCTTTCATGCCACAGCTCGGCAGGCTGCACAAACGGCAGCGTCAACTCAAGCGCGCCAGCCCGATTCATTTCCTCGCGCACGATCTGTGCGGTTTTTTGCAGCACACGCTCTCCCAGCGGCAGGGTGGCATATATTCCTGCTGCCAGTTTGCGAATCATGCCTGAACGCAGCATCAGTTGATGGCTGATGACTTCAGCCTCCGCCGGAACCTCGCGCAAGGTCGGTATAAGAAACTGGGTATAACGCATGCTGTCTCCTTCTCACAGGGCCGTGTGGCACCCGAGTCGTTAATGTTTTTTCTTTAAGCCGTCCGCATCTGATACGGTCTCACGCTCAAGCAATTCAAGCTCACGCAGGAACTCCTCCAACACATGATCCTGAGGGCACGTTTTCACAATCCGGCCTTTCTTGAATATTACGCCACGGTTGCGGCTGCCGGCAATACCGATATCAGCCTCGCGCGCCTCACCGGGCCCGTTGACCTCGCAGCCCATAACGGCAACCGTGATGGGCGCGCGACTGCGGCCCAAACGTTTTTCAACCTGGCTCGCCAGCCTCACAACATCAATCTGTCGACGGCCGCAGGTTGGACAGGAAATAAGTTCAGGGCCGCGCCGGCGCAGTCCCAGACACTGCAATATCGCAAAACCAGCCCGAACCTCTTCAACCGGGTCTGCCGAAAGAGAAACCCGCAGCGTGTCACCGATACCTTCATGCAGCAGAACCCCCAGGCCGATTGCCGACTTTATGGTACCTGAAAACAGCGTTCCCGCCTCAGTCACTCCGATATGCAGCGGATAGCGCGTTTTTTTCGAAACCAGCCGATAAGCGTCGATTGTTGTAAGCACATCCGCAGACTTGATTGAGATCTTAATCTGGTCAAAACCCATACGCTCAACCAGCTCAACATTGCGCAACGCGCTTTCCGCTAAGGCTTCAGCACAGGGGGAACCGTACTTTTTTAAAATGTCCTTTTCAAGAGAGCCTCCATTAATGCCGATCCTGATCGGCACACAGCGCTTCCTGGCCGCATCAACCACCTGACGTACGCGGCTGGCAGCTCCGATATTGCCGGGATTGATACGCAATCCATGCACCCCCGCTTCCAGACTCTGCAGCGCAAGCCGGTGGCTGAAATGAATATCGGCAATGACAGGAATGCGAGCGGCCTTGACTATTGCTAGTCAAGGCTGCAACAGCCTTTTCATCCGGCACGGCAACACGCACAATATCACATCCGGCACGCTCAAGCCGCCTGATCTGGCGTATGGTCGCAGCAGCATCCCGGGTATCAGTACTGGTCATGGACTGCACGCTCACCGGGGACTTCCCACCCACCGGTACATTGCCGACCATGATTGTCTTCGTATGTCTGCGCTTTTTCATACTGAAGGCTCCTGCCACGCCAAATCCGCACTGCAGGACATGCGGTTTACCTGAACGCTTCCGCGCGGCACAATCATACCATTAAACTGCCAACGACCTGTTCGAGCCGTTCAAAGCCATGCTCGGACATGTACGCCTCAATCCCGGCCACGATGCTTGCAGGAATTGAGGGATCAACAAAAAGTCCCGTGCCGACCTGAACTGCACAGGCCCCGGCAATCAAGAACTGGAGGGCGTCATCTGGCATTCATAATGCCTCCCAGACCAATAACCGGGATACGTACCGCTTGACACACCTGCCAGACCATGCGAACGGCAATCGGGCGGATCGCCGGCCCGGAAAGACCACCGGTTATGTTGGCGAGAACAGGCCTGCGGGTTGCAGGATCAATCACCATACCGGTCAGGGTATTAATAAGCGAAACCGCGTCCGCCCCACCCTGCTCAACGCTGCGTGCTATCAGCGCAATATCGGCTACATTGGGAGTCAGCTTGACAATCAGCGGCAAACGGGTAACCGATCGTATGCGCGCGGTAATCTCTCCAGCCATGCGCGCATCAGTACCGAAGGAAATACCGCCCTGTTTAATGTTCGGACATGAGATATTGGCTTCAAGCGCAGAAATGCCCTCAACCGCCGAAAGACGCTTAGCGAGTTCAACGTACTGTTCAACTGTATTGCCGTAAAAATTAACGATTACCGGCGTTGAACCCGTGCGCAACAAGGGCATTTTTTCGGCAATAAACACCTCAAAACCGACATTTTGCAACCCAATCGCATTCAACATACCCGAAGGAGTTTCAATAATCCGGGGCACTGGATTGCCAGCCGAAGGCAGCAACGAGATGCCCTTGGTGATCAAAGCCCCAAGGACGCTGTTGTCGATCAGGGATGCATATTCCTGGCCATACCCAAAGGTTCCGGAAGCAGCCATGACCGGATTCTTTAAATTCAGCGAGCCGATTCGTGTTGAGATGTCAGGTTTCACGGCCGATCACCAATGCGTGTACCCGCCTGCTGGCACACCGGGACTGCTTTCGAGTTCATAGTATGTTTGCTGCATCAGCGTTAAAAATATACTCTAATTGCGCATTCCCGTCTACAATCTTTTCATTTTCAGCCCTCTCGCCTTTGCGAATACGATACCAGATACCGTTCATAACATCCTTGACGCCTGCGTTTAAGGTTGCTAATCTGCAGAAATAAAAACAAAGCGATAGGCACAGGCATGAAGTGATCATGGAGAACCCGCAAATGCCGATTGAAATCACCTCCCCAATGAACCCCGCCTGCATTGAGCAACTGCACAGCGGTGATCCGGTACTGATCACCGGCATACTCTATGTTGCGCGCGATGCGGCCCATAAACGAATTATTGAAACTATGGAGAGCGGGCAACAGCTTCCCTTTGAAATTGCCGGCCAAACCATCTACTATATGGGTCCGTCACCGGCACGATCCGGCCACTGTATCGGGTCTGCCGGCCCCACAACCAGCGGACGCATGGATGCCTATACCCTGCGTCTGCTTGAAGCCGGACTGTGCGTCATGATCGGCAAAGGCCCCCGCTCGCATGAAGTAAAAACGGCCATACAACGCTGCCGCGCTGTATATTGTGCGGCACCTGGCGGAGCCGGAGCCCTGCTTTCAAAATGCATCCGCCGCAACGACGTTATCGCCTATCCAGAGCTTGGAGCCGAGGCCCTGCGCCGGATTGAGGTTGAACTTTTTCCGGCAATCGTTATTAATGATATATACGGCGGCGACCTGTATGAATCCGGCCGGGCGCTGTTCGCGCAAGAACCCTACTGCACGAACGACACAACCAGATAACAACCGGACATGAATCGGCAGAAGGTTTGCCGGTTAAATCATGCAACGCAATCAGCGTTGCACCACCCGGCCCTGCAACGATAAAAAGGCATGAAGGAGTTCTACGGAAACAAATGGACTCCGCTATGGTGCAAGGCGTTGTAATGACAGGAACTACAAAGTCGAACCGCGGGCAATCACGACGATACCCGATTCAGTAACAGTGAAAGTGCGGGCATCACGTTCAAGATTGCAACCGATCTCAGTGCCGTCGGGAACCACAACTTGCTTATCAATAATTGCATTCCGAATGGTGCAATCCCGCCCGATAGTCACATTGTCAAGAATAATTGAGCCTCTCACGGTCGAATACTGGTTCACGGTCACATTGGGTGAAAGGATGGAATTGCTGATATGCGCGCCCCGTACGTAACAGCCCTTGGATATCATTGAATCCGCAACCATGCCGTACAGCGTATTGTTACGCTCTTCAAAACCGGTAATCCTGGCAGAGGGGGCCTGCTTTTCAAATGTATAGATCGGCCATTTTTTATCATGCAGCTGTATACCCGCCTCATCGGTTAAAAGATCAAGATTTGCTTCATAGTATGCTTCAATGGTCCCGACGTCTTTCCAATAGGCCGGCCTGCCGGTGGCAGGATCAGTATGGGAATAGGCAAATATACGATCATCCTTGAGCATTGAAGGGATAATATTCTTGCCGAAATCATGCTCCGTGTCAGCCTGCCTGGCATTTTCAATCAAACGCTTAACCAGCACATCGGTATTAAAAATATAAACACCCATGTTAACCAGTATTCTATCAGACGTGCCGGGAATGGTTTTTGGTTTTTCAGGCTTCTCCTGAAAGCCCTTGATACGTTGTGTCCGGTCAATCTGAAGCACGCCGAAATGGCATGATTGCGATGCGGGAACCTCATAGGTCGCAATGGTTAAATCAGCCTTTTTCTTAAGGTGTTCCTCAATCATCGGGCGGTAGTCCATTTTGTATATATGGTCGCCCGAAAGCACCAGTACCAGATCGGGCCGCTCCTGCTGCAGGGTATAAAAATTCTGATAAATGGCATCCGCCGTACCCTTGTACCAGGTCTCATTTATGCGCTGTTGCGCATGGATAATGTAGACAAATTCACCGACACGACTGCTAAGAAAATTCCAGGCCCTTTGAATGTGTCTGTCGAGCGACAGGGACTTATACTGAGCGAGGATGTATATTTTGCGGATATCGGAATTGATACAATTGCTGATGGTGAAATCAATAATACGGTGGGTTCCGCCGAACGGCACTGCCGGTTTGGCACGGTCGCGGGTCAGCGGATAGAGCCGTTCCCCCTTGCCTCCGGCCATTATCATTGCGAGAACTTTTTTCATGTCCGGACGTTTTTTTTCGCGAGCACTTCGCGAATGGTTGCCTTCAGGGTATCAAGGTCGTATGATTTTACCACATAGGCATCAGCAGCCCAGCTCATAAAATCATCCTTATACGTTGAATAGGCGGAATTAATAATGATAGGAATATTTTTATTCAACTCTATAATTTTTCCGATCGCTTCCAGCCCGTCCATCCTCGGCATGCGGATATCGAGAAGAACGACATCAGGATTTTCTGCTGCGACCTTTTCAAGGCATTCCTTACCGTCACGCGCGAGTATAGTCTGATATCCCTCGTCAATGAGTTCCTGCTCATACAAGAAACGGACGTTTTCTTCATCATCGACGATTAAAACTTTTTCACCGGCCATGATGCGCATCCTCCTGTATAATAGACTTTAGTTCGGAAGCCCCGAAAAATAAATCATGCTTTGAAACTCAATACAAAATACAATAAACCGATTCTGAAATCTATCAAAGTACAAACATACGGCTATTCAACCGTCACACTTCAGCAAGCAGGTTCGCGTAATATGTAACTGTCTCTGCCAGTGCATCTTCAAGGCCATAAACCGATTGCCACCCGAGCAAACGTCCGGCCTTATCATTGGATAGGTACTGGTCCTTGATCTCGCCGTGTGCCTCGTTGAGTACCCGCACCGGATGATCCGGCTTGCTCATCACTGCAAGAATTGCTTTTGTCATCTCAAGTACGCTGATACGCAGACCACTACTGAAGTTAAAAGCCTCGCCGAAAAGGGATTTCCCCTCCATGTTTTCAGCCAGCATCACATAGGCATTGACCGCATCCCTGACATAAAAATAATCACGCACCAGTGTACCGTCGCTGCGAATCACAACCGGTTCGCCCTTTAATACCCAGGTTATGATTCCCGGTATCAACCGGTTAAGGTTTGTATCCCCGGGACCGTAAATATTGCCGCAGCGTGTTATGCATACGGGCAGTCCATAGGTATTATAGTAGGTGTATGCCAGCAAATCCGTACAGCTCTTGGAAACATCATAGGGATGGCTTCCCTGCAGAGGGGCTTCCTCGGTATAGGGGAGTATTGCCTGATCACCGTAGGCCTTATCACTTGATGCGACCACAACACGCTTAACAACGGAAGAGTGCACACGGCAGGCTTCCAACAGGTTCCAGGTACCCCTGATATTGGTTTCAAACGTTGCCAGCGGGCTGCGGTTGCCGACCCCTACCTGGGTCTGCGCGCCCAGATGAAAAACCGTGTCGATATCGTACTCATTCAATGTGCGCTCCAGCAGGGCATAGTCCTCAAGCGCGCCGGCAACCGTAACGATACGATCACCGAGACGACAACGGGAAAAATTTGACTGCGGTACGCAATCGCGAACCAACCCGACAATAAAAGCCCCGCGCTCCAACAACTGCTCTGCAAGCCAGTAGCCCACAAACCCCGTAATTCCGGTAATAAAAACACGTTTGCCAGACCAAAACACACTCATAGTATCACCACATTTTCCACGCCGGTTTATCCTTCTGCCACTCCTGTTCAAGCATATCACGATCACGCACCGTATCCATGCAGTGCCAGTAACCATGATGATAGTATACCATCAACTCTCCCTCACGGGCCAGTCGCTCCATGGGTTCACGCTCAAACACACAGTTTTCAGTATCATCCAGATAATCAAACACCCTGCGGTTCAATACAAAAAAACCTCCATTGATATGGCCTTCCTCAATCTGGGATTTCTCACTGAAGGCCGAAACCCGGCTGCCGTCGGTAGAAAGCACTCCGAAACGCGCCAGAGGCCGGACCCCGGTTACCGTGGCAAGGCCTTGATGGCCACGATGAAATTCAACCAGTTTGCCGATGTCGATATCAGCCACGCCGTCGCCATAGGTCATCATAAAGGTATCATCCTGAATAAAAGGCGCAATTTTTTTGATACGCGATCCGGGCATGGTATTAAGACCCGTGTCAATCAGGGTTACCTTCCAGTTTTCACGCGTGCGGGAATTATGCACGTCGATCTGTTGATGATTATCGCCAAAGACAATTGTAAAATCACTGTTCATCAGCTCAAAGTTCAAAAAATATTCTTTAATTAAGTCCCCTTTATACCCCAGACAAAGAATAAACTCATTAAAGCCGAAACAGGAATAAATTTTCATGATATGCCACAGTATCGGCCTGCCGCCGATTTCAACCATGGGCTTCGGCTTGAACTCAGTTTCTTCAGCCAGTCTGGTACCTTTTCCACCGCACAAAATTACTACTTTCATATGAACCACATATCCTTTATTAGGTTTTGTTACGGCAGCCTCGATACGCATGCCCGCAAATCTGTACCTGTCATCCGCTGGCCGCCGCGGCGGCTACAGGAATATTTTTCATCCGTTAACATGAATTGACTTTGTTTCAGCTTCAAATTATAATTAGATTTTTACCATATGTAAACGAATATTAACACCTGACCGAAAACTGTCAAGACGGTCAGCAACCGGTGCCGTTACACAAGCGAAAACATCAGATCAATACCCCTACAGAAAGTACATATAACCGTGAAACTCTCCGTAATTATCTGTGTCTATAATGAAAAAAACACAATCCTCGAAATTCTCAAAAGAGTACAGGAAGCCGACCTGGGACATGGCTGTGAAAAAGAAATTATCATTGTAGACAATTGCTCCACCGATGGAACCCGTGACCTGCTGCAAACAATCACTGCACAGAACGTGAAAACCGTGCTGCAACCACGCAACCTGGGCAAGGGCAATTCCATCAGAACGGCCATCCCTCTCTGCACCGGCGAGTACACGATCACTCAGGATGCAGATCTTGAGTATCACCCCCGGCAATACAGCTCACTGCTGCAAAAAGCGCTGGACGAAAATCTTGATGTCGTGTACGGCTCGCGCGTGCTTGGTAACCGGCGCTATCATAATTACGCGGCTAATTACTGGGCAGTCAGATTCCTGACGTTCCTGACCAATCTGTTGTTTAACAGCGCTTTTACCGACGTAGCCACAAACTACAAACTTGTACGAACATCGCTCCTTCAATCCCTTCAGCTGCGCTGTTCAGGGTTTGACCTGGACTTTGAAATCAGCAATAAACTGGCCATGCGTACAAAAAAAATATCCGAGGTGCCGATTGAATTTGAACCGCGCACGTACAACGAAGGGAAAAAAATACATGCGGGAGACGGCTTGCAGGCACTCTTTGTGATCCTACGTGACCGTATTTGTGGTTAAGAAACCCCTGATTCCACAGGGTGCTCAGCCTCCTCATCCATCAGTGTTGCGTTCGGCAGACAGATTACAAAATAGAGCGTTAACAAGCTGCTAAACATTACCAGTACGATGCCGACCACATCGAGACATCCGGTTATTCGAGGCTGTACGCCTGATAATGACCTCACTGGGCAGTAACATTGCTCGCATGCGTGATTCAAACCCAGGATAACAATTCATGCTCCTGCCCCGAAAAAAATACTTATTCACGCTGCTGTTACTTCTACTGCTTACCGTTCATTCATTTCTGATGAACGGCTACTACTCCTCGCATCGCTATCTGACGGTTGCGACGTATTTCTCTTCAATCAGGAACCAGATTGACCCGGAACTGTTCAAAAACTCCATTTATATTCAAGCGGTAAATAGAAACAACCTGCGTATCGGCATATTCTATGATGTCCTGCCATATGTGCTCAAGCACATTGATCTGGAAACATTTGCGCTGCTGCATACCGCGGCAAGCCTGTTTTTTATGCTTGCCGGCATATATGCCCTTGCAATCACGCTTACGCGTTCACGCTCCACTGCCATCGTTGCCACGCTTCTCTACACAACACAACTCAACAACTGGACTCTGGGATCCCCCGCTCCATATCTCAATTTTTTCCACCACGGACTGCCATACACCTATCCACTCATTGTCTGGTCAATGCTGTTTTTTTTCCGCAGCCGTTACTGCATCGCCCTTCTGCTCACCGGCCTAAGCTACAATTTCCATCCCATGTGTACTCTGTTTCTTCTGTGCGCGTACTGTCTGTATGGATTGCTGAACCTTAAGAAATTTCCCCTCACGTTGATCATGCTCTGTCTGCTCGCCTTTGTGCTGCCGGCCCTGCCCGGAATAGCAAAAACAATCAGTTATATGGGCACAGGCGGCCAGGGTGAGCTGTGGCTTGAAGGAGTGCGCTGGGTTGCCGGGTATACCTGCAATCCGTCTACCTGGACACGCCGGCAACTACTGCATGCAGGACTGTTCCTGATTCTCGCCTGCGCATCCCTGTTTGCATTCCCAAGACGCACCTTTCGCCGAACTGTGATGATATTCTGGAGCGCGGTCGCGCTCATGTGCCTGGCAGGCACGATTTTTGCCGATTTCATTCCAATACCCTTTATCATCAAACTGAGCCTGTGGCGCAGCACGGTCATGTATCTCTTTCTTGCCATCATCTTCATTGCCTGGGCCTGTCTGCATATTGCCCGTCGTTCCCGCACGCACGCTCTTCTGGCCGCCACGATGATACTGCTGCTCACAGGTTATCTACCAGAACTACCGCAATTTTATTGTGCACTACTTCTTCCCGTTTTTATCTACACTCTGTTTGCGGGGCAAACCGCCACCGTCTGCAAACGCGGTGCAATCCTTGCAGGGACTACCCTGGCCCTGCATGTATTTCGCGGCCTTCATTTCCCTGCCAACCACTGCATGGCTAGAGCTCTTTATAAGCTCGGCACTCCTTATTATAATTATCAATGTACCAACATACGTACCCAGGGCAAGAACGCTGCTGCCGTGGGCACTTGGACTGCTGATATTTGACGCTGCCGTGCTGACAGCCCAGGGAGGACCAAAAATTTATTACCATGGCCGTTTGCAGGGAAAACTTGACCCCTGGGCCGACGTACAATTTGTCGCACGCGACATATCAGACACGGACGACCTGTTTATTGTACCACCGCTTAACAATGACTTTTACCACTATTCTCTACGCGCGGTTCTTGGTGACTGGGCAGAAGGGTCAACCCTGCTCTACCTTGATAACCGCTTTACAGAAGAGTGGTTTGAACGCATGAATGACCTTGGATGGACCAAACCCTACAATGCCGAAGCAGGGTTTAACAGTCTCACGACCGCCGACATTATCCGGACTGCCCGCAAGTACGGTGCCGTGTTTGTGGTGACCGAAAAACCAAAGGAGTTTGATCTGCCGAAGGCCTATGAAAACAGCCGCTTCATTCTGTACCGCTTCGACGACGCCGACAGCAGCAATCAATAACCGTTATAAATGGTGAGTGTTTCGGGAGGATTTTTAATCTTTATAAAACCGACAGGATCGTCTCCGATCATCACGCGCTCAAGCTGCGCCCCACTGTCGGTCACGAGAAACTGCATCCAATGATACGAAATAATTACTTCATCGTCCTCAGCCCGCACGTTTGAAAGCTCTATGCGGTTATAATCAGCCTGCACAGTACCGCTTCCTTTAAGAAAAAAAGACGCCTTGCGCAGCACTTCATAGATAGTAAACTTATCAATAACTCCAATCGGACGAAAATAACCCGGAAAAGAATCGAACACCTTCCGGGACTCGTCAAACCAACATACAATCCAGCGCACATTAAAAAGATCAAAAGCAGCCTGCAGTTCATTTGACGAATAGTCACCAACCGGCCGGTCAAACAGCACGCCCCGGGTAAAACTCGCAAAGCTATGTTTGATCGGATACATGGGGCGCGGCCCGCAAAGATATTCACGCTTGAGAAATGCCGGAAACAACCCCGGCAGATGCGTCCCATAATATGCCTCGCGTTCAAAAAAACCTGGCCGGTTAATTGCCTCAGAATCCTCGATCAGAATCCGACCATCCCGGTTGGTATGCCGGGCAAGAAATTCAGTCAGTTCACTAATCGGAGTCGGCATGCTGCACGTAAATCGATAATAATCATTCCGGATGATAATTCCAAAAGGGCGCAGCACCGGTTGGTAGGCAAGTACGCATAAGAGAGCAAAAATCACAATCTGAACAAAACGGGAACGCACCTGCCCGAAAGCCTGCATACACACGCACAGTGATACGCCTGCAGGAATCAACAGAAGTGCGTTCAGAGCAAGTGCAAAGCGCTGAGGCTGAAGCTGTGCAAAGAACTGAGTATGGGAGCCGTAAAACGTTACCAGAAAAATAAAAGCTGCCCCGCTGCCGAAAGCCACCGCAAGCCGGCGCCTACCTTCTCTCCACCACATCAGGCAACCCGCAGCTCCAAGCAGCAGGAGGGCCGCATCAACAAACGTACTGTTCAATGCCGGTATACTATGCAAAAGACTGCGGCGCTGTCCGAAGTAGACATTAAACGGTTCAAGCATATTCTTAATCTGCAACGCAAACTCATAGTGCTCCGGGTTCGTAGTCTTATCGTTAAAAAAATCAAACACCGGAACAAGCCAGAAAATATTCGCAGCAGCCACAAAAAGCGGCACTATGGCAATCAACAGGTTCCTGCTTTTGCTGTTACAAGATAGGTACAATACATACAAAACCCCGACCGGGATGAAAATGTGCACCGGAGAGAGGATATGATTCAAAAAAAGAAGACTCGAACAAAAAACCACAAAAAAATACCGCAACGGGGAAAAAGACACAGCCATGAGTCGGTATATAAGCGACAGAACATAGATTGAAAAAAAACACATGAGAAGATAGGCCACCATGCCCCACAGAACAAAATCCTTGGGAAGCGAAAGGTAAAAGAAGAGAAACGACAGGGACGCACTGCAAAGAGCCTGTGCCCGGCTAAACTCAAAATTGCGTGCGGCAGCATATATCAGAAGCGGGAAAAAAAACAAAAGCCCAAGAAGATATCCTTTAAAGGCCCGGGCGGTTCCCACAAGCGGAGCGAAAGCCATTACAAACAACTCCCAGGCCTTATTATCGGCATTCGCAAGCGCGCAACTCGGATATCCGGCCAGAAGGTACGGGTCATACCCCCAGCAGCGACCCCAACCGCTCCAAAACGTACGGGCCGCAAGCGCGTTTGAATAATGCAGGGCATAATCGTCAGAATATACCGGCTCGTTCGAAACCATGTCACGCGGCGTCAAAAACACAAGGCTCATAGCGAAGCAGACCCCGACAAGCAAAATCAACGCTATAGTTACCGTACTTTTATGAAGCATGTCATCACTATACATCTATTCGGATCAATTTTTGATTGGCCAGCGTTGCTGCTCAACCGCCCTCAGGGGAAGCAGCAATCTTACTCGCGAGGTCTGCCTGCAATGCAAGAACATCAGGATCGTTCGGACTCTTGGTTAAAAATTCATCAGTCATGCGTTTCAGATCAGCGAGGTATCCTCTTTCAAAATATAGCTTCGAAATTTCCAACAAAGCGGGCTTGTAGGACGGCTTTTTTCTCAAACATTCCTTAAAAGACTGCTCGGCATTGGCCGTTTTCGGCACGTGCCATATGAGCCAGACCTATATAATAATCATAGTCCGGGTTCTCCATATCCTCAGAGCCAAGTGCACGCAATTCAGATATTGCCAGAAGAGTCCGCCCCTCATCAAGCGATATACGGGCGAGTATAAACCGTGCGAAGTTGTTGTTCTTGTCGAGATCAAGAATCCAGCGCGCAACACCCTTGGCCATCTCCCTATTATTACTCCCGTAATAAAGCCGGGCCAAAATATTCATAAATTCCATCTGGAGGTCAAGGGCTTCTTCTTTTTCAATCCGGCTCAAAACATCCTTGGCAACCTGAATGGCATCGTTGTAACGATTCGTTTTTTCATATACATCAATCAAACAACGTGAAAAGTCAAAATAGCCTGACCCCTGTTCTAAACCTGCGCGGATGGCCTCCTCAGCGTCTGCAAACTGCCCGTAGTGTACGTAAAAATTTATCAGTGCGAGTTTATAGCGAATCTGCTGTCCATCGGCGGCAATTAAAGAAACAAGCAGCTGTCTCTCATCTTCTTTACTGCCGGATCTACGCATAAGAGTAAGCAGTTGCTCTATGTCCTGAGTGCTGTCCGGTTGCAGTTCCAATACCTTTCTGTAAATCCTTACCGCTGCTTGATAATCGTTAAGGGCAACATATTTATCAGCGAGCAAACGCATAACAAAAAACCAGTCCTCAATAGCAATGGCATGTTCCGTTAAAATCAGCTCCGCCTTCTCAAGGTTATCATTTAAAATATGAAATTCCGCCAGCAAAGCGAATGCCTGATCGCTATATTGCTTCTCGTCCAACAGTGGTTGCAGAATGCTATCAACCTTAGCCCAAAACTTCAACTTGCGGGATCGAAGACGTATACGTACATCCAAAAAACGAGCTCGGGCATTGCCGGGATCCTTCTCCAACATGAGACGAGTTCTCTGTATTCCATTACCCCATTTTCCGCACCTCAAAAATGCCTCTGCAGCCTTCAGCGACAAATCATCATTGGGGTCACCAAGCAATAGCGCCTCTTCAAAAGTAAACGCGGCAGATTCATAATTCTTCAACTCATACTGGCACATACCATACAAAATGCTCGCGTCTAAATAATTTGGATCAAATGCAAGCGCGAAATCAATTTGGCCAAGCGCTTCCTTATACTGCTGTCCTTCATAAAGCTCCAAGGCCTTTTCATAGTACGCCTTTTTGCGATAGTCTTTAATCTGCTCACATCCGGGAACGAAAAAAAGTACCTGGCCGGCAATCATAATCAGCATAACAAAGCGAAGAAGCATACACTGCACTCCTGTAAAAAGTTGTTACCAAGGTAGGTATCAATATATAGAGTTATATTATCTGTTGCCTAAAGTGTCAATACATGTTAAACATGCACAGTCGGTGAAACACACAATACCGCAACAGTCAGGCAGGCTACAAATGCCGATTTTGCTTGTGTTGCTTAAAAACGGCACTAAAAAATGGCTGAGCTGTTGCAAAACGTCTGACAACAGAGACAATGCAACCACAATCAAAACCGCTTGCATGGCCTCGCATCTTTTAAACTGAAAATGGTTCGCAGAACAGACCAATAATCTAAAAGGAGACCACCATGAATCCGATGGAAATGTTTAAGAAAAAATTTGAAACCTATAAAAGCATCATGGATAAGGACGGTGAGCAGAAAGCCTGGGACACCCTGATGGAGGGCTACGCAGAGCGTCAAAAAAAGAACATGGGCCCGTTCATTGACAACAGCACCCTGGCTGAAGGTTTTACCAAGGCAATTCCGGCCTATAAAATGCTCGGCATGGACATGGCTGTGGTTGATATCTCCAACAACAATATGGATGCAGTGGTTGAAGTCCAGCGTGTATGCCCGGTGCAGGAGATGGCCAGGGAGTTTGGATTTTCAAAACCCTGTAAAGTAATTTGTGAAATGGATGTACAGGCGACCAAGGATGCCTTCGAGGGCATGCGGGGCGGAATTATCGCCGCAATTGCCGACGGTGACTGCGTATGCCTGTTCAAATACGAACGCGCAAAGAAGTAGCTGACAGCGCCCGGCTGTTGCAGCGCTCACGGCCGGGCGTTTTTTAACATTTCCGCACAATCTCCACGCACATCACTGTTCTTCTTCAGTTCCAGCTTCAGCTTCAGCATACAATTGCACGAGTTCCTCGTACGTATCCCGAAGATTTTTTGCAATGCGAGAATAGTTGAAATTAGGATTAGCTCCATGCGCTTTGATAATCTCAACAGTATCACGCAGTGCATTCTGCCGAACAGCATTCATCATGATTCCCTTTCCGCTGAATACATAAAACGTTTGCCTGTCTCTTTGAACCTGCGACATATAAAAAAATGAAAGCCGGTGCGGTGTTGCCGAAGATACTCACCTCACCCAGTCAACGACATGCTCCGGCCAGTCCTCACTTTGGACATCCTCTTCGGACACAACCCTGCCGCGAACCGAAATCCCGGCACTATGCACGGAGCCGGGCTCACCACTCACAAGCGGATGCCAGAATGGCAGTTCCTGCCCCTGGGCCAGCAGACGATAGGCGCATGTTTCAGGCATAAAATAAACATCCGTGAGGTTATCCGGCGTAAGCCGGTGACAGGACGGAACCAGGCGCGTGCGCTTCGCATACACACGACAGCGGCAACGTTGCTGATCGAGGTAGCGGCATACTATGCGCGTATACATCATTTCTCCCGTGTCTTCAAACTCAATCTTATGCAGACAACAGCGCGCGCATCCGTCACAAAGACGCTCCCACTCCCGGCGGCTCATCCGCCCCAAATCATTTTTCAGCTGTGCCGTTTTAGCAGTCATCGCACGCACCATTACACATCATTCATGGATACAGGCAGACACCGGAATTCACTCCCGGACAGCCTCCTGCCCATGTGACACCTCACGGGAGGAACCCTCCGACGGCGCAGCCGAATGCCTGCGCAAAATCCAGCTCTGATGAATGCGCGGTGTCCGCACAAAGTCCTGAGGTATGGTACGGGCGGTAATATCTTCAACACTGAAAATCCGCTCCAACCTCTCATCCAGCTTGAACCGCCTGGCATGTGTTGAAAAAACGATCAAACCGTCCGGCTCAAGCCTGCGGGCGGCTGATTCAAGCAGCCGGCAATGATCGCGCTGCACGTCAAATACCTCCTCCCTCCGTTTTGTGTTGGAGAATGTCGGCGGCGCTATAAACATGAGGTCAAAATGGTCTGTGCTGGCTGCAAGCCACTGCATGCAGTCCTCCCGCACGAAACGGTGCTGGTCACCGCCCAGCCCATTCAGGTACAGGTTGCTCTCGGCGCGGGCTAGATACTGCGCTGACTGGTCAACCGTAACGGTGCGCGCGGCACCGCCAAGCGCAGCATGCACGGTGGCTGTTCCGGTATAGCCGAAAAGATTGAGGAACCGTTTTTGACGGGCCATTTCACCCAGCATAAAGCGCACACTGCGATGGTCAAGAAAAAGTCCACTGTCAAGATAGTCGCTCAAATTGATTAAAAACCGGCAATTGCCTTCATGCACCTCAAAGAGTCTTCCGTCTTCGGCGTGCTTGCGATACTGGGATTTCCCCGTTTGCCGGCGGCGCACTTTTAAAAAAATGTTGCGCGCATCAATCTGAAACACCGCCTCAATATCGCGGCGCACGGTCTCAAGCCGGCTTTCCGCCTTCCGGGCGTCAACGGATGCAGGAGCGGCATACTCCTGCACATGCACCCATTTATCGTACACGTCTACGGCCACATTGTACTCAGGAATATCCGCGTCATAGAGACGATAGCAGCTCACACCGCTTTCCTTGAGCCACGATTGCAGCCGTGTGCGATTCTTGCGCAAGCGGTTGGCAAAATCACCTTCACCCTCAGAGGCAGGACGCGAGCGCAGATAACGCGCGCCGCTGGAAAACTGCTCATCAGTGGTAAGCTCACCGCAGCGCAGCTCACAGGCCAGGGGGCCATTATACAGCGCGTGCGTACTATGAATATTCATACGCAACTCGCGCAGGCATTGCTGGTCAGGGCTCAGGACCGTGCAGCGCCAGCCGGCAAAACGCTCGTGAAAAATCCTGCCCATAGATCGATACAGATAGCGAACCTGCTGACTGCCGCCATGGCGCTCGCCATAGGGCGGGTTTACCACGATAAAACCGCTGCCTGAGCTGAAATGATTTTCAAGCTGCGCCAGGCTGCGCCGCTCCACATGTATGCGGTCGCCAAGCCCGGCCCGTTCGCAGTTCGCAAGCGCAGCCCTTACCGGCCCCAGTCCGGAATCAAAACCGACGAATTTCGGCCAGGGCCTCTCCTGGGCCGCGCGACTTATATCACGGGCTTCAGCCGTCAAATCATCCCACACCGCGGCATTATGTCCGCGCCATTTTTGAAAGCCCCAGGCACTGCGGCGCAGCCCGGGAGCAATACCGGCCCACATAAGCGCAGCTTCGATCAGAAGTGTGCCTGAACCACACATGGGATCAAGCATGACCGCATCCCTGCCCGCATCAGCCGACCAGCCCGACAGGCGCACAATTGCGGCTGCCAGGGTTTCCTTCAGCGGGGTCGCACCGCCCGATACCCGATACCCGCGCTGATGCAGGGACTCCCCGGCCATATCCAGGCATAAACGGGCTGAATTGTTTTCGAGCAGGAGATGCAGCTGAATATCCGGCCGGGCAGTGTCAATCGAGGGACGCCGGTACTTGCTCTCCATAAACTGATCGACAACCCCGTCCTTGACCCTCAGCGCTGCAAAACGCGAATGATTGATGTCTGAACTTTTGACTGTCGCCTCAACGGCAAATGTTTCTCCAATACCGAAATGTTTATTCCAGTCAATCGAGCGCACGCCAGCGTACAGTGCATCGGTGTCCGGGGCTTCAAACTGAGCGAGCACCATCAAAATACGGCTCGCATACCGCGACCACAGACAGGCCCGGTACGCTGCGGGCATGGCAGACTCAAAAAAAACCGCGCCCGGTGAGTGCGTAACCTGTCTGCCGCCGCAGGCTTCAATCTCCTGCGCCGTCAACTCCTCAAGCCCTGCCGCGCACATTGCTATAAACTGTTTGTGTTGTCTAATCATGCTGCCTGCCATTGGTCCTCAGAAAAAAAGTGTAATCCGGTCAATGCCCCGCAGGCGTTCGGGCGGCAAGCATCTGCCTGGCCCTGACCAGGTCGGCCAACATGCTGTTAACCGGCACGTCCACGCTCAGGGCAAGGGCCTCGCGCACGACAGCACCGTTCATATAATCAATTTCGGTTCTGCGCCCGGCGCGTATATCCTGCAGCATTGAACACAGGTTATCCTGCGTTGCCCGGCACACGCTTTCAACGCGGGCAACCTGCTCATCAGGGTCAAAACTGATCCCTTTGGCAGCAGCGACCGCTACCCCCTCCTGAACCGCCTGGCGCATGATGCGCCGAATATGTTCGAGCTCCATGATACGCCCGTTGTTGATATTCAGAATTGCCGCCAGCGGATTTATGCCGATATTAACAAGCAGCTTGCCCCACAGCAGCGCCTGCATATCATCAACACGTCCGGTGCATATACCAGCCGATTCAAAAGCATTGAGAAGTTCAATAGCGCACGTGCGTTCCTGCGGCCGTAAAGGGGCTATCGCAGTCTCTCCGCAACCGGCATGCCGTACATGACCGGGGCCCAGCAATGTAGCGCCATGCGCGGTTGTGCCGGCCAGAACGGGCTGTTCGGGGAAATACTCCGCAAGAAACTCAACATTGCCGATACCGTTTTGCAGCGTAACAATAACCGTGTGCGGCCCGACACAACCAGCAGCGGAAACTGCAGCCTGTGCAGTATCAAAAGCCTTTACAAAAAAAATCACATAATCGGCATAACCGATAGACGCGGCATTCCCTGTAATGGAAATACCGTCAACCGCATGGGTACCGGTACTGTTTTCAAGCGTTATGCCATGGCGAATGATGGCCGCCACGGACGCATCATTCCTCGCAAGCAGGCATATATCCAGACCGGCCCGGCGCAACAGGGCCGCAAACAGGCATCCCATGGCCCCGGCGCCGACGAGTACGATTTTCATAAGACACCACTCTTAAAAATCCGGGCTCCTTTCACCCGCTGGCAGCCTCGAAGGTATGGCCCCGCACGGTACATCTCATCCATTTCCAGCACGGGGCTGATCGGCCTGCTGACAAACGATATCAGAAAACAATCCGCATTACAATGCGTGTGTCGGCAAACAGTGCCACGAGCCCGTTTCCATTGGCCGTTATGACAAAAAAACGCTTGACAATCTAAGCATATAACGATACTGTTGGCGCTTTAAAATAACCACCACATCAACCCGGCTGTAGCAGATGTGTGTGCAACCCTAACTGACAGGAGACCAAACGTTGGCAACCAAAAGTTCAAAACAGATGACTGCTGTTTCCAAATTGCTGGACGGGCTCATAGCCGGCGGAAAACTTCAGGCATACACCCCTGAAACAAAGCCGCTCAAACCGGTCTGGGACAAACTGATATGTGCCCGTTGTGCGCTGTGTTATCTCTACTGCCCTGACGCGGCGATAAGCAGGCAGGCAGACGGTTATTTTGATGCTGATCAGGACCTGTGCAAAAGCTGCGGCATCTGCCACAGGGAATGCTGGTTTGGAGCCATCAGCATGCAGGAGGTGGAATAATGGATACCTACAGCCTTTTTGCAGGACAATTCCTGCCGTTTACAGAACGCTATCTTCCGGGCGGCCACAATGCCTGTGCAGGAAGCGGCACCGCACTTGCTCTGCGTCAGGTGTATAAGGCGCTTGAGGAAAAAAACGCTGATCTGGGAAAAGCACGCTGGGATGAAACACCGGCAGGCATATTCGCACAGCAGGAAATACCCGCTGCACCAGTCCTGATAATTCCCAAATCAGGCGAAAGCATCCTCTACATCTGTTTTGATGCTGAAGCGGCCCCTAAAAAAATCAACCCGGACCTCCTTGTCAAGAAAAACCCGGCCAAGGCCGCTGCCAGCGGTTGTGCGTATGCCGCCACCGCCAGTCCCAGCCACCCGTTTGACCTGATCGAAAAGGTACGCCGCGGATGGAATGCAGCCGGTTCGGCCTATATCCACATTCTATGCCCCTGCCCGGCATCATGGGGCTTTGATGCTGAAAACACTGTCAGAATCGCCCGTATTGCTGTTGAGGCACGCGTATTTCCTCTGTATGAAATCGCTGAAGGCCATTACAACATTACCGTTGAGGACAAAGCTCCACGCACGGTCGCAGACTATGTCCGCAGGCAGGATCGTTTTTCAACATGGAAAAAAAATCAGGTTGCAGCGTTGCAGCAGCAGACCGACGGTGCGTATGCACAATTGAAGAACAACGCCGCGCACGAAATGAACTAAGCCGGGCATGCACGCCCACACGCTGTTAACAACAACGAATGTGCATCTACATACGTAGAGCACACAAAGGGAGAGTGGAATGTCAGAGGTAACCTGGACGCCGGAAGGTGAAAAACTTTTTGAAAAGCTTCTCGCTGCTGTTCCGGAAGCAATGCGTGAGACTATCAAGCCAAAACTGATCCAGATGCTGGCACAGCGGGCAGGGTCCGCTGCGATAGATGAGGCCGTAATCAAAACCATGGTTCAGGAAGATCTCCCCGAACCCCAGAAAAGCGCGCTTATGATGGCCATCGGCATGCAGCCGCCACCGCCGCCACCGCAGGAAGGCCCCGCGCTTGAATGGAGCGGTAAAAGTGAAATCATGTTTGAGCTGATGCTGGGTGAGGTTCCCGAAGGCATGCGCGCAATCTTCCGCGGAAAGCTGAGCGCTGTTATAGCGCAAAAAACCCAGGGCGGCCCGGTTGTCGAGGAGCATGTCAACGCAGTGGTTAATGAAATCGTGCCCGAACCGTTCAAAAGCAACATTCTTAAAAAATTCAAAACACTGGGCGATTTTGATCCGGCCATAATAGGCGTCATTGTCGCGCGCTTCGGAACGTCCCGTGACAAGTTGATGTTCATCATGCATGCTGTTCAGGATGAAATCGGGTATCTTCCCCGCGAGGCCATGCTTGCAATCAGCGACAAAACCGGCATCCCGGTCAGCGCAATCTACAGTGTTGCCAGCTTCTACAAGGCCTTCCGCATGGAAAAACCCGGAACGCATCATGTCAAGCTCTGTTGCGGAACAGCCTGCCACATTCACGACACGGCGAGCACCGGTGCTGCGATCGAAAACAAAATCGCCGCCAGCACCGGCGTTTCAATCGAAAAAACGCTGTGTCTTGGCTGCTGCGACTGCGCACCGGTTGTTGAGATTGACGGCAAAGTGTATAAAGGCGCCGAGGCCCAGGCAAAAATCGACTCCATAACGCTTGGATAAGCATCAAACGGTTTTTAACGAACGGGGATTATTACCATGAAGCTTACATGTGCAGAAGACCTTTCCAAATTAAAAAAACAGGGCAATACGCGCCTGTTCAGCGGCAAAATTCGCGTTAATGTCGGAACATCCACCTGCTGCCTGGCAAAGGGCGCAGAGCTGACCTACAATGCGCTTGCCTACGGTATGAAATCCCGGAACATCGACGCCGAACTGGTGAAAGTCGGCTGTAACGGCATGTGCTGGGCTGAACCCGTTGTAGAGATTCACCAGCCCGGAAAAGCCAAAATCATCTATGGCAAGGTAACGGAAAATGAAGTCCCGCGCCTGTTGGATGCGCTTGCATCCGGCGACGTCATCGCAGACCTGGCCATCGCCCGCATAGACACTGAAGACCATGTTCTGGTCGGCAGCATTGACTATGCCACGGACGGCACCGCCCTTACAGGCAAACACATTGCAAAACTCGAAGAAACCGACTTTGGAAAGCTGCAGCACAAGGTCATCCTGCGCAATGCCGGAGCCATTGATCCTGAAAATATTGATGAATACATCGCCCGCGGCGGCTACGCTGCGCTTGCAACGGCCCTGGGCATGAAGCCTGCAAAAATTGTGCAGGAAGTCATTGACTCCGGCCTGCGCGGACGCGGAGGCGCAGGTTTTCCCGCCGGCATCAAATGGCGCATGTGCCGTGAAGCTGCCGGAGACGTGAAATATCTCATCTGCAACGTCAGTGAAGGCGAGCCCGGCATCGGCATGCACCGCAGCTTTCTTGAATCAGACCCGCATGCGGTTGTGGAAGGCCTTATAATCGGCGGCTTTGCAATCGGCGCGCAGACGGCCTACATGTACGTAAGAGACAACTACCGGGTTGCCCTGCAGCGCATTACAAAAGCCGTGCAGGATGCTACTGAATCCGGACTGCTCGGAGAGAACATTCTCGGCTCCGGGTACTCCATGAATATTATCGTCAAAGAAGGCGGCGGCCGCTATGTCTGCGGTGAAGAAACCGCGCTGCTCTCCTGCATTGAAGGCAAACTCGGCGAACCGCGCCAGCGTCCGCCCTTCCCCACCAACAGCGGCCTGTTCGGTAAGCCGACCTGTATCAACAATGTTGAAACCTGGGCAAATATCCCGGTCATCATTCAAAAAGGCAGTTCCTGGTTCAGCGCCATCGGCTCAGAAAAAAGCAAGGGGACAAAAGTTCTGTCCCTGGCCGGTAATATCAGCAGGGCCGGTATGATCGAAGTTGCCATGGGCACGAAGATCAGCCAGATCATCAAGGTCATCGGCGGCGGTATCCCCGGAGGCAAAAAGCTCAAAGGCATACAGCCCGGCGGGCCCTCAGGCGGTGTGCTGCCTGCCTCCATGGACAAGCTCACTATCGACTACGATGAGTTGGCCGGAGCAGGTTCAATGCTCGGCTCGGGCGGCATGGTCATCATGGATGACAGCAACGACATGGTTAAACTTGCCCGCTATTTTACAGACTTTTTTGTCAACGAGTCCTGCGGCAAATGCGTCCCCTGCCGTGAAGGTGTCTGCCGCGTGCGCGACATGCTTGATGAACTTATCAGCGGCCGGGCCGACAAGTCTATGCTGAAAACCTTTACTGCCATGGCGGATCCGATCACCAAGGCCTGCGCCTGCGCGCTGGGCAAAACCGCCATGGTGCCGGTAACATCAACCATGAAACATTTCCGCCACGATTACGACGCCTATTTGCAATAGGCCGCAAACAGCAACTCTTAATGCAGCACTCAAAAAAAGGTTTTCCGCACGCATACTGCGGGAAACCTTTTTTATGAGCGTCATTTCACATTGCATGACACAGCCGCCTGCTGCAAACAACACACAATGACGGCGCATAGAGCATTTATCCTAAATAGTATAGCCTGCAATACAACACCGTCCGTTCGCCCGAGCTGTCGAAGGGTGAACGGACGGGTTTAATACTGAAACCCGTTCATGGTTCGACTGACTCACCGCAAACAGCACACCAATGGAACAGAAAAAAAGCACAGCTTAGCAATGGCCCGGCTGCAATTAACCTGTTGCTGTCTGGAGATAATTTTGATAAACAGATGCAACAACATGTCAATCCAGGTTCGACAGCAATCGCGTAAAATAATTTCCAACACATTTCAGGTTTCTTTTGTCGCGGAATCAGATCATGCAAAACTGCCACTCCTCCATTTGATGCCACCAAGAAACCAAGACTTGTATGGATTGATATCGCCAAGGCAATCGGACTTTTTTTCATCATCATCGGACACCTTACAATCAATAAATACAATGGCAGCTAAATACATTTACTGGTTTCATGTCCCGTTTTTCTTCCTTATCAGCGGGTTGCTCCATTCATCAGCCCAAAAGATCCCGAGGTTCATTGCTGCCCGATTCAAGCACCTGATGGTTCCCTACTGCGTACTGGTCTGCTGCGCCCTGATCATGATCGTGACAGGCCTGTACTGGACAGCTGTCGGTAAAAAACCTGCTGCTGGGCGGTCAATTCCTGCGTGACACTGCCTGCTGGAAATGGTGGTTTATACCCTGCCTTTTTTTTACACAAATTGCCGGCAGTTTTATTATAAAAACAGGCAGGCGAAGATTTGTGCTCTATGCCGCCCTCCTCTGCTATTATGCTGCGGAAATGCTGCAAATAACAAATACCGTGTTTATGTGGGGGTGTCCCGTTTGTTATATTGAAACTGCCGCTTGCGCTCGAAATTGTCCCCATGGCGCTTGTATTCTATTGTGCGGGATTTCTCTTGAGGGCCCGGTTCTTATCCGAAGACCATCTGCCGCTGCCGGTCACCATGCTCTTGGCCTGCGCAGTAACTGTGACCATACTGTTAGACTGGTATAATATAGTTCATGTGCCTTACTATTTTATGATGAGTGCCAGGAATATGGCCTCCCTCTTTTCAATATAATCATACCCCTTATCTTTTTTTCTTGATACGGGAGCTCTCAATAACGCTCGCGCGGTTCAACCCTGTAAAAAAAATACTTTCATCTATCGGACGGGCTGCGCTGCCGATTATGTTTTTACACCTTATCCTTTCTGAATATGCCTTAAGCATTTTACCCAAGTTTGCCGATTTAAATAGCGGCAATCTCATTGTCCGGGCGCTATTATGCGTCCTGCTGCCCTGGGGGCTCTATTATCTGCTGAAAAAAAATCAGCTGCTTAAAAAACTGGTTTTGGGTGAGTGGCATTAAAAGGTTCTCTGATAGTCAGTTGCTTTGAATGGCGGCAGGTAAATCGTATTGGGATATATAACATGAGAAACGCGCACGCCCCTTCACGAAGAGACTATACCATCCTGTTTGCCCTGTTTTTTATCACCTATGCCTATTTTTTCCAGGGCGGGGGCTGGAATCAAAATACCAAGGTCTGCCTGATGCGGGCCATGATTCACCAGCAGAGTTTTATCATTGACCATTACCGCGAAGACGCAACCAACCCCTATTTTAAATTTGTCAACACCGGCGACTGGTCATACCGCGATGGTCATTATTATACCAACAAGTCTCCCGGCCTTTCTTTCATGGCTGCCGCCCCGTTTGCGGTCTCAGAATTCATCCTCAAAAAAGCACTGCCCGGAAATGAAGAACGGCAGATCCTGCTCAGCACATACATCGCAAATCTCTTTTCAAACAGCCTGCCGGCCGCACTGCTGTGCCTGATGCTGTTTTACGCCGGTAGCGTTTGTTTCGCACTCACAAGGAACCAGGCTCTGCTGTTGAGCCTGTCTTTCGGGTTTGGAACACTGATTTTTCCCTACAGTACCGTGTTTTACAGCCATGTCCCGGCAGCGGCCCTTTCATTTTTCCCTTTTCTCTATGCAATGGCCCTCAGGAATACCGCAATCCAGCCACAAAAAAAGACTGCCCTCGTTGCAGGGTGTGCAGCCATGCTGGCTGTTGTGGTCGAGCCGTCAACAATAATAATGCTGTGCTGCGTGGGCATGTATCTGCTGTCCTTCCGGAACGGCAGGCGCCATATACTCTATTTCGCGGCCGGTTGTATCCCGGCAGCAGCGCTGCAGCTTTTTATAACAGTGTATGTTTTGGCGGACCCCTTCAGTCAGGATACGCGTTTGCAAACCCTGACGTAATGATCTACGTCAACGGCCGGCTCTTTGGACGGCCGGGGATAAAAGATTTTATCGGCCTGCTTTTCCTGCCGCACCGGGGCCTTTTTATTAGTTCTCCAATATTGGTATTTGCAATTCCGGGAGCCATTCTTTTTTTTAAGGAACGCCCCATACTGCGGGATGCTTTCACCTGCCTGCTCATCTCAGCCGGATTTCTTGTATTTATTGCGAGCTTCTATTCATGGGACGGGGGCTGGACGCCCGGTCCGCGCTACCTGCTGCCTGCCTTCCCTTTTGCGTTTGTATTGACGGTGCCGATGCTGAAAAAGTTCCCTAAAGCCTTTGTGTGCGCTGGACTCATTTCTATTGTGATCAATCTTTCAATAACCCTGGTTGCCACGGAGATCCCCCGTGAGCTTCGCAATCCGCTTGTTGATATCATATTTCCAAGCATTGCCGAGGGTAAAGTCTCAATCAACCCGGTTCCCGTCTCGCATTTCAATAACTATCCGGGGATATATGAGCTGCGGGAGCCAAAGAACTGGACTCCGAACTTTAACTCATTTAATATGGGCGAACTGCTGTTCCCTCACCATCCGGCAAGCATCCTGCCGCTGCTTGGCTTCTGGCTTGTCTGCGGCTGGCTATGGCGACGGACAGCAAAACAATAAGGCAATGAAGAGGCATTCTGAACATGCGTGAGAGCGCGGTCAGAGTAGACTCAACACGGCTTGCATAATCCTTTCTACCAAACGATAACAACTATTTTCAAGGGGCCCTCCATGAAAACGCACGTATCACAGCTTTCCGATATTCCGGTTTTCAAACCTTCATACGGCGCTGCTGAGTTTAAAGCTCTCAAAAAGGTGCTTCAATCGGGGTGGACCGGGCTCGGCCCGGAGACTGAAGCGTTCGAAAATGAATTTGCTGAATACATCGGGGTACGTTATGCCGTTGCGGTTAATTCCTGCACAGCCGCTCTGCACCTGGCGCTGAAGGTTGCTGGGGTTGAGGGCGGTGAGGTGATAACAACACCCATGACCTTTGTTGCCACAAACCATGCCATTCTTTACAACAGTTCAATTCCCGTTTTTTGCGATATTGAGCCCGACACCCTGAACATAGACCCCGCGCGCATAGAAGCTCTGATTACAAAAAAAACGCGCGCTATCATGGCCGTCCACTATGGCGGCCATGCCTGCGACATGGATGCCCTGCGCAAAATTGCAAAAAAATACCGTCTGCGGGTGATCGAGGACTGTGCGCACGCCTGCGGCGGTGAGTACAAAGGAATAAAACTCGGCTCTGTTGGCGATATCGGCTGCTTCAGCTTTCAGGCAGTAAAAAACCTGTCAACCGGTGACGGCGGGATGATAACGACAAACAGCAAATGTTGGCATGCTGAACTCAAAAAGCTGCGCTGGATGGGAATAACACAGGATACCTGGACACGTGAAAAAAAACGGTATCGACATGACTGGAAGTATAACGTTGAATCAGTCGGGTTTAAATATCACATGAATGACCTGACTGCAGCACTGGGGACGGGTTCAGCTCAGCAAGCTTGAAAGGCTCAATGAACGCAGAAGAAGGATTGTCCGTGAATATGACCGGGGTCTGCAGCAGCTCTCACACATCGAAAAGCCGTTTGAAAAGGACTATGCAAAAAGCGCCTGTCACAGCTATGTCATTAAGCTGTCAAAACGCAACGCTCTGCATCTTTTTCTGCAGGAACGGGGCATTTCAACCGGCATTCACTATTACCCCAACCATCTGTATCCCGTCTATCGCACGCATTACAGAAGGTTGCCTGTTGCAGAGCGTGTCTGGAAGAAAATTCTGAGCCTGCCGCTGTATCCGGACTTATCTGTACGCGAGGCCCGCAGAATTGTTGCCTGCATCAGGGAGTTTTATGAAAAAGAATACGTACAATAACCTCGCACATGCGAAAAAACATATCCGTCACATACGGCGTGCCATGCTTAATGCCTTGCAAAAAACGATTTCAGAATGACCCAGTATGTCTGTATGAAATACACCAGCCCCGTTCGCCAGTTCACCGAAGACATGTCTTCAAAATATTTTGCCGGGACGTCGATATTGACAATGCCCAGCCCTGTGCGAACCGCCCACACATTCAGCTCCTCGTCAAAAATAAAACCGTCGCTGAAATGCATGAGGGGTGCTACTGCCAGCAAACCGACACTGTAGGCCTTGTACCCGGTCGCAAAGTCCCTGATGCGTGTCCCGAGCAGGATGTTCATCAGAAATGCGTGCACATGGTTGCCGACAATTTTATACAGCGGCATGCGGCCATTTCGCGCCGTCTTCATGCGATTGCCCAGCACAAGACCAATCCCTCCGTCGGCAATCGGCTGTATCATGGCAGGTATGCATGCGGGGTCATACTGATAATCGCCATGCACCATGACGGCAATATCATATCCATGTTCAACGGCATAGCGGTAGCACGTTTTTTGGCTGGCACCATATCCCATGTTGCGGGGATGGCTGATAACCGTCACACCGGCTCGCATGGCACACGCACAGGTTTCATCAATTGATCCGTCATCAACGACAAGGACCTCATCGACGCAATCCGGCATATCGCCGAGCACGCTCCCAATTGTCCTTTCGGCATTAAATGCCGGCACAACAGCAATAACCCGTTTGTTCCCAACCATGATGCACCTTTCGCTGCTTGAACGCGATTCACAGCCGCAAACTATTCTTCCTCAGTCAGAACATCAATCACCAAAGGGCTTATCCACTGAACACCTGTGCCGTCCGCTGCAGCAACAATTCTTGTTTTCCGTTTTTTAGCTCCCGCTTCTGTGAGCCTGCATGACCATGTTATTTCCTTAAAGGAAAATGCCGGCACCGAAAGATCGACTGTCCGGTCTCCGTCAATTTCCAACCCTGCATCGTCTGGTGTAATACTGAGAGTAATGCCGCAATCAGTGCCCGAAAAATTATTTACCCTGATGCATAGCGGAAAAGCCCCTGCACGTCCGGCACGCGGCCTGTATCCCTCAACGGATGCCTGTATCTGTTCTGGATTAAAAACATGCTGGAGAACAATAGGCGACGGATCGGGTTTTCTGTCTGCCCTCCCCTTGCCTGCGGCATAGAGCTGCATTGCGCGCGTATCTGTTTTCAGCAGCGGGGCAATGCTGTGATAATCAGTCCATATGTAGGTTATTCCGTCCGATGTCGGAATAGTTTGCTGTGAGGATGCGTTGATTATGCGCCCGTCAATTCCCTCAATTCTCTGACAGGGCAGGCGACTGTCGAGCATGACATGCCCGGCCCGGGGTCCTGCAAATACTACGATTACGCACTGCTCATCTGAGGCAAACACCCTGGCCCGCTTGATGGATGCATGAACAACGGCGAGATCGCCGACATAGGAGAGATTTGAAAGAGCCCTGACCGCCTGTGCATAAGCCGCAAAAAGGAGCAGGGGCGAATAATTTTTGTCAAGCATGCCATAGTTCCTGCCTGCTTCAGAATAGGGTATGAATAAAAAGGGGAAGAATCTTTCTATGCCGCAAGCCCGCGATTCAACCGTTTTGGCAGCCAGGTCAAGAGCGCCGGCATGCGCCTCACTGTCAAGACCCGGCCTGATGGTATCATCAGCCCAGGGCAGGATTGATTCCGTGAACCATATCGGCATATTTTTTCTGCCATACGTGTTCAGCTGCGTTCTGAGGTGCGCAACCTGTTCTTCAAACTCATCAGGACTTTTATACGGATGAAAGGTAAGGACATCCAGATGAGAGAAGAGTTCATTCGCCCCGCAGGCATCAATAAAGCTCTCGGGACAGAAACCGGCAAAGCCGCCCCCGGCCAGGGGGCGCATATCGGCCTCGCTGCATGCATAGGCAGCTGCTTTCATGAAGGAGCAATACTGATCAGCCGGAAGGTTGCCGCCATGAGGCCCCCATTCCGGTTCGGTCCAGGCTTCAAGAGCCCCCCAGTGTTTCTGCCAGCGTCCAATAACAACTTTCAAGGAACGGACTGCCGCGACAAGATCCTGCGGATAGGGTTTGCCTGTCGTGCACATCCATGCGGGGGCATTGTGGAACAGATCCGCCACTCGCAAGCCATACGCAGAATAAAGCTGACGAAGGTGTTCTGAGGCATTGTTAGCCTGCCAGTTCCACTGTTTGCCGGCAATCTGCAGGGCCTTCCAGTCCAGCCTGTCTTTGACACAGCCAATCCCCGTTCGTTTTAAAATGGAAAGCAGAGCAATGCGCACGGCGGTTGGCAGATCAATATTTGAAAGCGCCGCATCGATAGAAAAAAATTGATCAGGCTGTGAATGCTGGGCCGGCAGGGACACAATACCATAGCGTTGCCCAGTCTCACGAAAGGTGATTTCGAAAAAACCCTGGGGAAGTGTAACGGGCACGGTAACAGTGCCATTGTCGGCCGGGTTGACTGTCGAGCTGGCAATAGTCGTTCCGGTGCAGTCGGAAATTGAATAATGCAGCGTTTGTTTGTTGCCCGGTCCGGTAATGTTCCATGACATGAATGTTTTTTCACCCGGAACGCAAAAAAACTGTTCGGGGCTTGCGGGCTCAAGCATATACACGCGCGGATTTAATCGAAAAAACAGCAGCACTGCAAAAACGATTGACGCACAAATAAAAATTTTAGTTTTCATAAAGCGTATGCTAAACGACTGGTTGGTTTTTATCTATCATCAAGTGGTATTGAACAATAATAAGAGAAAGGAACAAAGGTGTCAAGAATCCAAGGCGGCACGGAAGTCTCCGTTCAATCCCAGGAGATATCTCACTTTTTATGAAATCACTGCCCCCTGAAACCGCAAGACGTCTTTCTATATAGTGTGCACGCTCACGTGCATGTCAGCCGGGAAACGCTGTTGTGCATTGTTCAGGACCAGTGCACAGCAGTATTTTTTTCGAGGTTCATGACTTGATTTCAAACATCAAAACTGCTATGTTTTAAAAACACTGCACAACAAAACCATCAGCATGAAAGGTACTGACAATGCCCGCAAAAACAGCCACGATCCGCTGCCTGTTGATATGCCTCATTCTGGCGGCAGCGCCATACTCGTACGCCTCAGACGCCAGTACAACACCGGCCCGCACAGCTGACGCCGGTTCATCCGTTAATGATGACCCGTTCGGAAACGAAACCGATGACAGCGCAATTTCCGGCCAGGATTTCCCGGACCCGATTCAGGGCTTTAACCGGCCCATGTATACCTTTAACGACAAAATGTACTATTATGTTCTCAAGCCTACCGCACAGGGCGTTGCCTTTGTGCTGCCCAGGCCATCAAGGGTATGTGTGGTGAATTTCTTTTACAATCTGTCCATGCCGATCCGGGCGCTCAACTGCCTGTTCCAGGGCAGAGGGCCCGATCTCGGCGTTGAGCTCTGGCGCTTCATCATCAATTCAACCGCCGGCGTTGGCGGGCTGTTCGATCCGGCCAACAGTTTCTTCCATCTGCCGACATACAAGGAGGATACGGGTCTGACCTTCGGACACTACGGTGCGGGGCCTGGATTTTATTTAATGATTCCGGTGCTTGGAGCCTCAAGCGGAAGGGATGGTACAGGAACAGTGTTCGACTTCGCCATGGATCCGCTCACATACATGCCCGTCCCCGGCCTCAGGTTGCTTGAAACAGTATTCAAAACCTCTCTTGAACCGGATGCCTATGATGAGATCAAGGCTGCCTCGCTTGATCCCTATGTCGCGATCCGCAACGGCTACCTGCAGAAGCGCGAATCAGAAATTAAGGAATAAATTTTTCGAGGTCCGGTGACCCTACTTCCAGGCAACAATCAGACTGACATTGGGCAGTCCGATTGTTGCCTGCACCTGCCGATCGACGATGATGTGCTCTGAAAAGCAGCGCTCCAGCAGAGGCTGCACATCACGGTACATCAGCGGCTTCAGACCTATCCGCTCAAAAAGCAAGTCATAAGCAAACAACTCACCGGTATAATTGAAATAATCCCCCAGCACCAGTACGTCTGCGACCCGTGCCAGATTCTCAATCGCCCCGAAATTGGCATACGTTAAACTGGCCCGTTCATACAGCAGCACAGGTGCGCTCAACGCATCAAGCTGCTGCGGAGCAGACTGGTTAACATCCCAGAGAACCGTGTCGATCTGCCGGCCGGGAAACTTCGCATGCAGACCGGACAGGTTGTCAAGCACGGTCGCATGCGCATCAGTAATTACAAGCGGCTGATTCATATTGTTTTTCTGCAAAGCCTCCAGCATGAACCCTGACAAGTTGCCGCGCCCTGCGCCGATCTCCAGCATGGTTTTAATACCGCCGGACGTTGCAAGCGCGGTCGCAATCCCCACAATGGTATCACCCCACAGCTTGTAAAACGGTGTCTGTGACCGCTTTCGCAAAAAGCCGCGCAATGCGGGGATCATTCCAGTTGAATTGCTCTTCGCCGCCCATATCGAGCACAACGTCGGCCCACTCGTAATCAGACTTAAAAAAATCAGGCACATCCTCAAGCCTGACCTGTTTACCCGCTACCATGCTGTCGGACTGTTCGGCCCAGGTACGCCACAAAGCCGCATGCCTGCTCAAAAAATCAACATATGGTTCCTGCCAGCCGGCGATTGCCTGATCAACCTGCCCACGAGTTATCATATACACCTCCCCTGTCTGCGCTGATTTATCTGATCTTTGTTCTGATTTCACCCCACCCTGATAGTCAAGCCTGCCTGCGAGTCCGGGATGCGGACTTTGGCTGCAGACCTGAAAGTATGCGGTCATATTTTTTTGTTGCAGGATACGCTGACGTTGCAGCCATATCAACAAGCTGCTGTATCAGTTTTTTCTCGGCCCGCGTCATTTTAGCGGGCATTTCCACAACCAGACGGATAATCAGATCACCACGGCGCTTGGCTGTCGGCATATACGGCCCCTGGCCCTGCAAACGGATTTCCTGCCCGTCACATGCTCCCGGCGGCACATCAATGGTTGCAATACCGTCGAGCGTCGGAACATCGATTTTTCCTCCGGCAAGCGCCCGGTACACCGGAACAGGAACCCGGCATACCAGCCTGCCGTCTTCGAGTTGTAACAAGGGATGTTTTGCCACCTGTACCACCACCAGAAAATCTCCGTCCTTCCCGCCCGCGGCCCCGCGGGTTCCAAGCCCCTTTAAATGCAGCCGCGTGCCTGTTTCAATGCCTGCAGGAACGTTGACCTGAATTACGCGAAATGATTCAACCTTGCCGTTGCCGCTGCAGCGTCGGCAACGATCCATGTACACCCGGCCTGATCCCCGGCAATTATCACATTGCTTCCGAATTCCCGCAGTCAGCGGGTTGCGCCCGGTGCCATGGCAATGCGTACAGCGATGCTGCCGCGCACCGGCCGGAATACCTGAGCCCCCACAGCGCGGACAATCCACTGAAATCGGAAAACGAATCTCCTTCACACAGCCCAATGCCGCCTCATGAAAGGCAACTTTCACGTTGAGGCGCACATCCGCTCCCCGCTCCCCGCGCCGGTGTCCTGATGCGCTGCTCGAACTGTAAAAACCCTTAAAGAAGTCGCTCAGTTCGCTGTCAACCGGATGAAAATCATCATACCATGCGGCTGCCTGTCGGGGTGTTCTTTTTGGCTGCAGCCGGTTTAAATACCGATCATAATCCGCGCGCCTGTCAGGATCGCGCAACTGGTCATAGGCCTCATTGATAAGCTTGAAACGCTCTTCGGCATCCGCGTTGCCGGGGTTGCGATCCGGATGAAACTTTTTAGCAAATTCGCGAAAATTTTTTTTAATTTCAGCGGCAGTGGCCTCCGGACGCAGATCAAGCAGCTGATAATAATCAGGCTTCATAGCAATTCCGGGTAATAGCACATGAAGGGCCGGCAGCTTCGCTCGTATACGCTCCCGTACAGTGTGCGCGCATGCTGCAGGTAGCAGTCGCGCTCAACGTTTCCCGAGCGCACCTGTTCAAGCAGCGTGCTGATAAAGCGCACATCCTTGAGCTTGCGATCAAGCGGGTTGCCGCGACCGACAATTTTCACACTGCCAATCCCCATCGCATACAGATCAAAAAGCGCGCACGCACCGCAGGGATGGTCATCAACATGTACCCGTTCCCAGAGTTTTTGTCGCTGTATTTGGGGCGAATCCGCAGGCAGGATACGCGTTTTTCCGGACGTCTGTATGCTGAAACCGCTCACCTTAAACGGCAGCATACAGGCATTACGATACATGGAAGGTATTTCACGACCGGACAGCCCGTGCTGAAACGTGCAAAAGCCGTCAATATTAACGCAGCGTGAATTCAGGATAAAAACCGTACAATCAATATCGCGGACATTGCCGCTCAGACGGCGTATTTCTTCGACCGAAAGATGGCGCGGCAATGTAATATTGGCCACACCCAGCTCTTTAAAAAATTCTACGCTCCTGTGGTTAAACACGGTAGTACCCGTACTGCAGTGAAGCGGCACACTGTATGCGCGTTCCTGCAGCGCGGCGATCAGGCCGAAGTCGCTGACTATGAAAGCATCCACCCCGGCCTCAAGCGCACCGTCGATATACTGCCACAAAAGCTCATACTGCTCTGCTGTGTAATAGTGCTCATTAAGCGTAAAGTACACCGGAACCGAGCGATCGTGCGCGCGACTGACAGCATCTTGCAGATCGGAAAAGGTGCGGAAATGTCCCTTGCCGGCCGGTCGGCGGTTAAGGGAAATAACCGGGTAGCGCTCATGCCAGCGCTCATCCAGCAGACCGCAGTAAAATTCACCGGCGCCCGCATCAATGAGCACATCTACCTCTGCGGCGCTGTCAAGGGGCGATAGGATTTTCATGACACACGGGGCTCCTGCGCGCTGCAGTGCGCGCGATCATCAGGCCGGAATCTCCGGCTGTACCACAATGCGATCGAATTGGCCGTCTGCAAGATTATCAGGCACGTTGTCATTCACGTAAAACATGGCGTTGCCCTTGCGCAACAGGGGAACGCGCATTACCGGATTGTCGAGCTGAAAAATATATTCCCGGCACTGCTGAGCGCAGGCCTGCACACCCACAAAATCCATACGCTCAGGATTATCGCAGTCGGCTGCCAGACAAAACCGGGTGGTGGACACAAAAACATACGGGATATACAGCGACTTCATGATTGCCGGGTCAGTATCCTCAAGCCGGATGCCCTGCAGCTGATTGTCAAATTCAACCCGGTACACAGAACGCTTTTTCAAGAAAGAGCAGGCCGCGTCAGCGCTCAGCACGCAGGACTCGAAATAATTGCGGCAGGATCCCGGAAGCTTGTCAATAATGTTCATAATACGCGGGCCGCGCTTGGTTTTATTAAGCAGACGTCCCATCACCGGCACAAACTCCGGATACTCCTGCCGCAGCAAATCAAGCACGCCCCAGTCATTAAAAACCACTTCCACCTGCATACCCATATCGCGCACGGCATCAAGCAGGGACACCAGGCGCTCAAGGCCGGTGTCAGTGACGTACGGAGTCATCAGGGTCAGCCCAAGGGCACGCCTTTGAACAAATGCTGCGATTTTGCTGACATCATCAAGCGAAGGAATCAACCGCTCACAGAATTCCGCACCAAAATACATCCGGGCAAAGCCTTCCCGCACGTATTCAAGCTGGTGAAGACGGGTTATGTAGAGTGCCTGCTCCATAACGATACTACAACCTGCGAATGAGAAACGCTGCACCGTTACCTGATGTGTTTCAGCGCATCTTCGGAATGAAAGGAACTGCGCACGAACGGAGCTGAAGCAACATACGTGAAGCCCAGCTCAAGCGCGCTGTCCCGGTAGCAATCAAACTGCTCAGGGGTAACAAATTCTTTAACGGAAAGATTATCCCGGGAGGGGCGCAGGTACTGGCCGATGGTCAAAAAATCACAGTTGATCGCGCGCAAATCGCGCATTACTTCGAGCACCTGCTCGGGCTTTTCTCCCAGGCCGACCATCAGGCCACACTTGGTGAGCTGTGCCGGATCAATCTGCTTGGCATATTCCAAAACACTCAATGAGCGTTTATAGTCGGCCTGACGCCGGCAGGTCGAGTACAAATGCGGCACAGTTTCAAGATTATGGGCAAAAATACTGGGTTTTTCCTCGAGCACGATGGCAACATTATCCCTGCTGCCCTTCAGGTCGCTTACCAGCACGTCGGTGGTCGCATCAGGCAGCAGGTTCCTGATCTCACGCAACGTCAGGGCAAACTGAGCCGCTCCGCCGTCTTCGAGATCATCGCGTGTAACGCAGGTGAGCACAACATGCTTCAGGCCCAGATCACGGGATGCCAGGGCCACATTACGCGGTTCATCAGGGTCAGGCGGCAAAGGATGTCCGCTTTTTACACTGCAAAAAGCGCAGTTGCGCGTACAAATTTCACCAAGCAGCAGGAAGGTTGCCGTACCGCAGGCAAAACACTCTCCCATATTCGGACACGTTGCCCCCTCACATACCGTATGCAGCTTATAGCGCTCAGTAAGGGATTTCATTTTTTCAAGCACGGACCAGTCAACGCCCTTAACCCTGATCCAGTCAGGTTTTTTTGTCTCTACCACGGCAGGTCCTCCAATGTAATGCGCTGCATTGTCCGGTTAAAAATTTTGCCGTAATGCACGCTCAATTTGTCTTTCACATCCGCAATATCAATAGGGCGACCAGCAAGCTTCTGCAGCGTAGTAACACCGCGGTCACGGATACCGCAGGCAATAATCATAGTATAGTGGCTCATATCCGGATGAATGTTAAAACCAAAACCATGCATCGTGATCCAGCCGCTCTTGACCGCAATACCGATTGCTGCCACCTTCTCCATACCCACCCAGACGCCGGGATTAATGGAATCACGACCGGATGCAATGCCGTAGTCGGCAACCGTGTCTATCAAAACCTGTTCAACGTTGCGAATGTATTGATGCAGATCACGGCCCTGTTTCTTTAAATCCATGATGCTGTATCCCGTAATCTGGCCGGGACCGTGATAGGTGACATCGCCGCCCCGATCTGTTTTGCAGACCTCGATACCGCGCTCAACAAGCACCTCAGGCGACGCAATGATATTCTTCAGCGTCACATCACGATTAGCGGTAAATACCGGGTTATGCTCGAGCATGATAAAGGTGTCGGGAATTTCATCCCGCCCGCGTGCGGCAACGCATTTCCTCTGCAGCTCAAAGGCCTCTTCATAGCCCATGCGTTCGATACTAAGCACCCAGGCCGGTTCATGTATTTGCATAACATTTTCCGCAAAAAGTTATTAAAAAAACACGAGCTAGTATAGCACAAAGGCCCGGCTTTGTCTAAAGTTGCAACACATGTCCACAGCTCTCATTACGTCCCGGGGCACTGCGGAGGGCTTTTTCAGGGTCTCGTTAGCCAGAAAAGAACAGGAACCACAAACACCAGGCAGGCAACCGTGTTGACAACAAACAGGGCTGAGGCCAGACGCTCCTCAAGATCAAACAGGAGAGCGGTAATAACGGAATAAATAGCAGCGCTCATGCAGGCCTGAACCAGAATAACCTTCTGCATGAGCGGATCAAGCCCGCTGTGTCTAAGCACCAGCCATGCACAGGCCGGTACAATAATGAACTTGATCAGAGCAAGGCAACAATGCGCCCTCCCGGCAGCGAATATATCGGCACCCCGAAATGTTACTCCCAGGGTAAAATAGTACAATCCGATCGAAACAAACAACAAGGGCGCAATCGGCAGATTAATTTCCGGACGTGGAATCTGCAGCATGCTTAAAAGCAGCGCAATACCCAGGGCTGCCAGGGGCAGGTTCTGCGGAGCAAGAAGAATATCACGCCAGCGGCTGAGCCCGGCATCAGCCCTGTGAGCGGCAAGCCTGGCGGCTGGAAAAATAAACCCGAACACATAGGGCATAAAATACAAAATCAGAAAAATCGCATACCCCAGCCCGGTTTCACCCAGCAGCATGAAACACAAAAAACCGCCCAGGGTAAAACCATGATTGGACAGCGTACTGCTGATCAGAAACGTCTGCCGGCCACGGCCGGTAAGGCCGGTCAGCGGTGCCAGAACCACCCCGACTCCAAGGCTGAACAGCGCAAGGGCAAACCCGGCGCACGGCAATACCAGCAGCCTGGCCTGCACATCAAGATCCCAGACGCACCACAAGACGATCAACGGTTCCAGGCCGGCTATATTGATGCGCACCAGTCTGCGCGTTGTTTTCAGGGGGTCGCGAAATCGTCCGCGCAACAGCAACCCGGCAACAAAAGGACCGATCACGGCGAATTGAATAACAAAAAAAAGGATCAAAGGCGGGGCAGTCATGGTATTCCAAAAAAATGCAGTGTTGTAGCGTACGAGGGACTCAACGTTGTTTGAGTAAAAACTGGTAAAATTCCCTGACAATCGGCGGCAGCGACCGTTTCTTGTGCCGGACAATATAAAAACTGCGCTTGATCTGCAGCCCCCTGACCGGCAGGGCCATGATCACATGCATGTTGATTTCATCCTCCACGGAGCGTTGTGAAACAAATGAGAAACCGAGTCCTGCTTTGACTGCCTGCTTAACGGCTGAATTGCTGCCGAGTTCGGCGATGATGTTCAACCGGGCCGCCTGTATCCCTGCCCTGCTCAAACCCTGCTCCACCATCATGCGGGTACCGGAGCCGGACTCCCGCATGATAAAGGGGAGCGTTACAAGCTCGGCAACCTCGACACTCTGCCGCCCGGCCCAGGCATGATGCGGAGATATGACCAGGCACAGCTCATCGTCCAGAAAACGTGAGCACAGCAGTTGGTCATGCTTGATACGGGCACCGATGACACCGAAATCAATTTCATAATTTACCAGTTTATCAACAATACCAATGGTGTCAGCCTGTTGAATCGAAACAGCTATCTCAGGATAGATGATTTTGAACCGGCCCAGGATCTCAGGCAGTATGTATTCGCCGGGTATGTTGCTCGCACCGATCACGATCGTACCGGACTTTGTGCCCTTAAAAAAAGCAACTGCCTGCTCGGCATCATCAGCCATGCGCAGCAAACGCAGTGCGTAGCTGTGCAGAATGCGCCCCGCTCGGGTCGGCCGCACCTCTTTTCCGAGGCGGTCAAACAATACAACGCCCAGATACTTTTCAAGAAAATTAACATGCTGGCTGACCGTGGGCTGTGTCAGGGACATACGCTGGGCTGCTTTAGAAAAACTCTTGAGCTCAACAATGTTAATGAAGATATTTAAACGATGCAGGTCAAGCATATTGATAACTCCGATAGTAATAATAGGTTATTATTATACAATGCTATAGAATTCCCTACGACAAATCAATCTATAATAAATTTGAAACCCTTTGCTCTCAGCGTTTTTAGGCAGCGTTCTAGGCTGATTTTTATGATTTTAAAAACCTCAGTGCTGTGATACGATATTTTAAAAGCAACAAACACTGACCTGTACGGACGCCTCACGTGGCGCAGCAAAACAAGAAAACCTATGCATATCGCGGCCTTGGTATTGATCCGGGCCTTGCTGCCACGGGGTTTGCCGTTATCGGCAGCCTGAAACAGCGCGGTGATCTGTGCGACTGGGGCGCCATTACAACCAGGCCCGGCACGCAGCCTGAAGTTCGCCTGTATGAAATCTATTGTGCAGTGCGCGAGCTTATCGTGCAGTGGCAACCGGATGTCATAGCGGTTGAAGATGTCTATGTGCTGAGTAAGTATCCGAACGCGGCAATACAGCTGGGCGAGGTTAAAGGCGCAATCGCCATTGCCGCTGCCGAGGCGCGCATTGAATATCTACAGGTCAAGCCGACTGAAATCAAACGCAGCCTGACCGGCAACGGCCGGGCCACAAAACAGCAGGTGCACCGCGCAGTGCAGCACAGCCTGGGCCTCACGCATGCCATTAGCCCTGACCACGCCTCAGATGCTGCGGCACTGGCCCTGATAGCCCTTTCACGAACCGGACGCTACACGTGGTGAGGCATATATGATTCGCTATCTTTCAGGAACCGTCATCAAGGCTGAAGAGAACAAGATCGTCCTTTTGACCGGCGGTGTCGGCTACGAAGTGCTGCTGCCGGAAATCGTCCGTCATGCACTCATGCAGGATGATTGCCTGAACAAAACGGTCGAACTGTTTATTTCATACCATCAAACCGTACAGCAGCCCAAACCGGTTCTCATCGGATTTACGACCGAACTAGAACTTGAATTTTTCGAGGCCCTGATTAAAGTTAAGGATATCGGGCCCACAATGGCATGCAGGGCCCTTACGCTTCCGATCCCTTTGATCGCGCGCGCAATTGAGGACCGCGACACCATGAGCCTTCAGCAGTTAAAAGGAATCGGCAAACGCAAGGCGGATATGATGGTATCGGAGCTGCAGGGCCGGGTCGGCAAATTCGCCCTGATGCGCGCAGATGATGTGCCGCCCCCTGCCCCCGGTGCCAATGATCTTGTCAAGCAGGTAACCGAGGTGCTGGTGCGTCAGCTGGGCCACCAGAGGGCTGAAGCCCAGAAAATGGTGCACGCTGCCCTTGAGCGATGCCCTGACGCGCAAACACCGGAAGAACTGTTCGAAGAAGTCTACAGAGGAACCAGGCCGCATGCCCATTGAACGCAACCGCCCCGCACAGCCCGATGATGTCTCCCTGCCGGATGATGATGCCCCGGTCGCAGCGCTTGATCTGCGCCCTAAAAACTTTAAAGAGTATATCGGGCAACGGCAGGTTGTAGAAACGCTTGAAATCGCCGTAACCGCTACGCGCCAGCGCGAAGACGTGCTTGACCATGTTCTGCTCTACGGTCCTCCCGGCCTGGGCAAGACAACGCTTGCCCATATTATCTCCAATGAGCTTGATGTACCGCTGGTCCATACCTCCGGACCGGCGCTTGAAAAAGGCGGTGACCTGATCAGTATTTTGACGCATCTCAAACGCGGCGATGTCCTGTTTATTGACGAGATCCACCGCCTGCCCAAGGTTGTTGAGGAATTTCTCTACTCCGCCATGGAAGACTTTGCCGTTGACATTATTTTCGACAAGGGCATGAACGCCCGCAGCTACCGGGCCAAGCTCGAACAGTTCACGCTTGTCGGCGCGACCACACGTGCAGGGCTTCTCTCAGCACCCCTGCGCGACCGTTTTGGATTACAGCGCTCACTTGATTTTTACACTGAGCAGGACCTGCAGCAGGTGATTATACGCTCCGCCCGTATCATGGACGTAGCAATCGACCAGCCGGCTGCCGTGGAAATAGCGCGCCGTTCACGGGGAACACCCCGCATTGCCAACCAGATACTGCGCCGCGTGCGCGATTATGCCCAGGTACGCGCTGACGGCTGCATCACGGCCCCCTTGAGTTGCGAGGCCCTTGAACTCGAGGGCATTGATTCACTGGGCCTGACTCCCCTTGATATACGCTTTCTTGACGTGATCATTGATTTCTACAAAGGCGGCCCTGTCGGACTTGAAGCCATTGCCGCCACCATGCAGGAAGAAACCGACACGCTGATAGACATGGTTGAACCGTTTCTGCTCAAAGTCGGCCTTCTGCTGCGCACATCATCCGGCCGCAAGGCAACGGAGCTGGCCTGCCGCCATCTGGGCAAACCGCTTTTCAAAAAAAAGTCGCGCCAGATGGACATGGGTCTGGAATAAATCAGGCATCATACACCAAGTGGATACGGTGAACGTACGTGGTTGAATCAAAGCGCCCTACAATACTGGTGATTGACGATGATCACATGCTGCTCACAATGATCAGCCGCATCCTTGAACAGACCGGCTATGAAGTCCGGACGATTGATAACGGCGAAGAAGCCCTTCAATATGCAGCCGACCATCTCCCCGATCTCATCATTCTTGACCTCATGATGCCGCATATGAACGGGCTCGAGGTATGCCGTCGGCTCAAGGCCAACCCGGACACGAGCCTGATACCGGTCATCCTGCTCACCGCCAATGATATTATCGATGATAAAGTCGCGGGCTTTGAACTCGGCGTGCAGGACTATATCACCAAACCCTTCAACACGAAGGAATTCATCTCGCGCGTAAAAAGCCACGTAAAGGGATCCATTTCGCTTCAAAAACACGGTGAACAGGAAAAAATAAAAGCACTTGAAACAATGCTTGACCAGGTGGCCCACGAACTGCGCAACCCCCTGGTAGCCATCGGCGGGTTTGCACGGCGCATCCGCGACCGCCTTACAGACGACAACCAGCTCAAAGTATATGCTGACAATATATATAGTGAAGTTGAGCGGTTAGAGCGTACACTTAATGAAATACTTGAGATAAAGAACATCATACTCGGCTCAATCACATCCTTTGATCCGGTGAGCTTCCTGACCGATGTTCTGGAAACATTTGCAGAAACACTGCACAACAAACATATCCAGCTCGAAACCCGCCTGCCGGCAGAACACACCGGCATAAGGGGTGATAAAAAAAATCTATCCCTGGCACTTAAAAACATCGTAACCAATTCGATTGAAGCCATGGATACAAAGGGCGGCACACTTATGGTGGGGCTTGAACAGGATGACCAGCACTGCCGCATTGTGGTTGAGGATACAGGGCGCGGCATCAGTCACAGTGAAACCAATCTGGTTTTCCGCCCTTTCTATACATCTAAGATATCAGGCTCCGGCATGGGACTGTACGCTGTGCAGCATATTGTTGAGATGCACAATGGAACGGTCATCCTCACCAGCAAGCCGGGCGAGGGAACCCGGGTTGAAATAACCCTGCCTAATGATTGCCGCAAACATAATACCCATGAACCTGCCCCGTCACAATCTTCTTGCCGCTGAGAGTTCTCCGTATCTCTTACAGCATGCCGAAAATCCGGTTGCCTGGCAGCCCTGGTGTAAGGATGCCTTCGAGACAGCCCGCAGCTGTAATGTGCCCGTGTTTCTTTCAATCGGCTACTCAACCTGCCACTGGTGCCATGTCATGGCGCATGAATCATTCGAAAACCCGCAGATCGCGCAACTGCTCAATGAGAATTTTGTCTGCATCAAGGTCGACCGCGAGGAACGCCCTGACATTGACGCAGTATACATGCGCTTTTGCCAGGCTCTGACCGGCAGCGGCGGCTGGCCCCTGACCATTGTCATGACACCTGATAAAAAACCGTTTTTCGCAGCAACCTATATCCCGCCAGAAACTCGCGGCAACCGATCGGGCATGATCGAGCTTATTCCCCGCATTGCAGTTGCCTGGCAAGAGCGCCGCGATGATATCCTGAAAAGTGCTCAGGACATTGTGGCGGCTGTCAATCCACCCCACAAAGCGCACAAACCGGAAGACCTTGACGCAGCGCTGCTTACCCAAGCCTTTGACGGACTGTGTGAATCCTACGACACGGTCAACGGCGGATTCGGTCATGCTCCCAAATTTCCCACGCCGCACACGCTGCTTTTTCTGCTGCGCTGCTGGAAACGCACCGGCTCCGATGTTGCGCTTTCCATGGCATCGCCACCCTGAGCGCCATGCGCCGGGGCGGAATATATGACCATGTCGGGTACGGATTTCATCGCTACTCAACCGATCCTTACTGGTTCCTGCCGCACTTTGAAAAAATGCTCTACGATCAGGCCATGCTGCTGTGGGCCTACACCGAAGGGTATCTGGCAACCGGCAACGAGGAATTCGCCGCAACCGCCCGGGAAATCGCCGCGTTTGTACTGCGTGATCTCGGGTCCCCGGAAGGCGGCTTTTACTGCGCGTTTGACGCTGACGACGAAGGCGGCGAAGGCGCCTACTATCAATGGAAGCATGCTGAAATGGCGGCTGTGCTTGATCCGGATGAACTGCTGCTTGCAGAAGAGCTCTGCGGTGTGAGAGAACAGGGCAATGTCCATGATGAGGCCACCGGCAATGCAACCGGTGCCAACATTATTTTTCTTGATGATAGCCTGCAAAACTATGCCGTGCGCAGCGGCCTGAGTCATCAGGAAGTCTCCTCACGGTTTGATAGCCTGAAACGCAAACTCTTCAGGCAGCGCACCAATCGCACGCCCCCCGGTCGGGATGAAAAAATCCTGACCGACTGGAACGCCCTTATGTTCGGGGCTCTTGCGCTTGCCGGCAGGGTGCTGAACGAAGAAGGTTTCATTGCAGCGGCTGAACGCGCTGCCGACTATATCCTGCGCACCCTGTACATCAAGGGCAGCGGTCTGCTGCATCGCTATTGCAACGGGGAGGCCGGAATCACCGCGCACCTTGATGACTACAGCTTTATGATCTGGGGGCTCATGGAATTGTATCAGGCCGGTTTCAAGGAGCACTACCTGCTGAAAGCCATCGACCTGCAGGATGAACTGTGCGCCCATTACAGCGACGATCAGTCCGGCGCATTTTTCAGCACGCACGCGAATACAAACGACCTGCCGATGCGGCCCCTTGAATTCCATGACGGAGCGATCCCCTCCGGCAACTCCGTCGCCATGCTGAATCTGTTGCGCCTAAGCAGCATTACCGGGAGGCAGGACTATGAGGATCGCGCCCGGCGTATCGGCCGGGCATTTAGCGCTCAGGCACACAGGATGCCCGAAGCCTTCTGTATGCTGATGTGTGCGCTTGAGTTTGAAACCGGCCCGCGCCCCACGATTGTTATCGCCGGCGCAAGAAACGCGCCGGACACGAAAGAATTGCTGCGGGTTGTAAACACACACTTTCTGCCGGACACCTGTGTGCTGCTTCACGCGCAGGACCGGGACTGCGAGGCACTGACCGCACACATGCCGGGCAATGAACTCAAGCGTTCGGTCAACGACAGGGCTGCTGCCTATGTCTGCAGCAATAACACCTGCCTGCCCCCTGCCTGCGATGCAAAGAGCCTGAAGCAAATCATGAATATTTAATATTTATTAAGTTTTTTCAATATCTTATAGATACTATCAGATATTAAGCTTTAGGTTTTTTTCTGACTTCCGGGAAGGCTGAAATCACGCCTGAAGACACTTCGGGCAGGCGCACTGCGTGGTTCTACAAGACGCTGTTGCCTATCGCTGTGCTATGGTATCCATCACGGACATTCGCAACGAAGCGATCATTTCTTGAGTTAAAAACGGCCCCAGATCAGAATCCTGAATTTCATAGGATACAAAAATAAGCTGAGCACTGTCGGTCATGGTGGAGAGATAATCCCTCACAGCATCCAGGGTCATGTGTTCATACACATTGGCATCAAAGCGGCCTCTGTCGAGCAGGTTCTTCATTTTGGCAAGCATGGCCACGGTCTTTTCCATGGATAATGCATCAATGTGCGGATTGGTGCCTTCTGTTGAAGATGCCGCTTCGGTGTGCTCTATGACGATCTCATAGCCGTCACTGTACACGTCGTCCTCAGTCTGCAGGATTGTGCTGACAGGATCATCATCCGGATTAAGGGGTTCGGATTGCCTCTGATGAACGCAACCGCCTTTATCGGGAGCACCTGATGCCCCCTGAAGCAGTGTGCTGCCTCCTGTTGGTGCGCCGCAATACATGCAGTTGGTTGATGTATCGTTAATTGGATGATTGCATTTCGGACATTGCATACGCAGTTTTCCTCCACACAAGTGAACGGATACGTGTCGCCAGCTGCAATGTAGTCAGTATGGTACCGGCATATCATATAAAAGTTGCCGGCACATACCCTTGCGGATATGTTTGAAAATCATTTAAACAGCCTGTTTTAACAACCTCCGGCCCTCGTTTTCCACAATATATACCTAGCGCATCACCCGGCTCTTGTCAAATAGTGCCAGGGACAGCCATAAACGAACGCACCGCCATAAAAAAGAATCGGCCTGGCTTCGAAAAAACCTTGCGTTACCCATAAAAAATAATTACAGTTGGCATTCCTGAAAACAGATTGCGGTGAGTTTCAAACGATAGACCGGTTATTAACGGACAAAAACCATGACAGGAGATATCTATCCATGCTGTTAAAAAGAATCTGTCTCTTCACGACCTTTGTAATCCTGTGTGCAGTGCCTGTCTCCACGGCTTTCGCCTATGATTTACCGAACGTCAATCTTGGTTTTACCAGCTATTATGACGCAGTGCCTCCCAACGGCCCGGGCCTCTATTTCACACAATACCTGCACTATATTGAAAGCCGTAAATTTACTGATAACAAAGGCCACGATCTGCTGCCCCCCAGCGCCCATGAGGATCTGAAGGGCTTCGTATCCATGACGCAGATTATCTACACGTCGCCTGAAAAGCCGTTTTTCAACGCAATGCCCGGCATTGACGTGGCGCTGCCGGTTGTTTTTACCAATCTCACCTACAACAGCAACGGGCCTTACCCGGAGAACAACAGCGACGGCATCGGCGACCTGCTGGTAGGCCCGTTTCTGCAATGGGACCCGGTGATGAAAAAGGACGGCAGCCCCCTGATGGCCCACAGGGTCGAATTCCAACTCCTGTTTCCAACAGGAAAATACAGCCGCAACAGGGAGATAAACCCGGGCAGCAACTTTTTCTCCTTCAACCCCTACTGGGCATCGACCTGGTGGATAACGCCGCGCTGGACCACATCATTGCGGCTGCACTATTTGTGGAATGCCAAAAACGAGCAGCCGAACCGCTCCTTTGGCGATGTGGGAAATACGCAGGCAGGCCAGGCATATCATTTTAATTATACGATAGATTATGCGGTCATCCCCAGCAAACTGTACCTGGGCATCAACGGGTACTACCTGAACCAGTTCACCGACACCAAGGTCAGCGGCCATGATGTAAGCGGGCGGAGCGAACGGGTGTTTGCAATCGGACCCGGAGGCCTGTGGAGCATCACGCCGAAGCTGCACATGTTTTTCAACACGTATTTTGAAAGCTACGCGCGCAACAGGCCCGAAGGGTTCCGCAGCACGATTCGGTTTGTGTATAAGTATTAACAGCCAGTCTGAGCGTTATGACAAGGGATACAGTGCGTATTTTAAAAAGCCGCGTCCCGGATACAATTTGTCGGACCTGAAGCGCCACGGACGAACTCAGGCATCCATTAGAAGCCAGACAGCCTTCTGAGTTTTCCTATATGCGACGTACACGTTGCTATCAACCCAAAACCATACAACGATTATCCATTTCCGCGCTATCAGTCCTGCTCTTGTTTCTCGGTTTCTATTCCAACTGCTGGAACGTGGCAGAACAAAAACGGTTCCTCAGTCTCCAAACCGGCTGCGACAGTCTCATTGTGGGCAGAATGATTAAATCCCGCCAGGATGGCATGTTTTCCGCGGGTGGACTGACCGGTGCCTGTGTTCCCGCCAATACATATACGCATGGGCTGTCTCACGAATGGCTCTCCCCGGAGCAAGCCCGCAATCAATATTCAATCTATTCCAACGGAGCCACATGCGATACATATTCGCCATACATGTCGCAAACCGGTGGCCAGGCAATGGTCTTCAGCGCACTTGACGGGTTGCTCCCCGTATCGCCCCCAACAAAGTTAATCCTGTTTCACCTGCTCACATCTCTGTTGTCAGCAACCGCTTTGACATTGATTATCCTATGGTTCTACAGTGAGTTTGGCGCAACCGCCGCACTGTTCGCAGCATGCTCCATGATCCTCTCCCAGTGGCTAACCGCATATGGAAGAGATCTTTGGTGGAGCATATGGGCTTTCTACCTGCCAATGATTGCAGTCATGTACTTTTTAAAAAACAAACGCACACGCTGCGGTAATCACTTCATCGCGTTTGGCACACTTATCTTCATAGCTGTTTTCGTAAAGTGCCTGATAAATGGGTACGAATTCATTACAACCACGCTGGTTATGATGTTTATACCATGTGTCTATTACAGCATCAGAGACCGGCAACACGTCCGCCTTTTCTTAAAGGGGGCTTTCATGGCAATAGCCGGATCATGCCTTGCGATTTGCCTGAGTCTTGTAATCTTGTCTTGTCAGATTGCCGCTCTACAAGGAAGCCTGCAGGATGGTTTTGATCACATAGTCTATGTATTTGGAAAAAGAACTCACGGGGAGGCACAGAGCTACCCTGGTTCGGTAACAGAGAGTCTAAAAGCCACCACACGACAGGTGGTCTTCCGATATCTGGCGGGCAGCTTCTTTGATCTCAATAACTACCTGACTGTTTCCAATCAATTCGTATCTCGTTTCCTGTTCAAAATACGTTATTTTTACCTGATTTCGGTCTTCCTTGCCATGTCTATTGTTGTACTTTTCCATGCAGATGCGAACTCCTCTGCAGAGCGGCGAACAAAGAACATCGCATTGGTATGTGCAACCTGGGTATCAATGCTTGCCCCTTTATCATGGTATGTTGTCTTCAAAGCACATTCATTCATACATGCCAGCATAAACTTCGTTCTGTGGCAGATGCCTTTTACTTTTTTTGGATTTGCCGTCTGCGGCGTGGCATTCAGGAGCATGTGGGGGAAAGCTACACGTTCCAGCGGTCAGCCCGCAAAAAGGGTCAACGAAGCGTAACCCGACCTGCGAACTACACTATTTTTGAATGGTGCAACAAGAGAATAATGCGGGCAATCCCGCTGCAGCGGAACAAACAGTCGTTTTGGAACAGCCCGTCAGGCGTCCTTTTTCCATATCACGTTGCGCATGCCCTCTCGGTAGCACAGACGCCTGATTTTATAGGGTTCAATCGTAATCACGTTAAAATTGTAGGAGCCCGCCGCGTCGCCAAGGCCCTGATCTTCAAGCTGTTTCATGTAGCGTGAATACTGCCGAATCTGCTTGAAGCGCTCCGGGTCGCTGTTTTTCTTGAAGAAGGTTGCCCGTCCCCACACCTGCATGCCCGAAGCGCCGAAAAAATCAGTCCCCGGGTCATAGGGATCTGAAATACTGTAGGAAACGAGCTCATTTTCCTTCAGGTTGGCGATCTTGCCCCCGCCCTCTGAAAAAATGTGCACGGTCAGGCCGTTGTTGAAATACTCCAACGGGGTGCAGCGCGGCTCATTGTTTTTGCAGGTGGCAAGATGCAGCACATTGTGTCGATTGAGATAATCGACCGCCATCCCGATAAATTCATCCTCGGTCATGGACGATATCATGGTCAAGTCCACCAGAGCAAAAGCCGCGAGCTCCTTTTCATTTGGCTGCGGTACGATCACTTTACCCATGCAACACTCTCCTTTCACAACACATGTGCAGTCCGGCAAAGGTGCTGCTCCGTTTACCGGCCGGCTTGTTTCGGCTTCGGGTAATTACTGATCGGCTGCAGCGAGGCCTGCAGATCCTCCTCAGGCATTGCATAGTCGCTCAGCTCGCCGGCCATGTATTTTTCGTAACCTGCAAGGTCAAGCAGGCCATGGCCGCTGTAGCTGAAGATAATGACTTTCTCGCGCTGCTCCTCGCGGGCCTTGATGGCCTCCTGAATCACCGCGGCAATGGCATGGCTGGTCTCTGGAGCACAGACCGGCCCCTCGGTGTTGGCCCACAGCATGGCCGCCTTGTAGCATTCGCTCTGCTTGAGTGCCCTCGGGTTGAAAAGGCCCTGCTGCACAGCTTGACTGACCATGGGTGCCATGCCGTGATAGCGCAGCCCCCCGGCATGAATGGGCCGCGGGATGAAATCATGGCCCAGCGTGTACATTGGTATCAACGGGGTCTGGCCGGCGACATCGCCGTAGTCATAGGCAAACGGGCCGCGGGTGATCGTGGGACATGCTTCCGGTTCGACCGGTATAATGTCGATATCAGCGCCGTGTATCTTGTCGAGCGTGAAGGGAAACGCGAGGCCCGCGAAATTGCTGCCCCCTCCCGCGCAGCCGATCACGACGTCGGGCAGTTTTTCACCCGCCATTTTCAGCTGCTTTTTGGCCTCAAGACCGATGACGGTCTGGTGCAGCATAACGTGATTGAGTACGCTGCCCAGCGAATAGCGCGTTTTACCGCTTGTGTCCGCAACAGCCGCCTCAATGGCCTCGCCGATGGCGATCCCGAGGCTGCCGGGCGTGTCCGGGTATTTGGCCAGAATACTGCGGCCGACCTCGGTCTCCATGCTGGGGCTTGCCACGCACTTGCCGCCCCACAGATTCATCATCACCTTGCGAAACGGTTTCTGATCAAAGCTGATCCGCACCATGAAGACCTTGCAGTTCAAACCGATCAGGCTGCACGCAAACGACAGGGCCGCTCCCCACTGCCCTGCCCCGGTTTCGGTCACGATATTCTTAATGCCGAACTGCTTGTTGTACCAGGCCTGCGCTACGGCTGAATTGGGCTTGTGGCTGCCGGCCGGGCTGACGCTTTCATCCTTGTAATAGATACGTGCCGGAGTCTTGAGATACTGTTCCAAAAATACCGCACGGCGCAGGGGGGTCGGCCGCCAGCGCGAAATAATATCAAGAATCGGCTCAGGGATATCGATCCAGGGGTCCTGGCACATCTCCTGCTCGATCAGGTTCATGGGGAATATCTTCGCCAGGGCATCAGGGCCTATCGGTTTGCCGGCTGCATCAACCGGCGGCTGCATGGCAAGTTCAGAACCCAGGTTATACCACTGGCGGGGCATTTCAGATGCAGGCAGATTAATTGTAATACTTTTCATGCAACAATCTCCTTTTTTATGAACAATGTCAGTGCAGGGAAACTGCAGCACCCGCACCAGGGCGGACGCCAATATGTTTGACAAAAAAACAGCGGTAATTATATGATGTAAATGTTCGATGCGCAACAAATTCTTGAACATTGCTTTTTACAAGGAACACCCACATGGACATGCCCCTGTATGCCGATGCGTTCAGCGCTCATCACCTGCAACATCTTGAGAAGTGGCTTGCCGACCCGGCCGTGCACAGGAACCTCTACACGCTCTACCGGCCCATGAATCTGAATGAGCTGACGCACTGGCTTGAGCGCGAGCAGGCAGACGATGCGCACATGTTTTTCTATTGCACCGCGCCCGAGACGTGCCCTGACACGACTGTGGGCCTGGGCATTGTGCACTATATCCACCCCAAGCACGGCTGCGGTGAGCTCTCCATCATCGTAAATCCGTCCTGCCAGGGCATGGGCTTTGGAAGGCGCATCCTTGCGCACCTGATGGAAACCGCGTTCCGCGAACACGGCCTGCACAAGATATTTTTCCACTGCGCGGGCCCAAACCAGCGCATGAGCGACATCGCCAGGCGAGCCGGTTTCGTGCAGGAAGGAATCTACCGGGAGGAGATTCACCTTGACGGCAACTGGTATAACACCTGCCGCTACGGCATGCTGGAGAGCGAATACGCAGCGTTTCCGGCAAAAAATCCCGACACACACAACGTCATGAAGCAGGGCGGATAGAACCTCCCAAACCCCGACACAAAAAGGCTCTTCGGCATGGCGCAACGCTCACCCCTTCTGACCCTCAAAAGGCTGATACTCAGGAATCTGGTACACCGGCCCCTGTACGCCTGGTACCGCTTGGTTGTCGCAAAAAGAATTCTCACCACGCATCCGGTTTCCTGCGCAACGGACGAATCATTCGAGCTCCACACCCTGACATGCGACCATGACCTGCTCAATACCCTGTGGTCGCTGAAAGCCTGGTACTATTACAGCAATACCCGACCGGCACTGGTCATCTACGCGGGCGGGCCGCTGAGCGATCACTCAGTACACATCCTCTCAGAGCATTTCTCGAACTGCCGCATCATCCGGCGCAAACAGTTCAACAATGACATGCAGAACTTCCTCAAAAACCATCCGGCCTGCCTTAAGCACGCTTTAATCAGCCCCTTTTACTGCGCGCTCAAACTGTTCGGTCCAATGTACTACACCCAAGCGGACTCAGTGCTGTACTTTGATTCCGACATACTGTTTTTCCAAAAACCTGTTGAGCTGCTCGGACACATCGAGCGCCAATCGCCCTGTTTCAATAGCGACTATCTGGATGCTTATGCCTACCCCTTGGAATTCATCAAAGAACTTCTTTCGGTGAAGCTGGAGCAGAAGGTCAACGCCGGGCTGTTCCATATCTCACGAAAAGACCTCGCCGGCACCCTTGACCTGATAGAAACCTATTTTGAAAAGGTCCCCCAACTCGACCATACAAGCTGGGTGGTAAACCGTCACGAGCAGACCCTGAACGCGATACTGCTGTCAAAGGCAAACGCAGCGCGTCTGAGCAGCGCATACCAAATATCACGAACACCAGGCACCGGCAGCACTGTAAGCCACCACTTTGTCAACGACGGTTCGCGGCCCGCGTTTTACCGGGTCGGCATGCGGCAGCTCGTGTGCTCAGGGTTTATCCAAGCAACCGCGCGCGCTGCGGCGCATAGAAAAGGCCTAGGAGACAAAGCATGAAACTGTTCTCAATCTGCACCCACCAGACCGCCGCATTAAAAAACGAATGGTTTTTAAAGACGCTACAGGACGACTGGGAGCTGCACATCGTCGATCTTGACAACGTGCCTCAGGGAAAAGGCGATTACCTGTCCCGGGAGTGGTACCACTGCATCAGAAAAAAAATTGATATACTGATTGACGCGGTTAAAAGCAACCCGGACGACATCATCCTCTGGGCTGATATTGACATCCAGTTTTTCCGGCCCTGCACTGACATCATCAAAGAATGCATGCAGGGTCATGATATCGTGTTCCAGATGTGGAGAAAGTCCGCCACTGACGTCAATCCGGGCTTCATGGCGATCCGCTGCAATGACAAAAGCCGTGCCTTCCTCGAAGCTGTCTCAGCTGTGCCCTTTGACGGCCGGGCCTTTGCCGATCAGGATGTGATCAACGACCTGCTGAAAAAAGGCTCTCCGCCGATTCGCTGGGGAGTGTTCCCGCGGGAGATGTACCAGGTTATGCTGGGTTTGGTACCGGCAAACATAGCATTGCACCATGCGTGCGCGACGCCTGCCGCCCTGCACCAGGAACGGACGCACAATCTCGTCAATGGAGCATAAAGTCGAACAGCTCACCTCAATTCGACGATACGTGGAATATCCTGCGTGGAGAAAAATACTGTTCCGGCTGAGTGAACTTCTCAAGCGCATCCTGCGCTAAATCGCAAAATTTTTCAGTTTGCGCATTAAAGCGAATGTGTATACTATCGCGTGTACGTAAATCAGAATGCAGGGTGGACGTGCGCAGCCCCACCGTTTGTTACAACCGCAGAAACATGCGGTATGATGCCCGGTCGAACATAGGATACAAAGGGGACCTTCGAACATGGATACAACAACAAACCACGATAAACGTATCAAGCCGCGCATCAGCGTCACCCTCGAGGCGACAGTCAGCTTTGCAGGACGTGAAACTGAGGAGCATCAAGCCCTGATTTCAAACCTGAGCGCAACCGGCGCGCGCCTGCACCTTAAAAACGCAACACCCATTAGGGCAGGCATGGGTATTACCCTGAAAATTTTTATTCCGAACACGGTCCTGCACTGTGCAAGTGAAGGCGAAATTTTGTGGGTAAGTCGGCAGCACAATGCGGTTTCACTTGGCGTCAATTTTAAAGACTTCTTGAGCGAATTCATGCTGCAGCAACTCATAAAAATATGAGCCTGGAGATGGCAGGCACAGTATAGCCTGCTTGCAAAGCCTGCCGCGCTTGAGCCTTTGTCAACTGCACTGCGATGTGATCCCTCTGCCCTGCCTTCAAGCCCTTATTGGTCGTTCCGGCAAGGGGCGAAAAATCAAGATATATTTTGTTTCAATCAGTCTTCACTCCGGCTTCACCTGCTTGTCGATAGTATTCGTCCATACAGCCATCCCCGCGATCATGTGTAAGGCAAGAGACAGCCGCAGGCCAAGATGCAGGGCGGCTTTTCAAGATTCAAAATGAACTCTTTGCGCGCCCCCTCGTATCTTCCTGTAAAAAAAAGACCGGGGGCTGGCTGTTCCAGTCCCCGGTCAGGGAATTGCTGCTTTTTACAGGGATCAAAACTCTATTGAGCCTTACTTCCCTTTCTTGGCTTCTTTCTCCAGTTTCTTTTTGAGCTTTTCAGCCATTTTAGCCTCTTTTCTCTCTTGCTGTTCCAGTCTCTTTTGTTCCTTCTCAGCGTCTTTAAAGCCCGGCGTCTTGATGTAAACCTTACCGACGCAGCTGCCGACGCTGACATCAAAGGATTCTCCTTCAATCACAACATCGCCAGGCACTAAAATCTGGACTTTCAGCACATCACTGTTGCCAGCCACAAATGATCTGTAAATATCGAAGGGACCGAAAACAATAGCACCATTGGGATCAAAGCCTTCTTCACCCATGATTCCCTTGATGGTGAACATCTGCTTGGCCCGTTTGCCCTTCTTGCCCATATTGAGTACCGGAGGATTAATGAACAGTCCACAGGCGATCTCCTCGGCGCACACACCCTGATCGCATACTTTACCGTCAGCGCAGTTAAGATCATTCAGGCATTCCACGCATTCAAGGCTCTCACTGCAGAATGGTGTTGCATTGTCAGCGCAGTCAAGATCATCCTGGCATTCCACGCAGCCCTGGCTGAGCTCGTCGCAGATCTGATCAACGCAGTCAACAGCAATCCCCGCAACGCAGATACTGCCTTCTGAACTGCAGGATTCTATGCCGTTGCAGTACACGCTATCAATGCAGTCCGCATCAGCTATGCAGGGCTCCCCCAATCCGGCTGCGTTCGCATTAAACGCAAAAAGCAGAAATGCAAACCCGATCAAACTCAGTGTAATTTTCTTCATGGTCACTCCTTCCGTGAAGGCATGTTAGTTCGTTCTACGTGCCTTCTGTAGGTTACTGTGTTCTCTCCTGACCTTCGCCTGAGACGTTCCGCGCTTTAAGGCCGCTACCCTGTTGCTGCCGTGTATCCTTCATCAGGGTCCCGAACCCGTCTCTACAGCAAGTATATAATGTGTGCGGTATACCCATCATCAGCAACGTACAGAATCCAGTATCAGTACTACCGCTTCTACATGGTATGTATATTGTGCGGTATGCCCACCGTCAGTCGCCTCAGCTACAGCCAGAATCAGATTCCGTACTACCGCGTATATGTATCTATTACATATGGCATATATACACCCTATTTGCAATCCCCAACATTTATAGATGAATGACATATACAAAATGCACCCTCATGCCCTGCAGGCAGTTTAATACATTGCCAGTGTGTGCTGCTGCCAACATGCGGATCAGCATGAAAACTGCTGCATAGCATGTACATTAAAAACAAAGGGTGTTGTCAACTATTAATTCGACAAGTAAGCAGCAGGTCGATTGTTGATATGTTGTGGATGCATTCAGCTCGGGCCACTATATACAGGCCCTTCGAGTAATGCACAGCAACTGTTAATACCCTGTTGAAAACCCTGAGGAAATCGCATGCCGTGAGCATAAATAGAGGGTATTGAGCACATTGCTCAATTTTGGAGCAGTGCCTGCAGGGCCGCTTAAGGTATTGTATTTTCATATCCTGCAAGCAGCCGATATATGCCGACCTCATACCACATACATGAGCGTGGAAAGAAACATTTTTTGCCTGCCCCCTCAGCAAGCGTATGGTGTGAATCCGTGCCTGGTGTTATACCGGCGCACGCCCGCTTGTGCCCCTTACAGCGCTAAAAGTAATCCTATATTGCTTTACAAAGCTTTCCCGGTCAGTAAAAGTTTTGTATTTTTCATAGTTTGTTCTACTCATGGTTTTTAATCGCTCTTCATTGGACAGAAGCCGAGTAATCGCAGTATAGATTGATTGTTCATCATCTGGATTGCAAAGAAAACCGTTCGCATCTACGGTTACCACTTCAGGAATAGCGCCACGGTCTGAAGCAATAATTGGTAGACCATGCTTCATCGCTTCGGCATACACCATACCGTAACCTTCCAATTGTGATACCATAATAAAGATTGTGGCTTGTTCGAACATGTTGGAAAGCGCCTGCCCTTCCAGACGGCCGTGAAATCTCACTTTGTTCGCTAATCCCAACGATTCAATAAGTTCCAGTACTTCCTGTTTGTACTGTTCATTATCCCATGCACCCACGATATCAAATACAAAATCACTGTTCAGTTTTGCTAATGCACGAAGTACCGTATGAAGATTCTTACGTCTCTGTAATGTGCCAACATAAAGAAATTTTGCAACAGAACCTGAAAAACGATTTTCATTAAATTGAGACTGCGCTTTCCCGGCAACAAATGGCGCAACACGATACATCGGGATTTTTTTCGCAGTATGCCCTTTAAAAGAATCAATACTGAATTTACTGTTGGTAAATAACACATCAATTTTCGATGAAAGCAGATATGCAGCAGCACAATGAAGGATTCTCGCCCTGACACGGCGCGCATCATGATATGCATAATGATGAAGCACTCCAATTATCTTGTTCTTTTTAAACAATCGACTGAACAGAATACCTAATGTAAAACTTGGCAGATGCCCAAAATCAAACATAAGGACCGTATCTGATGTGAGTTGCATTATCTGTTTGAGAACAAACAGGTTGGCATCAAAAACATGCGCGGTCTTTTCCCGAGAATGGTAGAGTTCAAAAATTTTTACATCCCAGCCGGATATTTCAGCAGCTTCAATAAGTGCTTTGTTATAGACTTCTCCACCGGTTTTCGGATTATAGAACTCACCTGTAAAAAAACAAATTTTCATTTTTTTACAATCTTTCACTTGAAAATGCGCAGTATTGGAGACGGATCTTGCTTTTAAATAACCGTCCCCGATACTCTATATATGATCCGCCCCGCCTGCAGCAATTGATTTATTAAAAGCGTTAGCTTGCACGTTTAAGAAGCAATAGCACAAAGTGTTCGGCAGAAACAAGGGCGAAAGCAGGCAGGCACAAGGCATGGTTGTCACAGCGCGGTTTTTGATACTGAAAAGGGGATTCCAGCCACTAAAAACGTGCCATGCGGCAATGAATGCATCATCATAACACCGCCGGGCATAGTCCGACCCCGTTCAACAAGTGTTTCTAAATTGTCTTACTGCACTGATACTAATGAAATGTTTGCGGATTGTGCGGCCGATAGTGATCTGAACCTGCAGGTAGCGCGGCTTCACCCATGATTGCCCCTCCGCACAAAGTAAAAAAACCTGGTGAAATCTAAAAAATATAAGCTATATACTCAATATAAGGGTACCTTTAAAGATTATGATTGAGTACAAATTTTTTCACTATTTATCAAAACTATCTTGACACCAACCATAGTAATTTAACATGAAAGGAGATAGTGCTATGAAAAAGTTAGTGGCTGTACTGTTTTGCATCAGTTTATGTATCACCATCGCTGTTCTCTATCCCCGTCATGCAGCTTGTGAAGAGACATTACAGATTTGTAATTGCGATACGGGAGTGATTGACATGGAAATTCCCTCCATGGGAACAGAAATGACTGTAACGATGAGTGATTTGATTAATGAATGTGCATATAGTTCAGAAAAGCGTAACGCTTTTAGGAGGTGTGTTTCAAAACTTACTAAGACGTGGAAGGAAGAGGGCTTGATAGATGGTAGAGAAAGACGTTCTATTAGACAGTGTGCGCGACAGTTCACGCCAGTAAAGACAGTGAAGTATGTGGATGTTCTGCGATATACCGGCTTATGGTACCAAATTGCATCCTATATTAACCCTTTTATTGGAGATCCTGCAGGGGTAACGGCTGAATACACGATTAATCCAGATGGTACGGTCAAAGTAGTAAATAAGGGAATTATTGGTGACTTAGACGGCACCCCGGCTATGATAACAGGGGTTGCCCGGGTAGTGGACGAGAAAACCAATGCAAAACTTGCGGTAAGTTTCCCCCCCGGTATTACCCAAGAATCCGAGTACTGGATCATCGAGCTGGCTGAAGACTATTCCTACGCGATAGTGACCAACTCCAAGAGGACCTCATTATTCATCCTCAATCGCACATCGACCATGGAAGAATCTCTCTACCAGGACATTATCTTTAGACTCACTATGCAGTGTTTTGATCCGGAAAAAATATTACGTACGCTTCAGCCAGAGGAGTAAAACCATAACAAAAGCAAAGTAAGCCAAGGCAAAAAAAAGAAAGAAGGTGGTACATCAAAGTAACATGACCTTCCTCATTACAGGCACCAAGAAATAGCGAAAGCAGGAGTCTAAAAAAAGACTCCTGCTTTTTCTTTTAGGAAATTTAATGTGAACCGAAAGCTTACCCACGGTGGGCAAGGTCCGAGCCCGTACAGTCCATCAGAATCACGTATGCTGAATTTTTAGATTATAGTCCGGACTAAAAATCCCGCCCTTCGGGAACTGATCGGCGATCATGTGCTTCCCGATTCTATTTTTTTTATGAGTACATCCTTAGTCAACAGACGCATTTGCTTAATGGCGATTTGGTTCAGTTTGATCAAACGTTCTGCCTGTGCCATCCCTGCAAGACTTAGAGATAAGACCAATTGCATTGGTTTTCTCAACCCACGGCTTTGCCGTAAGAATATAACTGTTCAGTCCCGCCTGTTTTTTTAAACCCATCGAATTCGATGGGTTTAAAATCGGCTACACCCCCACGTCAACAATCTTTATGGTGCCATTACCAAGGATAGTCGTTATCCAGCAGGTAAACTTCCACAACTCTTTGCGTAGCTGCCCCGAATTCGGGGCTTGTCTTTAAAATACGTTTTAAGGCAGGCAACAAAATAAATTGCACAAAGTGTTCGGCAGAAACAAGGGCGAAAACAGGCAGGCTTTTACAGCGCGGGTTTTGATACTACCGAACGTAGTCCGAACCCAACGAGCCACAGTCTTTTTTTGTATTTATGAAACAAGCAGCGAGAACGCGATCAGGCTGCCGAACATACTTATAAAAATAAGCTGAATGGTTTGTATGTCATCGCAACGCTTATTTTCATCATCATAACTGCCATAGCTCACTATAAGCCGTGCGAGGGGATATGCCAGTGCGCAGCCGGCAAAAAGAATTAATTCAACAATATACTTCTCAAAAAAACTGCTCATTTGTTATTCTGCTTGAAAAAAATGGAGGCAGACACTCTGACCCTGTTGGAAATAAAAGTTGTTTGCTTATGTAAGGGCGTCCCGCTTTATTGACTGTCATCTCGACCTAAGGGATAGATCTTAAAAGATTTCTCATCTCGCCTCCGGCGGATTCGAAATGACAACCCGGCTACATGATTGAAATAAATACTCTAGCGTTGCAGGGGGCGGACCGGGTACGGAGTCATGTTGAATTGTTTTAACATGCTGTTTGTCGAGATTCTGGCGGACTCATAGATGGTCGGCAGTCCGCTGCCCGGACTGGTGCCTCCGCCGACCAGAAAGCAGCTCTCGATTTCATCAAATTTGTTTCGGGGCCTGAAGCACAGCATCTGGTCGATGCTGTGCGCAAGGCTGAACGGCGCACCGTAGAAAATATTAAAATCGCGCTCCCAGTTTTGAGGCGTAATGATTGTTTCGCATCGTATGTGTGTGCGCAGGTCCTTGAACTCTGCGCGCTGCTCGAGCAGGCCGAGAACCTTGTCCCTGAAGGCCTGTTTATGCTGATTCCAGTCAATGTCTGCGCGGGTATTGGGAACCGGAACGAGGATGTACAGTGCCGACCCGCCCGGGGGCGCCATGGAAGAATCGTTGACAGCGGGATTGGCAATATAGATGGATATGTCGTCCGGCAGCTGATAGTGGGAAAAGATATCAGCCATATTTTTTTTGACATCGCGGGCAAAGAGAAACATGTGATGCGCGGGTGTCTGCCAGACTGTGTCCAGGCCGAGATAGATCATAAACGTTGAACACGAGTAGCGCAGATTTTTAAGCTTGTCGGGGGTATAGCGGGTGCGGTGCTCGTTGTTCATCAACTGCGACAGGCTGTAGGCGACATCCGCATTGACAATGACCGCATCGGCATGATGCGCGCTTCCGTCCTCCAGCACCACCCCGATTGCTTTTTTGTTTTTGATAAGCAGTTGGCGAACGGATGTGCCGATATGAATGCGACCGCCTTTTTTTTCTATGATTGCGCTCATTGCGGCGGGTATGCGGTTAATGCCCCCCTGAACATGGTAGATGCCGTAATAGTGCTCAAGAAACGGTATGATCGCAAATCCGCCGGGGCAGTTCCAGGGCGACATGCCAAGGTACTGCGACTGGAAGGTCATGGCAATTTTCAGGGTCTCTTGTGAGAAGTATTTGCTGATAACACCGTACATGGATTGTCCGATTGCGAGATATGGCAGGGCTGCCATAAGCTCCCGGCTCAGCAGGCTGCGAAGTTTAGAGTAATCGCGCTGCAGGCCCGGAAACAGCTTTTGGAAACGCTTTTTTTCCTTGTGCATGAACAGGTCATAGCCCTGTGCGCTGCCGGGAAAGTGCTTTTCAAGCTCTGCTCTCATTGCTTCGGGCTCTGAAAACATGTTAAGCGATAGATCGCCGAAGCACAATTGGTAGAGCGGGTTGAGCCGTTCGCAGACCAAATGGTCTTCGGTTCTTTCTCCGACGAGCTCGAACATTTCATCAAGCACAAATTTGAGCATCAGCATGGTGCAGCCCAGGTCAAACGTATAGTCGCCCATCCTGAGTGCCCCGCTTCTTCCGCCGAGCTCGTGCTGTTTTTCAAATACGGTGACGTCCACCCCCTTATGGGCAAGCAGCATTGCAGCGGTCAGGCCGCCGGTTCCGCCGCCTACAATGATCACTTTTTTGGCCATCAGCTCATCCCCTGTTGGATTAATCCGAGACACGTTACTGTGATGCGTTACTGCGTCCACAACCTATACCTTGATCCCATTGCCCTGTCAATTAGAACCCGTATCACGGCATATGATTAAGATACCGTTTGCCTTGAATGATCTTTTGCGGTAAGCGTTGGGTGAAGTCATTGATGAAAGGGGTGGGTATGAAAACAGTACTGATAATTGCTGGTGTTATCGTGATGCTGCTGGCCCTGGGGGCTGCAAACATGTTTCGGAAAATGCCGAAGAAGGGGCCGCCTCTGGTTGACCTGCCCGGCGGCATTCAGGGTGTGCTCTGCCGCTTTTCATACGCCTGGATCGTGCCTTCGAACACGGGGGTTGTGCTGATCGACGCAGGGCTCAACGAAACCGCAGCCGACATACTGGCAGCCCTTAAGCGCCGGGGACTGGGCCCCGAATCGGTCAGGGGCATTCTCATCACCCACGGCCACGGTGACCATTTCGGCGGCACGGCCGCCTTTCCTGAAGCGCCCGTGTTCGCTCATTGCGACGACATTCCCCTGATCAGGGGCGAGGTAAAACGCTCAGGTATTATCGGCGCGATTTTCGGCAAAATCTCCGCGCAGAAAAAACCGCCCGTTCAATTAAAGCCGCTGCCCGATGCTGACACAATTACGATTGACGGCGTAACGTTTTGGATTATCGAACTGCCGGGCCACTCGCCGGGCAGCGTAGCCTATCTACTGGGCGATGTGCTGTTCTCGGGAGATGCACTCATGGGCAAGGGCGACAGCGTCATGGCGCCCACCTCATTCACATGCTCCGATCCCGAACAGGCCATACAATCGCTTGAGAAGCTGCTGGATGTGCCCTTCAGCGTTATTGCAAACGGTCACACAGCAGCAGTGTTTGAAGGGCATGAAAAACTTGAGGGTTTCTTAAAAGGACGGTAGACTTTAAGAGCTTGAATCTTTGAATCTTGATAAGCAGGTATGTACTTTGAGTTAATCTTGATTGACCACTATGCTCTTTACTCGGTCAAAATCAAAATAATTATGGTGCGCACGGCGCACCCTACTTCTTTCAGATTGAGGTTTTAAATTTCAACCCCATCGTAGCGCAGCCGAAACAGGTGCATGGGCGCGAATCAGAATGACAAGAAATTTGTAGGGGCAGGCCTGCGCCTGCCCAGCTGTAGGGTGTGCCGTGCGCACCGGAAAGGCTGCTGAGCTTCAACGGGGTTTAAAACCTCAAAAGAAAAATACTGGTAAGAGTCAGAGAATAAAATGTAGTCTGTTTGCCAAATAATACTCGCGGAAGGCTGTCATGAAAACAGGAAATATATTTGAGCCGGTTAAAGGCAGCGGACAGGATGAGTTGATCATGGCGCTTCTTGAGCGCACAGGTTTCAAACTCGAACAGATCGTATCAAACGGCCGGGGAAGTGATCCGGATTCTGGTATGACCAGGAGGGTGATGAATGGGTGCTGCTCGTGCGCGGTCAGGCCATGCTTGAGTTTGAGCATGAAAGCCTCAACCTGAAGGCTGGTGATTACCTTCTGATTCCGGCCCACGCCCGGCACCGGGTCGCATCATGCTCGCAGGATGCCCTGTGGCTGGCCCTGCATGTGAAAGATTGAAAGCCCTCCCCTGCCCCGTTATCCGGTCAGATCATTTATAAGCGATTAAAATGCTGGTGTTGGGAAGGCCGATTGCCTGCTGCGCGCGGGCATCCAGAAAAAAATGTTCGCGGAAGCACTTCTCCAGAACCGGCTTCACCTCGCTGTAGAAAAGCGGGAAGCGCCCCGAGCTTTTTGAAAATTTCATCATAGGCATACAGTGCTCCGGTGTAGTTGAACATGTCGCCGAAAACGACAATGTCGGCAACGCGGGCGATGTTTTCAATGGCCGGGATGGTGGTGTACATGATCGATGCCCGCTCGTAGACAAGGCAGGGCCCCTCGATTTTTTCAACAAGGGCCTGCGGCGGGGGCTGGTTGATGTCCCACTGCAGGGTGTCAAGGTTGAGGCGCGGGTGCGTGCCTGTAATTTTTTCAATATTTTGCAGAATCGCGGGGTCGGTGTCCGTGACGATAAGCCTGATGGAGCTGTCATGCTCAGCAAGTTTTTCGGCCATGACGCCGGTAAGGTGCCCTTTGCCCGCGCCGATTTCGATCAGGGTTTTAACGCCCGCCTCAGCGCACAGGCGGATGGCGCTTTCGGTTATTGTTTCGGCCATGAGCCGGTAGAGGGGGTTGCCCGCAGCTTCTTCAAACACCTTTCTCAGCTTCGGGTTTTTCCAGTCCCATGCGCCGGTAGCATCCATTTCAAGCACGACCTTTGTCATCCGGTATTCAAACCTGAACGGCTCGGGAACTTCGTCCTCGGCCACGTCTTTGCCTGCAAGCAGACGGCCGACTGATCGGCCCACTGCTCCCAGCAGCCAAAATGCTCCATCATAAAACTGCAGTACCGGTTTTCCAGGTCAGCCAGTTTTTCCCTGATCGCCTCTTTTGTCAGCATACCCCAATCCTTTCAGCGTAAAGTGCCCTCATGCTTTTGCCTGTATGTTCAAAAAGCCGTATGCTGCATCCTATAGCATACGGCTTGAACGCTGCAAACAGGTATCTGTCCGGCAACATCTCTAAAACAGCGCTTCAAGCCCAAGATCGGCAATCTCTTTGCCGAAAGCATGCTCGACCATGATGCCGCCGGGATCTTTTTCAAGCATGTTTGTGCGCATTGCCTGCCGCCGGTTGATCAGCGGCTGCATGTAGGCATCGTCTCTCGGCTCGTCTTTTTGCCACAGTTCGTGATAGACGTTCAGATAGTCGAGCATCAGCTTCATCAGGCGGTCCTGCTGCTCTTTGGTACTGGGGTGAAAATCGGCATTGATGTAATAGGGCGACACCATGGCGCGGAACCAGTCGGGGTCGCGGCTTGACGTGGGATAGTGCGCCTTGCCCGCGGCATAGATGTCTTCCAGCGGCCCGTAGTACTTTTCCATGTAGGGTATATCGCAGATAAGATCGGCCGTGGGGTAAAAATCAAGAATTAAAAAGCTGCCCTTCTGGCTTTCGGCCCAGAACGAAGAAAACACAGGCAGCGCATGGTGATCGTCGGGCCAGATGATGGTCGTGTAGCACATGAGCATATCCTTAAAGGACTGCACGGTGATGGCGATCTTTTCAAGCTTGGGGGCAGCGTACAGGTACTTGTAGCTCCACAGGATCGCTCCGCCTTTCAGGTCCCACAGGGGCCGGATGTCCTTGCCCTTATAGGTTTCCATCTTAGTACCCCCGAACTTTTCAAGGGCCTTGCCGACTACTTCACCGTAGGGAGGAAAATCGTATTTTTCTGCCATTGTATGTCTATTCTCCTTTGTGCAGGATGGGCTGCGCCCACCGTTTATTTAGTACATCCCCTGTGCCTGCAAACCCTGCAACATGCCTTACAGCGTGATAAGAAACTGCTCCCTGCCCTCTTTCACCGCCGCACGGGCGACGACCTCGAAGGTGCGGTTCTTCATAGCTGGGTTTTCAAGGGCGTCAACGCATACGCGGGCGATCTGGGCGCGCTTTACGCGGCCCGTGATTTTGCCGCCCTCGCCGAAAGCAACCTCATCAGAAATATCCTCCTCGGTATACCCGCCGGGCCTGATGATCGTATAATCAATGCCGCAGGTACGAATGAAATCCTCGCTTCTGCCCTTGGCTTTCAGCACGGAAGCCATGGGTAATCGATACATCAAAGACACGGCAGCGCGGCTGTTGCCGGCCCCGATGGATGAAATCACCACGATCTGCTTCAGGCCCCTTGCCTTCGCGGCCCGGGCCAGGTTCTGGTTTCCCATGTTATCAACCTTATCGTTCTCCTGTTTGCTGAAGGGCTTCTTCGAGCCGATGGCGCTGATAACAAACTGCGCGCCTTCCATGGCCTTCTCAAGACTCGGCAACAAGCCAAGATCTCCCTGCACGAAATCAACGCCCGTGAGGCCCGAGGTCGCGCT